>NZ_CP072308.1:0-1200000 GCF_017726655.1 Agrobacterium tumefaciens
ATGGCACGTCAATTCATCTATCACATGGCTGGGCTGAACAAGTCCTATGGCGCGAAGAAGGTTCTGGAGAACGTTCATCTCTCCTTCTACCCTGATGCCAAGATCGGTATCCTCGGCCCGAACGGCGCCGGTAAGTCGACCGTTCTCAAGATCATGGCCGGCCTCGACAAGGAATATACCGGTGAAGCCTGGCTCGCCGAAGGTGCGACGCTCGGCTATCTCGAGCAGGAGCCGAAGCTCGACGAAAACAAGACCGTCATGCAGAACGTCATGGAAGGCGTGGCGAGCAAGACGGCGATCGTCGACCGCTATAATGAATTGATGATGAACTATTCCGACGAAACGGCGGAAGAGGGCGCAAAGCTTCAGGACATCATCGACAGCCAGAACCTCTGGGACCTCGAAAATCAGGTCGAAATGGCCATGGACGCCCTGCGTTGCCCGCCCGGCGATTCGCCCGTGACCGGCCTTTCCGGTGGTGAGCGCCGCCGCGTGGCCCTGTGCCGCCTGCTGCTGTCGCAGCCGGACCTGCTGCTGCTCGACGAACCGACCAACCATCTGGATGCTGAAACCATCGCCTGGCTGGAAAAGCACCTGCGCGACTATCCCGGCGCCGTGATGATGATCACCCACGACCGCTACTTCCTCGACAACGTTACGGGCTGGATTCTCGAACTCGACCGCGGCCGCGGCATTCCTTACGAGGGCAATTACTCCGCTTACCTGCAGGCGAAAGCCAAGCGCATGCAGCAGGAAGCCCGTGAAGATGCCTCGCGTCAGAAGGCCATCAGCCGTGAACAGGAATGGATCGCCTCCAGTCCCAAGGCCCGCCAGACGAAATCCAAGGCCCGTATCAAGGCCTATGACGAGCTGGTGGAAGCCGCGGAAAACCGTCGTCCCGGCGATGCGCAGATCGTTATCCCGGTTGCTGAGCGTCTCGGGCGTGTGGTCATCGAGGCCGAGAACCTCACCAAATCCTATGGCGACCGCGTGCTGATCGAGAACCTGTCCTTCAAGCTGCCGCCCGGCGGTATTGTCGGCGTCATCGGCCCGAACGGTGCCGGTAAGACGACGCTGTTCAAAATGATCACCGGCCAGGAAAAGCCCGATAGCGGTTCCGTGACTGTCGGTGACACGGTTCAGCTCGGTTACGTCGACCAGAGCCGCGATGCGCTGGCGGGTGACAAGACCGTTTGGGAAGAAATCTCCGGCGGCAACGACATCATCAAGCTCGGCAAGTTCGAAGTGAACTCGCGCGCCTATTGCGGCGCCTTCAACTTCAAGGGCGGCGATCAGCAGCAGAAGGTCGGCAACCTCTCGGGTGGTCAGCGCAACCGCGTTCACCTCGCCAAGATGCTGAAGGCCGGCGGCAACGTGCTCCTGCTCGACGAACCGACCAACGACCTCGATACGGAAACGCTGGCAGCGCTTGAAGAAGCGCTGGAAGCCTTCGCCGGTTGCGCCGTGATCATCAGCCACGACCGCATGTTCCTCGACCGTCTGGCGACGCACATCCTCGCCTTCGAGGGTGACAGCCATGTGGAATGGTTCGAGGGCAACTTCGAAGACTACGAAAAGGACAAGGTCCGCCGCCTCGGCCCGGAGAGCATCAAGCCGGGCCGGGTCAGCTACAAGCGTCTGACGCGCTGATCCTTTACCAAGAGATCCAGGAAGGCCCGCCGCAAAGCGGGCCTTTTTCTTTTCATGAACAGACTTGGTGACGAAGACCGCACTTAGTGCTTGCATCAAACGCAACATCGACATAAAGATATCTTTATATCTTGATTAGAGTGTGAGGCATCGCAGAGTGGCGTTCGGTCTGGACAAATTGGTGGATCTGTTGAAGGCGGCGGGTGAAACGACGCGCTTCCGCCTGCTGGCGCTTCTGGCGGCTGGCGACTTGACCGTCACGGACCTGACCGAGATTCTCGGCCAGTCGCAGCCGCGCATTTCCCGTCACTTGAAGCTTCTCACGGAAGAGGGACTGATCGAGCGGTATCAGGAAGGTGCCTGGGCGTATTTCCGCTTGCGGCAGGATGGCGAGCCTGCAAGTGTCGTCCGCCAGCTGCTTGCGGCGGCGTCCCCTTCAGATGCGGTTCTGCAGCGTGACAGCGAGCGGCTTGCCGCCGTCAAACGGGTGCGGGCGGAGCGGGCGCAGGACTATTTCAGCCGCAACGCGTCGGCCTGGGACGAGTTGCGTCGCCTGCATGTCAGCGACGAGGCCGTGGAAGGCGCGCTTCTGAAGCTGGTGGGAACGACACCGGTTGATTCCCTCCTTGATCTGGGTACCGGCACGGGCCGTATCCTGCAGCTGCTGAGCGGCATCTATCGCCGCGCGATCGGTGTGGATGCCAGCCGCGACATGCTGTCGGTGGCGCGCGCCAATCTTGACAAGGCGGGCGTCGTCAACGCTTCCGTGCGCCACGGTGATATTCTGAACCTGCCGCTGGAAGGACAGGATTTCGATTTGATCGTCATCCATCAGGTACTGCATTTCCTCGACCAGCCGGAAATCGCTCTGTCTGAGGCCGCGCGCATGCTGCGCCCCGGCGGGCGACTGATCGTCATCGATCTTGCGCCGCATTCCTTCGAATATCTGCGTGATGAGCACGCGCATGTGCGGCTCGGTTTCTCACACCCGCTGATGGAAGAGTGGATGAAGAAGGCCGGGCTGTCTCTGGAGCGCGCCGTCGATCTTCATTCTGAAAAGGCGTCGGACGAAGCTCTGGACGTTACGATCTGGGTTGCCCGCGACCAGCGGCTGCTGATGGCAGACGATGTGGCGCAAGAGGCGGTTTTACTTCGCTCCGGGAGGGCATGACATGTTGAGATCGGAAAACACGCGCCACAATGGCAATATCCGACTGTCTTTCGAGTTTTTCCCGCCGAAGAACGCCGAGATGGAAACCCAGCTTTGGGAGACGGTCGACGAGCTGAAGAAGTGGAACCCGGATTTCGTCTCCGTCACCTACGGGGCTGGCGGTTCCACCAAGGCGCCGACGCTGGACGCAGTGCGCCGCATGATCGGCGACAGCCATCTGCCGACGGCCGCGCATCTGACCTGCGTCGATGCCAGCCGCGACGAAGTGCATCAGGTCGTCGAGGAGTTTCGCAACGCCGGCGTGCGTCATTTCGTGGCGCTGCGTGGTGATCCCTCGACCGGCATCGGCACGGCCTATCAGCCGCATCCGCAAGGCTACGAGAACGCTGCCGCGCTGGTCAGGGGCCTCAAGGACCTCGGCGACTTCGAAATTTCCGTCTCCGCCTATCCGGAAAAGCACCCGGAAAGCGAAAGTGACGCCGTCGATATCGATATGCTGAAGCGGAAGGCTGATAACGGTGCGACACGGGCGCTGACGCAGTTCTTCTTCGATAATGACGTCTTCGAGCGTTATCTGGAGCGCGTGACGGCGGCAGGCATCACCATTCCTGTTGTGCCCGGCATCATGCCGATCCAGAATCTGACGCAGCTCAAGCGTTTCGCAGGTCGCTGCGGTACCAGCATCCCCGCCTTTCTGGATGAGCGTTTCGAAGGTTACGACGAGGATATCGACGGCCGTGCCCGTGTCGCGGCAGAGGTTGCCGCCGAGCAGATCGCCGACCTTCAGCGGCGCGGCGTCAGCGAGTTTCACCTCTACACCATGAACCGCGCGCCACTGGTCAACGCTGTGCTGGAAAATCTGGGGCTGGAGCGTCTGCGCCGTAGCGCGGCCTGATGTGACGCCCGACGGTAGCCGAATACAAAAAAGCGCAGGTCCCAAGGGATCTGCGCTTTTTAAATTCGTGTCATCTACGGTTCTTTACTGCGTTTGGTCTTCACGTTTCGTCAGATGAAAAGCATCATCGCCACGAACAAAAACGCCAAACCGACTGCCAAGGCATTGAGAGATTTTGTAAGTCCCATGGGTGCCTCCTCTTGTTGACAGGTTCGATAATATGACCGTTTTGTGGCGGTTGAAAAGCGCTTTCTGTGATGCGCTGCAGCACGGTTTGCCACGCCGTGAAAAAGCGTTTTCGGTAATTTATTGAAAATAAACGATTATTAATCAATCACGCAGTGCTTCAGAGGTTTAAAAAAAGTAAATGACCGGGGTGTTATCCCCAGTCATCCAGTCGAGATTAGCGATTTCCGCCTTGATTCCGGCCGACAGATTAAAGGCCGGAGGGCGCCATTAATACTTGTTAAAGCGCCTGCAGAAGCGCTGCCGTTGGCCAGCCGTCCGCCGGCATGCCCAGGCGCTGCTGCTCCTTCTGGATCGCGACGCGGGTGCCGGAACCGAGAATGCCATCCACCTTGCCGACATTGTGGCCACGGGCTTCGAGCTTGGTCTGAAGCTGCTTCATGGTGGCGTCATCGAAGCCGGGATCGGGGTTGCCCTTGTCATAGACCGGGCCGCCCATCAGGCGGGTGGCGAAATAGGCGGCCGAGGTCGTGTAGATGAACGACTGGTTCCATTCCAGATAGATGTTGAAGTTCGGATAGGTCAGGAAGGTCGGTCCCTTGCGGCCCTGCGGCATGATGAGGGCGGCGGGGAGGGTTGCGAAGGTCTTGTTGCCATCGCGTGGGGTGACACCTAGCGCAAACCATTCGCCAGCGGTCAGCGGGCCGCCGAGGCCGGATTTTTCCCAGGGCAGGTTTTCCGGCAGGGAAACTTCCTGAATCCAGGGTTCGCCCTTCTTGAAACCGAGATGCTGGATGAATTTCGCTGCGGTCAGGATGGCGTCGGGCGCACTGCTCTTGACGTTGATATGACCGTCGCCATCACCATCGACACCGAAAGCGATGATGTCCTTTGGCAGCATCTGGACCTGGCCGATTTCACCGGCCCATGCGCCCGTATTGGTGGCGGGATCTAGATCACCATGCTGAACCATTTCGATCAGCGCCAGCAGTTGCGGACGGAAGAGCTCCGGGCGGCGGCAATCATGCGACAGGGTTACCAGCGCGTTGCGGGTGTTGAAATCGCCCTGAACGGCGCCAAAGTCGGTCTCCATGGCCCAGAAGGCGGCAATGACGCCAGCGGGCACGCCAAACTCATTTTCGGCGCGGGCGAAGGTGGAGGAGAGCTCCTGCAGTTTCTTGCGGCCAATATCAAGGCGCGCCTGACTGACGGTGCGCTGTGAGAATTCGAGGAAGGTCTGGCGGAAAACACCCTGTGCGCGGTCACGCGAGAGCACCTTCTGGTCGATCTGCGCGCCAGCCAACGCCTTCTGGATGGCGTCTGCCGGAATGCCCTTGGCCAGCGCGTCGGCCTTGACGCCTTCAAGGAACGTGCCGAGATCACCACCACAGGCGACCTGCTTGGGATCGTCAGGCGAGGCAACCGGTGGCGTGGCGAGGGCTGCACTGGAAGACAAAAGAGACAGAGCGGCGGCAAAAATGATGCTGCGCGACCGGAACGTGGGCATGGGAATTTCCTCGATAGGTTGTTAGCCCGCTTTACCCATATGTTTGCGACAAAAAAACGGATCGGGCGATCTGACGTGGTTGAACAACGCCGAATTTTAGAAAGTGTTGCTTCTTGGCCGTTCTATTTGGCCGAAGCGATCCATTTCCGCCAGTTTTTCTCGCTTCCGGCAAAGACGTTGATGTCGGTGGGACCGTTCACCCCGGGCACGACGCCGGTGGCGGTGTATTGCCAGAAAGCCCATTTGCGGTCTTCGTAAATCTTGGCCGGATGGGCTGCGACGGAACGCACCCAAAAATGGTAGTCATTGAACTGGCCGACGAGATTGTCGCGGTGGAAATCAACAGAGGTATAGATGATCGGGCGTTTGCCGTAATGCGCCTCGATGCGGTCGAGGAAGCGCTTCATCTCGGCGCGGACGATGCCGGGGGCAGGGCGCGTCTTGCAGGTGGGCGAGGAGGGGTTCCATTCCACATCCAGAACCGGCGGCAATGTAACCGCGTCCTTCGGCACGTTTCTGATGAACCAGTCGGCCTGAGCGTCAGCGGTCGAGCAGAAATAATAGAAATGGTATGGCGCGTGCAGGATATTGGCGGCTGCCGCACTGCGCCAATGGTCGCCGAATTTCGGATCGATGCGATCCGATCCTTCGGTCGCCTTGATGAAGACGAAGGAAACGCCTGATTTGCGAACGGTTTGCCAGTCGACATCGCCATTCCACTTGGAGACGTCGATGCCGTGGACCTCATGCCGGTGCGGATTGTTGACACCGAAATCCTGCGGATCGGTATCGGAGAACTTCGGCTTGGAAACGGATGCGGTTTCCAGCAGGTCATAGCTGGTGGAGGTGCAGCCGCCGATCAGCAGCAAAGCAGTGAGTAACGCTGATAAACGCAGCCGCATTGGAACCCTGAGGAATATGTTGCCCACCCGGCTGCGAAACGACGCGCCGTATCTCCCGATTTACCCATAACATGGTAAACAAAGTGATATGGCAAGGGCTGACGTGCTTTTTGCCCTGCGCAAGTCGCTGAATTCGTAGCGATTTGCTCCATCGTCGCGTGATTGGGTGCGGACACGGCCCGAAAACGCTGATGTCTCGGACGAGGGAGCGTCTATTCGGCGCTCGTTAATCAGGCATCCGCCAACAGGCGCTGGATTTTCGGATGCTCGACATCGGCGACCGGAAGCGTGATGACGGCCCGCCAGGCATAACCCCTGGCGATTTCTTCAAATTCGAGATCGCCATCGAAACGGCCAGCCATATTGGCCAGAACATAACGAAGATTGGCGCGGGGCGTAACGTGAAAACGCGTGAGCCACGCTTGCAGGAGGCTGCGGAACCACGTCGGCAACTGCTCCTGCTGGCCGAAATCGACGATATGCAGCGAACCACCGGGCTTCAGAGCCTTGAGCGCCTGTTCGATCGCTTTTTCCCAGTCTGGTATCATAGACAGCGCATAGGGTATCATGACCCGGTCGAAACCGTCGGCCTGGCCGAATTCCGACGCGCGAAAGGCGGTGGCATCGGCGACACGCAGAATGGGGCGTTCTGCCTTGCCGGCAAAATTCTCGGACGCGGTCAGCAGCATTTCTGCGGATATATCGAGGCCGAAGAGCTTGGCGTCGGGAAATCGGCGGCCCGCCAGCAGGAGGTTTCGACCGGTGCCGCAGCCGATTTCCAGCAGCGTGCCGCCCTTCGGTACATCGAGGCAGGATATGGTCCGGTCACGGCCGAGAAGGTAATATTTGCGGGTGATATCGTAGATGTGCCGCTGGTGGCGATACATGCGGTCCATGAGGCTCGCATGGGCGCTGTCTGCAAGGCTCACATTCTCGCCAATGGTCTTCATGCCAAAGCCCTCTGGTAAATATGGAAGCCGCCATAAATGGCCGAGCGGTCCATGGCATTGAGCTCGTTCGAGCGCTCCTCGAGATAGGCCCACTGGTCGCGAATGTCAGGCGAAAGCCGGCCTTCGATGACACTCGTTTCGGCCGCCGTACGGAAGATGACACGCGCGCCTGGTGCGGCGGTGCGGCTGATCTGTGACCACAACTCGTTGAGTTGCACGTCCGTCATCCAGTCCTGTGCGTCGAGCAGGATGTAGCGGTCGACGGCGTTTGCGGGCTTGCGTGAGAGAAGCTCGGTATAGGTTGCGTGATGGACGGTGACGCGGACGGTGTTGTTACGGATCGTCTCGTAATATTCCGGTTTGAGATAGGCGGGCAGGGCGCCCTCATGCGGCTCGGGATAACGGCGCGCGAAGGCCTGCCAGGCGAAATAATTGTCGCTGAGCGGGAAGTTGCAGGCAAGCTTTGCCAGACGCTCCTTGAGGACGGACGCAACGGTACCGTCGCTGGAAAGGCTGGCCAGCTCGTCATATTGGCGCGGCGGAATGCCGAGGCCGAAAAGCGAGCTTTTGCGCTTCGTCAGCCAGCGCACCACCGGCTTGTCAAACAGCGGCGCGACCTTGCTGTCAAAAAACTGGCGCTGTTCATCGAGCGTGCGGGTCTTGGCCATTTCTGTAAGCTTCACGCCATGCAGCCGGGCCATGAGGTGGCCCGCGCCAATGAAGCGGCCCAGCAGGCCGGTGCGATAGATGTTCCGGTCGAACACCGAAATGCGCCGGCGGCCGGATAGGGTGCGCTTCGACCAGTAGGCCCTGGTTGTGGCATCGAGATGCTCGGCTATGAAACGGTCATAACCGACGCTGTTGCTGCGGTGATTGGCGCGGCCGAAGTGGCGCACGACGTCCTGGTGCGCCGGCAGATGGCGGAAGGCGGCAAGCTTCAGCTTGTTCAGCGCGATATGGTGCGGATTGAGGTCTACCACATCGATGCTGGCGGGGTTGCGCGACAGATAGGCGAGCATGTTACAGCCGCCGGAGCCGATGGTGACGATGCGGTGGCCGTCGCCAAGCTGCATCGCCTCCATATCGATCTCAGGGTCTTCCCAAATCTGCGGATAGACGAGGCCGGAAAAGAGGACGCCGAAAAAACGCTCCGACAGGCCGCTTTTGGAGAGTGCCTTGTGCTGGAGCAATGCAGACTTCAGTTTGGTATTCTTGCTGAAGCCGGTCTTGGGTGCCGCACTCGTCATCTAATCACCTCTCAGTCATTGAGAGGCGTCTACAGCCGTGACGCTACAATTTGATGACAAGGGCTGTGGGTGAAATCACGGCATCGAAAAGACGATGTGGTCCATCGGCGTCGACGCAGCGGGCGGGACCCCGTTCCACACGACGTCTTCCTCGGGCTCGACCCGAGGATCCATAACGGACTGCAATCGTGGATACTCGGGTCAAGCCCGAGGAAGACGAAGAGAAAATTTCAGGCGCTTTTGTCACCGGTGTCGAGAAGCCGGACGAATTCAGGCGGCGTCTCCAACCGAGCCGATGCGATTACTTGCGCAGAACGTGCAGCATACCCTTGCGCTTGGCATCGTAATAATAACCGCGCGCATAAAGCCGCACGGCGTTGTCGCGGTCGTTGCCTGCAACGACCCATGCGCCACGCAGATATTTGACGGCGTATTTGAGATTGGTTTCGGCGTCGAACAGGCCGGAGGCCGGGCCATCAAAGCCCATGGAGCGAGCCGTCGCGTGCCTGATCTGCATCAGGCCGAAATTGCCGCTGCTGTAGGCGCCGGGATTATATTTGCTTTCACGCTGCACGACGCGATGAACCAGATCTTCCGGCACATCATACATGGTGGCGTATTTGGTAATCAGCCCGCTCAGCTTTTCGCGTCCCGCCGGCGCGGCGTTCAGCGGCGCGGTCATTGATTCGTTCTGCCTGATGGCAGCAAGAGCAGCGTTTGTGGGCCCGGCGGCATAGGCCAGAACCGTGCTGCCCGGTTTCGGCATCGGGATGACCTTGCGTTCCGCTGTCAGTTCGGTGCCGATCGAGGGCGAGCCGGGCGGCGGCGGAGCGGGCGGGAAGCTGCCCTTGACGGCAACCACCTGCGGCAAATCGGCGGCAGAGTTGTGGGCAATTGGCTTGGCGGCCGTTTCGATGGCTGCTGACGCGTGCGTCATGGTTGCCGGAGCAAGCGCCGCAGCCGTGGTCGGCGCAGCGGACGCTTCGGCGGTCTGTGCCATCTCGGTCTGCTGCGGCTGCATCTGTGCCGAGATGGCTGCAGCGGCTGCAATCTCAGAGGCTGGCGGCAGGGCCACGCGTCCGCCCTTGACGGCGACGGCAGTGGGAAGTGCTGTTGCTGAAGAAGCTGCTCCGGCTTCGGCAGTCTGAACTGTCTGTGTGGCAGGTGTACCGCCTGCAGCGGTTTCAACGGTTGCTGGCTGCGCTGATGCTTCGGCTGTATTTGTGGGAGTCACCGTTGTGATTTTCGGGCCATTGGGACCTTCCTTGGCGGCATATTCGACGCTGGTGCATGCGCTCAATGCCAGTGCCAGACCCACGGTGGAAGACAGAAGAAGTGCACTTCTTCCGCGGAATTTTCCCGAATTTCGCATGTTGCCGCCTTCGTTAGCCCGTCTCTTGATACCCCCGCGTCAAGCGAAGCAGGCAGTGACCCGTCGCGCTTTCATTAACCTATTGTAAGGATAGCGGCAAGCCGGGACGTCACAGAGGACGTTTCAGGCCGCGATTCGCCGGTAGCCCGCGCTGACGGCGCGGCCGGAAATGAAGTGTGTGCGGTATTTCGCCCTTATCTTTTTGTCACCTGACATGCGGCGCACCAGCGCAAGCGTCGGTCCGGCAAGCAGGGCCTGTACCGTGAGAATGACAAGCGTCATAAGCAGGATGGCCGCCTGCGCCATCGCCAGGGTTTCGATCGTGTTGCCGGAGGCCGAGACGAACTGCGGCAGCAGCGCCAGAAAAAACGCGAAATAGCGCGGGCGAAGTGCCGAAATCCCATAACAATCGCGGAAGATGCCGCTCCAGGATTTGCCCGGCAGATTGTCATTGTCGGCATTTGCCGCCTGGGCTGCCGGCGTGGCAAAAGTCCATAGCAGAAACAGCATCAGCCAGCCAATGCCAGCCCATTGCACGATTTCTACAAAGGATTGAGGGAGATAGGTGAGACCGGCGACCGGAATGGCCGAGATCGTCATCGCGGTGACGATGCCGAGAGCGCCTCCGGTGACCGAGGCAAAGATCGTCTTCCTGCCACGAATCGCGGCATAGGAGGCGACAGAAAATACAAGGGGGGAGGGAAGTGCGAACACAACGGCACATGCTGCGCAAAAAATCAGCCAGGCCTGTCCAGACATTCTCTTCCTCCTTGCCCTCCCTGTCGCCGTCTATTTTAGACTATCGTAAAATCAGGCCGCTGTGAACGGCTGACCGACGTGTTCCATCACTTCGGTGAACCATTTTGCAGAGAGGTCGAAATGCTTTCCGCCCTTGATACGCGGAAACTCGATGGTCCGCAATTTGCCTTTTTGATCTTCGTCGTGACCGGTGACGCCGGAGACCTTATTGAGGGCGCTTTCCACCGCGAGATCGACCATGCCCTGGATGAGACGCAAATCGTCGCCATTGGCTGGTGCTGAACGGGCGAAATAGCCCGATTTCTGCACCATCGAGCGTTCCGCGCCGATCAGGCTGGCAAACTGTTTCTGGAACCAGCCGCCGACATTGATGGTATCGATCTTCACGTGGCCGAATGCGTCGCGCTTGACCGCCTCGCCGGAAGCTTCGCGCTCCGCGACGATGGAATCGAGGCCGGCTCCTTCAGAGACGAACAGCGTGACGTAGCCGTGTCGGTCCATGATTTCCTTGAGCCGCTCTGCTTCGGCTTCAATGTCGAAGGTCATTTCCGGCAGGTAGATGCCGTCGATGTTCTTCATCTGCGAGTTCATCATCAGTCCTTCGACATACGCGTTGCCGCGGGTCTTCTGGATATAGGCGCGGGCGGTGGCCGCCGTCAGCCAGCCGCAGTGGCGGCCCATGACTTCATGGATGACGAAAGTTTTGGGTGCTGCGCTCTGCTCGTTGCTGACATTGTCGAAGAAGGATGCCCCGACTTCGGCGGCTGTCCAGGCGCCAAGCGACTGCTTGATCGGGACCACGTCGTTATCCACCGTCTTCGGCAGGCCGACAACGGTGAGGTCATAACCGTTCGCACCGAGATAGGCGGCAAGGTCCGCGGCCGTCGTGTTTGTGTCGTCGCCGCCAATCGTGTGGAGAATGGTGACGCCGTCAGCCGCCAGCCGGTCAGCCGCGACGCGCAGCGGATTGTCGCCTTCCTTGACCAGGCCACGTTTGGCGCAATCGGCGGCATTGGTGAGCTTGACGCGGCTGTTGCCGATCGGCGAGCCGCCGTAACGGTGCAGTAGATGCGCTTTCTCGCGCATGTCCCTGTTGATTTCGATGCGGTCACCCAAGAGCACGCCCTGATAACCGGAGCGGTAAGCGATGATATCGATTTCGGGTGCGATGTCGCTGTAGCGCTCGATCAGGCCGCCGACCGCCGAAGAGAGACAGGGCGCAAGGCCACCCGCGGTCAGCATTGCGACTTTCTGTTTAGCCATCACGGCTCTCCTTTTCACATTTTCCCAAAATCTTGTCTGGCAAATGGATGCGACAGCCGCGTGTAGGTGTAAAGTGAATTTATGAAGAAAAATGCCGATTTCTTGCGGTTTTTCAGCGGCTTGACGAAATCAGGCGAATATAATCGTTTCAATCGCGGCAAGGATGGGGCCGCCATGGCGTGCTGTGGAAAACCCCGGCATGCGCCGGACGGCGCATCTTGTCCCTCAAGCAAAACTGTCGCAAAGATGAATAAAAGTTAATGCCGCAGTGCAGCCGGAGATATTGCATTCGCGGCGATATGCCGTCATGCTTGCGGGCATGATGTTCGATTTCGCCTGTCTGCAAATTTCATCCCTGTGGGAGCGACTGCTCGGCGCAATCGGCGACGCGGCAGGCAATGCGCTCGGGCGCGTTGTCGAAGCTATCCGAACCCTGTTCGAGGGCGACCCGGAAACCCGCCGCAAGGTATCCTTTTCCGTCGCCATCATCGCCCTCTCCGCCAAGATGGCGAAGGCGGATGGTGTGGTGAACGACGCCGAAGTTCGCGCGTTCCGGCAGATTTTCGATTTCCCGGAAGAAGAAGCAAAGAACGTTGCCCGTCTCTATAACCTCGCGCGTCAGGACGTTGCCGGTTACGAGGCCTATGCCGAGCGGCTGGCTGGTCTTTGTGGTTCCGGTCACGACAATTGCGAGATGCTGGAAAGCGTCATCGACGGCCTTTTTCATATTGCCAAGGCCGATGGGCTGATCCACGAGCGGGAACTCGCTTTCCTCGGTCGCATCGCGGAAATTTTCCATATCACCGAAGATCATTTCGAAACCATCATGGCGCGGCATGTGCATATGGACGGGCGCGACCCCTACCGCGTGCTTGGTGTATCGCCTTCCGACGACTTCCTGGATATCCGCAAGCGTTACCGTTCGTTGGTTGCCGAGCATCACCCGGACAAGCTCATCGCCCGTGGCGTTCCCATGGAATTGCATGCTGCCGCGAATGAGCGTATGGCGGCTCTCAACGCCGCTTATGCGGCCATTGAGAAAGAACGCCGCGTCGCATGAATGACACTCTGCCGGATTTTGTCCCGGATTTCGGGCGCGCTGCCGTTGCGCCCTCGCCCAATCATGGCGAGAGGATCGGCGTTGCTGGCCCCGATATCATTCTTCTCCACTATACCGGCATGACGACGGCTGACGGCGCGCTTTCGTGGCTCTGTAATCCCGAAAGCCAGGTGTCCAGCCACTATTTCGTTTTTGAAGACGGGCGCATCATGCAGCTCGTGCCGGAAACGCGCCGCGCCTGGCATGCGGGCAAAAGCTTCTGGGCGGGGCACGAGGATATCAACTCCCGTTCCATCGGCATCGAAATCGCCAATAAAGGTCATCCCGGCGGGCTGCCGGCGTTTCCGAAAGAGCAGATCGACGCGGTCATCGAATTATGTCGCGATTGCGGCCAACGCTGGAATATAGCGCCTGAAAGGGTGCTTGCGCATTCGGACGTGGCGCCCATCCGCAAGGTCGATCCAGGCGAGAATTTCCCATGGGACATCCTGTCGCGGCAGGGTGTCGGCCACTGGGTTGAACCCGCGCCGATCCGCGGCGGCCGTTTTTTCCAACGCGGGGATCACGGCCAGCCGGTCGAAGCGTTGCAGTCGATGCTGTCCATCTATGGTTACGGCGTTGAAATATCGGGCAATTATTGTGAAAAGACCGAGGGCGCCGTAGCGGCGTTCCAGAGGCACTTCCGGCCCGCGCTGGTGGACGGCATCGCGGATTTTTCGACCATCGACACCCTGCACCGGCTGATTGCCAGTCTACCGAAATTTTCGGTCGCCTGAACGCGGGTTTTGGAAAATGAATCCCGGCATGTGCCTCTAGCCAAGTCGCTTTTTTTGACATGCCACAGTTAATCCGCATTGAGGAAGTTTAAGAAGGTCACTGTATGCGGTGACGTTCTTAAGGGGAACCTGCCGTCAATATCAATCAAGGAGACTGGACAGCGGAGAGTCGTGATCGACTTTCCGGGCGTTGATTATTTGTGCCGCTTCATTGGTCCGGTCGTCCGATCTGGAGACTTTTTCTACATATGAACAGGGTTGTTGTTGCTGTCGTCGCGGGCGTTGTTATGCTGGCTTCGCAGGTGGGGATTGCTTTTGCCAAAGATGAGGATGTGAAGACCAAGACCGTGACGTTGGAGACTTTTTTCCGCAAGCCCGGTTACCCCATTCCCGAAAAGAGCCTGCCGGCCTCGCTCAAGAACGACTATTCCGATCTGATCGTCAAATATGCCAAGCGTTATGGCGTCCCCACGAATCTTGCGCATGCGATCGTGTCCGTGGAGAGCAAGTTCAATCCCAAGGCGCGCGGCAGCGCCGGCGAGGTCGGGCTCATGCAGATCAAGCCGGCGACGGCGCGGATGATGGGCTATCGCGGCACGACCAAGGCGCTCTACGATCCCGAGACCAATATCCGCTGGGGCATGCAATATCTGGCCACGGCGCATCAGCTGGGTGGCGGTCAGGTTTGCAGCACGATCCTGCGGTACAATGCCGGCCATGGCGCCACCCGCATGAACCCGGTTTCCCAGCGTTATTGCGGTAAGGTGCAGGCGTTGCTGGCCGGCTGAGGATTTCATCGTCTGCGAAATTGCAAAATTGCGAAAAGCGATTCCGGTTCGGCCCGGCATGCTGTAGTCAGAGGCAAAGCTGATACGGAGCGTGACATGCCGGATTTCAAATACATCGTCGTCGGGGCCGGGATGATGGGAGCGGCCGCGGCGCGGCATCTCTCGGTGCAAACGGATGGCGTGGCGTTGATCGGTCCGGCGGAGCCGGCGGATCGAAAGGCGCATAAGGGCGTCTTTTCAAGCCACTACGACGAGGCGCGAATCACGCGCGGGTTTGACGGCGATCCCGTCTGGGCGGAACTGGCACAACGTTCCATCCGCCGTTATGCCGATATCGAGGCAAAAGGCGGCATCCGCTTTTTCACGGAGGCAGGCTGCCTGTTCACCGGCAACGGCAAGGGGCTTGCCGGCGACTATGTGTCACGCGCGCTGTCCTCGGCCGACCGTCTTGGCCTTGGCGTAGAGACGCTGGGCCATGATGTGGTCTCCGACCGGTTTCCGATGTTTTCCCTGCCTGCCGACCACAGCGGTTACTTCGAGCCGCGCCATGCCGGCCACGTCAACCCGCGCGCTCTGGTAAAGGCGCAATGCGCAATTGCAGAAGCGCAGGGTACGCGGCTGGTGCGGGAAACGGCAGCGCAGATCCGCGATACGGCGCGCGGCGTCAATGTCATCACGCGGGAAGGCGCGACTTACACCGCCGATAAGGTCATTGTTGCGGCCGGCGGCTTCACCAATATGGCGGAACTTCTGCCGTCGCAGGTCGATATGACGGCGACTGGCCGCACCATCGTGTTTTTCGAGCTGGATGAGGCAAGGCAGTCGATATTCGGCACGATGCCATCGACGATTGTGCTTGCCGAAACGGAGGACGACATCGTCTATATCCTTCCGCCGGTGCGGTATCCCGATGGAAAAGTCTATTTGAAGATCGGCGGTGAAAGCGAAAAGGGCAGGCTCGAAACCCTGGCTCAAGCCGTTGGCTGGTTCCATTCTGACGGAACGCCTGCCGAGGTGGAGTCCCTGACGAAAAGAGCCCTGTCATTGATGCCCGAACTTGACGGTTGCCCGGTAACATCAGGTTCCTGTGTCGCCTCGATCACCCGCAGCGGTTATCCCTATATCGGCTATACCCAATCCTCCAACATCGCGGTTTTGACCGGCGGTAATTTCGTTGCGGCCAAATCCTCCGACGAGATCGGGCGGCTTGGCGCGCAGTTGCTTCTGAACGGTCAGCTGACGGAAGATGAATTCGCTGCCGAAATGGCGCCGGTTTTCGTCTGAAATTTTTGTGCCAGACCGCTAAAAGGTTGCAATGGAAGTGAGCGCATAAAGAGGGCGGCATGTCGGGACATTTTAAATATATCGTTGTGGGGCGTGGCATGATGGGTGCTGCGGCCGCCCGCCATCTGGCCGAAACAGTCGATGGCGTCGCGCTGATCGGTCCCGTTGAACCTGCCGACATCAAATCGCATCAGGGTGTCTTCGCCAGCCATTATGATGAGGCGCGGATTACTCGCACTATCGATGGCGATGCCGACTGGGCGTTGCTCGCCAACCGCTCCATCGCGCGCTATGGCGATATTGCGACGAGAAGTGGTGTGGAGTTTTACGCGCCGGTGGGTTGCCTGATGGTGGGGCCCGAACGGGGCGGAAAGAACCCCTTCGTCGAGAATGTTCTGTCCGCAGCCGCCCGGCTTGGCGTTTCCACGGAATTGCTTGAGGACCAGAGCCTGAAAAGCCGCTTTCCCTATTTCTCTTTTGAACAGGGCTGCGAAGGCGTGTTTGAGAGGAACAATGCCGGCTACGTCAACCCGCGCGCGCTGGTGAAAGCGCAGGCGATCCTCGCGGAGAAGGCGGGCGCTATACTGATCGACGACATCGTCGTCTCAACCCGTGAAAACGGTGGCAGGGCATCGGTGCATACCGCTTCAGGCGTGGTTTATACCGCAGACCGCGTGCTGGTGGCGGCTGGCGGCTTCTCGATCATGCAAGATCTGTTGCCCCAGCCTGTGGCGCTGGATGTTTACGCGCGCACTGTCGCTTTCTTTGAGATAGATGAGGGTGACCTTGCGCAATATGCGGGCATGCCGTCGCTGATCTACGAGCCGCGCGACACGACGAAACACATCTACCTGCTGCCGCCGGTCCGCTATCCCGATGGCAAATTCTATCTGAAGATCGGCGGCGATCCCGACGACAAGCGGCTTACAAGCGATCCTGAGATTCGGGGATGGTTCCGCTCCGGTGGCCGGGAAAGCGTGCGGGATCATCTCGCTGGCATCGTCGGAACGCTGGCGCCTTCCGTTGATCTCTCGCGCGTTTCTATGGCGGCCTGCGTTGTATCCAAAACGCAAAGTGGCTATCCGGCCATTGGCTTCACGTCTTCGCCGCGCATTGCCGTTCTGACTGGCGGCAATGGGACGGCGGCCAAGAGCTCGGATGAGATTGGGCGGCTCGGTGCCCTGTTGCTGCGGGACGGACAAATCGCCGATGGTGCCTTCTCGACAGATTTCAAACCGGCATTTCTTTGAGCTTTCCCGTCGCTTTTCGGTGGCTTTCGCTGCGGAACATGGTTATGCAGCCCAAGCCAGTTGGCCGGGCAGCCGCGCTTTACCAATGTCGAAAGACGGTAAGGTGAGGAAAGTCCGGGCTCCACGGAAATACGGTGCCGGATAACGTCCGGCGGGGGCGACCCCAGGGAAAGTGCCACAGAGAGCAAACCGCCATGCTTCGCATGGTAAGGGTGAAAGGGTGGGGTAAGAGCCCACCGCGCTTCTGGTAACAGCGGCGGCAAGGTAAACCCCACCGGGAGCAAGACCGAATAGGGATGACACGGGGCGGGCGAAAGCCCGTTCACAGCCGGTTTCCGGGCCCGTCATCCGGGTGGGTTGCGCGAGGCGGCATGCAAATGCCGTCCCAGATGAATGGCTGCCACGTTCCGGGTCAAACCGGGGCCATACAGAACCCGGCTTACAGGCCAACTGGCGAATTTTCCTCCGAATTTCGGCGAGGGTCATCCCTCGATGATATGGGGAACATAACGGGAGAGATTTGCCGTGATGGGCGAGGCGTCTTCACGAATGCCGAGCCCGCAGGACCGATCACCGACGATCCAGCTTCCGAGCACGGCGTATCCGAACTCGCTCTTGAAGAGGGGTGCGTAGGCCTGAAAAATATACCCCTCTTCGCCATAGCTACCTGGAGCCGACAAGATTTCTCGCCGGTTTCGGTAGAGGCTGACATTTTCGCCTTCGCGCGACAGAAGCGGTTTCACCACATAATCCCGTAATTCATATATTTCAGGATCGTCGGCGAAAAAACTCGGCAGTAGGTTGGGGTGATTGGGGTGGCGCCGCCAAAGCATTGGCAGCAGGCCCTTGTTCGACAACACGGCTTTCCATGCCGGTTCGACGAAAACGCCACTTTGTGCGGGCAATTGGGCGGCAAAGGATTCCCGTAACATGTATTCCCACGGGTAAAGCTTGAAGCAGCGCTCTATGACACGACTCTGGAGGTCAGCATAACGTCCGCTGCCGTCGATGCCGATGTCCCTGATGTCGAGAAACTGGGCGCGGTGGCCAGCCTGAATTGCGCAGTCCATGAGATAAATCGTCGTGCCGCAATCTTCTTGATCGTCGCTCAACGCCGCGAAATGGAAAATCCGGTCTTTCGAGAATTGCCCAAAGGCCTCGATCAGGGCTTCCTGAAGCGAATTGAATTGGTCTGTTTGCGTCGGCAGCGTTCCAAGGGCAACCTGATCCGTCAGCCAATTATATTGAAAATATCCCGTTTCGAAGACGGATGTGGGCGTGTCGGCGTTGTACTCGAGCAGTTTTGCCGGGCCGCGTCCGTCATAGGCAAGATCGAAGCGACCATATAAATGCTGGTCGCCCCGCCGCCAGGAACTCCGGATCATGTCGTGATAATCCCTTGGGATGGCAAGACGGGTTAGCGCCTCCTCGCTGTTTACGATGTCGGCGACGAGATCCATGCACATATCGTGCAGAGCCTGGCTCGGCTCTTCGATCTCGCGCTCGATTTCCTCGAGCCCGAAGCAATAGGCAGCATCATCCACCCAATAAGGCTCGCCGTGCATTTCATGAAAGGAGAAGCCAACGGCATTGGCTTTCTCGCGCCAATCCGGACGCGGCGGAACTGTGATGCGCCGCATGTCAGCTTCCGGAAAAGGAGTGGCCGCCAAATCCGCCGCGGCCCTTGACGTTCGTTTTGGCGTTTAGCGTCTTCACATCATTTGCCAGCCAGCTGCTTGGACCGCCGCCGGACGAGCCGCCGTTCTGTTCGCCCGCTCTCACATCCGGCGTGACGAGATCGCCGTTGCGTTTTCGGTAGGCCGACATCGCGCCCGAGGAACCCGATGTGCCATTTTTCTGTCGGCGACGATAATCACTATAGTCAGCAAAGTTCTCGATAGAGCGAGGCATGGCGAACCCGGCTGGTGAAGGCGTGAAAACGCCCGTGCCGGTCGGGTTGGTGGAATTGAGGTTTTGCTTTAGCTCAGAGCAGTTTCCCGCACCGTATTCCATCTCGCAAGCGACCATATTGCGAAATCTCGGTGCGGTCGCGAGATGATGTTGGCTGGCGTCTTCGGATGCCGCCTGGCAAGCCTTGGGATAAACACCTGAGGCGACGCATTTTTCCACTGAGGTATAAAGTACCTCTTCGTCCGGTGAAAAAGCCATAAAGAGGCCTATTGCGGCAATCGTA
Source organism: Agrobacterium tumefaciens (assembly GCF_017726655.1). Classification (NCBI taxonomy): domain Bacteria; kingdom Pseudomonadati; phylum Pseudomonadota; class Alphaproteobacteria; order Hyphomicrobiales; family Rhizobiaceae; genus Agrobacterium; species Agrobacterium tumefaciens. The sequence goes on from NZ_CP072308.1 coordinate 19,255, forward strand.
CCGAGCGCAAGACGCGGATGTTCTGTCACGTCCAAATACATGTCTGTTCCTCAATAGGCCATGCAGGCAGCGTTCAGAATGCCGATGACGACGGCGATGCCGCCACTCCAGAGCCCGGCCGCCACATTGTTCTCGGTTATCTTGAGGTGCAGGTCGGTCATGCTGAGCTTGGCGATGTAGAATGCAAGAACCTGAACCAGCAACCCGATCACTGCCCAGATCACATAGTCGGGAAGGCTGACGGAGTTGGCCGCCGCCGAGGCCAGCGGCAGGCTGAAGCCGATCAACGCCCCCAGAAAGGCGACGACGGCGGCAATGTTGCCGGCCTTGATCAACTCTCCTTCACGATGGGGAGTTAGGCGGGTGTAAACGGCGCAAAAAGCCGCGAGGCAGAGCAGGCTGGTTAGAAAATAACTTATGAAGGCAGGCAAGCCTGCCACGTAATTCAGCATCATTATCTCACAATGAAAACACAACTTCAAAAATCAAAATCAATTGAAAGTTTAAAAAGTCAAGCCGTCGTCGTGTTGTTGTTGAGGAAGAATGACTGTTCTGGCTGAGGCGCACAACGTGTGTCGCTTCGGCATAAATCGGGCCGCAAGCAATTGGTCTGTCGCAAAATGCTATAGATGGCCGGTGACCGCCGGCCTGCGGTTTCCTCGGGCGGCGTCCGCGCCCTTGGAGATTTAATTGACGCGTGTTCCACGTGAACTGGCAAGCATTTGTTTCTCAATCGAAAAAATGGACAAATTTGCCCAGGCTTTCATCGTTTTGATGCCGTATCAGTTTGCAAAGTAAACCATTCGTTAAACTTAACGGCTTATGAATTTCCGATGCGAAGGCGGTATCGTGCCGGCTTCATCCCATTGACGCCCATAGTGTCCCATGATATCCCAAATGCACACCACATTGGGTCGTGTTTTTGACCCGCAATCGCTGAAACAAGTGAGGAGCCTGCGAGGGGCTGCTGCAGGGCATGTTGTCCTGGCGCTTGGCGATGTGTCGTGCGTACCGGTGTCGGCTGCGGGGCGGATGGATCGCTTTGCGGCATGCGGTTTTGGCGAGTTGAGTAATGGACCGCTTTTTATCGAACGTGACGAACAGGATCGACGCCAAGGGGCGCGTTTCGGTTCCGTCTCCGTTTCGTTCGGTGCTGGCCAAGCGCGGCATTCAGGAGCTGTATTGTCTCCAGGATTTCGCCTTTCCGGCAATCAGTGTCGGCGGTCCGGATCTGCTGGAGCGCTACGAGCGGCAGATCGCGTCCATGGATGCCTTCTCGCCGGAAGCGAACGCAATGTCGCTGCTGGTTCACGGCGGCGGTGTTTTCATGAAGCTCGACCAGGAAGGTCGATTGATGGTGACGGATTTTGTGCGGGAATTCACCGGCATCTCTACCGAGGTCACCTTCGTCGGACGGGCGGATCATTTTCAGCTTTGGCAACCGGATGCGTTTTTGGCGGCGCAGGCGGAAGCAAGAGCGGGGCGCGGTTTTTCGGCTGCTCGCCCCGCCTAGGACGGGGACAGTCAATGGCGGCGAATTCTGGCGGACGATCTTCTGATGCCGATGGCGGACCTCAGCGCCATATTCCTGTGCTGCTTCGCGAAGTCATCACCGCACTTGAACCCGCCCCCGGCAAGGTCATTCTGGATGGCACTTTCGGTGCCGGCGGCTATACCCAGGCCATTCTCGATCAGGGCGCAAATGTCATCGCGCTCGACCGCGATCCAACGGCTATCGCCGGCGGTCAGGCCATGGTCGCGGCCAATGGCGGCCGCCTTTCGCTCATCCAATCGCAATTTTCCGATCTCGCAAAGCATGCGCCGGAGGGTGGCCTCGATGGGGTGGTTCTCGATATCGGTGTGTCCTCCATGCAGATCGACGAGGCCGAGCGCGGTTTTTCCTTCCAGAAAAATGGCCCGCTCGACATGCGCATGTCCGCTTCCGGCGTTTCGGCGGCGGATGTCGTCAACCGCGCCAAGGTTGGGGATCTTATCCGCATCTTCGGTTTTCTCGGCGAAGAAAAGCAGCCGGGTCGCATTGCCCGCGCCATCGAGAAAAAGCGGGCGGAAGAGCCTTTCCGTACCACCCGCGATCTGGCGGGCCTGATCGAGATCGTCACGCCGCGTAAAGCCAAAGACAAGATACACCCGGCAACGCGGGTGTTCCAGGCGCTGCGCGTTTTCGTCAATGACGAGCTGGGCGAACTGGCGCAAGCGCTCTTCGCTGCAGAGCGGTCCTTGAAGCCAGGAGGGCGGCTGGTCGTCGTCACCTTCCATTCGCTGGAAGACCGTATCGTCAAGAAATTCTTCTCCGACCGTTCGGGCAAGGCCGCGGGTTCCCGGCATCTGCCGATGGTGGAGGACAAGCCCGCCATTTTCGAGACTATCGGCAAGCCGATGATCGCCGCCAGCGACGAGGAGGCGGAGCTCAATCCTCGGGCCCGCTCGGCCAAGCTTCGCGCGGGCCTGCGCACCACGGCACCGGCGCGCGCTGCGGATTTCTCGATATTCGAGCTTCCCGATCTCGCCAGCCTTGAAAAGATGGGAGGCTGATATGCTGCGCACTTTCGATGTCATCTTGATGGGGGTCATGGTCGCTGCGGCGGTCGTGACCTACTCGATCAAGCACAAGGCCGATCTGAAGCTTGAAGAGGTCCGCAAGCTTGAAGCCGAGATAAAGCTTGAAAAGGATACGATCGATCTCCTGCGGGCAGACTGGGCATTGCTGACGCAGCCGAACCGCCTGCACCGTCTGGTCAATGCCTATCAGACGGAACTCGGTCTTTCGCCGACGCTGCCGACGCAACTGGCGCAGCCGCGCGAGTTGCCCATGCTGCGCTCGCAGTTGCCGCAGCCGCCCGAGCCGGAAGGCATGAGCGTTGAAGACGTCATCGCCGCTGCCGTCAATGGCTCCAAGCCCGGCGCGACGCTGGGCGGCGCTTCCAAACCAAAATCCCCGCCGGCGGGCCAGATTGCCGTGAACGGCGTTCCGGTGCCGACCCCGCGTGCCCGTGTTTCTCGCCCGGCACCCGCACCCGTGCCCGTTGCTTCCGCCACCGTGGGTGATGAAACCGACGACATGGACGACACGATAACAGGATCGGTGAACCGCTGATGTCTTTTCTCTCCCGCGCCATGGTTTTGAAGAGCAAGGCTCACTTTTCCGCCAGCACGACCGGCATCCACGCCGATCATGCGGCATTTGAAGGCGCGCGCAAGAAGCGCGCGGCGCAGGCGAAAAGCCGCGTGGGCCTTCTCATTTTTGGTTTCGTCGCCTTTTACGCCGTCGTCGGAGGACGTCTGGTGCAATATGGCATGGCCGAGCAGGAGACGGTGTCGAGCATTGCGCCTGCCGACCGCTTGATGGCGTCGCGCCCTGATCTTCTCGACCGTAACGGCGAGGTGCTGGCCACCGATATCCGCACCGTCTCGCTGTTTGCCGAGCCGCATCGTATCGTTGATATTGACGAGGCCATCGAAAAGCTGCGCACGGTCTTGCCGGACCTCGACCAGCGCACGACCTACCAGAAGCTCTCCTCCAATTCGCGGTTCCAGTGGCTGCGCCGCCAGTTGACGCCGAAGCAGCAGAGCCAGATTCTCGCGCTTGGTATTCCCGGCATCGGGTTCCGCCCGGAAAAGCGCCGCTTTTATCCCGGCGGGCCGACCGCGGCGCATGTTGTCGGTCACGTCAATATCGACAACCGCGGCGTTGCCGGCATGGAGCGTTACGTCGACAGCCAGGGCCTTGCCGATCTGACGGCGCTCGGCATGACGAGCGATCAGCCGCTGGAACCTGTAAAGCTCTCCATCGACCTGCGCGTGCAGTCCATTGTGCGTGAAGTCGTGACTTCGGCCATCACCAAGTTCCAGGCGATCGGCGCCGGTGCCGTGGTTCTGGATGTGCATACCGGCGAAGTTCTCGCTATGGCCTCGGTGCCGGATTACGATCCGAACAACCCGGCCGAAGGCGCGAAGGAAGGCTGGCTCAACCGCATGTCGAACGGCACGTTCGAAATGGGCTCCACCTTCAAATCCTTCACCATTGCCATGGGTCTTGATTCGGGCCGCGTCCGTCTCGGCGATATGTTCGACGCGCGTTACCCGATCCGCATCGGCGGCTTCACCATCAAGGACTTCCACGGCAAGGGCCGCATGCTCTCGGTGCCGGAAATCTTCCAGTATTCGTCAAACATCGGTACGGCGAAGATTGCTGACACCGTTGGCACCGAAGGCCACAAGGAATTCCTCACAAGGCTTGGTCTTCTCACGCGCATGCAGACCGAACTGCCTGAAGTGGCGCTGCCCTCGCAGCCGCGCGAGTGGAAGAAGATCAACTCCATCACCATTTCCTTCGGTCACGGCGTTTCCACCACGCCGCTGCAGACGGCGGTTGCCGGTGCGGCCCTCGTCAATGGCGGCAAACTCATCGAACCGACCTTCCTGCCGCGCACCCGCGAACAGGCGGATCAGGTGGCAAAGCAGGTCCTGAAGCCCGGCGCCAGCAAGGATATGCGCTTCCTCTTCGAGTGGAACGGCGTCAACGGTTCCGGCCGAAATGCGCGCGTCGATGGCTTCAACGTCGGCGGCAAGACCGGCACGGCCGACAAGGTCGTGAACGGTCGCTATGTTCACGACAAGAACTTCAACGCCTTCCTGTCGGCTTTCCCGATGGATGACCCGCAATATGTGGTGCTGTCCTTCATCGATGAGCCGAAGACGGACAAGGGCAATGGCGCGGCACTTGCCGGCACGTCCGCAGCGCCCATGGTGCACGATATCATCAGCCGCACGGCGGCGGTGCTGGGCGTGAAGCCGAAGTTCGGCAAGGATGGCTCGGCCTTGCTCGTGTCTTATTGATTGTTAGCTTATGATGTTCCGGCGATTCGCGCCGGGGGGACAAGACGGACACAGTCGATGAATTTGCGAGATATATCCGGAAACGCGTTTCCGGAATTGAAAGAATTGCTCCTGTCTGAAACAGGGGCGATCGAAATCGGGGGGATCACCGCAGACAGCCGCAAGGCTGCGCCGGGCAGCCTGTTCGTGGCGGTTTCTGGCACCAAGGCCGATGGTGCGACCTATGTGAAGGACGCGGTTGCCAAGGGTGCGGTTGCCGTTGTTTCCGGGCACGCAGTAGACGCCGACGTGCCGGTTCTGGTCGTCACCGACCCACGCCTTTATCTCTCCCTTGCCGCCTCCCGCTTTTATGGGAAACAACCGGAAACCATGGTCGCCGTCACCGGCACCGCTGGAAAGACCTCAGTCGCCTCCTTCGTGCGGCAGATCTGGGCTTTCGCAGGCCATGCTGCGGCGCAGATCGGCACAACCGGCGTCATCGCTCCCGGCCGCGAGGACTACGGCGCGCTGACGACGCCCGATCCGGTCACGCTGCACGCGCTTCTCGCCGAGCTTGCAAGCGAAGGCGTGACCCACGCCGCGATGGAAGCTTCCAGCCACGGTCTCGATCAGCGCCGCCTCGATGGCGTCCACCTTTCTGCCGCCGGCTTCACCAATCTCGGCCGCGATCACATGGATTACCATCCGACCGTCGAGGATTACATGGCCGCGAAGATGCGGCTTTTCGATACACTGATGCAAAAAGGCGCTCCCGCGGTGATCTTCGCCGATGATCCCTGGTCGGACAAGGCGATCCGGGCAGCGCGCGAAGCCGGTCTCGATGTCCGCACTGTCGGACGGAACGGCCAATATCTCGCTTTGAAGCGCGTCGAGCATTTCCGCCACAAGCAGATGATCGAAGTGCATCATGACGGTATCATCCACGAAGTCGATATCCCGCTGGCGGGTGATTTCCAGGTGGCCAATGCGCTTGTCGCCGCCGGTCTTGCCATGTCGACGGGTGTTCCCGCCGCAACGGCACTCAAGGCGCTCGAAAAGCTGGTCGGCGCCGCAGGCCGCCTCGAACTTGTGGGCCAGACGAAAAACGGGGCGCTCGCCTATGTGGACTATGCCCACAAGCCGGATGCGCTGGAGAATGTGCTGACTTCGGTGCGGCCCTTCACCTCCGGCCGCATCATCACCGTCTTTGGCTGTGGCGGCGATCGCGACAAGGGCAAGCGCCCGATCATGGGCGAGGTCGCCACGCGTCTTTCCGACATCGTCATCGTCACGGACGACAACCCGCGCTCCGAGGACGCGGCGACCATCCGCTCGGAAGTCATGGCCGCCGCACCGGGCGCACTGGAAATCGGTGACAGGGCCGAGGCCATCCGTCATGCGGTATCGATGCTCTCGCACGGCGACACGTTGATCGTCGCAGGCAAAGGACATGAAGAGGGGCAGATCGTTGGTTCCGTGACGCTGCCTTTTTCCGATCATGAGCAGGTGCGCGCTGCACTGGCAGGGCTGGAAGGATCGAAAATTTGAGCTGGTTATGGACAGTCGCCGACATGATCGCCATCACGGCAGGACGCCCGGTGGGCAATTTGCCGACGGGAATCACCGGCATTTCCATCGACAGCCGGTCGGTCAAGCAGGGCGAGGCCTTTTTCGCGATCAAGGGTGATCGGGTGGACGGCCATGACTATACCAGCTTTGCCGTTGCCAATGGCGCGGGACTTCTGGTCGTGGCCGAGGCCAAGCTGCCGGCGCTCGGCCGCCTGACCGTGCCGATGATCGTGGTGGAAGACGTGCTTGCCGCACTCGGCAAGCTCGCCATCGCGGCGCGTGAAAGAACCTCGGCGCGCATCATCGCGGTGACGGGCTCGGTCGGCAAGACCACGACCAAGGAAATGCTGCGGCAGGCGCTCGCCCCTTCGGGCCGGGTGCATGCGGCAGTGGCGTCCTTCAATAACCATTGGGGCGTGCCGCTGACGCTCGCGCGCATGCCTGCCGATACCGAATTCGGCGTCTTCGAAATCGGCATGAATCATTCCGGCGAAATCCGGCCGCTGGTGAAGATGGTCCGTCCGCATGTGGCGATCATCACGACCATCGCACCTGCCCATCTCGGCAATTTCAAGAACATCGAAGAGATAGCCGCCGCCAAGGCGGAGATTTTCGAGGGCGTGGAGGAGGGCGGTTCCGTCATCCTGAATCGTGACAACGCGCAGTTCGAGCAGCTTGAGGAGGCGGCGCAGGAGCAGGGTATCGAGCATATCCTGACCTTCGGTCAGCACGCCAAGGCCGATTTCCGCTTGGCCGATTTCGAGAGCACAGCGACCGGCTCGACGATCTGGGCGATCCTCAATGGCGAGACCAGCGAACTGCATCTCAACATTCCGGGCCGGCACATTGCAGACAATGCGATGGCGGTGCTTGGTGCCGTGGCGATCACGGGCGCCAATCTTGATCGCGCCTTCGAGGTGCTTGGATCGCTTGAGGCGGTGAAGGGGCGTGGCCAGCGTCACCATCTTCAGATCAACGGTGGCTCCTTCCTGCTGATCGATGAAAGCTATAACGCCAATCCTGCCTCCATGCGGGCGTCGATCGCCGTGCTGGCGGAAACGCCGACGCAGGGTCACGGCCGTCGCGTTGCCGTCCTCGGCGACATGCTGGAGATGGGTGAATTTTCGGCGCAACTGCATGAAGAATTGGCCGGACCATTGCTCGCGGCGGGTATCGAACATGTGTGGCTCGCAGGCGAGGCGATGGCCGCCTTGCGCGACGCGCTGCCTGACAGCGTCACCGTCATCTGGTTCCCGACGACGGCGGAACTTATCGATTTCGCCCTGCAATGGGTGCAACCGGGAGACGCGCTGATGGTAAAATCGTCACTCGGGCTTGGTTTCGGCAAGATTGTCGCCGCCCTGCTTGACAAGTATCCGGCATTCCCCGAGACGGAACGCCAAGTCTGAAATAGCCTTTTGAAAGGGCAATTATGCTGATCTGGCTCGTCGAACTGTCGGATAAAATTCAAATCTTCAACCTGTTCCGGTACATCACCTTCCGGGCCGGTGCGGCGATGTTTACCTCGGCCCTGATCGTCTTCCTGTTTGGACCGGCCATCATCAACTCGCTGCGCGTTCGCCAGGGAAAAGGCCAGCCGATCCGCGCCGATGGACCGCAGACGCATTTCAAGAAAGCCGGCACTCCGACCATGGGCGGCTTGATGATCCTTGCCGGTATCCTCGGCGGCTCGCTTCTGTGGGGCGACCTGTCGAATGTCTATGTCGTCGCCGTTCTGATGGTGACGCTCGGTTTCGGCGCCATCGGCTTCTACGACGATTATCTCAAGGTCACGAAACAGAGCGACAAGGGTTTTTCCGGCAAGGCGCGTCTGGGCATCGAATTCCTGATCGCGGCGATTGCCGTGTTCTTCATGATGAAGGTGGCGCTCGCCTCCGCTCCGCATGGCGGTACGCTCGGCAGCTCCATCGCCTTTCCCTTCTTCAAGGAATTCGTGATCAATCTCGGTTATTTCTTCGTGCTCTTCGGTGCTTTCGTCATCGTCGGCGCGGGCAATGCCGTGAACCTGACGGATGGTCTCGATGGTCTGGCCATCGTCCCCGTGATGATTGCCGCCGCGACGTTCGGCGTGATTTCCTATCTCGCTGGTAATGCGGTTTTCGCCAATTACCTGCAGATCAATTTTGTGCCCGGCACGGGTGAGCTCGCCGTCATCGTCGGCGCCGTCATCGGCGCGGGTCTCGGCTTTTTGTGGTTCAATGCGCCGCCCGCCGCCATCTTCATGGGTGATACGGGGTCGCTGGCGCTTGGCGGCCTGATCGGCTCCATCGCCGTCGCCACCAAGCATGAGATCGTCATGGTCATCGTCGGTGGTCTCTTTGTCATGGAAACCCTGTCGGTCATCATCCAGGTGTTCTGGTTCAAGCGCACCGGCAGGCGCGTCTTCCTGATGGCGCCGATCCATCACCATTTCGAGAAAAAGGGCTGGACGGAAAGCCAGGTGGTCATCCGTTTCTGGATCATCTCCGTTGGCCTCGCGCTGCTTGGCCTCGCTACCCTGAAGCTGAGGTAAGCGATGATCCCGGTCACGTCGTTCAAAGGCAAGAAGGTCGCTCTGTTCGGGCTCGGTGGTTCGGGTCTTGTAACCGCCCGTGCACTGGCGGCTGGCGGGGCGGATGTCGTGGCTTTCGACGATAATCCCGACAGCGTCGCCAAAGCGCAGGCCGAGGGCATCACGACGGCGGACCTACGCACCATTGACTGGCCTTCATTCGCATCCTTCGTGCTGGCGCCTGGCGTGCCGCTCACTCACCCGAAGCCGCACTGGTCAGTCGATCTGGCGAAAGCCGCTGGCGTTGAGATCATCGGTGATATCGAGCTCTTCGTCCGTGAGCGACGGGCGCATGCGCCCGATTGCCCCTTCATCGCCATTACCGGCACAAACGGCAAGTCGACGACGACGGCATTGATCGCGCATATCCTGAAATCGGCTGGTCGCGACACGCAGCTCGGCGGCAATATAGGTACGGCCGTGCTGAGCCTCGATCCGCCGAAGGCGGGACGTTTCTACGTGGTGGAATGCTCTTCCTATCAGATCGATCTCGCCCCGACGATCAATCCGACCGCCGGTATCCTGCTCAATCTGACGCCCGACCATCTCGACCGTCACGGCACGATGCAGCATTATGCCGACGTCAAGGAACGGCTGGTGGCTGGCAGCGGCACGGCGATTGTCGGCGTGGATGACAGTCATTCGACGCTGATTGCCGATCGCATCGAGCGCGCAGGTGTGAAGGTCGAACGCATTTCCAAGCGTAATGTCGTTTCCGAAGGACTTTATGCGGAAGGCAGCCGTATTTTCCGGGCGCATGGCGGCACGTCTTCGCTGCTGACCGATCTCGAGGGTATCCAGACCCTGCGCGGCAGCCACAATGCACAGAATGCCGCGGCAGCGATTGCCGCCTGCCTTGCAGTCGGCGTCTCGGAAGATGAGGTTCGTGCCGGTCTCAAGTCCTTCCCGGGCCTCAAGCACCGGATGCAGCCGGTGGGTCGACGCGGCAATGTAACCTTCGTCAATGACAGCAAAGCGACCAATGCCGATGCTGCTGCACCCGCACTTTCGAGTTTCGACCGCATTTACTGGATCGCCGGCGGTCTGCCGAAGGCCGGTGGCATCACCAGCCTTTCGCCGCTCTTTCCGCGCATCGCAAAAGCTTATCTGATCGGCGAGGCGGCTGCGGAATTTGCCGCGACACTCGGCGAGGCGGTGCCTTACGAAATATCCGGTACGCTTGATAAAGCCGTGCAGCACGCGGCGGCAGATGCTGAAAAGGACGCGACGGCCGGCAATATCGTGATGCTGTCCCCGGCTTGCGCAAGCTTCGATCAATATAAGAACTTTGAAGTCAGAGGTGATTCGTTCGTCGCAGAGGTTGCGGCGCTCGATGGCATGACGATGCTCGTTCACTCTGGAAAAGGGGACTGAAGGCCATGGTAAGCCGAGTTGATCGCGGTCCGGTCGCGGAATGGTTCTGGACCATCGACCGTTTCTTTCTGGCGGCGTTCATCGCACTGATGGGCATTGGCCTGATGCTGTCCTTCGCGGCATCACCCGCCGTCGCCGAGCGTATCGGCCTCAACAGCTTCTTCTTCGTGGAACGTCAGGCCATGTTCATGGTGCCGTCGCTGGCGATCATGATCGGCCTGTCTTTCCTGTCGCCCCGCCAGGTGCGGCGTGTGGCCGTCATCATGCTGATCGTTTCCCTGCTTATGATGATCTTCGCGCTGTTCTTCGGTATCGAGGTGAAGGGCGCGCGGCGGTGGATTTCCATCGGCAGTTTCTCGATCCAGCCTTCGGAATTCATGAAGCCGGCCTTTGTGATCGTCTGCGCCTGGCTCTTCGCCGAACGGGCGCGCCATCCTGAAATTCCGGGCAATCTATTCGCGATCATCACCTTCGGCATCGTCGCCGCACTTCTGATCGCCCAGCCCGACTTCGGTCAGACCATCCTGACATCGGTGGTGTGGGGCGGCATGTTCTTCATGGCCGGCGTGCCGTGGTTCTGGATCATCATGCTCGGCGGTCTCGGCGTCGGCGGTATCATTACCGCCTACCTGATGTTGCCGCACGTCGCGGGACGTATCGACCGGTTCTGGACGGGTGAGGGCGATACGTTCCAGGTTGATACGGCGCGTGAAGCGATCATTCGCGGTGACTGGTTCGGCCGCGGACCCGGTGAGGGCATCGTCAAGCGCATCATTCCCGACAGCCATACCGACTTCATCTTCTCGGTGGCGGCGGAAGAATTCGGCATCGTTTTCTGCATGTTCCTCGTCGCGATCTTCGCCTTCATCGTGCTGCGCGGCCTGTCGCACGCCTTTAAGGAGAAGGACGATTTCTGCCGCTTTGCCGTGGCCGGTCTGGTGCTTCAAATCGGCATGCAGTCGATGATCAATATCGGCGTCAATCTCGAACTGATGCCTGCCAAGGGCATGACCTTGCCGCTGATTTCCTATGGCGGCTCGTCGATGATGGCGATATGCGTGACCGCCGGCTTCCTTCTGGCGTTGACACGCCACAGACCCGAAAAGCGGGCGCAGGAGCGGAGTTTCTTCCGCGTCGGTTCCGGCGTTCCCGCGGAGTAAACGATCATGAGCAAGGGTATCGTTCTTCTTGCCGCCGGTGGAACCGGCGGCCACGTGTTTCCGGCAGAGGCGCTGGCGCATACGCTGAAGGCGCGCGGTTACCAGGTGCATCTCGTCACCGACAGCCGCGCCGAGCGTTATGCGGGCAAGTTCCCGGCGGATGATATTCATGTTGTGCCGTCTGCGACCATCGGCTCCAAAAACCCGGTTTCCGTGGCGCGTTCGCTCTGGAAGCTCTGGGTTGGCCTGCGCGCGGCGCGTCGGCTGGTGGCGAAACTGAAGCCGGTCGCTGTTGTCGGTTTCGGCGGCTATCCCACCGTGCCTCCGTTGCTGGCCTCCACCGGGCTTGGCGTTCCCTCCATCATTCACGAACAGAATGCCGTGATGGGCCGGGCCAACAAGGCGCTTGCCGGACGGGTAAAGGCGATTGCCGGCGGCTTCCTGCCGCCCGCGAACGGTCAATATTCCGAGAAAACTGTCGCGACAGGCAACCCGGTGCGCCCAGCGGTGCTGGCGGCCTCAGAAATACCATACACCGCCTCGCAGACGGGTGAGCCTTTCCAGCTCGTCGTGTTTGGCGGCAGTCAGGGTGCGCAATTTTTCTCGAGCGCTGTCCCCGCTGCGATCTGCCTTCTGAAAGACGAGCAGCGCAAGCGCATCGTCGTCACCCAGCAGGCGCGGCCGGAAGACAAGGACAGCGTGATCGCCTCCTATCAGAAACTGGGCGTAAAGGCTGACGTTTCACCCTTCTTCGGCGACATGGCCTCGCGCATCGGTGAGGCCGATCTGGTTATCAGCCGCTCGGGCGCTTCGACGGTATCGGAGCTTTCGGTGATCGGCCGCCCGTCGATCCTCGTGCCTTATCCGCATGCGCTGGATCATGATCAGGCGGCGAATGCGGCAGCGCTGTCAGCCGCGGGCGGGGCAAGTGTCATCAAGCAGGCAGACCTGTCGCCGCAAAAGCTCTCCGGCCTCATATCCTCGGCGCTTGCGGAGCCGGATCGTCTTTCCGCAACCGCAGCAGCGGCCAAGGCAACCGGCAAGCCGCATGCGGCGGATGTGCTGGCCGATCTGGTGGAAGCAATCGCTTCCGGGCAATCCGTACAGGAATTCAAGAATAAGAATGAAGGAGTTGGGGCATGAAGATGCCGAAAGCCATAGGCCTTGTGCATTTCATCGGCATAGGCGGGATCGGCATGAGCGGCATTGCCGAAGTGCTTCACAATCTCGGCCACCGGGTGCAGGGCTCGGATCAAGCGGAAAGCGCCAATGTGCAGCGTCTGCGTGAGAAGGGTATCGAAGTATTTGTCGGCCACACCGCTGATAATATTGGTGATGCGGAAGTCGTGGTCGTTTCCACTGCGATCAAGAAGAGCAATCCGGAACTCGTCGCGGCGCGGGAAAAGCACCTGCCGATCGTTCGCCGTGCGGAAATGCTGGCCGAGTTGATGCGCTTCCGTAACGCCATCGCCATTGGCGGCACCCACGGCAAGACCACGACGACCTCCATGGTCGCGACGCTGCTGGAAGCCGGCAATCTCGACCCGACCGTCATCAATGGCGGCATCATCAATGCCTACGGCACCAATGCACGCATGGGTGAGGGCGAGTGGATGGTGGTGGAGGCGGATGAATCCGACGGCACCTTCCTGAAGCTGCCGGCCGATGTCGCCGTCATCACCAATATCGATCCCGAACATCTTGACCATTACGGCAATTTCGATGCCGTGCGCGCCGCGTTCCGGCAGTTTGTCGAGAACGTACCGTTCTACGGTTTCGGCGTCATGTGCCTCGATCATCCCGAGGTTCAGGCGCTGGTCGGCCGGATCGAAGACCGCAAGGTCATCACATACGGCGAGAACCCGCAGGCCGACGTGCGGTTTTCGAATGTCCGCATCGATGGCACGCGTTCGGTCTTCGACGTGGAAATCCGCCGACGCCGCACCGGCAAGGTGTTCTCCTTCAAGGATCTCGTCCTGCCGATGCCTGGCCGCCACAACGTGTCGAATGCGACCGCTGCCATCGCCGTTGCCAATCGTCTCGGCATCTCGGAAGCCGACATCAAGAAGGGACTTGCATCCTTCGGCGGCGTCAAGCGCCGTTTCACGCTCACCGGCGAAGCCAATGGGGTGCAGGTTTTTGACGATTACGGACACCACCCGGTGGAGATCAAGGCCGTGCTGAAGGCAGCGAGGGAAGCCTGCAAGGGCCGCATCATCGCCGTGCACCAGCCGCACCGCTACAGCCGCCTTTCGAGCCTGTTTGATGATTTCGCGCATTGTTTCAACGATGCCGATACGATTCTTCTTGCCCCGGTCTATGCTGCGGGCGAAGATCCTATCGAAGGCGCAAGCTCCGAAGCGCTGGTTTCAGCCATCAAGGCCGCCGGCCACCGTGATGCCCGTTTCCTCGAAAAACGGGAAGACTTGGCGTCTGAGGTCGCAGCCATTGCGAATCCGGGTGATTTCGTGGTTCTCTTGGGGGCTGGAAATATCACGCAATGGGCAGCGGCGCTGCCGTCGGAATTGAAGAGCATATCAGGAAAGTCTGAATGAGACAGGTCGATGGGGTTAAATTGCTGGGGAGGCTCGGCGACGGGGTAAATGAATTGCGGGGACGTCTGACACCGGATGCGCCCATGGACCGCGTGACGTGGTTCAGAGCCGGCGGTCTTGCGGAGGTGATGTTCCAGCCGCACGATACGGATGATCTGATTGCCTTCCTGAAAATTCTGCCGGAAGACGTGCCTTTGACCGTGGTCGGCGTCGGCTCGAACCTGCTTGTACGTGACGGCGGCATTCCGGGTGTGGTCGTGCGCCTATCCGCCAAGGGCTTCGGCCAGGTTGAGCTTGCGGGCGAAAACCGCATCAAGGCCGGTGCGATTTGCCCGGACAAGCATATTGCGGCCATGGCCATGGATAATGGCATCGGCGGCTTCCATTTCTATTACGGCATTCCCGGCTCCATCGGCGGCGCGCTGCGCATGAATGCGGGCGCAAACGGCGGCGAGACGCGTGAGCGTGTTGTGGAAGTCTATGCGGTTGACCGTCAGGGCAATCAGCATGTGCTTTCCAACGCGGATATGGGCTATAGCTACCGCCATTCCGGCGCCGACAAGGGCCTTATCTTTACCGGCGCGCTGTTTGAGGGTTATCCGGAAGACAAGGCGAAGATCCGTGCGGATATGGACGCCGTGCGGCATCACCGCGAGACCGTGCAGCCGATTCGGGAACAGACCGGTGGTTCAACCTTCAAGAATCCAGACGGTCATTCCGCCTGGGAACTGATCGACGAAGCGGGTGGCCGTGGTCTGGTCATCGGCGGCGCGCAGATGTCGTCGCTACATTGCAATTTCATGATCAATACCGGCCATGCGACCGGTTACGATCTGGAATATCTCGGCGAGACCATCCGCAGGCGTGTTTTCGAGAAATCGGGCATCCGGCTGGAATGGGAAATCAAGCGCCTTGGCCTCTTCATGCCGGGTCGTGAAGTGGAGCCGTTCCTCGGGGTGTAAACCCCGGCGAATGCTGCCTATGACAAGAAAATTTTGCTTTTGATCGACTGTTACGTGTTTCGTAACGGTCGATCAATGTTTTTTACTCTATCTTTTGAGGTGAATGCTCGATCGGCCAGAGCAAGGTTTCGTTTTTGAATTTTATATTGTCTTTTTATTAGGAAGTACTAACAGAAATATTTGATCTGGGTGCCTTTGAGCATGATGTTGGGTCTTTGGAAAAAACCGATCGAGATGATGAGTTTTTCGGTCGCGACGCTCGAGGGTCGGCGGCGGCTCAAGCCTCTGGAATTCTCCATTCGTATTGCTTGTCTCGTGACGCTCATTGTCATTCTGATGTGCACTGGCGGCCTGACGCTTCTCGCCCAGTTCGGACTCGTGACCGATCTCTTCAATGGGATCATGTTGGCTGTGACGCTCGGCGGCGCTGTGGCGTTCACGGTGACATTGCTGGTCTGCTGGCTGAATGCGAGGGAAGTACAAATTCTCGTGCAATCTCACGAGCGTTTTCTGCATCTGAGCCATACGGACGCCCTGACTGGTCTCAGCAACCGGCTCGGCCTTTATGCGGCATGTGATAAACTCGGCACCGACTACTGCGTCGCATTTTTCGATATCGATCATTTCAAATCGGTGAATGACAGGTACAGCCATCTCGTCGGCGATCTCGTCATATCGAGCGTCGCCAGCCGGATAAGGGAGTATTTCGATCCTCCAGCGCATGTCGCGCGCTTGGGCGGCGAGGAATTTGTGGTCGTCCAGGAGACCAACCGGCTGGCCTTCCTGCAGATGTGCGAGAGGGTGCGCGCAGCCGTCGCGGCGACGCCGGTGGACTACCAGGGCTTGCGGATCACGGTAACGATTTCGATTGGTGTCGCTTTTCGCGGCGATGCCGAAATTTTCGACAAGGTCATGCACAATGCCGATCTGGCGCTTTATCGGGCGAAAGAGGGCGGCCGCAATCGCGTCTGCATGACGGGGCACGTGGAGCGCCGACAGTCGGTGGCTTAAGCAGAATTTGACAGACAAAAGCCCGCGAAACGAAGGTTTCGCGGGCTTTTGTCGTTGAGCGTCTCAGATCAGACTTCGTCCTTGCGCGACAGAAGAATGCAGGCGAGCGTAATGAGGGCGGATACGCAGAGGTAATAGCCGACATAGCCCATGCCGTAGTTCACCTGCAGCCATGTGGCGATGTAAGGCGCCAGCGACGCGCCGAAGATGCCGGCCATGTTGAAGGTGATGGACGATCCGGTGTAGCGCACGCGGGTCGGGAAGGGGGCTGCAAGCGCCGTGCCGATCAGGCCGTATGTCATGCCCATCAACATCATCGCCAGAGCGGCGAAGACGAAGATCGAGCCTTCCCCGCCGGTCATCAGGCTGGGCAGAAGGAAGGAGAACAGGCCGATCAGAACGGTCGTGATGATCAGGATTTCACGACGGCCGAATTTCTCGGCAAGCTTGCCGGCGACCGGAATGAAGATACCGAAAACCACGGAGCCGAGGATCTGCACTTCCAGCGCGTCAAGGAACGGAATTTTCAGGACCTTGACGTTGTAGGAGAGCAGATAGGCAGTGCCGATGTAGAAAAGCACGAAAGTGGCCAGCGCCACGAAGGTGCCGAGCACAAGGCTGCGCTTGTGGTTGCGGAACAGTTCCGCGACGGGCACGGCCACACGTTCTTCCTTTTCGATCGCCTTCTGGAAATCGGGC
Source organism: Agrobacterium tumefaciens (assembly GCF_017726655.1). Taxonomy (NCBI): domain Bacteria; kingdom Pseudomonadati; phylum Pseudomonadota; class Alphaproteobacteria; order Hyphomicrobiales; family Rhizobiaceae; genus Agrobacterium; species Agrobacterium tumefaciens. The sequence continues at coordinate 35,993 of NZ_CP072308.1, forward strand.
GTTTCGGTGATGGACAGGCGAACCCACATGCCGACGGCGATCAGGATGATTGAGGCGACGAAGGGAATGCGCCAGCCCCAGCTGAGCAGGGCTTCCTGCGACATGAAGTGCAGCAGGATCCAGAAGACGCCTGACGAGAGGAACAGGCCGACGGGTGCGCCGAGCTGCGGGAACATGCCATACCAGCTGCGCTTGCCGGGAGGGGCATTTTCGGTGGCGAGCAGGACGGCACCGCCCCATTCGCCACCCAGACCGAAGCCCTGGCCGAAGCGGCAAAGCGCCAACAGCAGCGGCGCAAGGACGCCCGCTGTCTCATAGGATGGCAGCAGGCCGATCACGACAGTCGAGACGCCCATGGTCAGCAGCGCTGCGACAAGCGTGGTCTTGCGGCCAACGCGGTCACCATAGTGGCCAAAGACCACCGCGCCGAGCGGGCGGGCGAAAAAGGCGATGGAGAATGTCGCGAAAGACGCCAGAAGCGCCGTCATCGGGTCATTGTTCGGGAAGAACAGGGCCGGGAACACGAGCACTGCGGCCGTGGCGTAAACGTAAAAATCGAAAAACTCGATGGTCGTGCCGACCAGGCTGGCAGTGAGAACTCGTGCAGGCGAATTTGTCTTTACAACGTTCGAATTGTCAGCTGTCGGCGATACCGGAGATATCGCTTCAGTCATGGTATTGGTTCCATTGTGGAGGATTGCAATGTCATGCCTAACAAGGCGCTGAGTGGGTTAACGCAATTTTCGTTCCCATGGAATGCAAAAAAAGAAATATTGCGAATAATGTGATTGATCAGGCGGTGGGCATGCTGCTGCCAGACCGTGATCGTTCAGCGATTGAGAGACTGATTCAGGCAGTGGATTTAACGCGCTGAAACGTCAGATAATTTTGTCTGGGGAATAATGCTTCCTGTTAACGTTTCGGCCTTGCCATCGTCTCGCATGGACAGGGGGCATGGCCGCGATTTATTTCCGATCATTGAAAACCCGCATGTTGCAATCCTCGCAACTCTCTGATTCCAAGGAGGGAATCCGGATCGGTGCTGATTCTTTAATGGAACTTGGCACGTTGGGCGCGGCGGTTAACGAAAGTAAACGATTCATTAACCTTAATGGCGTTTAACTGATCTCAAGGATCATGTGCCAGAATCACCGTCGTTCCAAAACGGTCGGTTTGCAGCATGGTTCGTAACGGAGAGTTGGTGTCAGAGGGTTCGATGGGCGGCAAACACGTAGCTGTTCTTATGGGTGGATTTTCGTCGGAGCGGCCAGTCAGCCTGTCGTCGGGCAATGCTTGCGCGCAGGCTCTGGAAGACGAGGGCTACAAAGTCACCCGTGTCGATGTGGGGCGCGATATCGCTGCCGTGCTCGACGAGCTGCGCCCGGATGTCGCTTTTAATGCGCTGCATGGGCCCTTCGGCGAAGACGGCACCATTCAGGGTATCCTCGAATATCTCGCCATTCCTTATACCCATTCCGGGGTCTTGGCTTCCGCCCTTGCCATGGACAAGGCGCAGGCCAAGAAGGTGGCTGCCGCCGCCGGCGTTCCTGTCGCTGCCGAACGCGTCATGAACCGTTTCGATTTCACTAGCGAACATCCCCTTGCGCCACCTTATGTGGTGAAGCCGGTGCGTGAAGGCTCGAGCTTCGGCGTCGTGATCGTCAAGGAAGATCAGTCGCACCCGCCGCAAATACTCACGTCCTCTGAATGGAAATACGGCGACCATGTCATGGTCGAGCGTTATATCCATGGCCGCGAATTGACTTGCGGCGTGCTCGATGGCGAGGCGCTGGGTGTCACCGAGGTGGTGCCGCTTGGTCATAATTTTTACGATTACGATGCAAAATACGCCGCCGGTGGCTCGAAACATGTCATTCCGGCGGAAATTTCACCGAAAATTTACCAAAAGATTCAATCATTGGCGGTTATGGCGCATCGGGCGATCGGGTGCCGTGGCGTAAGCCGTTCAGACTTTCGTTACGACGACCGTTTCTCAGAAGATGGCGAAGTTATCTGGCTTGAAGTGAACACCCAGCCGGGCATGACGCCGACCTCCCTGGTGCCGGAAATGGCGGCCCATGCTGGCCGCTCCTTTGGTAACCTTGTCAGCTGGATGGTGGAGGACGCTTCGTGTTTGCGATGATCGGCAAAAAGTCGACGGCAAAAAAGCGCGAGCAATTCGCGGCGGCGCCCAGCGCCGACGACCGCATGGTATTGCCGCGTCCGCTGCGTCGCGTCGTGCGCTTCGGCGTCAGCCTTGCGACCGGACGCATCCACATTCCCGCCCATACCGGCACGATTGCGGCCGTCGCCTTTTATGCGGCGACTGGCCTTTACGGCATGTCGCTTGGCGGCCACACCAACATCGTGACACAGGCGACCACGTCTGCCGCCGGTTTTGCGGTTGAAGACGTCAAGGTCTCCGGCAACCTCCAGACGTCGGAAATCGATGTTTTCCAGCTTCTCGGCCTTGATGGCAGCACCTCGCTGATTGCGCTCGATATCGATGCCGCGCGCCGCAAGCTCGTGCAGCTTCCCTGGGTCGAAGACGTCGATATCCGCAAGGTTTACCCGAAGACCATCGAGGTCCGCCTGAAAGAGCGTCAGGCTTTCGGCATCTGGCAGCACGGTTCGGAACTGTCGCTCATCGAAAAAAGCGGCAGCGTGATTGCGCCGCTGCGTGACAATAAGTTCGCTTCCCTGCCGCTGTTCGTCGGGCGCGATGCGGAAACAGGTGCAGCCGGATTCGTCGATCAACTGGCGGACTGGCCGGAAATCCGCAACCGGGTTCGCGCCTATGTGCGCATCGCCGGCCGCCGCTGGGACCTGCATCTCGACAACGGCATCGTCGTGAAGCTGCCGGAAGAAAATTTGCCGAAGGCGCTGCAACTGCTGGCGCGGCTCGATCTGGAAGAGAAGGTGCTGTCGCGTGATGTCGCTGCGGTGGACCTGCGCCTTTCGGATCGCACGACCATTCAATTGACCGAAGGCGCTGCCGAGCGCCGTCAGGCTGCTGTCGACGCGCGCACCAAGGCTCTCAAGAAAGCGGAGAAGAACACATGAGCTTTTTCGGTTCTTCCCATTTCGGCCTGCCTCGGCTGAAGCCGCTGTCTTCCAAGCGCAGCCACATCGTTTCGGTGCTGGACATCGGCTCGACCAAGGTCGTTTGCATGATCGGCCGGCTGACGCCCCGCCAGGAAAGCGAAATTCTGCCCGGCCGCACCCACAAGGTGGAAATCATCGGCATCGGCCACCAGCGTTCGCGCGGCGTGAAGTCAGGCGTGATCGCCGACCTTGATGCGCTGGAAGGTGTCATTCGTCTTGCGGTCGACGCGGCCGAGCGCATGGCGGGGCTTACCGTCGACAGCCTGATCGTCAATGTTTCGGCTGGAAGGCTTGCCAGCGATATCTATACGGCGAGCATCGATCTCGGCGGGCAGGAAGTGGAAGCGAGCGATCTGCGCAAGGTTCTGGTGGCGGCAAGCCAGCAGTCCATGCGCCAGGACCGGGCCATCCTGCATTCGCTGCCGACGGGATACTCGCTGGATGGTGAGCGCGGTATCCGCGATCCGCTCTCCATGTATGGCGACCTTCTCGGCGTCGACATGCATGTGGTGACCGTCGAACGCACGGCGTTGAAGAACCTCGAGCTTTGCGTCAACCGCGCGCATCTGTCGGTCGAAGGCATGGTGGCGACGCCCTATGCCAGCGGTCTCGCGGCGCTGGTGGACGACGAAGTCGAACTCGGCTGCGCCGCCATCGACATGGGCGGCGGCACGACGACGATCTCGGTTTTCGCCGAAGGCCGGCTCATCCATACGGATGCGATCGGCCTTGGCGGCCATCACGTTACGACAGATCTTGCACGAGGCCTCTCGACACGAATCGAAGATGCGGAGAGACTGAAGGTGGTGCATGGTTCGGCATTGCTGAATGGCGCGGATGAGCGCGACATGATTTCGATCCCGCCGATTGGCGAAGATGATCGCGATCAACCATCGCAAGTTTCAAGAGCATTGGTCACCCGTATCGTGCGGGCACGTATCGAAGAGACGCTGGAATTGATCCGTGATCGTATCCAGAAGTCCGGCTTCAGTCCGATTGTCGGCAAGCGTGTCGTCCTGACCGGCGGCGCAAGCCAGCTGACGGGTCTGCCGGAAACGGCGCGGCGCATTCTTGCCCGCAACGTCCGTATCGGCCGCCCGATGGGTGTTGCCGGTCTTCCGGTCGCGGCAAAGGGGCCTGCCTTTTCGACGGCGTGCGGACTGATGATCTATCCGCAGGTGGCGGACATCGAAATTCATGCGGCGCAAGGCGGAATGTTCTCGCCGTTTGGCAATGGTAGCGGCCGGATAGCCCGGGTGGGGCAATGGCTGAAAGAGAGTTTTTGAGTAGCCTCGGGGCGCAAGCCGGAGGTTTCAGAGTTGAGTTTCAAGAATCGGCCAGCGGGGCGATGCGGCCAGAGAAAGAAGGAATGTTAAAATGACGATACAGCTGCAGAAGCCTGATATCACAGAGCTGAAGCCACGCATCACCGTCTTCGGTGTTGGCGGTGGCGGTGGTAACGCTGTCAACAACATGATCACGGCTGGCCTTCAGGGCGTCGACTTTGTCGTTGCCAACACGGATGCCCAGGCGCTGACCATGACCAAGGCAGATCGGGTCATTCAGCTCGGCGTCAACGTCACTGAAGGCCTCGGCGCCGGTTCCCAGCCGGAAGTCGGCCGCGCTGCCGCTGAAGAATGCATCGACGAGATCATCGATCACCTGAACGGCACCCATATGTGCTTCGTCACCGCCGGCATGGGCGGCGGCACCGGCACCGGTGCTGCTCCTGTCGTCGCACAGGCCGCCCGCAATAAGGGCATTCTGACGGTCGGCGTCGTTACCAAGCCTTTCCACTTCGAAGGCGGTCGCCGTATGCGTCTTGCCGAACAGGGCATCGAGGAACTGCAGAAGTCCGTCGATACGCTGATCGTCATTCCGAACCAGAACCTCTTCCGTATTGCCAATGACAAGACGACCTTTGCGGACGCCTTCGCCATGGCCGACCAGGTCCTCTATTCCGGCGTTGCCTGCATCACCGACCTGATGGTGAAGGAAGGTCTCATCAACCTCGATTTCGCCGACGTCCGTTCGGTCATGCGCGAAATGGGCCGCGCAATGATGGGCACCGGCGAGGCTTCCGGTCCGGGCCGCGCGATGCAGGCTGCGGAAGCGGCCATCGCCAACCCGCTGCTCGACGAAACCTCGATGAAGGGTGCGCAGGGCCTGCTGATTTCCATTACCGGCGGTCGCGACCTTACCCTGTTCGAAGTCGACGAAGCTGCGACCCGCATTCGCGAAGAAGTCGATCCGGATGCGAACATCATCCTCGGCGCAACCTTCGACGAAGCGCTTGAAGGCCTCATCCGCGTCTCCGTCGTCGCAACGGGCATCGACCGCGTTGCAGGCGTCGGCGAACAGAACGTTGCCGAAATGCGCGCCGCAGCCGCCGCTGCAAAGCCGCTTATCCGTCCTTCCGCGGCCGTTGCTCCCGCTCCGGCCGCAGTACAGCCTGCCGCAGTTTCGCAGGCACCGAAGGCCATAGACCCGATCGCTCAGACCATCCGTTCGGCTGAAGCCGAAATGGAACGTGAACTCGGTTTTGCCGCTCACCAGCAGCCGGCTCAGGACTTCCGTCCGCAGAGCAAGCTGTTTGCATCGTCTCCGGCTGAAGCACCGGCGGCACTGCGTCCGGCCCAGCCGGTTCAGCAGGCCGCTCCGGCTCCGGTTGCTCCGGCACCGGTCTATCACGCGCCGGAACAGCATGCCGCTCCGGCACCGCGCATGCAGCAGCCGCAGGCTCCCGTCTATCAGGAACCCGCGCCGGTTGCCCGCCAGCCTGAGCCGGTTCGCATGCCGAAGGTCGAGGACTTCCCCCCGGTCGTGAAGGCTGAGCTGGACCACCGCACCCATGCCGCTCCTGCTGCCCAGGAAGAGCGTGGCCCGATGGGTCTTCTGAAGCGCATCACCAACTCGCTTGGCCGCCGTGAAGAGGAAGAAGTTCCTTCCGACATGATGGACGCACCGAGCATGGCTCCGCAGCAGCGCCGCGCCCCGCTTTCGCCGGAAGCAAGCCTCTACGCCCCGCGTCGTGGCCAGCTTGACGATCACGGCCGCGCAACGCCTGCTTCCTCCAGCCATCACGATGATGACCAGCTGGAAATCCCGGCGTTCCTGCGTCGCCAGTCCAACTAAAGGCGATTCCATAAGCCTCTTGAAACGCTCGGATCTCACGATCCGGGCGTTTTGTTTATTTCACGTTATTAACACTAAATTAATCAGCGTTTTCAGCCGCTTGTGCATGTAACAATCCGAAACGAACAGTGATTTGTCGTGGCACGTACATGTGCGTATGTATGAGGATGGGTAAAGGAACAGACTGACTTCGCCGGTCGTTAAAACCCGGCTTGAAAACTTTGAACGGCGCTGACCCCAAGCGACGCTGTTTGCAAAACAAGGCATAGACGCATGACCATCGGACTGCTCGGATTTCAGACAACTATCGCACATGCTGTTCAGCTTAAAGGCATTGGCGTGCATTCTGGCAATCCGGTCTCGATGACGTTCCAGCCTGCAGAAGCTGGAACGGGCATTGTTTTCAATCGCCTTCATGACAATGGCAGCGTTACCGAACTGAAGGCCGTTTCCGCCAATGTCGGTAACACCGATCTTTGCACGGTGCTCGGCCGCTCGCTGACGCAGTCTGTCGCGACGATCGAACATGTCATGGCAGCCATCTACGCCATGGGCCTCGACAACCTCATCGTCGAGGTTGACGGCCCGGAAGTTCCGATCATGGACGGCAGCTCGGCACCTTTCATCGAGGCGATTGAATCCGTTGGCATCAAGAACCTTGGTGTGAAGCGTCGCTATATCAGGGTCATCAAACCTGTACGCATCGATTCGGGTGCTTCTTGGGCGGAATTCCGTCCCTATGACGGCACGCGCTTCGAGGTCGACATTGATTTCGATACGCCGCTCATCGGCAAGCAGTCGTGGAAGGGTGACCTGACGGCGGAGACGTTCAAGAACGAGTTGTCGCGTGCCCGCACCTTCGGCTTCATGCGCGACGTGGAGCGTCTGTGGGCCGCCGGTTATGCGCTGGGTTCCTCGCTTGAGAACTCGGTCGTCATCTCCGACGACAACAGCGTCATCAATATGGAAGGCCTGCGTTATGCCAAGGACGAATTCGTCCGCCACAAGACGCTGGATGCCGTGGGCGACCTGGCGCTTGCCGGCGCGCAGTTCATCGGCTGCTATCGTTCGTACCGCGGTGGTCACAAGGTCAACGCCAATGCGCTGAAGGCGCTGTTGAGCGACCGTACGGCTTACGAGATCGTCGAAGCCCCGGCTGCCCGCCATCAGATGGTTCGCGCGCGCGAATTTGTGGCGGTCAACATGCCCGAATTCGCACCCTGGTCTGCATAAGATTTTCTGCGGGCTATCAATTGACAGGAAAAGCCGCTCCTTTGGGGCGGCTTTTTCGTGCGGCTGGGCAGGAAGTTGCATATTATCGCCCGATATTCGTGCGATTGCATGGGGCGATGCCATAAAAATGCGTTAATGCGTCATCATTGCGTTGCCCTGCGGATGCTTTTATGGCTAGAACGCCAATACAAAGCCGATGCTTATGTATTTGCGCGGGAAGTGGGAACTGTCGAATGAAGCATGTAGGGTCTGGTGCAATGAAGGGTACGATGCGGGGGATCGCCGTTTCGTTGATGTTGGTCGGCGCGAGCGTCGTCGTCACGGCCTGCCAGTCCGATCCGGATATCGACATCACCAAGCTCGGCGTGGAGACCGATCCGCCAGACGTTCTGTACAAGCAGGCGCTGGCGAACATGAACAAAGGCAATATGACGGAAGCCTCACGCAAGTTCGAGGCGATCGACAAGCAGTACCCGTTCACCGAATGGGGACAGAAGGCGCTTGTCATGCAGACATTCATTGCCACACGCACCAACAAGAACGACGTGGCCATCGCGTCCGGCAGCCGGTTCCTGCGCCAATATCCGCGCTCGAAGGATGCCGCCTACGTTCAGTACATGATCGGTCTTGCCTATTCGAAGCAGATTTCGGACGTGACGCAGGACCAGCGCGCCGCACAGCGTACTATCGAAGCGATGAACAAGGTCGTGACGGATTATCCCGATTCGGAATACGTGCCCGACGCACAGGCCAAGATCCGTTTCGCTCGCGACCAGCTTGCCGGCCGCGAAATGCAGGTCGGCCGTTATTACCTCGAGCGCAAGGAATATCTTGCTGCCGTGTCGCGCTTCCGCATCGTGGTCGAGCAATATCAAAACACCAACCAGATCGAGGAAGCGCTCGCGCGTCTGACCGAAGCCTATTATGCCATGGGTCTGGCGGATGAAGCCCAGACGGCTGCTGCCGTACTCGGTAACAACTATCCCGATAGCCAATGGTACGCTGACTCCTACAAGCTGCTGAAGGGTCAGGGTCTCGAACCGCGTGAAAACAAGGGATCCTGGATTTCGCGCGCCGGTAAGAAGCTCATCGGCGCCTGAGACGGGGCATAGACCATGCTGGTCCAGCTCTCGATTCGCGATATCGTTCTCATCGAAAGGCTCGACCTCGGTTTCGAGGCGGGCCTTTCCGTGTTGACGGGCGAGACGGGTGCGGGCAAATCCATTCTGCTTGACAGTCTTTCGCTTGCCCTTGGCGGGCGCGGGGACGGCGGCCTCGTGCGCCACGGCGAAGACAAGGGGCAGGTGACGGCCACTTTCGAAGTTCCGAACGATCATCCGACCCGGCTTCTGCTGCGCGAAAATGGTCTCGATGACGACGGCGATCTTATTTTCCGTCGCGTTCAATCGGCCGACGGGCGCACCAAGGCTTATGTCAACGACCAGGCCGTAAGCGTGCAGATGATGCGGCAGCTCGGTCAGTTGCTGGTCGAAATCCATGGCCAACACGACGACCGCGCCCTTGTCGATACCGACGCGCACCGCACCTTGCTGGATGCCTTTGCCGGGCTCAGCGATGAGGCGCGGAGCGTTCAGGGACTCTACCGGACCTGGAAAGATGCCGAACGGGCGCTGAAGACCCACCGCGCCAAGGTGGAGGCGGCGGCGCGTGAGGCGGATTACCTGCGGTCCTCCGTCGAGGAACTGGAAACGCTTTCGCCGCGCGACGGCGAAGAGGATGAGCTGGCAGAACGTCGGGCCGTGATGCAGAAATCCGAACGTATTGCCGGTGATATCGCTGAGGCGAGCGAATTTCTGAATGGCAATGCTTCGCCCGTGCCTGTCATCGCCTCGATGATGCGGCGTCTGGAACGTAAGAGCCATGAGGCGCCCGGCCTTCTGGAAGACACCGTACAATTGCTGGATGCCGCGCTCGATAGCCTCTCCAACGCGCAGATGGAAGTGGAGGCGGCTCTGCGCCGCACCGAGTTCGATCCGCGTGAGCTCGAGCGGGTAGAGGAGCGGCTGTTTGCGCTGCGCGCCGCTGGACGCAAATACAACGTCGCCGTACCTGACCTTCCGGCTCTCGCCGAAAAAATGGTTGCCGATCTCGCCGACCTCGATGCCGGTGAAGAAAAGCTCGGCAAGCTCGAGGCCAATCTCGGTGTGGTCAAAGCTGATTTCGACCGGGCCGCCCACTCGCTTTCTGAGAAGCGCCGTCATGCCGCGGAGGCTCTTTCGAGCGCCGTGATGGCGGAACTCCCGGCGCTGAAACTGGAGCGGGCGCGGTTTACGGTCGAGGTGACGTCCGATCCCGAACAGGCGACGGCTGACGGCATCGATACGGTGGAATTCCACGTCCAGACCAATCCGGGCACGCGCCCCGGCCCGATCATGAAGGTTGCCTCGGGCGGCGAGCTGTCGCGCTTCCTTCTGGCACTGAAAGTCGCGCTTGCCGACCGCGGCTCGGCACCCACGCTGGTCTTCGATGAAATCGACACCGGCGTTGGCGGAGCAGTGGCGGATGCCATCGGCCAGCGTCTGCGCCGCCTGTCCAAAACCGTACAGGTTCTCTCCGTTACCCATGCACCGCAGGTGGCGGCGCGGGCGGCGACCCATCTTCTCATTTCCAAGGGGCCCTCGGGCGATGGCAGTGAGCGCATTGCCACGCGCGTCGCCACCATGGAGCCGCAGCACCGCACCGAAGAAATTGCCCGCATGCTTGCCGGCGCGTCGGTAACGGATGAGGCGCGGGCTGCGGCTGCGCGCCTGCTGGCGGCCAAGGACTAACGGCTGACGGCTATCGCCACACCAGAGCCAATCATGACACCACCGGCGGTGCGGTTAACTTTGCGGACGATCCTCGGCTCGCGCAGCATTTTTCTTGCGCGCACCGCCAGCAACACGTGGCCGCCTATCACGACTGTTTCCACGACGATGATGACGGATGCGAGCGCCAAGAGGTGATTGACCGTCAATGACGTACCGACCACGTTCGGCAGGAGTGCGACGTAAAACAGCGGCATTTTGGGATTGCCGAGGTTAAGGGCGGTTCCCGTGGCGAAAATCGACAGCAGGCCACGTCTGTCCCTTACCGGCTGCAAATCGGGGACGACTGGCTCGGCTGTCCAGAGCTTATAGCCCATCCAGATCAGATAGGCAGCGCCGCCATAGCGCAACACCGCCATCACCGTCCCCATTTCGGCCGCGAGAATCGACAAGCCGAAGGCTGCGAGTGTCAGGAAGATCAAGATGCCGGCAACGGTGCCAGCGCCATAGGCAATACCCGAGGCGGCACCGTGAGTGATTGTCCGGGCCACGATTGTCATATTGTCCGGTCCCGGACTGGCTGCAAAGACAAGGAAGGCCGCTGCGAAGGCAAGAAGTGTGGTGACGTCCATTCGGGGGCTCCGGCAAGTGTTTCATCCGGATGCCCAGAATAGCGGATTCTCGTGCGATGAGAAGCGAGGATGGTTTTGCGTTCGGCAATAATTCGCTAAAAGCATTGCAGATTCATCTATGAGGCTTCTTCCATGTCGAAAGACCAGAAACCCGTCGAAACGCTGACCGAGCTTGAAGCCTCGTCCGAGCTTGCATTTCTGGCAGCGGAGCTTGCCCGCCATGATGCGCTTTATCACGGCAAGGATGCGCCGGAGATCTCGGACGCTGAGTATGATGCGCTGAAGCGGCGCAACGATGCGATAGAGGCGGCTTTTCCGGCGCTCGTGCGGGCCGACAGCCCGTCAAAAAAAGTGGGTTTCACCCCCCTCCCGACTTTTGCGCCCATCGTTCATGCGCGGCCGATGCTGTCACTCGACAATACGTTTTCCGAGGAGGACGTGCGGGATTTCGTCAGCTCGGTCTATCGCTTCCTCGGTCATCTGCCTGACGATTCGATTGCCTTTACTGCCGAGCCAAAGATCGATGGGTTGTCCATGTCCATCCGCTACGAGAACGGCAGGCTGAAGACCGCCGCGACGCGGGGCGATGGCACGACGGGTGAGAACGTCACCGCGAATATCAAGACCATCAAGGAAATCCCAAATACCCTGCCATCGGGTGCGCCTGATGTGGTCGAGGTTCGCGGCGAGGTCTACATGGCCAAGAGCGACTTTCTGGCGCTCAACGCCCAGATGGAGGCCGAAGGCAAGCAGACTTACGTCAACCCGCGCAACACAGCCTCCGGCTCGCTCCGGCAGCTGGATCCCAATGTGACGGCGAAACGTAAGCTGCGGTTCTTTGCCTATGCGCTGGGTGAGGTCTCCAATGGCGGGCAGGCGACGCGGCTCGCGGATACGCAATACGGCATTGTCGGGAAATTCCGGGAATGGGGATTCCCGGTCAATCCGCTGATGAAACGATTCACATCAGCCGAGCAATTGCTTGAGCATTATCATGAAATCGGCGTTGCCCGTCCTGATCTCGATTACGATATCGACGGCGTTGTTTACAAGGTCGATCGGCTCGATCTTCAGGAGCGTCTGGGTTTTCGCTCGCGCAGCCCGCGCTGGGCGACGGCGCACAAGTTTCCGGCCGAACAGGCTTTTACAACGGTGGAGAATATCGAAATCCAGGTGGGACGGACCGGTGCCCTGACGCCGGTGGCGCGTCTCACGCCGATCACCGTCGGCGGCGTCGTCGTGACAAACGCAACGCTGCACAATGCCGACTACATTGAAGGTATCGGCAATAATGGCGAGCGGATTCGCCCTGAGGATCACGATATCCGCATCGGCGACACAGTGATCGTCCAGCGCGCCGGCGACGTTATTCCGCAGGTCCTGGACGTGCTTCTGGACAAGCGCCCGGCTAATGCCGAAAAATATGCCTTTCCGCAAAAATGCCCGGTCTGCGGCAGCCATGCCGTGCGGGAGCGGAATGAGAAGACCGGCAAGCTCGATTCGGTCACGCGTTGCACGGGCGGCTTCGTGTGCCGGGCTCAAGCCGTGGAACATCTGAAGCATTTCGTTTCGCGCAATGCCTTTGATATCGAAGGCCTCGGTACCAAACAGATAGACTTCTTCTTCGAAAGCGAGGATCCGGCACTTTCGATCAAGACGGCGCCTGACATTTTTACGCTGAAGACCCGGCAGGAGGCTTCACACCTCACCAAGCTTGAGAATATCGACGGTTTCGGCAAGGTGAGCGTTAAGAAGCTGTTCGACGCTATCGACGCGCGCCGCGAGATCGATCTCAACCGGTTGATTTTTGCCCTTGGCATCAGGCACGTCGGCGAGACGACGGCGAAGCTTCTGGCCCGTTCCTACGGTACCTATGAGCATTTCGAAGAGGGCATGAAGGCGGCGGCTGACCCGGCGAGCGATGCCTGGGCCGAACTCAACAGCATCGACGGCATCGGCGAGGTGGTGGCGCGCGCCATCGTGGAGTTCTACAAGGAGCCGCGCAATCTCGATGTCATCGACCGGCTGATGCGCGAGCTGCGGCCCAAGGAGGCCGAAAGGCCCTCGACGGAAGGTAGCCCGGTTGCCGGCAAGACGGTCGTGTTTACCGGTTCGTTGGAGAAATTCACCCGCGACGAGGCGAAGGCCCGCGCAGAAAGCCTTGGCGCAAAAGTGGCCGGATCGGTGTCGAAGAAGACGGATATTCTCGTGGCAGGGCCTGGCGCCGGCTCCAAGCTGGCCAAGGCAACCGAACTCGGCGTACAGACCATGGACGAGGATGAGTGGCTGGCGCTGATTGGCGGCTGACGCTGTCATGGCAATGTTGTCCTCTATCGGTAGAGCTTTGCGCCTGAGACGGGAAGCACAGGATGGATGATCGCATCGTCGTTACGGTAGAGCAGGTAAGGAGGCTGGTCGCGGGCCAGTTTCCGCAATGGGCTGCACTTGACGTGCGGCCTGTGGACCTCAGCGGCTGGGATAATCGCAGCTTCCGCCTCGGTGACGAGATGCTGATCCGGATGCCGAGCGCCGCGCGCTATGGTGCGCAGGTGGAAAAGGAACATCGGTGGCTGCCGGAGCTTGGGCCGCACCTGCCTTTTCCGATCCCTGTGCCACTGGCGCTAGGGCGGCCGGGAGAGGGGTATCCTTTCAGCTGGTCCGTTTATCGATGGCTCGAAGGCGAGCCACTTGCCCAGCATCTGCAGCACGTCGATCTATCGCAGGTCGCGATCAACGTTGCGTCCTTTGTGAATGGCCTTCAGCAAATCGACGCCTCGCAGGGGCCGCCCGCTGGCGCGCATAATTTCCACCGAGGGGGATCATTGGCGGTCTATGACGACGAAGCGAAGGCTTCGGCGGCGCGGGTTGCCGACGAGATTGATCAGGCGCTCGCCATGGAGATATGGCAGCTTGCCCTTTCCAGCCGCTGGGAACGGCAGGGTGTGTGGGTGCACGGCGATATTGCCGAGGGCAATCTGCTGGTAAGGAACGCCCGCCTGTCGGCGGTTATCGATTTCGGCAGTTGCGGGGTTGGCGATCCTTCTGCCGATCTCATCCTTGCCTGGAACGTTCTCGACAGGGAAAGCCGGAGCGTCTTTCGCCGCGCGCTCGCATTGGATGAGGCGACATGGCAGCGCGGGCGGGGCTGGGCGATCTGGAAAGCGCTGATCGTCCTCGATGCGGAGCGCGGACGTAACGACAGGATGGCCGAATGGTCGCGGCGGACCATTCGGGAGGTGTTTGCCGATCACATCGAGAGCCGGAACGCCTAACGAAGGCGTGCCATGACGTGGGCATCGACGTATTTGCCGTCTCGATAGGCGTCGTTACGCAGGGTCCCTTCGCGTTCAAAGCCGAATTTTTCGTAGAGCCTGATGGCCGGGAGGTTGTCGGTGAAGACGTTGAGTTCAATTCGCTTGATATCGTGCCAATTGTCGGCAGTGTCTATCAACGTTGCCAGGAGATGCGACCCCAGTCTTTTGCCTGCAAAGTCGTCATGAACGCTGATGACGAGATCGGCAATGTGTGCCTGCCGCCCCGCCCGGCGATAAAGGCCGCCATTGGCGATGATCTTCCCACGCCATTCGCCAACGATGACGACATCGTTCGGACCACGATTTTCCATGGCCTTTCGGGTTTTCTCCACCGATTGGAACGGCTGACGAAGCGTGCCGTGGCGGACACCGGGCAGATTGAACATGTCTGTCAGCGCTTCGGCGTCATCCAGGCGCGCAGCGCGCAGAACGACATCGCTCAACTGAAATTCATCGTCTTGATTATCGGCAATTTTGGCGTTCTGCATGCCTGTCTCCGTGGCCTGAAAGGAGCAGGAATGCGAACCCTGCTCGTGTTGGCAGGGTGAAAGTCTATCGTCTTAACGCAACGACATACCTGACCCTGCCGGATGGCCGGTAAGGGTATAGTGACGGGTGTGTCTCTGGCGTATGACGATCATGGCGGCAGAATGCTTTTAGCCCTCAAGTCTGTCAAGCCGGGGCGCTGCGAAACAGGCCCTTGAGTTTTGCCGGCAACCTGCCGTCGATTGCGGCCAGCCCCGCGGCGATCAAAGTCATGCCGGCGAAATGTTTCAACTCCAGTTGCTCGCCAAGGAGCAGCGATCCAAGCAGGATGGCGCTGACCGGGATGAGGAAGGTGACGAGCGCGAGGTTGGTGGCGCCGGCGCTGGCGAGAATGCGGAAGAAGATCAGGTAGGCGAGTGCCGTTGAGAGCAGGGCGATGCCGATCAAGGCGCCCCAGGTCCCGAGGCTCGGTATGGCGAGCGTCCATGGCCTGTCGATGAGAAGGGCGGCGGGTATCAACATGATTGTGGAGGAGGAAATCTGGCCGGTGGCGGTCATCAGCGGTGGCACCCCCATGGCCTTGAAGCGGCGGCCGAAAATACCGGCGAAGGAATAGGATATGGCCGCGCCTAGAATGGCAAG
Source organism: Agrobacterium tumefaciens (assembly GCF_017726655.1). Taxonomy (NCBI): domain Bacteria; kingdom Pseudomonadati; phylum Pseudomonadota; class Alphaproteobacteria; order Hyphomicrobiales; family Rhizobiaceae; genus Agrobacterium; species Agrobacterium tumefaciens. The sequence goes on from NZ_CP072308.1 coordinate 51,308, forward strand.
CTGGCCCCAGAGCCCGGATGATCCTGTAAAGGCTGCCGGCCCGATCATGGTCGCCACGCCGGCGAAGCCAATGAGGACACCGGCCAGCTTGTTGCCGGTCATCTTTTCGTCGGCGGTCAGAAAATGCGCGACGATAACGGTGAAAAGCGGTGTCGTGGCATTGAGGATGGAAGCCAACCCGCTGGCAATATGCGTCTGCCCCCAGACAATGAGGCAGAAGGGAACGATGTTGTTGAGCAGCCCCATTCCGAAGAAGGCGCGCCACACCGCTGTTTCGCGCGGCAGGCGAAGACCCATGATGCGGCAGACGATGAGGAGGGCCGTCGCGGCAAATGTGACCCTTAACGCAACGATGGTGACCGGCGGCAGCTCCTTGACCGCAACGCCGATGAAAAAGAACGATCCGCCCCACAGCAGTGAAAGCGCCATGAGCATCGCCCATTCGCGGGCATCCATCTGTTTCTGTATTGCCATCGTGATCTCTCCGGAACCATCGGTGTGGACATGATCGCAAAGCCGATCGACGCAGACCACCCGAAATCAGGTTGAGTTTAGCTTAAGGGAAGGCGGTGTGATTCACCGTCCATGTCATGTCCTGTTGCGCCAATTTACGCTGTATTCTATGATTAATTCAAACGATTGTTTCTCGCGTGATGATTGAGGTGAGCTAAATTATGGCAGCCGAACTTCCTTCGCTGAAAGGTCTGCAGGCCTTTGAAGCCGCAGCGCGGTATCGCAGTGTCACGCTCGCCGCCAATGAGTTGAACGTCACGCCCGGCGCGGTCAGCCTGCAAATACGGGAGCTGGAGACGCGGCTTGGGGTTCAGCTGTTTTCGCGAAGGCCGCGCAGCATCGAACTGACGCGGGAGGGTGAGCGGTATTACGGCGCGCTTCGCACTGCCTTCCGGATGATGCGCGAGGCAACCGCAGAATTGACGGCGCGGTCCGAGGTGACGGCCATCACGCTCAGCTGCACGCCGACGTTTGCAATCCAATGGCTGATGCCGCGATTGCCGGCGTTTCAGCAGCAGCATGCACATGTCGACGTTCGCGTCAGCGTCACGAATCGGCTGGTCGATTTCGCCAGGGATAATGTCGATCTTGCCGTAAGGCACGGCTTTGGCCGTTACGAGGGACTGGAGAGTGTTCGCTTCATCGATGACAGCACGCTTCCAGTCTGCTCGCCGCAATTGCTTGAAAAATATGGTGCGTTACGCGAGCCTGGAGATCTGGCATCCGTGCCACTTCTGCATGATGAAAACAGGAATGAGTGGCGGCGCTGGCTGGAGGCGGCGGGAGCGCCTGAAGTCGATCCATCGGGTGGGACGGTCTTCATCGACAGCAACGGCGCGCTGGATGCGGCCAAGGCCGGGCACGGCGTCGCGCTCACGCGCCGCTCGCTTGTTGCGCGCGAGTTGGCGGAGGGCGCTCTGGTTGCCCCCTTCGGCAAGGACATGGCGAGCACGCTTGCCTATTTCATCGTTTATCCCAGGCGCGCGATGGATAATCCCGACCTCGTGGCGTTCATCGACTGGATGATTTTGGAAGCCCGTTCGGGAGAGGCCGGTTCTCTTTGAGGCCAATCCGGTTTATGCCTGATGGGAACAACGGGAATCACTCTTGAAAACCATCGCCATCGATTTCGAAACCGCCAATGAGGAGAGGGGCAGCGCCTGCTCCGTCGGTCTGGCGTGGATAGAGGACGGCCAGATCGTTCGTGTGGAAGAACGTCTCATCCGTCCCAGGGATATGCGCTTTTCGCCGTTCAACATTGCGGTTCACGGCATCCGGCCGGCCGATGTCGAGGATGCGCCAGAATTTCCTGAGGTGATGGAGGAGTTCATCGACGATATCAATGGCGCGACGATGATCGCGCATAACGCCGCCTTTGATTTCAGCGTGATGCGGGCGTCATTCGACAAATACCGCCAGTCCTATCCTGATCTTTCCTATCTGTGCAGCGTCAAAATTGCCCGGCATGTCTGGCCCGAGCTGGTATCGCACAAGCTCAATGTCATTGCCCATCATCTCCAGCTGCGTTTCGTGCATCACAATGCTGCCGAAGACGCGGTCGTCTGCGCCGCCGCTTCCCTCGCCGCCGCGCGGGCCCTGGGCGTCGCGCATGTCCGCGATCTGGCCGACAGGATCGGCATGGTCGCCGGCCGCCTGACGGCCACTGGTTACCAGCCATGCAGCATGAAAAAACGTCCCGTAGCACGGGTTGCCTGAGCGGCTTTCCCACCAATGTCTAATCGAGAGTAACGGAGAAGGTGCGATGAGGATGAAAACGCTGTCGGGTTTGTTTGCGGGTCTGCTGGTGCTTCTGCCAGCTGCGCTCGCGCATTCGCAGGTTGTCGGCAAGGTCGGCGTCGACTGGATGGGCAATGACATCGTTATCGAGGCGATCGCCGATCCGAAAATCAAGGGCGTCACCTGCCACGTGACCTATTTCGACCGTGGCGTCATCGACCGGCTGAAAAACGGCAACTGGTTCGAAGATCCCTCCAACAACGCCATCTCCTGTAGCCAGACGGGACCGGTGGAAATCGGCGATATCGATCTGTCGAAGGGCGGGGAAGAGGTGTTCCGGCAGGGTATGTCGCTGGTCTGGAAGAAACTGGTCGTCAGCCGCGTCTATGACAAGGCCAATGACACGCTGATCTATCTGGTGCATGCGCGGGAGCTGACCGACGGTTCGGCCAAGATGGCGATTTCCACGGTGCCGCTTTATAATCAGCAGGTCACATGGCAAAAGGGCAAGCCTTAAGGCCTGCCCCTCTCAATTTCGTTATAGATGCCTGGATCAAGCCGCTTCGCGCGCCAACTCGTCGGCAATGACGGTGTCGAGGTTCAGGAAGCAGACCATGCTCTTTTCGAGCGCCACGATGCCGCGGCAGAAGCTGCGCTGTTCTTCCGGAATGATATCGGGCGCCGGCTGCAGGTCTTCGGAGCGAATGGTCATCATGTCGGAGACCTGTTCCACAAGAAGTCCGACCAGCTTGCCACCGATATCGGTAACGATGATCGCCGAGCGCTCCGAAGGCTCGGTCATTTTCATGCCGAGGCGACCGGCCATGTCGATGACGGGAATGACGGCGCCGCGCAGGTTGATAAGGCCAAGGACGTAAGGCGGCGTGTGCGGCATCGGCGTCACCGGCGCCCAGCCGCGGATTTCGCGGATCGCCATGATGTCGATGCAGAATTCCTGATCGCCCAGATGGAAGGAAACGATTTCGAGATATGCGCCAGATTGCTTGATGGCGTTGGACATGACGGCAGGTTTCCTCTGATGGCTCTCTAACAGGCCCGCGCAGGATTGAGCTTTATGCGGTGCCGGAAATGAACCGGGAGACATCATGTCGAGGCTTTGAAAACCGCTGGGGTCATCATGCGCAGCAAGATTTTAAACTTTCCCTAACAATTGCGGGTTTGCATAGTGGAAACCCAGTGTTTTGGCGGTTTTCGCGACCGTGGAAACAGGTTATCATCGTCACATGAACACGCTCGTCTCTCACCCGCTGAAGTTTATTCTGGCAAGTCTTGCCGCTTTGGCTTCGCTTGCCATCGTAATTCTGACCTTTGAGGGATGGGTGCGGCACGGAACGGATATCTTCCTTTCCGCCTTGCAGAGCGGCATCGCCTGGTGCATCTGAAGTCGCCGGCGGCGATTTGTGACAAATCAGCGCGGTCGGCCAAAATACGGTCAGTTGAATTGCTGCCATGGCCCCCATTCGCTATCAGTGCGTAGCCTGCGATATGCAAGGCTTTCGGGGTAGGATTGGACTATGAAGAATATTCGTATCGTATTGTGGGCCGTGGTGGTCGTTCTCGCCGGTGTGGTCAGTTGGCTGACGCTCGAGATGACGAAAACCCGTGAGCAGATGGTGGAAACGGCCTATGGCGTGCCGTTTGAACTGACGGCGCAAAATGGATCGCCTATCACCGAAAAAGCTTTTCAGGGCAAGCCGACAGCGCTGTTCTTCGGCTTTACCCATTGCCCGGAAGTCTGCCCGACGACCCTGTTTGAGTTGAATGGCTGGATGGAGAAAGTGGACCCGGCCGGCGACAAGCTGCAGGCCTACTTCGTCTCCGTCGATCCCGAGCGTGATACGCCCGAGATCATGCAGCAATATGTGTCCAACGTCTCGAAGCGCATTACCGGCATCACCGGCCCTGCCGACAAGATTGCAGAGACGCTCAAAGGCTATCGCATCTACGCCAAAAAGGTGCCTGTCGACGAGAAGGATCCGAATGGCGATTACACCATGGATCATACGGCCTCCGTCATTTTGCTCGATGCCAACGGTCGCTTTGCGGGAACAATTGCTTACGGGGAAAATCCTGATGTTGCCGAGCAGAAGCTGCAGAACCTTCTGAAGGGCGTGAAGGTATAATTGCGCGGCGCTTATTGGACTGGCGACAGTTTTATGGCAAAGGCAGATTGAACAGCCAAAGCCAGAGAAAGCAGCCTGCCGTGAGCGAAATCCGACTTTACGTCACCACGACCGAAATCAAGGCCGGTGAAATCCTCGATCTGATGTCGGATTATTTTGGCGAAGAGGACGTTGCGATCGCCACGACCGAGGTGGATGAGAAGCGCGACATCTGGGAAGCCTCGGTCTATCTGATGGCCGAGCAGGAAGAGGAATTTCGTGAGCGTATCGGCACGCTGCTTGCGCCCGCCTTTCCGGACCTTGTCATCGACAAGGAGATCGTTCCCGATGTCGACTGGATCGCCAAATCGCTAGAGGGTTTGAAGCCGGTCCGGGCAGGCCGTTTCATCGTTCACGGCGCTCATGATCGAGATAAGGTGCGGGCAAACGATCTCGCGATTGAAATCGAGGCCGGCCAAGCCTTTGGCACCGGCCATCACGGCACGACGGCTGGCTGCCTTGAAATGATCGAGGACGTGCTGCGGGCGCGCACCGTGCGCAATGCGCTCGATCTCGGCACCGGCAGCGGCGTTCTCGCTATTGCCGTGCGCAAGATGCGTCCCATTCCCGTGCTGGCGACTGATATCGATCCCGTCGCGGTGAAGGTGGCGAAGGAAAATGTGCGGCTGAATGGCATCGTTTCCGGTATGACGCTGGAGACAGCGCCGGGCTTTCATTCGGATGCCTTCCGCAAGCATGGCCCGTTCGATCTCATCATCGCCAATATTCTGGCGCGGCCGCTTATCAAGATGGCGCCGCAGCTTGTCACGCATCTTGCACCCGGCGGCACCGTGATTCTCTCCGGCATTCTGGCATCGCAGCGCTGGAAGGTGCTCTCCGCCTATAATGGCGCAAGGCTTTCCCATATTCGCACCATCTGGCGTAATGGCTGGGTAACGCTCCACCTGCGCAAGGACTGAGTTCCCGGCAACGCCTTTACCGCAAAAGAAAAGGCGGCGCTTTCGCGCCGCCTGGAACCCGCGAGCGTGGGAGGAGCTTGCTCAAGCGGGTCGACGTATTCCTGTTCAGACGCGGTGGAGGGAGGATCGCCGCGCCTGACGTTATCAGAATACGTAGCTGGACTTTGCCTTGCGACGCAGATCGGCGCGGTTCATGCCGAGCGCTTCGAGCGACTTGTCGTCGAGGTTCAGAAGGGCGGCGTTGACATGGCGGCTGACCTGACGCTCGCGTGCTTCAACGACGCGATCGAAGGCGGTGCGGAGGAAAGATTTAGCCATTGCTTCAAATCCTTGTTTGCCAGGAGAGTGTCTCTCTCGCTGTGTTGTTCTTGATATAAGCGATGTGTTTTTGTTTGGTTAGGTGGGAATGCTCACGGTAGATATGCGTATGTCGCATATCATGATGTCTTGAGTAATACTTTTGACGCGCAGAATGCACAATTTGTCGCCGTATTCTGCGCTGTCATATATGGCTTGAAACCGGCTTCACCCGCATGGCATTGTCCTTTCCGGCCGCTTGCCTGTGTTCACACGAGCGACCGCTTTTGTCATGACAGTTCCCGAAAGACACCCATGTTCCAGACCTTCGAAAACAAATCCGCGCCGCAATTTGGCAAGGCCCGTGTCGAGGCGCTGCGCGCCGGTTTCGATACACTCGGTATCGACGGATTCCTCGTGCCGCGCGCTGATGAATATCAGGGGGAATATGTGCCTGAGTGCGCCGAACGCCTGTCGTGGCTGACGGGCTTTACCGGCTCTGCCGGCATGGCGCTGGTGACGCGCACGCAGGCGGTGGTGTTTGTCGATGGCCGCTACACGACCCAACTCACGTCGCAGGTCGATCAATCGGTGTTCACCGGCGGTGATCTCGTGGGCGCGCCGCCTTCCGTCTGGCTTGCTGACCATGCGCCAAAGGGTTTCCGACTCGGTATCGATCCATGGCTGCATACCGGTGCGGAGCTGAAACGGCTTGAAAAGGCGTTGGCCGGCAAGGGCGGTTCCGTGGTGCTCGTTGAAAAGAACCCACTGGATGCTCTCTGGGAGAACAGGCCGGCCGAGCCGCTGGAGCCCGTTGTCATCCAGCCGGAGGCTTTCACCGGCACGCTGTCGAAGGACAAGATCGCAGCGCTCGCTAAAACGGTTGCGGAGAAGGGCGCGGATGCCTTGCTCGTCACCGACCCGTCCTCCATCGCCTGGATTTTCAACATTCGCGGAAACGACGTGCCACACACGCCGCATCCGCTTGCCCGCGCGATAGTTTACGCCGATGGCCGGGCAGATATCTTTCTCGACAAGCGCAAAACCGGCATCGAGGCCGAAGCCTATCTGGCGCAGCTTGCCACCCAATTGCCGCCCTCGACAATTGCCGACCGTCTGCATGCCATTGCCAGCGCCAAGGGCAGGGTAATGATCGATGCCGATCTGACGCCGGTGGCGCTGACCGGCGCCATCACCGCGGCGGGAGGGGCGCTGGTCGAAGAGGCCGACCCGGTGCGGTTGCCGCGGGCGCGCAAGAACAAGGCGGAGCTTGCGGGCTCGGCCGCCGCGCATGTGCAGGATGGAGCGGCCATGGTCGACTATCTCTGCTGGCTGGACAGTCAGCAGCCCGGCAGCGTCACCGAAATTGCTGCGGTCAAGGCTTTGGAGGCAGCGCGCATCAAGGTGGGGCAGGGCCTGCAGAACCCGCTGAAGGACGTCTCTTTCGACACGATTTCCGGTGCGGGCGAACACGCCGCGATCATCCATTACCGCGTGACGACAGACACCGACCGGACACTCGCCGACGGCGAGATGTTCCTCGTCGATTCGGGTGCGCAATACGTCAACGGCACTACCGATATCACCCGCACGGTTGCGATCGGTGCTGTTCCGGACGAACAGAAGCGCTTCTTCACACTGGTCCTGAAAGGGATGATCGGCATCAGCACCGCACGGTTCCCGAAGGGAACGCGCGGGTGCGATCTCGATCCTCTGGCGCGCATCGCGCTATGGAAGGCAGGCGCGGATTATGCGCATGGCACCGGCCACGGCGTCGGCTCTTATCTTTCCGTGCATGAGGGTCCGCAGCGTATCTCGCGGCTTTCGACACAGGAGCTTCTGCCTGGCATGATCCTGTCGAACGAGCCGGGTTATTACCGCCCCGGCGCCTTCGGTATCCGCATCGAGAACCTGATCTATGTACGCGAGGCTGAAGACGTACCCGGCGGCGACCAGCCGATGCTTTCCTTCGAGACGCTGACCTGGTGCCCGATCGACCGCAGGCTGATCGTCACGGCGCTCCTTACCGACGAAGAACTCAACTGGCTGAATGCCTATCACGCGGGGGTTCTGGAAAAGCTTTCGCCGTTGATCACGGATGAAGAGGTGAAGGCTTGGCTGGTTGCTGCAACCAGGCCCCTTGAGCGGGCTGTTTAAAAGAGCCCGAAATGCCTCATGGCAATGACGATGGCCCAGCCGATGACAAGCATCGTCAGGCCAGGAAAGCGCAGGCAGACCAGAAGGGCTGCCACTATGCCGATCTTTACCTCGTATCCGCCTTCGAAAAAGGCGGGTGCGACAAGCGTGGTCAGGACCGCAACCGGCACCGCGTTTAATCCCGCCTCCATGCGTGGTGGGATCGATTTCATTCGTGTCATCAGCACATAGCCACCAACGCGGGTGAGATAAGTGGCGATTGCGGCAAGCGCGATCAGGAAGAGGGTATCGCCGTGCAACATGTCACTCATGGCGCGTCCACCCCGTTCTCGGCACTCAACCTCTCGCTCGGCTTCGGCGGATAGATGACCGCGACAAGGATGCCGGCCACCGCACCAAGGCTCACATGCCAGGGCGAGCCGACAAAGTGATAGGCCACCGTCGCGCCAACAGCGCTCGCCAGCATCACCGGATAAAAATTCTCCCGCTGGCGGAAGCTGAGGACCATACCCATGAAATAGATCGGCAGCAGCACATCAAGACCGATGGCGTTCGGGTCCCCGACGAGGTTGCCGAGCGATGCGCCGACAACGGTCATGACAATCCACAGCAGGTAAATCGGGGCCGCGAAGCCCATATACCAGGAGAAATCCACTCGGCCGGTATTCTCGTATTTCCGCACGGATTCGGCGAATTGCGGATCGACAAGGACAAAGAAGCCGGTAGCCTTCTGCAAAAACGACCAGTTCGAGATCATTCTGGCAATGGCGGCCGAATAGAGGATGTGGCGGAAATTGACCGCGAAGACCGAAAGAACGATCAGCCAGGGCGCAACCTTCTGGCCGAAAAGTTCGATACCCACGAGCTGGCTCGCGCCGGCATAAACGGTGCCGCTCATGATCGTGGCTTCGGTGATGCTGAGGCCGTTGTCGGCGGCGACTGCGCCGAACAGTGCGCCGAAGGGGGCGGCGGAGAGGGCGATCGGGAACCCGCTCCTCAACCCCTCGCGGAAATCTAAATTAGACATGTTTGGAAACTCCTTGCCGCCGCTCTATCGCCGTCCTGTCCGACTGGCAAACGAATTGCGTGAATGGATCGATTGATTAACTTGAAGCTTCCGTTACGGTAACGCTTGCTGTGGAGCGCAATATCCACCGGCTTCGCGCCGGGTCTCCACGCGGGTCTCAGATGCCGGACAGTGGAAAATCAATGCTGGAAAAGCAGGAAAAGGCCGATTTGGCCGCTCGTATCAGGGCTTATCTTGCCCGGGAGGCCGAAGCCGAAATCGGTCTCCTGCAGGCGGAAATCTTCGTCGATTTTCTGGCCGAAGAAATCGGATATGTTTTCTACAATCAGGGGCTTCGCGATGCCCAGACGGCGATCTTGAGACGGCTTGATGACGCGGCCGGAGATATCGACGTGCTCGAGAAGGCCAAGCCTCGCTGATCTAGAGCATTTCCTGTGACCATGGGATCACCGAAAATGCTTTAGCCTTTTGTTATTGCCGCATTGTCCGACGCCGAAGCGTTTTCACTTCGGGTGGAAATGTTCTAGTCGCCCAGAATGTCGCCACTTTTCAGAATCGTCGCACCTTTTTCCCGCATCGTCGCAATCGCGGCCTTGATACCCTGCGGATCGATGCCGCGGCTGGCGTCCTCGATAAAACGGACCTTGACGCCGGGCAGCATCTCCAGCGCATCGAGTACGGAAAAACTGACGCAGTAATCTGTTGCAAGGCCGCAGATGTCGAGTTGTGTCACGCCCTGGCGCGTCAGATAGTCGGAAAGGCCGGTTGTGGCCACCTGATCGTTGTCGCGGAAAGCGGAGTAGCTGTCGATTGCGGGGTTCTCGCCCTTCTGCTGGATGTAATCGAAGGCCTCCGTTTTCAGGTCGGCATGAAATTCGGCGTCGGGCGTGCCTTGCACGCAATGGTCCGGCCACATCATCTGCGGCTTGCCGGAGAGCTCTCCCATATCGAACGGTTTCTTGTCGGGATGCTGCGAGGCGAAGCTGCCGTGATTTTCCGGGTGCCAGTCCTGCGAGGCGACGATGAGATCATAGCCGCCATTGTCGATCAGCGCATTGGCAATGGGCACGACCTTGTCTCCATCGGCAACCGCCAGATTGCCGCCCGGGCAGAACCCGTTCTGTATATCGATGAGCAGCAGCGCCTTCATGATGGCCTCCCGTTTTTTTAAAGGATGCCAAGCCGGCTTTGGCGGATCAAGTCATTTTCGACCTGTCGTGCAGAGGACATTGAACGCACGGTGGCTTGCCATGTCGCAGTCCTGCCGCATTTGCAGCAAATTTCCGGCCAAGTCGGAATTTACCTGACGATGTGGCGACGGAAGTTTTCCAGGCCGATGACGGCCCTTACAAGGGCATTTCCCGGGACGATGCAGTGCGGATGCACGCTGTGCCCGCGCAAGTCATTGTTTTGCCTTCGCCTTAAGATGCGCAGACCTTAACGAAATATTTTTGCAGGGACTCGTAAACACTTTGGTTACCATAATTCGGCATGCTTCGAACCAGTCAGTTCCGAAAGCGGCGTGGTGTTCACCGGCTCTTCGGATGTCCCAAAATCCCTCCGGCATCGACCGGATGTGCGTGAACGGTTCGAGTAACGAGTATCATGGCGTTTTCTGCTGCGGCCTATAATGATGCCGGCTTTGCCGGTTCGTCTTCCGCCAAGAGAGGCAAATCCTCTTCGCACGGGCGCATGTCCGCGCTCCTCGGCGGCGGCGTTTTTGCCGGACTGTTTGCCGTCGCGGCCTTTGCCTCGCTGCACAGCATGGCGGCTGCCTCGCATGGCGTGGGGCAATTTGAAAAGACTCTGGTCGCAAAACTCGATTCAGCCGAAACCGCGATCGCACACGCAACTGCACGCGATATTCACGTGCGCAAGTTTTCCCGGTTGAGCGATCATAACCACGTCCAGCAAAAAGCGGTTCGCCTTGCCGGCATCATGCCTGAAATTGGCGCGAAGGAATTCGGCGAGCGTTTTGGTGCGGCTGCTAATGCCAAGGGGCAGGCGACGGTAAAGGAACTTGCCGCCCTGAAGCCATCGGCAATCGTTGATTCCGCTTTGGGCCGCACCTCGGACGTGGCCTATCAGAGCACCGTCCCCCAGCATCCCGCATTTGAAGTGGCGCTGGCGCGACCGCAGATCGAGGAAGAAGCAAGCAGTCTGCTTCCGGACGATGTGCCGCTGCCGAGTTTCCGGCCTGAAGTTGCGACCGCCGAGGCCGTTGAGCCGTCGCCGCGTCCTGCCACGTCATCCAAGGCTGATGTTCCGGCCGTCGCTTCCGCTCCTGCTTTCGATGCGCCGGTTCCGCTGCGCGCGCCCGCGCCGCCAAAGCAGAGCACGGGCGCCATGCTCGCCTTTGCAAAGCCTGACAATCCGATGCGCGAGCCAAGCAAGATGGATGCCGTTCCGTGGCCGGACCGCGGGAATGGCACCGCCATCTACGATATCTCCTCCGGTGTCGTGCACATGCCGAATGGCGAAAAGCTGGAAGCCCATTCGGGCATCGGCAAGATGCGTGACAATCCCGACTATGTGCATGTGAAGATGCGCGGCTCGACGCCGCCTTCCAGCTATCGACTGACGATGCGCGAAGCGCGCTTCCACGGTGTCGAAGCCATTCGCCTGACGCCGGAAAACGGTGTCAATCCGCACGGCCGCGACGGTCTTCTTGCCCATACCTACATGCTCGCGAAACGCGGCGAGTCGAACGGATGCGTGGTGTTCCGCGATTATTCGCGCTTCCTGGCTGCCTTCAAGCGCGGCGAAGTCAAGCGCATGGTGGTTGTGCCGAAGCTGAACGGCAATCGTCCGACACTGGCAAGCAGCGGCGGCAAGAGCGGCGGAAAGACCCTGTTCGGCATGTTCTCGCGTGGCAAGGATTCCTGATCGCGTTTTGGTTTCAGCGACGCCGTTGCGTCAGCACCATGCCGGCAAGGATAAGCAGGATTCCCAGTGCAGAGGCCCAGATTTTCGGCGGGTGTTCGCTGAAAAAATCGAGAACCACGCCTGACACCATCTGCCCGCTGATGACGAGAAGGGCAGTATTGACCGCACCGATGCGGGGGATGAGCCAGCTTCCTGAGGCGATGAAAACGACGCCGATCGGGCCGCCAATATAGGCAAGCCATGGTGCCTCCGCCGCGCCCGGCGGAATGAGACCGCCGACGGCAAGCCCGATAACGGTCAGGACGCCGAAACCCACAATGTGGTTCCAGAAGGAGGCGATCAGCGGCGAATTGGAGAGGCTGAGGCGACCGTTGATCTGGCGGCTGAGCGCGACGAAGACGCCGCCGGCAAAAGCCATGGCGATCCAGACAATCATGCGGCTCTCCCGACAAGGATGATGAGGGCGCTGCCGCAGAGGATGAGCGCCACGGCGGCCAGGTCCCGCAGGTCCGGCCTCCTTTTCGGCAGGCCGAAAAGGCCGAAAAGATCGGCGAGCAGACTGAATATCACCTGCCCTCCAAGGCCAAGCGCAATGGTGCCTGATAGCGCCAGCGGCGAATTGACGGCCGTGGAGGTGAGAATGACGATGGCTGCGCCGACCACCCCGCCGCAATAGGCCCATAGCGGCGCTTTCGGTTTTTCCGGAGCTGTCCTGTCTTTCTTTGGCCGCATGACGGCGAGATAGATCAGTGCTGCCACCGTCCCGGTGCCGTGTGCGGTCCAGGACGAAAACAGGGCGCTGCCGTAGTGGGCGAGCTGGCCGTTGAAATGGACCATCAATGTCAGAAGACAGCCGCTGGCAAAGGCAGCGGCGAGGTGCAGCGGATTGAGACGTGGATGGGTCGTATCTGTCATGGCGGCCGAATTTTGATTGCGCTGTGAAGCGTTATCCTATCGGTGCCGGAAGCGAAATCGAATTCTCGGGTTACAGGGGTCCGTTAAAGCGATCAGCGATCTCCAATGGACGTCTGGATGTTGGTGCGCGCGCCGGCTTGCATCATTACTTCCGCGAAGAACTCTGTGACCAAAGTCGAAACGCAGCGTGGATCTTCCCAGTGTGGATTGTGTCCTTGCCCCGGCAGCGTCACCGACTGGGCCGTTAGAAAGGCCTCGGCAAGTTGCTGTCTGTGAGATTCGTCAAAGAGCGGGTCTTCCGAGCCGGAAATGCAGAGCACGGGAACATCTATCTTGGAAGCACTGTGGCGCAGATTCGTTTCTGCGAAGGCTTTCACGACGCCATGCCAGATTTCCGCCGGCATGTTAGCCGCGTCATGCTTCATTCTGCCGAGAAAATCCTCGTTGACCGGATGGTTGCAGAAATACCAGTCGCGCAGGAAGCCGCCCGTCGGCTTGATCGGGTCGCGCAAGGCGAGGATATCCTGGGTGAGCGTGCTTTCAGAGCCAAAATCCGGCTCCAGCGTGCCGGAAATCAGCCCCATCGCACGGACGGAGCAGGAACGGCGGGCCGCCAGCTCAATTGCTGTCATCGCTCCGAGGGAGTGGCCCAGCAGAAACAGCCGAGAGATGCCCATAAGGGTCAGGAAACGGTCGATGGTTTCCGCAAAGTCGGCGACGTGAAAACCATGTCCGATGGAGGATGATCCATGTCCCGGCAAATCCGGAACAATCAGTCGGTACTCTTGCAAGTAGGGCTCCAGCATCGAAAAGCTGCGGCTGGTGTCGGAAAAGCCGTGCAACATCAGCAGCACGGGCCCGGGGCCTTCTGTATCGATGAACGCCATTTGCCGTTTGCGCGGCAGGTCGATATAGCGCTTGCGATCTTCCCAGTGATCCAAAGACAACGCCGTCATAGCCCAAGCTCCGCCTTTACCGCTGAGAGTCCGTTCTGCCCATCGGCGGTGGAGACGTCTTTCAGCCATTTCTCAAGCCGCTGCGGCTCCGCTTTAATGGCTTGCAGCGCCGCATCTTCCGGCGACAGGCCGCCGTTCATGATCAGGTCCATGCCTTTGTTTTCGAAATCGACGTCGAATTCGAGGTTTTGCAGCAGTGCCACGACATTCGGACATTGCTGCCCATAACCCTTGCGGACTTGCGTATCGACGGTGGCAGCACCGAAGTTGGGTCCATAAAATTTGTCGCCACCAGTGAGATATTTGATGTCGAACTTGCTGTTCATCGGGTGGGGTGCCCATCCCTGGAAGACGATGAACGTCTTGTTGCGGCTGAAGCGCGCGACCTGCGACAGCATGCCCTGTTCGCTGGATTCGACGACCTCCCAGTCCTTCAGGCCGAGCGACGGGTCATTGACGGCGTTCAGCATCAACTGGTTCGAGCCGGGCTCGATGCCATAGAGTTTCCTGTCGAACTTGTCGGCGAACTTCTGCAGGTCGGAAAAGTCCTTGACCCCGGCCTCCCACACATAAGTCGGCACGGCAAAGGTATATTTGGCGCCCACAAGGTTGGTGCGGACTTTTTCGACCGAACCGTCTTCCTTGTAGGGCTTGTAATAATTGACCATCGCCGGATCCCAATAGCCGAGGAAGACGTCGAGGTCTTTGCTTTTAAGGCTGGTGTAGATGACGTCGATGCCGAGCAACTGGCTTTGCGGCTGGTAGTGAAGCGCCTTTAGCAGTGTCGAGGCGATGCCGGTGGTGAATGCGAGGTCATTCCAGCCCGGTTCCGCCATGCGAACGACCCGACAGGTTTCGGGGTCGGCTGAGAAAGCCGCGCTTGCGCCAGATATCATCAATGCTGTCGCGGAAAGAACCGTCCTAAACCGTCCCATCAGTCAATCCTTTGCCTTATAGGTCACTAAATTGACCCGTGGGACAATAATTGATCTTTCCGGAAAATTTGTCAATGTGTCTCTGTAAGGAGACTGAAATGCGACTCACTAAAATAAGCGATATTCGCCGGGCTGAGCTAAGACGGGCAGCATTCGAAGTGTTGCAGAGAGAGGGAATGGCGGGGGCAACTCTAGAGCGGGTTGCGGCGCAGGCGGGCGCCTCCAAAGGCATCGTGCTGCATTATTTTGCGAGCAAGCAGGAGCTTTTCGAGCATGCTATGCGCGAAGCCAATGTGAAGCTGGCGGAGGTAGTCGTGGCACGGCTCAATCGCGCCACAAGCGCGCGGGAGAGATTGCAGGCAATTATCGATGCGAATTTCGACGAGAGCTTCTTTCAGCCGTCGATCTGCCATGCGTGGCTTTCGTTGTGCGCCGAGGTTCCCCGTGAGCCGCAGCTTGCGCGGATCCAAAAGGTGATCCATGCGCGCATGCGGTCGAATCTGCTCTCCGCATTGCGGCATCTCGTCCCTGAGGAGGACGTCGAACCGATAGCACTGGGGATCACCACGCTGATCGACGGGTTATGGCTTCGGTCTGGCTTGCAGTCCGGCGGCCTTTCGCGACAGGAGGCGATGGCGCAGATGGATGATTACCTGTCACACCGACTGCCGAGCGCGGACGCCACCGCCTGACTGCACGCCCATCGGGCAAGATGGATCAAAGGCCATGGAACCAGGTCTGTCCCGCCGCATTATTCCGGCATGAAGAAAACGACTCGCAAGCCATTGAACAGGATGACGATTTTCGTCATCTCGATTTTCATTCTCGCAGCCGTGGTTGCGGCAGTTTATCTGATCGGCTTTACGCCTGGCGAAACGTGAGCCGGGCGGTCAGTGCCCGGCAGCCAGTGTTTTGCGCTTGTCCCGCTGTAACGCTACCGTTGCCTTAGCCACAAGCAATCGGAAACCGCGCAGCAGGAAGCGGGTGGTTTCAAGGTAGGCGCGATAGGGCAAAACGGTGAAGTAACGCCAGCGGGGCAGGCGGTAGATGCGAAGATTGTTCTGTATCTGGCTCTCGCCATCGGCATCCTGCGTCGCGCAGAGCGGGTAGATGAAGGCGGACTTCAGGCCGGCGAGATATTCCAGGTCGAAGGCGATGTCGTAGGCGAGCCGCATAGGAATGAGACTGGCGATCCACTTTCCGGCCCGGCGGTTGACGAGATAGGCGCCCGATCCTTTTTCACGTGTGAGGGCAATTGCCAGAGAACGGCCGTTGGACAGACGTCGAAACGCGAATTTCCGGCCATTGCTGACCGTCGTGAGCCGCAGAATGTCCCAGTCCCGGCCGTTCAGCACGGCCTCATCAATGGCATCCAGAAAATCCCCGTCGAAGACCACGTCGTCTTCGAGGATCAGCGCTATGTCCGCGTCAGCGTCCATAAACCGGCTGGCGCAGGCAACATGGCTCAAATAGCAGCCGATCTCGGGCGGAGAGGTGCGGCGGCCATGCATCAGCATGTAGGAGAGCTCGCTGAACTCCGGAATGGGATAGTTCAGTTCCCTGCCGTTGACGCCGGGAACGCGTTCGGCCTCGAGGCCTAACGCATCGAGACGCGCATTCATGTCGGCAAGGCGCTTTGTGGCGCTGTCCATGTTGATCAGGAAAACCGCAAGCTTGCGCTGGCTCTTCGGTAATATATGCAAGGCAGTCCTCACCCGTTCTCCACATCCCAATGCAACTCCTTTATTGCAACGGCATGACCTGGGCTACGGAAAAAGAGGTCTGCGGGCACTCATAGTTGTCGAATCAAACCTTTTCCACAAATCCATCCAGCACGCGCTTCTGGCCGGCGCGGTCGAAGTCGATCGTGAGCTTGTTCCCCTCGATGGCGGCGATATTGCCGTTGCCAAACTTGATATGGAACACGCGGTCGCCCACGAAGAATTTTGACGGCGTGTCAGCGACGGATTTCGCCACCAGTTCCCCGTCGATGGTGCGGGTACGGGGGCCGCTTTCGCCGTAGCCGATGCGCTCCACCGCGTGGCCGGAGCGTGTGCCCCAGTTGTCGCGGGTTGCGTCGCTGCGGTTCTGCTGCGCACGTTTCCAGCCGGGGGTGGAATAGGTGTTGGCGAAGGGATCGGCCTTGTCGAAACGCGACTGGCCGTAGCCGCCGCGCCCGCCATATCCGCCGTAACTGCTGTCGGATGCTGCAACGTCCACATGGGCGGACGGCAGTTCGTCCAGGAACCGCGAGGGCAGGGTGGATTGCCACAGCCCGTGAATGCGGCGGTTCGAGACGAACCAGATATGGCAGAGTTTCTTGGCGCGGGTGATGCCGACATAGGCAAGACGACGTTCTTCCTCAAGACCGGAGCGTCCGCCTTCGTCCAGCGCCCGCTGGTGCGGAAACAGGCCTTCTTCCCAGCCAGGCAGGAAGACGGTGTCGAATTCCAGACCCTTGGCGGAATGGAGCGTCATGATGGAGACGGCATCGAGGTTTTCGTTCTGCTCGGCATCCATGACGAGTGCGACATGCTCGAGGAAACCGCGCATGCTTTCAAAGGCTTCCATCGAGCGGATGAGTTCCTTGAGGTTCTCAAGCCGTCCGGGTGCTTCGGCCGTCTTGTCGGCCTGCCACATGGCGGTATAGCCGCTTTCGTCGAGGATCTGCTCGGCAAGCGTGGTGTGTTCGGTGTTTTCGAGCAGACCCTGCCAGCGGCGGAAATCCTGCACCACATCGAACAGCGCCTTGCGTGCCTTCGGCTTCAGCTCATCGGTCTCGATGATGTCGGCGGCTGCGGCCAGCATCGGAATGTCACGCGCGCGCGCATAGTCGTGCAGGTTGCGGATCGTTGTGTCGCCCAGACCGCGTTTCGGTGTGTTGACGATTCGCTCGAAGGCGAGATCGTCAGCCGGCTGGCAGACGAGGCGGAAATAGGCCATGGCATCGCGGATTTCGAGGCGCTCATAAAAGCGCGGGCCACCGATGACGCGGTAATTGAGGCCGAGCGTGACGAACCGGTCTTCGAATTCGCGCATCTGGAAGGAGGCGCGGACAAGGATCGCCATGTCGTTCAGCATGTTACCTTTGCGCTGAAGCTGCTCGATCTCTTCGCCGACGGCGCGGGCTTCCTCCTCGGAATCCCAGGCCGCATGCACCACGACCTTTTCGTCATCAGGGCTGCTGCGTTCGGTAAACAGCGTCTTGCCGAGACGGCCCTCATTATGGGCGATGAGATGGCCGGCCGCACCGAGAATATGCTCGGTTGAACGATAATTGCGTTCGAGCTTGATGACCTTGGCGCCGGGGAAATCCTTGTCGAAACGCAGGATATTGTCCACTTCCGCGCCGCGCCAGCCATAGATCGACTGGTCATCGTCACCGACGCAGCAGACATTCTGTGGCTCGCCCTTGGCGCGCTGGGCCAAGAGCCGCAGCCACATATATTGCGCCGTGTTGGTGTCCTGATATTCGTCCACCAGAATGTATCGGAACTTCTGGTGATACTCCTTCAGAATATCGGTGTTCCGGCGGAAGATGCTGATCGGGTGCAGCAGCAGGTCGCCGAAGTCGCAGGCGTTCAGCGTCTTCAGCCGGTTCTGATAGGCGGTGTACAGTTCGCGGCCTTTGCCGTTTGCGAAGGCGCGGCTGTCTCCTTCAGGAATATCCGGCGGCGTCAGGCCCTTGTTCTTCCAGCCGTCGATCATGCCGGCGAACTGTTTGGCCGGCCAGCGCTTATCATCGAGACCTTCGGCCTGGATGAGCTGCTTGATCAGCCGCACCACGTCGTCCGTATCGAGAATGGTGAAATCCGATTTCAGGCCGACGAGTTCTGCGTGACGGCGCAGAAGCTTGACGCCGATGGAGTGGAAGGTGCCGAGCCAGGGCATGCCCTCGACCGCGCCGCCGACGAGAACGCCGATGCGTTCCTTCATCTCGCGTGCGGCCTTGTTGGTGAAGGTCACGGCGAGGATCTGGCTCGGATAGGCGCGGCCAGTGGCGAGAATATGGGCGATGCGGGTTGTCAGAACACGGGTCTTGCCGGTGCCGGCGCCCGCGAGGACGAGAACCGGGCCGTCAAGCGTTTCAACCGCTTCGCGCTGTTCCGGGTTGAGCCCGGAAAGATAATCTGGCGCGGCACGCGTCTGATCACGGGCGGCCATGGCGCGGGCGGCAATTCCAAGCCCGCCGCCGTTTTCGGACGGGGCATTGTTCGTTGCCCTGCGCGGCGCCACGGGTTCCTCATCGAAGAACGGCATATCGTCAAAACTGTTGCTCATGCGGCCCAATGTAGTGATTCGGGATGTAAAGGCCAGAACCGCGTTCTGCTTTTATTCCGGTATCACCGCTCAAAACGCCTATTCCAAGGCATTATTTCGGGTTCATGCACTCTGGTCAGCATCAAAAGCGGCATCGACGGGCACTTGCAGGGCTACCGCAAGCTGGTTGGTCTTGCCGGCAAGCGCGATCACCCGCATCAGATCGGCATGCTGTTCGTTTGTCATTCCCTTGGCTTTTGCGGCCGCGGTGTGGGAGTGGGCGCAGTAGGAGCAGCCATTGGTGACGGACACTGCAATGTAAATCATTTCCTTCACGAGCGGGTCGAGCGCCGAAGGTGTCGCCATCACCGCCTTGACCTCGGCCCATGTCTTTTCCAGGAGATCGGGGTCAAAGGCGAGATACAGCCACATATTGTTGATGAAATCCGATTTGCGGGTGGTCCGGATATCATCGAAGACCGCTTTCACACGCGGATCGGCTTCTGGATTTTGTGTTTTCATGACAGTGCTCATAGCTTCCTCCGGCTCGTTTCCTCCCGGATAGGTTATCCGCGTGTGAGAACATTTGCGATAATAATGGTCTCGGTCGCGCTTTCACCGAAAATCCATTACAAATTACAAATACGTAAGAAACGGATTTGTGCGTTGCCTCGTTTCTGGCAAGCAGGAATACTGCGGACGTCCCGAAGTCTATGATTCAAGGGGCGATTTATGCTGTGATGATCAACCGGAGAACTATATGCGGGTCTGGAAACAGGTGGGTGTCAGTCTGGCCGTCGTTGGGGCAGGGCTCTGTCTCTGGGGCTTTTATTCGCCCGAGGCCCGTAATGTGCTCGCCAGCGTCGGACTTTCAAAACCGGTGCCCGGCGCCGTTGAGGTTGCGGCGGCAGGGGCATCGGCTGGCCAGAACGGCAACGGTGCGCGCCGCAGTTCCAACGCCACGCTCGTGGTGACGGCCCCGGTGAAGCGAGGCGTCGTCAACGATCGTCTGAACGCGATCGGCAATGGCCAGGCGATCCAGTCGGTCGTGGTCATGCCGCAGGTCTCCGGCACACTTGCGGAAATCCGCACTTCATCGGGACAGCGTGTGGTGAAGGGCCAGGTATTGGCGCGTCTGGATGACGACGAACAATTGATCGAACGGGACAAAGCCCAGGTCGCGCTGCGCAGTGCCGTCGAAAAATCCAATTCCTACAAGAACCTGAAATCCGTCGCCCGCCTCGACGTGCTTGATGCGCAGATCGCGGAGGAAGCTGCAAAGCTTGCGCTCAGCACCGCGGAGCTCAATTTGAAGCGGCGCGATATCGTGGCGCCGATCAATGGCGTTGCTGGCATCGTTGCCGCCAATATCGGTGATAACGTCACGACACAGTCCACCATCGTCAGCATTGATGACCGGTCCGAAATTCTCGTCAATTTCTGGGCGCCGGAGCGTTTTGCGACGGCGATCAAGATCGGCATGCCGGTTGAGGCTACGTCCATTTCGCGGCCCGGCGAAACCTTCACCGGCGAGGTCGAGGCGGTCGACAACCGCGTGGATGAGGCGAGCCGCACCATTCGTATCCGTGCGAAGTTCGGCAATGAGAAGGACGAGCTGAGGGCTGGCATGTCCTTCGGCGTTACCATGCGATTTGCCGGCGAGACCTATGCCTCCGTCGATCCGCTGGCAGTGCAGTGGGACGCGGAAGGCTCCTATGTCTGGCGTGTCGTAGACAACAAGTCGAACAAGGTGCGGGTGCAGATCGTGCAGCGCAACCCGGACGCGGTACTGGTGAAAGCCGAGCTGGCGGAAGGCGAGCCTGTTGTTATCGAAGGATTGCAGCGCGTCAGGGAAGGCGGCGCTGTCCGCATCGGCAATGCGCCGAAGGCTGAGGAGGTTGCCAGCCAATGACGCAGTCGCCCTCCGGTCAGGACTCCAAGCTTGCCTTTACCGCGCTTTTCGTGCGCCGGCCCATCCTTGCGGCCGTCCTCAACACGCTTCTGGTTGTCGCCGGCCTTGCAGCCCTTGTGGGTGTTGAAGTGCGCGAACTGCCGGATGTCGACAGGCCGACGATCAGCGTCAGGACGACCTATGAGGGGGCGGCGCCTGAGACCATTGACCAGGAAGTGACGCAGACCATTGAAGGGGCGGTTGCCCGCGTCAGTGGCGTGAAATCCATCTCGTCCAATTCGCAGTTCGGCACCAGCCGCGTCACGATGGAATTTGGGGACAACGTCGATATGGCCGTCGCGGCCAATGATGTGCGCGATGCCATCGGCCGTGTGACCAACCAGTTGCCTGACGATGCCGACGAGCCGCAGATCATCAAGGCGGATTCAGACAGCCAGCCCATCATGCGTCTTGCGGTCACCTCGTCCACGCTCAGCATGGAAGACCTGACCAAACTGGTGGATGACGAAATTATCGACCGTCTCGCCGCTGTCGATGGTGTCGCCGATGTGGAGCTTTATGGCGATCAGGAAAAGGTTTTCCGCGTCGATCTCAATCAGGCGGCGCTTGCCAGTCGTGGTCTGACGGTCACGGATGTTTCCAATGCGCTCGCCAGCGCCGCTCTCGATGTGCCTGCGGGATCGCTGAAAAGCGCGACGCAGGATATCGTCGTGCGCGCCACGGCGAGCCTGACGAAACCCGAGGACTTCTCCAATCTCCTCATCAAGGACAATATCCGCCTTCGCGACGTCGCGACCGTCATGCTTGGCGCGGATGACGAATCGACGTCGCTGCGCTCCAATGGCGTACAGGGCGTCGGCCTTGGCGTCATTCGCCAGGCGCAGTCCAACACGCTCAACATTTCCACCGGCGTGAAGGCTGCGGTCGAAACGATGTCGGCCAATCTGCCCGAGGGAACGCGCATCGTGGTAACCAGCGACGATGCGGTGTTCATCGAGGGTGCGCTGCATGAGGTGGAGATCGCGCTCGGGCTTTCGGCGGTCATCGTCGTTGTGGTGCTCTATCTCTTTCTACGCGATTGGCGCGCGACGCTCATTCCGGCGATCACCATGCCGGTTGCGCTGATCGGCACGATCATCGCCATCTATATGGTCGGCTTTTCGGTCAATATTCTGACGTTGCTTGCCATCGTGCTTGCGACCGGCCTCGTCGTTGACGATGCGATCGTAGTGCTGGAAAACATCGTACGCCGCCGGGCGGAAGGCATGGGGCCGCGCGCGGCTGCCGTTCTCGGCACGCAGGAGGTCTTTTTCGCCGTCATAGCGACGACCGCGACGCTTGCCGCCGTCTTCATCCCGCTCTCCTTCCTGCCGGGCCAACTTGGCGGCCTGTTCCGCGAGTTCGGTTTCGTGCTGGCCTTTGCGGTGGGCCTGTCATCCATCGTGGCTTTGACTCTCTGCCCGATGCTCGCTTCGCGCATGCTGAAGGAGGGGCTGAAGGAGCCGACCGGGCCGCTTGCGTGGTTTGGCAATGTTTTCGCTGCGACGTATAAATCGACGCTGTCCGCCTGCCTCAATAACCCGCTGATCGTCATCGTCGCTGCCGTGATCTTTTCCGGGCTGTCATGGATCGCCTTTGGCATGATCCAGAACGAACTGACGCCGCGCGAGGACCGCGCCTCTATCATGATGCGGGTCACCGCGCCGCAGGGCGTGAGCCTCGAATATACGCGCGACCAGCTGCAACGTATCGAGGAAAACCTGCAGCCGCTGCGCGACAGTGGGGAAATCCGCAACATCTACTCCATCACCGGCATGAACGGCTCGTCCAATACTGGATTCATGGTACTGACGCTCGCTCCCTGGGCGGATCGCGAGCGCACGCAGAACCAGATCGCCGCTGACGTCACATCCGCCGCCAACAAGGTTCCGGCCTTGCGCGGCAATGCCATGCAGCCGAACAGCCTTCGCATCCGCGGCGCCGGCAATGGCTTGCAGATGGCAATGGTCGGCAGCAATTACGCGGCGCTGACGGAGGCGACGCAGAAGCTGTTGCTTTCGATGGAAGAGAGCGGTCTGTTCGACACGCCGCGCTTCGACAACGAGCCCAATCAGGCGCAGCTCTCCGTGTCCATCGACCGCGAGCGCGCCTCCGATCTCGGCATCGACATCACCGGCCTGTCGCGCGCGATGCAATCTCTATTGGAAGGTCGCTCGATCGTTGACGTCTTCGTGGATGGCGATGCCATCCCGGTCAGGCTCTTGTCTTCCACCCGACCGATCAACGATCCCACCGATCTTGAAAACGTGTTCCTGAAAACGGGTGACGGCAAGATCGTGCCAATGTCGGTCATCGCCTCGCTCAGGGAGAATGCGGTGGCGCCGCAGCTCAACCGCGAACAGCAACTCCCCTCTGTTGGCTTTACCGCTAACCTGAAGGACGGCGTTTCGCTCGGTCAGGCCCTGCAAAAAGTCAACGAACTGGCGCAATCCGTGATGCCGCCCGGCGCGCGTCTGCTGCCGCTTGGCGAGGCGGCCACGCTGGAGGAAAATTCGAGCGGGATGCTGCTGACCTTCGGTTTTGCGATCGCCATCATCTTCCTGGTGCTTGCTGCGCAGTTTGAAAGCGTGCTGAGTTCGATCATCATCATGTCGACGGTGCCGCTCGGCCTTGCCTGCGCCGTCATCGCGCTGCTCGTCACCGGCTCCAGCCTCAACGTCTACAGCCAGATCGGCCTCGTGCTGCTCGTCGGGGTGATGGCGAAGAACGGTATCCTTATCGTCGAATTCGCCAACCATCTGCGCGATCAGGGAGCAACCGTGCGCGAGGCTATCGAAAAGGCCACCAGCATCCGTCTGCGCCCGGTCATGATGACGATGATCGCCACCATTCTCGGCGGCGTGCCGCTCGTGCTGGCGCAAGGGGCCGGGGCGGAAGCACGTATCGCACTTGGCTGGGTCATCGTCGGCGGTCTGGGTTTTGCGACGCTGGTGACGCTTTATATCACGCCGGTTTCCTATCTCCTGATCGCCCGTTTCGCCAAACCGCAGGCGGATGAGGAAATTCGTCTGCATCGCGAGCTGGAACTTGCCGCCCGCCGCAAGGCGCTGGAGGAGGACAAGCCGTTGCTTGCCGCGGAATAGGATCGACGCCAAACCACAAGCAGTGAAATCGCGATGCTGGACAAAGCGCTGACCTTATCCCATACCACCTGACGAAATTTCGTAACGGTTCGAATCCGTTACGGGCAGATGTTGGGGCGGAGACGGACGATGGCGCTGAAGGATGTGGTGGCGGGTAAACGGAACGAAGAAGGTATCGCGTCTGCGCTCGCGGTGCTGAAGCAGCAGCTGGGCGAGAAAGTCCAGACCGGCCAGGCGTTTCGCGAGCAGCACGGCCACACCACTACCTATTTGACCCTGCAGGCGCCAGACGGCGTCGTCTTTGCCGAGAGCGCCGATGATGTGAAGGCTGTGGTGAAGGCCTGCGCGCACTATAAGGTGCCCGTCATTCCCTTCGGGACCGGGTCTTCGCTGGAAGGGCAGGTGAATGCGCCCAGCGGCGGAATCTGCATCGATTTCAGCCGGATGAATCGTATCATTGAGGTGAATGCCGAAGATCTTGACGTGACGGTGGAGCCGGGCGTAACGCGCGAAGATCTTAATGTCTATCTGCGCGATACCGGCCTGTTCTTCCCGATCGATCCGGGCGCGAATGCCTCGATCGGTGGCATGGCTTCGACACGCGCTTCCGGCACCAATGCCGTGCGTTATGGCACGATGAAAGACAATGTGCTCGCGGTCACCGCCGTCGTTGCCAATGGCGAGGAGATCCGCACGGCGCGCCGCGCCCGCAAGTCTTCTGCCGGCTACGATCTGACACGGCTCTTTGTCGGCGCTGAAGGCACACTTGGCGTGATCACGTCCGTAACGCTGCGGTTACAGGGTATCCCGGAAAAGATCGTGGGCGGTGTCTGCACCTTCGACAGTATCAAGACTGCCTGCGACGCCGTCATCATGACGATCCAGATGGGCGTTCCGGTCGCCCGCATCGAATTGCTTGATGAGGTGCAGGTGCGCGCCTGCAACGCCTATTCCGGCCTGAACTATGCGGAGAAGCCGACGCTCTTCGTGGAGTTCCACGGCACGGAAGAGACGGCGGCGCTGCAATCGCAGCAGTTCGCCGAGATCGCAGCGGAATGCGGCAGCGTCGATTTTCGCTGGACGGGCGATGCTGCCGAGCGCGCCAAGCTCTGGAAGGCGCGTCACGATGCCTATTGGGCGTCGCGCGCGCTTGCTCCCCATCTTGATGGTCTCTCCACCGACGTTTGCGTGCCGATCTCGCGGCTGGCCGATTGCGTGGTGGAAACGCAGCGGGATATTGCCGAGAACGGCTTTCTGGCGCCGATCGTCGGCCATGCGGGTGACGGGAACTTCCATGTGCTTATTCTGTTCGATGGCAAGGATGCCGAAAGCGTCGCGAAGACGGAAGCCTTTGTCGCCCGCCTCAACCGCCGCGCGATCGCCATGGACGGCACGTGCACCGGCGAACACGGCATCGGCCAGGGCAAGATGAGTTTTCTCGCCGAAGAGGCCGGCAATGCACTGGATGTGATGCGCGCCATCAAAACGTCGCTCGATCCCGACAATATCTTCAATCCGGGCAAATTGTTCCGGCTTGTCTGATCATTCTCACATTTGATTGGTACAAAAGGCTGCTTGCCGTTAAGGCAGAAAAGAATAGGTTTGCAGCGTTCGCGAAGGGAGATGCAGGTCAGTGCTCGGACGTATTCTGGTTTTTCTGGGCGGACTGCTGGCCTTGGTGCTGTTTTCGGCGCTGCTCATTCCCTATTTTGTCGACTGGACCGATTTCCGTCGTGATTTTGAAGACCAGGCAAGTCGTATCCTTGGCAAGAAAGTCGTCGTACACGGCCGCGTCGAGGCCCGTATCCTGCCTTTCCCGTCGGTAACGCTGCATGATGTGCGCGCCGGAACGGATGCGGATGGATCGCCGCTCATTCAGGTTGCGCGGTTCTCCATGGATGCCGAGCTTGCGCCTTTTCTTTCTGGCGAAGCGCGCATCTTCGACATGCGCATCGAAGAACCCAAGGCCAAGATAAGACTGCTGAAAGACGGTACGCTGGACTGGATGCGGGGTAGCCGTGCCGAAATCCCGGCGCGCACCGTGGTTCTCGAAAGCGTACAGATCGAAGGCGGGCAAATCGAATTCATCGATGAGCAGTCTGGCCGAAACCGTATCGTGACGGGCCTCAACGCCGATATGTCTGCAAATTCTCTCGCCGGCCCCTGGAAAGCCGAGGGGCGCGCGGCTGTCGACGGGCACCCCGGTTCCTTCTCCCTCTCCAGCAGCGAGCCGGATTATGCCAATGGCCGCATGGGTCTCAGGCTGCGCCTTGTGCCGGATGAACATCCTGTCGAGGTCGATCTCGATGGTGCGATCGCCGCAACGGCGGGAAAGCCGGCCTATAGCGGATCCTTTGCCTTCACCTTCCGCGAAGATCAGAAACAGAAGCAACAGCAAGCCGGACAATCGATCTTTTCCTCACCGCGCACCCGTGGAAGCTTCGAGCTCACCAATGAGAGCGTGCGAATTTCGAGCTACCGCATGGAGCTTGGCGGCAGCGAAAATCCTTACGTCGTGACGGGGGAGGCAACGCTTGATACCGGCGCCAAGCCGGAATTCCTGCTGACGGCCGACGGCCAGCAGATCGACGTCGCGCGCTTTGCGCCGCCTGTCGTGCAGACGGGCAAGACGTCGCGCCAGCCGACCGTATCCGTCCGTCAGCGCATCGAGGCATTTGCCGCGATGGTGGCGCGCATTCCGGTGCCGCCTGTGCCGGGGAAGGCAAGCATCAGCCTTCCAGCGCTGGTGTCCGATGACACGACAATCCGCGACATCCGGCTGGATGTTCGCCCGGATGGCAGCGGCTGGCAGGTGGTGAATGCCGTGGCGACGCTGCCGGGCAGGACGCAGCTGGAAGCGAAGGGATCGCTGACGCTGCTTGGCGGTCCGGCTTTCAACGGCAATATGCTGCTCGCCTCCAACCAGCCCTCGGGGCTGGCGAACTGGCTTTCCGGCTCAGTCGATCCGGCAATCCGCCAGCTCAACGCCGCCGGTTTCTCTGCCGATGTCTCGCTGACGACGCTCAACCAGCGTTTCGATAATCTGGAACTTGCCATCGGAGACGCATCGCTGAAGGGCGCTCTGGAGCGACGCTCGGACGGCAAGGAGTCCAATCTCTCCATCGATCTCTCGGGCAACGAAATCGATCTCGACGCGCTGAGGGCGCTCGGCAGTCTGGCGCTTGGCGATCAGGTCGGCGGTTCCGTCCTCGATCATCGCATTACCGCGAAATTCAAGGCCGACCGCTTCAATATGGCCGGCGTGACCGCCAACAAGGTCGAGACAACCTTTAATATTGCAGGAGGTGTGCTCTCGCTTGAAAACATGACGGCCGGCGATATCGCCGGTGCGGAAGTGAAGGCTAGGGGAGAGTTGCAGGGTTCGCTGCTCAAATATGCGGGAAAGGGCACGGTAAACCTGCATGCGGCGGATATGCAGCCATTGTTCGCCATGCTGCAGCAGAAGTTGCCTGACCATCCGTTCCTCAGCCGCCTGGCGGCGAGCGCGCCCTGGTATGCGAATTCGGACCTTGCCGTTGACGTTTCGGTCAACAGTGAAAATGGCGGCGCTAATGTCGCCGTTTCCGGCACCGTCAATGGCAGCCGGCTTTCAGCCGTTGCCAAGATGCCGGATTTCCTGTCGATAACAGACGATACGGCCATGTCGCTGGAAGCCGTCCTGAAGAACCAGTCGACCGCGATCCTGTTTGGTCAGGCCGGTCTCAATCCGTTGCCTTTCGATGCGGATGGGGAGGGGCTCCTGTCCCTCAAACTCAATGGCACGCTCGGCTCGCCTGCCCAGACAGAATTGCGCTTCTCTACCGAACGCACACATTTTTCGATGAACGGTTCCTTCTCCGTGGCCGCCGGCAATTTCGGTGAAGGCAGCGCGGATGTCGCGCTCGAAAGTGCTGATATCGAGCCCTATCTCATCATGAACGCCGTTGGCCTGCCGCAGCTCGGCGGTGGTCTGGCAGTGAAGACCAATGCGAAAGTCACCGTTGATGGGCAGAAGATTGCTATGTCGTCCATCGGCGGCCAGGTGGGCGGAAATCCATTCTCGGGAAATCTGGCGTTCCAACGCGCCGCGCCCTATCCCGTCGACGGTGACCTTTCCTTAAGGACGGTCGATCTCGCCTGGCTGGGAGACGCGATGTATGGCCCGGTGATCGATCCGGAGACCGGCGCGCTCAACGCCAAGCCGCTCGCCATGGCCGCGTTCCCGCAGCTCAAGGCGTCGCTGGCGCTGAAAGCGGAGAGCTTCGAGGCCGGTCCATTGGGCACCGTGACGGGTCTTTCGACGAGGGTCACGCATGATGCCGGCTCACTCTCGCTCGATGATGTCAGCGGCACCTTTATGGGCGGCAAGCTCACGGGTCGCCTTGCCATGTCGACCGGCGAGGGGGCAGGAATTTTCCGCACCAAGATTGCGGTGACCGATGCAAACCCGGAGCCCATCCTGTGGGCCAATGCCAACGGCCCGGTTGCGACGGGCAAGGTCGCTATCGACCTGACGGCGGAATCGACGGGTAAAAGTGTTGCTGAAATGCTCAAGGCAGCGGGTGGCTCTGGTGAAATCCGGGCGGGCGGGCTTGTCGTCAAGGGTCTCAACCCCGGCGCTCTTGCCCCGATCCTGCAGGCAGCGGACGGCTTGCAGCAGCCGATCGACGCGCCGAAGGTGCGTCCGCTGGTGGATCAGACGCTGTGGCAGGGCGAAATCGGACTTGGGGATGTGGCGTTGCCATTCTCGTTGAACGGCGGTGCGCTTCATTTCCAGAACCTGCGCGCTGGCATCGATCCCGTCACGCTGACGGCCGATGCGAGCGTCGATCTGGCGGCTTCCACTGTGAACGGTGACCTCGATCTCCTGTTCAATCCCGGCACCGAAACGGTCGCAGGGGCCGAGCCTTCGGTGCGTCTCAACTATAACGGCCCGCTTGCCGCTCCGGCTTTGACGACGGATGTGTCCGCGCTCAGCAATTTCCTCTCGCTGCGAGCGTTCGAAAAGGAACGTCGCCGGGTGGAGGCCATGCAGGCGAGCGTTCTTGAAAAGCAGCGGCTGCGCCGCGAAGTCGTACTCTACCGCTCGCAGGCGGCAGAACGGCAGGCCGCAAAGGAGCGGGCGGAGGCGGAAGCCAAGGCGCGGGCGGAAGAGGAAGCCCGCCAGAAGGCGGCAGCCGAAGAGCGCCTGCGCCAGGAAAAGGAACAGCAGGAGCGGCTGCAACAGCAACAGCAGCAACAGCAGCAACAGCCGGCACCGGAGCGACAATCCGCCCCGGCCCTCGTCGTACCACCGACAGAAGACGCGATACGGCAACTCGCGCCGGGAGCACCGGCTGCGACGCCATAATCTTTCCCAGGAAACCGCGGAACGGCTTTTCGTCCAGATGATGCTCTCGAAGAGACAGCGCATCCGGCGCGGTTCCGTGTAAACCCGATGCGCCGCGCGCGTGCGGGCAGACTTAGAGCGATCACTCGCAGTCGGTGTTCGTCATATAGGATAGAGAGGGTGGAGGCGACAGGCTCGTCACGATTTAACGATGCGTCAAAGCGACCTGAAACCAGTCCTGATGGGCAAGGCTACGCAATACCAAATCGCCTTGCAGCGCAAATTAGCCTTCGAATGTTTAAGGAATGCTTTCACAGCTTTACGAGTTTTGTGCGGGAATTCTTATAGTGCTTGATGGGCCGACGTGCCGGGCTGGAATGCGTCCGGCAAAAGCGAAAGCACTCGCGCATATCCCAATTCCCCGTTCACCGGGGATGCCGGGTCATCGCAGATGACGGATCCAGTATGGACTCAACGGGTTTTCAGCCAGTTCAGCACGTAAACCCTGAGCGACGACGACAGATTGCTGTCGGCGGCGCGATTGTCGTCGATTTCGGCAAGTAGGGCCGCAAAACTGATCTTGCGCTTTTCCGCGATGATTTTCAGCTCGTCCCAGAAGGCATCTTCGAGTGAAATGCTGGTGCGATGGCCATGCAACGTCGCGGAGTGCTTGCGGATCATCAGATCAGGCTCCGGCGGGTCCGGTTGAGGGTATGAATCATGTCTCGCCGGCAAGTCCCTGTTTTGCGATTCTTTTCCGTTGGCCCCAACATTCGCAGCACGCGGTTGGACGTTCAGTCTTGACCGCCGTTTTCATCGCTCTTGTCGAGCCGACCCTGATCGAGCGCCTTTTCGGCTTTGGCATTCAGCGCTGACGTGAGATTTTTTTCCGCTTTGGTGCGGCCGAAGGACAGGCGGTTCTGCTCCGCCTGCTTTTCCTTCTCACTGCGGACCTTCTGTTTCCGAAACTGGCGCAGATTGACGATATCGGCCGCCATGGGGATATGCCTCCTCGAGTTTCGAAAGCCGGGGGTAAAACCGTTATTGCTTCTTGCGGAAGGCGTCGAGCGAAACGACGGACCCTTCCTTCTTTTCCTCGCCGGCCTTCGGCGTCTCGGAAGCAGCGGCCGGTTTCGCCTCATGGGAAACGGGATAGGCAGTGATTTCCGCCTCTTCCATTTCTTCCTCTTCTGCCAGGGGCACGTCGAATTCGAGTTCGAAATTCACCGAGGGGTCGTAAAAACCTCTGATGGCATTGTAGGGGATGACCAGCTTTTCCGGCGTGTCGGAGAAGGAGAGGCCGATTTCGAAGCCGGTTTCGGTAACCTTCAGGTCCCAGAACTGGTGCTGGATGACGATGGTCATCTGCTCGGCGTATTTTGCCTTGAGGTGCTGGGAAATGCGCACGCCCGGGGCGCCGGTCAGGAAGGTGATGAAAAAGTGATGGTCGCCGGGCAGGCGGCCCGTCGCGGCCACTTCACCCAAAACCTTGCGAATAACGCCGCGAAGGGCATCCTGTGCGAGAATGTCGTAACGGATATGATCCTGCCCCATGCGGTCCTGTCTTTCCCTTATTCGAACGTCTTTTCATGCACGGCGCGGACTGCGCGCCTAGGACGCTGTAACACTTTGAATCTTAGCGTAATCCCATGTCCGAACCATTTCTGATCCTCAAGGCTTATGCTTTGGACAAGTATACGCAATGTCCGGAACGGCAGCAACGGAAAAGCCGATGCCGTCTGCAAGTCAGGTATCATATAATCAATTCAGGCAAAATGGAGAAGGTGGAGGTTTCTGTTGCCAGGTACCTCCGAACCCCGCCTCACGGGGCTAACCGTGAGGACTTAGAGCGGAATTCCCGCACCGCCATTAGGCAGCGAGAGCGTATTCCTTAGCGTTGTTGTCGTTTGCAACTACACTTGTGACCCGATAACGGCGGTATCATGCCGAGCAAAAGTTCGATCTTTACGCCCTTGTCGATCCTATTTCGCCCCCATCAAAAGCCGGCCTTCCATAGGTGAAGGTCCGCCGGTTTTTGGTGGAGGCGCCGGGTACCGCCCCCGGGTCCAATAGGTTTATTACACCGACCGTTTATCGCCATAGCCGGGTTGCCCCGGCAAGGTTCATATAGGCGTTTCACCCGCGCGAGAAAAGGGGGGAGATGACAATTCGATGAAAAGGATTTGTCCACTACCTGCGCAATTTAGACAATTCTTGACGACGAGGGATTGCTGTCTCATTCTCCATGCAACCGGTCATTTGAAGCAACCGGGCCGGGGGCACACGAAGGAGTGGACATGACTGACTATCTCGCAGATGTGAAAAAATACGATGCCGCAGCCGATGAAGCGATTGTCGGCAAGATCGTCAAACATCTCGGTATTGCCCTGCGTAACCGGGATTCCTCACTGGTGTCCGCCTCCGATCCAGAAGAACTTGCGCGCGTCAAGGCGAGCTGGTGCGTCAAGAAGCTTGGTGTGACCGATGACAGCGCTGACAAGGCCATTGCCGCTGCTGCCAAAGCCATGGCGGCGGATCGGTCCAAGTCGCGTGTGACTTTCTATTATCTGGTGGCCAAGGAACTCGACAAGCTGCAGTCGCTCTGATTTGATCCGGGGATAGCCCGTATTCGGTGATTGGTTCTGCCGCCCTGTGCTATTATATAGTCCCTCTGTATCAGGGAATCGGCGGCAGAACGTATGAAACAATATCTCGATCTTCTCCGGCATGTCATGGAAACCGGCTCCGACCGTGGAGACCGCACCGGCACGGGCACACGCTCTGTCTTCGGTTATCAGATGCGTTTCGATCTTTCGGAAGGTTTTCCGGTTCTCACCACCAAGAAGCTGCATCTGCGCTCCATCATCCATGAGCTGCTGTGGTTCCTGAAGGGCGATACAAACATCGCCTATCTCAAGGAAAACGGCGTTTCCATCTGGGATGAATGGGCCGACGAAAACGGTGATCTCGGTCCGGTCTATGGCGCGCAATGGCGCTCCTGGCCCGCACCGGACGGACGCCATATCGACCAGATCGCCCTTCTGATCGAGGCTTTGAAAACCAATCCCAATTCCCGCCGCCACATTGTTTCGGCCTGGAACCCAGCGCTGGTGGACGAGATGGCGTTGCCGCCCTGCCACTGCCTGTTCCAGTTCTATGTTGCGGATGGAAAGCTCTCCTGCCAGCTTTACCAGCGCTCGGCCGATATCTTCCTCGGCGTGCCATTCAACATCGCCTCCTATGCGCTTTTGACGCTGATGGTGGCGCAGGTGGTTGGCCTGAAACCTGGCGATTTCGTTCACACGCTCGGTGACGCGCACATCTATGCCAACCATTTCGAACAGGCGCGGCTGCAGATGACGCGCACGCCGAAAGCATTGCCGACGATGCGGCTGAACCCCGACGTGAAGGACCTTTTCGCCTTTAAGTTCGAAGACTTTACGCTGGAGAACTACGAGGCCGATTCAAGCATCAAGGCACCGATCGCAGTATGAGTGAGCCGCGCGTCACCATCATTGTCGCAGTCTCCGAGAACGGCGTCATCGGCCGCGATCTCGACATGCCGTGGAAGTTGTCGACCGATCTCAAGCGCTTCAAGGCGATGACGATGGGCAAGCCGCTCATCATGGGCCGCAAGACGTTTCTGTCTGTCGGCGAACGTCCATTGCCGGGCCGGCCGCATATCATCGTCAGCCGCAATGCGGATTACCGGCCGGAAGGCGTCGACGTGGTCGGCTCGCTGGAAGAAGCCCTCGATTTGGCAAAAGCCAGAGCCGTTGAACGAGGCGTCGATGAAGTTTTCGTTGCCGGTGGCGGCGAGATTTACCGTCAGGCCATGCCCTTTGCCGATCAACTTTCCGTCACCTACGTGGCGGTAAAACTCGACGGCGACACTTTTTTTCCGGAAATCGACCCCGCCGTTTTCGAGAAAACTGACGAAATCCCCGCTCCTGCAGGGGAAAAGGACAGTTATCCGGTTCTGTTTACCACTTATGTGCGAAGGGCCGCGGCAAAGTGAACTATTTACCCTGATTGGGTATTTAGTTACCACCTCTGCGTTGAAACAAACGTTTCTCCTTCCTATAACGGGTCGATATTCCCGCCGCACGCGAGCAATCGCTTTCGAACGGAACCGGGAGAGGCTTTTATAAAGAGGTATTGATGCCCTGGAGCAATCAGAATGGCGGCGGCGGCCCTTGGGGCGGCGGCGGTGGAGGAAACAACCAGGGCGGCGGTGGCGGCCCATGGGGACAGGGGCCTAACCGGCCGCGCGGCGGTGGCGGCGGCGGCAATGGCGGCCCGCCCGATCTGGAAGAGATCATCCGGCGCAGCCAGGACCGTTTCAAGAATGTGCTGCCCGGCGGTTTCAATGGCGGCGTTGTCGCCATCGTGGTTCTTGTCGTTCTGGTTTTTATCGGCATTCAGTCCATCTACACCGTCCAGCCGGACGAGCGCGGCGTCGAGCTGCGCTTCGGCCGTCCCAAGGACGAAATCTCGATGCCGGGCCTGCATTTCCATCTCTGGCCGATCGAGACCGTGGAAATCGTCAAGGTCACGGAGCAGCAGCAGAATATCGGCTCGCGCGCGTCCTCGTCGTCATCCAGCGGCGTGATGCTGACCGGCGACCAGAACATCGTCAACGTCCAGTTCTCGGTGCTCTACACGGTCTCTGATCCGAAATCCTATCTCTTCAACGTCGACACGCCGGCTGAAACCCTGCAGCAGGTTTCCGAAAGCGCCATGCGCGAGGTCGTCGGTCGTCGTCCGGCACAGGATATCTTCCGCGATAACCGTCAGGCGATTGCGGCCGATGTGCGCGGCATCATCCAGTCCACCATGGACGGTTATGGCGCCGGCATCTCCATCAATGCCGTGGCTATTGAAGATGCGGCTCCGCCGCGTGAAGTGGCCGACGCCTTCGATGAAGTGCAGCGTGCCGAACAGGACGAAGACCGTTTCGTTCAGGAAGCCAACCAGTACGCCAACCAGAAGCTCGGTGCCGCGCGCGGTCAGGCCGCGCAGATTCTCGAAGAAGCGAACGCCTATAAGTCGCGCGTCGTTAACGAGGCACAGGGTGAAGCGCAGCGTTTTGTTTCGATCTATGACCAGTATCGCACGGCGCCTGACGTGACCCGTCAGCGCATGTTCCTCGAAACGATGGAACAGGTCCTCAAGGGCTCGAACAAGATCATCATCGATGAGAAACAGGGCGTAGTGCCTTATCTGCCTCTGAACGAGATCATGCGCAACAATCCGGGCGCAGCACAGCAGGGAGGCAACTGATATGAGCAACCGTCTTACGGCCGTTCTCGTCGGTCTCGCCATCCTGCTTTTCCTGGGTTATTCCTCGATCTTCGTGGTCAATGAGCGCCAGCAGGCCATCGTGGTCCGCTTCGGTCAGATCCAGGACGTGAAAACGTCGCCGGGCCTGTACTTCAAGCTACCTTTCGCCTTCATGGATGCCGATCGCGTCCAATATGTCGAAAACCGCGCGTTGCGTTTCGATCATGACAATATCCGCGTTCAGGTCTCCGGCGGTAAGTTCTACGAGGTCGATGCCTTCGTGGTCTATCGCATTACGGATGCGCGCCGCTTCCGCCAGACGGTGTCGGGCGACCAGATGTCGGCGGAATCGCGCCTGCGCACCCGCCTCGACGCCTCGCTGCGCCGGGTCTACGGTTTGCGCGGCTTTGAATCGGCGCTGTCGGATGCACGCGCGTCGATGATGCAGGAAGTCCGCGACGATCTGCGCCCCGATGCGGAATCGCTCGGCATCAGCATTGTGGATGTCCGCATCCGCCGTACCGACCTGACGCAGGAAGTCTCGCAGCAGACCTTCGAGCGCATGAAGTCGGAACGTTTGGCCGAGGCCGAACTGATCCGCGCCCGCGGTAACGAAGAAGCGCAGCGTCGCCGCGCCATCGCCGACCGTCAGGTCGTGGAACTGGAATCCGACGCCCGTCGCCAGTCCGAAGTGCTGCGCGGTGAAGGCGATGCTGAGCGTAACAAGGTGTTCGGCGAGGCCTTCCAGCGCGATCCCAACTTCTTCGAGTTCTACCGCTCGATGTCGGCCTATGCCAACGCGCTGAACGGCAACGGCACGACACTCGTCCTGTCGCCGGATTCGACCTTCTTCCGTTACTTCAACAACATCGACGGTGCGGCCCCCCCCGCTCCGGCAGCCCCTGCCGCTCCCGCAGCGCCAGCGCCGGCGAACTGATAACGGATCGATTGATTTTGGAGGGGCCGGTTTTTACCGGCCCTTTCTTTTTGGTCAGCTTTCGTGCCAAAGCTGTGGTCAGGGGCATGGCGTCCACGCCTGTTCACGAAAAGGTATTTTTACACTTCATCATTCCGCCTTATGCTTTGACGATATATGCAGGGCATGACGATTTGAAACGCGAGGACGCTTATGGCCGTGACCCTTCTTTCGCCCTTTCGCAGCAGCATTGCCGCAGTCGCGGGCATGGCGCTCATGGCGGGCAGCCTTGCGGCGCCGGTTGCGGCAAGAGCGCAGAGCCATGGGCCGGAATCGGTCGCTGATCTGGCCGCGCCGCTGCTCGATGCGGTGGTGAATATTTCAACCTCGCAGAACGTCAAGACGGAGGGCAAGGGCCCGGTTCCGCCGAAACTGCCTGAAGGTTCGCCCTTCCAGGAGTTCTTCAAGGACTATTTCGACAGCCAGAAGCCGGAAGGCGGCGAAAAGGTCAATTCGCTTGGCTCCGGTTTCGTGATCGACCCTGCCGGCTATGTTGTCACCAATAACCACGTGATCGAAGGCGCTGACGCCATCGAGGTGATTTTCCCGAATGGCTCCAAGCTCAAGGCGACACTGGTCGGCACCGATACCAAGACTGATCTTTCCGTCCTGAAGGTGGAGCCGAAGGCGCCGTTGAAGGCCGTCAAGTTCGGTGATTCGCGCAGCATGCGTATCGGCGACTGGGTGATGGCGGTCGGCAATCCCTTCGGCCTCGGCGGATCGCTGACCGTGGGCGTCATTTCGGCGCGCGGCCGTAACATCAATGCCGGCCCCTATGACAATTTCATCCAGACGGATGCGGCCATCAACAAAGGCAACTCCGGTGGCCCGCTCTTCAACATGAAGGGCGAGGTGATCGGTATCAATACGGCGATCATTTCGCCGAGCGGCGGTTCGATCGGTATCGGGTTTGCCGTGCCGACGGAGCTTGCGCAGAATATCGTCCAGCAGCTCATTGAATTCGGCGAGACACGCCGCGGCTGGCTCGGCGTTCGTGTCCAGCCCGTCACAGATGACGTGGCCGCGAGCCTCGGTATGGATAGCGCCAAGGGCGCGCTCATTTCCGGCGTTGCGAAGGGTGGTCCGGTAGAGAACGGCCCAATCCAAGCCGGCGATGTCGTCCTGAAATTCGACGGCAAGGACATCAATGAAATGCGCGACCTGTTGCGCATCGTGGCGGAAAGCCCTGTGGGCAAGGAAGTCGACGTTGTCGTCTATCGCGACGGCAAGGAAGAGACCGTCAAGGTCAAGCTCGGCCAGTTGCAGGATACGACCGATGAGAAGGCGTCGGCCGAAGACCAGCAGAGCGAAGACGGCGATGGTGGCACGCTTGCCCCTGAAGACGACGATGGCGCCGACGATCAGGCGCAGGACCAGACGCCCGAAGTGCGCGAGGCACCGCAGACCGTCCTTGGCATGAATCTCGTGGTGCTCAGCAATGAGTTGCGCAGCGAAAAGGGCATTGCCGAAAGCGTGGAAGGGGTGCTGGTCGCCAGCGTCGAGCCCGGTTCCGCCGCCGAACAGAAGGGCATGAAGGCCGGCGACGTTATCGTCGAAGTTGGTCAGGATTTCATGGAAGTTCCAGGCGATGTGCTGGTGCGTGTCAACGGGCTGAAATCGGAAGGCCGCAAGAACGCCCATATGATGGTGGCGGATGCCCAGGGCAATCTGCGCGTTGTAGCGCTGCCGCTGGAATAGGCGATTTCAGCCCGGTCCATCAGGAATCGGGTGGCTGCGGCCTCGTCATCTCCCTATCCCTTGGCCTCCATTGAACGGAGGTCAAGGACATGAAACTACTCGACAATAAAGTCGCGATCATCATCGGTGCGTCGTCAGGAATAGGTCGCGCGACAGCGACGTTGTTTGCCGCCCAGGGCGCTGCCGTCGTCATCAATGCGCGCGGCGAGAAGGCGCTGGATGAGGTCGCTGACAAAATCAGTGGAGCCGGTGGCCGTGTGCACGCCGTTGCCGGTGACGCCGGTGTTGCGGAAACACATGCGCGGCTGGTGGATGCGGCCGCCAGCGTGTTCGGCGGGCTCGATATCGCCGTCAACAATGCGGGCGCCGTGGGTGCCCCGAAGCCGATGGCGGAGATTTCGCCTGAGGAATGGGCCTATGTCCTCAACGTCAACCTGACATCCGCCTTTCTGGGTGCGCGCTATCAGATCCCTGCGATGTTGCAGCGGGGCGGCGGATCTATTGTCTTCACCTCGAGCTTCGTCGGCACCAGCGTCAGTTTACCGGGCATGTCGGCCTATGGTGCTGCGAAGGCGGGATTGATGGGGCTGGTGAAGGGGATTACCGCCGATTATACCGCCAGCGGCATTCGCGCCAATGCGCTGCTGCCCGGCGGCGTCGATACGCCGATGGCAGGCGATCAGGCGCAAAAGGAGTGGGCTGCCGGGCTGCATGCCATGAAGCGTATTGCCGAGCCCGAGGAAATTGCGCAGGCGGCGCTCTTTCTCGCAAGCCCCATGGCGAGTTTCGTGGCCGGGGTGGCGCTGTTTGCCGATGGCGGTAATGCCGCGGTGAAATGACCGTCTGAAAAGGCGGGTCGGTGTCGCTATCGCGCCCGCCATTCCTCCAGCGTCAGCGCATAGGTCACGTGCGGCCGCAGATGCGGGTGGGTATCTTCCGGTACGCGCGGATGGTCGAAATCGCGCGACGGGTCGCGCTTCAGGCCGATGCGCTCCATCACTGCCGTCGAACGGTGATTGTCGTGGACGGCGAAGGAGACGATTTCGGGCGTCTCCTTTTCATCGAAGGCCATGACGAGCAGCGATTGGGCGGCTTCGGTCACATAACCATGCCCCCAGAAGCGAGTAGCGAGCCGCCAGCCGATTTCCATCGTGCCGATCGGGAAGGGCGGATCGAGGTTCATGACGGGGGATATGCCGCAGAACCCCATGACTTCGCCGGTCTCGCGCAGTTCCATGGCGTAGAAGCCGTAACCGCTGCCGCGAATCATGCCGTTGATGGTTTCGAGCACCGCATCCGCTTCCGCGTGGCTGCGGCGGAAGGGGAAAAATTCCATGACCTTTTCATCCGCGTTGATTTCGCGGAACAGGTCGCGGTCGCTTTCCTTCCACTCGCGCAGAATGAGTCTCTCTGTCTCGCGAATGATCATGGAACGACGAAATCCGTCTTGCGATAGCCCTGAATGTATAGAAGCGCGGTCAGATCGCCGTGGTCGATGCGCATCTGCGCTTCGGCGGCGACGGCGGGCTTCGCGTGCAGGGCAACGCCGGCACCGGCAACGTGCAGCATGCCGAGATCGTTGGCGCCGTCGCCGACTGCCATTGCCTCATCAGGCGAGATGCCGAGCTTTTCGGCAATGTCGGTCAGCGCATCCACCTTGGCCTGTTTGCCGAGGATGGGTTCGGCAACGGTACCGTCAAGTTCGCCATTGGCTTCACCCAGCAGATTGGCACGGTTCTCGTCAAAACCGAGCGTTGTGGCAACCCGGCTCGTGAAGACAGTAAAGCCGCCTGACACGAGGGCCGTGTAGTAGCCCTTCGCCTTCATGGTGGCGATGAGTTCCCTGCCACCCGGTGTCAGCGTGATGCGCTTTTCGATGACGTCGTCGATGACGGAGACAGGCAGGCCCTTTAGCAGGGCGACGCGCTCGCGCAGCGCCGGCTCGAACGCGATCTCGCCGTTCATGGCGCGGGCGGTAATGGCGGACACCTCGTCCTTCAACCCGACTTCGGCCGCCAGTTCGTCGATACATTCCTGTTGGATCATGGTCGAATCCATATCGGCGATCAGCAGTTTCTTGCGCCGTTGATCCTGTTCCTGGATAACGATATCGATCGGCTTTCCGGCGAGCGTGGCGGCAATCGCGCCTCGCGCCTGCTCAGCCGCGGTGCCGGAGGGCAGGGCGATATCGCAGGCGATGCCATCGGCCAGCCAATAGAGCCCGGATGCGCTCACCGCCTTTGCGGCCGCTTCGCCGAGGGCCGGTGTCAGAACGGGATTTGACGGATTGGCGATAAGCGTGGCAACGAGAGCCATGATGAAAAACCTTGATGAGAATTTTGATGCGATCCTGATAACCGGACCGACGGCAAGCGGCAAGTCCGCGCTTGCGCTTCGCTTAGCGCGGGAGCGGGATGGCGTCGTCATCAATGCCGACAGCATGCAGGTCTATGACACGCTGCGGGTGCTGACCGCCCGGCCATCCGAAGAGGAAATGGAAGGCGTGCCTCATCTGCTTTACGGCCATGTTCCGGCCAGCAGCCTCTATTCGACAGGCGAGTGGCTGCGGGACATTATAGGCCTCCTTGCCGATTTGCGCGGGCAGGGGCGCTTTCCGGTCATCGTCGGCGGCACGGGGCTTTATTTCAAGGCGCTGACGGGTGGCCTCTCCGATATGCCCGCCGTTCCCGATGACATTCGTGAAGGGCTGCGCGCCCGGTTGATCGAGGAGGGGGCGGCAAAACTTCACGCCGAATTGGTGAGCCGCGATCCGCCCATGGCGCAGACGCTCCAGCCGGGGGACGGGCAGCGCATCGTCCGGGCGCTGGAGGTGCTCGCGGCCACGGGGAAATCGATCCGGGATTTTCAGCAGGCGAAGGGACCGTTGATTATCGATCCGGAGCGCGCTCAAAAATTCGTCGTTCTGCCGGAAAGGTCGGTGCTGCACGATCGCATCAATCGCCGCTTCGAGACCATGATGCAAAGCGGTGCGGTGGAGGAAGTGGAAGCGCTTCTCGCGCTTGACCTCGCGCCCGACGCAACGGCGATGAAGGCGATCGGGGTTTCCCAGATCGCCGATATGCTGGCCGGGCGCGTGGGTGAGGAGGAGGTGATCGAAAGATCGGCAGCGGCGACCCGCCAATATGCCAAACGGCAGATGACATGGTTTCGCAACCAGATGGGAGACGACTGGACGCGTATCCAACCGTAGGGCGGCTCAGTCCTTTCGGTAGAGACTGCCGAGTGGTTTTTTCAACAGGCTGTCGCGCAGCGAAGGGCGGCTCTCAGTTGGTGGCGGGCCATTCTGCGCCTGCATCTGGAGGCTCGCCTTGCGAAGTTCGTTGACGGCGGTTGAAGCTATATCGGTCGTGGACCGACCTGTCGGCGGCGCGACTGTGCGGCCGGGCAGCATGTCCGGCCGGTAGGGCTCGTGAGCGCCAGCGGTTGCGCCCAATTCCTGTTTCCAGCGGCTCACATCTGGCGGCTGCTTTGGCGCGGGCGCGGGGTCCGGCAAATCGGGGAAGGAGGCTTCGAAGCTCTGCTGGAAACCGCTGATGAGCGGCTTTGTCGTGGCGCGCATGCGGGTGACGATGCTGTTCAGGTCCACCGTGTCGGGCGTCTCGTTGGGCGCATGGCTGACCGCGCCGCTCGCCTTCGGCAACTTGGCTGTCGGCACGCGGTCGAAACGCATTCGCATCGGCACGCTGACGGCCTCGCCGAAAGCGATGGCTTCGCCGTTGCCGATGGACGATAAAAAGCTTGTGGTCGAGGTCGAGGCGTTCGGTACGGCCGACAGAATGATCTTCTGGTCGATCTCATTCGACAGCCGCATGGCAAAGACGGTCGAGCATTGCGACAGGATTGTCTGGTCAAGCTCGCTTGGCCGCTGGCTGATGACGCCGAGCGAAATACCGTATTTGCGGCCCTCCTTGGCGATCTGGGCGATGGATTGCCGGGTCGGGAAGAAGCCGCGCTCCGGGTCTGCCGGCACATAACGATGCGCCTCTTCGCACACGACAAGCATATGCAGCGATCCTCGCGCGAGGACCGCCAGTTCAAACGACATGCGGCACAGGACCGAGACCACCGAGTTCACGACTTCGGAGGGAATGCCGGACAGCTGGAAAACGGAAATCGGCTTGCCATCGCCGGGGATGCGGAAAATATGTGCGACTGTCTCCAGAATGGTGTCGCTGATCGTGTTGCTGGAGAACATGAAATTATAGCGCGGATCATTGATGGCCGAGAGGATGCGGCCTTTCAGCGATCGCAGCGCCGGTTTTTCGCCGCGTCCTTCCAGCCGGCCGATGCGCTCGTCGATGAGGGCGAGAAGATCGGCGATGCGATAGGGCACCGGCGTATCGGGTGTAATAGCACTTTTATCGGAAGTGCGTCGGACAGCGGACCCATCGCTGCCGCGAAACGCCTTCTTGGCTTCCGGAATGAGGTCACGGAGAAAATCCATTTCCTCCGGCACTGGCCTGCGGCCGCGGAATATGACCTCCGCAAATTCCTCGAGGCGCATCAGCCAGAAGGGCAGGTCCAGCGTGTCGGTGTCGATGACGACGGAATGGTCCGGGAAGGCGGCGGCAAATTCATTATGCGGATCGAGAATGAGCACGCGCAGTTTCGGGTCTGTTTCGATTGCCTTGTTCAGAAGCAGAGATACCGCTGTCGTCTTGCCCACGCCTGTCGATCCGACGACGGCGAAATGTTTTGACAGCATCTGCGGAATGTTGATGGCGGCATTGATGCTGTCGTCCTGGGTCAGTTTGCCGATCACGCAGGCATCACGGCGGCTGCTGTCGAAAATCTTGGCAAGATCCGCGGTGCGGATGCGGTGCGCCACCGCGCCGAGATAGGGGTAGCGGGAAATGCCCGTGGAGAAGCGCTCGCTGCCATCCTCCGTGCGGTAGACCTCGCCGACCATTTCGACGTCGATCAGAAGCCTGTTCGGTCTGTCCGCCGCCCAAAATTCTTCGCTCGTGCGCATGGCGAAGACGAGGGCTGCGACGCGGCTCGTACCCATTTCAATGGAGATCAATCTCCCGACGGACCAGAGTTGCGAGACATCCGTGGTACCCGCTTCCGTTTCCGCGGCGATCGTCGCGCGCGACCCGTCGCAGGCGATAACGCGGCCGAGCATGCGGTTCGCCGGCTGCTCGCCGGATCGCCGTTCGTTTTCGCCCATGGGGGACGCGCTATGAAACGTGTCGTTCGTCACATCTTTTCCCGTGACATGCGGATGATCGCGGTGGTTCGGGCAACAGTCGCCCTCCTGATATAGAAGATTATGCTTAACAACATGTGTACTTGCCGTATTCGAAAATTTCGTGGGGATACGATTTAAAGTAATAAAAGAAGGCGACGGCGATTTTTTCCCGCAAAATGCGTTGACGGCTGGGGCTTTTGTGGCTAACACTCCGGCCCATGAAAAATCTTAACGTACTTATCGTGGTGGGACGGCGCATGGGCAGGATGGTGTAACCATCCGGCGAAAGCACCCATGCGCTGAACGAGGCTCCTCTAGGGGCCTTTTTTTTATGTCTTCAAACAGGCCCTCGGGCTCCTCGATATCCAAAGCCAAAGCGGGATGGAAACAGGCAATGACGGATAAGGACAATACGGAAAACAGCAATCGCATGACAGGTGCGGAGATCGTTCTGCAGGCGCTGAAGGACAATGGCGTCGAGCACATCTTCGGTTATCCCGGCGGTGCCGTTCTTCCGATCTATGACGAGATTTTCCAGCAGGAAGACATCCAGCATATTCTCGTGCGCCACGAGCAGGGCGCCGGCCACGCGGCCGAAGGTTATGCCCGCTCCACCGGCAAGGTTGGCGTCATGCTTGTCACCTCCGGTCCCGGCGCGACCAATGCGGTCACCCCGCTGCAGGATGCGCTGATGGATTCCATTCCGCTCGTCTGCCTGTCCGGCCAGGTTCCCACCACGCTGATCGGCTCGGATGCATTTCAGGAATGCGATACCGTCGGCATCACACGCCCCTGCACGAAGCACAACTGGCTGGTCAAGGACGTCAACGAGCTGGCTGGCATCATCCATGAGGCTTTCCGCATTGCGCAGACCGGCCGTCCGGGTCCTGTTGTTGTCGATATTCCGAAGGACATCCAGTTCGCCACCGGCACCTATACGCCGCCTTCCGCCGCCATTCAGCAGAAGAGCTACAAGCCGAAGGTTCAGGGCGACCTCAATGCCATCCATGCCGCCATCGAATTGATGTCCAAGGCAAAGAAGCCGGTTTTCTATACCGGCGGCGGCGTCATCAATTCCGGCCCGGAAGCCACCCGCCTGCTGCGCGAACTGGTCGAGCTGACCGGCTTTCCGATCACTTCGACGTTGATGGGTCTCGGCGCCTATCCGGCTTCCGGCAAGAACTGGCTCGGCATGCTGGGCATGCACGGTTCCTACGAAGCCAATATGACGATGCATGATTGTGACGTTCTCGTCTGCGTCGGCGCGCGTTTCGACGACCGGATTACCGGCCGCATCAACGCCTTCTCGCCGAATTCGAAAAAGATCCACATCGATATCGATCCGTCCTCGATCAACAAGACGGTTCGCGTCGACGTCCCGATCATCGGTGATGTCAGCCACGTTCTGGAAGATATGGTTCGCTTGTGGCGCGCCCTGCCGAAGAAGCCGGAGAAGGCGCAGACGGCGGATTGGTGGTCGCAGATCGAACGCTGGCGCGCCCGCAACTCCTTCGCTTACAAGAACTCAAACGATGTCATCATGCCGCAATATGCGCTGCAGCGGCTTTATGAGGCATCGAAGGGACGCGACACCTACATTACCACGGAAGTTGGCCAGCATCAGATGTGGGCGGCGCAGTTCTTCGGTTTCGAGGAGCCTAACCACTGGATGACCTCGGGCGGTCTCGGCACGATGGGTTATGGCCTGCCGGCCGCCATCGGCGTTCAGGTTGCGCATCCCGATGCGCTGGTTATCGACATTGCCGGTGACGCCTCTATTCAGATGTGCATTCAGGAAATGTCCTGCGCTATCCAATACGGCCTGCCGGTGAAGATCTTCATTCTCAATAACCAGTATATGGGCATGGTGCGGCAGTGGCAGCAGCTGCTGCACGGCAACCGCCTGTCCAACTCCTATACCGAAGCCATGCCCGATTTCGTCAAGCTGGCGGAAGCCTATGGCGCGGTTGGCATGTATTGCGACGACCCGAAAGAGCTGGACGACAAGATTGCCGAGATGATCGCGGTCAAGAAGCCGGTTATTTTCGATTGCCGTGTTGCCAACCTTGCCAATTGCTTCCCGATGATCCCGTCTGGTAAAGC
The DNA here is from genome assembly GCF_017726655.1 of Agrobacterium tumefaciens. NCBI lineage: Bacteria > Pseudomonadati > Pseudomonadota > Alphaproteobacteria > Hyphomicrobiales > Rhizobiaceae > Agrobacterium > Agrobacterium tumefaciens. The sequence continues at coordinate 95,750 of NZ_CP072308.1, forward strand.
CCATAACGAGATGCTGTTGCCGGATGAGGCGACGGATGAAGCGGTCGCCAACGCCATTGACGCCAAGGGCCGTCAGCTAGTCTGAGCCGGGAGAGGAAAAGGACATGAACGCACACCTACAACCCACCGGCTCCGCCTACTTCATTCAGAAGGAAACGGCTGCCGTCGAAAACCACACGCTGTCGGTTCTCGTCAGCAACGAGCCGGGCGTTCTCGCCCGGGTCATCGGCCTGTTTTCCGGCCGTGGCTACAACATCGAAAGCCTGACGGTTTCGGAAACGGAACATGAGGCGCATCTGTCGCGCATCACCATCGTGACGCGCGGCACGCCTATCGTCCTGGAGCAGATCAAGGCGCAGCTGGAACGGATCGTACCGGTGCACCGGGTTCTCGACCTGACGGTTCGCGCCCGCGAACTCGGGCAGGAGCGGCCAATCGAGCGGGAAGTGGCGCTGATCAAGGTTGCCGGCACAGGTGAAGTGCGCGCCGAGGCGTTGCGGCTTGCCGATGCGTTTCAGGCCAAGGTCGTGGATGCGACGGTGGAGCACTTCATCTTCGAAATCACCGGCAAGTCGTCGAAGATCGACCAGTTCGTGGCGATCATCAAGCCGCTCGGGCTGATCGAAATCTGCCGCACCGGCATTGCCGCGATGAACCGCGGCCCACAAGGCATGTAAAGCCTCGGCGTTCGATGAAACAAAGGACCGCCTCGTGCATTTGCCGGGGCGGTTTTTTATTACCCTTGATGCGAGGAGAAGCGGATGACGAAAAAGCGTGCAATCGTCACAGGCGGAGCAGGACTGATTGGCTCGGCCATATGCGAAACCCTTTTCAGCAAAGGTTGGGACGTCGCTTCCTTCGATCTAAAAAAGGATGAAGCCCCGTATCGGTCCCTCGAGTGTGACGTTGCGGATGAGCAGGCAGTCGACCAGGCATTCAAAGCGCTCGAATGGGATAAGCTCGATTTGCTCGTCAACAATGCCGGCATCGCCAACCCTGATAACGGACTCATTCACGAGATGACCTTGGCTGCCTGGCGAAAGATCACCGACAGTCACCTGACGAGCGCCTTTCTAATGACCCGACGCGCGGTGCCGCTGATGCGGGAGGGTGCGAGCATCGTCAACATGGTCTCGACACGCGCTTTCATGTCGGAGCCGCAGACCGAGGCCTATGCGGCATCGAAGGGAGGCCTGACGGGGATGACACATGCCCTCGCAATCAGCCTTGGGCCGAGCATCCGCGTCAATGCAATCGCGCCGGGATGGATCGCCGATGATAAAAAGTTGCGTGCCAAGGATCACCAACAGCATCCGGTGGGCAGAGTGGGGAGGGGGAAGGACATCGCAGATGCGGTGCTTTATCTTGCCGATGCGGGCTTCATGACGGGGCAGGTCCTCGTCCTTGACGGTGGCATGACCAGGAAGATGATCTACGAGGAGTGAGCCGCTTTGCCGTCAGCGGCTCTTGTGAAAGTGATTCAGCTCCTTCGGAAACCGATTCCGCATCACGCTTCAAGTTGTTGCGATCACAGCATTTCCAGCGCTGTCTTGCGTGTCGGCGGCGGGAAGGCTGCGTCGAGAGCTGCCCAGTCTTCATCGGTGATCTCCAGGTCCGTCGCACCCCGGTTTTCCTCGACGCGGGAGACGCTGGCGGATTTCGGAATGGCGATGACGCCGTCTCTTTCGAGAAGAAAGGCCAGAGCCAGCTGGGCAGGAGTTGCCTGATACGCCTTGGCGATGCGGATCAGTTCGTGGTTCTTCAGGATCCGGCCCTGCTCGATGGGGGAATAGGCCATCAGCGGTACGCCATGCTCCTGGCACCAAGGCAGCAGTGAGAACTCGGGACCGCGCCGGGAGAGATTGTAGAGCACCTGATTGGCGGCGCAGTTGCGCCCCTCTGGAACCGCAAAAAGCTCCTGCATGTCTTCGCTATCGAAATTGGAAACGCCCCAGTCGCCGATCTTGCCATCCCGTTTGAGCCGCTCGAAGGCAGATACGGTTTCCGCCAGCGGATGCTCGCCGCGCCAGTGCAGCAGGTAGAGATCGATGCGGTCGGTGCCGAGCCTTGCGAGGCTGCGTTCGCATGCGTCGACAACGCCCCTTGCGCTGGCGTTCCAGGGGTAGACCTTGGTGATGAGAAACACCTCGTCGCGACGGCCGGCGATTGCCGCGCCGACAACCTCTTCCGACCTGCCGTCAGCGTACATTTCGGCGGTGTCGACGAGTGTCATGCCGAGGTCGATCGCCTTGCGGATGCTTTCTATCTCCTGCCGCTCGGATGATCTTGTTTCCCCCATGTTCCAGGTGCCAAGGCCAAGAGCCGGAACCTGCTTGCCAGAGGGCAGGGTGACGGAGGGAATGTCGTCATACATGGGTGTGCTCCAGCGCTTGATGATCGGACGATAATCCATTGTCGCGACTTCTCAAACCCGGCAGGGGAAGGATCGATCCATCAAAAAATTTGACCGCGGTCATCGATCCGGCCGGCTGGTCTGATGCTGGTGGCGTGGGTAGGGTTTCTTTTCAAGGAGAAACCATGACCGTTGAAACCTTCATTGCGCTGGTGCTGTTTGCCTTCACCACCTCCATCACCCCGGGGCCGAACAATATGATGCTGTTCGCATCAGGCGTGAATTTCGGGTTCCGCCGCACCATCCCCCATATGCTTGGCATCGGGGTGGGGTTCCTGTCGCTGCTGATCGGCGTAGGCCTCGGTCTTGGCGCCCTGCTGCATTCCGTGCCAGCGCTGTACACGGGGCTGAAATTCGCGGGTGGGCTCTATCTCGTCTGGATCGCGTGGAAGATTGGCACCTCGCGCAGTCTCGGCGAAGGTTCTGCTGCGTCCGAGCCGATGAGTTTCCTTGCCGCTGCCGCCTTTCAGTGGGTCAACCCGAAAGCCTGGGTGATGGCCGTTACCGCCATGGCGACCTACACCAGCGAGACCCAATATTTCCTGACGGTTCTGATCGTTGGCCTCGCTTTTGCTGCAGTCAACCTGCCGAGTGTTTCGACCTGGGCTGGTTTCGGCTCTGCCCTTCGCGACTGGCTGTCGGTGCCGGTGCGGCTTAAATGGTTCAACATCACCATGGCCGTGCTGCTCGTCGTAAGCCTCTGGCCGATGCTGAAGTAGCATCCTTACGTCGGAAACTGCCGGTAACATTCCTCGGCAATGGCCTGCACCTCCTTACGCGTCAGTTCGGCCGATACGGCGTAACCCAGTTCATTGTCGATCCAGTAGAAGGTCTCGATCCCGTCCGCGCTCGCCATGCGGAAGCTCGTGGTGCGGTTCTCCTCGTTATGGCCGATCAGCACCGTCACCCGCCGGCCGGTCTTGTCCTGATACATCAGCATCGCCCCCGGCTTGCCGCTGACGGGGATGAGGCGTCCTCCGACGAGGTCATAGCCGAGCTTCGACAGATCGGGGATGGCGAATGGATAACCCAGCCGCTTGCCAAGCCATGCGGCGAGATGCTGCTGCTCTCCAGCGCCCACCTCGACCGGATGACGCACCTCGCTCGCATAGATGAGATAGGCGGTTTTCGCCTGCGAGGGAATATCCGTTGTCGCGGCCGCGAGGGTGACGTCCTGTGGCGTCGAGAAAGACGCCGGCAGGAGCCTGCCTGCCGCAGCGCCCGCCAAGAAGATCATCAGCCCCGCTGCGATCTTGACGAGCGCTGGCTTCAGCCGCGCGGCATCGTTCGCGGCTGGCGGGTTGAGCATCGATACGTCCCGTGGATGGGTCGTGGCGTAGGCGGTGAAGGCGTTGCGGAGAATATCGGCCTGCTTCTGCCATTCCTCTACACGGATGCGTTCTTCCGGCCTTTCGCTGAGCCAGGCTTCGACAGCAGCGCGATTTTCGTCGGACAGAAGCCCGTCGACATAGGCGTGCAGATCGTCCTGGCTAATGGCCTCTCGCCGGTTCATCGTGGTCTCCGCAGGGGTATGATGTTATCCGCCGCCAGGTGCTGGCGAAGGGTTTCGCGGGCACGCGACAATCTGGACATGACGGTGCCGAGCGGGATGGACAGCGTCTCGGCCGCCTCCTGATAGGTGTAGCCCTCCACTGTCACCAGCATCAGCACCGCCCGCATCTCTGGCGAAAGAAGGGCGAGCGCGCCGTGCAGACGATCGTTCTCCAGAGTGTCGGAAAACGCGTCCGTGCCAGCGATGCTCTCGTGGCCGTCAAGGCTCTCGGACGGGTGACGTTTCTCGGCGCGGTGGCGGTTGCGATAAAGATTCGTCATTATCGTGTAAGCCCATGTTTTCAAACCGGTTCCGCGCCATTGTCTTTTGTTGGCGAGCGCCTTTTCCACGCATTCCTGCAGGAGGTCCTCACCATCGGCATCGGAGCTGGAAAGGCTGCGGGAATAACGGCGCAGCATGGGAATGAGGGCCAGCATCTCCGCTTCGAAGGTGCCGGCTGCGGGGGAGAGGCTCCCCCGCGCTTTTCCAGTCATGCCGTCAGGGTTTTGCGGCATCCCAGACACCATTCACGCCGTCGCCGGTGGCATCGCCCTTTTTCATGTCCTTGACCCAGTAATAAAGCGGCATGCCGTCCTTGGCCCACTGCATCTTGCCATCCTTACGCTTGACGAGCGAGTAAGCTCCCTCGGCCTTGTCGCTGGCTGCCGCGAAAAACGGCGGCCAGTTCGCGGCGCACTTGTCGTAACAATTGGATACGCCCTTCTTGTCATTCTTGAAAGTGTAGAGCGTCATGCCTTTTTCGCCTGCGAGCACATTGCCCTTGGCGGTCTTGACCGTTTCCACCGCGGGAGCGGCATAGGCCGTTCCGGCGAAGGCCAGAACGATGGCGGGGACGATAAAGCGGATTCTCATGGACATATCCTCCTTGGGTTCAGACGGGCTCAAGCCGCCAGCACATCAAGAGACACCGCCACCCGCCGGTTTATTCCCGGCTCAACGTCGTTTTTTCCGGTTTAGTCATGTCGCCGCATCAGCCGAACAGGGGAATATCCGGCTTGTTGAGCATCAGCCAGATGATGCTGAAAACCGCGAAGAAGGCGGGAAAACCACAGGCGAACCAGATGCGGTAAAGGCGGAACCATTGCGCCGGCAGGTCTTGTCCCCTGGCGGCGCAGTCTCGGGCGATATCGCGCAGCCTCATCTGGATCCACACCACCGGCAACCAGAAAATGCCGGTGAAGACATAAAGGCCAAGCGAAAGGGCGATCCAGCCTTCGGTGAGCGGCCAGCCGATAATGCGCGCCAGAAAATAGCCGGTCACTGGCTGGATGATCGCGGCGGTGGCGGTGAAGATCGTATCGGCAATGACGACCGTGCCTGCCACATGCGCGATCAGTGCCGGGTTTTCCGTTCGCCGCGCCATCACCATGAAAAAGGCGATGCCCGCGCCGGTGCCGAACAGCACCGTTGCGCCGATGACATGGGCAAGCCGCAGCAGTTCCTCAAGCGTCATCAGCGTTCATCCAGCGTGGCGAGGGCAACGAAAGTCAGGGCAATGGAGGGCAGCACCTTGACGAGGGGACCGAGCGGATCGAGCCACAGGCCCGGCTCCAGCAGGCTGCCGCCCGTCAGATAGGCTGCGCTGACGAGCAGCATGCCGATAAGCGCCTTTCTGGCCAGCGGCCGCCACAGGACGGCGACGCCGAGGGCGATATCGATGAGACAGGTGGCGAGTGTAAGGGCGATTGCTGGCGCCTGCGGCATGAAGGCCAGAAAATGCGCCGCTGCTTCGTTGATATTCAGCAGCGGTATGAGGCCGGACAACAACCAGAACAAAGACAGGCAAAGAATGACCAGCGGTTTCAGCAGATAGGATCTGGCAAACCACAGGTCCTGCACGCCGGAAGGGTGAGCGGTCAGCGTCTGCTTCAGTGTCTTGAGCGATGTCATCGTCGGTTGCGCCTCACTCTCCACGATGATGCCTTCCGACATGACCGTCATGGCGGTTGAACGCAGCGGCGAGCGCCAGCCGAGCCTGCCTGCGGCATCCGCCAACAGGCTGACAGGTCGCGTGAGGGCTGCCGGAAGATTTACGACAGGGGCGGGAGGTAGGCCAAGCCACTGCCGGTGCGTGGTCACCATGTCTTGCAATGTCAGTGTTTCCTCTGCGGCGAGTTCGAGATCGCTGCCCGGCGGGACTTCACCATCGATGGCCGCGCAAACGGCTGCCGCTACATCATCGATCGCGACCGTTCGAACGGGCATTGTGCTATTGACGAGCGGGAGGATGAAAGGACAGCCGGCAAGCGCGCGGACCAGCGCCGTGCCGCCATGGGCATTGCGACCGACAACGAGGGCCGGGCGTAGAACGACGTAAGGCAGGCCGCTTGCGGTGAGCGCCTCATCGGCGTGGCGTTTGGTGGCAAGAAAGGGCAGGTCGGCCGCGGCGCCCGCCGTGCGGGCCGATATCTGGATCACCAGCCTGCCACCCGCCTGCGCCGCCGCCTCGTAAAGCGCCAGCATGGCTTTTTCCTGAGTCGCCGCCAGATCGTCCAATAGGCCGTCCTGAAGCGCGCCAGCGCAATTGACGATGGCGTCGTGATCCCCGACCAGCGCGTTCCAGTTCGATGCCTGCGTCATGCGGGCGAGATCGGCGGAAATCCAGGTCACAAAAGGCCATTTGTCGGTGGCGCGTGTTACGGAACGTGCCAGGCCAGTGATGGCGTGGCCTCTGCCGTGAAGGCTACGCACCACCTCCGAGCCGATGAAACCTGTCGCGCCGAGAATCAATATCTTCATGCGCGGCATGATAGCGGTCGTGATTTAAAAACCAGCCCTGTTTTATTGCCGCATTCTCATTGCGCGATTCATCTTTCGTTCTTTTTCTGTTGCGCATCAGGCTCGAATCCTGCGATGAGGGCGCATGTTATTTTCACCGCAACAGGACGAAGCGCTCAAGGCGGTTTCCCGCTGGCTGAAGGAAGGCCGCACACCGGTTTTCCGGCTGTTCGGTTATGCCGGGACGGGCAAGACGACGCTTGCCAAACATTTTGCGGAGAATGTCGATGGCGAGGTGCTGTTTGCAGCCTTCACCGGCAAGGCGGCGCAGGTGCTGCGTTCACGCGGGGCGACCAATGCCCGTACCATCCATTCGCTGATCTACCGCCCGCGTGGCGAGGAAACCGTTGAAGACGAGGAAACCGGCAAGACCTCGATTGCGCCGATGTTCTCCATCAACCGCCAGAGTCCGCTTGCCAAGGCAGCACTCATCATCATCGACGAATGCTCGATGGTGGACGAACAGCTCGGCAAGGACCTGATGAGCTTCGGCACGCCGATCCTCGTACTTGGCGATCCCGGCCAGTTGCCGCCGGTTTCGGGCGGTGGTTTCTTTACCGAGCAGGAGCCCGATTATCTTCTGTCGGAAATCCACCGCCAGGCGAAAGATAATCCGATCATCCATCTTGCCATGGATGTGCGCGAGGGCCGGGAGATCATGCGTGGCGATTATGGCTCCGCGCAGGTGATTTCAAAGTCTGAAGTGACGCAGTCGCTGGTGCTGGAGGCCGATCAGGTGCTTGTCGGCACCAACAGGACCCGCCGCCGCTATAATCAGCGTCTGCGCGAGCTCAAGGGGTTTTCCGCCGATTATCCGCAATCGGGCGACAAGCTGGTCTGCCTGCGGAACGATCCCGCCAAGGGCCTGCTCAACGGTTCGCTCTGGCAGGTGATGAGCTCGTCGCGCGAAACGGTGAAGCCCGGTATCAACCTGATGATCCGGCCTGAAGACGACGATATGGATCGCGGCGCGGCCAAGATCAAACTTCTGAAGGCGGCGTTCGAGGATGTGGAGACCGAAATTCCGTGGTCGACCCGCAAGAGATACGACGAGTTCGATTTCGGCTATGCACTGACGGTGCATAAGGCGCAGGGTTCGCAGTGGAACAATGTGGTTCTCTTCGATGAGAGCTTTGCTTTCCGCGATTCCCGCGAAAGGTGGCTCTATACCGCCATCACACGCGCGGCGGAAACGCTCACCATCGTCCGTTGATCAGGCGCGGATGACGCCGAGCAGGACCGCCTTGGCGACCGCCTGAAAGCGATTGCTGGCGCTGAACTTTCCGATGATCTTCGCCTCAAGAATATTGAGGTCGCTGCCGGAAAGACCAAGGGCGCGGGCGAGCCTGACGGGCGCGTACCCCTCCGCCATCAGTTCCAGGCATTTGCGCTCGGTCTCGCTCAGGGCGATTGTCGCCGTCGGCGTTCGTTCCGCCTCCTCGTCGCCTTCCGCATCCTGATCCCCGGCAACGAGAAGATCCTCGATCTGCTGGGCCTGCCGCTGAAGGGTCGAAAGCTCAGCCGTCAGCTCCCGCTTTCGCTGGCGAAGCGCGGTGTGAAATACCTCATCCGCCTCTTCCTGCGAGACAGAGCGGCCGAGTTTCTCCATGATCTCGGTAATGGTGGCGACCGATATGCCGACTTCGCGGCACACATTGATGACGGCCATACGCTGGACGTTGCGATGGGTATAGACCCGCATCTGGCCCACACGCCTTGAGGTCAGCAGGGCCTTTTCTTCGTAAAAATGAAGTGTCCTGTGGGTGACGCCAAAAATGTTCGCCATGTCGGCAATGGGGACTGGCTCGGCGGGCAGTGAAGAGGGCAGGCTGACATCGGGTAAAAAACTGCTGAACCTTGAATTCGGTTTGTCTTCGTCGCCGTTGCTTTTGAACGGCAGCCGCCCATCCTGCATAGTCTCCCCCTCGCGCTTTCCGGCAGTGTGCTGCCTTCCAGGGCGTCCGCGACCTGTTCCCTCAGGCGGACGTCCTTCTGATCATGACTTATTTTCAATGCTACATCAGGGCCGTAATGCTCGTTTGCGTGATTTCGTTCCCACCGGAATAAAAAATTTGCCAGCCTTCTTGCGAATGACTTCAAGCTGCGGGAAACAGGGGTGACGTCCGAACCGGAGCCTCATGCCATGCCCGCAAAACTTTCCGTTAATCTGAACGCAATCGCCATGTTACGCAACCGTCGCGATCTACCGTGGCCAGACGTCGCGCATTTCGGGCAAATTGCACTCGCTGCGGGTGCAAGCGGGCTGACTGTACACCCGCGGCCGGATCAGCGCCACATCCGTTTTTCCGACTTGCCGGTGTTGCGGGCGCTTATTGACGATCAGTTTCCCGAAGCAGAGTTCAACATCGAAGGGTATCCCACCGAAGATTTCCTCGTTCTTTGCGAACAGACGCAGCCGGAACAGGTGACGCTGGTGCCGGACGACCCGTCTCAGGCGACATCCGACCACGGTTGGGATTTCCGCACGCACGGGATTTTCCTGAAGGACGTCGTTTCACGTCTGAAAGCCGGCGGCATGCGCGTATCGCTTTTTGCCGATGGTGATGGAGAACGTGAACCGGTGGAGCTGGCGGCGGCAACGGGCGCGGCGCGTATCGAACTCTACACCGGCCCCTACGGCGGCTGCTTTGACGATTCGCAAAAGGCCGATATGCTCGCCGAAAAGCTTGGACAGACAGCCGAACACGCCAGGGAGGTCGGCCTTGCGGTCAATGCCGGGCATGACCTCACCGTCGCAAATCTGCCCAAGCTCATGAAATATATCCCATATCTCGCCGAGGTCTCCATCGGCCATGGTTTGACTGCTGACGCGCTGGAATATGGTATGGCTGAAACAGTCCGGCGTTTTCGGCAGGCCTGCGGTCAGGCTATTTCATAACCAAAGCCAATTTTTTGCCCTATGCTTCGTCTTGCGCATGCTCCGTGCGCGAGACGGCGGATAGATCGGAACCGGTTCCGCTGATCTCAGTTTTGTTTTGAGGATCGGGTATTCGAAGGCCGCAATTTACGTGTGGTCGGAAGCTCCGGCTTTGGAAGGCATAGACATATGAACGACCATCATGTTGTCGTCGTGGGTGGAGGCTTCGGCGGCTTGCAACTGGTACACGGGCTGGAGGGGGCCCCTGTCCGCATTACCTTGATCGACAGGCGTAATCACCATCTGTTCCAGCCGCTGCTTTATCAGGTGGCGACAACGGCGCTGGCGACATCCGAAATCGCCTGGCCGATCCGTCACCTTTACCGTGACCGTGCGGAGGTCAGAACCCTGCTCGCCGAGGTAATCGGTGTAGACCGGGCCGCCCGCACCGTGCATCTGAATACAGGGCAGGCGATCTCGTTCGATACGCTGGTGCTGGCCACGGGTGCCCGCCATGCCTATTTCGGGCACGATGAGTGGGAGCGTTCTGCGCCAGGCCTCAAGACGCTGGAAGATGCGACCACGATCCGGCGTCGTCTGCTTCTCGCTTTCGAGCGCGCAGAACTCGCCACCAGCGAGGAAGAGCGTCAGGCGCTGCTGACTTTCGTCATCATCGGCGCAGGCCCGACCGGTGTTGAAATGGCGGGCATGATCGCCGAGCTCGCCCACAAAGCCCTGCCGGCGGAATTCCGCAATGTCGATACGCGAAGGGCGCGGGTGCTGCTTGTGGAAGCTGGGCCGCGCGTTCTTCCCGTCTTTACCGAAGATCTTTCTGCCTATGCAAAGTCCGCGCTCGAGAAGCTGGGCGTCGAAGTCCTGCTCGGGACGCCGGTATCGGCCTGCACGGACGAGGGGGTGACGGTGGGTGAGACCCATTACCCTAGCCGAACTGTGGTCTGGGCCGCAGGCGTTCAGGCCTCTCCCGCCGCAAAATGGTTGGATGCGCCGTCGGACAGGGCAGGGCGCGTGGTTGTCGGTCCGCAACTCACCCTTCAGGACGATGCGGATATTTTCGTGATCGGTGACACCGCAGCGGTCAATCAGGACAATGGCAAGCCGGTGCCGGGCATTGCCCCCGCCGCCAAGCAGCAGGGCGCCTATGTGGCGAAGGTCATCAAGGCGCGACTTTCCGGCAAACCTTCACCGGCGGCCTTCCGCTACAGCCATCAGGGCAATCTCGCCACCATCGGCAAACGCGCGGCGGTGATCGATTTCGGCAAGTTCAAGCTGAAGGGCGTGGTGGCATGGTGGATTTGGGGGCTCGCCCACATCTACTTCCTGATCGGCACGCGCTCGCGGCTCGCCGTGGCGTGGAGCTGGCTGTGGATTTATCTGAGCGGCCAGCACAGTGCGCGTCTGATTACCCAGAAAGAGACGCTGAAGGACGAGGCGTGAGGGTCGCGGCGGAGAAAAAAGGGGGGGAGGCACCGGCTTCCCGCCCTTGATTTACGGCAACTACCCAACCGTCTCCTCCGTCCTGCCAGGTTTTGCCCAGCATCCATCCACGGCGCGTCTGCGCCGTGAAGAGAGTGTTTTGCGATCAGGGACTTGATCGCGCTGGACCCGCATCAAGTCCGGGGTGACGGCGTGCCGATGTAGCGTGTTTGCCTAGTCTAACGCTTAAGCGTCAAGCGAGGCCATGTCGATGACGAAGCGGTAACGCACGTCGCTCTTCAGCACGCGCTCATAGGCTTCGTTGACATCCTTGATGTCGATCTTTTCGATCTCCGACACGATGTTATGCTTGCCGCAGAAATCCAGCATTTCCTGGGTTTCCTTGATCGAACCGATCATCGAGCCAGCGAGTGAACGACGGGCCGGAATGACCGAGAAAGCATGAACCGGGATCGCATGTTCCGGTACGCCGAGCAGAACCATCGTGCCGTTGACCTTGAGCAGGTTGAGATAGGCGTTCCAGTCGATTTCGGCAGAGACCGTGCAGAGGATCAGGTCGAAGGTACCCGCGAGCTTCTCGAAGGTCGAGGCGTCGCTGGTGGCGTAATATTCCTTCGCACCGAGCTTCAGGCCGTCTTCCTTCTTGGAGAGCGTCTGCGACAGGACGGTGATCTCAGCGCCCATGGCCGAACCGATCTTCACACCCATATGGCCGAGACCGCCCATGCCGACGATCGCGACCTTTTTACCGGGGCCGGCATTCCAGTGATGCAGCGGCGAATAGAGCGTGATGCCGGCGCAGAGCAGCGGCGCTGAGGCGTCGAGCGGCAGGTTTTCCGGGATGGCGAGGACGTAATCCTCGCGAACGACGATATGGTCGGAATAACCGCCCTGCGTCGCCGTCTTGCCGTCGCGTTCGACGGAGTTGTAGGTCTGAACGAGCCCCGGCATATACTGCTCATTGTCGACATCGCGCGTGGCGCAACCGACGCAGGAATCGACGAAGCAGCCGACGCCGACATGGTCGCCGACCTTGAACCGGGTGACCTTGGAGCCAACGGCGCGCACGACGCCGGCGATCTCATGGCCCGGCACGATCGGGTAGACGGCATTCTTCCATTCGTTGCGGACGGTGTGGATGTCCGAGTGGCAGATGCCGGCATATTTGATGTCGATGACGACGTCGTCATCATTGGGCTCGCGGCGTTCGAAAGTGAACGGGGTAAGCGGCTTTGACGCATCGGTCGCAGCGTAACCTCTAGCAATTGCCATCTGAATATCCTTTCGGAAGTTTGGGGACGATGGAATATGCGATGGAAGACGCTGAAGCCGTTAGAGCGATCCTCCGAGCTTTTTGCACGATCCTGCAAAAATTGACTGTCCGTCTCTTTGCGAAGTGCATTAGGCATTCTAGATAAACAAGGCTTTCTCCTCACTTGAAGGGTATCCCTCATGTCCCTGCCGTTCAATCTCTATCAGGAGATTACCTCCATCGCCGCGCGGCACGCCACAGCCGATGGCGAGGTGAGGACTGCCATCGATTCTCTCGGGATCAGTCGGCGCACCACCCCCAGCGCACCCTGCCACGGGAGCTATCGTCCCTGTTTTGCGATGGTCATCCAGGGCGCTAAGTGCGTTCAGCTGGGGACGGACACCATCAATTACGGGGCGGGCGACTATCTGCTGACCTCCCTCGACCTCCCCGTCGCCTGGCGCGTGGTGGAGGCGAGCCAAGAAGTGCCGCATTTTTGCATTTCCCTTGCAATCGATGGTGAAAAGCTGCTCGATCTCATGCGTCGCGTGCCGATCGATCCACCCTCCGAGCCGGTTAATGCGCAACGTGGCATCGTCGTGAATGCCGCCACGCCGGAGCTTCTCGACGCAGCCGTCCGGCTGTTGCGTTTGCTCGATCGTCCCACCGAGATTGCCGCGATGGCGCCGCTGATCGAGCAGGAGATTCTCTACCGCATTCTTACAGGGCCGGCAGGTGGCCAGTTGATGAACATCATCGCGGCGGGAAGCCCGGGCAACCGCATCGCCCGCGCCATCGCCTGGCTGCGCGAAAACTTTGCCCGCCAGTTGCGGGTGGAGGAACTGGCCGAACAGATCGGCATGAGCGTGTCTTCATTCCACCATCACTTCAAGACGATTACGGCCATGACGCCCGTGCAATATCAGAAGCAGCTTCGTCTGCATGAGGCGCGTCGGCTGATGCTGCTGGAGCGGCTGGATGTCGGTACTGCCGGCCACCGCGTGGGCTACCAGAGCCCCTCGCAATTCAGCCGTGAATACAGCCGCTTCTATGGTATGGCGCCATCGCGAGACGTGGATGTCTCTCGCGAGCTTGCTGCGGGGTAGGGCGCGGCGTCGATATAGGCGCCCGGCAGGGCAGAGAGGGGCAAAGCGCGCCCGCTATCCACTGTGAGTGACGACCACGCCTGAAGCACGTCATCCCACGCTGCACCGCACCAATTCTTCTCCGTCCCGGAAGAATCCGCTTGACCCCAACGCCGCCTCCGCTTAAATGGCGCTCGAACCGTACCGTACGGTACATCAATCGAACCATTGGAGTGGAAAGACTTGGCTTCCGACCCGATCACAGCGCAGGAATTTTCGCCGCGCCAGAACGCCGTTCTGGACCAGGCGTTGCGTCTATTGGTCGAGGGCGGCGAAAAAGCGCTCACCACGTCGGGCCTGGCGCGGGCCGCCAACTGTTCCAAGGAAAGCCTCTACAAGTGGTTCGGTGATCGTGACGGCCTGCTTGCAGCGATGATCACTTTTCAGCAGAGCAAGGTCCGCACCTTCGAGAAGGCGGGGGATCGTGTTTCCGCGCCGCAGCTTGCCGATCACCTCGAGGTTTTTGCGCATGATCTGCTGGATGTTCTGGCGGGCGACGTGTCGCTGGCGCTGAACCGCCTCGCCATCGGCCAGGCCAGCCGGGACGGTTCGAAGCTCGGTGATCTGCTCCTGGAGCGCGGTCGTCGCCAGATCGACCGGCGCGCGCGGGGACTAATCGAGGCAGGTCGCCGTTCCGGCTACCTGCGTTTCGATGATGCCGAAGAGGCATATCGCAGTTTTTACGGCCTTATCGTTTCGGATCTGCATGTGCGCATGCTGCTGGGCGAGGCGCCGGAAAAGGATTTTTCCGCCCGGGCAAAGAAGGCTGTCATTGCCTTTCTGACGCTCTACGGGACGGAAAAGGTACATTCGGAACTGGGCGGCAAGGTCGCCTGAGATTCCGGTCCAGACAACTGAGAGACAAGCATTAGGGAAGGACCATCAAATGCGCGTTTATTATGATCGTGATGCGGATCTCAATCTCATCAAGGCGAAGAATGTCGTCATCGTCGGTTACGGTTCGCAGGGCCGCGCCCATGCGCTGAACCTGAAGGATTCCGGCGCGAAGAACGTCGTCATCGCGCTCAAGGCCGGTTCGCCGACGATCAAGAAGGCTGAAGCCGACGGCTTCAAGGTCATGACCGTTGCCGAAGCCGCCAAGTGGGGCGACCTCATCATGATGGCGACGCCGGACGAGCTGCAGGCCGACATCTACAAGGCCGACATCGCCGGCAACATCCGTGATGGTGCCGCGATTGCATTCGCCCACGGCCTCAACGTTCACTTCGGCCTTATCGAGCCGAAGGCATCGCTTGACGTCGTCATGATCGCACCGAAGGGCCCTGGCCATACGGTTCGCGGCGAATACCAGAAGGGCGGCGGCGTTCCCTGCCTCGTTGCCGTTCACCAGAACGCTTCCGGCAACGCCCTCGAACTCGCTCTCTCCTACGCCTGCGGCGTTGGCGGTGGCCGTTCGGGCATCATCGAAACGAACTTCAAGGAAGAGTGCGAAACCGACCTCTTCGGCGAACAGGTCGTTCTGTGCGGCGGTCTCGTCGAACTTATCCGCGCCGGTTTCGAAACCCTGGTAGAAGCCGGTTACGCGCCTGAGATGGCCTATTTCGAGTGCCTGCACGAAGTGAAGCTGATCGTCGACCTGATCTATGAAGGCGGCATCGCCAACATGAACTACTCGATCTCCAATACGGCCGAGTGGGGCGAATACGTCACCGGTCCGCGCATCATCACCGCGGAAACCAAGGCTGAAATGAAGCGCGTTCTGCACGACATCCAGACCGGCAAGTTCACCTCGGACTGGATGCAGGAATACCGCTCGGGTGCTGCCCGTTTCAAGGGCATCCGCCGCATGAACGACGTTCACCAGATCGAAGAAGTCGGCGCCAAGCTGCGCGGCATGATGCCCTGGATCGGCAAGAACAAGCTGGTCGACAAGGCCGTCAACTAAGCTTCATCGCTTGGTGGAAAATATTGCGGCCGGGGCGAAAGCTCCGGCCCTTTTCGTTTGTCAGGCGCGAATGGTTGACGACAGCGCACCCGAACTCGTATGCGCCGTTTTCACCAGCGGCGGTCTCTCACTTCGGCGGAATGACGCCCTTGGTCAGCAGAAAGCAGCCATAAAACCGGGTTTCACCCGTCGTGATGACGCAATAGGCCTGCTTGGCTTTTTCGTAAAAGGCGAAGCGTTCGATGCCATACATGGGAGCTGATTTTCCCTCGGCCGCGTCGATTTCCTTCTGCACTTCGGCCTGCACCGGTTCCAGCTGATCGGGCGCACCCATCACTTCCATGCGGCCGACCGAGGGCTGCAGCGGGGTGTCGAGCGGCAGCACGGACAGGATTGCTTTCATGGCGCGGGCGGCCGAGACGTTGTCGATATGCAGCACTTTCCCGACCGCTGTGTGGCGAGCCACCGAGTCGGAGGGGAAGTTGGTGTCGGAGATCACCAGCGTATCGCCGTGACCCATGGCGCGCAGCGCGTGCAGAACGTCGGCGTTTAGCGCCGGGTCGATATTTTTCAACATGTCTTCTAACTCCCATCATCCTCATGCCGTCCGCGGCACCGGCGCGCAATCCAGCCGGAAAAGCGCGCGGCGTCAATCGCAAACGGAAGATTGTTAAGCCTTCCCAGAGGGTGTATCTGGCTTTGTCCGCGAAATCGGCCTCGATTGAGACCAGTTAAGCGGAATGTGCAGGGAGGCAGAAATAATTCGAAAAACTGATAAGTCAGTATTGCTGACGTATCGACATTTCTGTAAAGATGCACGCACAAAAACGACACAAGAGGAAACGTACCCATGCTCAATTGGGAACAAATTTTCGCCACGCGCTCTTCGCGCATGAAAGCGTCTGAAATTCGCGAGCTGTTGAAGCTGCTCGAACAGCCTGACATCATTTCCTTTGCCGGTGGCATTCCGGACCCGGCTCTTTTCCCCGCAGAGGAGTTCCAGCAGGCTTATGCGGAAATTTTTTCGGGTTCGCAGGTCAACTCGGCACTGCAATATTCCGTGAGCGAGGGTTACAAGCCGCTGCGCGAATGGCTGGCGGGCGAAATGGACAAGATCGGCATCGAATGCACGGCCGACAACGTCTTCATTGTTTCCGGTTCGCAGCAGGGGCTCGATTATCTCGGCAAGCTGTTCCTGTCGCCGAAGGATACGGCGCTGGTGACCTGGCCGACCTATCTCGGCGCGCTTTCCGCCTTCAACGCCTACGAGCCGAATTACGATCAACTCAATCCCGGCGGCAACCGCACGCCTGAGACCTATCGTGAGACGGCCGCCAAGCTTGGCGGCGCGGTGAAATTCGCCTATCTCTCGGCCGATTTCTCCAATCCGACCGGCGAAACCGTCGATCTTGCCGGCCGCGAAAAGGTTCTGGCGCTGGCCGATGAGCTTGACATCGCCGTCATCGAAGACGCCGCCTACCAGTCGCTGCGATACGATGGCGAGGCGGTGCCGCCGATTATGGCGCTCGATATTGCCCGCTCGGGCGGCATCGAGAACACCCGCACCATCTATTGCGGCAGCTTCTCGAAGACGCTCGCGCCCGGCCTTCGTGTCGGTTACATCGTCGCTTCCGCGCCTGTCATCCGCAAGCTGGTGCTGATGAAGCAGGCCGCCGACCTGCATTCCTCGACGATCAACCAGATCGCCATCGAACGCGTCGCCTCGCGCGGGTTTGACAAGCAGGTGGCGAAGATCAAGGCAGCCTACAGCGCACGGCGTGATGCGATGCTCTCCGCGCTTGAGAAGTACATGCCGAAGACCACCAGCTGGACGAAGCCGGAAGGCGGCATGTTCATCTGGGTGACGCTGCCGGAGGGTATGGATGGGGCCGCACTTCTGGCAAAATCCATCGCCACGGAAAAGGTAGCCTTCGTTCCCGGCCGCGCCTTCTTTGCAGATGGTTCGGGTACGAACACGCTGCGCATCAGCTTCTCCTGCGCCAACGAAGCGATGATCGAGGAAGGCATGAAGCGCCTTGGACGGTTGATCTCGACGGCTCAGGCAGAAACGGCTGAGGTAGTCCCGGCGATTTGATCATCTGCTTACGGCAGCGGTGGAGGGTGCGGCTTCACCCCCCTCTGTCCTGCCGGACATCTCCCCCTCAAGGGGGGAGATCGACTTGCGGGTAGGCCCCCGCCTATCTCGACGCTTGATAATGAAGTGCGGACAAAGCTTCTTGCTGATCTCCCCCTTGAGGGGGAGATGCCCGGCAGGGCAGAGGGGGTTGGCCGCGGTCTCAACCCTTGCCGATAGAAGATAACGGTATCAAAATCCTGCCTGTCACATACATGTTATGCAAGCATGTTTAAGCGGTCCCATGAAACAACAGGGACTGGATCCATGAAAACGCTGCTCTCCGCTTTCACCGCCATCGTATCGCTCGGCTTCATCGCCACCGCGGCCAATGCCGCCGATCTGGTACTTTATACCAGCCAGCCGAACGAGGACGCGCAGGCGACCGTTGATGGGTTCAAGGCCGCCAATCCGGGTCTCGACGTCGAATGGGTGCGTGACGGAACGCCGAAGATCATGGCCAAGCTGATGGCCGAGATCAATGCCGGCAATCCGGTTGCCGACGTCCTTCTGATCGCCGACACCGTGACGCTGGAGCGCATGAAGCAGGCCGGCCAGCTTCTTGCCCACAAGTCTGCCGAAGCCAAGAATATCGATGCCTCGCTTTATGATGCGGACGGCTATTATTATTCCACCAAGCTCATCACGACCGGTATCACGTACAACACCGCCGCCGCGATGAAGCCGACGAGCTGGAAGGATCTGGCCAAGGCGGAAGCCAAGGGTCTGGTCACTATGCCGAGCCCGCTCACCTCGGGTGCCGCACTGATCCACGCGCAGACGCTTGCCGCCGCAAACGGCCTCGGCTGGGACTACTACAAGGCGCTGAAGGCCAATGAAGCCATTGCCGGCGGTGGCAACGGCGCGGTGCTGAAGTCCGTCGCTTCGGGTGAAAAGGCCTATGGCGTGGTCGTCGATTACATGCCGATCCGCGAAAAGGCCAAGGGCGCACCGGTCGAGTTCGTTTTCCCGGAAGAGGGCGTGTCGGCCGTCACCGAGCCGGTCGCGATCATCAAGGGCACCAAGCATGAAGAAGCGGCCAAGAAATTTGTCGATTACGTGCTTTCGGAAAAGGGCCAGCAGGGCTTCGTCAAGCTCGGTTACATCCCCGCGCGTGCAGACGCCGGCATGCCGGAAGGTTTCCCGGCCCGCGACAAGATCAAGGTTCTGCCGCTCGGCGCTGCTGATGCACTGAAGAACTCCGAGCAGGATCTGAAGACCTTCTCCGATATCTTCGGCTCCAAGGGCTGATAGTTCGGAATGACCCGTTCCAAGGCTTATGGAAGCAGCCAGCCGCGCTGGCTGTTTCCCTTTGTGGTGAGTGTCGTCTTCGCACTCAGCGCCCTGCCGCTCGGCCGGCTCGCCTATACCGGCATCATCTCGTCCCTGAATGGTGACATATGGCGGCTTCTCGCCGATCCGGCCCTTTGGGATGCGGCGCTGAATACGCTCTCCACCTCGTTCTTCGGCATGCTGATTTCCCTGGCGATTGGCGGCTCCTTCGCGCTTTCGCTGACGCTGTGTGACATCCGCGGGAAGTCGATTTTGAGCTTCCTGTTCATGCTGCCGATGATGATCCCGCCGCAGGTGACGGCGCTGTCGTGGATCGGCATGACCGGCCCGTCGAGCACGCTGTTGAAGGCGATCGGCCTTGCGCCGGCGATGGGCTCGCCGCAGCCGCTTTATTCCATCGCCGGCATCGCACTTCTGCTTGGCGTGCAGCATGCGCCGCTCGTCTATCTGTCGCTGCGCGCCGGTCTGCTCGCCTTGCCGCAGGACGGCATCGAGGCTGCCAAGCTTTCCGGTGCCTCGCCGCGCCGCGTGCTGTTCGATATTATCCTGCCGCTGTCGACGCCGGGATTGATCGCCGGTGCGGCAATCTCCTTCGTCTCGAATGTCGGCAATTTCGGCATTCCGGCGATCCTCGGCATCCCCGCCTCGATCTTCACTTTGCCGACACTGATCTACAGCCGTTTTGCCAGTTTCGGCACCAGCACCTTCGGTGATATCGCCATTCTCTCGACCATGATCGCGATCATTTCCGTGGCCGGGCTCGCTTTGCAGGAACGGGCGATGAAGGGCAGGGACTATCGCATCATCGGCCTTTCCGGCAAGGCGGCGACTTTCGGGCTGGCGCGGTGGCGTGTGCCGGCAGAGCTTGTCCTGTGGCTTGCGCTGTTCTTCATGCTGGTCGCGCCGTTGACGGCGCTGGTGGCGAGCTCGCTGGCCCCAGCCTATGGCGTGCCGCTCAGCCTCAAGACCGCAACGCTGCATGCCTATGAGGAGCTACTGTATCGGCAGAGCGTCACCCGCACGGCCTTCCGCAATTCGCTGTTTCTGGCAACAGTCACATCATTGTGCCTATTGGCGGTGACGGTGCTGACGGCCTATTTCCTGGTGCGTGGCAAGAGCCGTTTCATGTTCCTGCTCTCGGCGCTGGTGGATATCCCCTATGCCCTGCCAGGCGTGGTGATCTCCGTTTCCTTCGTGCTGCTATTCGCAGCCCCCATCCCGCTGCTGGGCTTCACGCTTTACGGCACGATCTGGATCATCCTGCTCGCATACTTCTCCTCCTTCTTCGCCGTCAGCCTCAAGCCCATGGTCAGCGCCTTCCTGCAATTCGATCCATCGCTGGAAGAGGCCGCAAGGCTCTCCGGCGCCGGTTTCTGGCGGCGGCTCCGGGATATCATCCTGCCGCTGGTCGGTCCTGCGGCCGGTGCTTCCGTCATTCTCGTATTCCTGATCGCATGTAACGAGCTGACGGTCTCGGCGCTCCTCTGGTCTGCCGGCACACAGACGCTCGGCGTGCTCATCTACAATCTCGATGACAGCGGCAGCTTCGATCTCGCCTCAGCACTTTCGGTGCTCGTCGTCATCATGGTCATTGTCCTTATGCTGCTGCTCGAAATTCTGGGGCGCTATCTGCCAAAAGGAGTCGTTCCGTGGCGAAACTGATCCTCAACCGCCTCTCTAAAAGTTTTGGTGCGGGAGCGAAGCCCGCCGTGGACGATGTATCGCTAACGGTTCGCGAAGGTGGTTTTCTCGCTTTGCTTGGGCCTTCCGGCTGCGGCAAAACGACGGTGCTGCGCATGATCGCCGGCTTCGAACAGCCGACCGATGGTTCCATCCTTCTCGGCGAGCGCGTGCTGGCCGATGCCGGCAGCATGGTGCCCCCCGAGCGGCGTAACATGGCGATGGTGTTCCAGTCTTATGCGCTCTGGCCGCATATGTCGGTTGCCGACAATGCCGGCTATCCTCTCAAGGTGCGCGGCATATCGGGAGAAAAATATCGAGAGAAGGTGCGCCAGGCGCTGGCCGCCGTCCGTCTCGAGAGTTTTGCCGATCGCCGCCCCGCCGAACTATCCGGCGGCCAGCGGCAGCGCGTGGCGCTCGCCCGCTGCCTTGTGACCGAGCCTGATGTGGTGCTGCTCGACGAGCCGCTCGCCAATCTCGACCGGCACCTCCGTCAGGAGATGGAGGAGACGTTTCGCGAATTCCACGTCCGTTCCGGCGCAACGATGATCTATGTCACCCATGACCAGGCCGAGGCCATGGCGCTGGCGACCGATGTCGCCGTCATGTCGCAGGGCAGGCTGCTGCAGGTCGCCGCGCCGGCGGCGCTTTATGTGCGACCGGAGGGCAGGCTGGTCGGTTCGCTGGTGGGGCAGGGGGCGATCCTCAACCTGTCGCTGCCGGAAGGGGGCGGGCGCGATCTTGACTGGGCGATGCTTCGGGCGGCGATGGAAGGGGTCACGCAATTGCCTCAGGCGGATGTTCTCGTGCGGCCGCAGGATGTGTTGCGGGATCCGGAAGGCATTGGCTGCACGGTGACGTCGGTTCTTTATGAGGGCGAACGATATGCTCTGCGTCTCGATCTGCCGGATGGGCAGGTGCTGAGGGCCTATTCGCGCGAGGCGGTGACGGTGGGTGACAAGTTCCCGGTTGCCATTCGCAGCGGGTGGCGGCTTTAGAGCGCACGCGACCCGAACGCTGGAAAGGCGGAACGACACCAGCTAAGCTGCGGCCGTAGCAATGGGATTGATTCATGTCGCTTCGGCTTGCCACCTTCAATATCGAAAACCTTCTCACCCGTTTCGATTTCACCGGCTTTCGCAACCAGACGCGGCGCGACAGGGCGATGCAGCTTTTCGATATCCGCGATGAGGCCACCTATCAGGCGCTGGAAGGTGCGCGGATGGTGTCATCCACCGACGATACGCGCCAGCTTTCGGCGCTCGCCATCGCTGATGCGGATGCCGATATTCTCTGCCTGCAGGAGGTCGACAACATGGCGGCGTTGCAGGCCTTCGAATATGGTTATCTCTACCGCATGGTCGGCAACGGCTACATGCAGAAATATCTGGTAGAGGGCAATGACAGCCGCGGCATCGATGTCGCCGTCGTGATGCGTGAGGAGACGCGAGACGGCCACAAGATCGAAGTGGTCGACATCAAGAGCCATGCGGCGCTCACCTATCGCAATCTCGATCTCTTCAGTCCCGAGCTGGCGACGACAAACCAGATCGACGACAAGATTTTCAAACGGGACTGTCTGGAAATCGACCTGCGCATCGGCGGAAAGCCGCTGACGCTCTATGTCACCCATCTTAAATCCATGACCAACTCACGGGACGCGGTGGATGCTAGGCTTGGCACCATGCCTGTTCGCGAGGCGGAAGCCCGCGCCGTTCGCCGCATCATCGAAAATCGCTGGGGCGTGGGTAACACGCATAACAAGAATTTCGCGATCTGCGGCGATATGAACGACTATCAGGAGCGCGTTGCGATTTCCGGCGACAGGCGCAACGGTTACAGTTTCACGCCGATCCGGGAAGAGCTGAGCGCTCTCGATATCTTCACGGCCGATGGTTTCGTCGTCAATCCGATGACGCGCCGCGACGTCATGGATCGCTGGACGCTCTACCATTCGCGCGGGCCGCAGGAGCAGCATCTTTGCCAGCTTGACTATATCTGGCTTTCGCCGCGCCTGGCGGAAACGAATGCCACCCATGTTCCTGAAATCATTCGAAACGGCCAGCCCTTCCGCACGGTCTTTCCGCCGGGCCAGGAGGTGGAGCGCTATCCGCGCACCGGCTGGGATCGTCCGAAGGCTTCAGATCATTGCCCTGTGGTCATGACGCTGGATCTGGTCTAGCGGATATTCCGTCAGGCCTGCATTATCGCTTAGCCGTTTGCGACCTTCGGGAAATAGGTCGCCCACACGCGGTTTCTGCCGGCGCGCTTTGCCTCATAGAGCCTGTCGTCGGCTATGGCGATTAATTCGTCCCAATTGCCAATGGCGCGTGCTTCCTGCCAGACAACACCGAAACTTGCTGTCAGCGATAGACCGCTCTGTTCATCGATGATCTGAGCTTCGATCATGCGGCGAAGCCGATCGGCGGTGGCGGTGGCCAGGGCGTGGCTGACATCCTGCAACACGACGACAAATTCCTCACCGCCATATCGGGCCAGAATGTCGCCCTTGCGCAACGCGCTTTTCAGAAGGCTCGCGGTCTTCTGCAGCGCGAGGTCGCCCATGGCGTGGCCGTAGCGGTCGTTGATGGATTTGAAGTGGTCGATATCGACGATCATCACGCCGAGCGCCGGACATTGCTCGCCGCTGCTCAGGATGGAGCGCACCGATTTTTCCAGCGCGCGCCGATTGAAGACACCGGTGAGGGCATCGGTTTCGGAAAGGGCACGCAGCTGCTCGGCCAGCGCACGTTGCTGATCTTCCATTTCAACTTTCTGGCGGAGCTGTTCACGCAGGAAATCAAGCTCCTGGAACATTTTTTTGACTTCCGGCGCAACACCGTCCTTTTGGTCGACTTCCGAAAGATCGCCGGCGGCTATCGCCGCTATCTGCGCACGCACGGACTGCATCGGCTGGAAGAGCGCCGTTCTGTAGACCCAGGTCAGGCGAAGCAGGACGAGAACTGCAATGAGGGCAAGAAGCAGAGACGACGCGCCGTAGACCAGCGCTCTTTCCTTGTTGTTTTCGATCCTCGCCCGTGTCTCGGAGAGGATGAGGTCGCGCAGCTTGTCCGAGGAGCGCATGCCCTGAATATAGCTTTCGGAAAATTCCCGTACGCTCGGGCGGGCAGAGGGCATCACGATGGCAATCGTGTTCTGTGCATAGCGAAGCGCCTGACCGAAATAGTAGGACTCGAATTCACGGAATGCGGCATCCAGACGCGGGGTCGACAGATAGGCAGCCGTGTAGTTCCACAGCGAGGACTTTATCAACAGCAGGCTTTGCATCTCGGTATCGAATTTTGCGCGATAGCTGAGCGTGTCCTGCCGGTTAGCCTGCATGCTCATGACGACGTAGGAGCCAAGGCGGCCGATCCTGTCACGCATCACACCGGCCGTGCCCGTCATGGCAACGTCGATCGCTACGTCAGGCGTTTTCGTTATGATGGCGCGGGCGGCCCTGCCGCGCAGCAGGTTCACACTATCGGCGGCCTTGAACATCGACTGAATGGCGTTTGCCATGGCGCTATAGCTGCGCGCCTGAGGGGAAAGAGCCGCGACGTCGTCCACGAGCCGGCGTGATTCAGCAAGCCTCTGGCGGGTTTCGAGCAGCGATTTTGCAAAGCCGGGTTGCATCTTGATTTCTTCGGCGAAGGACGTCTCGACTTGGGAAAGCTTGTCGTCCGTAGCTTTGCGCGCAGCGGCAAGAGCGTCGATCAGCTTGGCATCCACTGAAGACGCCGCCATCAGATTGTTGGCGGGGCCACGCTCGGCCGAGACCAGCCAGGCCGATTGAAGCGCGGTTTCAAAGCGGACAAGTTGCTGGGCGTTTGTCCTGTAACGCAGGTAGTTGGAAACGCTCGGCAGCGCGGCAAGGGTCGCCAGCAATATGGCGCTGACGGCGATGACGATAGTGCCGGTCAGTTGGATTTTCTGTATGCTCGCGCGCATCGGATGCGTATTCTCGCTGGAATGGTTATGGTACATCGCCATTTTAGCAACGCCGCGTAAACACTTCGCTTATTTTGTCGTCTTTGATCCGATAGCGATCACGCCGCGGAAAGGCGTAGGGCCCGGTGTGGAAAAGAGCGCGTCTGGCTGCCCGGACACAATTTTCGCTTTACACCAGGTCAGAATCTGATAGTTGGCAAGGCACTGGCTTGCCCTTGTAGCTCAGTTGGTAGAGCACCTGATTTGTAATCAGGGGGTCGCGGGTTCGAACCCTGCCGGGGGCACCAGTTTTTACCTTTGAAATCAATCATTTACGTGAAATTTCAAAAACATCCATTTTACAGCATACCGCGCTTTTTACATTTTGTTGCTAGCGCGTTCCCTTCTTGATGGCGTCAATGACCTCCTGGCCTGCCAGATAGTGACGCCGAATAATCCCCTCTGCATCCTCTCTGGAATGTCCGGAAATCTCCGAAGGCAAACCACCGACTCTTATTGAAGCTTAAGTTTTTTTAATGAATTGTACCATTCTTCTCGACGCCCACCGAAGTGGCCTTGCACTCCCTCATGCCAGTCACCCTGATCGGCAACATCGGCCACCAAAACTCGCGGCCTTCGACCTAATTTCTCTATAGCTTTCTTGTCCCCATTCATGATCACAAGCCGAGAGGTTGGGTATGCTTTGATTAATGCCTCGAATATCACGCAATATATGTCGGAATCTGTTGAAACTTTTACCATGTGAGATGGCAACGCATCATGTAACCCGGCGCGGTTCAAAAAGAAAATTGGGCGTTTCGCAGCAAGGATGGAAAGGTGCATTCTCTCACCCAAAAAGCGGTACTTCGAGACCACTTCCGGTATTTTATCTTTCCAATCGTCGGCTATCCGATCGTTGCTATCACGCGGGAAAGCATGGTGTAGCAGGATACCAGTCTTCATGTGCATTATGCTATCTGCGCCACCCGCAAGTTCAACATGCTCAACTTGCTTTTCAAAATCGTTCCCAATTAAATCGAAATGAGATCCGATCAAGGTCGGAATGGCCGATAGAGGTGTAATCATCCAGTCAAGGAGACCAGTCTGTTGCAAACCATATGTTTGCCGCAAATTGTACGCCATTTCGCAGTTCGTCCCCAAGGACGCCATGAAATCTATCTTTTTACGAAATGGCCAAATCACTTAACATCTCCTAAAGCGCTAACTGCCCAAACCGTAAGCTAGGGCGTCTGTGCATTTCGTCAGGCTTCAGTTCGTAGCTTCCTGATAGGGCACAGCTATTCTCATATTCTTAATAATCATCCTTCCGAGGAACGAATTCCATAACTTATCGCCGTTTTAGGCCCCCGACCCAAAGACTGATCAACTCATGCCAAAACCTTGGGCCATGTGCCGATGCCGGTTTTAGGTAGTGCATCTCCAAAGCAGTTTCATCGTATTCATTATGGCCGCTGTTTCTGCTGGGTTAACTCACCGCAACCTGGGCTTCAAGTTTGCCGTTGTAAACATTCATACGTTGCGGCGAGCGGTTTTCCACAGGCGTCGTTATCTGTGGATTTCATTTTACAATCAGATATTGAGGTCACTGGAAGCATTAGGTTCTTTTAGGCCTCATTTTACATTTTACGCGTACCCACAAACCTGAAATCGTTGAGAATGCGATGGGATTTGTAATCAGGGGGTCGCGGGTTCGAACCCTGCCGGGGGCACCAGTGAAATCAATCCTTTCACCGCACTATGTCTGGTTGACTGCGCCTGCTGCTCGGCAGCCGCACGGACCTGTTTAATCCATTTGATGAAAACACCGCGCCGTGGGCCCACCAGAAGACGAGGGAACTTCGCGCTGGGTATCCGCCAGAGTTGTAAAGCCGGTTGCATTCAGCGTATCTTCTCGATCAAGAGATGGACGAGAAGCGGCGGTTGTGATGGATGCCTATGGTCACTTGCGGATATTGGTCAGCCTAATCCTCGGCCTTGCAATTACCCGCGTGTTGTCCGGCCTTTCAAGGCGGCTGCAGGAGCCGCAGAAAACCGACCGCACCCATGCCCAGATCGTCTGGTCGATTGCCCTGCTTCTCGGGGCCGTGCATTTCTGGTGGTGGGAATTTGCCTTGCGGCTCATCCAGAACTGGAATTTCTGGATTTACATTTTTGTCCTTGTTTACACGTCGCTTTTCTTCCTGATGTCGACGCTGCTTTACCCCGACCATATTCAGGAATCGGCTGAGCGGGAGAGTTTTTTCCTGCGACGGCGACATGCTTTTTTTGCGCTTTTTGCGGCCTCCTTTGTGTTCGATCTGATGGATACTTACATCAAGGGAAGGCAGCATTTCGAACAGCTTGGGCCATGGTATCTCGTGCGGATCGTCTGCGGTCTGCTCATCGCACTCGTGGCGATGAGGACCGACAATAGCCGCACGATCATGTGGCTCGGTGTGGTATGGCTGCTTTTCGACGCGATCTGGATCACGGCAATTTACAGCGACCTTTTTTAGGTCGTTGCCTGCCGCGACAGTCGAGAAGCTGATGATGTTGCGCCGGCGCAAGTCCTGCCTATGGCCTGATATGATAAAGCTTGTGGACGATTGACCAATTGCCGTCACGTTCCAGCAGCGACAGATATTCATAGAAGTCCTTGCCGTCGAAGCGCGTCGTCACCTTGACCGAGGCGCTGTCGCCCTCCTTGTCAATGCCGATGATCTCGAAAGCGGGATCATGATCGGGCAGGCCGCGTTCGCTGCTGCGCAACTGATCGATGAAGTCCTCCAGAGACAGCCATTCGACTTCACCCCGGAAATTTCCGACGATACTGGCGCGTGGGTCGAAGACATCACGCATCAGGCTTTCATCGGCATAGGCCATGGCATGCACATAGTCCGTCACGGTCTGGGTAATGGTTTGCGGCACCGGATCGTCCTCCCTTGATCCAAAAAACAAGCTTACACCTGTTGGCACATTTCTGCCATAACCCCTTGAAAACCGGTCGTCTGCCACCTTTCCTGTGTTGTTTGCAAACGTTTCCGGCGTATGCCGTGATGAAGCGCGGGATATGTTTTGCTGCCGCTTTCCACAATTTTGTCCCGCCTGTCGCTATAGTCGCCTTGGGTCCGACAAATTTCGGCATCAAGGGCATTGCGCCGGTCGTACCGCGGCGCGACGCGAGGCTTTTATGTGGGCTTTGCCGGTTTAACCGCCGGCGCGGGGTGCCGCGTTGGGTGGATTTGGCTTATGATCCATCTGCAAGGTATGCGAGATTGATGGCAGGTCTGCGGGTGAGAGTATGCGTCGGAAGGTGTTTTTGTGATTGATCCCTATGTTTTGCTTGGCGTGGAGCGCGATGCCGACGAGGCGGCGATCAAGTCTGCCTACCGCAAGATGGCCAAGGCGGCGCATCCTGACAGCGGCGGCGATGCCGAACAGTTCGCACGTTTGCAAACCGCCTATGAGCTTCTCAAGGATCCCGTGCGGCGCAAGGTATTCGACGATACCGGCTATGATCCGCAGCTGGCCGACGCCAAGGACCTGAAGGGCCTGCTGATGCTGGAGACGCTGGTCAATGAATTCATTCTGGACGAGCGCGAGCCCGGCAGCTTCGATCCCGTCGTCGCCATGCGGCGCAAGCTGACCGACGACATTCTGAAAAGTCGCTTTCATATCCTAGAGCTCGAACGGCACCGTACCCGGGTTCGCAAGCATATGGACCGCCTCGGCCGCAAGCCCGACACCGACGTGCTGAGCTCCATGCTGCGCGCCCGCAGCCAGTCTATCGCTGAAGCGATCCGCAATGCCGAAGCGCAGATCGAGGCGATTGAGCAGGCTTACACGATGCTCGAGGGCTACTCCTACGAGTTGGAGAGCGTCACGCTTGCAGAGCCGCTGCTGAAAGGCGAGGCGGCGGAATAGCCCGTTTCAGGGACCGTTGACGAGCGCGAGAATAAGCTGGTGCACCCGTCCACCGGGAGAAAGCTCGTCCCGGTCGAAATCGCGACCGCGCTGGCGCTGTTCGTTGGAGAGTTCGCCAAGCCGCTGCTGCAACACGGCGCGCACCTTCTGGCATTTTGGATCGTCTTCCGCCCTCAGGCCGATGCTGAAGGCCTCGATCTTCTTCACCATGTCGAGAATATGGTCGCCATGCACGCGCTCATGGGTTTCGACACCCGTGATGAAGGTTTTCCAGCTGGCAGCGACGGCGGGCGGCAGATTGGCAGGCGCTTTCGGCCACGTGTAAATGATCGTCAGATTGGGTCTGGCGCTGGCGAGCACACAGGCGCCATCCGGCTGCGGGCGATAATCCCGACGCCAGGTGAGCTTGAAGGTGGTGTGGGCAATGGCCTGTACACCGGCCGTCGGGCCGCGTTCGCCGATTGACTGATACAGCGCCCCGCCCGAACCGCCACTGATGGCATAGGTCTTTATCTGCTCGGCGGGTTTCCAGCCGGTCTGCGCCGAGAGGGGAATCGCGCTCACGAGAAGGGCGGCGCTGACGAAAAGGGGTAAGAACTTATGGGCGGGCACGCATTGATCCTTGGTGATTTGCGTGCCGAAGATAGTCGAGGGCAGGCGGGCCAGACAAGGAAATGTTGGCCGCCGATGGGATTTCGGTCCGGATAATGCTCATACGAAAACCCCCGCGCCTCGGCGCGGGGGAGACAAGTGTGCGACCGCAGGGGTAATCAGTCGTCCAGCTTGTCATAATCGAGCTTGGGAGCGTTCTGCAGCGCGTCCTTCGTCGTGTCGACATAGGCCTTCCACGTGCCGTTATCGTTATTGACGGCGACCGAGGCCGGGTCGAGAACGACGTAGCTCTTGTCGATACCGAGGAAGCCGCCGACGCTGGCAACCAGACCGATCACGGTCTTGCCGTCGCCGATAACGACATCTTCGATCTCGCCGATGTTTTCGTTCTGGGCATTGTAGATGTCCATGCCATCAAGCTGGGAGGCCGTGAGGTCCGTCTTCTGAACGTTGATGAACTTCAGCGGGCCGTTTGCCTTGGTGCCCATGGTGATTCCAGGGCCGGACAGGGTGGCGTCCGCGCCAGCAGCAGGGGCCGTGGTTGCCGTCTGGGCAAAGGCCACGGAAGAGGTAAGCGCTGCTGCGGCAGCGAGAGCGATGACATTGATTTTCATGATGTTTCTTCCCTTTGTATGCTGAACATTGCGTTCGGGGAGGAAACGATGGGAGGCGCATTTGGTTCCCGGACCCTTCTTGATTTTAGGAAACCAGATTAACTCCACAGACCCGTTGTCTCAGATTGAAAGAACGTGAAATCGATATCAGTTTTTGATTTCGATTTCAGGTATTTGCATTTATCAAATATTGTTTGATTTTTCTCTGATTTTTCTTCTCCGTGTATAGATACGTACACGGATTTGACTTTGCCTCTATATATTGCTTCTAGTATATGGTTGTCTGAATCATCGAGGGAATGCCCATATATTACGAGGCAAGCTTTTTCCTTTTCTTTGTCTGAAGATTGACTCATATCAGAGCTAAATTGCCGAAACCCTGTGTAGAGGTAAGGGTTGTGAAGTATTTTTTCCTTTTTTTCAGCGCTAGATCCTTCTGTCACAAAAATGGGGAAGTAATCACTGTCTAGTGCTGATCTCGTCTGATCAATGAGCCCCACGTCGGTCCTATTCCAAGCGTTCTTTTTGATCGACGTATCTGCATCAAAGATATGAAGTGCTCCATGTAGAAACCATACGTCCGCGAAGTGAGCACTGTACTCTCCGCTCCAAATCAGATATTTATCTGTATTTAACGCCGATGCAAACCCATCGTTGCATTCTTTTGTTATTTCAGCTTTGTTAATTATCCAATATAGAAGTAGGTCATAGTTTAGTGTGAATATCTTTCCGCCGTTCCAAGCTTTTTTTGTTTTTCGAAAAAACTGCAAGAAATCTCCGGCTTTTCTGTATTGATCAACGGGAATACTGTCTGGCCTATCTGGATGGCTGGCGGAGATCGTCTTAATAAGTATTTCTTTCAAAAACTCAATTTCCTTTTTAAAATCCGTGGAATTACTACCAAACAAATCTTGAGTTTTTTGCATGTTCGAAAGGTATGAAATAACCTTCTCGAAGTCATGCGTGTCTAAGCGCTCAAAAACTTTTCTGATTATTTCGTGGCCTGAAAAATCAGCGTTCCGAAATATATTGCTATACGAGAATTTTTCGGGAAAAGCCCCGATACTGAACCCATTTCCCAAAAGCAGGTTCGCGGGGACGCCTCGGCGAGTTATGATTTCTTTTATGTCGTCAAAGCTTTTTATCGAATCCACGGCCTTCTCCTTAAGTTGCATTTTCTATTTTATGGTTTGATAATAGAAAATGCAACTTATTGATAGGCGCCCATATTGCCATGTTCGTGCTGTTGCTTACTTGGTGTCCCATTCCCCATCTATAAATTTCAAGGCATCGATGATGGAGACCTTCCAGACGGACCAGACGTGGTCGCCGTCGGTGACCCGCAGTTCGGATTTGCGCTTGTCGGCCTGCAATGTCTCGTGCAGGGCGATGGCGCCGCGCCAGAGGAAGAAACCGTCATCGTCGCCAACCGTCAGATAGGTGGCAGGCAAATCCTCACTCTCGGCAACATGCTGGGCAACGAGGGTGAAAACGTTCTTTTCATTGAACAGACGCGCATCGAAAGGGGTGCCGAAAGCACCGGAGAAGTGGTCGCCGGTTGACGGCAGGACGATACCGCTTGTGAAGGTGGTGCGATCGACCTGATGAAAAAAGGCGCTGTCCTGAATGAGCTTGAGTTCGGCCGGGGTCTTGTCCAGATCGGATGCGGGAACATTCTGCCATATGGCGCCGGAGAGGCTTGCAACGGCGCCGTAAAGGTCCTCGTGGCCATAGGCGAGATGCAGCGCGCCGAAACCGCCCATGGAAAGCCCGGCGATGGCGCGACCTTCCCGATCTTTCCGCACCGGAAGCGTTTTCTCAATCTGGTGACGGAGGTCGCTGGTCAAGGCCGTTTCGTAATCGCCGGGGCCGCCGACGGCCGCGGAATCCACATACCAACTATTCTTCACGCCCGGCATCACGACAACGAGCGGACGGATAGCGCCTGCTGCTATGAGCGTATCAAGCGTCTTCTCTATATTGCCGAGGTCACGCCAGCTGTTCTCGTCGCCATCATGGCCGTGCAGCAGATAAAGTACGGGCCAGCCATTGTCAGGCGGAGCGCCATCGGGGCGGTAGATGTTCACGGCAAGCGGCGCATTGAGGGCGGCACTATGGAAGGTGGCATCTTCGATTTGTCCGGCAAGAGCCGAGCTGGCGAAAAGGAGGAGGAGCGATGCGGCGAGGCCATGTCGATGCATTAATATTCCTCCCCGTATTCTGTCGTCCCGATTACTTTCTTCCCACGTCACCTACCGCTCACCGACCCGGCCGGCCCGTCTTGCCCTTTGTCCTGCTTTTGCGCTTCTGCTCTCCGGCATCCTCATAGGAGCCCGCACCGATTTTGCCGCGGACCAACGGTCGTGGATCGTCCGTGGCGCGCTCCGGCTGTCCCTCCAGCCGCGGTGAGAAGCGTTTTCCTGCCTGGGTTTCGGGCTTGTCGGGCACCGCGCCGCGCACGGGCTTTTCGGTTCTGCCCACGGTCATTTCGTCCAGCGTATTCCTGCGGAACAGCGGCTTCCCCGCGTCCGAGCCGGGGCCCATTTCGTCCAGCGAGGGTTTGGCGAAGAGGGAGGTTGCGGCGTGTGGCTCACCCCCCTCTGTTCTAGCGGACGTCTCCACCTCAGCGGAGGAGATAGACGAGTGGCTTCGTCTGTTGTTTTTACCGCCGCCTTCAATAGCGCGTGCCTCTTCCTTGGCCATGGGGTCGTCCATAGTGGCGAGTTCGGCGGCCTTGAGGCGTTTGATTTCGTCGCGCAGGCGGGCGGCCTTTTCGAAGTCGAGGTCGGCCGCGGCGTCGCGCATGGATTTTTCCAGCGCGTTGAGGTGGGCCTGAAGATTGTTGCCGACGAGGTGGCCGCCATCGGCGAAGCCCTTGCCTGATGTGCCCGATATATCGGCCCTGACGTGGTCGCGCTCGTAAACCGAATCGAGAATATCGGAAATCTTCGCCTTCACCGATTCCGGCGTAATGCCGTGTTCCGCATTGTAGGCCATCTGCTTTTCGCGGCGGCGGGCGGTCTCCTCCATCGCCCGCTTCATCGAACCGGTGATATTGTCGGCATAGAGGATGACCTTGCCGTCAACGTTACGGGCGGCGCGGCCGATAGTCTGAATCAGCGAGGTTTCCGAACGCAGGAAACCTTCCTTATCGGCGTCGAGGATCGCGACAAAACCGCATTCCGGGATGTCGAGACCTTCGCGCAGCAGGTTGATACCGACGAGAACGTCGAAAGCGCCAAGGCGCAGGTCGCGGATGATCTCGATGCGCTCCAGCGTATCGATGTCGGAGTGCATGTAACGGACGCGAACGCCCTGTTCATGCAGATATTCGGTGAGGTCCTCGGCCATGCGTTTCGTCAACACGGTGCAGAGCGTGCGGTAACCCTTGGCGGCGGTCTCGCGGATTTCGCCGAGAACGTCGTCCACCTGGCTGCGGGCGGAGCGTACCTCCACCGGCGGATCGATCAGTCCTGTCGGACGGATGACCTGTTCGGCGAAGACGCCACCGGACTGTTCCAGTTCCCATGAGCCGGGGGTGGCCGAAACCGCGACGGTGAGCGGGCGCATTGCATCCCATTCCTCGAAGCGCAGTGGGCGGTTGTCCATGCAGGAGGGCAGGCGGAAGCCATATTCGGCCAGCGTCGCCTTTCGCCTGAAGTCGCCGCGATACATGCCGCCGATCTGGCTGACGGAAACATGGCTTTCATCGATGAACAGCAGTGCATTGTCAGGGATATATTCGAACAAAGTCGGCGGCGGCTCACCGGGGTTGCGGCCGGTGAGATAACGCGAATAGTTTTCAATCCCGGCGCAGGAACCGGTCGCTTCCAGCATCTCGATGTCGTAGCGCGTGCGCTGTTCCAGTCGCTGGGCTTCCAGCAGGCGTCCTGCCTTCTCCAGCTCGGCAAGGCGGCCTTTCAGCTCTTCCTTGATCGACTTGATCGCGCCGTTCAGGGTTGGACGCGGCGTGACATAGTGCGAGTTGGCGTAAATCTTGACCGATTGCAGGTCGCCGGTCTTCTGGCCGGTCAGCGGGTCGAATTCCGTGATCGAATCGATCTCGTCGCCGAACATCGAGATGCGCCAGGCGGCATCCTCAAGGTGGGCGGGGAAGATTTCGATGGTATCGCCGCGCACGCGGAAGGAGCCGCGCTGGAAATCCATATCGCGGCGTTTGTATTGCTGGGCAACGAGGTCGGCGAGAAGCTGGCGCTGGTCCAAGCGGTCGCCCACCTGCATCTGGAAGGTCATGGCGGTATAGGTTTCAACCGAGCCGATACCATAGATGCACGAGACCGAGGCGACGATGATGCAGTCGTCGCGTTCCAGCAGCGAGCGGGTGGCGGAGTGGCGCATCCGGTCGATCTGCTCGTTGATCGAGGATTCCTTCTCGATGAAGGTGTCGGAGCGCGGCACATAGGCTTCGGGCTGATAATAATCGTAGTAGGAGACGAAATATTCCACCGCATTGTCGGGGAAAAAGTTCTTGAACTCCGAATAGAGCTGCGCCGCCAGCGTCTTGTTGGGCGCGAGGATGACGGCTGGTCGCTGCGTTTCCTCGATCACCTTTGCCATGGTGAAAGTCTTGCCCGAGCCGGTAACACCCAGCAGCACCTGGCTGCGCTCGCCTGAATTGATGCCTTCGACAAGGTCGGCAATGGCTGTCGGCTGGTCACCTGCGGGCTTGTACTCCGAAGCCATGCGGATCGGAACGCCGCCTTCGGATTTCGGCGGGCGGGCCGGGCGGTGCGGCGTCCACAGCTTGCCGTCCTTGAACAGCGGGTTGCCGCTCTCGATCAGCTTCGACAGCGCATCGACAGTCGCGGTCACAGAGCCGGGTGCGAGGCTCGCCGCTTCTTCAAGGGAAACATCCATGCCCGCGACTGGGTTAAGACCGGCGGCGGCACGGGTCTTCGGGTCGCTTGATGCGCCGATCGATACACCGCGCGCCGTCTTGGAGGCCGTCGTGTTTTTCGCCGTCTTCGAAGCCGCTTTCTGTGCTTCCTTGCGCGCTTCGATCTCGATCTTCTTGCGGTGCTTGCCCGCTTTCGAAGCAATTTCCCGTTGCGTTTCCACGGAGCCGGCTTCGGCTTCGGCCTCCAGCTGCTTCACCCAATCGGCGACGCTGCCGCTGAGCGGCGCACCTTCTAAGGACGATTGCGGAGCTTCCTCGAAGCCTTGACGCGATGAGGTGGAGTTTTTCGGTGATCTGGCCATGGGCGAAATATGGAGGGAGTCAGTCGCAAAGTGAAGGGGAGGCGATGAAAAAATGAGTACAAAAAGGAAACGGAGAGTCGGGAACGATATCCGCGCGAATGCGTTGCGGCGCGGATGGTGTCGGTCCCTTGAACTCGGCGGAAATCGATTCCGCTTTGGCGAACGGCGATTTCGAGCCATAAACTGGTGCGGACACCGCGCCGAAGCAAAAGCGGCTTGATCGCGATTCGAGATTGATCTCAAGATATGTGAGGTAATTCGCCGATGAAAATACGGCCCGCAACGAGCGATGATGCAGCAGCGATGGCCGAGGTCCAGAACGAGATATTTTCGGCTGGCCTGCGCAAAGCGCCCACGGATGTCACCACGGTGCTGGCAAATTATATCGAGCACGCCGACCGTATCGAATGCTCGGTCGCCGAAGACGAGGATGGGCGTATCCTTGGGTTTCAGTCGTTGCGCTATGCGCGACCGGACAATCCCTATGGTGTTGCGCAAGGCTGGGGTATCATCGGAACCCACGTAAGTCCGCGGGCGGCGAGAAAAGGCGTCGGTTCCGCACTGTTTGCGGCGACGCGTCAGGCGGCGGATGCGAAAGGTCTCCAGAATATCGACGCCAGCATCGGTGCCGACAACCTGCTGGGGCAGGCCTATTATGAGGCCATGGGCTTCACGACCTATCGCCAGCCGGACGGGTTGGTTTGTAAGGCTTACCGGCTGGGATAGACGCGGCTGGTTTTCAGGGAGCGCCCGGAAGTTCCTCCAAGGGATGATTGCTGAAACGACGCCAAGTTTTGACGATAGTTATCCTTGAGCGGCGCGACGAGCTGTTTCTCGAGATCCTCGAGGAGACCATGGAGCACGACGCACTCCGCGGCGCTTCCGTCAACTCCGACTATCGTTCTCGGAATAGTGCAGGCGGGCCTTGCAGATGCGGACATGGTTCTCGTCTGCCCATTGCACGAGCAGCTGCATCGGCACCAGAAACGAGCGGCCGAGACTGGTCAGTTCATATTCCACCCGCGGAGGAACCTCGGCGTAAACCGTGCGTCGGATGAAGCCGTCTTCTTCCAGCCGCTTGAGCGTGCGGGACAACATCTGCTTGGAAATGTCGTCAATTTTGCGGTTCAACTCGTTGAAACGCTGCACGCCGCCCTGCAGGGCTTCCAGAACAAGCAGGCTCCATTGATCGCCAATACGGTCCAGCACATCCCGGATAGGGCAGGGCTGCTCAAAGGTGAATGCCTCTTTGGTTTGCGTTTCCGCCATATCCTGTTCCTGTGCCCGTCGCCCATGTAGGTCATTGCCATGTGACCAGATCAGCCGCCGCTGACTTCTTGCGGCCAGCGCTGCGATACCATAGCTGTTTCTTGCGGTCTATAAATTAGACCGATAACGATATTCACAAGAGGAAAGATGTCATGGCTAAAGTCGCGCTCATCGGTGCATCCGGCAACGCCGGGTCCCGTATTCTCAAGGAGCTTTCCGACCGGGGACATGAGGTGACGGCGATCGCCCGCCACCCCGAAAAAATTGCCACCCTGGGCGGCGTGGTGGCAAAGACGGGCGATGTGTTCGATGGTGAAGCGCTTGCCGCGCTTTTGAGGGGTCACGATGCCGTGATCAGCTCGGTCCATTTTACGGCGAGTGATCCGAAGACGCTGATCGAGGCCGTGCGGGCCTCCGGCGTTCCGCGGTATCTTGTAGTCGGTGGTGCCGGAAGCCTCGAAATCGCACCCGGCCAGCGCGTGGTCGACCTGCCGGATTTCCCGGCTGCCTATAAGGCCGAGGCGACCAAGGGCGCCGAGTTTCTGGATCTGCTGAAGCAGGAAAAGAAACTCGATTGGACCTTCCTGTCACCATCAGCCGAATTCGTGCCGGGGGACCGAACGGGCAAATTCCGCATCGGCAAGGATAGTCTTCTCAGCAACGAGGCGGGGAGCCGCATTTCCTTTGAAGATTATGCCGTCGCGCTTGTCGATGAAATCGAGAAGCCGCAGCATTCCCGTCAGCGTTTTACCGTCGGTTATTGAAAGGTGCGATCCATGAATTTTCTCACACGTCGCCTCGCCGTCGTCACGCTCGCGCTTGGACCGGGGTTAATTGCCGGACCGCTGCTGGCCGAAACCGCAAAGCGGGATTTCGGCCAGGAAGAAGCCAATCGCAAGCTGGTGATCGAGTTCTACGACACGGTCTTCAACAAGCATGAGGTGGAGAAGGGAGCTACGGTGCTTGTCGATAGCTACAAGCAGCACAATCCCATGGTACCGGATGGAAAGGCGCCCTTCGTCAATTACTTCACCGGTTTCTTCAAGGAAAATCCTCAGTCGAAAGCCCGGATCGTGCGCAGCGCGACGGATGGTGATCTGGTCTATCTGCACATTCATTCGACGGAAAATGATGGTGACCGCGGCAGGGCCATCGTCGATATTTTCCGTGTGACCGACGGCAAGATCACCGAACATTGGGACGTGATCCAGCCCGTTCCGGAAAATGCAGCGAACAGCAACACGATGTTCTGAGCGCGGCGTTTCCCTCGGCGCCAATTGTCGGCCAGGCGTGAGGGGGCGCTTGGCACCTTAGGTTTCCAATAAGCGATGGGTGGCGACGTCGCCACCCGAGTTCGCGGTGGTTATTCCGCAGCGGGAATGGGGGTCGGCTGTCCGTTTTCGTCCATGGCCACCATGATGAAGGTGCCAGCCGTTACCTTTTCCAGCTTATCGTAGCGGGAGCGCTGCGCCCAGGCTTCGACAGTCAGCGTGATGGAGGTGCGTCCGACGCGGGCGATATCGGTGTAGATGGATAGCGTATCGCCGATCTTCACCGGCAGTTCAAAGGCCATTTCCTTGACTGCGGCCGTGACCACGCGACAGCGGGACCGTTCTGCGGCGCGGATGCCGCTCGCCAAGTCCATCTGAGACATGACCCAGCCGCCGAAAATATCACCGGCCGGATTGGCGTCGGCCGGCATGGCGAGCGTTCGCAACGTCAGCTCGCCGGTCGGTTTAATGGTCTGCTCAGTCATGTTGAGATTTTCTCCGTGCGCAATCACAAAGGCGCAGCATGCGATGCGCGTTTCCATTTCGCAAGGAAGGGAAAGCGTCAGGCCGACGCTTTGCCCAGAAATTGCTGCGTTGCGTAAAGCGCGATCGCTGCGGCATTCGACACGTTGAGCGATTTGATCTCGCCTGGCATATCGAGACGGGCGAGCGCGGACACTGTTTCGCGGGTCTTCTGCCGCAGCCCCTTGCCCTCGGCGCCGAGAACCAGCGCAATTTTTTCACCGCTGAACGTCTGCTCGATGGGGGCAGGGCCTTCCGAATCCAGTCCGACGGAGAAGAAACCGAGTTTATGCAACTCGCCCAGCGCATCCGCCAGGTTCGTGATCTGGATATAGGGAATGAGTTCCAGCGCACCGGATGCCGATTTCGCCAGCACGCCCGACTCGGTCGGGCTGTGACGCATCGTGGTAATGACCGCCCCGGCGTTGAAGGCGACTGCCGAGCGCATGATGGCGCCGACATTGTGCGGATCGGTAACCTGATCGAGCACGAGAATGAGCGGGCTGTCCTTCAGCGCGCCGAGCCGCTTGACCGGCAGCGGTCGGGTTTCCAGCATTACGCCCTGATGGATCGCTTCCGGGCCGAGCACGCGGTCGATATCCTGAGGCGAGACAATCTCAACCGGGAATGGCTGCGCCTCCGCTTCACCGATGTCCAGCCGCGCGAAGGCATTCTGGGTGACGGAGAGCTTGACGATCTGCCGCTCGGGATTGGCGAGCGCGGCGCGCACGGTGTGTAGGCCATAGAGATGAACCTGATCCGGCGCCAGCTGCGGCGGCTTCCAGTCGTCAGCGCCACGGTTGCGGCGCTTCGGCTGCTGCGGGGTCGGAATTTCGCCACGCTCACGCTTGGCGTCGCGCACGGCACGGCGCAGGTTGGCGTAGTGCGTGTCGCGGGTGGATTTGTTATTGGTATCGTCTTTGCTCATGGCGCCTTATATCTCCGCGAGCAGCCGCGCACCAGCCCCCGCGATAATCCACAGGGCGGCAAAGCGGTTTGAATTTTTTCCAGAAAATTCGTGAAAGGGCGTGTTGACAGAAACGAATGAGGCCGTCATATACGCGCCACAGACGACGCAACGGCGCTTCGCCGCAGCGAAATCTGAAGAGCTTGGTCGCTCGATCCTAGCAGAAAGCTGGAGGGATGCCCGAGTGGTTAAAGGGGACGGACTGTAAATCCGTTGGCTACGCCTACGTTGGTTCAAATCCAACTCCCTCCACCATTCTGCACGGATCGAAATCACCACCGCGGGTATAGCTCAATGGTAGAGCAGCAGCCTTCCAAGCTGAATACGCGGGTTCGATTCCCGCTACCCGCTCCAAACTCTCCAAAAATTTATACAATCAGCTGGTGTTTACGCGTTCGTTTGGTTTTCGGGCTTATCGTGTGCGCGCAACCTGACGCGGCGGCCTGGCCAGGAAGCGAACATTCTTCGCTTTAGGAGGGCTCCAGGGTCGACTGAAG
This sequence comes from Agrobacterium tumefaciens, assembly GCF_017726655.1. Lineage (NCBI taxonomy): Bacteria > Pseudomonadati > Pseudomonadota > Alphaproteobacteria > Hyphomicrobiales > Rhizobiaceae > Agrobacterium > Agrobacterium tumefaciens. The sequence continues at coordinate 135,083 of NZ_CP072308.1, forward strand.
CCGCAATCTTTCGGCATCCAATTCGCTCAACCTGCTCATATGAGCAGTTATTTCCTCGAAGATCGTCGCACGATCATGGGTCGCCATGCGCTCCGCACGACGCAGCGCGCCGATAACCTCAATCAGGTCAATGCGCTCTTGATCCAGTTTGTCCAAATTCCACAACATCATGCTTTCCCCATTCGCTTGCGTGTCAAACGGCGGCCGGCTGAAAAGGTTCAGATCAATAGAATTTAAGGTAAATTTTATCTTGTTTTCGCGGAAGCGTTGCGCCGCTTGCCCATTAATAGGGCGAGCGACACTGGGTGCGGCTGCCGGTGGGCGCCATATAGCTGTTGTCTGTCGGGTGGTAGGATGCGTAACGCGCGGCGCACCATTTGACGTGGTTGATTTCGCTCTGTGAGAGGGCATAGCCCTCCGATGTGGCGTCTTCGCCTTTTCCGGCAGCAAAAGCGGTCGCGGGGTAGCCTCGCTGGTCGGACGGCTGGGCCTTCGTTTCGTAGGCAGGCTGAATAAGGCTCAGGGCATTGGCGGGCGCGATTGAAGCGGCAGATAATGCGACGCCAAGAGCGAGCGCGGAGATAGTCTTCGGCATCCTCAACATCGATAAATCCTCGTTATTCGTTCGAGATGCTAACGAAAATTTAGGAATTTCGTTCCGGTGAGGGATTGACTTCACACGAATACGTGATTCTTGATGGAGGTTATCCCGGCTACACGTTGCATGCGACGGCGATCGCATCTCACGCCCAGCAAGGCCGTTTTATCCGGCTTCATCAGGGCATTGCGCGCCTGCTGCGCTGCTCGTTGACAAGTGGAAAATCCGGTCGGATAGTCGCCCGGCAATCATGCACACGGGAGTCTTCCATGTTTAACAAGGCTGTCATTCTCTCCTCATTCGCGCTGCTGGCATCGGCAGCGTTCGTTTCCCCCGCGGCCGCACTCACCATGAAAGAGTGCAGCGTGAAATATCAGGCGGCGAAAGCCGACGGTTCCGCCAAGGATATCAAGTGGAACGACTATCGAGCGAAGTTCTGCGGCAGCGAAGCCGCCGCCGAAGATGCAGCCGATGACAAGCAGGTCGCGGCGACGACTGAAAAAGAGCCTGAAAAAGCGACGATGAAGGCCCCGAAGGGCGTGGCTTTCCCGAGTGCTGTCGATAAAAAATACTCCAGCGAGACCCCGGCTAAGGCCCGGCTGAAGACCTGCGTCGACTCCTATCACAAGAACAAGAATGACGGCACGCTCGGTGATCTCAAGTGGATCCAGAAGGGTGGCGGTTATTGGAGCCTGTGCAATACGGCGCTCAAGAGCTGACGTGAGCTGGCGCGGGTTGATCAGTGTCTACCCGCGCCAGTGCTTAATCCAGGACGGTCGGGGCGTGTCCGAACTGCGCCGGCCTTGATGTTTATACCCTTTCTGCCGTTGCCGGCGAACAAGGGTGGCGTAACATCCCCGCTCAGGACGGGCTTGCGGACGTCTTGCTGTCGGAAACAGCGTGGCTTGGAGCACCCCGTTTTAGGGGTAAGATCTGTGAATGGCTTGCGATTTATTCTCTTGATAAAGACGGGTTGACGCTGCGGCTCGACCCGCATCCAGCAATTCAACTTCGGCGGCATTCCAATAGGTCCCGCCGGCAAGTGGGCGGATGACAAGACGATTTCGAAATTATCTCACGGTTCTCGCCATATCCCTGCTGATGTGGACCGTTATCCTTGGCGTCGTTTATTGGCTGTTTCGCTGAATCTGCCTCGATATATATGTATTAAAGAAAATTCATGAGTATCCCTGCGTCAGTGTGGCCGGGGTATTGTCGTAATGCATATTTTATACGTAAGGGCCGCTGCCATATTTTGGCTATACTGGCGTCACCTATGTCACGAAACCGGAGAGGCCATCATGAAACAATCAGCAACCCTGCTCACCTTCGCAACCGTCAGCCTGTTCGCCGCGCCCGCCGCCATGGCGGACGATCTGGTGATTCCGCTCACGAAAGACACGGTGGTCGAGAAGGTTGAGGCCACGTACCAGTGCGGGTCCGACAAGGTCGAGGCCGTCTATTTCAATGCGGGTGATATCAGTCTCGTGCGGCTTGGGCTGAAAAGTGGCGTGACCGTTGCCGCCAATGTCATTTCCGGTTCCGGCGCGCGATATGAGAGCGGCGTCTATGTCTGGTGGTCGAAGGGGGACGAGGCGGATCTCTACGACGTGATGGCTGATCCGGAGATGAAACAGCCGACTCACTGCGTGGATGTGAAGAAATCCTGAGCGGCGGCGGAGCCATGGAGCGGCGGCAGGGCGGTTTCTGAAACCTTGCCGTGCCGCCGGTCAGCGTGGAAGTGCGCGCGTGGCGCGTTCAACCAAGAACGAGCGACGCTAGAAGCGCCAGCAGGATAAGGGAGCTGGCGACAACGCCGAGCCTTACCCTGCGAAGGCGGCGGGTTCGCCCGCCACTCCAGTCATAAGCCATTGGCAGCTTTACCTTTCTTTTTATTATTATGACTCTCTAACTAACTCCCTAGGCTTGCCCGTGGCTGACCTCAACTGCCAGAAACCATTGGCAAAAATTGATGATTTCCCTGTCTTGTCCATTTTCGAAAGCCGCCGCGGCGACCGATTCTTCCTGTTCTGCAGCCGGTCGAAACGGGAGCGGCCGTACGCGCCGATTGGCCAATGAAAAGGCCCGGAAACGGGCGTCTCCGGGCCTTTGTGGTGTCATCTTGAATGGCGGTCTCAGCCGAGGTAGGGCCTGATATAAGGCAGAACCTCGACCGTGCCGTGATAGAGCATGTTCAGCGCCACATAGATAATGACCATGAGGCCGAGATAGGAAATCCAGCGATAACGGTGCAGCAGCTTGGCGACGAAGTTGGCGGCGAGCCCCATGAGCGCGATCGAAACAACAAGGCCGATAATCAGCACGGTGACATGTTCCTGCGCAGCGCCGGCGACGGCGAGGACGTTGTCGAGGGACATCGAAACATCGGCAATCACGATCTGGGTCGCCGCCTGGAAGAAGGTCTTGTGACCCTTCGTCAGGTCGGCCTCGTCGTCGGTGACCTCGTCTTCCATCGAGCCTGCGGCCTCGCGCAGTTCCGACCACATCTTCCAGCACACCCAGGCGAGCAACAGACCGCCGAAAAGCTGGAGACCGACGATCGAGAGCAACTGCACGGTGATGGCGGCAAAACCGATGCGCAGCACGGTGGCGGCGATGATGCCGACGAGGATCGCCTTGCGGCGGAGATGGGCGGGCAGGCCGGCGGCCGCAAGGCCGATGACGATGGCGTTGTCGCCCGCCAGGACGAGGTCAATTGCGATGACCTGCAAGAATGCCGTGAAGCCGGCGGCTGTAAAAATTTCCATGGGTTGGTCCTGAACCGGAAAGAAGGACGCGGGGGGAAGCGGCGGATCAATGGATGGCGCCAACCGGCACGCCCGTCTGATCGCCCGTCTCCCCCCGGCGATAAATTGTCCTTAAGCCAAGAAGGCCGCAGCGGTAAAGAAGTTGTGATGAAATATCTTGATTAGTGATCGCGAGGGGAGGGGATGGCCATCGGCGTATCGCCATGGCGTCACGGCCTGTCGGGCTTTAAATGCCTCCAGGTGTGCACCATATACGCGGCTCGAGGTGCACTTAAGCCGCGCGCGCAGGCGCTTTCGCAATTAAGTCTTGCGCATTCGCTTACAAAGCCTTAAACGGCGACACCAAACCGGTTCGCCGGGGAAACTACTTCACGTTCACAGGAAGCAATTCACATGGCAAAGAGCAAGTTTGAGCGCAATAAGCCGCACGTCAACATTGGCACGATCGGTCACGTTGACCATGGCAAGACGTCGCTGACGGCAGCGATCACGAAGTTCTTCGGCGAATTCAAGGCGTATGACCAGATCGACGCCGCGCCTGAAGAAAAGGCCCGTGGTATCACGATTTCGACGGCGCACGTTGAGTATGAGACGGCGAACCGTCACTACGCGCACGTTGACTGCCCCGGCCACGCCGACTACGTGAAGAACATGATCACCGGTGCTGCCCAGATGGACGGCGCGATCCTGGTTTGCTCTGCCGCTGACGGCCCGATGCCGCAGACCCGCGAGCACATCCTGCTTGCCCGTCAGGTTGGCGTTCCGGCGATCGTCGTGTTCCTCAACAAGGTGGACCAGGTTGACGACGCCGAGCTTCTCGAGCTCGTCGAGCTTGAAGTTCGCGAACTTCTGTCGTCCTACGACTTCCCGGGCGACGACATTCCGATCGTCAAGGGTTCGGCGCTTGCTGCTCTTGAAGACAGCGACAAGAAGATCGGTGAAGACGCGATCCGCGAGCTGATGGCTCAGGTTGACGCCTACATCCCGACGCCTGAGCGTCCGATCGACCAGCCGTTCCTGATGCCGATCGAAGACGTGTTCTCGATCTCTGGCCGTGGTACGGTTGTGACGGGTCGCGTTGAGCGCGGTATCGTCAAGGTTGGCGAAGAAGTCGAAATCGTCGGCATCCGTCCGACCTCGAAGACGACTGTTACCGGCGTTGAAATGTTCCGCAAGCTGCTCGACCAGGGCCAGGCTGGCGACAACATCGGTGCACTGGTTCGCGGTGTTAACCGTGACGGCGTCGAGCGTGGTCAGATTCTGTGCAAGCCGGGTTCGGTCAAGCCGCACAAGAAGTTCAAGGCTGAAGCCTACATCCTGACGAAGGAAGAAGGCGGCCGTCATACGCCGTTCTTCACGAACTACCGTCCGCAGTTCTACTTCCGTACCACGGACGTGACGGGCATCGTGACGCTTCCTGAAGGCACGGAAATGGTTATGCCTGGCGACAACGTCACGGTTGACGTCGAGCTGATCGTTCCGATCGCGATGGAAGAAAAGCTGCGCTTCGCTATCCGCGAAGGCGGCCGTACCGTCGGCGCAGGCATCGTCGCTTCGATCGTCGAGTAACGATCGCTAACGATGCCGTAAGCCTGCCGACGGCAGTCAAGATGTGCAAATGGCGCGCAAGCGCGATTTGCACGCGGCGCAGGCATCGTTGCTTCGATCGTCGAGTAATCTTTCAGCCGGGCGACCGGATGTGGAATAAAACAAAAAACGGCGGCGCCATGGGTGCCGCCGTTTTTGTTTGTATGCTCTCCTGGCTGGGCTTTTATACTTGATAATGACACCAAAAATTTTTAGGTTCCGCCGAAATCGGCCGGGTTCAACTGGCTTTGGGTCGCCACAGGACTGGCGTCTCGATTGCGTGTAAGTGCGGCGTGCGTCGCTTGGGAGGGGCGTATTCCAATGTCTGATTTAACCGCGGTTCTGACGAGTCACCGTCGTCCGGACCTTTTGGTCGCAACGCTGGACGCTTTTTTTGCGACGAATGATTATCCCCTGCATGAGTTCATCGTCATCGAAGATTCGGACGATGCGACGGTACTGGATATTCCCGCCCGTTACCCTGACCAGCCGCTCAGGGTTATCCTGAACGGCGTCAATCTTGGCCAGCACCGCTCCATCGATAAGGCCTATTCGCAGGTTCAGACACCTTACATCCTTCACCTTGAAGATGACTGGACTTTTCCGGTCGAGGGAATTGTTGCGCGGGGCCTTGAGGTGTTGAAGCGTGAGCCCGAGGTCGGGCTTGTCCAGTTGCGGACCGATGAGGACATGCCTGCTGCCATCAAGAAGATATCGGCGAGGCCGGGCGATCGCGAATACTGGAAGATACCGCCGGCCGCTCACCGGGTTTGGCACAGCTTTACCTTCAATCCGACGCTGAAGCGGCTGGCCGATTATCGAAAGCTTCCGCATGGCTATGCCGGTTTCGCCAGCGAAGCCGAGATCAGCCTCTATTACAAGGATCAAGGGGTAATCATGGCGTGGCTTTCCGATACGAAGGTCACCCACCTCGGTTATGGCAGAAGCAATTACGGCTCCAAGACACCGCGCGGCATTGCCGGGTGGATGCTGCAGGCGCAACGATTCTTTTCGCTCGCGACGCTGAAGAAGTGGAAGCGCTCGGTCGCGCGCCGGATCGCCCATGCCAAACGCAAGCGCGGTGCCGGGGCCGCATATCCAGTCGATCGTTCACAGGTCGAACCTTGAGCTGGCATGGCGTTGCCTGAAGAGGGTAAAGCGCGGCGGGGATAAACTTCGGACAAGTGACAAAAAGCTCTTGCCATTCTTTTCCCTGCACCTTAAAGGAGCGCATACCGAATTGGCCAAGCGATTTCGCGGTCGATTTAGGTGACGAAGGGGTATAGCTCAGTTGGTAGAGCGGCGGTCTCCAAAACCGCAGGTCGGGGGTTCGAGCCCCTCTGCCCCTGCCACTTTCCATTCGCAAGCGCGGTTTTCGCTGCATGGCAGATGGGGCCGGTTTACCGGCGAATTTCGCCGAATGTCGATTTCCTCTTGTTAAAAGCGGAATCGGTGTTTATGTAGGGTCAAAACAGACACGCGGTGCGTGGGGCTGATTAGTTCGGCTTTACGCGCCGTAATTGCGTGGGCAGTCAATGGCATCCAAAACCAACCCGTTTACGTTTCTGCAGCAGGTTCGCGCCGAAGCGTCAAAGATCACTTGGCCGTCGCGCCGCGAGACCATGATTTCGACGGCAATGGTGCTGGTGATGGTCATTTTTGCGGCTCTGTTCTTCTTCGCTGCGGACCAGCTCATCGGCTGGCTGCTCAGCCTGGTGTTGAACGTCGGCCGGTAACGGCACGCTCAAAGGCCCGGTAGAAGGATCGAACGGAGAAAAAAATGGCAGCGCGCTGGTACATCGTTCACGCTTATTCGAATTTTGAAAAGAAGGTCGCTGAGTCGATCGAAGAAAAAGCCCGTCAGAAGGGTCTGGATCATCTTTTTGAAAAAATCCTCGTGCCGACCGAAAAGGTTGTCGAGGTGCGTCGCGGTCGCAAGGTCGATAGCGAGCGCAAGTTCTTTCCAGGTTACGTGCTGGTGCGCGCCAACCTGACGGATGAGGCCTACCACCTCATCAAGAACACGCCGAAGGTTACCGGTTTCCTCGGTTCGGACAGCAAGCCTGTTCCGATCCCGGATTATGAAGCCGAGCGTATTCTCGGTCAGGTTCAGGAAGGTGTCGAGCGTCCGAAGTCGTCGGTTTCGTTCGAGGTCGGCGAACAGGTTCGCGTTTCCGACGGTCCGTTCGCGTCGTTCAACGGCGTGGTTCAGGATGTCGACGAAGAGCGTTCGCGCCTGAAGGTGGAAGTTTCGATTTTCGGCCGCGCTACGCCGGTCGAGCTGGAATACAATCAGGTCGAGAAGGTCTGATTGGCGGGGCGAAGCCCCAAGCGCGTGGAAGGCAAACTGGCTCTTTAAGCCGGGGCAGGGCGCCGCACCACGCAACCGCAGCCGCCGGAGCAATCCGGCTTAAGAGAAGCCGGGCAACCGGTTTGAATTGAAAGGCAGAGAGATATGGCTAAGAAAGTTGCAGGCCAGCTCAAGTTGCAGGTAAAGGCTGGGTCGGCCAATCCGTCCCCGCCGATCGGTCCGGCACTTGGTCAGCGTGGCATTAACATCATGGAATTCTGCAAGGCGTTCAATGCCGCCACGCAGGAAATGGAAAAGGGTATGCCGATCCCGGTCGTCATCACCTACTACCAGGACAAGTCCTTCACCTTCGTCATGAAGCAGCCGCCGATGACCTACTGGCTGAAGAAGGAAGCGAAGATCACCTCTGGCTCCAAGACGCCTGGCAAGGGCGCCAAGGTCGGCTCCATCACCAAGGCTCAGGTCAAGACGATCGCTGAAGCCAAGATGAAGGATCTGAACGCAGCCGACATCGAAGGCGCAATGGCAATGGTTGAGGGTTCTGCCCGCGCCATGGGCCTGGAAGTGGTAGGTTGATCATGGCCAAGGTAGCAAAGCGCATTCAGAAGATCCGCGAAGGTGTGGATCCCAACAAGCTCTACGTTCTCACCGACGCCATCTCGATGGTCAAGGAACGTGCTGTCGCCAAGTTCGACGAAACCGTTGAAGTTTCGATGAACCTCGGCGTTGACCCGCGCCATGCGGACCAGATGGTTCGTGGCGTTGTCAACCTGCCGAACGGCACCGGCCGTGACGTTCGCGTCGCCGTTTTCGCCCGTGGCGCCAAGGCTGACGAAGCCAAGGCTGCCGGCGCTGACGTTGTTGGTGCGGAAGAACTGGTTGAAATCGTCCAGGGCGGCAAGATCGACTTCGATCGTTGCATCGCGACCCCGGACATGATGCCGCTCGTCGGCCGTCTCGGCAAGGTACTCGGCCCGCGCGGCATGATGCCGAACCCGAAGGTCGGAACCGTGACCATGGACGTTGCCGGTGCTGTCAAGGCATCCAAGGGCGGCGCTGTCGAATTCCGCGTCGAAAAGGCCGGTATCGTACACGCTGGCGTTGGCAAGGCTTCGTTTGACGCCAAGGCTCTTGAAGAAAACATCAAGGCTTTTGCCGATGCTGTCATCAAGGCAAAGCCGACGGGTGCCAAGGGCAACTACGTCAAGCGCGTCGCGATTTCCTCGACCATGGGTCCAGGCGTTAAGATCGACCCTTCGTCGGTTACGGCTTAATCAATTCTCGCGCTTCCTGACGGAGGTGTGAATAAACGAATTTCCGGCTCCCAGGGAGCCGGAGATTTCCGGGGAAACCCGGAACTCCTGTCCGAGATTGCGGGTGGCCTTGTCTTTCGGGATTTGGCCTTAATCATTCAACCCGCATGAGACGGGTGAGGCTGGATTTGAGGCATCTGTCGATGCCTGACTGTCCGGTTCGAACCTGGTGTGCCTGTGCCTGAAGCCGTTTGCGGCGACAGAGCGGGGGACAGGATCCTCGAGCGTCGCTCGGGATCTTTGTAAAAAGGTCCCTTGGGGCAAAGGCAAACCCGACGGGTTCACAATCATGTGGTCCCGTCTACTGGAGACAGACAGTGGAAAGAGCGGAAAAACGCGAATTCGTCACGGAGCTGAACGAAGTCTTCAAGGCTTCCGGTTCGGTTGTCGTGGCCCACTATGCTGGTGTCACCGTTGCGCAGATGAACGACTTCCGTTCGAAGATGCGCGCTGCCGGAGGCACCGTCAAGGTCGCGAAGAACCGCCTGGCCAAGATCGCTCTTCAGGGTACGGAGTCGGAAGGGATGACAGATCTCTTCAAGGGCCAGACGCTGATTGCATACAGCACTGACCCGATGATCGCTCCGAAAGTCGTCATGGATTTCGCCAAGACCAACGACAAGGTCGTTGTTTTGGGCGGCGCCATGGGCGCAACCACGCTCAACGCCGAAGCAGTCAAGTCGCTTGCGACCCTGCCTTCGCTCGACGAGCTGCGTGCAAAGCTGCTGGGCCTTCTCAACGCCCCGGCAACGCGCGTCGCTACGGTTGTCGCTGCACCTGCAAGCCAGCTGGCACGGGTGTTCTCGGCTTACGCCAAGAAGGACGAAGCCGCTTAAGGCGGTTTTTCGCTGTAAATATTCAAACTGGTTCGAACTGAACAAAAGGAACTATCAAAATGGCTGATCTCGCAAAGATCGTAGAAGACCTCTCCTCGCTGACCGTTCTGGAAGCTGCAGAACTGTCCAAGCTTCTCGAAGAAAAGTGGGGCGTTTCCGCTGCTGCTCCGGTAGCCGTTGCTGCTGCTGGCGGCGCTGCTGCTGCTGCTGCTCCGGAAGAAGAAAAGACCGAGTTCGACGTTATCCTGGTTGACGCTGGCGCCAACAAGATCAACGTCATCAAGGAAGTTCGCGGCATCACCGGCCTCGGCCTCAAGGAAGCCAAGGACCTCGTTGAAGGCGCTCCGAAGCCGGTCAAGGAAGCCGTTTCCAAGGCTGAAGCTGCTGATCTCAAGAAGAAGCTTGAAGACGCAGGCGCCAAGGTTGACGTTAAGTAATCTTGCGATTGCTGGCGGGAAGGGGTTTAATGCCCCTTTCCGTCGTCATCGTTTCTGAAACTTATTACCCAAAAGCCGCTTGAAAACGGCTTTTGGGTAATGGGTTCTTCAAGAGAATGGTTCCGAACCGGCTCATCTAGGCAATCCGGCCTGATCGATCCGGGATGTGGAACGAGATTGATGATACCCATTGCTTGACGGGATCGACTGGCCATCGGTTCCCGTCCGTTGCAGGCCCGGATGCAATTTTAAAGGAGCGACGATGGCTCAGACCCTTTCGTTTAACGGTCGCAGGCGCGTACGCAAGTTTTTCGGCAAAATTCCAGAAGTAGCGGAAATGCCGAACCTCATCGAGGTTCAGAAGGCTTCGTATGACCAGTTTCTCATGGTTGACGAGCCCAAGGGTGGCCGTCCCGACGAGGGATTGAATGCCGTATTCAAATCCGTATTCCCGATCACCGATTTCTCGGGCGCGTCCATGCTTGAATTCGTATCCTACGAATTCGAAGCGCCGAAGTTCGACGTCGAGGAGTGCCGTCAGCGCGATCTGACCTATGCAGCGCCGCTGAAAGTAACGCTGCGCCTCATCGTGTTCGATATCGACGAAGATACGGGTGCGAAGTCTATCAAGGACATCAAGGAACAGTCTGTTTACATGGGTGACATGCCACTCATGACCAATAACGGCACGTTCATCGTCAACGGCACCGAGCGCGTCATCGTTTCGCAGATGCACCGTTCGCCGGGCGTGTTCTTCGACCACGACAAGGGCAAGAGCCACTCTTCCGGCAAGCTGCTCTTCGCTGCGCGCGTGATCCCTTATCGCGGTTCCTGGCTCGATATCGAATTCGACGCCAAGGACATCGTCTATGCGCGTATCGACCGCCGCCGCAAGCTGCCCGTAACCTCGCTCCTGATGGCGCTTGGCATGGACGGCGAAGACATTCTGTCGACCTTCTACACCAAGGCTTCCTATGAGCGCGACGGCGACGGCTGGCGCATTCCGTTCCAGCCCGAAGCGCTTAAGAACGCCAAGGTCGTCACCGACATGATCGACGCCGATACCGGCGAAGTCGTCGTCGAGGCCGGCAAGAAGCTGACGCCGCGCGTGATCCGCCAGCTCTCCGAAAAGGGCCTCAAGGCGCTGAAGGCGACCGACGAAGACCTGTACGGCAACTATCTCGCCGAAGACATCGTCAACTACGAGACGGGTGAAATCTACCTCGAAGCTGGTGACGAAATCGACGAGAAGACGCTCGGACTGATCCTGCAGTCCGGTTTTGACGAGATCCCGGTTCTCAACATCGACCACGTCAATGTTGGCGCCTATATCCGCAACACGCTGTCTGCCGACAAGAACGAGAACCGTCAGGAAGCGCTGTTCGACATCTACCGCGTCATGCGTCCGGGTGAGCCGCCGACCATGGATTCGGCGGAAGCGATGTTCAACTCGCTGTTCTTCGATGCAGAGCGTTACGATCTTTCGGCCGTTGGCCGCGTGAAGATGAACATGCGTCTCGACCTCGACGCGGAAGACACCGTGCGCACCCTGCGCAAGGAAGACATCCTCGCGGTCGTCAAGATGCTGGTCGAGCTGCGCGACGGCAAGGGCGAAATCGACGACATCGACAACCTCGGCAACCGCCGTGTCCGTTCGGTCGGCGAGCTGATGGAAAACCAGTATCGTCTGGGCCTTCTGCGCATGGAACGTGCGATCAAGGAACGTATGTCCTCGATCGAAATCGACACCGTGATGCCGCAGGACCTGATCAACGCGAAGCCGGCAGCTGCTGCCGTTCGCGAGTTCTTCGGTTCCTCGCAGCTGTCGCAGTTCATGGACCAGGTGAACCCGCTTTCGGAAATCACCCACAAGCGCCGTCTTTCGGCTCTTGGACCGGGTGGTCTGACCCGTGAGCGCGCCGGCTTCGAAGTCCGCGACGTTCACCCGACCCATTACGGCCGTATTTGCCCGATCGAGACGCCGGAAGGCCCGAACATCGGTCTGATCAACTCGCTTGCAACCTTTGCCCGCGTCAACAAGTACGGTTTCATCGAGAGCCCGTACCGCAAGATCACCGAGGGCAAGGTCACCAATGACGTTATCTACCTCTCCGCGATGGAAGAGGCGAAGTATTACGTCGCGCAGGCCAACGCGCCGCTTAATGAAGACGGTTCTTTCTCGGAAGAGTTCGTCGTCTGCCGTCACTCGGGCGAAGTCATGCTCGCACCGCGGGACAACATCAACCTGATGGACGTTTCACCGAAGCAGCTCGTTTCGGTCGCAGCGGCTCTCATTCCGTTCCTGGAAAACGACGACGCCAACCGCGCTCTCATGGGCTCGAACATGCAGCGTCAGGCTGTTCCGCTTCTGCGCGCCGAGGCGCCTTTCGTGGGCACCGGCATGGAACCGATCGTTGCGCGGGACTCCGGCGCTGCCATCGCGGCTCGCCGCGGCGGTGTCGTCGATCAGGTCGACGCGACGCGTATCGTTATCCGCGCTACGGAAGATCTCGATGCAGGCAAGTCCGGCGTTGACATCTACCGTCTGCAGAAGTTCCAGCGTTCGAACCAGAACACCTGCGTCAACCAGCGTCCGCTGGTCGCCGTCGGCGACATCATCTCCAAGGGTGATATCATCGCGGATGGCCCGTCGACCGACCTCGGTGACCTGGCTCTCGGCCGCAACGCGCTTGTCGCGTTCATGCCCTGGAACGGCTACAACTACGAAGACTCGATCCTGATGTCGGAACGTATCGTTTCCGACGACGTGTTCACCTCCATCCACATCGAAGAATTCGAAGTGATGGCCCGTGACACGAAGCTTGGTCCGGAAGAAATCACGCGCGACATTCCGAACGTTTCGGAAGAAGCGCTGAAGAACCTCGACGAAGCCGGTATCGTTTACATCGGTGCGGAAGTTCAGCCGGGCGACATCCTCGTCGGCAAGATCACGCCGAAGGGCGAAAGCCCGATGACGCCGGAAGAAAAGCTTCTGCGCGCCATCTTCGGTGAAAAGGCTTCCGACGTTCGCGACACTTCCATGCGCATGCCTCCGGGCACGTTCGGTACGGTCGTCGAAGTCCGCGTCTTCAACCGTCACGGTGTGGAGAAGGATGAGCGCGCGATGGCTATCGAGCGCGAAGAGATCGAGCGTCTGGCAAAGGACCGCGACGACGAGCAGGCGATCCTCGACCGTAACGTTTACGGCCGTCTGATCGACATGCTGCGTGGCCAGGTTTCGATTGCCGGTCCGAAGGGCTTCAAGAAGGGCGTCGAGCTCTCCAACGCCGTCGTCTCCGAATATCCCCGCTCGCAGTGGTGGATGTTCGCCGTCGAGGACGAGAAGGCTCAGGCCGAGATCGAAGCACTCCGCGGCCAGTACGACGAGTCCAAGTCGCGCCTTGAACAGCGCTTCATGGACAAGGTTGAAAAGGTCCAGCGCGGCGATGAAATGCCTCCGGGCGTGATGAAGATGGTCAAGGTCTTCGTTGCGGTTAAGCGCAAGATCCAGCCGGGCGACAAGATGGCCGGCCGTCACGGTAACAAGGGCGTCGTTTCGCGTATCGTTCCGGTCGAAGACATGCCGTTCCTCGAAGACGGCACGCATGTCGACATCTGCTTGAATCCGCTCGGCGTGCCTTCACGCATGAACGTCGGCCAGATCCTCGAAACCCACCTCGCATGGGCATGCGCAGGCATGGGCAAGAAGATCGGCGAGATGCTCGAAGAGTATCGCAAGACGATGGACATCAGCGAGCTTCGCAGCGAGCTGACGGAAATCTACGCGTCTGAAGCGAATGACGAGGTTCAGCGTTTCGACGACGACTCGCTCGTCAAGCTTGCCGAAGAAGCCAAGCGCGGTGTTTCCATCGCGACCCCGGTCTTCGACGGCGCGCATGAGCCTGACGTTGCCGCGATGCTGAAAAAGGCAGGTCTGCATGAATCCGGTCAGTCCGTTCTTTACGACGGCCGTACCGGTGAGCCGTTCGACCGTAAGGTGACCGTCGGCTACATGTACATGATCAAGCTGAACCACCTTGTCGACGACAAGATCCACGCTCGCTCGATCGGCCCTTACTCGCTCGTTACCCAGCAGCCGCTGGGCGGCAAGGCGCAGTTCGGCGGTCAGCGCTTCGGGGAAATGGAAGTCTGGGCTCTGGAAGCATACGGCGCGGCTTACACGCTGCAGGAAATGCTCACCGTCAAGTCGGACGACGTGGCCGGCCGCACCAAGGTTTACGAAGCAATCGTCCGTGGTGACGATACCTTCGAAGCCGGTATCCCCGAGAGCTTCAACGTTCTCGTCAAGGAAATGCGGTCGCTCGGCCTGTCCGTCGAGCTGGAAAACTCGAAGCTCGAGAACCAGCCGGAAGACCAGCTGCCCGACGCGGCGGAATAAAATTGAGAGAGGCGGGCGCCTGCAAGGGCGCCTGCCGGTTTCCCGGGCGGTCGTTGCCGGCTCGGGACACTTTCGCCGCATTGTGCGGTTAATCCGTATTTAGAGCTCTGGACGGCGACCCGGGAAGAAGCCGGTCCAGATGCAAACAGGGGCAGCAGCTAGCCTCTCAAGGAGACAAGGCATGAACCAAGAGGTCATGAATCTTTTCAATCCTCAGGTGCCTGCGCAGCATTTCGATTCCATCCGGATCTCGATTGCTTCGCCGGAAAAAATCCTGTCGTGGTCCTACGGCGAGATCAAGAAGCCGGAAACCATCAACTACCGTACGTTCAAGCCTGAACGTGACGGTCTTTTCTGCGCGCGCATCTTCGGACCGATCAAGGACTACGAGTGCCTGTGCGGCAAGTACAAGCGCATGAAGTACAAGGGCATCATCTGCGAAAAGTGCGGCGTCGAAGTCACGCTGTCGCGCGTTCGCCGTGAGCGCATGGGCCACATCGAGCTCGCAGCGCCGGTTGCCCACATCTGGTTCCTGAAGTCGCTTCCTTCGCGTATCTCGACCCTGCTCGACATGACGCTGAAGGATGTCGAACGCGTTCTCTATTTCGAGAACTACATCGTCACCGAGCCCGGCCTCACTTCGCTGAAGCAGAACCAGCTTCTGTCGGAAGAAGAGTACATGATCGCCGTCGACGAGTTCGGCGAAGACCAGTTCACCGCCATGATCGGCGCTGAAGCCATCTATGAGATGCTGGCTTCGATGAACCTTGAAAAGATCGCCGGCGACCTGCGTGCCGAACTTGCTGAGACCACGTCTGATCTCAAGCAGAAGAAGCTGATGAAGCGCCTGAAGATCGTCGAGAACTTCATGGAATCCGGCAACCGTCCGGAATGGATGATCATGAAGGTTGTTCCCGTGATCCCGCCGGACCTGCGTCCGCTGGTTCCGCTGGATGGCGGCCGTTTTGCGACGTCCGACCTCAACGATCTCTATCGCCGCGTCATCAACCGTAACAACCGTCTGAAGCGCCTGATCGAGCTTCGTGCGCCTGGCATCATCATCCGCAACGAAAAGCGTATGTTGCAGGAATCCGTCGATGCGCTGTTCGACAACGGCCGTCGCGGCCGCGTCATCACGGGTGCCAACAAGCGTCCGCTGAAGTCGCTCTCCGACATGCTCAAGGGCAAGCAGGGCCGCTTCCGCCAGAACCTTCTCGGCAAGCGCGTCGACTATTCCGGCCGTTCGGTTATCGTGACCGGTCCGGAACTGAAGCTGCACCAGTGCGGCCTGCCGAAGAAGATGGCGCTCGAACTGTTCAAGCCGTTCATCTACGCCCGCCTCGACGCCAAGGGTTACTCCTCGACCGTCAAGCAGGCCAAGAAGCTGGTTGAAAAGGAAAAGCCAGAGGTCTGGGATATCCTCGACGAGGTCATCCGCGAACATCCGGTTCTGCTGAACCGTGCACCGACGCTGCACCGTCTGGGTATCCAGGCCTTCGAACCCATGCTGGTCGAAGGCAAGGCCATCCAGCTGCACCCGCTCGTCTGCACGGCCTTCAACGCCGACTTCGACGGCGACCAGATGGCTGTTCACGTACCGCTTTCGCTGGAAGCCCAGCTGGAAGCGCGCGTGCTGATGATGTCGACCAACAACATCCTGCATCCGGCAAACGGCCACCCGATCATCGTTCCTTCGCAGGACATGGTTCTCGGCCTGTATTACCTGTCGATCATGAACCAGAACGAGCCGGGCGAAGGCATGGCCTTCTCCGACATTGGTGAGCTGCATCACGCGCTTGAAAACAAGGTCGTGACGCTGCATGCCAAGATCCGTGGTCGCTTCAAGACCGTGGATGCCGATGGCAAGCCGGTTTCGAAGATCCATGAGACGACCCCCGGCCGTATGCTGATTGGCGAACTTCTGCCGAAGAACGTCAACGTGCCTTTCGACGTCTGCAACCAGGAAATGACCAAGAAGAACATCTCCAAGATGATCGACACGGTCTACCGTCATTGCGGCCAGAAAGACACGGTCATCTTCTGTGACCGCATCATGCAGCTCGGCTTTGCCCATGCCTGCCGCGCCGGCATTTCGTTCGGCAAGGACGACATGGTCATTCCTGACAGCAAGGTGAAGATCGTTGGCGACACCGAAGCTCTCGTGAAGGAATACGAACAGCAGTATAATGACGGTCTCATCACCCAGGGCGAAAAGTACAACAAGGTTGTCGACGCCTGGGGCAAGGCTACCGAAAAGGTCGCCGAGGAGATGATGGCACGCATCAAGGCTGTTGAGTTCGATCCGGAAACGGGCCGCCAGAAGCCGATGAACTCCATCTACATGATGTCTCACTCGGGTGCTCGTGGTTCTCCGAACCAGATGCGTCAGCTGGGCGGCATGCGCGGCCTGATGGCGAAGCCGTCGGGTGAAATCATCGAGACGCCGATCATCTCGAACTTCAAGGAAGGCCTGACCGTTAACGAGTACTTCAACTCGACCCACGGTGCCCGTAAGGGTCTCGCAGACACCGCCCTGAAGACCGCGAACTCGGGTTACCTGACGCGTCGTCTCGTCGACGTCGCGCAGGACTGCATCGTCAACTCCAGGGATTGCGGCACCGATAAGGGCCTCACCATGACGGCCATCGTCGATGCCGGTCAGGTGGTTGCTTCGCTTGGCGCGCGTATCCTCGGTCGTACGGCTCTCGACGACATCGACAACCCGGTCACCGGCGAGAACATCGTCAAGGCCGGTACGCTGATCGACGAAGCCGATGTGGCTGCCATCGAGAAGGCTGGCATTCAGTCCGTTCGCATCCGTTCGGCGCTCACCTGCGAAGTGCAGGTCGGTGTCTGCGGCGTCTGCTACGGTCGTGACCTTGCACGCGGTACGCCTGTCAACATGGGCGAAGCCGTTGGCGTTATCGCCGCTCAGTCGATCGGTGAACCGGGCACGCAGCTCACCATGCGTACGTTCCACCTTGGTGGCACGGCAAACGTGGTCGACCAGTCGTTCCTCGAAGCGTCTTATGAAGGCACGATCCAGATCAAGAACCGCAACATCCTGCGGAACTCCGAAGGCGTTCTCATCGCCATGGGCCGTAACATGTCCGTTACGATCCTGGATGAGCGCGGCGCGGAACGTTCCACACAGCGTGTGGCTTACGGTTCGAAGATCTTCGTTGATGATGGCGACAAGGTGAAGCGTGGCCAGCGTCTTGCAGAGTGGGACCCCTACACCCGTCCGATGATGACGGAAGTGGAAGGTACCGTTCACTTCGAAGACCTCGTCGATGGTCTCTCCGTTCTGGAAGCAACCGACGAATCCACCGGCATCACCAAGCGTCAGGTCATTGACTGGCGTTCGACGCCGCGCGGTTCGGACTTGAAGCCTGCGATCGTCATCAAGGACGCGTCCGGCGCTGTTGCGAAGCTTGCCCGTGGTGGTGAAGCCCGCTTCCAGCTCTCGGTCGACGCCATCCTGTCGGTCGAGCCGGGTGCGAAGGTCTCCCAGGGTGACGTGCTTGCACGTTCGCCGCTGGAAAGCGCCAAGACGAAGGACATCACCGGTGGTCTGCCGCGCGTTGCGGAACTGTTCGAAGCCCGTCGTCCGAAGGATCACGCCATCATCGCTGAGATCGATGGTACGATCCGCCTCGGCCGCGACTACAAGAACAAGCGTCGCGTGATGATCGAGCCGGCGGAAGACGGCGTCGAGCCGGTCGAATACCTGATCCCGAAGGGCAAGCCCTTCCACCTTCAGGAAGGCGACTATATCGAAAAGGGTGAATACATCCTCGACGGTAACCCGGCGCCGCACGACATTCTGGCGATCAAGGGCGTGGAGGCTCTGGCTTCCTACCTCGTGAACGAAATCCAGGAAGTCTATCGTCTGCAGGGCGTTGTGATCAACGACAAGCACATTGAGGTGATCGTTCGCCAGATGCTGCAGAAGGTTGAAATCACCGATGCTGGCGACAGCCAGTACATCGTTGGTGACAACGTTGATCGTATCGAGCTCGATGACAACAACGACCGCCTGATCGAAGAGGGCAAGAAGCCTGCCTATGGCGAGCCGGTTCTGCTCGGCATCACCAAGGCTTCGCTGCAGACGCCGTCCTTCATCTCGGCCGCATCCTTCCAGGAAACCACCAAGGTTCTCACGGAAGCTGCGATTGCCGGCAAGACGGACACGCTGCAGGGCCTCAAGGAAAACGTCATCGTCGGCCGTCTCATCCCGGCCGGTACCGGCGGCACCATGACGCAGATCCGCCGCATCGCCACCTCGCGCGACGACCTCATTCTCGAGGAACGCCGCAAGGGCACCGGTGCAGGTTCTGCGAACCAGATGCTGCAGGACATGACGGATCAGGCTCCGGCCGCCGAATAAGGCGGGCAGTGCAGGGGCTCTCTGAAGCCCCGCCGAGATTGAGAAACGCCCGGAGCAATCCGGGCGTTTTTGCTTTCGTGGATTATCGTGACTGGCACTGGTGATGTGACCGCGCGCGGCGAGGTCGGTCCTCGCGCGTCAACGCTGCTCCAGAATATTGTAACGGGTCAGCACGGAAAGGCGGCGCATGAGGTCCGTCTTGCCGGTACTGCCGGTCTTCGCGTAAATCGACTTCGCATTGCTGCGCACCGTCTCGTGCGAGATACTCAGTTGCCGTGCCACGGAGGGCAGCGAAAGCCCCTTGATGATCTCCAGAGCAATGCGCGCCTCGCCCTTTGTCAGGCCGTATAGCCCTTTCAGCAGCGCTGTGGCGTCGGCAATGGTGCCGGTCGGTTGCGCTACCAATGCGATGGCATGGCCATTCGAAGGGAAATCACTGACGCTGTTGCGCAGCGGGATGACGTGAAGAACACACGCGCCATCGTCGCCCTCGGGGAGGGGAAGGGAGGCTACATCATGTCCTGCGAGCGCCTTATAAAGAAGCCGGTTCGCCCTGTCGTCGGTGATGGCGATCCTGTCCCTGCTGCGAGGGGAGAGACATTCCCCTATCGAGCGAAAAAGAGCATTGGCAGCGACGATGCGCCCGCTCCGTTGCAAGACGGCCGCTGGCGCACCGATGGCATTGAGGCCAAGAGTGATCGCCTCTGCCTTCTGGCGCTGGAGCCCGGCTGCAATCGTGAGGCTGCGCGCAATGTGGGGGCGCAGATCTGCAAGAACAGCCATGGTTTCGGGCCCGATCACACCGGCATCCAACTCGCGCTCGAATGATATCGTGATCTCTGGATGCCCTGGTGGCGTGATCCGAGTGGCGACGCCGTAACCAAGGGCGCGTGGGATAAGGACGTCCCGGTTAACCGGCAGCGCCGCCCAGGTCTCGCGGTTAAGGACGTCCAAATCCCGCCCGAATGAGGACGGGCCCTCGAAAGCGGCCTTCGCCAGACGGTCCTTCCGGTAATCCCAGCCGTCGGCGACCAATTCCCTGGAGAGCTGCTGAAAGCTGGAGGTACACAGCAAGACCTCCTCTTCACCCTTTCCCCAGGTGATAACACCTCCCCAGAAACCCAGATGGCGGCAAATCATTTCGACGACCGCGATCCAGCGATCGGGGAAAAGCGCGGCCTCATATATGCGCTCAATAATGTCTTTCGCCGAAATATTATTCAACCCGCCACCGGCATTCTATGCGGATTTACTATAGCCTTACTTCTTCTATTTGTTCAATCAATAAAGGATTAATACTATTTAAGCGATGTATATAATCTATAAGTGACTTAATATATTTACCAGCCTTCCGAAAGGGTCGCGCACAAACAGGCGGCGCACGCCCCATCCTTCGGTTACTGGCCCGTATTCGATCGGCAATCCGGCATTGATAAGCCGGGCGTGGACTTCCTCGAAATTATCGACCTCGATGGAAAGGTCCGGCACGGCCGTGCCGGAGCCGCCCTCAGTCGCGAAGCTCACCTGTGCGGTCGCTTCCCCTGAAGCTGCATGGGTCACGATCCAGCCATGGTCCATCAGGACGGGCATGTCGAGAATATTGCCATAAAAGGCCTGCGCCCGCGCGGGCTCTGTTGTCGCTATGTTGGCGACGATGCGCCGGACCGTCATGGCGCTATGCCTCAGGCGAAGCGAATGATGGAGACTTCGCCTTCGAGCGCGCCCTGATAGGCCGAGGCGTGCGGCTCTTCATCCGGGATCTCGGTCAGCATGCCGATCTGGTCGAGGTCGGCTTCGATGAAGCCTTCTTCAGAAAGCGCGTTCAGCGTTTCCCGCACGGCCGTGTCGTCGTCGGGGGCGCGCAGGATGACGTGGATGTCGATGCCGTCGGAATTGTCGTGCTCGTAGGCCTTGCCGATCACGATGAAGACCATCGGCTCGTCGCGTCCGTTGTCGTTGTCGGGGAGGGTGTTCATGACGCGGTTCCTTGATCTTTCGTTGCGGTCATGCGGGCCGATGGAATCGCTCCCGCGCAGGGCGACGCCGGTTGGCCCGCCAATAGGGAATCAATAGACGGATTTTATGAAAAGCCAAAGCGGTGAGGACAAAATCGCTGCAATCTGCACCGACATATGATAGATGGAAGCGGAAATGGCGCGGAGGCAGGCCCGGCGGCCCAGGCTGGGGCCGCAAAATGCGGATTCACCCTTGACGAAAGCTGGCTAAAACAGTAGTACGCCCGCCATCGGAGCCTCTGTGGGTGCTGGCCGTTCGGTAAGCTTTTTCCCGAACATCATCTCAAACGGGTCTCCATTGCACGTAGAAGACACGAATGTTGCACGCAAGACGCCTCATCCGGTGTCCTCTGCTCTTGGTGGTCCATCCGTGAAACCGGATCGGGCCACGTTTTGCGCATGAGGATATATGCGTGCATCGTCGCCGGCAACGGCATAGCCGCCACCCGTGAGGGTGGCTAAAGTAGTTTTTGCAAGGGATGGTTATATGCCTACCGTAAACCAGCTGATCCGCAAGCCTCGCCAGGCACAGGTAAAGCGCAACAAGGTTCCTGCCCTGCAGGAAAACCCGCAGAAGCGTGGTGTTTGCACCCGCGTTTACACGACGACCCCGAAGAAGCCGAACTCGGCTCTGCGTAAGGTTGCCAAGATCCGCCTCACCAACGGCTTCGAAGTCATCGGCTACATTCCTGGCGAAGGTCACAACCTTCAGGAACACTCTGTCGTCATGATCCGCGGCGGCCGCGTGAAGGACTTGCCGGGCGTTCGTTACCACATCATCCGCGGTGTTCTCGATACCCAGGGCGTCAAGAACCGCAAGCAGCGCCGTTCGAAGTACGGTGCAAAGCGTCCGAAGTAATTCGGCAACAACAATTCGGCGCTGCGCGAGGTTCTCCGCGTGGTATAGCGTCAATAACATTGAGAGACAAAGAGTATGTCCCGTCGCCATAGTGCAGAAAAGCGTGAGATCAACCCGGACCCGAAGTTCGGCGATCTGGTCGTCACCAAGTTCATGAACGCCATCATGCTTCACGGCAAGAAGTCGGTCGCAGAAAGCATCGTTTACGGCGCGTTTGACGTCGTTCAGGGCAAGACGAAGCAGGAACCGCTGACCGTGTTCCATTCGGCCCTCGACAACGTCGCGCCGCATGTTGAAGTGCGTTCGCGCCGCGTTGGTGGTGCGACATACCAGGTTCCGGTTGATGTTCGTCCCGAGCGTCGCCAGGCCCTCGCAATCCGCTGGTTGATCACTGCCGCTCGCAAGCGCAACGAAACGACCATGGTCGATCGCCTTTCCGGCGAACTCATGGACGCTGCGAACAACCGCGGCTCCGCTGTCAAGAAGCGTGAAGACACGCACAAGATGGCCGACGCTAACCGCGCATTCTCGCATTACCGCTGGTAATCTTAACCGATCGCATATCGAAAGGCAGTCCATTATGGCTCGCGAATATAAAATCGAAGACTACCGCAATTTCGGTATCATGGCGCATATCGACGCCGGTAAGACGACGACCACCGAGCGTATTCTTTATTACACCGGTAAGTCGCACAAGATCGGCGAAGTTCACGATGGCGCAGCCACGATGGACTGGATGGAGCAGGAGCAGGAGCGTGGTATCACCATCACGTCCGCTGCGACCACGACCTTCTGGAAGGGCCGTGACGGCAAGACCCGCCGCTTCAACATCATCGACACCCCCGGCCACGTTGACTTCACCATCGAAGTCGAGCGTTCGCTGCGCGTTCTCGATGGCGCCATTGCGCTGCTCGACGCCAACGCCGGTGTTGAGCCGCAGACGGAAACCGTCTGGCGTCAGGCTGAGAAGTATCATGTTCCGCGCATGATCTTCTGCAACAAGATGGACAAGACCGGTGCTGACTTCTACCGCTCGGTAGAAATGATCAAGACCCGTCTCGGCGCCACTGCCGTTGTCATGCAGCTGCCGATCGGCGCTGAGACCGAGTTCAAGGGCGTTATCGACCTGATCGAGATGAATGCTCTCGTATGGCGCGACGAGTCGCTCGGCGCCCAGTGGGACGTCGTCGAGATCCCCGAGGACATGAAGGCCAAGGCTGAAGAGTATCGCGAAAAGCTGATCGAGACGGTTGTCGAGATCGACGAAGAAGCGATGGAAGCCTACCTCGAAGGCAACTACCCGGACAACGACAAGATTCGTGAACTTGTTCGCCGCGGCACCATCGACGTGAAGTTCCACCCGATGTTCTGCGGTACCGCGTTCAAGAACAAGGGCGTTCAGCCGCTCCTCGACGCCGTTGTCGATTACCTGCCTTCGCCGCTGGACATCCCGGCGATCAAGGGCATCGACGCCAAGACGGAAGCCGAAATCGAGCGTCACGCTGACGACTCCGAGCCGCTTTCCATGCTCGCGTTCAAGATCATGAACGACCCCTTCGTCGGTTCGCTCACCTTCGCACGCATCTACTCGGGCAAGCTCGAAAAGGGCACGTCTGTCATGAACACGGTCAAGGACAAGCGCGAGCGCGTCGGCCGTATGCTGCAGATGCACTCCAACAGCCGTGAAGACATCGAAGAAGCCTATGCAGGCGACATCGTTGCTCTGGCCGGTCTGAAGGAAACCACCACGGGTGATACGCTTTGCGATCCGCTGAAGCCGGTTATCCTTGAGCGCATGGAATTCCCCGAGCCGGTCATCCAGATCGCGATCGAGCCGAAGACCAAGGGCGACCAGGAAAAGATGGGCCTCGCGCTCAACCGTCTGGCTGCAGAAGACCCGTCCTTCCGCGTCAAGACCGACGACGAATCCGGTCAGACCATCATTGCCGGCATGGGCGAACTTCACCTCGACATCATCGTCGACCGTATGCGTCGCGAGTTCAAGGTTGAAGCAACCGTCGGTGCTCCGCAGGTTGCCTACCGCGAAACGATCACGAAGTCGCACGAAGAAGACTACACGCACAAGAAGCAGTCCGGTGGTACCGGCCAGTTCGCGCGCGTCAAGCTTCTGTTCGAACCGAACCCCGAAGGCGAAGACTTCAAGTTCGAGTCGAAGATCGTCGGTGGTGCTGTTCCGAAGGAATACATCCCGGGCGTTCAGAAGGGTATCGAAAGCGTTCTGTCTTCCGGTCCGCTCGCTGGCTTCCCGATGCTCGGCGTCAAGGCGACGCTGCTCGACGGTGCATTCCACGATGTTGACTCGTCGGTTCTCGCCTTCGAAATCGCATCGCGTGCCTGCTTCCGTGAAGCCGCTAAGAAGGCTGGTGCACAGCTTCTCGAGCCGATGATGAAGGTCGAAGTTGTCACGCCGGAAGACTATGTCGGCGACGTTATCGGCGACCTGAACTCGCGTCGTGGTCAGATCCAGGGCCAGGAAAGCCGTGGTATCGCCGTTGTCATCAACGCACATGTTCCGCTCGCGAACATGTTCAAGTACGTCGACAACCTGCGCTCCATGTCGCAGGGTCGCGCGCAGTACTCGATGACGTTCGACCACTATTCGCCGGTTCCGTCGAACGTGGCGCAGGAAATCCAGGCTAAGTACTCCGGTCAGAAGTGATCGGGGTACGCCCTACCGAATTTTGAAGATTATTCCCGTCAAGGGACAAGAATGGAGAGCCACTAATGGCAAAGAGCAAGTTTGAGCGCAATAAGCCGCACGTCAACATTGGCACGATCGGTCACGTTGACCATGGCAAGACGTCGCTGACGGCAGCGATCACGAAGTTCTTCGGCGAATTCAAGGCGTATGACCAGATCGACGCCGCGCCTGAAGAAAAGGCCCGTGGTATCACGATTTCGACGGCGCACGTTGAGTATGAGACGGCGAACCGTCACTACGCGCACGTTGACTGCCCCGGCCACGCCGACTACGTGAAGAACATGATCACCGGTGCTGCCCAGATGGACGGCGCGATCCTGGTTTGCTCTGCCGCTGACGGCCCGATGCCGCAGACCCGCGAGCACATCCTGCTTGCCCGTCAGGTTGGCGTTCCGGCGATCGTCGTGTTCCTCAACAAGGTGGACCAGGTTGACGACGCCGAGCTTCTCGAGCTCGTCGAGCTTGAAGTTCGCGAACTTCTGTCGTCCTACGACTTCCCGGGCGACGACATTCCGATCGTCAAGGGTTCGGCGCTTGCTGCTCTTGAAGACAGCGACAAGAAGATCGGTGAAGACGCGATCCGCGAGCTGATGGCTCAGGTTGACGCCTACATCCCGACGCCTGAGCGTCCGATCGACCAGCCGTTCCTGATGCCGATCGAAGACGTGTTCTCGATCTCTGGCCGTGGTACGGTTGTGACGGGTCGCGTTGAGCGCGGTATCGTCAAGGTTGGCGAAGAAGTCGAAATCGTCGGCATCCGTCCGACCTCGAAGACGACTGTTACCGGCGTTGAAATGTTCCGCAAGCTGCTCGACCAGGGCCAGGCTGGCGACAACATCGGTGCACTGGTTCGCGGTGTTAACCGTGACGGCGTCGAGCGTGGTCAGATTCTGTGCAAGCCGGGTTCGGTCAAGCCGCACAAGAAGTTCAAGGCTGAAGCCTACATCCTGACGAAGGAAGAAGGCGGCCGTCATACGCCGTTCTTCACGAACTACCGTCCGCAGTTCTACTTCCGTACCACGGACGTGACGGGCATCGTGACGCTTCCTGAAGGCACGGAAATGGTTATGCCTGGCGACAACGTCACGGTTGACGTCGAGCTGATCGTTCCGATCGCGATGGAAGAAAAGCTGCGCTTCGCTATCCGCGAAGGCGGCCGTACCGTCGGCGCAGGCATCGTCGCTTCGATCGTCGAGTAAATTCGACTTTTAGAATTCTGGCCCGGCGGCGGTGTCACAAACACCGCCGCCGGACTTTTGATAAAATGCCTGGCGGCGTTGCATTTTTAGGACTTGAAAAATTCGGTGAAAGCGCGTAAACGCGCACTCACAATCACCGCTGGATTCGCAAGCGATTGCGAAACGCGATGTTTTTAGCAATACAGACTAACGAAATGATTGGGGTGCGACGCGCATTCCTCTCGATTTTTGAAAATCTGCGGCGCCACGATCAATAGAAGTTCATGTGTTTCCGCGTGCGGAAACGAATAACAAAGAACAAGGACAAGACGAATGAACGGCCAGAATATCCGTATCCGCCTCAAGGCGTTCGATCACCGGATCCTCGATGCCTCTACCCGTGAAATCGTGTCGACCGCAAAGCGCACCGGCGCCAGCGTTCGCGGCCCGGTTCCGCTCCCCACCCGCATCGAAAAGTTTACTGTCAACCGCTCTCCTCACGTTGACAAGAAGAGCCGTGAACAGTTCGAAATGCGGACGCACAAGCGTCTTCTCGATATCGTTGATCCCACCCCGCAGACTGTCGATGCTCTGATGAAGCTCGATCTCGCTGCTGGCGTTGACGTGGAAATCAAGCTCTAAGACCCGGCCCGCACCGTCCAAGGTGAGGGCTGAAGTAACAAGGCCGGACCTCACTTTCGGGTGGGGGCCAATAACAAGGAAGGTACGTGGAGCAATCCAACGACTTCCAAACCGGAGACCGGAAACATCGTGAGATGTCGAAGGGCACTCCTTAACAAAGGCCAGAGAGGGTTTTCCCTTCAAGGCTCGCAAGAGGATGAACCAATGCGTTCAGGTGTGATTGCACAGAAAGTGGGTATGACACGCGTCTATAACGACGCAGGTGAACATATCCCTGTAACAGTATTGCGACTGGATAACGTACAAGTCGTTGCCCAGCGCACGGAAGACAAGAATGGCTACACCGCAGTTCAGCTCGGTGCCGGCCAGTCCAAGGTCAAGAACACGACGAAGGCACTTCGCGGCCACTTTGCCGCCGCCAATGTCGAACCGAAAGCCAAGCTCGTCGAGTTCCGGGTTTCCCCCGAGAACCTGATCGATATCGGTGCAACACTGACCGCAAATCATTTTCAGTCCGGCCAGCTGGTCGACGTCACTGGAACCACGATCGGTAAAGGTTTTGCCGGTGCTATGAAGCGTCACAACTTCGGTGGTGGCCGCGCTTCGCACGGTAACTCCGTATCGCACCGTGCACACGGTTCGACCGGTAACAACCAGGATCCGGGCCGCGTCTGGAAGGGCAAGCGCATGGCTGGTCATATGGGCCAGACGCGCGTTACGACCCAGAACCTCGAAGTCGTTTCGACCGATGAAGACCGTGGCCTCATCCTCGTGAAGGGTGCAGTTCCCGGCTCGAAGGGTTCCTGGATCATCGTCCGCGACGCCGTCAAGTCGGCTGCGAAGTAAGGGAGCCTTATCATGGAATTGAACGTCAAAACCCTCGAGGGAAAAGACGCCGGCAAGGTTTCTCTGTCGGATGAGATCTTCGGCCTCGACCCCCGCCAGGACATCCTGGCCCGCATGGTTCGCTGGCAGCTTGCAAAGAAGCAGCAGGGAACCCACAAGTCCAAGAACCGGTCGGAAGTTTCCCGTACCGGCGCGAAGATGTACAAGCAGAAGGGTACGGGCCGCGCTCGTCACCATTCGGCTCGCGCACCGCAGTTCCGCGGCGGCGGCAAGGCCCACGGCCCGGTCGTTCGCAGCCACGCTCATGACCTTCCCAAGAAGGTTCGTGCGCTCGCTCTGCGTCACGCCCTGTCTGCAAAGCTGAAGGCTGAAGATCTGATCATCGTCGATCAGCTCGTCGCGTCCGAAGCAAAGACCAAGGCTCTGCTGGGCAGCTTCGCTTCGCTTGGCCTGACCAACGCTCTCGTTATCGGTGGCGCCGAACTTGATGGCAACTTCAAGCTCGCTGCTCAGAACATCCCGAACGTGGACGTTCTGCCGGTTCAGGGCATCAATGTTTACGACATCCTGCGCCGTGGCAAGCTGGTGCTTTCCAAGGCTGCTGTAGAGGCTCTGGAGGAGCGGTTCAAATGACGGATCTTCGCCACTACGATGTGATCGTATCTCCTTCGATCACGGAAAAGTCGACGCTGGTATCCGAACAGAACCAGGTCGTATTCAACGTCGCCAAGGATGCTTCCAAGCCTGAAATCAAGGCTGCCGTGGAAGCTCTCTTCGGCGTCAAAGTCACGGCTGTGAACACGCTTATCCGCAAGGGTAAGACCCGTCGTTTCCGTGGGTTCGCCGGTAAGCTGAAGGACGTCAAGAAAGCCGTCGTCACGCTCGCCGAAGGTCAATCCATCGACGTGTCCACCGGACTCTAAAGGTTAGGCCCAAGCGGGCAAAGACCCAAAAGGGAACAAGAAAATGGCATTGAAAAGTTTCAATCCGACCACGCCAAGCCAGCGTCAGCTGGTTATCGTGGACCGCGCTTCGCTCTACAAGGGCAAGCCGGTAAAGGCTCTCACCCAGGGCCTCAGCTCCAAGGGTGGCCGTAACAACCAGGGCCGGATCACCGTCCGTTTCCAGGGTGGCGGTCACAAGCGGACCTACCGTCTGGTTGACTTCAAGCGTCGCAAGTTCGACGTTGAAGGCACCGTTGAACGTCTGGAATACGACCCCAACCGCACCGCGTTCATCGCGCTGGTTACGTATGCCGACGGCGAACAGGCTTACATTCTCGCGCCACAGCGTCTCGCTGCTGGTGACAAGGTGATCGCCTCCGAGAAGGCAGTGGACGTGAAGCCCGGCAACACCATGCCGCTTCAGTACATTCCTGTCGGTTCGATCATCCATAACGTCGAGATGAAGCCGGGCAAGGGCGGTCAGATCGCTCGGTCCGCCGGCACGTATGTCCAGCTCGTCGGCCGTGATGCCGGCATGGCCATCCTGCGTCTCAACTCGGGCGAACAGCGTCTGGTGCACGGCTCCTGCCTCGCATCGATCGGTGCTGTTTCGAACTCGGACCACGCCAACATCAACGACGGCAAGGCCGGTCGTTCCCGTTGGCGCGGCAAGCGTCCGCACGTTCGCGGCGTCGTCATGAACCCGGTCGACCACCCGCACGGTGGTGGTGAAGGTCGCACGTCGGGTGGTCGCCACCCGGTTACTCCGTGGGGCAAGCCCACGAAGGGCAAGCGCACCCGTTCGAACAAGTCGACCGACAAGTTCATCATGCGCTCGCGCCATCAGCGTAAGAAGTAAGAGAGGTAGTCACTCATGGCTCGTTCAGTATGGAAAGGTCCGTTTGTTGACGGCTATCTTCTCACAAAGGCTGAGAAGGTGCGCGAGAGCGGACGTAACGAAGTTATCAAGATCTGGAGCCGTCGTTCCACGATCCTGCCGCAGTTCGTTGGTCTGACGTTCGGCGTCTACAACGGCAGCAAGCATGTGCCCGTCTCGGTCAACGAAGACATGGTCGGCCACAAGTTCGGTGAATTCTCTCCGACCCGTACCTATTACGGTCACGGCGCGGACAAGAAGGCAAAGAGGAAGTAATCATGGCGAAGGCTAAGACCGAACGCCGGCTGAAGGACAATGAGGCTCAGGCCATTGCCCGTACGCTCCGCGTCAGCCCCCAGAAACTGAACCTGGTTGCCGCTCTTATCCGTGGCAAGAAGGTTGATCGCGCTCTCGCCGAGCTCGAATTCTCCCGCAAGCGCATTGCAGGCACCGTCAAGAAGACGCTGGAATCTGCAATTGCCAATGCGGAAAACAACCACGACCTCGACGTCGACGCGCTCGTCGTCGCCGAGGCCTATGTTGGCAAGTCCATCACCATGAAGCGTTTCCACGCTCGTGGCCGTGGTCGTGCTTCCCGCATTGAAAAGCCGTTCGCTCACCTCACGATCGTTGTTCGTGAAGTTGAGGAAAAAGGGGAGGCCGCATAATGGGTCAGAAAATCAATCCGATCGGCTTCCGTCTCGGCATCAACCGTACCTGGGATAGCCGCTGGTACGCTGACACCGCAGAATACGGCAAGCTGCTGCACGAAGACCTCAAGATCCGGGCTTACCTGATCAAGGAACTCAAGCAGGCCGGTATCGCCAAGGTCGTTATCGAGCGTCCGCACAAGAAGTGCCGCGTCACGATCCACTCGGCTCGTCCGGGTCTGATCATCGGCAAGAAGGGTGCGGACATCGAGAAGCTTCGCAAGAAGCTCTCCGAGATGACCAACTCCGAAACGCACCTCAACATCGTTGAAGTGCGCAAGCCGGAAATCGACGCGACGCTGGTTGCCCAGTCGATCGCTCAGCAGCTCGAGCGCCGCGTGGCTTTCCGCCGTGCGATGAAGCGTGCTGTTCAGTCCGCAATGCGTCTTGGCGCCGAAGGCATCAAGATCACCTGCGGCGGCCGTCTCGGCGGTGCTGAAATCGCTCGTACCGAATGGTACCGCGAAGGTCGCGTTCCGTTGCACACGCTGCGTGCGGACATCGACTACGGCACGGCTGAAGCTGAAACCGCATTCGGCATCTGCGGCATCAAGGTCTGGATCTTCAAGGGCGAAATCCTTGAGCACGATCCGATGGCCTCTGAGCGTCGCGGTCTCGAAGGCGACGCACAGGGCCCTGCAAGCCGTGAGCGTGGCGATCGTGGCGATCGTCGTCGCGAAAACGCTTGATTGACGCTGGCGAAAGATAAGCTCGGAGAAGTAAGAAAATGTTGCAGCCAAAGCGTACTAAGTACCGTAAGCAGTTCAAGGGACGCATCAAGGGCGTCGCCAAGGGCGGCTTTGACCTGGCATTCGGTGAATTCGGCTTGAAGTCGCAGGAACCGAACCGCGTGAATGCACGCGAGATCGAAGCGGCCCGCCGCGCGATCACGCGTTACATGAAGCGCGCAGGTCGCGTGTGGATCCGCGTATTCCCCGACGTTCCGGTTACGGCAAAGCCGACCGAAGTTCGTATGGGTAAGGGCAAGGGTTCGGTCGATTACTGGGCATGCAAGGTCAAGCCCGGTCGTATGATGTTCGAGATCGACGGTGTGTCCGAGGAGATCGCCCGTGAGGCGCTTCGTCTCGGCGCTGCCAAGCTCTCGGTCAAGACGCGCTTCGTACAGCGCATCGCAGAGTAAGGAGCAAGGCACATGAAAGCCGATGAAGTTCGCGGCCTCAGCGCCGACCAGCTCAAGGACAAGCTCGCCGATCTGAAGAAGGAGCAGTTCAACCTGCGCTTCCAGAAGGCAACTGGTCAGCTGGAGAAGTCCTCGCGCATCAACGAAGTCCGCAAGGATATCGCCCGCGTAAAAACCATTGCCCGCCAGAAGGCGGCAGAAGCCAAGGCCTAAGGAAGAATAATATGCCGAAACGCATTCTGCAGGGCGTCGTTGTGTCCGACAAGAACGAGAAGACTGTCGTAGTTCGCGTTGAGCGTCGATTCGCTCACCCGCTGCTTCAGAAGACCGTTCGTCGTTCGAAGAAGTACAAGGCACACGACGAAAACAATCAGTATAAGGTCGGCGATGTCGTTTCCATCGAGGAATGCGCACCGATCTCCAAGGACAAGCGCTGGACGGTTGTTTCCGCCCAGGCTTAATTTCATCAGAATCGCGCCTTGTGTCTTGCACTTGGCGCGAATTCCTGTATGAAGCAGCGCAAGGACGCTCGTGACCCGGGCGTCTTTTGCTTTGATGCGCACGGAAGGTCCTTCGGGAAACCACCCTGTCACGATTTTTCCGCGCAAAAAAAGAGATATTCATAAGCTGGGGCAGGGGGCTCGCTCGGGAGAGTTTGCCCAACCGTTCTGGTAACAACAAGAAGGCGACCTGACATGATTCAGATGCAAACAAACCTCGACGTGGCGGATAATTCCGGCGCACGTCGTGTCATGTGCATCAAGGTGCTGGGCGGCTCGAAGCGCAAATATGCTTCTGTTGGCGACATTATTGTCGTTTCCATCAAGGAAGCTATTCCGCGCGGCCGCGTCAAGAAGGGCGACGTGATGAAGGCGGTTGTCGTGCGCACCGCCAAGGACATCCGTCGCGCTGACGGCAGCGTCATCCGTTTCGATAACAACGCAGCCGTTCTTATCGACAACAAGAAAGAGCCCATCGGCACCCGTATCTTCGGACCGGTTCCGCGCGAACTTCGCGCCAAGAACCACATGAAGATCATCTCGCTGGCTCCGGAAGTACTGTAAGGAGCGATTGCGATGCAGAAAATTCGTAAAGGCGACAAGGTTGTCGTATTGACCGGTAAGGACAAGGGCCGTACCGGCGAAGTAATCCAGGTAATGCCGAAAGAAGACCGTGCCGTTGTGCGTGGCGTGAACATGGTGAAGCGTCACCAGCGCCAGACCCAGGCTCAGGAAGCCGGCATCATCAACAAGGAAGCATCCTTGCACATCTCCAACATCGCCATCGTCGACAAGGATGGCAAGCCGACTCGCGTTGGCTTCTCGGTTGTGGATGGCAGGAAGGTCCGCGTGGCCAAGCGTTCGGGAGAAGTGATCGATGGCTGATAAGTACGAGCCGCGTCTCAAGACGGAATACGTTTCCCGTATCCGTGGCGCCATGCAGGAGAAGTTCTCCTACGCAAACGTCATGATGATCCCGAAGCTTGAAAAGATCGTGATCAACATGGGCGTTGGCGAAGCAACCGCCGATTCCAAGAAGCCCACGATTGCTGCCGGTGACCTGGCTGCGATTGCCGGTCAGAAGCCGGTCGTTACCCGCGCTCGCAACTCGATCGCTGGTTTCAAGGTTCGCGAAGGCATGCCGATCGGTGCGAAGGTTACTCTTCGTGGCGCCCGCATGTACGAATTCCTTGATCGTCTGGTCAACATCGCGCTGCCGCGCGTTCGCGACTTCCGGGGCCTGAACCCGAAGAGCTTTGACGGCCGTGGCAACTTCGCCATGGGCATCAAGGAACACATTGTGTTCCCTGAGATCAACTACGATAAGGTTGATCAGATGTGGGGCATGGACATCATCGTTTGCACGACGGCGACGTCGGACGACGAAGCTCGGGCTCTGCTGACAGAGTTCAACTTCCCGTTCCGTCACTAACCGTAACGACGAGCGTAGAAAAGGAACTCCGATATGGCGAAAACAAGCGCAGTTGAAAAGAACAAGCGCCGCCGCAAGTCGGTCGCCCAGCAGGCCACCAAGCGCGCTGCACTCAAGGCGATCGTGATGAACCAGTCCCTTCCGATCGAAGAACGGTTCAAGGCCACTCTGAAGCTCGCTTCGCTGCCGCGTGACGGCTCGAAGACGCGTATCCGCAACCGCTGCGAAGTAACGGGCCGTCCGCGCGCGTTCTATCGCAAGCTCAAGATGTCGCGTATCGCGCTTCGTGAGCTGGGCAATTCCGGCAAGGTGCCGGGCATTGTCAAGTCGAGCTGGTAAGGAGACGGGCACATGACCATGACTGATCCTTTGGGTGATATGCTCACCCGCATCCGCAATGGTGCTGCTCGCCGCAAGTCTTCGGTAAGCACCCCTGCTTCCAGCCTCCGCGCACGCGTTCTCGACGTGCTGCAGGCTGAAGGCTACATCCGCGGTTATTCCAAGGTCGATTTCGAAAACGGCAAGTCCGAGTTCACGATCGAGCTGAAGTACTACGAAGGCGCGTCCGTGATCCGTGAGATCGGCCGCGTTTCCAAGCCGGGCCGCCGGGTTTATGTCTCGGTAAAGTCCATTCCGCAGGTCGCGAACGGCCTCGGCATCACCATCCTTTCGACCCCGAAGGGCGTGATGGCCGATCACCAGGCTCGCGAACAGAACGTTGGTGGTGAGGTTCTTTGCTCGGTCTTCTAAGACCCGAGCAAGGATCTCCATAACGAACAGACAGGATTGAATAATGTCTCGTATCGGTAAAAAGCCCGTTCCGGTTCCCGCAGGTGTGACGGCCAATGTCGACGGCCAGAAGGTCACTGCGAAGGGCCCGAAGGGTGAACTGTTTTTCGTCGCTAACGACGACATTCAGCTGAAGCTCGAAGATAACGGCGTTTCCGTAACGCCGGCGAATGAGAGCAAGGAAGCTCGTTCGAAGTGGGGCATGTCCCGCACGATGATCGAGAACATCTTCAAGGGTGTTAAGGACGGCTACGAGCGCAAGCTCGAAATCAACGGCGTTGGTTACCGTGCCGCCATGCAGGGCAAGAACCTGCAGCTGGCTCTCGGCTTCTCCCACGACGTGGTTTATGAGCCTCCGGTCGGCATCACCATCGCCGTTCCGAAGCCCACGGAAATCATCGTTTCCGGCATCAACAAGCAGCAGGTTGGCCAGGTAGCCGCGGAAATCCGCGAATACCGCGGTCCCGAGCCCTACAAGGGTAAGGGCGTGAAGTACGCTGAAGAGCGTATTGTCCGCAAAGAAGGCAAGAAGAAGTAAGGATCACGCGAAATGGCTAGCAGGAAAGAAGCACTTGCACGTCGCGCGAGCCGTGTGCGCCGCCAGATCAAGGCGGTTGCCAACGGCCGCCCGCGCCTGTCGGTTCATCGCTCGTCGAAGAACATCTACGCCCAGATCATCGATGACGTTGCTGGCAAGACGCTTGCGTCTGCCTCCACGCTCGAAGCCGATCTGCGCGGCTCGCTCAAGACTGGCGCCGACGTTGCAGCAGCAACGGTTGTCGGCAAGCTGGTTGCCGAGCGCGGCGTCAAGGCTGGCGTCAAGGATGTCGTATTCGACCGTGGCGCGTTCATCTATCACGGCCGCATCAAGGCCCTGGCAGACGCTGCCCGCGAAGGCGGCCTGAACTTCTGATCTTTTTCCGCCCGGACAATGATCCGGGCGGAATTTCACCGGACCACGCGGATCTCTTCAGTGAGGCCGCTGGTCTTTTCGTTTGCCGTTCCACCCGTAAAAGAAAAAGGACAAGGACAATGGCACAGGAAAAAAGAGGTTCTCGCGACGATCGCCAGAATCGTGAAGAGCGCGATAGCGAATTCGTCGACAAGCTGGTCGCGATCAACCGCGTTGCGAAGGTTGTCAAGGGTGGCCGTCGTTTCGGCTTTGCCGCTCTCGTCGTCGTTGGCGACCAGAAGGGCCGCGTTGGTTTCGGTCACGGCAAGGCTCGTGAAGTTCCGGAAGCGATCCGCAAGGCAACTGAAAGCGCAAAGCGCGATCTGATCTTCGTTCCGCTGCGCGATGGCCGCACGCTGCACCACGACGTCAATGGCCGTCACGGCGCAGGCAAGGTTCTGCTGCGTTCGGCCAAGGCCGGTACCGGTATCATCGCCGGTGGTCCGATGCGCGCCGTTTTCGAAACGCTCGGCGTTCATGACGTTGTTGCGAAGTCGACCGGTTCGTCGAACCCGTACAACATGGTTCGCGCCACGTTCGACGCTCTGAAGCATCAGGTTCATCCGAAGGACATCGCTGCACAGCGCGGTCTGAAGTATGCGACCCTTCAGGCTCGCCGTGCCGCTTCCGGCAACGCTTCTGAAGAATAAGGAGCTGGATCATGGCCAAGAAGACTACTGAAGCCAAGAAGACTGTTACGGTCGAACAGATCGGCAGCCCTATTCGCCGCCCGGCAATCCAGCGTCAGACGCTGGTCGGTCTGGGTCTCAACAAGATGCATCGTCAGCGCACCCTGGAAGATACTCCTGCGGTTCGTGGCATGATCCGTGCGGTCCAGCATCTCGTTCGCGTCGTTGACGAGAAGTGAGAC
Organism: Agrobacterium tumefaciens; assembly: GCF_017726655.1. Classification (NCBI taxonomy): domain Bacteria; kingdom Pseudomonadati; phylum Pseudomonadota; class Alphaproteobacteria; order Hyphomicrobiales; family Rhizobiaceae; genus Agrobacterium; species Agrobacterium tumefaciens. Next base: position 170,200 of record NZ_CP072308.1, read on the forward strand.
GGAGTAACCTATCATGAAACTCAATGAAATCAGAGATAACGAAGGCGCCTCCAAGGATCGTATCCGCGTAGGTCGCGGTATCGGTTCCGGCAAGGGCAAGACCGGTGGTCGCGGCGTCAAGGGTCAGAAGGCTCGTTCGGGCGTCGCTATCAACGGCTTCGAAGGCGGTCAGATGCCAATCTACCGTCGTCTGCCGAAGCGCGGCTTCAACAACATCTTCGCTTCCGAATATGTTGTCGTGTCGCTCGGTCGCATTCAGACTGCCATCGACTCCAAGAAGCTTGACGCTTCCGCAACGATCGATGCTGCTGCTCTCAAGGCTGCCGGCGTTATCCGTCGCGCCAAGGACGGCGTGCGCATTCTCGCCGACGGCGAGCTGAAGTCCAAGGTCTCTTTCGAAGTTGCCGGCGCTTCCAAGCCCGCGCTCGAAAAGATCGAAAAGGCTGGCGGCTCGATCAAACTTCTCGCTGTTGCAGCGGAAGCCGCCGAGTAATATATGAACTTCAGACGCCCGGTCCGCATGTCGCGCCGGGCGTTTGCGCTCCCTGGCCACTGTTGCTTTCGATCTAAATCGATTTATAGAGCATCAGGGCAATCTCTTCGCGGTGTGCTTTCTTTGCCCCGCTTGCGGCAGAAAGTGCCGCAGGGAGAGCCTCACAGTTCTTGAACTTCCGTAGGGGAGGGGATAGGACATAAAAAACAGGGTGAGGCATGATGGCGGCCAAGAGCTGCATTCGTCCGAAGCCCGGTTTTGACCAGTATCTTTTAGACCTTTCCGCATTGGCCGGTATTGCTGGCTGGCAAGGGTCATTCGGAGAAATTTATGGCTTCAGCAGCGGAACAACTGGCTTCGAACCTGAATTTTTCGACCTTCGCTAAGGCGGAGGATCTGAAAAAGCGTCTCTGGTTTACTCTTGCCGCACTTCTCGTCTACCGTCTCGGCACCCATATTCCGCTTCCGGGCCTGAACCCTGAAGCCTATGCGCAGGCCTTCCGTGGCCAGGCCAACGGTATTCTCGGTCTTTTCAATATGTTTGCGGGTGGCGCTGTCGAGCGCATGGCGATTTTCGCCCTCGGCATCATGCCTTACATCTCCGCTTCGATCATCGTGCAGCTCATGACCTCGGTCGTGCCCTCGCTCGAAGCGTTGAAGAAGGAAGGCGAGGCCGGTCGCAAGATCATCAACCAGTACACCCGCTACGGCACGGTGCTGCTCGGCACGTTGCAGGCCTATGGCATTGCGGTCGGCCTTGAAAGCGGCAATGGCCTCGTGGTCGATCCAGGCTGGTTCTTCCGCATTTCCACCGTCATCACGCTGCTCGGCGGCACGATGTTCCTGATGTGGCTTGGCGAGCAGATCACCTCGCGCGGTATCGGCAACGGTATTTCGCTGATCATCTTTGCGGGCATTGCCGCAGGTCTGCCGAAGGCTCTTGCCGGCACGTTGGAACTCGGCCGCACCGGTGCGCTTTCGACCCCGCTCATCCTGACGGTCGTCGTGGTTGCAATCGGTGTCATTGCTCTCATCGTGTTCGTGGAGCGTGCGCAGCGCCGTCTGCTGATCCAATATCCGAAGCGACAGGTCGGGAACCGGATGTTCCAGGGCGATACCTCGCACCTGCCGCTGAAGCTCAATACCGCCGGCGTCATTCCCGCGATCTTCGCATCGTCGCTGCTGCTTCTGCCGGCAACCGCTGCTGGCTTTGCCGGTAACACCAACCTGCCGACCTGGGCAACCTCGATCATCGCGTCGCTGCAGCATGGCCAGCCGCTGTTCATGGCGCTCTATGGCTTGCTGATTGCGTTCTTCGCCTTCTTCTACACGGCGATCGTGTTCAATCCGAAGGATACGGCTGACAATCTCAAGAAGCATGGCGGCTTCATTCCGGGCATTCGTCCGGGCGAGCGCACCGCGGAGTACATCGATTACGTTCTGACCCGCATCACAGTGGTCGGTGCGATTTATCTGGTCTTCGTCTGTATCCTTCCTGAGACACTTATCGCACGCACGGGCATCCCATTAGCCCTTGGTGGTACTTCGCTTTTGATCGTCGTCAGTGTAACTCTGGATACGGTTGCGCAGATTCAGGGTCACCTGATCGCCCAGCAGTATGAAGGTCTGATCAAGAAGTCGAAGTTGCGTGGAGGAAAGAGGGGACGATGAGACTGATATTTTTGGGTCCGCCGGGTGCGGGCAAGGGAACCCAGGCCAAGCGGCTGACTGACAAATACGGGATCCCCCAGCTTTCAACCGGTGACATGCTGCGCGCTGCGGTCAGCGCGGGCACCGAAATCGGCAAGCGCGCCAAGGCCGTCATGGACGCCGGCGGGCTGGTATCCGACGATATCGTCAATCAGATCGTCTCCGAACGTATCGAAGCTCCTGACTGTGCCAAGGGTTTCATTCTCGACGGTTATCCGCGCACCGTTCCGCAGGCGAAGGCGCTTGCCGACAACATGCGCAAGAAGAACCTCGTTCTCGACGCTGTGATTGAGCTGAAAGTGGACGAAGAGGCTTTGATTCGCCGAATCGAAAACCGCGTCGCCGAGACCATTGCTGCTGGCGGCACTGTCCGTTCGGATGACAATCCGGAGGCTTTCCGCAAGCGTCTGACGGAATATCGCGAAAAGACTGCGCCGCTGTCCGCTTATTACAGCGAACAGGGCGAACTGGTGACGCTGGATGGCATGGCAGATGTCGATGCCGTCACCGAGGCTATCGAGCGCGTTCTCGAGAAGGCCTCTGCCTGATCGAAGGAATGAATGGGTGAGGACTGTCGCGTTCTTGCCCATATTCCTTTTCCGAAAGGCGGCTGATCCTTTGGATCGCAAAAGAATCTTGGCGGAGCCGGTTGCTTTTTTGCGCTGATTCCGTTAAACACCGCGCCAACTCGCGACATCCCAAGCGACTGGCGCGGATTTCCCTTAGGGAAGGGAGATCCGGGTACGGTCGTTTTGACTTGTCACGGACACCAATTTGAACTGGCGGTCATTCGGCCGCTCAAATGGAATCACCACTTGCCGGATGGCAACTGGAACCAAGGAGAAAAGACGTGGCACGTATCGCTGGCGTCAACATCCCGACTGCGAAGCGCGTTGTTATTGCGCTGACCTACATTCACGGGATTGGTCCGAAATTCGCGCAGGAAATCATGGACAAGGTCGGTCTTCCGGCTGACAAGCGCGTTCATCAGCTGACGGATGCTGAAGTCCTTCAGATCCGCGAAGCCATCGACCGCGACTATCAGGTCGAAGGTGACCTGCGTCGTGAGACGTCGATGAACATCAAGCGTCTGATGGACCTCGGTTGCTACCGCGGCCTGCGTCACCGTCGTGGCCTTCCGGTCCGCGGTCAGCGCACGCACACCAACGCCCGCACCCGCAAGGGTCCGGCGAAGGCTATCGCTGGTAAGAAGAAGTAATTTTCCGGTTCTCCGGAAAGGGGAGGCTGGTGCAGTCCGCGCCAGCCTTTCTGAGTTTGGCGAAAAGCTCGGTCACGGGCTGATTGCCGGTGTAGCCGCTGGTGTTACGGCGGTGAAGAGATCAATGAAAGGTATAAAATGGCCAAGGAAGCCGCACGCGTCCGTCGTCGCGAACGCAAAAATATCACGTCTGGCGTCGCGCACGTCAACTCGACCTTCAACAACACGATGATCACCATCACCGACGCACAGGGCAATGCTATCGCCTGGTCGTCCGCTGGTGCCAAGGGTTTCAAGGGTTCGCGTAAGTCGACCCCGTTCGCTGCCCAGATCGCTGCTGAAGATTGCGCGAAGAAGGCTCAGGAACACGGCATGAAGTCGCTTGAAGTTGAAGTTTGCGGTCCGGGTTCCGGCCGTGAATCGGCACTTCGCGCTCTGCAGGCTGCCGGTTTCATGATCACTTCCATTCGCGACGTGACGCCGATCCCGCACAACGGTTGCCGTCCGCGCAAGAAGCGCCGCGTCTGACGCGACCGTGGTTCGGAAATTCCGCCTTACCTCAGGTCTGGCGGAATTTTCGTGTATCTGGCGTGTGCGCGTCGATTTCGATCGGCGGACTTGCGCTCAAGAACCCACCGATGAACCACTGAATTCGGTTCCTCTCGGTGTTTTCATGCTCGGTCCGTCACGATTGGATGGTGGCGGCGAACGGAAGGTTTAAAGATGATTCAGAAGAACTGGCAGGAACTTATCAAGCCGAACAAGGTCGAGTTCACCTCGTCCAGCCGCACCAAGGCAACGCTGGTTGCCGAGCCGCTGGAGCGTGGTTTCGGTCTTACCCTCGGCAACGCGCTGCGTCGCGTTCTGTTGTCTTCCCTGCGCGGCGCCGCTGTTACGGCCGTGCAGATCGACGGTGTCCTGCACGAATTCTCCTCCATCCCCGGCGTTCGGGAAGATGTGACGGATATCGTGCTCAACATCAAGGAAATCGCCATCAAGATGGACGGCGACGATTCCAAGCGCATGGTCGTACGCAAGCAGGGCCCGGGTGCCGTAACCGCTGGTGACATCCAGACGGTAGGCGACATCGAAATCCTGAACCCCGACCACGTGATCTGCACGCTCGACGACGGCGCTGAAATCCGCATGGAATTCACCGTCAACAACGGCAAGGGTTACGTACCGGCTGAGCGCAACCGCGCGGAAGATGCCCCGATCGGCCTCATTCCGGTGGACAGCCTCTATTCTCCGGTCAAGAAAGTGTCCTACAAGGTGGAGAACACCCGTGAAGGTCAGGTTCTCGACTATGACAAGCTGATCATGACGATCGAGACCAACGGTTCGGTTTCCGGCGAAGACGCCGTTGCCTTCGCCGCTCGCATTCTTCAGGACCAGCTGGGCGTCTTCGTCAACTTCGACGAGCCGCAGAAGGAAGCAGAAGAAGAATCGGTTACGGAACTCGCGTTCAACCCGGCGCTTCTCAAGAAGGTCGACGAGCTCGAGCTGTCCGTTCGTTCGGCAAACTGCCTGAAGAACGACAACATCGTTTACATCGGTGACCTGATCCAGAAGACCGAAGCCGAAATGCTCCGCACGCCGAACTTTGGTCGCAAGTCGTTGAACGAAATCAAGGAAGTTCTCGCTTCCATGGGTCTGCACCTCGGCATGGAAGTGCCGGCATGGCCGCCTGAGAACATCGAAGATCTCGCCAAGCGTTACGAAGACCAGTACTAACAAACAAGAAGGCAGACCTCAAAGACTGCCTTTCCCCGTCAAACAGCAGATAAGTCATCTGCATGTGCCAGGAAACGGCAGGCCTTAAAGAAGGAACCTGCGTAGAAGGAGAATAGCAATGCGCCACGGTAATTCAGGCCGCAAGCTCAATAGAACCGCCAGCCACCGCAAGGCAATGTTTGCCAACATGGCTGCTTCGCTCATCACCCATGAGCAGATCGTCACCACGCTTCCGAAGGCGAAGGAAATTCGCCCGATCGTTGAGAAGCTCGTCACCCTCGGCAAGCGCGGCGACCTGCACGCTCGTCGTCAGGCGATTTCGCAGATCAAGGATCAGGACGCCGTTCGCAAGCTGTTCGACGCGATCGCAGCCCGTTACGCAAACCGCAACGGCGGCTACCTGCGTATCATGAAGGCCGGCTTCCGCCAGGGCGACAACGCTGCTCTGGCCGTCATCGAATTCGTCGAGCGCGACGTTGACGCCAAGGGCGCAGCTGACAAGGCTCGCGTTGCTGCTGAAGCTGCTGCTGCCGAAGCCGCATAAGGTCTGACGCCTTTTAAGGCGTCGTGAGTTAAAAAAGCCGGGTGAGAGATCGCCCGGCTTTTTTGTTGCGGATAGTGGGTTTGCTGTTACCGGCGGTTTTGCCCGCGCCGGGGTTTATGATGCGGCAGGTGTCGCGCGATCTGGTTCACAGTTTCGGTCAGAGGGAGCAGAATATACACTCGGTCGGTGGCGTTATGCGTTGCCCAGAGGGTTTGCAGATCGTCTTCCCCCACGTCGCCTTCCGTAATGCGTTCGGCGAGTTGCGACAACGCCTGCCGCTGCCTCACATCTAACCCTTTACAAATTTGAGTCGGTTCGAATGCTGAGCCACGCGCAATAATGTGGAATGCGTCGCTCAACACGGCTTGAGCGGCTGAAGACAGTGCCGTGCTTTGTTGAAGCGGGGACGGTCTCTCGGGAGGGCTCATGCGTTTGGCGGCGCGCGTAAAGGCGCACGGCGTGGTTGGCGCGCGCGCTTGTATTGGAGGATCGGTTTGCGCACCAGCCGATAGCCCAACAGCACCACCATCGTGCTGATATAGAACATCGGCTCCAGCGTGATCGATTTCCGCGCCAGCACGAAATGCAGCACGCCGACGATGAGGACGAGATAGACGAGCTTGTGCAGCGTGTTCCAGCGGCTGCCGAGTTTGCGGATCGACCAGCGGTTCGAGGTCAGCGCCAGAGGCAGGAGCATGATGAGCCCCGCCATGCCAAACATGATGTAGGGGCGTTTGAGAATGTCGCCGGCGATGGAGCTGAAGACGAGGCCGCGGTCCAGCACCAGATAGACGGTGAAATGCGCCAGAACATAATAAAAGGCGATGAGGCCCAGCGCCCGCCGATAGGCGATGAGGTTGAGGTTGAAGAGGTCGCGCAGCGGCGTGACGAGCAGCCCGAGACAGAGGAAGCGCAGTGCCCAGATGCCGAGCAGGTGCTCGAAATCCTTGACCGGGTTGAAGCCGAGGCCGCCCGTTGCGGCGAGGTAAAAATACCAGACACCGGGAGCGAGACCGATGACATAGAGCGCCCAGATGGCTGCCGGTTGGTAACGCTTCGGCAGCGAGGGAAGGGTCAGGGCAAAGGCCATGGTCAGTAATTCGCCTTCAGGTCCATGCCGGCGTAAAGGCTCGCCACTTCCTCGTAACCATTGAACATCAGCGTCGGATGGTTCTGCGTACCAAAAAAGCCGCCTTCGCCGATGCGTTGCTCCGTAGCCTGGCTCCAGCGCGGGTGGTCCACATGCGGATTGACGTTGGAATAGAAGCCATATTCGCGGGCATTGGAGTTTTTCCAGGTCGTTTCCGGCTGTTTTTCGGTGAGCGAGATCCGGACGATGGATTTGATGCCCTTGAAGCCGTATTTCCACGGCACGACGAGCCGGATCGGTGCGCCGTTCTGGTTCGGCAGCGTTTCGCCATAAAGCCCGACGGCGAGGATGGTGAGCGGATGGCGCGCTTCATCGAGACGCAGTCCTTCGACATAGGGCCATGACAAAGGCTGGAACAGGCCGCTCTGTCCGGGCATTTCGTCTGGCCGAACGACGGTCTCGAAGGAGACGTATTTGGCGCTGCCCAGTGGCTCGACCTTGTCGAGCAGGCTCGCAAGCGGGAAGCCGATCCACGGAATGACCATCGACCAGCCCTCGACGCAGCGCATCCGATAGGTGCGCTCCTCAAGCTGATATTTCATCAACTCCTCTATACCGAATTCCTGCGGCTTCGAAACGAGGCCGTCCACCTTTACCGTCCAGGGTGTTGGCTTGAACTTGCCGGAATTTTCCTTTGGGTCGGATTTGCCGACGCCGAATTCATAGAAGTTGTTGTAGCTGGTGACCGCGTCGAGCGGCGTGAGCTTTTCATCCAGCTTATAGGCACTGGCCTTTGCCGAAAGCGGTGCGGCGACAGCCTCGCGTCCCGCCAGGCCAATGGCTGCGAGCCCTGCCGCCGTTCCGAGGAAATTGCGTCGGGAGAGATAGAAGGACTTCGGCGTGATTTCTGAAGACGCAATATGAGGCGAACGATAGGCGGGCATGGTAACCTCCACAAAAGCCGGGTGCATCGGCGATAAATCGATTATGATAGCCAATACGGTCGCTGCACAGATATGTTTCAGCGCTGCGATGAAAAATAGAGCCGGCGGCTCGCAATCGCGCATTTGTGATGCCCGGTCCTTTATGGCAGGTCAAATTCAGGGGCGTACCGTACCGGACCGTACTGTTTTGACCGAAGGTGACAGTGACAGCGCTCGCGGTTTGCGCTAGAAACACCGCAAAATAGGGAAGGAGCCATCTTGCCGCTATCGCGGAACGCGCTCCCGGCCAGAGATCGAGGAAAACACCATGCCAGCCTATCGCTCCAGAACGACAACCCACGGCCGCAACATGGCGGGCGCGCGCGGCCTTTGGCGCGCCACCGGCATGAAGGACAGCGATTTCGGCAAGCCGATCATCGCTGTCGTCAATTCCTTCACGCAGTTCGTGCCCGGCCATGTGCATCTGAAGGATCTCGGTCAACTCGTTGCCCGCGAAATCGAAGCGGCTGGCGGTGTCGCCAAGGAATTCAACACCATCGCGGTCGATGACGGCATCGCCATGGGGCATGACGGCATGCTTTATTCGCTGCCGTCGCGCGAGATCATTGCGGACTCGGTCGAGTACATGGTCAACGCCCATTGCGCCGATGCGATGGTGTGCATTTCCAACTGCGACAAGATCACCCCCGGCATGTTGAATGCTGCCATGCGCCTCAACATTCCCGCCGTCTTCGTGTCTGGCGGTCCGATGGAAGCGGGTAAGGTGGTTCTGCACGGCAAGACCGTTGCGCTCGATCTGGTTGACGCCATGGTGGCTGCTGCCGATGACAAGATCTCCGATGAGGACGTCAAGGTCATCGAGCGCTCTGCCTGCCCGACCTGCGGTTCCTGTTCCGGCATGTTCACCGCCAATTCGATGAACTGTCTGACCGAGGCACTCGGCTTGTCCTTGCCCGGCAACGGCTCGACGCTCGCGACCCATTCGGATCGCAAACGCCTGTTCGTTGAGGCCGGTCATTTGATCGTCGATCTGGCGCGCCGTTATTACGAGCAGGAAGACGAAACCGTTCTGCCACGCACCATCGCCAACAAGGCGGCGTTTGAAAACGCCATGTCGCTGGATATCGCCATGGGCGGCTCCACCAACACCGTGCTGCATATCCTCGCCGCCGCGCACGAGGGCGGGGTGGATTTCACCATGGAAGACATCGACCGGCTGTCTCGTAAGGTGCCCTGCCTTTCCAAGGTCGCGCCCGCCAAGCAGGACGTTCACATGGAAGACGTTCACCGCGCCGGCGGCATCATGCGCATTCTCGGCGAGTTGGAGCGCGGCGGTCTCATCAACCGCGATACCTATACGGTACATGAAGCGACGCTCGGCGACGCCATCGACCGTTGGGATATCACCCGCACCAACAGCGAGACGGTGCGTGAATTCTTCAAGGCGGCCCCCGGCGGCGTGCCGACGCAGGTCGCCTTCAGCCAGTCTTCGCGCTGGGACGATCTGGATACCGACAGCGACAACGGCGTCATCCGTTCGGTCGAGAAGCCTTTCTCCAAGGATGGCGGCCTTGCCGTGCTTTACGGCAACATCGCGCTAGACGGTTGCATCGTTAAGACGGCGGGCGTTGATGAATCCATCCTGAAATTCAACGGCCCGGCGGTCGTTTACGAAAGCCAGGACGCGGCCGTGAAGGGCATTCTCGGCAACGAGGTCAAGGCGGGCGACGTGGTCGTCATCCGTTATGAAGGTCCGAAGGGCGGGCCGGGTATGCAGGAAATGCTTTATCCAACCAGCTACCTGAAATCCAAGGGCCTTGGCAAAGCCTGCGCGCTCATCACCGACGGCCGCTTCTCCGGTGGCACGTCAGGCCTTTCTATCGGCCACGCCTCGCCGGAAGCGGCACAGGGCGGCGCCATTGGCCTGGTGCGCCAGGGTGACCTGATCGAGATCGACATTCCGAACCGCACGATCAACCTGAAGGTTTCCGATGCGGAACTGGCCGCGCGCCGGGCCGAGCAGGAAGAAAAGGGCTGGAAGCCGGAAGCACCGCGCAAGCGCAATGTCACCACAGCGCTGAAGGCCTACGCGGCCTTTGCATCGAGCGCGGATAAGGGTGCAGTGCGGATTTTGCCGGAGTAATCCTGTCGGCAGGGGGGCGCAGTACTCACCGCCGCCTTGCGCGATGGCTGGAGCTTGCTGATCGGAACCGAAAAGCTCTCTTCCCTCATGCTCGGGCTTGTCCCGAGCGTATGCAACCGACCAATACTACGCGACATGGATAGATCCTCGGGACAGGCCCGAGGATACGTCGAGAGTGATGTTCGATCTGCAATTCGTCAGCCGCGCCTTGGTGCGGCTTTTTACTGTCTGAATTGAGTGTGAAGCCCAGCTCATAAACAAATTGAAGCGCCTCACAGGGTGATTCTTCGACGGCCTTCAACATTCTGTTTTTCCATCGCTAATACGAAACGACTTACAGCTTTTTCCTATCTCGTAGTCACATTGGAGTGATGTTCGTCCAGCGACCTTTTTCCAGAAAGCAGCGATGACTACCTTCATCACCATGAAAAGACGAACCGCACTCGCCTTCATGGTGTCGCTACCTTTCGCCTCCATTGCCCGCGCGCAGACTGCCGGCGGTGCGGCTCGTTTCGAACCGTTGCTTCGGAATGCGGACGCGCTTTCCAGTCTCAAGGCAGTCATCATCAGCATCGAGGGCGAGGAGGTTGCAAGCCGCGCTTATCATGGCGCGGGTCTTAACGGCTCCACCAATATCAAATCGGCGTCAAAATCGATCATTTCGGCGCTGGTCGGAATGGCCATCGATCGCAAGGTCATCGAGAGCGCGGACCAGCCGATCGCGACCATCCTGCGCAGCGATTTTCCGCAGAATCCCGATCCGCGGCTGGAGCGGATCACCATCGGCAATCTTTTGTCCATGCAATCCGGACTGGAGCGCTTGTCGGGGCCGAATTACGGACGCTGGGTGGCAAGTCGGAACTGGGTTCGGATGGCTCTCGGCGCCGGTTTTGCCGGGGAGCCGGGTGGTGGCATGTTGTATTCCACGGCGTCCACGCATCTGCTCTCGGCGATCTTGACCAAGGCCTCCGGCCGCTCGACACTTGCCTTGGCGCGAGATTGGTTTCGTCCACTTGAGGGTTTTGCGATCGGTGGCTGGGAGCGTGATCCGCAGGGCATCTATCTCGGCGGAAACCAGATGGCGATGACCGCCCGCTCACTTCTGGCCTTTGGAGAACTGTACCGGCGCGGCGGCGTCACCCCGGAGGGGCAGCGGCTGATTTCCCAGGCGTGGATCGACCAGTCCTGGCAACAGCGCACCAACTCCGTCTTTAACGGAGATGGTTACGGATATTGCTGGTTCATCAAGGAGATGGGCGGAGAGAAGGTGTTTTACGCCTGGGGCTATGGCGGCCAGATGCTTTACATTGTTCCGTCCAGAAGGCTCTCAGTGGTCATGACCTCGCGCGAGGACGCGCCATCGGCCAGAACCGGATACCGGGACCAGCTACACGGGCTGATGACAGACATCATCCGTGCAGTCTGATCATCGCTGATATCAGAGTGGCCGGTTGATGCTCTGGAAAGCCTCGCCAAGCTTATTCATTCGCTCGTCATAGGCGCTCGTCAAACACGCCACGTCCGCCGCACATTCCTGTCGTTTCTTCAGCCATTTGCTCTGCTCGTCACGCAACGTGTCGCGCGCGCCCATGGCCATCAGCTGGGTGAGGATATCAAACGTGGTGGCCATCTTCACATCAAGATCGTTGAGGGCGCGATTGTCGCAGATGGCTTTTTCGTCGGCTGCCAGATCGGGTTTTGCGCAGTCGAAGCTCGCCGCAGCGGCGGGCGAGGAAAGGGAGGAGGCGAGGAGCAGGCCGCAGGCGAGGAGAGGCTTTTTCAAATCCATGACGGGTCTCTTTGAGAAATTCGTGTTCGGAGGAAACCGGAAAGCCCGCTCACCGGTTCCATGCCGCTGGAGCCGAGACACAGGAAAAAGCGCGGATTGGGAAAGTGTGGTCTTCTAAAAGATGCCATCGAAACGATAGCCATCATCTTGCCGCTCTTTGCTTTACAGGCTTTGGCGTTATAACTCCATCATACTGATGACGATGAGGAATCACATGCGAAGCGTGTTGAAGTATCTGTCTACCGGCTTTCTCGCCGCGCTTGTTCTCATGCCCGGTGGCGCGGGCGCGCAGGACACGAAAACCGTGCCGGCAAGCCACACGGAAATGCAGCTCTCCTTCGCGCCGCTGGTGAAGCGCACGGCGGGTGCTGTGGTCAACGTCTATGCCGAGCGCGTCGTCCAGCGGCGTTTGTCGCCCTTTGCCGGCGATCCCTTCTTCGAGCAGTTCTTTGGCCAGCAGATGCCGAACCGCACGGAAAAGCAGTCGTCGCTGGGTTCGGGTGTGATTGTCAGCGCCGGCGGGCTGATCGTGACAAACAATCACGTCATCGATGGCGCCGACGACATCAAGGTGGCCCTGGCCGATGGACGTGAGTTTTCCTCAAAGGTGCTGCTGAAGGATGATCGGGTCGATCTGGCCGTGCTGCAGATTGACGCCAAGGAGCAGTTCCCGGTGCTGTCGCTCGGTAATTCCGACAGGATCGAAGTGGGTGATCTGGTGCTCGCCATCGGTAACCCTTTCGGTGTCGGGCAGACCGTCACGAGCGGTATCGTTTCCGGCCTTGCGCGTAATCAGGTGACGCAGGGTGATTTCGGCTTCTTCATTCAGACAGATGCGTCCATCAACCCCGGTAATTCCGGCGGTGCGCTGATGAACATGGCGGGTGAGCTGATCGGCATCAATACGGCGATATTCTCCAAGGGTGGTGGCTCGAACGGCATCGGTTTTGCCATTCCTGCCAATCTGGTGCGGGTGTTCGTGGCTGCCGCCGAAAGAGGCGATGCGAACTTCCAGCGGCCCTATATCGGCGCTACGTTCGATCCCGTGACTTCGGATGTCGCCGAGGCGCTTGGTTTGCACCGTGCCCGCGGCGCGCTCGTCGTCAGCGTCACCAAGGGCGGTCCGGCAGAAAAGGCGGGCATCGAGCCCGGTCAGGTGGTGACCGCCGTCAATGGCTTTGAGGTCGAGCACCCCGATGCGCTGGGTTATCGCCTGACGACTGCCGGCATCGGTAAATCCGCCGAACTGACTGTCGTGGAGAAGGGCAAGGAAAAGAAGCTGACGATTGCGCTGGACACAGCGCCGGAAACGGCGCCGAGGGACGAACGTCTGATCGAGGGGCGCAATCCTTTCGCCGGTGCGACCGTTGCCAATCTCTCGCCCAAGCTTGCGGATGAATTGCGCATGCCGTCGCAGGTAACGGGCGTCGTCATTACCGATGTCAAGCGTGGGTCGCCGGCCTATCGCGTGGGCTTCCAGCCCAAGGACGTCATCCTGTCCCTTAACGGCGCGGATATCGGATCGACCGCCGCCGTCGAAAAGGCGCTTGATGACAATCCCGGTTTCTGGCGCGTGGAAATCCTGCGTGACGGGCAGCGTATCCGGCAGTTCCTGCGATGAGCGATGATCTCTTCGCCCCGCAAGTGCCCGTGGAGGTCGCCAACCGGCGGCCTCTTGCCGATCGTCTGCGGCCGAAAACGCCGGCGGAAGTGAGCGGGCAAGAGCATCTGACGGGCGAAGAGGGCGTTCTGCGCCGGATGATCGACAGTGGATCGTTGGGCTCAATGATTTTCTGGGGACCGCCCGGCACTGGCAAGACCACGGTTGCCCGCCTGCTTTCCGGCGAAGCGGGCCTCGCCTTCGAGCAGATTTCCGCGATCTTCTCCGGTGTCGCCGATCTCAAGAAGGTATTTGAGGCGGCGCGCACGCGCCGCATGAACGGTCGCCAGACGCTGCTGTTCGTCGACGAAATCCATCGCTTCAATCGGGCGCAGCAGGACAGTTTTCTGCCCGTCATGGAAGACGGCACCATTATTCTCGTCGGCGCCACCACCGAAAATCCGTCGTTTGAGCTCAATGCCGCTCTTCTGTCGCGGGCGCGTGTGCTGACCTTCCGCTCGCATGACGAAGAAAGCCTCAGCGAGCTGTTGAAGCGTGCCGAGCAGGCGGAGGAGAAACAGCTTCCGCTGACGGAGGAGGCGCGCGCGAGCCTTATCCGCATGGCCGACGGCGACGGCCGTGCCGTACTGACGCTTGCCGAAGAGGTGTGGCGCGCGGCGCGCAAGGATGAGATTTTCGATACGGAAGGGCTGACACGCATCGTGCAGCGGCGTGCGCCGGTCTACGACAAGAGCCAGGACGGCCATTATAATCTGATCTCGGCGCTGCATAAGTCGGTGCGGGGGTCTGACCCGGATGCGGCGCTTTATTACCTCGCCCGGATGTTCGATGCAGGCGAAGACCCGCTCTATATCGGACGCCGGCTGGTGCGCATGGCGGTCGAGGATATCGGTCTTGCCGATCCGCAGGCGCTTTCCATCTGCAATGCGGCCAAGGATGCCTATGACTATCTGGGCTCCCCGGAAGGGGAGCTGGCGCTCGCCCAGGCGTGCGTCTATCTCGCAACCGCACCGAAATCCAACGCCGTCTACACCGCCTTCAAGGCGGCGATGCGCGCAGCGAAAGAAAACGGCTCATTGGTGCCACCGAAACATATTCTGAACGCCCCTACAAAGCTCATGAAGGGTGAGGGTTATGGTGACGGCTACCGTTATGACCATGATGAGCCCGATGCTTTTTCAGGGCAGGATTACTTCCCCGAGAAGATGGGGCGCACGACATTTTATGATCCGCCGGATCGTGGCTTCGAAAGGGAAATACGCAAGCGCCTCGACTGGTGGGCGAAGCTGCGCCGCGAGCGCTCGACGCGCTAGCGTTTGCGGCGCCCGGCCGGAAATCGTGCCTCGGGCGGTCTTGAGAAAGAGATTCAGGTCGCTGGTAAAATGATTCGTCAAATGGCCGTAAGTGACTGTTTCTAAACCGCGATCAGGATGCTTTTCGGTGCATCGCCTGCGGCTGTGCAGGCAGCATCTTGACTGAGGATTCCGCCAGAGCGCCATGGCCTTCGGCATCGATGATCAGATGCCAGTGCAATGTCTCAGGAATGGCGAGACGGATCGGGGATTTTTTCGCCACGCCGCCGAGATATTTGAAATCGAGCAGCTCGGTGAAGCGCTGAAAATTCGCACTCGTCATCAGGCGGACGTTATTGATCGCCGACAGGGATACTTCGATGACCGTACCGGCTCGAAGCTCCTTCAGGTCATAATGCGTGTAGCGAAAATTGGGCCGGGCCATCGCGCGTCTCCCTCAACGTCATTTTGGTCAGCAAGGATAAGCCCCTACGATTAACGCTATCTTTAGATGCGGCCGGTCAGTCCGAAAATCCCTCCCTGACATGGCCCGCGGGACCCGCGACGAGACGCCTTCAGCCATAGGCGAATAATACGAACGTATAATATTCGCATTTAATAATAATCAATTTCTTGCCCCTAACATCGGCTGGTCGAATTGCTGTCATCGACTTGGGGGGAAGATGAAAAACGTCACAATATCCATGCGCCTTTACGCGCTTGTCGCCTTGTTTCTGGCGATACTGGCTGCCGCTCTCACATTCAGCCTGTTTGAAAGCTACCACGAGATGGAGCGGGAGCGGAAAGCCGGACTTGCGGCGATGAACGAGACCGCCGTTGCCATTCTCAAGCAATATTACCAGTTGGAGCAGGGCGGAAGCCTGACGCGGGAGGCGGCGCAACAACAGGCAAAGACAACGATCGCGGCGATGCGTTACGGCAATGGCAGCGGTTATTTCTGGATCAATGACATGCATCCGACCATGGTGATGCATCCGATCAAGCCTGAAATGAACGGAACCGACCTCACGGGCAACAAGGATCCGAATGGCAAGGCGCTGTTCGTTGAGTTCGTAAAAACGGTCAAAGCGGGCGGCCAGGGGTTTGTCGATTATTACTGGCCGAAGCCCGGTGCGCCGGACCCGGTCGAGAAATTCTCGCATGTGGCCGGTTTCGCCCCCTGGGGCTGGATTGTCGGCACCGGGGTTTATGTCGACGATCTTGAAGCCGTGTTCTGGCGCGACGCCTATTTCAACGGCGGCCTTTGCATCGCGGTTGGCCTTCTTGTGGTGGGCATTGCCGCCTTCGTGGTTCGCAGCGTTACCCGGCCCATCGATCTCATTCGCCAGAGCATGCGGCGGATCGCGGATGGCGATGGCGACGCGGATATCCAGTTCGCCGACCGTCGTAATGAGATCGGCGCGATTGCGAAGACGCTGCTGGTGTTGCGCGACAGCGTCAATGAGCGCAGCGCCTTGCAAGCGCGCGAGGCAGACCAGCAGCGGGCGCTGGAGGCAGAGCGGCGCGGCAATGAAATGGTGCTGCGTTCCGTGTCCGACAGGCAGGCACATGCCATGGAGCAGCTCGGCAGCGCGCTCGAGGCGCTCGCCGATGGTGACCTGACCGTGTCGCTGACCGATATCGGAACGGATTACGAAAAGCTGCGGCTGGACTTCAACCGCGCCGTCGGCGCCCTGCATGGCGCGATCGAAGCGATTGCGAGAACCGGCCACGTCGTCAATGACAGCGCGTCCGATATCAGCGGCGCGACCGGCAATCTTTCGCGCCGCACCGAGCAGCAGGCGGCAGCGCTGGAAGAGACGGCGGCAGCTCTCGACGAGATCACCGCCACAGTGCGTACCGCCTCCGACCGGGCAAACGAGGCCCGGCAGATGGTGCAGGATACCAAGTCCAGCGCCGGTCGATCGGGCGAGATTGTGCGCAATGCCGTCGACGCGATGGGCCGTATCGAAGAGTCCTCGAAACGCATCGGGCAGATCATCTCGGTTATCGACGAAATTGCCTTTCAGACAAACCTGCTTGCGCTGAATGCCGGCGTCGAAGCAGCACGGGCAGGCGAGGCGGGCCGGGGTTTTGCGGTCGTGGCACAGGAGGTGCGTGAACTTGCGCAACGCTCTGCCAACGCAGCCAAGGAAATCAAAACGCTTATCAACCGCTCGGCGGAAGAAGTGGGCGGCGGCGTTGCGCTGGTGCGCTCGACCGGTGATGCGCTGGAGGAAATTGTGGCTCTGGTGAACCGCGTGGAAGGCCACGTCAACTCCATCGCGACCGCAGCACGCGAACAGGCGACGGGGCTGCAGGAGATCAACACTTCCGTCAACCACATGGACCAGATGACCCAGCAGAACGCTGCCATGGTGGAAGAAACCACCGCGGCCAGCCAGACATTGGCAGAGGAAAGCCAGCAGTTGCGGGCGCTGCTCTCCCGTTTTGAACTGGGACATGGTGCGAGCCGGGAGACTGCCCGGGCGGCGTGAATTCAGGTGGTTCGAGTGACGTTGGAGGGCGCGGCCTGGCTGCGCCCTTTTTCGTTCAGGCTTGATATTAGACCTCTTTCCGGCATTCTCGCACGGCATTTCGCGCATTCCAGCGGCCTCTGTTTCGCCGAGTTTTTTCCGCCCGTCATGTCGGCCTTTAGCCGGTATGTGGCCATCCCCCGTCCTGGCTGAAAGCATTCTTGTCGGCGCGCAGACGCGAGTCGGATGGATTCCGGCGCAAGGCCGGAATGACGGACGTTATCTGGTTGTGCTTTTTCGCTTTCCGGATACCTGAGAACTGCCCGGTTCGTTATTTCCCGGCACCAATAAGGTTTCGTTTACCTCATTTCTTTAAAATTTATCCTGTATTGCCGCGATTGCGGCCGCTGAAGGTACAGGTTCTCGTATGGCGTATGTTTCCCTTCCGCGTCGTCTTGTGACGTTGCTGATGATTTCCACGGTCATGGTGTCATGCTCGGCGGAGGGTCTCGTACCCCCGGCTGAGGTTGATGGCACGACCCGTGTCAGCGCCATCAGGTCCTCGCGGCAACAGGGCTACAGTGCGCCCGCCGGTGCCGTCCACCAGGCCGCGCGCGTCCAACAACCAGACGACTACGCCGGCGCGGTTTCCCAACCAATGCCCGAGGCCTATGCATCGCAGGATCCGCTGTTGCAATCGCCGCAGGGTGCGCAGGGTTATTCCACACTCGAATCGCAGCATCAGGCGCGCATGGCGGCCAGCGGCCATTCCGTCATGGCACCGCAGGCCATTCAGAACCAGCCCGATACACAGCAGCAATTGGCCAGCAACCAGATCGCCGAAGGCGAGGGCGGCGTGAACATGGATTCCATGCTGGGTGTCGAACCGGTGCGCGGCCTTGCCGAGGAACAGGATGCGGATATTGCCGAAGGCGCGTCCGCTCAGCCGGTTGTAGATGGGATCGGCACGGACAATCCGGTGGCGATTTCACCTGCCCGTCGGCAGCCGGCAGCGAGCCAGTCTCGCCTCATTCCGCCGCCACCGCCAGGGTCCTCCGGCCGGCGGCAGCCGGTCGAGGAAGTTGCCATGCTCATGCCCAACGATCCGATGGCGCGCGGCGGACCGCAAAGCAGCCGCATCATGCCGCCCGGTGTCATGCCATCCTCCGAGGTTGCCTGCCGCGCCGAGTTGCGTCGCCTCGGTGTCGCCTTCCGTGACGTTGCCCGCATTGCTGATGGCCCGACCTGCGGCATCGATTATCCGATTGAGCTCAGTGGCCTTGCGAGCGGCGTCGCCATCCGCCCGGCTGTGAAACTCAATTGTCAGGTGACGCTTGCCTTCGCCAAATGGGTCAAGTTCGAACTCGTGCCATCCTCGCGCTTCCGTTATCTGTCCGGTGTCGGCCGCATCACGCCGATGGGTGGATATTCGTGCCGCAAGATGAACTCGCGCTCCAGCAATCCGTGGTCTGAACATGCGCGCGGCAACGCCATCGACATCGGCACCATCACGCTGAAGAACGGCAAGGAAATCGATGTGCGCACCAAGAGTTTTTTCGCTTTTCGCGAAAAGGCTCTGCTGAAGGCGGTCCGCTCGGACAGCTGCAAGTATTTCTCGACCGTCCTCGGCCCCGGCAGCGACCCGAACCACTGGAACCACTTTCACTTCGACCTGCGCACGCGAAAGTCCGGTTACAGACATTGTGACTGAGGCGTAACCACGCTGCCCGTTTGACAGCCGCCGCAAAAAAATGCCAGCAAATGCGCAGAGGCAATTCACGAAGGGCAGCGGCATGGCCAGACGAAACGAAGCACAGGGACGGCTGGATGATGCGGCCCGCGCCGGCTGGCTTTATTACGTTGCCGGACGCACCCAGGACGAAATTGCTGCTGCCATGGGCATTTCACGCCAGTCCGCACAGCGGCTGGTGTCGCTGGCCGTTGCCGAGCGGCTGATCAAGGTCCGGCTCGACCACCCCATCGCCGCCTGTCTTGAAAAAGCAGAGCGCCTCAAGGACAGATTCGGCCTCAAATATATCGAGGTGGTGCCGAGCGACCCGGCCGGCGTGTCTTCCACCGTCGGAATTGCCGAGGCGGGGGCGGCGGAAATCGAACGCTGGCTGAAGAATGCCGATCCCATCGTGCTCGCCATCGGCACCGGCCGTACATTGAAGGCCGCCGTCGATCAGCTGCCGCCGATGGAATGTCCCCAACATCGCATCGTGTCGCTGACCGGCAATATCGGGCCGGATGGATCGGCCGCTTATTACAACGTCATCTTCAGTATGGCGGATGCCATCAAGGCCCGGCATTTTCCGATGCCGTTGCCGGTGCTCTGCTCGTCGGCCGAAGAGCGGGAGCTTTTGCACGACCAGTCCATGGTCCGCTCCACGCTGGCGCTTGGCGCGGCCGCCAATGTCACCTTCGTCGGTGTCGGCGAACTCGGCGAAAACGCGCCCCTTTGCGTTGATGGTTTCCTTGGTGTCGACGAGATGAGGGCCCTGATGGCGGGAGGCGCCGTGGGTGAAATCTGCGGCTGGATGTATGACGCCGATGGTCACATTTTCGAGCACCCCGTCAACGAGCGTGTCGCCTCTGTTCCCATTCCTTCACGAGACACCTGCACCGTCATCGGCATGGCGCAGGGAGCCCGCAAGCACGCTTCGATTTTGGCGGCGCTGAGGGGCGGTTTGTTGAACGGCCTCATCACCGACGAAGCGACAGGCGAATATTTGCTCACACATTGAGCAAAAATTAGATAAATAAAATCAATGGTTTGGTTTTTCATGTGCGTCGCAGCACAGGATGTTGCTTGACTTTTCTCACGCCAAAGTGAGTAAATGCCCCAGAGCAAAGCGAATGCTCATCATTTTTCTTCTGGGAGGAAGATATGACATTGAAGACCATTTTGCTGGGCGCATGCTCGGCACTCGCCTTTTCGACCCTTGCTTCCGCCGAAACGCTGACCATCGCGACCGTGAACAACGGCGACATGATCCGCATGCAGGGTCTGACCTCCGACTTCACCGCCAAGAACCCTGACATCAAGGTCGAATGGGTCACGCTCGAGGAGAACGTTCTCCGCGAGCGCGTGACGACCGATATCGCCACCAATGGCGGTCAATACGACATCATGACCATCGGTAACTACGAAGTTCCGATCTGGGCCAAGCAGGGCTGGTTGCTGCCGCTCGAAAAGCTCGGCGACAAATATGACGTCGACGACATTCTGCCGGCGATCCGTGGCGGCCTTTCCGCCGACGGCAAGCTTTACGCAGCGCCATTCTATGGCGAATCCGCCATGATCATGTATCGCAAGGACTTGTTTGAAAAAGCCGGTCTGAAGATGCCCGATAACCCGACCTGGGAATTCATCGGCGATGCGGCCCGCAAGATCACGGATCGCAAGGCCGACATCAACGGCATCTGCCTGCGCGGCAAGGCCGGCTGGGGCGAAAACATGGCCTTCATCAGCGCACTCAACAATTCCTTTGGCGGCCGCTGGTTCGATGAAAACTGGAAGCCGCAGTTCGATCAGCCGGAATGGAAGAGCTCGCTGCAGTTCTACGTCGACCTGATGAAGGATGCCGGCCCGTCCGGTGCCTCCTCGAACGGCTTCAACGAGAACCTGACGCTGTTCCAGCAGGGCAAGTGCGGCATGTGGATCGATGCCACGGTGGCAGCCTCCTTCGTGTCCAACCCGAAGGATTCCACCGTTGCCGACAAGGTCGGTTATGCGTTGTTCCCGACGCATGGCGAGTTGAAGAACCATGGCAACTGGCTGTGGTCCTGGAACCTGGCGATCCCGAAAAGCTCGCAGAAGGCGGAAGCCGCTGAAAAGTTCATCTCCTGGGCAACCAGCAAGGATTACACCGCACTCGTCGCTTCCAAGGAAGGCTGGGCAAACGTGCCTCCGGGCACCCGCACCTCGCTTTACAAGAATGCCGACTATGAAAAGGCGGCCGCCTTCGCCAAGCCGACGCTTGCCGCCATGGATGCCGCCGACATCACAAAACCGACTGTAAAGCCCGTGCCTTACACCGGTGGTCAGTTCGTGGCGATCCCTGAGTTCCAGGCGCTCGGCACCACGGTCGGTCAGCTGTTCTCGGCGGTCGTTGCCGGTCAGTCCAGCGTCGATGATGCGCTCGCCAGCGCCCAGTCGACTGCAACGCGCGAAATGACCCGCGCCGGTTACATCAAGTAATCCTCCCGACGTTCGCTGCCCGGTACGAGGCCGGGCAGCGAACACCCCGGCAAGTCCGGCGGCCGGCCTGGTCCGGCGTTTTCAATAAGAACAATGTGGTCTGGCAATCGCTGCGCAACATCCGCTGAAACAGGGTGTTGCGCCCTTTTCCGACCCTTTCCCACCCTTGGGCGCTGCCCCTGGCCGCCTTTTGGCAGCGCGAACAATGCCCGGCCCTTTGGCCACTGATGGAGGGATGCATATGGCGACGCGAAACACGAGCGGGCTGGCCCGGCTGATGATGGCGCCTTCGGTGCTGCTGCTTCTGGTCTGGATGATCGTGCCCCTGGCGATGACCCTGTGGTTCTCGTTTCAGAATTACAATCTTCTGAACCCGGCCAATGTCAGCTTTGCGGGCCTGTTCAATTACCAGTATTTCTACACCGATCCGGCCTTCTTCCAGTCCATCTGGAATACGCTTCTGATCGTCGGCGGCGTGCTTCTGATCACCGTCATCGGCGGTATTGCGATTGCGCTGCTGCTCGACAATGACATCTTCGGCCAGGGCATCGTGCGCATCATGATCATCTCGCCGTTTTTCGTCATGCCGCCGGTCGCAGCACTGGTGTGGAAGAACATGATCATGCATCCCGGTTACGGCGTGCTCGCCGATCTTTCGCGATTCTTCGGTTTTCAGCCGGTCGACTGGTTCGCGCAGTACCCGCTGTTTTCGATCATCATTATCGTCGCCTGGCAATGGCTGCCCTTTGCGACGCTGATCCTGCTCACCGCGTTGCAATCGCTCGATGGCGAGCAGAAGGAAGCCGCCGAGATGGATGGCGCCAACTTCGTCAACCGCTTCATCTATTTGACGCTGCCGCATCTTTCCCGCGCCATCACCGTCGTCATTCTGATCCAGACGATCTTCCTGCTCGGCGTCTACGCGGAAATCCTCGTCACCACCAATGGCGGCCCGGGTTATGCGTCCACCAACCTCGCCTTCCTCATCTATCGCACCGCGCTTCTGGGTTATGACGTCGGCGGCGCTTCGGCCGGCGGTATCATCGCCGTCATCCTCGCCAATATCGTCGCCATCTTCCTGATGCGCGCGGTCGGCAAGAACCTCGACCGTTAAGGAGACCGATCATGGCACGCAAGACAACCACTCGCGCAAAGATCGGCTTCTCCATCGCTGCATGGATCGTCGCGCTCCTGCTGTTCTTCCCGATCCTTTACGCCTTCCTCACCTCCATCAAGACCGAGCCGGAGGCGATCGCCGGCTTCAGCCTCATTCCCTCGGGCACGCTTGAGAATTACGTGACGGTCCAGACCCAGCGCGATTACTTCAAGCCCTTCATGAACTCGGTCGTGCTGTCGCTCGGCTCGACAATCATCGCGCTGATCATCGCCATTCCCGCCGCCTGGGCCATGGCCTTTTCGCCGACCAAGCGCACCAAGGACATCCTGATGTGGATGCTCTCCACCAAGATGATGCCGGCGGTCGCCGTGCTGGTGCCGATCTATCTGATCTTCCGCAATGCCGGCCTGCTCGATACCCGCATCGGGCTCACCATCATGCTCACCTTCATCAACCTGCCGATCGTCATCTGGATGCTCTACACCTATTTCCGGGAAATCCCGGGCGAGATCCTGGAAGCCGCGCGCATGGATGGCGCATCGCTGTGGAACGAGATCGTACATGTGCTGACGCCAATGGCGGTTCCGGGCATTGCCTCGACGCTGCTCCTCAACGTCATCCTCGCCTGGAATGAATCCTTCTGGACCATCCGGCTGACGACCACCAATGCAGCGCCGCTGACGGCCTTCATTGCCTCCTTCTCCTCGCCGCAGGGGCTGTTCTGGGCAAAACTCTCGGCCGCCTCGATGATGGCGATCGCCCCCATTCTCGTCATTGGCTGGTTCTCGCAGAAGCAACTCGTGCGCGGCCTGACCTTCGGCGCCGTGAAATAAGGAACGACAAACATGGGCAGCATTTCCCTTCAGAACGTGTCCAAGGTCTTCGGTGAGGCAAAAGTCATCCCGTCGATCGATCTCGATATCCACGATGGCGAATTCGTCGTCTTTGTCGGCCCGTCGGGTTGCGGCAAGTCCACGCTTCTGCGCCTGATCGCCGGGCTCGAAGATGTCTCCGGCGGCAAGATCGTCATCGACGGCAAGGATGTGACCGAGCGCGCGCCCGCCGAGCGCGGTCTTGCCATGGTGTTCCAGTCCTATGCGCTTTATCCGCATATGAGTGTGAGAAACAACATCGCCTTTCCGCTGAAGATGGCCAAGCTCGACAAGGCTGTCATTGACAAGAAGGTGGAGGATGCGGCCCGCGTGTTGAACCTCACCGATTATCTCGAGCGCCGGCCTTCGCAGCTCTCGGGTGGCCAGCGCCAGCGCGTGGCGATTGGCCGCGCCATTGTGCGTGAACCCTCTGCCTTCCTGTTCGATGAGCCGCTTTCCAACCTCGATGCGGCGCTGCGCGGCACCATGCGGCTGGAAATCTCCGAGCTGCACAACACGCTGAAGACGACGATGATCTACGTCACCCACGACCAGGTGGAGGCCATGACCATGGCCGACAAGATCGTCGTCCTGAACCGTGGCAACATCGAGCAGGTCGGCTCCCCGATGGAGCTTTACCGTTCGCCTGCCAACCTCTTCGTCGCTGGCTTCATCGGCTCGCCGCGTATGAATCTCATCACCGGAGACTACGCCCGCGGCAAAGGCGCCACCACCGCCGGGGTGCGGCCGGAACATCTGCTCCTGTCCAAGGAAAGCGGGCTGTGGCAGGGCAAGGTCACGGTCGCCGAACATCTCGGCTCCGACACTTTTCTGCATATCGATGTCCCAGGCATCGGCCCGATTACCGCCCGCGCGGACGGCGAATTTGCCTGCAAGCACGGCGACACTGTCTTCATCACGCCCGACGATACCAAAATCCACAGATTCGATGACAAGGGCAAAGCGATCTAGGCGGGGCTGGCCCTAACGACGGAGCGGCTCGCCATTCGGTGGCGGCCGTTTGCAGACAGTCCGAATGCCCGCGACAGGGCGATTGGCAAGACCACCGTTTCCCTTCGAGGATCATGACATGACATGCAAACTTTCACTCGCAACGCTTGACGAAGCAAAGAAGACGGCGGCGATTCCGTCCTACAGCCGGGACGATCTTTCTGCCGGCATCGTGCATTTCGGCGTTGGCAATTTCCACCGCGCGCATCAGGCGGTTTACCTCGACGACCTGTTCAACACCGGCACGGACCATGACTTCGCGATCATCGGCGCAGGCGTCCTGCCGTCCGATGCCGTCATGCGCGAAAAACTTGCCGCACAGGATTTCCTGACGACCGTTGTCGAGCAGGACAATAACCGCACCGGCGCGCGCGTCACCGGGCCGATGATCGACATTCTGCCGGTCGGCGACACCGGTGCCATCATCGATACGCTTGCCGATCCGAAGATCCGTATCGTGTCGATGACGATTACAGAAGGCGGCTATTTCATCGATGCCTCCGGTTCGTTTAACCCGCAGCATCCGGCCATAGCCGAAGACGGCAGGAACCCGACGTCGCCGAAAACCGTGTTTGGCCTCATCGTCGCTGGTCTGAAGGTGCGGCGGGCGAAGGGTGTGCAGCCCTTCACCGTCATGTCCTGCGATAACATCCCCCACAATGGCAAGGTGACGAAAAATGCTGTGGTCGGGCTGGCGGCACTGTCCGATCCGGCCTTCGCCAACTGGATCGGTGAGAACGTCGCTTTCCCGAATTCCATGGTCGACCGCATCACGCCCGCTACCGGTGATCGCGAACGCAACATCGCCCGCGACGACTTCAACATCGACGACAATTGGCCGGTCTTCTGTGAAGAGTTCAAGCAATGGGTGATGGAGGACAACTTCCCGGCTGGCCGACCGGCTCTCGAGAAGGCGGGCGTGCAGTTCGTGTCCGATGTTGCGCCCTATGAGCACATGAAAATCCGCATTCTGAATGGCGGCCATGCGGCAATCGCCTATCCTGCGGCGCTGCTCGACATCCATTTCGTCCATGAAGCGATGGAGCATCCGCTGATCCGCGCATTTCTGGCGAAGCTCGAAAAGGAAGAGATCATCCCGGTCATTCCGCCGGTGCCGGATACGGACCTCAATGAGTATTTCGCGCTGATCGAGCGGCGCTTTCTCAATCCCAAGATTGGCGACACCATTCCGCGTCTGGCGCAGGACGGTTCCAACCGCCAGCCGAAATTCATCCTTCCCTCGACCGCAGATCGTCTTCAGCGCGGAGAGGATATTGTCGGTCTTTCCTTGGTTTCGGCACTGTGGTGCCGCTATTTCCACGGCACGTCCGATAGCGGTAAGGAGATCGTGTTCAACGATGCCAGTGCCGAACGACTGCAGGCCGCGGCCATCAAGGCCAAGGATGACCCGATGGCATTCCTCGCGCTTGATGACATCTTTGGCGCTGTTGCCGAATCGGCGCTTTTCCGTAAACGCTTCGCCCACGCGCTGAAAACGCTGTGGCAAGAGGGCACGGTAAAAACCCTAAAGCTTTATCTGGATGACAAGCTGGCTGAAGAGTGACTGGATAATGGAAGGCGAGACTGAGCCACTGTTGATTTTCGATTGTGACGGCGTTCTGGTCGACAGCGAGCCGGTCTCCATTTCCGTTCTTCTGGATATGCTTTCCCATCTCGGTGTGACAATGGGGGAGGAGGAGGCCTACGAGCGCTTTCTTGGCCGCAGCGTCGCAAGCATGACAAGGACGTTGTTCGAAGACTATGGTGTCGAGACGGACATCGATTTTCTTGAGCACATGCGCGCGACATTGTTCGAGCGCTTCAGGAACGAGTTGCAGCCCATCGACGGCATTGCCGAAACACTGGACAGCCTCGCCGCCATCAAACGTTGCGTTGCATCGTCCAGTCAGCCCGAGCGAATCCGTTATTCCCTTGGGCTGACAGGGCTCATCGAGAAGTTCGAGCCTTACGTCTTCAGCGCCACCATGGTGAAGAACGGCAAGCCGGCCCCCGATCTCTTCCTGCATGCGGCCCAGGCAATGCAGGCCGATCCTCATCACTGCATCGTCATCGAGGACAGTCCGGCTGGGATAGCCGCCGCAAAGGCTGCCGGCATGGGGGTTTTTGCCTTTACCGGCGGCTCGCACGCCCGCTTTCCCGCATTCCGCGAAAAGATCGCCGGGCTCGGAGCCGATGCCGTGTTTGACGCGATGCCGGATTTGGTTCAACTTGTGGACAGCTACGTGGGGAGGGGCGGTCTTGGCAGGCGGATGGAACGTGATAGAGGCTGATTTCAGTCCGGTCGTCTGCCGCCGTCGGATCATCGCGCAAGGGATGGAATTGCAATCTTGATGCGTCAAAATCTCGTCGCTGTCGATGTCGGTACGGCGAGCGCCCGTGCCGGGATTTTTGATGCAAGCGGCCGGCTGCTTGCGCGGGCCACGCATCCCATCATCATGCAGCGGCCGCGTGAAAATCACGCCGAACACGATTCCGGTGATATCTGGAATGCAGTCTGCACCGCGGTGAAAGCCGCACTCGCCGACGCCGGCATTCTGCCGCAGAGCATCGGCGCGATCGGCTTTGACGCCACCTGTTCACTCGTCATTCGCGATCACGAGGGGGAACCTGTCTCCGTTTCCGTTACCGGTGAAGACCGGTTCGATACGATCGTCTGGCTCGATCATCGCGCGATAAAGGAGGCGGACCGCCTGACGGGTTCAGGTCACCGGGTGCTGGATTTTGCCGGTAACAGCGTCTCGCCGGAGATGCAGATGCCAAAGCTGATGTGGCTGAAGAACCATCTGCCGGAAAGCTGGGCACGCATGTCTTTCGCCTTTGATCTTGCGGATTTCCTGACATGGAAGGCCACCGGCTCAGCGCGGCGATCAAACTGCACGCAAACCGCGAAGTGGAACTTTCTAGCGCAGGAAAATCCGGGCTGGCAGGCGGACTACCTTGCTATCGCCGGATTGGAAGATTTGAAGGCGCGGGCAGGGCTGCCCGAAACGACCGTCATGCCCGGCGGAGCCATCGGTCCGCTCTCGGCCCAGGCTGCCGGGGAACTCGGTCTCGATACCGGCTGTCAGGTGGCGGCGGGCATGATCGATGCCTATGCCGGCGCTCTCGGGGCGCTTGGCGGATGCCTTTCCGACGACGTCGGCAAACATGTGGCGTTGATCGCGGGAACGTCGAGCTGTCTCGTTGCCATGTCCGAGCAGCCGATGCCGGGCCATAGTCTCTGGGGACCCTACTGGCAGGCGGTGCTGCCCGGCCACTGGCTGGTGGAGGGCGGACAGTCGGCGACGGGGGCGCTGCTCGATCACATCGTGCGCATGCATGCAGCGGGTGGTGAGCCAGATACGGCTCTGCACGCCCGGATCGTCGCACGCGTCACCGAATTGCGCGCGGTCGAGGGAGCATCCTTCGCCGAGCGTCTGCATGTGTTGCCGGATTTCCACGGCAACCGTTCGCCTCATGCTGACCCGCATGCGGTGGGCGTGATCAGCGGGCTCACTCTCGATACGTCTTTCGACAGCCTTTGCCGCCTCTACTGGCGTACCGCCGTGGCGATTGCGCTTGGGGCCCGCCATGTGCTCGATGCCATGCAGTGTTTCGGCTATGACGTGGAAACGCTCCATGTTACTGGCGGACATGTGAAAAACTCGCTGTTGATGGAGCTTTATGCCGACGTGACGGGCAAGCGGATCGTCGTTCCCGCCACCGCCGACGCTGTGCTTCTGGGCACAGCCATGACGGCTGCGACAGCCGGCGGAGTGCATCAAAGCCTCGCGCATGCCGGCGCCGCCATGTATCCGGGCCATGCAGAGATTTCAGGCAATCCTGCGCTCGCTCCCGCTTACGAGCGGGACTACCAGCGTTTTCTCGCCATGTACCGACATCGCCAGGAACTGGAGAGCCTGTGATTTTTTTATTGAAACAGTAGGCCGGTTGGGTGCCGCTCGATCCTGGCTGCCGGCAAATCGCAATCAGCCGCGAAGCGAGCGTTTCAGAGCGGCAACGTTTTTTGTTCGTGCCCTGCCGGCGTCATCGGCACCAGCGCCAAGCGCGCAGAGCGTGAATTCCAGCAGCGAGACGAGTTGCAACAGGCCCTGGCTGCCATTCTGCGTCTGCGGCATGGCAAGACAGAGATCGACGCTCTCCGGGCCCCATTCATAAAAACGTGTGGTGATCAGCAATGTCCTGTAACCACTCTTGCGCGCCATTGCTGCCAGGCGCTGCAGCGGCGCGAGGTTGCCGCCGCAATCCGTGATGACGAGCAGCGTCCCGGCGGGATCGAAATCCCACAGGGCGACATAGGTCGCGCTGTCGGTGCCGAGGTAATGCGTGTGGCCGCGACTTTCCAGCAGCCTGCCGTAGAAATGCCGCCCGGCCTCCAGACCTTCGGGTGACGTTGCGAGAAAAACATCCGTGGCTTCGGCAATTTCAGTCATGGCAATATGCCAGATCGACTGCGTCGTCATGTCGAACGACGTCTGGATGGCCTGAATCTGTTGTGACAATAGCTGTGAAAATGGGTTGGCGTGACGGTCGCCGGCGTCGGTCGGGAAGGGCCTGTCCGCGATGGCTGCTTCTTCAGCGTGGCGTAAATCGGCGCGGATATCGCTGAATTGCCGGTATCCCAGCGACCGTAGAAACCGGCCGACCGTCATCGGGCTGAGGCCAAGTTTAGCGGCAAGCGTCTGCGCCGTCTCGAAGGGCAATTCGTCGAGATGTTCAATCAGATATTTGGCAATCTTACGTTCTGAGGGCGTACCGGCCTTCATCGCGCGGGTAAGGTTCAACAGCAGCTTTTCCACCAACGCCTCATTCTTGTATCTTTATTGAACGATGATGCATGTGCGCGCAAACGGGCGTGCCAACCGCGCTTTGGGGTAGCGACTGCTTGTCCTGGCTTTTCCTCCGCCTTATCCCCGACTGCGAATTTTAATAGATGGTTTATTATATTTTAGAGATATCTTTTATTCAAGGGAAATTCCATCACCGGTTTAAATCCGAAAAAGTCGTTCTTACAGCCGTCTTGCACGGTTTGCAGTCACCTCCTATCTGCCATGTGAATGACAGACCAAACCCTGGGCGTGTCGAGGAGTTCCTGATGATTTTTGATGCGGCGCGACTTGCCTTCCAAAATCTGTTTGCGGCAGAGACGCGGTCTGTGTTCTGGAAGGTGCTGGGGCTGACGCTTCTCGTGCTTGCGGCCCTGTGGTTTGCGATCCGTTCGATCTTTATCTACTTCGCCCTTCCGTGGATCGACACGCTCATACCCGGCGTGCCGGATTGGGCGGGCTGGCTGACATTCGTTTTCGCCATATTTGCCGGCATAGGCCTCGCATTGGCGCTGGCTCTGCTCATCTCGCCGGTCACCGCCGTCATTGCCGGTCTGTTTCTCGATGACGTTGCCGAAGTTGTGGAGAAAAGGAGCTATCCCAAAGATCCCCCGGGCACCGCGATGCCAATGGGCGAGGCGGTGGTGTCGTCGGTCAAGTTTTTCGGCGTTGTGATAGCCGGCAACCTGATCGCGCTTTTCCTCTTGCTTGTACCGGGCATCAACCTCATCGCGTTTTTTCTGGTGAACGGTTATCTGCTCGGCCGGGAATTTTTCGAATTTGCGGCGATGCGGTTTCGCTCACCCGCTGAGGCGCGGCTGTTCCGGGTGAAGCATCGCACCACCGTGTTCATGGCGGGACTGGTGATCGCTGCTTTTCTCGCTGTCCCGTTTCTCAACCTGCTGACGCCGCTTTTTGCCGCCTCGATGATGGTGCATCTTCATAAGGCTGTCAGCCGCCGAGATCCTTCATTCGCCGCTGGCCGCACCGAACAGCTGCGCGGGTAATTCCACGAGCGGTGCTGGAATATCAAAAGTCTTTTCCGGCGATTTGCAGATGTCGGCAATTACGCAGCGTTCGCATTCCGGCTTGCGCGCCTTGCAACAATAGCGCCCATGCAGGATCAGCCAGTGATGGGCGTGGAAGAGATACTGCTCGGGGATGATGCGGATGAGCCGGTCTTCGACCTCGTCAGGGGTCTTGCCCGGCGCAAGACAGAGCCGGTTTGCGATGCGGAAGACGTGGGTATCGACAGCAAGCGTGGGTATGCCGAAGGCCATGGACATGACCACGTTGGCGGTCTTGCGGCCAACGCCCGGCAGCGTGACCAGTTCGTCGCGGGTTTTCGGCACGTCGCCGCCAAAATTGTCGATCAGCATCTGCGACAGCGCAATGACGTTTTTTGCCTTGTTGCGATAAAGGCCGATGGTCTTGATGTAACCGATCAGCTGTTCCTCGCCCAGCGCCAGCATTTTTTCCGGCGTGTCTGCCACCTGAAACAGCGCGCGTGTGGCACGGTTTACACCCACATCGGTCGCCTGGGCGGAGAGCGCAACGGCGACCAGCAAGGTAAAGGGATTGGTATGTTCCAGTTCGCCCTTCGGTTCGGGCCGTTGAATGGAGAAGCGGCGGAAGATTTCCGTCAGCTCATCCTTCGAATAGGCGGTCTTCACCCGCGCGGGCTTGCGCCGCGGCGACGGATTTGACTTTTTCAATGTTTGGGTGCTGGATCGTGTCTTGGCGATTGTCATGGACTATCTATATCCAGCCCGCCGTGAGGAACGCAACGTGGATACGCTCAACGACCAGCCGATTTTCGCGGCGGAACTCGTTCCGCACCGTTCGCTTGGCCGAAGGGGTTTTCGCCTGCTGCTCCTCTTTTCCGGGCTCGCCTGCCTTGTCTATGGCGGCTTTTTTTTCGCGACGGGGGCCTGGCCGATCGGCCTCTTCTTCGGGTTCGATTTCCTGCTGCTTTACGTGGCTTTTCGCGCGAACTACCGGGCCGCAAAGGCGCGCGAGGAAGTCAGTGTCTCGCGGACCAGCCTCTCCATTCGCAAGTTCTCTCCCGCCGGACGCATGGTGGAGCACCGCTTCAATCCCTTCTGGGCCCGCTTCCGGGTCAGGCGACATGATGAAATCGGTATCGTTTCGATGCACGTGACCGGTGAGGGCAGGGCAACCGATATCGGCTCCTTCCTCAATCCCGACGATCGTGAGAGCTTCGCGAAGGCGTTCGGCTCGGCGCTCGCAACCGTCAGGCGTCGGATGTGAGACCAATCATCCGAGAGCGCGAGGATTAGCGGCGAAAGAAACGCGCAGCGTACCGTGCGGCGGCGAAGCGGCTTGCTGCCCGTTCCTGATGCGCTAAGAGTGGCACCCGTTGCGACAACGGCCTTCCGGAGCCATTCCATGCCCCCTGTTTCTGAGATTATCGTGTTTGCAGCGGCGCTTGCGGCAGCGGGTGTTGTCGCCGGTCTTCTGGCCGGGTTGTTCGGCATCGGTGGTGGCGCGGTTCTGGTGCCGGTGTTCTACCATGTCTTCGGATTATTGGATGTGCCCGAGGCGGTGCGCATGCATCTTTCGCTTGGAACATCGCTCGCCATCATCGTTCCGACGTCCATCCGTTCTTTTCTGACCCATCGTCAGAAAGGCGCCGTTGATATCGACCTTCTGAAGGGCTGGATCATCGCCGTGCCGCTTGGCACCATCCTCGCATCCGTGGTTGCCGCTTATGCCTCCAGCGTGGCGCTGCGACTGATATTTGCGTTTATCGCCCTCCTGCTCGCCTTCCGTATGATTTTCAACCGGGCGAGCTGGCATCTCGGCTCCGACCTGCCGCGCAACCCGGGGCGCTTTCTGGTGGGCACCGGTATCGGCCTCTTCTCCGGCCTGATGGGCGTGGGCGGCGGCGTGATGAACAACACCTTCATGACGCTTTACGGACGGAGCATTCATCAGGCTGTCGCAACGTCATCCGGCGTCGGCGTGCTGATTTCGTTACCGGGTCTTGCCGGTTATATCTGGGCGGGATGGGGGGACGCGGGCCTGCCGCCTTTCTCGACCGGCTTCATCAACTGGATCGCCGTCTTCCTGCTGATCCCGATCACGCTGCTGGTTGCGCCCTATGGTGCCAGGCTGGCGCATGCGCTCAGCAAGAAGCAGCTGGAGCGCGCCTTCGGGCTGTTTCTGGTTGTTGTCGCCGCGCAGTTTTTCTATAGCGTCTTCGGCTGATTTTTCGCCTGGGCCGAACGCTGTGTTCAGCCCATCGGGCTGGCTTTTGCAACTTCTGCGGCCTATATGGCGTTCATCTTGCTCGGTTTTTCGAAAGAGTTCGCCATGAATGCCATTGTCTCCATCCGGAATCTGACAAAATCCTACGCCAATGGCTTTCAGGCGCTGAAGGGCGTCAGTCTGGATATCCGGGAGGGTGAAATCCTGGCGCTTCTCGGCCCGAACGGGGCTGGCAAGACGACGCTGATTTCGATTGTCTGCGGTCTCGTCAATCCCGGCGAAGGCTCCGTCATGGTCGGCGGGCATGATGTGGTGAAGGACTTCCGCCAGACCCGCGCTCTGATCGGCCTCGTGCCGCAGGAGCTTACCACGGACCAGTTCGAGACGGTGTGGAATACTGTCAGCTTCTCGCGCGGTCTGCATGGGCAGAAGAAGAACCCGGAACTCATCGAGCGTATCCTCAAATCTCTGTCCCTCTGGAACAAGAAAGACAACATGCTGCGCGAGCTTTCCGGCGGCATGAAGCGACGGGTGTTGATTGCCAAGGCGCTTGCCCATGAGCCGAAGGTTCTTTTCCTCGACGAACCCACCGCTGGCGTTGACGTGGCGTTGCGCCGCGACATGTGGAATGTCGTTTCGGAGCTGCGCGCCAAGGGCGTCACCATCATTTTGACGACGCATTACATTGAGGAGGCGGAAGAAATCGCCGACCGTGTGGGTGTCATCAATGGCGGCGAACTGCTGCTTGTGGAGGAAAAGGCGGCGCTGATGAAAAAGCTGGGGCGAAAACAGCTTTTCCTCGAGCTTTCGCAGCCGATCGACGCCTTGCCGGAGAGCCTCGCGCCGTTTGGCCTCATGCTTTCAGAAGATGGCACAACGATCACGTACGAAATCGAGGACAATGGCGAGCAGGGACGCATCGCCGATGTCCTCGGTGCCCTGTTCGCTGCCAACATCCATTTCAAGGATTTCTCGACGCGGCAAAGCTCGCTTGAGGATATTTTTGTTTCGCTGGTCGGAGGCCAGAAATGAATTTCGAAGCCGTCAAGTCCATCTATCTGTTCGAAATGGCGCGCACGCGCCGCACGCTGTTGCAAAGCGTGGTGTCGCCAGTCATTTCGACCTCCCTCTATTTCATCGTCTTCGGAACCGCGATCGGTTCGCGGATTCAGGAGGTTGGCGGCGTTTCCTATGGCGCGTTCATAACGCCCGGGCTCATCATGCTGACGCTTCTGACGCAATGTATCGGCAACGGCTCCTTCGGCATCTATTTCCCGAAGTTCACCGGCACGATCTATGAAATTCTCTCGGCACCTGTCGCAATGACGGAAATACTCGCCGGTTATGTCGGCGCGGCGGCGACAAAGGGGCTGATGATCGGCACGATCATCCTGATCACAGCCTCGTTCTTCGTCGATATCAGCATCGCCCATCCGTTCATGATGATCCTGTTTTTCGTGCTGACGGCGGTCAGTTTCAGCCTCTTCGGCTTCATCATCGGCATCTGGGCGTCGAATTTCGAACAGCTGAACCTCATTCCCATGCTGGTCGTTCCGCCGCTGACCTTTCTCGGCGGCAGCTTCTATTCGATCGACATGTTGCCGCCGTTCTGGCAAACGGTCAGCCACTTCAACCCCGTGCTTTACCTGATCAGCGGTTTCCGCTGGAGCTTTTATGAGATCGCCGACGTCAACCCGGTGATCAGCCTGGCGATGATCACGCTGTTTCTGGCAGTATGCCTCGGGATTGTGGGCTGGATGTTCAAGACCGGATACCGGCTGCGCAACTGATCCGGGCTATATCTCTGGAAACGATGACGCCCGGTTTTCACCGGGCGTTTTTGATCGGGGAAAATGGGCAGGGTCGCGATTATGCAACCTGCTTTTGCGCCACTTCTTCAAAGACCTCGCCTTCCAGATAGGACACGAGGTCCTTGATCGTCACGATCAACAGGCCATGGCGTTCGGCAAAGACTTCAAGCTGCGGCAGGCGGGCCATGGTGCCATCGTCATTGGCGATTTCGCAAATGGTGCCGGAAGGGAATTTGCCGGCGAGACGGCAAAGATCAACGGCCGCTTCCGTGTGGCCGGTACGGCCGAGAACGCCCTTCGGGTTGGCGCGCAGCGGAAAGATGTGGCCTGGGCGTGCGAAATCTTCCGCGCGCGACCCTTCCGAAACGAGCGCTCGCACAGTCTTTGCGCGGTCGGCTGCGGAGATGCCTGTCGTCGTGCCGGGAATATAATCCACCGAAACGGTGAATGCCGTCTTCAGCGATTCCGTGTTGCGCGACACCATCAAGGGAATATCGAGTGCATCGAGACGTTCGCCCGGCATGGCGACGCAGATCAGGCCACGCGCATGGTTCATCATGAAGGCGACTTGTTGCGGGGTGATGCTGTCTGAAGCGACAATGATATCGCCCTCATTCTCGCGGTCTTCATCATCGACAACAATCACCATCTCGCCACGGGAAATAGCGTCGATTGCGTCTTCAATCTTAGCAATGGTCATTTTCTTTCAAGCCTTTCAAGGGTTATGCCGTTTTGCGGCATTTTCGCGCTTCGGAAAGCGCCAAATATCCCTTGGGCGAACAATGCAATGCGAAGCCCGCGCACGCGCGAACGTCTTATGCCTTGTCCTCTTCCATCCGGACTATACCGTCGGCTCCGGCCTCTCACCGGATCTGCTGACCTCCCGGCTTTGGAGACCGGAAGCGCTCGCGGGCTCCGGGAAAATCCCGATACCGCCGGTGGGGAATTGCACCCCGCCCTGAGAACAATCTCAACTTAGATTATCAAACGGGGCAAAATCAAGGGGGCAATGTTTCGCAACAATTTGCCTGCGCGAAACGGACAACCCGATTGCTGGGTAAACCGGGTATTTCATTCTGTGGATGCTAATGTGCCGGGTTTGAGGCGGAGGAGGGTGCCGCTTAGCGATCACGCAACCGCAATTCATCCGTCTGCATCTGCAACGAACCGAGCGTGGACAGGAAGCTCATGCCGAGCAGGCTCTGGCCCAATTGACCGTCCTGCGCCACAAGGGCTGGAATGTTGCGCCTGACGATTGGGCCGATGGCGATTTCCGTGAGTGTCACAGGAGCGGCGGCCGTGCGTCCGTTTGCCGTCATGACCGGCACGGTATATCGCAGACCCGTCGTATCGATGCCGACAGCGGTTGCGTCGTCATTGGCGAGCACGACGGAGCTTGCGCCGGTATCGACCAGCATGTGGATCGATTTTCCCTCGACATTCACATTCGCCTCGAAATGGCCGCTCATCGATTTGTGCAGCACGATTTCCTGCTCGCCGCCTGGTGTCGTCACCACTACGGCGCGGCCGGGCATCAGCCCGCCGAGCAGCCGGTCACCGAAGGATTGCAGGTCGAAGCGGTAGAGATAGACCGAAACAAGCCCGAGTATGATGACCAGCCAGACGGCGAGCTGTCGGATGACGGTGCCGAGGCTGCCGCGCCTGCCGGCCAGAATGCCCGCTGATAACAGGCCCGCAATCGGCAGAAGGTAGAGAACATGCGCGAACCGGTCATTGTCGATGCCAAGCGTTCGGCCACCATCGTGATTGATGAGAAGGAGCCCAAGGCCAACGGCGAGCAGAAGGAGAACGATGGTCAGCCTGTTCATGTGGTCTGTGTCTCCTTGGCGGTCTTTGGCAGATTGCTCAGTCTTTGCGGCAGCCGCCGCATGATGTCGCGGCGAATCTCGTCGCTATAGCCGGCCCAGCCGCCGATTTCTTCCAGCGTGCGGCCGCAGCCGATGCAGAGGCTGTTGGTTCGCTCAAGTTGGCAGATGTGGATGCAGGGTGTTTCCATGGGCTCTATATCAATCGGTCAGGCCGCGAGGGCAAGGGCGACAAGGGTCACGATCTCCGTGATCTGCTGGCAGGCGCCGATCGTATCGCCGGTATGGCCGCCGATCCTGCTATCGCAGAGCCTGCCAAACAGCATCGTTGCCAGGCATGCTGCTGCGAGCACCAGCACGATCGAGGCGGCTGGCAGGGCGTGCAGCGTAAAGAGGAGGAAGAGCAGCACACCGATTGCCAGCGCGATGTTGCGCTCGCCGGTGCCGGGTTGCCCGGCACCGGCGGCGAGGCCGGAGGTTTTTGCAGCGGGCAGCGTCTGCCAATGCCACACCATCAACCCGCGGCTGAGGACCAGCGCGGCGATGAAGGCGGCGGCGGCAGCTTTTGCCGGCAACGTCTCGATCAGCGAGGCAAGGGCGGTAGCGCGCAGCGCGAAAGACAGAACCATGGCGATGGCGCCATAGCTGCCGATTCGGCTGTCTTTCATGATCTCCAGCATGCGCGCCTTGTCCTTGCCGCTGCCGAAGCCGTCGGCCGTGTCGGCGAGCCCATCTTCATGCAAAGCGCCGGTGATGAGTGCGGTGATGCCGATGATCAGCCAGCCGGTCAGTTGTGGTGAGGCGTCAAAGGCAGCACACACGACAACAAGGACGGCGCCGGGCAGGGCGATCAACAGACCGGCAGCGGGAAAGGCGCGGGCGGTGCGGCTCATCGATATGGCGTCGGCGTTCTCGAAAAACCGCGAGGGGACAGGCAGGCGGCTTAGAAAGGCGAGGGAATGCATGACATCTGTTATAAAATCCCCGGCCTTCATGCTCTCTCCGCTGCAGTCTCTGCATTTCCGGTTGTTCCGCGGCGCATCCGCGATTATGAGAGGCGCAACAAAGACCGATTTGCCGGAAAACACAAGTTCCGGACGCATGAGCCGATGCGAAAGCCAGTGCGGCGACGAGAGAGATTGATATCATGAGCATGAGCGGATTGCCCTTCGACGATTTTCGCGCGCTGCTGCGCGAGCTTCCCGGCCCGGATACCCATGCGCTTGTGGCGGCAAAGGAGCGAAATGCGCAACTGACGAAGCCTGCCGGTTCGCTCGGTCGTCTCGAAGAGATCGCCATGTGGCTGGCCGCCTGGTCCGGCCGTTCGCCTGCCGTCAACCGTCCGCTGGTGGCGATCTTTGCCGGCAATCACGGCGTTACGCGGCATGGTATCACGCCCTATCCGACCTCGGTCACACAGCAGATGGTGGAAAATTTCGCGGCTGGCGGTGCGGCGATCAACCAGATCTGCGTTGCCAATGATCTCGGCCTGAAGATTTTCGATCTGGCGCTGGACTATCCGACAGGTGATATCACCTGTGAGCCGGCGCTTTCGGAGCGCGACTGCGCCGCGACCATGGCCTTTGGCATGGAGGCGATTGCCGGTGGCACCGATCTTCTCTGTGTCGGCGAAATGGGGATCGGCAATACGACGATTGCCGCTGCCATCAATCTCGCACTTTACGGCGGCACGGCGGAGGAGTGGACCGGTCCGGGCACCGGTTCGGAAGGGGACGTCATGGCCCGCAAGATCGCGGCGGTGAAGGCGGCGGTGGACTTCCACAAGGATCACCTGTCGGACCCGCTGGAAATCATGCGCCGTCTCGGCGGACGCGAAATCGCGGCGATTGCCGGTGCGATTCTTGCTGCGCGCGTGCAACGCATTCCCGTGCTCGTGGATGGCTACGTGGCAACGGCCGCTGCGGCGCTGCTGAAGGCTGCCAATTCCTCTGCGCTCGACCATTGCCTTATCGGCCATGTCTCGGGGGAGCCCGGCCACCTTGCGGCGATTGAAAAGCTGGGCAAGACACCGCTTCTGGCGCTCGGCATGCGGCTCGGCGAGGGCACAGGTGCAGCTCTTGCGGCTGGCATCGTCAAGGCCGCTGCCGCCTGCCATTCCGGCATGGCGACCTTCGAGGCAGCGGGGGTAGACACCCGCATCGCCCCGCCCACCAATCATTGAGGCTGAAGATGGAAGCGACGCCGCACATGCCGCCGCCAGAACCGGCCTTCCGCAAGGAGAAGGGCTGGAGGCATCTTTTTGCCGCCGCCCGCTATTCCCTGCAAGGGCTTGGCCGGCTGTGGCAGGAAGCGGCGTTTCGCCACGAGGTTCTCGCTTTTGGCGCGGGGCTCACCCTTTTGCTGGTCGCCGGTTCGCCATTTGCACATCTTCTCGTCTTCACGGTGCTGATGCTGCTTCTGTTTTCGGTTGAAGCGCTGAATACGGCCATCGAGGAGCTGGTGGACCGCATCTCGCCGGAAATCTCTTCGGTCGGACGCCATGCCAAGGATCTCGGCTCGTTCGCCGTCTTCTGCCTGCTGATGGCGAACGGATTTTTCGTGCTGTATTCGCTGGTGACGACGCTATTTTTCTGAGATTTCCGCGGGTTCAGGCAAATGACCGGCGCCGCGGCTGGATGGCGTGGGTCTCTTCCACCGCTGGCAGGCTCTGTAACACGCGCTTCGCCGGCAGAATGGCGATGCCTTCGGTGCCCTC
The DNA here is from genome assembly GCF_017726655.1 of Agrobacterium tumefaciens. Classification (NCBI taxonomy): domain Bacteria; kingdom Pseudomonadati; phylum Pseudomonadota; class Alphaproteobacteria; order Hyphomicrobiales; family Rhizobiaceae; genus Agrobacterium; species Agrobacterium tumefaciens. The sequence goes on from NZ_CP072308.1 coordinate 208,891, forward strand.
GCGCAACTTCGATTTGAGGATGAACTGGCCATCATGCTTGGCCAGGATCGCCTGAACGATGGGGAGGCCGAGCCCTGTTCCCTGTTCGGCGCTCTTGATCGCGATGGAGCCCTGACCGAAGGCCGACAGCACAATCGGAATTTCCTCTTCTGGGATGCCGGGACCATTATCGCTGATCGATACATATTGGCCGCCGCCCGCCGTCCAGCCGGCCTTGACGAGGATTTCGCCGCCCTGGGGCGTGAATTTCACGGCGTTTGAGAGCAGGTTGAGGATGACCTGCCGGATGGATTTCTCATCGGCCCAGACCTGCGGCAGGCTGGCTTCGAACTGTTGGGAAATGCGGATATTCTTGGCGCGGGCGCGCAGCTGGATCATGCCGATGCAGTCTTCGGCAATTTCGAGCATGGAAATGGACTCTTCGTTGAGATCGTAGCGACCGGCCTCGATGCGCGACAGGTCGAGGATCTCGTTGATGAGATCAAGCAGATGCTGGCCGGAGCGGTGGATATCGCCGGAATATTCCTTGTAGAGCGGGTTGTTGAGCGGACCGAGTACCTCCGACGACATGACCTCGGAGAAGCCGAGGATGGCGTTGAGCGGTGTGCGCAGTTCGTGCGACATGGAGGCGAGGAAGCGGGACTTGGCGAGGTTGGCCTCCTCCGCGCGACGCCGCGCTTCGTCGGAGACCGAGTTGGCGACTTCGAGTTCGGCGATCAGGTCGTCCTTTTCGGTCTGGGACGACAGGAGCTTGACGCTGGTCTGGTAGAGCCGGTTGGTGATGCGATGGCAAAAAAGGATGGCCATGCCGAACATCAGAGCGAGGCCGACATCGAATGGATTTCGCGAGATGGCTGCCGTCATGCCAAGCGCTGCGAGCACAGGCAGGAAAGTGAGGGAAATCGCCCGCCGCAGCATGAAATTGGCAATGGCGGTCAAGGAAAGCGCGATCAGCAGCGTCGAGCCCTTGAAGAAAAGAATGAGCGTCGGATCGTGGCGGGTGGGCTCCGCCAGCGCAAACATCGCCCAGGCAAAGCCGGTCAGGATCTGCATGCCGAGGAAAAGGTTTTTCCAGTGCTGGATATTGTCGGCGGTGATGTCCTGTTTCGCCGCCCGCTTGGCCAGCAGCAGCGAAAACGCATGTAAGCTGAGCGCGGTCAGCGACCAGAGGATCAGGCTGATGTCGCGGGTGATGTAGAGGCCGATGACGGAGGCAAGAACGATGAAAAGCGGCATGATCATCGCGCCCTGATGGGCCTCGGCGATGTGCATGGTCAGCATTTCGCGCTCATAGGCGTCGCTTGCGCCGGGTCCCTGCTGCAGGCGTTCACGCGTCGTCTTGACCGTGTCGAAAACCGCCTTGTTGCGGTGTTTTTTCGAGCGGTCGACGATGATCTTGTCGGTGGACGTGCTGACGCTTCTACTCATTGTTACAACGCAGGGGTGACATGAACCCTTGCAGACTACGCCCAAAATCTTAAGAAGATGCTGCCGTGAAAGGATTTGTTTGCCATTTCTGACAAGGGTTTGTTGTGACATGAGACGAAATGGAGGCAAGGGCAGGGGCTTTTCGCTGCTGCGCGACGGCGGGCTTTTCCTCGCCACCGTGTTTCTTGGCATCCTCATCGCCGCGAGGCTCGATCAATTCAACAGCGAAACCCACCGTGGCCGGTTTTTTGTGATCGATGGTGATACGCTGGCAAAGGGCGGCGACCGTTTCCGGCTGCTCGGCATTGATGCGCCCGAGCTTGCGCAGACATGTCTTCGCGGCAGCGAAAGCTGGCCATGCGGCGAGGAAGCGCGCCGTGCCCTGCAGCGGCTGGCAAGCGCTGCGGATTTTTCCTGCTCGGGTGGTTCAAGAGATCGATATGGCCGGCTGCTGGTCTATTGTTCCGCAGGCGGCAGGGATGTCTCGTCGGACATGGTGTCTGCGGGCTTTGCAGTGGCGTCCGGTTATTTTCAGTTCTCCAGCGAACAGGCAGAAGCCCGTCGGCAGGCGCGCGGTATCTGGGTGGGAGAATTTGAAAACCCGTCGCAATGGCGTCGCGAACACCGAGCGGCGGATCTCGATACCCCCGCAACCGGTTTCCTGACCATTCTTCGTCATCTGCTGGGGTGGGGGCATGGCTGAAAGAGAAAGGACCGCGCCGATGGACCAGGATGCGCTGGGCGGCCTGCGTGCCGAAATTGCCCGCTGTCGTCTCTGTCGCGACGGCCCGCTCAAGGGCGTCGCGGATCGCCTGCCGCACGAACCGCGACCGGTGGTGGTCCTCTCGCGAAAAGCGCGCATCCTGATTGCCGGCCAGGCGCCGGGGCTGCGCGTTCATGAATCGGGGCTGCCTTTCAACGATGCCTCGGGCGACCGGCTCCGGCAGTGGCTGAATGTCGATAGACCGACGTTTTATGATCCTGACCGTTTCGCCATCGTACCCATGGGTTTCTGTTTCCCCGGGTACGACGACAAGGGGAGCGACCTGCCGCCGCGGCGCGAATGCGCCCCGCACTGGCGGCAGCGGGTTATCGCGGCAATGCCCCAGGTGGAGCTGATCCTCGCCGTCGGCCAATATGCGCAGGCCTTTCACCTCGGTGAAAAACGCGCGAAAACCATGACGGAGACGGTGCAAAACTGGCGCAGCTACCTGCACGTCAACGCCGGTCCCGGCATCTTGCCCCTTCCGCATCCGAGCTGGCGCAATACCGGATGGCTGAAAAAGAACCCGTGGTACACAGAGGAGTTGCTTCCGGTTCTGCGGCAATATGTGGAAATGCGGATTTAGTGAAACAATTTTCTGTTTTTTCGCAAAAATTAGTGTATTGAAAGGAAATTAATTCAGGAGGGTAGACGCATTGGATCGCCTAGACCGTAAGATTTTGCGCATTCTGCAAGAGGATTCCACGCTGGCCGTTGCCGATCTGGCGAAAAAGGTTGGCCTTTCCACAACGCCCTGTTGGCGGCGTATCCAGAAGATGGAAGAAGACGGCGTCATCCGCCGGCGTGTGGCCCTGCTCGATCCGGTCAAGGTCAATACCAAGGTCACGGTTTTCGTCTCCATTCGCACCGCCTCGCATTCCATCGAATGGCTGAAGCGCTTTTCCGAAGTGGTTTCCGAGTTCCCTGAGGTGGTCGAGTTCTATCGCATGAGCGGTGACGTCGATTATCTGCTGCGCGTCGTCGTGCCAGATATTGCGGCCTATGACGCCTTCTACAAACGGATGATCGCGAAGATCGAAATCCGCGACGTGTCCTCCGCCTTCGCGATGGAGCAGATCAAATATACGACGGAACTGCCGCTCGATTACATGTTGCTGGATAATCCGAAATCCGGCGAAGAGTGATCCGCAGTCCATCCTATCTCTGAACGATGCCCTTTCCGGCCGCCGGGGAGGGCATTTTTATGTGGGGATTGCCTTTCCCCATCGATCTGGCCCGTTAGGGGATGTCCTTGCCGGAAGGTCCATCCGGTATGCACGGCCAAGGCGCGACAATCTTATTCCGCCCTATCAAGCAAATTAGCACATTCAATTCTCTCTGCGCCGTCTCCGCGCAACGTGAGAATTTGATAAAATCTGTCGAATATCTACGCTTTTGGTATCTGGTGATGGTAACAGCGAGGATATCGATATGATCACAAGACGCGGAACATTGGGGCTGATCGCAGGTGCGACGGGAGCGTTGTTTCTGCCGCATATCCGGCGGGCAAGTGCCGCAGCGACGACGCTGCGCATCGGCTGGCAGAAAAACGGCGTGATCGCACTGGCAAAAAGCCAGGGTGCGCTTGAAGCCTTGCTGAAGGATCGCGGCATTGAGGTGAAGTGGTCGGAGTTTTCCTCCGGGCCGCCGCTTCTTGAAGCGCTGGGTGCCGGTGCGCTGGATATCGGCCCGACCGGCGATGTGCCGCCACTTTTCGCGCAGGCCGCCGGTGGTAATCTGCGCTATGTCGGCACCTATAAGGCGGCGGCGGGCGGATCGGCCATTCTCGTGCAGAAGGATTCGCCGCTGAAGACGCTCGAAGACCTGAAGGGCAAAAAGGTCGCCTTCAAGCGCGGCTCGAGCGCCCATAATGTCACCGTCAAAGCGCTGCGAAAGGCGGGGCTGACGTTGGCAGACGTCACGCCCATCGATCTCGCCCCGCCGGATGCGGCGGCCGCCTTCCGAAGCGGCAATATCGATGCCTGGTCGATCTGGGATCCCTACTTTGCGGTGGCGGAAAAGGAGCCAACGACCCGGGTGCTCTCGACAGCCGAAGGCATCGTCGATCCATGGAGCTACTTTCTCGGCAATGGCGATTTCGTCGAGGCCAATCCCGATCTCGTGCCGCTGATCCTAAAGGAACTGGCCAATGTAGGCGCAAAGGCGCAGGCGAACATCGATGCGACTGCAAAGTCGCTCGCCGCCATCACCGGTGTTCCCGAGGACGTTACGAAGGTATCGCTCACCCGTCCGGGTGCCGATCTCGGTCGCGTGTCAGTGGTTTCGGATGAAGCCATTGCCTATCAACAGGCGCTTGCCGATGAGTTCTACGATCTGAAGATCGTGCCGAAGAAGCTCAAGGTGGCGGATATCGTCTGGCGCCCGAAGGCGAGTTGATGGGCGGGAAAGTGGAGTCTCTTCAACCGGCTGGCGGATGTTGCTCAGAGGTTGATTCAGGCCGTTGGTGTTGAATGTGAGGCAACCGCATGCCGTTTGTTTCTTCTCCCCGCCGGGGAGGAGTCCGCGGCAGCGGGATGAAGGGGCAAGCTCTCCGCATATCGCGAGCGTTGCCCCTCATCCGACCCTTCGGGCCACCTTCTCCCCGGCGGGGAGAAGAAATCTGCGGCAATGACGGAGGCTCAGCCCTTGAACTTCGCAATCACGAGATGACCGGGTGTCGGATTGCCGTCCTGCATGCGCACATTGATGTCGGTGACTTCAACGACCTCGAAGCCGGTCGCCGCCAGTCTTTCGCGGACATAGGTTTCGGCATGGGCGAAACGCTGGTGCGGGCCGACCATGTAGGGACGCCCGGCCATGGTCTCTTCGGGCAGGGTTTCCGAGGAGAAGATCAGCAGGCCGCCGGCATTGAGGTTTTCGGCCGCGCCGAAAAACAGCGGCTCCAGCGCGCCGAGATAGGGCAGCACATCGGTGGCGGTGATGATGTCGAAGGGCTCGTCGTCATTGTCCTCAAGGAAATCCTCGACTTCGGCGACGTAAAGCGTCTCGTAGAGGTCCTTCTCATGGGCGATCTCGACCATGTTTTCGGAAATATCGATGCCGGTGATGTCCTCGGCCATATCCCGCAGCGCCTCGCCGGTGAGGCCGGTGCCGCAGCCGAGATCAAGCAGGCGCTTGAAGGGGCAGAGGTTGAGCGTCTGCAGCCGCTGGCGCACCATCATCGGCACGGCGTAACCGAGCTGTTCGACAAGAATGTCCTCGAAGGCTTCGGCATGTTGGTCGAACAGGGTTTCGACATAGGCGTCGGGTGCTTTCGACGGCTGTTCGCCCCGGCCCATGGCGGCGATGCGCACGGCTGCGCCACCATGGTCCTCAGGATCGATAGCGAGAACCTCCTCATAGGCCTTCACCGCCGCGTCTACATCTCCGGCCTTTTCAAGCGCGAGTGCGCGGTTATAGGCCTCGGCGAGCGCCTCTTCGTCGATCTTCTGATTCTTGGTCATCGTGCCTTATCCGTCAGCGTCTTCATTTGACGTTTGCTGTAAGCCGCATCGGGAACGGGCGCAACGTTTATGTGGGCTTGCGGCTCTTAGTGGAGGATGAACTCCCCTTTCAGCGCGCGCCATTCCTGCGCCGAGATAACCTGCCGGTGCACATAGCGGACGGAGTGCAGGGGGCCGTCTAGCTTTTCCTGCCAGAATTTGAGGAAGCCGTGCATTTCGGGGAAATCAGGGGCCAGGTCGTAGTTTTGCCAGACATAGGTCTGGAGGACCAGCGGATGGTCCGGCAGGCGGTAGAAAATCTGGGCGGTGGTGAGGCCGTAGCCCCTCAGCATCTTTTCCATGTCCTTGTTCATGATGGCGGTTCCCATATCGATGATGACCGATCACAGCATTGCCGCTGTATCTGATATGGGAACACGGCATGGTTAACCCAACCTTGCCAAAGGGTGGGTTGCGTCACAATTTTGTTATATTTATCAAAATGTTGGCAGCCTCTTATGATGAGTGCTGCCAACCTTGACGTTTAACGCTTGAGGTGTCGCGTCAGCCGGGCTTCCAGCCAGGCCCAAACATGCCGAAGCGTCTCAACGATCGTGAGATAAAAGATCGCAGCCCAGAGATAGGCCTGATAATCGAAGGTGCGGGAAAAGGCGTAACGGGTCTGGCCCATCAGGTCGAAGACGGTGACGATGGAGACAACCGCCGAGCCCTTGATCATCAGGATGATCTCGTTGCCATAAGGGCGCAATGCGACGATCAGCGCCTGTGGCAGGATGATCTTGCGGAAGGTGATGAATTTCGAGATGCCGAGCGAGGCCGCGCCCTCGTGCTGGCCGCGCGGCACACTCTGGATCGCTCCGCGCAGGATCTCGGCCTGATAGGCGGCGGTGTTGAGCGTCAGCGACAGGAGCCCACAATACCAGGCTTCGCGGAAAAACCACCAGAGATCGACGGCTTCCAGCGCCGGGCGAAAGCTGCCGAGGCCGTAATAGATCAGGAAAAGCTGCGCCAGCAGTGGCGTGCTGCGGAAGACGTAAACATAGGCATAGGCCAGCGCGCCGATGATGCGGTTTTCCGACATGCGCGCAAAGGCGATCGGCACTGAGAGGATTGCGCCAAGAATGATTGAGCTGCCGACCAGCGTGATGGTGGTGATGAGACCATCAATGTAGCGCGGCCCATAGCGCTGGAACTTGTCCCAGTCCCAGCCTTCGATCATGGCGAAGATCAGCGCGGCGGCGAGGAGCAGCCAGAGCGTGATGACGGCGATGCCGACGATACGGGAAATGTTCAGCGGCTTGTCCGCAACGATCGGCGCCGGGCGCGGCGGAATGAGTTCCTGGATATGGCTCATCGTCTGGCCTCCGATTTGCGCGACCAGCGATCGATGAAGCCGATGCCGACGGACGAGATGAGTGCCAGGATGAGGTAAAGCAGGCAGGCGATGCCATAGAAGAAGAAGGCTTCCTTGCTGACGCGGGCGGCAATGCCGGTCTGGCGGATGATATCGGCAAGGCCGATGATCGAGACGTAGGACGTGTCTTTCAGCAGGATGACCCAGAGATTGGTCATGCCGGGCAGAGCGATCCGCACCAGCTGCGGAATGATGATGAGCACCATGGTGCGGCTGCGGGAAAGACCGAGCGCGTCACCGGCCTCGTATTGGCCTTTCGGTATGGCCTTGAAAGCCGAAAGCAGCACTTCGGAAGCATAGGACGAAAAGACGACCGAAAGCGCCACCATGCCGGCAACGAAAGCGTTGATTTCGATGGGGCCGCTGAAGCCGACGTAACCTGCCAGCGATTGCAGCAGCATCTGAATGCCGTAATAGACGATGAAAAGCGTCAGGAGTTCCGGCAGGCCGCGGAAGATCGTGGTGTAGATGCCGGCGGCCAGCCGCAGTGATTTTTCTTCCGACTGTGCGGCGAGCGCGATGAGGAAACCGATCAGCAGCCCGACGGGCAGGGTCGCAAGCGCCAGCGAGATCGTGACCTTGACGCCGAAGGCGATTTCATCGCCCCAGCCCGCATCGCCGCAGGCGACAAGGGTGCCGTTTCCGAAAAGCGAGAAGAGACCGACCGGTCCGCAGAAGGGATCGAGAAGTGTCGAGACATAGGCCCAGAACGCACCTATGGCGGAAAATGCTCCGCTCATGCCAATTTTCCCCTGCGGTCTTAAGCCGCCGTGATTGTTATCGTGACGTTTTCAAACAAAAATGGCGGAAGGGCAAGCCTTCCGCCACCAGATTTCAACAGATCGAACCGGCTTAATCGCCGTAAACGTCGAAATCGAAGTATTTTTTGTTGATCTCCTGATACTTGCCGCTGGCGCGGATACCGGCGATTGCGGCCGTGAACTTGTCGGCCAGCGCCGTGTCGCCCTTGCGCACGGCAATGCCTGCGCCGTTGCCGTTGATCTCGGGATCGACCTTGAGCGGCGTCAGGATCTTGCAGCACTTGCCGGCGTCGGTCTTCAGCCACTCCGACAGAACGACGATATCGTCGATCACGGCGTCGATGCGGCCATTCGCGATGTCGAGCTTATATTCGTCGGCGGTCGGATACATCTTCACGTCCGCATCCGGGAAATGCTTTTCGGCATAGTTGGAGTGTGTTGTGGAACCTTGCGCGCCGAGCGACTTGCCCTTGAGATCTTCGATGGACTTGATCGGCGAATCTTTCGGCACGGCGATTGCCGGCGGGGTGTTGTAATATTTCTTGGAGAAGTCGACCTTCTGGAGGCGCTCCGGCGTGATCGACATGGACGCGATGATCGCGTCGAACTTCTTGGCCTGAAGGGCGGGGATGATGCCGTCCCAGTCATTGGTAACGAAGGTGCATTCGGCCTTCATTTGTTCGCACAGCGCCTTGGCGATGTCGATGTCGAAGCCGGTCAGCGTGCCGTCGGCTTCCAGATTGTTGAAGGGCGGGTAGGCGCCTTCGGTGCCGATGACGATCTTGTCCTGCGCGAGAGCCGCGCCGGAAAAAAGCGAGATGGCGGCAATCGATACGGCTGCGAGCAGACGGGTGGAAATAGGCATTTCGATCCTCTCTTTTGGTCGTTCATCCGCGGTCTGTTGTTGTTTTCAGTGCGGACGCCATGGTCGCTGGGCGCGGCAGAACGGGGGATACCGCCTGTGGCCTTCAGCGCGGATGTGATTATTCATCCGCTTGGTCAAAAAATGCAACTGCAATATTAGTGACCGCGTTTGTGCCGCAGAGCTTCCACGAAAAGGCCTTGATCTGTTCATTTCCGGTACAGAAGCATCTGGTCATCATGGGAACCGGAGCGTGTGTTGGGCGTTGAACAGCGCCTGCGTGCCAAGCCGGGCCCACGACGTCGCGTATCTTGCGACAAACAAAATGACGGCAGATGAGGAAGCACTGATGCTGAAAAAGAAAAACACATTGCTGACCGGGGTGGTTTTTCCGCTCATGTCTCTCGCGATTGCGGTTGAGCCAGCAGCGGCGGGCTTTGCCGGTGCAGCACGCGCCAAGGCGCCAGTGTCGCAAACCGCGCCCGGCCAGATAATTCTGGCGCAGGCGGAGCCGGCGCAGGAGAACCCGGAAGAGGAACTCAAGAAGAAGCGTCAGCAGGCCGAAGAAGCGCAACCTGCCGAACCGAAGCGTGAAGAGCGCGCCCCGGAGCCCCAGCGCGAGCCGGAGCCGCAGCGCGAGCCTGAACCCAAGCGCGAGGCCCCGGCCGAACCGCGCCCCGAGCCTAAGCGCGAAGCGCCTCCAGAACCGCAGCAGCGCGAGGTGCGTCCCGAACCCGCGCCTGCCGAGCAGCCGCAAGAGCGTCCCCGCAAGCCTGAGCGCGCGCAGGAGCCGCAGGGTGAGGGCGAACAGCGCCCGGCCCGCCAGCGCGAAGCAGCCCCGGAAGCAGCCCCTGCCGAACAGCAGCCGCAGGAACGCCCGCGCAAGCCCGCCCGCGCCGAACAGCCGGCCGCAGATGGCGAGCAGCGACCCGAGCGCCCGCGCCGGGAGCCAGCGAAGGAACCGGCCGCCGAGCAGCAGCCTGCCGCGCGGCCTGAAAATGCCGAGCAGCCGGCCAAGCCTGCGCCTGAGAAAAAGCCGGCAGAAGAAAAAGCACCGGAGCAGAAGGCCGCACCGGCCGAAAAGCCCGTGCCCGAGAAAAAACCCGCAGCGCCCGAGCCTGCAGCGAAGGAAGCACCGGTTCCCACCGAGGCGCCCACTCCCGCACGCCCGCCTGCTCCCGAGGCACAGCCCAACCCCGCCCCCGGCCAGCAGCCTTCAGAGCAGCCGCCGGTGAAGGGCGAACCCGCAGCACCGCTGCCGGGCGCGCCAACCCCGCCGCCGAGCGGTGCGACGACCGGGCAGGCGCCTGCCGGCGAAGCCGTGCCCAATCAGGTCGCTGTTCCGCAGACCGAAGCACCGCCAATGACGAAGGAGCAGCTGGACAAGGCCAAGGCCATCGCCAAGGACCCGTCCAAGACGGCCGATACCGTTATCCTGCCGGTCGACAAGGGCGCCGCCGTTCTCGACAGCGACAAGGAAGTGGAGCGCTCCGGCAACCGCCAGACCCGCGAAGAACGCCGTCGTGAACGCGAACAGGCCGGCGACTTCAAGGTTCCGACCTCCGACGCCGAGGCGCAGCGCGCCGGTGCCGCCGAGGGCAAGGCCCCGCCGCCGCCCGTCAAGCTGGAAGCGATCACCTCCCAGCAGGGCGAGCGTGTCGACCGTCGCCCGCAATATGAGCGGCCGGACGGCGTGCGCGAATGGCAGCCGCGTGAGGGTCGCCCGCGTGATCGCGATGGCGATGCGCCGATCATCCTGCAGTTCGGTGACCGAGTCGTGGTGCGTGGCGACGACAACCAGCGCTTCATCCGCGATGGCGGCGAGCCTTATTACGAGCGTCTGCCCGACGGTCGTGTCCGCGAAACCGTGGAACGTCGCGATGGCACGCAGGTCGTGACGATCCGTAACCGTTATGGCGACGTGATCCAGCGTTCGCGTATTGACGATCGCGGTCGCGAATATGTGCTGTTCTACGCACCGGAGCTGATGGACGATCCCGACCGCGATTATGTTTATCGCGACCCCGGTCTCGACCTGCCGCCCATGCGTCTGCGCATTCCCGTGACGGACTACATCATCGACACGTCGAGCGATCCGGATCGCGATTATTATCGATTCCTGGAACAGCCGCCAGTCGAGCCGGTGGAACGTGTCTATTCGCTGGACGAAGTGCGCTATTCGGCCCGTATCCGCGACAAGGTGCGCCGTATCGATCTGGATACGATCACCTTTGCGACCGGCAGTGCCGAAATCCCGATGGCGCAGGCGCGTTCTTTGCGCAAGGTGGCCGACGCGATCAACAAGGCGCTGCAAAAGAACCCGGCGGAAACATTCCTGATCGAAGGCCATACGGATGCCGTCGGTTCGGATGAAAGCAACCTCGTTCTTTCCGACGAGCGCGCCGCCTCCGTCGCCAACGTGCTGACCGATGTCTACGGCATTCCGCCGGAAAACCTTGCGACGCAGGGTTATGGCGAGCGCTACCTGAAGGTCCAGACGCTCGGCCCGGAACAGCAGAACCGCCGCGTCACCATCCGCCGCGTGACGCCGCTGGTGAAGCCGGTCGCTCAGAACTGATCGGGTTCAAATAGAAAAAACAAGGCCCGGAAGCGCAAGCTCTCCGGGCCTTTTGTTGCTTACGATGTCCCCAACGCCGAGGCATTTGGCAATGCTTCATCATCCGCAACCCGTCACCCCGGACCAGATCCGGGGTCCAGCGTGATCAAGTCCTTGATCACGAAAGACTGTTTCACGGCGCAGACGCGCCGTGGCTGGATGCCGGATCTAGTCCGGCATGACGGAGGAGAGGTTTTCGAACCCTGCCGTCACCCGCAACCTTGAGGATGATCCCAACCCCGACGGTCAGCTTAGCGCCACCGCAATCTCAGCCGCGAGCTGCGCATTGTTGCGAACCAGCGCGATATTGGTCTCGAGGCTGCGGCCGTCCGTCAGGCGGAAAATGTCGCCCAGCAGGTACGGCGTCACCGCCTTGCCTGTCACTTCGTCCCGCTCGGCATGCGAGATGGCGCGGTTGATGTAGATTTCCATTTCCTCGCGCGGAATTTCGTCGGCTTCCGGCACGGGATTGGCTACCAGCATGCCGCCATCGATGCCGAGCTGTTCGCGGGTCGTCTGGAAGTTGGCGATTGCCTCCGGGCTGTTCAGCGAAAGTGGGCTCGCCAGGCCGGAGGAACGCGACCAGAAGGCCGGGAATTCTTCCGATCCGAAGGTGACGACAGGCACGCCGTTGGTTTCGAGGACTTCAAGCGTCTTCGGAATATCGAGAATGGCTTTCGCGCCGGCGCAGACGACGATGACGCCCGTTTTGGCTAGCTCGGTCAGGTCGGCAGAGATGTCGAAGGTCTCTTCCGCACCCTTGTGCACGCCGCCAATGCCGCCGGTCGCGAAAACGCGGATGCCGGCGCGGGCGGCGGCGATCATGGTGGCGGCAACCGTCGTTGCGCCCGTGCGGCGCTCGGCGATCGCAAAGGCGATATCGGCGCGTGAGACCTTCATGGCATCCGTGGTCTGGGCCAGCGCCTCGAGCTGATCCTTCTCAAGGCCGATATGCAGCGTGCCGTGAATGACGGCGATGGTGGCCGGAACCGCGCCCTGATCACGGATGATCTGCTCGACGCTTTCCGCCATCTCGATATTGCCAGGATACGGCATGCCATGGGTGATGATGGTCGATTCGAGCGCAACGAGCGGCGCACCGCGCTGCTTGGCGGCGGCGACTTCCTGAGAATAGACGATCGGCAGGAGAGGGGAGATGGGGCGGGTCATTTCATCTTTTCCAGTTCTTAAAAGCGGGTTCATGCCAGCATTTCGGCCTGGGGAACAAGCCCCAACATGGCTTCGACACTGTCTTTTGATAGGTCGTGGGATGTCGCAAAGGGTGACTGCACGGTAATCGCCGCTGCCGCGGCTCCCTGTCTCAACGCCTCCCTAATTGTTTTTCCCTCGGCAATGGCGGCGAGGTAACCGGAGGCCATGGCATCCCCGGCGCCGGTGACGTCCTTCACCTCACGGATGAGGGGCGGGTGGAGGATGGCTTTTTCCGTTTCGTTGAAGGCCACGACTTCGCTTGCGCCGCGGGTGACGACGCCGCCGGAAAGCCCGGCCTCGCGTAAAATATCGGGCCAGTCACGAACATTTTTCGCCGTCTCGCCGGTAAGAGCGCGGGCTTCCGCCTCATTCATGAAGAGAATGTCGATATCCCCGAGCGCCGCTTTCAGCTTCACCGCCTTTGCAGGCGAAATGGCGATGGCGGCGAGCGGCTTTTCGCAGGCGCGGGCAACGAGGCCAAGTGCCGTCAGCGTATCCTCAGGCAGGTTGGCGTCGCAAAGCAGGATATCGCTCGCCGTGATCGCCTCGCGCACGGCGCGTATCTTGAGGCGGCGGGGCGTAAAGAGCTTGTAGAGGTCCATATCGGCAAGCGCGATGACGAGATTGCCGTCACGCTCCAGGATGGCGGTGTAGCTCGGTGTGCGGCGGTCGAGGAAGGTGAATGGCGTGTCCTCGACGCCAGCCTGTCGCGCAGCCTCCGCCACCGCTTCGCCCGTCACGTCGCCGCCGCGAGGGGCGATGATACGGACTTGAAAGCCGAGCCGGGAAAGGTTGCGCGCGGCGTTGAAACCACCACCGCCCGCCTCTTCCATCCACGAGCCGGGGTTGCTGGCGCCCGGCGCCGTTTCAGTCTCGATCATGCCGCGCCTGTCGATGTGCGCGCCGCCCAGAACGAGTATTTTATTCACGCTTGCATTTCCCTCTTTGGCGGATGGAAAGACCGGACGATTCGGCCTAGACTGACGTCTTCCTGACCTCGCCTCCAGTTCACGGCAAGCGGCCGCGCACAGAAAAACGAAAGCAGAACAAACGACTTATCACTATTTGTTTTCAATATGCTGGCTTAGTCTTGTGAAATGAGAACAAATAGAGTACATACCGTTCCCATACTGCTACATTGCCTGTGCGGCTTCAATAACCTAAAGGTGGTTCGGATGGCACAAAATTCTTTGCGTCTCGTAGAGGATAAATCGGTGGATAAAAGCAAGGCACTGGAAGCGGCGCTCTCCCAGATCGAACGGTCGTTCGGCAAGGGATCGATCATGAAGCTCGGTTCCAATGAAAATGTGGTTGAAGTGGAAACCGTTTCGACGGGCTCGCTCAGCCTGGATATCGCGCTCGGCATCGGCGGTCTGCCGAAGGGGCGTATCATTGAAATTTATGGTCCGGAAAGCTCGGGTAAAACGACGCTGGCGCTGCAGACCATTGCGGAAGCCCAGAAGAAGGGCGGCATCTGCGCCTTCGTCGATGCCGAACATGCGCTTGATCCGGTCTATGCCCGCAAGCTTGGCGTGGATCTGCAGAGCCTGCTGATCTCGCAGCCGGATACGGGCGAGCAGGCGCTTGAGATCACCGATACGCTGGTGCGCTCCGGCGCGGTTGACGTGCTCGTGGTCGACTCCGTTGCGGCGCTGACGCCGCGGGCGGAAATCGAAGGCGAGATGGGTGATAGCCTGCCGGGTCTTCAGGCGCGTCTGATGAGCCAGGCGCTGCGCAAGCTGACCGCTTCGATCTCCAAGTCGAAATGCATGGTCATCTTCATCAACCAGATCCGTATGAAGATTGGCGTCATGTTCGGTTCGCCGGAAACGACGACCGGCGGTAACGCGCTCAAGTTCTACGCCTCCGTTCGCCTCGACATCCGCCGTATTGGCGCTGTCAAGGAACGCGAAGAGGTTGTCGGCAACCAGACGCGCGTCAAGGTCGTCAAGAACAAGATGGCGCCGCCCTTCAAGCAGGTCGAATTCGACATCATGTATGGTGAAGGCGTTTCCAAGACCGGCGAGCTTGTCGACCTCGGCGTAAAGGCCGGCATCGTCGAAAAGTCTGGTGCCTGGTTCTCCTACAACAGTCAGCGTCTCGGGCAGGGGCGTGAAAATGCCAAGACCTTCCTGCGCGACAACCCGGATACGGCCAATGAGATCGAACTGGCGCTGCGCCAGAATGCAGGCCTGATTGCGGATCGTTTCCTGCAGAATGGCGGTCCTGATTCCGGCGATGACGGCGACAGTGACGAAGGTTGATTCTGCCGTCGAGTGTCGGGCATCCGTTGCCGCGTCGCTTTTCTCGATGTGAACTGGATTGAACAAAATGGGCCGTGCGATTTCTTTCGCGTGGCCCTTTTTGTTTGCCTACGCGCCTTCACTGACCGCGATGGCTGGACAGGGCCGGGCACGGACGATAAAAGCCAGTGATTTTGCAATATAGCCATCGTTTCCGATGGCAGGTGATGGACTCCAGCTGTGAGCGGTGTGTGGGCATGAGCGGTGTAAATGAAATTCGGTCGACCTTTCTCGACTACTTCAAGAAGAACGGACACGAGATTGTGCCCTCCAGCCCGCTGGTGCCGCGCAACGATCCGACGCTGATGTTCACCAATGCCGGCATGGTGCAGTTCAAGAACGTCTTTACCGGTCTGGAAAGCCGTCCCTATTCCACCGCCGCAACCGCGCAGAAATGCGTGCGCGCTGGCGGTAAGCATAATGACCTCGACAATGTCGGCTATACCGCTCGCCACCACACCTTTTTCGAAATGCTCGGCAATTTCTCCTTTGGCGATTATTTCAAGGAAGAGGCGATCACCCACGCCTGGAACCTGATCACCAAAGAATTCGGCATCGACCGCAATCGTCTGCTGGTCACGGTCTATCACACCGACGACGAGGCCTTTAACCTCTGGAAGAAGATTGCCGGTTTTTCCGATGACCGTATCATCCGCATCCCGACCAGCGACAATTTCTGGGCGATGGGCGATACCGGCCCCTGCGGTCCCTGTTCCGAAATCTTCTACGACCACGGCGATCATATCTGGGGCGGCCCGCCCGGCTCGCCGGAAGAAGATGGCGATCGCTTCATCGAAATCTGGAACCTCGTCTTCATGCAATATGAGCAGGTGACGAAGGAAGAGCGCATCGACCTGCCGCGCCCGTCGATCGATACCGGCATGGGTCTGGAGCGTATCTCTGCGCTGCTGCAGGGCAAGCACGACAATTACGATACGGACCTGTTCCGCGCGCTGATCGCCGCTTCCGTCGAAGCGACAGGTGTTCCGGCTGAAGGCGAAAAGCGCGCCAGCCACCGGGTCATCGCCGACCACCTGCGGTCGTCCGCCTTCCTCATTGCCGATGGCGTCCTGCCGTCCAATGAAGGCCGCGGTTATGTTCTGCGCCGCATCATGCGCCGCGCCATGCGCCATGCCGAACTTCTCGGCGCACGCGAGCCGCTGATCTACAAGCTGCTGCCGTCGCTGGTGCAGCAGATGGGCCGCGCCTATCCGGAACTGATCCGCGCCGAAGCGCTGATTTCCGAGACCCTGAAGCTCGAGGAAACCCGTTTCCGCAAGACGCTGGAACGCGGCCTGTCGCTGCTGTCGGATGCCACCTCGACACTGCACAAGGGCGACATGCTGGATGGCGAAACCGCTTTCAAGCTTTACGACACCTATGGTTTCCCGCTCGACCTGACGCAGGACGCGCTGCGCGCCCGTGAAATCGGCGTCGATATTCCCGGCTTCACGGATGCCATGGAGCGCCAGAAGGCGGAAGCCCGCTCGCATTGGGCCGGCTCCGGTGACAAGGCGACCGAAACGATCTGGTTTGAACTCAAGGAAAAGCTCGGCGCGACCGAGTTCCTCGGTTATGACACGGAGACTGCCGAAGGCGTCATTCAGGCCATCGTCAAGGACGGCAAGGCCGTTGAGAGCGCTGCGGATGGCGAGACCGTGCAGGTCGTCGTCAACCAGACGCCGTTTTATGGTGAGTCCGGCGGCCAGATGGGCGACACTGGCGTCATCACCGGCGATAACGGCGCCTTTGCCGTCTCCGACACCCAGAAGCGGGGCGAAGGCCTCTTCGTCCATATGGGCACCGTTTCCAAGGGCGGCCTGAAAGTCGGCGATGCCGTTCAGCTGACGGTCGATCATGACCGCCGCTCGCGTCTGCGCGCCAATCACTCCGCCACCCACCTGCTGCATGAGGCGTTGCGTGAAGTGCTCGGCACCCACGTTGCCCAGAAGGGGTCGCTGGTCGCTCCCGAGCGCCTGCGTTTCGACGTTTCACACCCGAAGCCGATGTCGGCCGAGGAGCTGAAGGTCGTTGAAGAGATGGCCAATGAAATCGTGCTGCAGAACTCGCCTGTCGTGACCCGCCTGATGAGCGTCGATGACGCCATTGCCGAGGGCGCGATGGCGCTGTTCGGCGAAAAATACGGTGACGAGGTTCGTGTGGTCTCGATGGGCACCGGCCTGCATGGCGCAAAGGCCAACCGTCCTTACTCCGTCGAGCTTTGTGGCGGCACGCATGTCGGCGCCACCGGTCAGATCGGTCTCATCCGCATCCTCGGTGAAAGCGCTGTCGGTGCCGGTGTACGCCGTCTCGAGGCTGTTACGGGGCAAGGTGCTCTTGCCTATCTCGCGGAACAGGACGAGCGAGTGAAGGCGCTGGCCTCGTCACTGAAGGTTCAGCCGGGCGACGTGCTTTCGCGTGTTGAAGGCCTGCTCGATGAGCGCAAGAAGCTGGAGCGCGAGCTTGCCGATGCTCGCCGCAAGCTCGCCATGGGCGGCGGTTCGGCCGATGCTGGCGCAAGCGACGTCAAGCAGGTTGCCGGCGTCAACTTCCTGGCAAAATCCCTTGCTGGGATCGATGCCAAGGATCTGAAGGGGCTTGCCGATGAGGCCAAGGCCAATCTCGGCTCTGGCGTCGTGCTGCTGATCGCCGTTTCCGAAGATGGCAAGGCAAGCGCTGTCGCTGCCGTGACCGAAGATCTGACGTCCCGTTTCAGCGCTGTCGATATCGTCCGCACCGCGTCTGCTGCCCTCGGCGGCAAGGGTGGCGGCGGCCGCCCTGATATGGCGCAGGCTGGCGGCCCAGATGGCGCCAAGGCGCAGGATGCCATCGAGGCAGTGGCCGCGGCGCTGGCGGCCTGATCGACAAGAATTGAGAAAGGCGGGGTTTTCCCCGCCTTTTGTCTCGACCTTGACCACCAAGGAAACTACGGAGGGAAACGATGCGTTTTGTGAATCCCATCCCTTTCGTGCGTGACATCGATCGGTCTAAGGCGTTTTATCGCGACAGGCTCGGCCTGAAGATAGCCGAGGATTTCGGAAACTTCGTCCTCTTTGAAACTGGCTTTGCAATCCACGAGGGGCGGTCGCTTGCCGAGACCGTCTGGGGGACATCGTCGGGCGCGGAAGAATCCTATGGCAGACGAAATCTTCTGCTTTATTTCGAGCATGCGGATGTCGACGCGGCTTTTCAAGATATCGCGCCGCACGTGGAGCTTATCCACCCGCTCGAGCGGCAGACCTGGGGGCAGAAAGTCTTCCGTTTTTACGATCCGGACGGACATGCAATAGAGGTCGGAGAGCCGCTCGGCCCGTCCGCCGAATAACCCGCCGAATGATCGATCAGACATTTAATTGTCGGGCGGAGTATTGTTTATTGGCAGCGGCGAGGCTGGCCAGTCTTATCCCGTCGCGTTCATTTCCTTTGCCGCTTCCTCGTCAAGCTGCGCGGCCCGCTTGAAGGCCGGGCGATCGGTCAGGTGCGCCATGTAGTCGATGAAGGCCGGGCGTTTTTCAATCGTGCCGAATTGCAGGCCCCAGCCGACGTGGGCGCCGACATAGACATCCGCGGCGGTAAAGAGATCGCCGGCGATAAAGCGGTTTTCACTGACGGCCCGCTCCAGCGTATTCATCACATCCGCATAGCTGCCGCAGCCGGCCATGCGCAGTTTTTCCTTGGGGACTTCGAAACCCATCGCCTTCATGCTCGCCGCCATTTCCAGCGGGCCCGCGGCGAAGAACATCCAGCGGTAATAGAGCCCGCGCGATTTCGGCGTGGGCGCAAGGTTCGCGCCGGGAAAGGCATCTGCCAGATAGGCGCAGATTGCTGCGGCCTCGGTGACGATGGTATCGCCATGTTTGATGGCGGGTACCTTCGCCATCGGATTGATCAACCGATAGGCGGGCGACTTCATCGAGGTTTCGAAACCCAGTATCTCGGTTCGGTAGGGTACACCCACTTCTTCAAGCATCCAGCGGGCAATGCGGCCGCGCGACATGGGGTTCGTGTAAAAGATCAGTTCACTCATGCTTTTGCCTCCCCAAGCAAAATCGTCGATGCATCATGGAAACCGGCAGGGATTTCTACCCTGCGCTCCACCTTGTTATGGTCGCAACATCGCTTACGTGTTCCCTGAGATCGCGCCGATGCTCCGATGGATATTTGACTGTGCCGGGCAAGTTAATTGCAAGTAGATGTGGTGTCGCTTGGTCTTGTTGTTCTTTTGATCCCGGCACTCGAAATCGAATTCTGCGCCTAGTACAGGGGCTAATCAAGACAGGCTGAGGAAAAAACAAATCACACGTTGCGCTGCTCTCGTTTCTATACCAACGCATGGCGGCCATTTGCGATATTAGTTCGCTATATGGTTGTTTATGGTGTCTTTATTGAGCCGTTATTTCATCTATGCCGCGCAAAATAAAAAACCCGGCGCTGAGGCCGGGTTTTGATGTGTTTGAAAAGCCGGCTTAAGCAGCCATCGCCTTCTTGAGGTTTTCGTCGATTTTGTCGAGGAAAGCGGTGGTGGAGAGCCAGGGCTGGTCGGGTCCGATGAGGAGCGCGAGGTCCTTGGTCATGTAGCCGCTTTCGACGGTGTCGACGCAGACGGTTTCGAGCGTCGCTGCGAACTTTGCGAGTTCCGCATTGTCGTCCAGCTTGGCGCGGTGGGCGAGGCCACGGGTCCAGGCGAAGATCGAGGCGATCGAGTTGGTCGAGGTTTCCTGACCCTTCTGGTGCTGACGGTAATGGCGCGTGACCGTGCCGTGTGCAGCTTCGGCTTCGACAGTGCGGCCATCGGGAGACAGGAGAACGGAGGTCATCAGGCCGAGCGAGCCGAAGCCCTGCGCAACCGTGTCGGACTGAACGTCGCCGTCGTAGTTCTTGCAGGCCCAGATGTAGCCGCCGGACCACTTCAGCGCGGAAGCGACCATGTCGTCGATCAGGCGGTGCTCATAGGTGATGCCGATTTCGTCGAACTGCGCCTTGAACTCGGTCTGGTAGACTTCTTCGAAGATATCCTTGAAGCGGCCGTCATAGGCCTTGAGGATGGTGTTCTTCGTGGAGAGGTAGACCGGCCACTTGCGCATCAGGCCATAGTTCATGGAGGCGCGGGCGAATTCGCGGATGGATTCGTCGAGGTTGTACATGGCGAGAGCCACGCCGGCGCTCGGTGCGTCGAAAACGTCCTTTTCGATGACCTGGCCGTCTTCACCGACGAACTTGATGGTCAGCTTGCCCTTGCCGGGGAACTTGAAATCGGTTGCCTTGTACTGGTCACCGAAAGCGTGGCGGCCGACAACGATCGGCTTGGTCCAGCCCGGAACGAGGCGCGGAACGTTCTTGCAGATGATCGGCTCGCGGAAGATGACGCCGCCCAGAATGTTGCGGATGGTGCCGTTCGGGCTCTTCCACATCTGCTTCAGGCCGAATTCTTCGACGCGCTGCTCATCCGGGGTGATGGTGGCGCACTTGATGCCGACGCCGTGCTTCTTGATGGCGTGGGCTGCATCGACCGTGACCTGGTCGTTGGTGGCATCGCGGTTTTCAACCGAGAGATCGTAATATTCGATGTCGAGATCGAGGTATGGCAGGATCAGCTTGTCCTTGATGAGCTGCCAGATGATACGGGTCATTTCGTCGCCGTCGAGATCGACGACCGGATTGGCTACCTTGATCTTTGCCATGAATTCCTCACCTTCGAAGCTGTGGCGCCTGTTGACGCCAATAGTCGGAAAAATATCCGGTGCGGCTATAGCATTGCACGCGCTTGAGGCAAAGCCATGGGGGGCGCTTTTTTGGCGCAGCGCAATAACGCTTTGCGCATTGCCAAACCATAATGCCGGAATACAGTCAGGCGAATCGCTTCGCCCGTCTCTGGGCCTCTACCGGGATCAAACCATGCGGAAAACTCTGCTTCTCACTGCCGCCGTCCTCTTTTCCCACGCCGCCCTCGCAGCCGGACCCGCCGATCCCGTCCAGAAAGTGATGGACATCACCGTCAAGAACTGGTCCGGCGATGCGGAAAACTGGAAATACATATTCGACGAGGACATGCTGACAAGCCTCTTCAGCAAGGAGTTCGTCGCGCAATACCGTGAAGCCTCCAAGAAGCCGGCCTACGAGGCCGAAAGCGGCGAGAAGGGCGATCCCTTCGGTTACGATGTCGTGACCAATTCGCAGGATGGTTGCCCGCTGCAGGATGTGTCCGTGACGGCGGGCGCGGTCAAGGATGGCGTGACTGATGTGACGGCCAAATTCAAGCTCTGGGCCTGTATGGACGAAGCTGAGATGAAGGCGACCGTGGACGAGGTGCATTTCGACGTCATCGAAGAGGATGGCCGTCCTGTCATCAGCGACATCCACCGGGTGGGTGACGAAGGCCGGGATTCGCTGCGCGAGGAGATGGCGAATATCATCAAGGGGGAGTGAGGTCGGCGATAGGAGTATTGGTGCAATTGAAAACATCTCCACCGTTATTCTAGGGCTTGTCCCACTGCTGGCTGGTTTGAATGTCCGGACAGGCTCCGATCCCCTTGGGGCCGGTGGCGAAGGGTCAACATTCACTCGACGTCATCCTCGGCCCTGCGCCGAGGATCCCACCGCGTCGAAGGACATCATTACGTTGGCAGATCCTCGGGAAAAGCCCGAGGATGACGTCGACTGTGAGGTTGCAGCCCTTCATTCAGTCGAAAGTCGCCGTTTGCCCGTTCCGACTTTGATTTTATCGCCGATCTGTGCCAGTGAAGCGCGCTTTAAAGTATCGGCGTGAAAGTTGATGCGACGCTTTCAAGAAAACGGACGAACGACGATGGCAGGCACAAACAGCGAGCTTGAACTTGTGGCGGAAGGCCCGGCGATCATTCTGGTCGAACCGCAACTCGGCGAAAATATCGGCATGGTGGCGCGGGCTATGGCGAATTTCGGTCTAGCCGAATTGCGGCTGGTGAAGCCGCGCGATGGCTGGCCGAGCGAGAAGGCGCGGGCCGCAGCTTCCAAGGCCGATCATGTCATTGACGCAACAAAAGTGTTCGAAACGCTGGAAGAGGCGATCAAGGACCTGAATTTTGTCTATGCCACGACCGCGCGCGAGCGTTACGGTTTCAAACCGGTGCGCGCACCTGTTACCGCCGCCGAAACGCTGCGGCAAAAATTCAAGACCGGGGAAAGAACCGGCATCCTGTTCGGGCGCGAGCGCTGGGGGCTGACCAATGAGGAGGTGGCGCTGGCCGACGAGATCGTGACCTTCCCGGTCAATCCCGCTTTTGCGTCGCTGAACATAGCGCAGGCCGTGCTTCTGATGTCCTATGAGTGGATGAAGTCGGGCATGGACGATCTGGGCGAGACGCTGTTCCAGTCCGTCGAGCAGCGGCCTTCGACCAAAGAGCAGGTCTTCGGCCTGTTCGAACACATCGAGGAAGCGCTGGATGCGCGCGGTTATTTCCATCCCGCTGAAAAAAAGCCGAAAATGGTCGACAATCTGCGGGCCGTGCTGTCGAGACGCGGCTTTTCCGAACAGGAAATCAGCGTTTTCCGCGGCGTGATCAATTCGCTCGACCGTTTCCCGCGGCAATGGCCGAAAAAGACGGGCAGGGCAGCGGGGCCTACGGCCGAGGGAGCAGGGGAGAATGCTGAAAACGAATGAGGCGGCGGCCGATGTGCTGAAACCGGTGCTGGTATTCGATTCCGGCATTGGCGGACTGACCGTGCTGCGCGAGGCGCGGGTGCTGATGCCCGAGCGTGGCTTCATCTACGTGGCCGACGATGCGGGTTTTCCCTATGGCGGCTGGGAGGAGGAAGCGCTGAGGGCGCGTATTCTCTCGCTGTTCGAAAGGCTGCTTGACGAGTATAGCCCGGAAGTCTGCATCATCGCCTGCAACACCGCCTTTACGCTGGCTGGCGCGGATTTGCGCGCCCGTTTTCCGGACATGACCTTTGTCGGTACCGTGCCCGCGATCAAACCCGCTGCGGAGCGTACCCGCTCGGGTCTCGTTTCCGTGCTGGCGACACCGGGCACCGTCAAGCGCGCCTATACCCGAGATCTCATCCAGTCCTTTGCCAGCCAATGTCATGTCCGTCTTGTGGGGTCGGAAAATCTGGCGCGCATGGCGGAGAGCTGGATCAGGGGAGAGCCGATCGCTGACGACGCCGTGCTTGCTGAAATAGAGCCCTGTTTCATTGAGGATAATGGCAAGCGCACGGATATCGTCGTGCTTGCCTGCACCCATTATCCCTTCATGGCCAATGTTTTTCGCCGCCTGGCCCCCTGGCCGGTCGATTGGCTCGATCCTGCCGAGGCGATTGCGCGGCGTGCGCGCCATCTGGTGCCGCTACCGCAGGATGCCGAACACCCCGAAGGTTTCGACTTTGCCGCCTTCACGTCAGGCAAGCCGGATTTTGCCACGCGGCGGCTGATGCAGGGATTTGGTCTCAGCGTTTCCGCGCGCTGACTTTGCAGGCCAAAGGCTCTGTTGCATTTTTGCATCGTTTTCTCTGATCTTCTGCAATTCGAGATTGCGGCCTCTTGTCGCATCGGATTTCCTGTGTAAGATGCTCATTGTCTGTAACCGCTATAAATGGAGGCGTGAAATGACCAATGACATGAATATGCGCCTTAACGGCCTGTCTGGCTTTTCCGGCGTGGTCTTTAGCGGTTATGTGGTGCGCCGCATCGCGCTCCGATAAGGCTTATGGCCTGATTTCCCAGCCGTTTGGCATTTTCTCTCCGTCTGACATGTGACCTGCGCGTTCGCGTGGCATGATTGCCGCGCCCGTCGTTTCGTCCTGTCGTTTTTCATCGATAAAGGACCTGGACGCCTAGCTGCGCCGGGATGGATTTCCCATGCAAAATGATCAACCATTGGTAGCATATGCGCTGCCGGATGCCGTCGACCGCCTCTTCGTTACATTCGGCGTCTGGAAAACCCTCAAAGCGGTTCTCATTGCCGCTGTGGTGCCCCGTGCGCCGCCGACCGATCCCGCCGATCTGCCGGAACGTCTTCTGGTAGATATCGGCCTTGAACCATCGCGGGTGAAGCGGCGACGGGAATGGGAAGTCCCTCACTGGGCGCCGCGGTTTTGACGGGGTAGCCTCTCCCGTGCAGACAGGCGGGAGGGGCCGTAGCGAATTCTAACCGACGACGGCGAAGAAAATCCTGCAGGGACGTTTTTCGGGTTGTTACAAGAGAGCTGCGCGGTCTGTAAAATCGGCTTGAAGCGAAACATTTTCCGTGGCTTGCTCGACAGATTGGATAAGGGAGACTCATCATGCCACTGGAAAACTGGCTGGCCTTTGTGGCCGCCTCCGCCATCATGCTTGCCATTCCGGGACCGACCATCCTGCTGGTCATTTCTTATGCGCTGGGCCATGGCCGCAAGGCGAGTACTGCGACGGTGACAGGGGTGGCGCTGGGCGATTTTACCGCCATGACCGCCTCGATGCTCGGGCTTGGGGCGTTGCTGGCCACATCGGCGGCGCTTTTTACCGGTCTGAAATGGATCGGAGCGGCCTATCTCATCTATCTCGGTATCAAGCTGTGGCGGTCGCCGGTTGGTGATGCGGCCGGTGGTTCCAAGGTGACCGGCCGTGAGCGGCCGCTGAAAATCTTCCTGCACGCCTATATCGTCACGGCGCTTAACCCGAAGAGCATTGTCTTTTTCGTCGCCTTCCTGCCGCAGTTTCTGGTGCCGACGCTGCCCTTCTGGCCGCAGGTGTTGATTTTCGAAGTGACCTTCCTTGTGCTTGCCACCGTCAATGCGGCCCTTTATGGACTTCTGGCAAGTGCCGCCCGCAACACGATCCGCAAGCCGCGGGTTCAGCGCATCGTCAACCGCACGGGGGGCGGTCTCCTTGTTGGCGCTGGCCTCATTACCTTCGGCTGGAAGAGGGCGGTTGCATCGTAAGGCACCTCTTGATTGCCTGAAATTCGGACATAACAAAATGGCATTGCCGCATATATTCCTCGCCCTGATCACCGTGTTTTTGTGGGGCTTCAACTTCGTCGCCATCAAGATTGGCGTCATGGATATGCCGCCTTTGTTTCTGACGGGTGTGCGCTACCTCTTTGCGGCGGTGCCCCTGGTCTTCTTCCTGCGGAAACCCAATGTGCCGTGGCGGCACATGATCGTATACGGCATGGCCATGGGCTTCGTGCAGTTCGGCCTGCTTTACCCGGCCATCAAGCTCGGGTTGCCTGCGGGGCTTGCTTCGCTCGTCATGCAGTCGCAGGCCTTCTTCACGCTGGCGCTTGCCGTGGTGTTCCTCGGCGAACGACCATTGCCGTCGCAGGTTGTCGGCGCGATCATCGCTTTTGGCGGGCTGGCGGTCATCGGCGTGGAGCGCATGACGGCGGCAGCGCTGGTCCCGCTTCTGATGGGCGTCGGTTCGGCGATTGCCTGGGCCTGCGGAAACATCGTCAATCGCCGCATCGGCCAGGTCAATGCTGTCTCCTTCGTCGCCTGGACAAGCCTTGTGCCCGTTCTGCCATTGATCCTGCTGTCGCTCGTGGTGGAGGGACCTCAAGCGATTGCCGCGGGTGTGGTGAATGCCACGCCGACCATGGCGTTCGTTGTGATCTACATGGCCTATGGCGCGACGATTGTCGGCGCTGGTATCTGGAGTTATCTGCTGCTGCGGTATCCGGCTGGAACAGTCGCGCCGTTTTCGCTGCTGGTGCCTGTGGTCGGGTTCATCAGCGCCTATTTCGCCTTTGACGAACACATAACCGTTTTCGAAATCATCGGCGCAGCACTGGTCATTCTTGGGCTGGCGCTCAACGTCTTCGGTCGTCGCATCGGCATTTCACGCTTCTGGGTCGGGTCTCCGCAGTGCTGAGCGTGAATTGCCTGTGCATTATCGGCACGGGTGAGACGCAAGAGCGGATTTTTTGGTAAAGAGCATCTTCGGCCGAGCCCCAGGGAATCGGCCGGATGACATCCAGCACGAGGAATGGAACATTGCAGGTCGGCATCGACATGGGAACCCTATCGGGCGGGCAGCAGGCCAAGCTCGATATCGAAGAATTGCTTGCGACGCGCCTGCTGGTGCAGGGCAATTCCGGTTCCGGCAAGTCGCATCTTCTGCGCCGGCTGTTGGAGCAATCGGCGCCATGGGTGCAGCAGGTCATCATCGATCCCGAAGGTGATTTCGTAACTTTGTCCGATAAGTTTGGTCATGTGGTGGTGGATGGCGAGCGCACGGAAGCCGAACTCGCCGGCATTGCCAACCGCATTCGACAGCACCGCGTCTCCTGCGTGCTGACGCTGGAAGGGCTTGATATCGAACAGCAGATGCGCGCGGCCGCCGCTTTCCTCAATGGCCTGTTCGATGCCGATCGCGAATTCTGGTATCCTGTGCTTGTGGTGGTGGACGAAGCGCAGATGTTTGCGCCCTCCGTTGCTGGTGAAGTCACGGAAGATGCCCGCAAGGCCTCGCTTGGCGCGATGACCAATCTGATGTGCCGTGGCCGTAAACGTGGTCTTGCCGGCGTCATCGCCACGCAGCGATTGGCCAAGCTTGCCAAGAACGTGGCCGCGGAAGCCTCGAACTTCCTGATGGGCCGCACTTTCCTTGATATCGACATGGCGCGCGCGGCCGATCTGCTCGGCATGGATCGGCGGCAGGCGGAAATGTTTCGCGATCTTCAGCGCGGCAATTTCGTGGCGCTCGGCCCGGCGCTGTCGCGCCGTCCGCTGCCAATCGTCATTGGGTCGGTGGAAACCTCGGCCCGGTCCTCTTCACCGAAGCTGATGCCCCTGCCGGATGCGCCGCAGGACGTCGAAGACCTGATTTTTACGCCGGACCCGGAAGAGTTCACGCGCGCTGCCGTGCGCCGCACGCCGCCCTCGCCACGGCCAACCACGGATATTCTCGCAGAGCTCTCCCGTTCCACACCCGCCGCAGTCGGCCCAACACCTGAGCAATCGCCGCGCGCAGGCCAGCCGGAAATGACGCCGGAGGAGCGCGAGGAAAAGATTTCGGCGGTTCTCGTTGAAATTCTCGACGACCCGCAATCGGCCTATCGCACGGACGCGGTCCTCTACCAGGACTTTCTGGTGCGCGCCCGTATGCGCCGCATTCCCGGAACGCCGATGACGCTGGCGGAATTCCGCCGGCAGGTGGCGATTGCGCGCTCCGGCGTGGATGCGGAGATGGCGGCAAGCGAAGGCTGGCAAAAGGCGCTGGAGCTTTCGACCTCGGTTTCCGATGACCTGCAGGGTGTTTTCCTGTTGCTGGTCAAGGCGGCGCTTGGCGAAGAGCCTTGCCCGTCGGATGCCCGGATCGCCCGCGCCTACGGCACCCACTCCGCCCGCCGCGCGCGGCGTCTGCTCGGTTATTTCGAGGAGAAGGAGCTTGTGGTGGTCCATGCCGATTTCTCAGGCAAGCGGATCGTGGCATTTCCCGATCTCGACGCAAAAACCGCACCCGGCGATGCGGATGCGGCTGAGGATAATGCAAGGCTGGCGGCTGAGTGAGGTTGATAGGGTTCCTTCATGGAATAACCTTTCCGTCATGCCGGGCTTGATCCGGCATCCAGCCGCGGCGCGTCTGCGCCGGGAGAAGAGTCTAACGCGATCAAGGACTTGATCGCGCTGGACCCCGGATCAGGTCCGGGGTGACGGCATATGTATTGTGTGTTGGTGCCAGACTTGTCCTTAACGGACGCTCTTCATCAATTTGAGGCGGCACAATCGCCGCCTCCTTGCTCATCCTTACTCTATGGCCTTCGCTTCTTTCCGCGTCGCAATCAGCGAGCCGATGATGCCGGTTGCGAGGATGGCGACGGTGACGCCGAGCGAAATGGCCGGCGGGATCTTGGCGATGCCGAGCATGTCGGCCACGAAAATCTTCGAACCCACGAAGACCAGAACCGCAGCCAGCGCATATTTCAGATAGGCGAAGCGATGGATCAGGGCGGCAAGCGCAAAATAGAGGGCGCGCAGGCCAAGGATCGCGAAGATGTTCGAGGTATAGACGATAAACGGATCGGTGGTGATCGCGAAGATCGCCGGGATCGAATCGACCGCGAAGATCAGGTCGGCGATTTCGACCATGATGAGCGCCAGAAAGAGCGGCGTCACGAAGGTCTTCAGTTTTCCGGTCGCCTCATCGGTTTCCTTGACGAAGAATTTCTCGCCATGCAGCTTCTCCGTTACCGGCAGGCGGCTGCGAAGGAATTTCAGGATGCGGTTATTGCCGATATCGTTCTCGTCATGATCGGAGGAGAACAGCATCTTGAGGCCCGTGAAAACGAGGAAGGCCGCGAAGAGATAAAGCACCCAATGGAAGTTTTCGACAATGGCCGCGCCGCCGGCGATCATGATGCCGCGCAGGACGATGACGCCGAGGATGCCCCAGAGCAGCACGCGGTGCTGGTACTGTCGGGGAATGGCGAAGTAGGAGAAGATCATGGCGATGATGAAGATATTGTCCATCGCCAGGCTTTTTTCGACCACGAAGCCGGTCACATATTCCATGGCCGACTGCTGGCCGGACTGATACCAGATCCAGCCGCCAAAGGCCAAGCCGATGACAATATAGAAGCCTGACATCAGCAGGCTTTCACGAACGCCGATTTCCTTGGAGTTCTTGTGCAGCACGCCGAGATCGAGCGCGAGCAGGCCAAGGACGAGAGAAATAAAGACAGCCCACATCCAGGTGGGTGTGCCGAGAAAATCCGATAGAAAAAAGTCCATCAGTCAACCTTTAGCCGGACGAGGTTGGCTTTACGGATGGGGAACGTGTGTCAAAAATCTACGTGGCCCCATCCTTAACAAACTCGACATCACGTGTTGTCCGGTAACACGCCAGAGGGGCCCGAGTTCTGATCACGATGGAGAGATGGGTGGGCACTTTCGCTTTTCAAGAGGAGACCTCAGAAAAAGCGAAAAGCCTTGTTTGACAAAACCGTGAAAGCTCTGTAGAAGCCGCCCCAACGCCGGGCAGTGATGTCCGGTGTGTTTTGTTGACTGCCCTGCAGTTTAAGAACTGACGTTCGGCGGTCAATATCACCGACATGTCCCGTGGTTTCTCCATTTGCATGTGAGAAGCCTGTCAGAGGCCCTGAAACGGGCTTCAGAGGAGGGCGTGTTTCCTTAACCGGTCTGGCAACAGGCCGGCATAACCTTTTGAGAAGGAAATACGATGAGCAAGCGCGAATCGGCTAAGTATAAAATTGACCGCCGCATGGGCGAAAACATCTGGGGCCGTCCGAAGTCCCCGGTTAAC
The DNA here is from genome assembly GCF_017726655.1 of Agrobacterium tumefaciens. Lineage (NCBI taxonomy): Bacteria > Pseudomonadati > Pseudomonadota > Alphaproteobacteria > Hyphomicrobiales > Rhizobiaceae > Agrobacterium > Agrobacterium tumefaciens. Next base: position 237,936 of record NZ_CP072308.1, read on the forward strand.
CGCCGCGAATACGGCCCGGGCCAGCACGGCCAGCGCCGCAAGGGCAAGATGAGCGACTTCGGCACGCAGCTGCGCGCCAAGCAGAAGCTCAAGGGCTACTACGGCGAACTGCGCGAAAAGCAGTTCCGCGCCACCTTCGACGAAGCAAACCGTCGCAAGGGCGATACTTCTGAAAACCTGATCGGCCTGCTCGAGTCGCGTCTGGACGCCATCGTCTACCGCGCCAAGTTCGTTCCGACCGTTTTCGCTTCGCGTCAGTTCATCAACCATGGCCACGTCACGGTTAACGGCGTTCGCGTCAACATCGGTTCCTACCGCTGCAAGCCGGGCGACGTTATCGAAGTTCGTCAGAAGTCCAAGCAGCTCGTCACCGTTCTGGAAGCCGTTCAGCTCGCTGAGCGTGACGTTCCCGACTACATCGAAGTTGACCACAACAAGATGGTTGCGACCTACGCCCGCGTTCCGTCGCTTTCCGACGTTCCGTACCCGGTCGTCATGGAACCGCATCTGGTCGTCGAATTCTACTCGCGTTAATCGACGCGTTTCAGTATTGAGAAAGCCGCCCTTCGGGGCGGCTTTTTTGTTTGCTGGGGAAGGCTTTGCATGCAGGACATTCAGGCGATCGTCGATTCCATCTATGACAGCATGCTGCCGAGACTGGGTGAGGGGAAGGTCGCGGATTACATTCCCGAACTCGCCAAAGTCGATCCCAACCAGTTCGGCATCGCCATCACCACGGTCGATGGAACGACCTATACGGCCGGCGATGCGCTGACACCGTTTTCAATCCAGAGCATTTCCAAGGTCTTCATGCTGACGCTTGCGCTCGGCAAGGCCGGTGAGACGGTGTGGAACCGGGTGGGGCGCGAACCGTCCGGATCGTCGTTCAACTCCATCGTCCAACTGGAGCACGAGCACGGAATCCCGCGCAATCCCTTCGTCAACGCCGGTGCTATCGTGGTGACGGATATCGTTCTTTCCGGCCACCAGCCGCGTGAGGCGATCGGCGAGCTTCTGCGTTTTGTCCGTTATCTCGCCGATGACGATACGATCAGCATCGACGATACGGTGGCGAAATCGGAGCAGGCGACGGGTTTCCGCAATTTTGCGCTCGCCAATTTCATGCGTTCCTTCGGCAATCTGCATCATCCCGTGGAATATACGCTCGGCGTTTATTTCCATCAGTGCGCGCTATCCATGACCTGCGCGCAGTTGTCCCGGGCTGGCCTGTTTCTGGCCAATCGCGGCCGTAACCCGCTCACCGGGCACACGGTCGTCTCGGACCGTCGTGCGCGACGTATCAATGCGCTGATGCTGACCTGCGGCCACTATGACGGATCGGGTGATTTCGCCTATCATGTCGGCCTGCCGGGCAAGAGCGGCGTCGGCGGCGGCATCATGGCCGTGGCGCCGGGCAAGGCTTCGATTGCGGTCTGGTCGCCGGGCCTCAACAAGGTCGGCAATTCGGCGCTCGGGTCACAGGCGCTGGAATTGCTGGCGACGAAAACCGGCTGGTCCGTATTCGGGGCTTGATATTGCTGGCGGATGGGGGCATTGCCTGCATGAAGAACGGCAGTCGTGCCGGAGCGAGCGGATGATGAATATTCTCACCAAGATCGATGACATGGATGAGCAGATCGGCGCCGATCGGGACTCGCCTGAAGAAGCTGGTAACTCGCATCCGCTGTTCGACAATGCGCCGCGATCGGTCTCGTTCAACAAGCTGCGCAAGCGGCTGCTGCGCAATGTGCGCCAAGCCTTTGAAGATTTCGACATGCTGAAGGGCCAGACGCGCTGGCTGGTCGGCCTTTCCGGCGGCAAGGACAGTTACGGTCTTCTGGCGCTGCTGCTCGATCTTAAATGGCGCGGCCTTTTGCCGGTGGAACTTATTGCCTGCAATCTGGATCAGGGCCAGCCTAATTTCCCCAAACACGTGCTGCCGGAGTATCTGGCGAAGATCGGCGTTGCCCACCGCATCGAATATCGTGACACCTATTCGGTGGTGAAGGAGAAGGTGCCCTCCGGCGGCACCTACTGTTCGCTCTGTTCGCGGCTGCGGCGCGGCAATCTCTACCGCATCGCGCGGGAGGAGGGCTGCGACGCACTGCTGCTCGGCCATCACCGTGAGGATATTCTCGAAACCTTCTTCATGAACTTCTTCCATGGCGGCCGTCTGGCGGGCATGCCGGCGAAGCTTTTGAACGACGAGGGTGACCTGATGGTCATGCGCCCGCTTGCCTATTGCGCCGAAGAAGACATGGCGAAATTTGCGGCCGCAATGGAGTTTCCAATCATTCCCTGCGACCTTTGCGGCTCACAGGACGGGCTTCAGCGCAATGCCATGAAGGAAATGCTGGCGGATATCGAGCGGCGTATGCCGGGCCGCAAGGATGTGATGCTGCGGGCGCTGGCGCATGTGAACCCTTCGCATCTCCTCGATACCAAGCTTTTTGATTTTTCGGCGCTTTCTGTCACGGGGGCGTCATCTGAAGAGCCTAGGGAGGCCCACCCTCCCTTATGAAGAAGTACCCTTCGCGATGACCCTTTCCGATAAAGATATCGATTTCCTCATTTCCACCGTTGCCGTAGCCGGTACGGATGAGATCATGCCCCGCTTCAGGAATCTGAGCGCTGGCGCCATCTCCGAAAAGACATCCGCCGTCGACCTTGTCACCGAGGCCGATATTCTCGCCGAGAAGGTGATTACCGCCGCGCTGCTTCAGCGATTTCCCAAGGCGCATATTGTCGGCGAGGAGACCTATGAGGCTGACCCATCAGTCATTCCCGCCCTTGCCGATGCACCGCTCGCCTTCGTGATCGACCCAATCGATGGCACGTTCAATTATGCTTCCGGTTTTCCCGCCTTTGGCACGTTGCTTGCGGTCACCGTGAAAGGTGAAACGGTTGCGGGCATCATTCACGATCCCGTCATGGGCGATACAATCGTCGCACTGAAAGGCGAGGGTGCCCATCTTCACCGAAAGAACGGCTCGCAGGCGAAGCTGAAGGTCGCCGATGCCGCCCCGCTCTCCGATATGGTCGGCATTTTCTCGTGGGGACACAGCCATCCCGATCGCCGGCCGGTGATCGCCGCCAATATGGCGAAGATCAAGATGGCATTGTCGCTCAACTGCTCGGCGCATGAATACTGGCTCGCCTCGGCTGGCAAGCTGCATTTCATCGGCCACGAAAAGCTGATGCCATGGGATCATCTCGCCGGTGTTCTCATTCACCAGGAAGCCGGCGGCTACACGGCGCGATTCGACGCGACGCCCTATCGGCCCGGCCACACCGCCGGCGGCATCCTGTCGGCTCCCGACAAGGAGAGCTGGAAGATGCTGCGACGGGAAATCGTCGCTATATAAGACTGACGCTCAGAAGGAAGGATATCGCCCATGGCCATCGAACTCGACATAGCCTCTCTTGCCAATGCACTCCAGGAGGCGGCGGCCGTGGAAATCCTGCCCCGGTTCCGCAATCTCGGCGAGGGCGATGTCAGGATAAAGTCCGAGGCGATCGATCTCGTGACCGAAGCCGACGAGGCCGCCGAGCGGCTGATCCGGGCTCGCGTGCAGGAGATCATGCCCGATGCGCTGTTCGTCGGTGAAGAGGCTGTGGCGGCGGATGCTTCACTGCTCGGCAAGCTGGCCGATGCCGATCTGGCTGTCGTGGTCGATCCCATCGACGGCACCTACAACTTTGCGTCCGGCCTGCCGCTCTTTGGCGTGATGATGAGCGTCATCTCCAAGGGTGAGACCGTTGCCGGTCTGATCTTCGACCCCATGGGCAATGACTGGGCGATTGCCGAAAAGGGCTCCGGCGCATGGCTGTGCAGTGCCGATGGTTCGCAGACGCAAATGTCGGTCGTGCCGGCGCCGGAATTGTCGCAGATGGTCGGCATCGCCAATACCGGCTATTTCGACGTGGAGACACGGCGAAAGATCTTGATGAATCTCGCCGATGTGCGGCTTTTCACCAGCTATCGCTGTGCGGCGCACGAATACCGGCTGTTCTGCGGCGGCCACATGCATTTCCTGATGTATAACAAGCTGATGCCGTGGGACCACCTGGCCGGCACGTTGATCTCGCAGGAATCGGGCGCCTATGCTGCCCGTCTCGACGGTTCGCCCTATCTGCCGCGTCACCTAGATGGCGGGCTGTTGCTTGCGCCTGACCAGCAGACATGGGAATTGTTGCGGGAGAAGATTTTCACGGTGTGAGGTGGCCGATTGGGCAGGCCGGAAGGGCTTTCTCGCGTCATGCCGGACTAGATCCGGCATCCAGTAGCCGCGCGTCTGCGCGGGGGACAGACTCTTTTCAGCCCAAGGACTTGGGCTGGCTGGACCCGTATCAGGTCCGAAGTGACGGAATGCGTATAACGGGAACCGTCAAATAAAAAGGGCGCGGAACAGAATTCCGCGCCCTTTGTCATTTCTGGGTAACATCAGTGCGTGGGCTTGTTATGCGCCTGAAACAGCACACCCTTTTCGCCGATCAGCACGAAGATCAGGCCGATGATCGAAACGATGAAGAAACCCGCGACCATCGGCAGGGCCGTGCCATCGAAGGCCTGGCCGATAGCGGCGCCGATCAGCGAACCGCCGACGGTTCCCATGAAGCCGATGACCGAAGAGGCGGTGCCGGCGACGTGGCCAAGCGGTTCCATGGCGAGCGAGTTGAAGTTCGAGCCGATCCAGCCGAACTGGAACATGGCAAGCGCAAAGAACACGATGAAGATGGCAAACGGCATCGGTTCCGGACCGATCATTTGCACCACCAGCCACAGGAAGGTGATGGCGATGAAGCCGAGCAGTGAGCCGTGCGAGAGCTTGCGCATGCCTATCCGGCCAACCAGCTTCGCATTGATGAAGGACGAGAAGGCCATGAACAGGGCAACGCCAGCAAAAGCCGCCGCAAACCACGCGCCAAGGCCATAGATGCCCTTATAGACCTGCTCGGCCGAGTTGATGAAGCCGAACAGCGCACCGAAGATGAAGGTGCTAGACAGCGTGTAACAGAGCGCGATGCGGTTGGTGAGCACGATCTTGAAGCCGGCGAGCACCGAACGGGCAGTGAAGGGCCTGACATCATCCGGATGCAACGTTTCCGGCAGGCGGAAATACATCCATGTCGTTACGATGGCAGCAATGCCGGCCATGAAGGCGAAGATGAGGTGCCAGTTGCCGAAGAAGAGCACGATCTGGCCGGTGCCAGGCGCGATGACCGGAACGACCATGAAGACCATCATGATCAGCGACATGACTTCCGCCATCTGCCGGCCGCCGTAAATATCACGCACGATCGAGATGGTGATGACGCGTGTTGCCGCCGAGCCAATGCCCTGAATGAAGCGCAGGAACAGGAGGCCGGCGAATGACGGCACGAAGACCACGGCAATGGCGGAGATGATATAGATGGCCAGACCGACGAGCATCGGCTTGCGCCGACCGAAACGGTCCGAAATCGGCCCATAAAGAAGCTGTGCGATACCGAAGCCGAGAAGATAGGTGGAAATCACATATTGGCGATGGTTCTCGTTCTCGACGCCCAGCGAGGCGCCGATTTGCTGAAGACCGGGGAGCATGATGTCGATGGCGAGTGCATTGAGCGCCATCAACATGGCGGCGAGCGCAATGAATTCCGTGCGCCCCATCGAGCCAGCGCGCGACGTGGTGGATTGTGAAAGTTCGGTCACAGGATTGCCCCAAAAAGAACGGCAAAGGCGTTGCATGAAGCAACGCCTGGCATAATTTCTGACAATCAGGGTGGGCCGGATGAACCGGCCGAAATCAGGCCGCGCCGCGGACGCTGATACCCTGTTCTTGGAAGTGGCTCTGCAATTCGCCGGACTGGAACATCTCTCTCACGATGTCACAGCCACCAACGAACTCACCCTTGACGTAGAGCTGCGGGATGGTTGGCCAGTTGGAATAGTCCTTGATGCCCTGACGGATGTCGGCATCGGCCAGCACGTTGATACCCTTGTATTCAACGCCGAGATAATCGAGGATCTGTACCACCTGGCCGGAAAAACCGCATTGCGGAAACTGCGGGGTGCCCTTCATGAAAAGAACGATATCGTTGCTCTTCACTTCGCTGTCGATCATGTCGTGAATGCCGCTCATAGGCCTATTCCTTTCACATGCGGTTCAAGGCCGCTGCTTTCTGTTAGCCTCTAAATAACATGTCGCGGCGCGATTTCCACCCGGAAAGCATAAAAAATACGTCTCCGTCGCATGACGAGACAGGCTAAATCCGACCCGCAGCTTTTATTTGTACCGCTGCCGGCTTCGGGCCGCTGCGGTGCGCCTTTTGCTCACCTGTTTGCGGGCTGGCTTCGGTTTAACGGCGGCCTTGATCGCGGCTTCCAGTACGGAGCCGAGGATACCGCCGGCGGAAGAGCCGGTGCTTTTCGTCCGGCGCGCGCGGCGCATCTTACGAATGCCGGTCTTGGTCAGCACTTCGGCGAGAGCGCCTTTTACGACGCCGTTGAGCAATTGATCGACGATGCCAGACAAATTTCCCTCGCCATTAAATAAACCATATTTCCGTCGCGTTTTTTACTATACGTGCATCGCCCACTGTATCAAGCGATCCTTTCGGGTGTCTCGAGCCTGAAGGTTTATGCATGCCGCGCGTCAAGTCACGCCTCGTACTTTATTTCCCCGGTTTCGATCCACTCGATGCGGCGGCCCACCATTTGAGGTATCAAAGGGCTGCGACGCTTGCCGGCAAGACGTGGGATGTCAATTATACCGTGGGGCCGGTTGAAAGCAGGCCTGCGGGGCAGGCGTTCACCGTGGGGGCTGCGGCAGGTGACTGGCAGACGCACTCCGATATTTTCGTCTATGACCATAACGACGTCATATCCGAGCTGCGGGCTGCGCCCGTCTGGCGGCAGATCTGGCTCGGTTTCAAAGCGGGCGCAGGCATTATCGCCGAGGGCGGCGCCGGCCGCTATCTGCGCCACGCCTGGCGGTTTGGCCTGTTCTTCATTTTTCCGTTTCTGCTGATGCTGACCGGTGCCGCGCTTGCGGTGAGCATTGCACTTTCCCCCTGGCTTTTTGCTTTGCCGTTCTGGCTCTTTATAATCAGCATCCCAGCGGCTGCCCTGTTTTTCGTCAAAGCCTTTCTGCCATTTGCAGAGCGGTTTCACACCCTGCATCTTTACGCGGACTGGCGCTTTGCGCTCGCCGTCGGCCGCGATGAACCGATTGCGCGAAACTGGATCGAGGCGAGGGCGGGGCTTGTCTTGAAGGCGCTCGAGCAGCCATCGGATGAGATTCTGGTCGTATCGCACAGCATGGGGGCCAGTCTGGCGCTCGCCGTCATCGGCCGCGCGCTGGAACTGAGGCCCGATGCGCTTGATGGCCGCAAGCTGTCATTCGCGACGCTGGGTGGCGCGGCTTTGCAATGCGCGTTCCTGTCCAGCGCCACGCGGCTGCGGGAGAGCGTGGGCGCAATTGCGCGTCACCCGGAGGTGACATGGTTTGATATCCAGTGTCTGACCGATCCGATCCATCTCTATCGCTGCAACACGGTCGCGCTGACGGGGCACCGCGATGCGCCGCAGCCGAAGATCGTGCCGATCCGGTTCAAGCATTCGCTTTCGCCGGAGCGGTACAAAAAGAACAAGCGCAATTTCCTGCGCATGCATCGGCAATATGTGCTGGGGCCGGACCGAAAGTCCGGTTACGACTTTACCCTGCTGACGGCGGGCCCCCTGCCTGCCGCATCCTTTGCTGACCTCGACTCTCAGACGCCGCCTGTTTTTTAGAGTGTTTCCGTCTTTGAAAGCGGAGCGCGGCATTCGAATTCCCCCTTGCTCTGTCCGTCGTGCCAAGTCCCCTTGGCGGAAACAAGTTTCTCCGTCGCGCAGACGCGCGTCGGCTGGATTACGGCTCCGGGCCGAAATGACTGTTGTAAGAGGCTGGCCCATGCAACTACCATTGAGGCAGCGACTGCAGCTCGCAGAAAAAGCAGAGCGTCTAAAAGTAACGATGACATCTGACAGAAAAAGGCCCGCGTGAGAGCGTCACGAGGGCTGTTTTTAATCCTCAGGTCTTTCAGCCGATCGGACAGAAAACCGCGATTGACAGCATCGTCATTCCGGCGCCGAGGTTTGCAGGGCGAGGGCGTGCAGAACGCCGCCCATATTGCCTTTCAGCGCGTCATAGACCATCTGGTGCTGTTGCACGCGGGTCTTGCCCTTGAATGCATCTGCCACGACTTCCGCCGCGTAATGATCGCCATCACCGGCCAGATCGCGGATCGTGACCTTTGCCCCGGGAATTCCCGCCTTAATCATGTCTTCAATGTCGCCGGGTTTCATGGGCATGGTGTTTCTCCTTAATTCATTCTGCGGCGACTAGAGTTTCGCCGTCCATGAACTGAGGGAACCACGATTCATAGGCCGAGTGCAATTCTTTAATCTCGACGGCGCGCGCCGTGCCCAGCTTTACAGCGGAGCCGCCGGTAACGCCGATGTTGGCGCAGGAAACGCCTGCCACCTTGGCAGCCGCCAGCACCTTGTCGAGATCACTCTTCTTCACGGTCAGGACGTAACGGCCCTGGTCTTCGCCATAGAAGGTGAGGACCGGGTTGTGGCCTTCGACCGCATCGATAGTCGCGCCGATGCCGGAGGCAATCGCCATCTCTGCAACGGCGAGGGCGAGGCCACCGGACGAGCAATCGTGAACGGCGGTGGCAAGGCCATCGGTGATGACGCCACGCACGAAATCGCCGTTCTTCTTTTCAGCGTCGAGATCGACATGCGGCGCCGGGCCATCGGTACGGCCGTGAATGTCACGCATGTACACCGACTGCGCGATGTGGGTGCCGAGGCCGGCAGGCGCACCAACAAGCAGCACTGCTTCGTCAGCGGCGGCAAACCGGATGCGCGCCATACGGCCCCAATCCTTCAGGAGGCCAACGCCGCCGATGGTCGGGGTTGGCAGGATCGCCTGACCGTTGGTCTCGTTGTAAAGCGAGACGTTGCCGGAAACGATCGGGAATTCCAGCACGCGGCAGGCTTCGCCGATGCCCTTGATGGCATGGACAAGCTGGCTCATGATTTCGGGCTTTTCCGGATTGCCGAAATTGAGGTTGTCGGTGGCCGCGAGCGGCAGGGCGCCGGTTGCGGTAATGTTGCGCCAGCATTCGGCGACGGCCTGCTTGCCGCCCTCGAAGGGATCAGCCTCGACGTAACGCGGGGTCACATCGGAGGAGAAGGCGAGCGCCTTCTTGTCATGGCCTTCGACGCGAACCACACCGGCGTCGCCGCCCGGCAGCTGCAGGGAATTGCCCTGGATCAGCGTGTCATACTGCTCGTAGACCCAGCGGCGCGAGGAATTGTTGGCCGAACCGACGAGCGATACCAGCGCGTCGGCGATATCGGCAGCGGGGACGTCGTTTTCCGCAAGTGGGGCGGGCACCTTCGCCGGTGTCCACGGGCGGTCATATTCGGGAGCCTGATCGCCCAGTTCCTTGATCGGCAGGTTGGCGACTTCCTCGCCATTGTGAATGACGCGGAAACGCAGGTCGTCGGTTGTCTTGCCGACGATGGCGAAGTCCAGACCCCATTTCACGAAGATCGCCTTGGCGACTTCTTCCTTGGAGGGCTCGAGAACCATGAGCATGCGCTCCTGGCTTTCGGACAGCATCATTTCGTAAGCCGTCATGCGTTCTTCGCGCACAGGCACGGCATTGAGGTCAAGTTCGATACCGAGATCGCCCTTTGCGCCCATTTCCACGGCCGAGCAGGTGAGGCCGGCGGCACCCATGTCCTGAATGGCGATGACAGCGCCTGTTTTCATCAGCTCAAGGCAGGCTTCCAGCAGGCACTTTTCGGTGAAGGGGTCGCCGACCTGAACGGTCGGGCGCTTCTCTTCGATCGATTCGTCAAATTCGGCCGACGCCATGGTCGCGCCGCCGACGCCGTCGCGGCCGGTCTTTGCGCCGAGATAAACCACCGGCAGGCCGACACCCTTGGCTTCCGAGAGGAAGATCGCGTCTGACTTGGCAAGACCGGCGGCGAAGGCGTTGACGAGGATATTGCCGTTATAACGCGGATCGAATTCCACTTCGCCGCCGACGGTCGGCACGCCGAAGGAGTTGCCGTAGCCGCCAACACCGGCAACGACGCCAGCCACGAGGTGGCGGGTCTTCGGATGGTCGGGCGCGCCGAAACGCAGCGCGTTCATGGCGGCGATCGGGCGTGCACCCATGGTGAAGACGTCGCGCAGAATGCCGCCGACGCCGGTCGCCGCACCCTGATAGGGCTCGATATAGGACGGGTGGTTGTGGCTCTCCATCTTGAAGACAACGCAGTCACCATCGTCGATATCGACAACGCCGGCGTTTTCGCCGGGGCCCTGAATGACGCGCGGGCCCTTGGTGGGCAGCGTCTTCAGCCACTTCTTGGACGACTTGTAGGAGCAGTGCTCGTTCCACATGGCCGAGAAGATGCCAAGCTCGGTGAAGCTGGGCTCCCGTCCGATCAGGTCGAGGATACGCTGGTATTCGTCGGGCTTCAGCCCGTGGGATGCAACGAGTTCCGGGGTGATCTTGATGGAGTTTGAGATAGACATAGGTCTCACGCGGTTCGAGCCGAGGAAAGTTTCCGGTTCTTTAGCGCAAGAGGCTCAATGGTGCGACAGGAAAATGCGCCTGTTTGCTGGCTAAAGATGGGTTTTTGCCGTTATTCCACGGCCGTGTCCGGTCTTTTGCCAGCGACGGGCCGGGTCACGCAACGCTCTCATAACCGGCGGAGCCGTTGTCGAGCAGGTGCCGCAGGATGCCAAGGGCACGGGTCAACTCTTGCTGGTTCGAGGGGCCGGACAGGCTGACGCGCACGCGGTGGAAAACCTTGTCCGTTCGGCCGGCCTTGAACTCATCCTCGTCGTCGATCAGCACCCCTTCTTTCATCGCCGCATTGCGGAAGGTACCGGAAAGCCAGGGTTCGGGCAGTCTCAGCCACAGAAAGGCGATATCCGGCAGCGAGTTGAACTCCAGCCCGGCAAAAGCCTCGCAGGCAATCGCTTCCCGCTGGTTGATCTCGGCGAGACAGTCCTTGCGAATATCATGGGCGTCGCCGCTATTGACGAGGCGTGCATTCAGTTCCGCCAGCATGAAGGGCAGGCCGCCCGTCAGCATCGAGTGGGAGATGCGGATGCGCGACGAATATTGCGCCGGGCAGGCGACCCAGCCGCCACGCACGCCGGCGGCGACGGATTTCGACAGGCCGCCGACCACGAAGGTGATGTCGGGTGCGAACTCAGCGATCAGGGGGATCGCCTCGCGCGTCATTGCACCGTAGAGATTGTCCTCGACGATCCAGACGCCGTATCGACGGGCGATGTCGGCGATTGCGCGGCGGCGGTCTTCCGGCAGGGTGGCGCAGGTCGGGTTCTGACCCGCAGACATCAGGAAGATCATCTTGGGATGCTGCTGCGCGCAGACCCGTTCAAAATCCTCGGGGATGATGCCGTTCTCATCCGCATCGACCAATGTCACCCGCCTTCCGGCAAGGGCGGCGCTGCGGCTGATATGGGAATAGGTGACCTGTTCGAAGACGATGCGGTCGCCCGGGGCGGTCATGGCCGTCACCACGCTCATGACCGCAGCGTGGGCGCCCAGCGTCGAGACGATGTTTTCCGGCTTCGGCGTCCATCCGTTTTGTGAAAGCCAGCGAGCGCCAGCCTTACACCAGTTATCCGGGAAGGAGCGGGCGTAATTGGTGATGTCATAACCATGTTCGCGCGTCAGTGCCTCAACATGACGGGCGATCACCACGCTCTGGCCGACATCCGGCGCGGCCGTCGTGTTCAGGCGATATTCGCCGGTGGCCTCGATGGCATGACGGGTGCTGCCGAAGGCGGAGGCGACCTGCTCCATTGAAGACGAGGGTGCCGGCGTCTTGCGTTCGTTGACATAGGTACCGCGACCGACTTCGCCGCTGACGAGGCCGCGTTCGTGTATCAGCGCATAAGCGCGGCTGATTGTTCCGATTGTCACCCCAAGATCGTAGGCGAGGTTGCGCTGGGGTGGCAATTTCGCGCCAGCCTGCAGCGTACCATCGGAAATCGCGCTTTCGATGCTGTCGGCAAGGCGCAGATAAATCGGGCCGTCGCCCTCGGTGATATCGGGAAGCCAATTTGTCATGGTGACAATTTATGCATTGTATCTGTGTCAAAGTCAATTGTATTTATTGTCTGCATTGATTGAAGATCAACGAACGGAGACAATAGGTGCAATATGCGCAAGATGGATCAATACCTTTCGACAGCGGATACGCTTTATCCTGATGGCTACGAACGGGAACGCGTGTTTCGCGATGCCGGCGACATGGTCGCACCGGCGCCGTATCCGGCCAAGATCGCCCGCACGCTCATTGGTCGCATGATTGCGGGCATGTTGAACTGGCAACAGAAACGGCGGGGACGGCTCGCATTGCGAGAATTGTCTGACGATCTTCTGGAAGATATCGGCATTTCACGCGAGGACGCGTCTCGCGAGGCCGCAAAGTCCAAGCTTCTTTCCTGGCCAACACGATCGTTTTGATTTTTGTCGGAGTGCGGCGCCTTCTTTCCCCGGCGCCATCAGCCATTCGGCAGCCCGCCACGCCTATCCCAACCGGCGTTGGCGGGTTTTTTTATGGGCTATCACGGTACACGGCAAGGGCCGCAGCCGCTTCCCGTCATTCCCAGGACAGCCGTGTCACAAGACCGAGGATGACGTCTTTGATGTAGGCGTATGCGAAATCAGCAGCCCTTGCCGCCGTTCGCCCATCGCTTGACGTCGGTTGCGATGCGGCTGGACATGGGTTCGTTCATGACGGGACCGAAGGCGTCGAGCTTTGCCGGGTTGCCCTCGGCCTGCACCACGAGCATGGGGCGGGATTCCGGGCTGTTGCGTGGCACGAGCAGAATGCGCGGACGGCCGGAGAAGGAGTTGAGTTCCGGCGCCAGACGATAGGCCTTGAAGGCGGGGTCGCCCGACTTGAACCAGCAGGCATTGGCGCCGAGCGCGACCCGCTCCATGGTGGGGAGGGCCGCGCGCGAGACCGAGCTTGTCGGCTGTGGTTTCGGCTGACAGGCGGCCAGGGTCGCTGCGGCCAGAAACAGTCCGGTCGCCTTGAGGGCATTCGATCGAAGAGCATAAGACATCAGGTCATCCAGAAGAGAGGGCCAAAACGACGCCGTCAGCCGGCATCAAAAAAGGCGGGCTTGAGGCCCGCCCGTCTGTCAGGCTGCGATGACGCCAAGCGCCGAAGCAAAGAGGCCGCGGCCGTCATTGCCGCCGTGCGCAGCTTCGATCAGGTTTTCCGGGTGTGGCATCATGCCAAGAACGTTGCCTTTGGTGTTGATGACGCCGGCAATGTCGTTCAGCGAACCATTGGGATTGGTGCCCTCGGCGTAACGGAACACGACCTGGCCGTTACCTTCGACCGACTTCAACTCATCCGCATCGAGGAAATAGTTGCCGTCGTGATGGGCGACGGGGCAGCGCAGGATCTGGCCCTTGTCATAGGCGCGGGTGAAATCGGTGTCGTTATTGGTGACTTCGAGTTTCACTTCGCGGCAGACGAATTTCAGCGAAGCGTTGCGCATCAGGGCGCCCGGCAGCATGCCGGCTTCGACCAGAATCTGGAAGCCGTTGCAGACGCCGAGAACCTTCACGCCCTTTTCCGCCTTCTCGCGGATGGCCTGCATGACAGGCATGCGGGCGGCGATCGCGCCGCAGCGCAGATAATCGCCGTAAGAGAAGCCGCCGGGAATGACGATCAGGTCGACATCGGGAATGTCCGTTTCCGTCTGCCAGATGGTGACAGGCGCCTGACCGGAGATTTTCGTGAGAGCCGCGATCATGTCGCGGTCGCGGTTGAGGCCGGGAAGTTGGACGACAGCGGATTTCATGGACGGCGGCTCCTGGAGCTTAGAGAATGCTGATGGCGTAGTTTTCGATGACCGTATTGGCCAGCAGCTTTTCGCACATTGCCTTCAGGTCGGTTTCGGCCTTGGCCTTGTCGGCGCCTTCCAGTTCCAGATCGAAGACCTTGCCCTGGCGGACGTGGCCGACGCCATCAAAACCGAGGCTGCCAAGCGCGCCTTCGATTGCCTTGCCCTGCGGATCGAGAACGCCGTTCTTCAGCGTAACAGTCACCCGTGCCTTGATCACCTGATCTTCTCCTGATTTACCCTACGAGGCCAATATTATTTCACGAGCCGATATTACTTCACCAGAACAGGGCCGGTGCCGCGGATCGGTTCGTTTTCATTGATGATGCCGAGACGGCGCGCCACTTCGGAATAGGCTTCCACAAGCCCGCCCATGTCGCGACGGAAGAGGTCCTTGTCCATCTTTTTCTGGGTCTCGATGTCCCAGAGACGGCAGCTATCGGGCGAAATCTCATCGGCGAGGATGATGCGCATCATATCGCCTTCGAACAGCCGCCCGCACTCGATCTTGAAATCGACAAGCTGGATGCCGACGCCGAGGAAAAGGCCGGAGAGGAAGTCGTTGACGCGGATGGCAAGCGCCATGATGTCGTCAAGCTCGGCGGGGTTGGCCCAGCCGAACGCCGTGATGTGCTCTTCTGAAACCATCGGGTCTTCGAGCTCATCCGACTTGTAATAGAACTCGATGATCGAGCGCGGCAGCACCACACCTTCCTCAATGCCGAGGCGCTTGGAAAGCGAGCCGGCGGCGACATTGCGCACGACGACTTCAAGCGGGATCATCTCCACTTCCTTGATCAACTGCTCGCGCATGTTGAGGCGGCGGATGAAGTGGGTGGGAATGCCGATCTTGTTCAGATGCGTGAACACATATTCGGAAATGCGGTTGTTCAGCACGCCCTTGCCGTCGATGACTTCGTGCTTCTTCTTGTTGAAGGCGGTCGCATCGTCCTTGAAGAACTGGATAAGCGTGCCTGGCTCCGGACCCTCATAAAGGATCTTGGCCTTGCCTTCGTAAATACGGCGGCGACGGTTCATGATAGCAGGTCTCTTGGTTGACGCCGATTCTGGTGGCGTTGCGTTTTGTCTTTGAAGCGGTCCCATAAAGGAAAAGCACGCATTCTACAATGCGGCTGGCATATTTCCCTTCAATTCTTGTATCAGCGTCGGAGGCCGCTTCGGCTTCATCAAATGGGCGCGGGCAGGGCCGATGGTAACCTGCCTCTGTCCTCAGGGCTCAACCGCCGTCAGGCGGCTCAGGAACTGGGCGAAGACCATGCCGCCTTCTGGCCATGGCCCATGGCCGGATTCGGCATTGATATGGCCCGACATGCCGGCATCGATGAGCAATGAGCCCCAGGCGGCTGCGATGTCATCGGCGTGTTCGTAGGAGCCGAAGGGATCGTTGCGGCTGGCGATGGTGATCGTCGGAAAGGGCAGCGGATCGCGCGGGTAAGGCCCGAAGGTCATCAGGTGCTTCGGCCGGATGTCCGGATTGGCGACATCAGGCGGCGCAACGAGAAGCGCGCCCGATACTTTCTTGCCGATTTCGGGCAGGGCATGGATCACGGTCGGAACGCCGAGCGAATGGGCGACGAGAACGACTGGCTTGCTGGAGGCATTGACCTCTTCGACCAGCCGGGCGACCCAATCTTCCTTTACGGGTTTCGACCATTCCGCCTGCTCGACACGGCGGGCGGTGGAGAGCTTGCGCTCCCAGCGGCTCTGCCAGTGGTCGGGGCCGGAATTGGTGTAACCGGGGACGATCAGGATATCTGCTTCTGAAACTTTCATGCGCCCATATCTGTGTTGTGATGCCGCCGCGATCAAGGCCGCGGCGGCATTAACGTCAAGTCTCGAGGTCGGTGCAAGTCTCAGGCGTTGCCGAAGACGCGGGTGAAGATCGTGTCGACATGCTTGGTGTGGTAGCCAAGGTCGAATTTTTCGCGGATGACCGCCTCAGGCAGAGCAGCGCGCACTTCCTCGTCGCCCAGCAGTTCCTCAAGGAAGTCCGCACCCTGTTCCCAGACCTTCATGGCGTTGCGCTGGACCAGACGATAAGCGTCTTCGCGCGATACGCCAGCCTGCGTCAGCGCCAGGAGAACGCGCTGCGAATGGACGAGACCGCGGAACTTGTTCATGTTCTTCAACATGTTGTCCGGGTAGATCACCAGCTTTTCGATGACGCCGGCCAGACGGTTCAATGCGAAGTCCAGAGTGACAGTCGTGTCAGGGCCGATCGCGCGCTCGACCGAGGAGTGGCTGATGTCGCGCTCGTGCCAGAGGGCAACGTTTTCCATGGCCGGGACGACCGACATGCGCACCAGACGGGCAAGGCCCGTGAGGTTTTCAGTGAGCACCGGGTTGCGCTTGTGCGGCATCGCCGACGAGCCCTTCTGGCCGGGAGAGAAGAACTCTTCCGCTTCCAGAACCTCGGTGCGCTGCATGTGGCGGATTTCGATGGCGACGTTTTCGATCGACGAGGCGATGACGCCGAGCGTCGCGAAGAACATGGCGTGACGGTCACGCGGGATGACCTGCGTCGAAACCGGCTCCGGGATAAGGCCGAGCTTTTCGCAGACATGTTCTTCGACGCGCGGGTCGATATTAGCGAAGGTGCCGACGGCGCCGGAGATCGCGCCGGTGGCGATTTCCGCGCGGGCATTCACGAGGCGCTCACGGTTGCGGTGCATCTCGGCATAGAAGCGGGCAAAGGTCAGGCCCATGGTTGTCGGCTCGGCATGGATGCCGTGGCTGCGGCCAATGCGCACCGTGTTCTTGTGTTCGAAGGCGCGGGTCTTCAGCGCGGCGAGTACGCGGTCCATGTCGGCGAGCAGTAGATCGGCGGCGCGCACGAGCTGGATGTTGAGCGTGGTATCGAGCACATCCGACGATGTCATGCCCTGATGGACGAAACGGCTGTCGGGACCGACAAATTCTGCGAGATGGGTAAGGAAGGCGATGACGTCGTGCTTGGTCACGGCTTCGATCTCGTCGATGCGGGCGACGTCGAAGGTGGCGCTGCCGCCCTTTTCCCAGATGGTCTGGGCTGCCGACTTCGGAATGACGCCGAGTTCGGCCAGCGCGTCACAGGCATGTGCCTCGATCTCGAACCAGATGCGGAATTTTGTTTCCGGCGACCAGATGGCGACCATTTCCGGCCGGGAGTAACGAGGGATCATGGCAATGACTTTCTTAGTGGAGGAATTTTGCTGCCCGTTTAGCAAAGTGTTCCGGTAATCTCAATCTATCAAGCTGCATGGCTATGTCGCTTGCCGCGCACGCCGGCAGAGGATTGCGCCGGCGGGCAGGAGCGGAAGAGCGGCAAAGGGAAAATACAGTCCGAGACCGAGAACTGCGAATTGATACACCGCGCCAAGCGAGGTGAAGAGCTGCTGGAAAAACCAGATGCTTGAAAAGGTCGATGCGTGCCATTGCGCATAAAAGATGCGGTATTCGAATGCGAACACGGCTGCCGCACCGGCGAGCGTGAAGAATGCGATGGCGAGACAGGCCGCCGCAAAACGCAATGGCCCGGATGTCGAGGCAGGGAGAAAGCGGAGCGCTGTCAGCGCCAGAATCCAGCCGAAAAAACCGCCCGCGAAAAAAAGCATGACGATATCGGCGGTATGATCGGTTTCCAGCCTGTTGCGGACATAGAGCCCAGTAGCGGCGGATGCAGCTGAACAGACGCCCCAACCAAACGCGCCGAACAGGATGAGCAGAGCCAGCAGCGACTTGTCACGGAAATCCATGCTGCTTTCCATGGCGATCCCCCGACGCCCTGTTGTGCCGCATTCAGCCGGGTGGGTTAGGTCCGTCCGGCTTCCGCTGCCGAGCGCAGCAGGGCGACCGTTTTGCGATAGTCTTCGACACCATCGCCCTTGAAGACCGCCGAACCGGCGACCAGTGCATTGGCTCCGGCGGCAATGATATCACCTGCGGTCTGTGCCGTCACGCCGCCATCCACCTCCAGCTCGATTGGCCGCTGACCGATCATTGCCTTTGCCGCGCGAATCTTGTCGAGCATGGCGGGAATGAACTTCTGACCGCCAAAGCCGGGATTGACGCTCATGATCAGCACGAGATCGACATCATCGAGCACGTTTTCGATGACGGAAAGCGGCGTCGCAGGGTTGAGCGTCACACCGGCCTTGAGGCCAAGTCCGCGAATGGTCTGGAGCGAGCGGTGCAGATGGGGGCCGGCCTCTGCGTGCACGGTGATGCTATCGCACCCGGCCTTGGCGAAGGCCTCGAGATAGGGATCGACGGGAGCAATCATCAGATGGCAATCGAAAAAGGCGTTGCTGTGCGGGCGAAGCGCCTTGATGACATCAGGGCCGAAGGAGATGTTCGGCACGAAATGGCCGTCCATGACGTCGAGATGGATCCAGTCAGCGCCGGCTTCCGTGACATCGGCGACTTCCTGTCCAAGCTTGGCGAAATTCGCAGCCAGAATGGACGGGGCTATGCGGATGGGCAGGGACATGGGGCAAACTCCTCTCGACGCGTTGCGTAAGTTGCCTTTAACACCAAGTATTCCGCTTTGAAACGGCCGGCCGCGCGGTTGTCCGTCGTTTTCAGACGCGTTTCATCGAATTTTTCGACAGGCACGATGTCTATTGTTTTTCGGCCCTGTCCACCGGTTCGAAGCGCTGACCGTTCCAGCGCTGCAGGCGATAGGGATTGTCCGTCAGGTCGTGCGATGCGGTGAAGCCGAGATCGCCGATGACGGTTTTAAAGACGGTGCCGCCAGCCAGGATTTCCGGCGCAGGTTTCGACTGCGCCTGCACGGCCTCTGCAAGCTGGGCGCTCAGTTCGGCCGCGGCATAGGCAGGCAGCACGTAACCCTCGGGCTCGATGCCTGCGCCGCGCAGTTCAGCCGCAACTGCCAGCGCGGAGGGCAATGTGTCATAGGCCGGGCGTGTGACAGCGAGCACACTGGCCGTCAGGGGGACGGGGTTATTGGCGGCATTCATCGCGTCGCCGCCCATGATGGTCAGGGCGAGGTTATCGGATGCGGCGTCCCTTGCGATGATGGCCACGTCGTTGCGCTCCGCGCCGATAAAGACGTGGGAGACGCCGGTGCGCGCCAGCCGCCGGACCAGCGCCACCTGCTGTTCCTGATTGGGCCGCATCGTATCGCTGAACGTCGGCTTCAAGCCGTTTTCCTCCAATACCGAGCGGATGCGATCGACGAGTTCGCGGCTGTAGATCGTGCCATCATCCACCAGCCCAATCGAATGGCCTTTCCAGTCGCGCAGCATGATTTCTGCGATCCGGTCGGATTCGGCCCTGTCCGACGGGGCAAGCCGGAACAGCGGCCAGCCGTATTTCAGTGCGTCTTCCATCAGGATCGGTGCCCGGCTGGAAAGGGTGATCGCGGGTATGCCCGCTGCCTTTAAGGGCGGCAGGACACCCTGAAGCGTCTCGGTGCATAAAAACCCGATCGCAGCACTGACTTTGGCGGCGACCAGACCATCTGCAATCGCACCGCCGCTACCGTCTTCGCAGCTTTCGTGAATTTCAACGATATCAAGCCCGAGCTTTGCCGCCGCCGCCTTTGCGCCCTGCCGCACCTGCTGGCCGAGAAGCTCGTAAGGACCATTCTGCGGGGCGACGATGCCAATCGATGCCGCGCTCGCTGCGCCCGTAAAGGCAAAACCGGCGATAATCGTTAGCAGGCGAAGTGAAAGCATGACGTGATCGAAATCCTGTTGTCCCGGCTTGATGTTTATCGGCAACAGCAGGTTTTCCAAAGGAAAAATACGCCGATATCCCAGACATTCGCCCGAAGCACCTTGTCGACAACGTTCCTGGCGGGAACCGGTGCGCGACCGTGCGCCGCTTCTGGTTTTCGGCTTCCGCCCTTCAGCGCCACGAGATGTGCGCTTATGGGTGTATCAAAAACTGTCTCGCCCCGGACCGCCTAGTGTCTCAGTACGGCTCCAGCAGGTAAATCGATGGATGGCAATTTGAAGTTGTTTTACTCGCCTGCAAATCAAGCCTTCAATTGCCTTTGATGTGTTTGTCCGCCCAACATTGTGCACGTCGCCGTTGGGCCCCTTCATCAGGTTAAGGCAAGTACTTATATTGTTTTAGAAAAATAATACCTTCGTGGAATAGAGTATCAATTTGGAAAACATATTAAAGGGCTTCGCGCTGGCTAAGTGCAGATTATAAATATGATAATTAATAACCACTTAGGCAACCCGCTGATATATATTCCAAATACGTAAAGTTTGACACGGCCGGAAGGTTTATCTGGCCGCAATTTTTTCGCTTTTGCGAGCAGATTAGCTTGACGGAAAGTAGATCATTCGTTTAGATGAAGGCGTTTCAGGGGACGACTGAAATTGGCTTTAACGGCCTCGGAAGTGTTCCGGTTATAAGCACTGCCAGACTATATTGCGTTTATATTCTATGTTTTTCATCACGTATGAGCCGCTTCGGGAAACTGAAGCGGCTTTTTACGTTTGGCTAATTCAATCAATTTAAAATTGAGTTGGGCCGGCCTTATGAAAAAGCCGTTCTTGCTCGCCCGCTTTCCGTAGGAGAGATTTGGCCTGGAAAATGGCTGTCCACCTTCCCCGAAACCGACCATCCAACGGAATTTCCGGCTTTCGCCCCGCGTTCAGAGGGTGGCCTTGTACGGTGTCGCGCCGGTCTGTTTCAGCGTTGCGATAGCGTCCCTCGCAAAGGCGGAGAGCGGTTCAGGGAGCTCATCCATATCGAACCATTCAATGGCGGAAAGCTTGTCCGGCTCGGTCAAGGCAGGCTCGCCCTGCGCATTACGCGCAACAAACATCAGCGACACCCAATGGTGACGCTCTTCCTCATTGATATATTCGCTGTGGCAGAGAAAATCGATCTCGCCGATCGTGAGGCCGGTTTCTTCTTCGGCTTCTCGGCGGGCTGCGGCGAGGCAGGTTTCAAGATGATCGACCTTGCCGCCCGGAATACTCCAGTATCCGGCTTCCGGCGCCTTCAAGCGCCGGCAAAGAAGCACGCGGCCGTCCCTGACAATAGCAAGGCCAACACCAACACCCGGAAAATCAAGGCCTGGCTTGGCGGTCGGCGTCATGCTGTCCATCGATTGGTCAGGCCTTGGCGTTTGCCACGATCAGCATGAAAGCAGGGATATCGTCACCGAAACCAACCGGTGTCGGGCCATCGTCGTGGTCGCGATAGTGACGGCGGCGATCACGGTTGTCGTCATTGGCATGCAGCGGGTTGCGAATGTTCCGGTCGGAATTGCGCGGGGTCTTTTCCTGCCTGCGTTCTGCTTTCACCTTGTCGTCTCCATGAGCCGCGACGTCCGTGTCCGCAGCGGATTGTAAACCCTGATTGATGTTTTCAACCGGCGCGGCATCGCGGCGGTTGCGCTCGCGGCCTCGGCCGCCTCGTTCCTTGCCCCGGCGGCCCGAATTGCTTTCGAAGCTTTCCATGGGCGCGGGAAGGGTGGAGATGTCACCGTTCAGCCACTCGATCTTCTCGCCGATCAGTTTCTCGATGGCGTCCAGATATTTCGTGTCGCTTTTGGTGACGATGGTGAAGGCCTTGCCCGAGCGCCCGGCACGACCGGTACGGCCGATGCGGTGGACATAGTCTTCCGAGTGAATGGGAATATCGAAGTTGAAGACGTGGCTGACGTCAGGGATATCGAGGCCACGGGCGGCAACGTCGGATGCGACGAGCAGCTTCAGATTGCCGTCCTTGAAATTCTGCAGCATCGTCGTGCGCGAACGCTGGTCCATGTCACCATGCAGCGCGCCAACGGAGAAACCGTGACGATCGAGCGAGCGGAACAGGTCGGCGACGTCCTTCTTGCGGTTGCAGAAGATGATCGCGTTCTTTAGCTCAGCCTCTTCGGCGCGGACCAGATCGCGCAGCACGGCGCGCTTCTCATAGTCCTTGTTGTGAGCGGCGACGATACGCTGCGCAACGGTCTTGGCGGTGGAGGAGGGCTTCGCGACCTCGACACGGACAGGGTTCTGCAGGAAGCGGTCGGCCAGCTTCTGGATTTCCGGCGGCATGGTGGCCGAGAAGAAGAGTGTCTGACGCGTGAAGGGGATCATCTTGGCGATACGCTCGATATCGGGGATGAAGCCCATATCCAGCATACGGTCGGCTTCGTCGATCACGAGGATCTCCACGCCGGTCATCAGGAGCTTGCCGCGTTCGCAATGGTCGAGAAGGCGGCCTGGGGTGCAGATCAGCACGTCGGCGCCGCGCTCAAGCTTGCGGTCCTGGTCTTCGAAGGAAACGCCGCCAATGAGAAGCGCGACGTTCAGCTTGTGATTCTTGCCGTACTTCTCGAAATTCTCGGCGACCTGGGCGGCCAGTTCGCGGGTCGGCTCAAGGATTAGCGTGCGCGGCATTCTGGCACGCGCGCGGCCTTTCTCGAGCAGGGTCAGCATCGGCAGGACGAAGGACGCGGTTTTGCCCGTGCCGGTCTGTGCGATACCGCAGATATCACGCTTTTCCAGCGCCGGCGGAATGGCGCCAGCCTGAATGGGTGTCGGCGTCGTGTAGCCGGCATCTGCAATAGCGGAAAGAACTTTTTGGCTCAGGCCAAGATCAGAGAATGTTGTCAAAGGAAGAACTTTTTCCGTTCTGGTTCGGTATGAAATACCTGCGTGCGCTGTGGCACTTGCATAGACTTGGCGCGGGGATAGGCCCAAATTGCCGGAAAGTCAAGGAAACAACGGGAAAAGCGCTGGAAACGTGATGCCGAAGGCGGGGCTTTTTGGCCCGTGGCGCATATTTCGCCGATTTATCGTTAAAATAGCAAAGGAAGCGTTAATTTCGGTGCGCTATTTCAGATAGGTTTTAAGCTCCGTTCCGGCGATGAGGAATCGCATCGGGTCAACAGGCATGTCGTTGCGGCGCACCTCGTAATGCACATGCGGGCCTGTGGAGCGGCCAGTGCTGCCGGCCCGGCCAATGACGTCGCCGGCTTCGACCTTCTGGCCCGCCTTCACCACAATAGCCGAGAGATGGCCGAATCGCGTTGAAACGCCCTGGCCGTGATCGATCTCGACCATATTGCCGTAACCGCCTGAATATTCCGCCACTGTCACCCGGCCCGCGCCCGTCGATTTGACGTCCGCGCCCGTTTCAGCACGAAAATCAATGCCGGTATGTAGCGCTGGCCGGCCGAGAAACGGATCCATGCGGTTGCCGAACCGGCTGGTGATCGATCGGCCCGGAGCTGGGTTACCGAAGGGCAGGGTGGTTGCGGTTTCCTTGACGATGTCGAGCCTGTTCAGCGCATTGTCGAGGTTGGTAAGCGAGAGGTTGAACGGGTCAGTTTCGCCGCGTTGAGGTTCAGCATAGGGCCCTCCAATGTCGGTCGCCCCGTCCTCTTCGATCTTCAGGCCCGTCTGCCGGATGATGTCCTGCATCGCGTTGGCCTTATCCTCCGCGTCGCTCGTGAGTCGCGCGATGCGCGATATCTGCTGGCGCTCGATATCCTTCAGCGACAACGTCACCTTGGAAAACACCCGGTCGGCCCGATCAGACGGGGTCTCTCGGCTTTCGGGCAGATAAGCGGCGCGCCGGTCTGGTGCGGCAGGCCTTTCCGGATGGCGAGGCGTCATCAGCTTTTCGATTGCGGAAAGGCCACCGGAAAGATCGGCACGTTTTTCCGGCGCCAGAGCGTTCGAGAGGGAGGGCGGTGCGGCCGGGTCGGCGGCGATGCCGGAACTTTCGGCGCGCTCGAGCAATTCGCTCATGCGCCCGTGGCGCGAGGTCAGTGCCGCCTGCTGCTCGAGCAGCTTTTCCACTTTCTTTTCAACAACCTGCTGATCGAGCAATTGTCGCGATGTCACGCGGTCCACCTGCGCTCTCAGTGCTGCGATGCGGTCTTCATAGTCGTTTTGCATGCGCGTCTGGCGCGCCATCGTCGCGCCGATGAGGTCGTCACGCAGGATGAGATAGCTTGTGGCGCCGAGATAACCGAGCGAGAAAAGGCCGATCGTGCAGCCGGCAAGCGCCGCCATCCACGGCCGGATGGTCATATGGCGCACGCTTTCACCTCGCGCAAGGATGAGCACGTGTGGCTCACGCTTCTTGCCGAACACCCTGTTTTGCCCCGTATCAGTCACAATCTCTCTCCGGACTGGCCGATTTCTAAAGGGAAAACATAATTCGTTAAGGTTAACGAAGTTTTGCCGGGCAGGCGTTTCCACCTCGTTTGCTATTGGCTGATGGAGGTCAGCGAGCGATAAAACGAAGGCGTGAGGCCGGCTTCGGCACGGGCGAGATCGTTGAACGGCGGCTTTAGAGGGCCGCGGAAATTGGCGCGTACCAATTGCCTGAAGGTGGCGGCGGGGTCCTTCTTTTCACGGGCACAGAGAAACCGGAACCACTTGGCCCCGATCGCGACATGGCCCTTTTCATCATTATAGATGACGTCGAGAACGGCAGCGCTTTCGAGGTCGCCTGTCTCCCGCATCTTAGCCTGCAGGGAAGGGGTCACATCCAGTCCGCGCGCTTCAAGAATGAGTGGCACGACGGCAAGCCGTGCGGTCAAGTCGTTGCGGGTGGAGTGGGCGGCCTGCCATAGTCCGTCATGGGCCGGCAAGTCGCCATAATCGGCACCGAGGCTCCTCAGCCGGTCGCGGACCATGCGAAAATGTTTGGCTTCCTCGAACGCGACCTGCATCCAGCCATCGAAAAAGGAATGCGGCACCGGTTCGCTGGCATAACGGGCGACGATATCGAGTGCGAGATCGACGGCATTAAGTTCGATATGGGCGATGGCGTGCAAGAGCGCGATCCGGCCCTTGATGGTGTGAAGCGAGCGACGCTCGACGGCGGTCGGCGGCACGAGCACCGGTTTCTCCGGTCTGCCCGGCCGCTCCGGCAGGGCAGGGTCGAGCGGCGAGCGCAACGACAGTCGACGCTCGAACCAGCGGCTCGCTGTTTCCTGCGCGAGCGCGGTCTTGGTGTCGAGATCAGCGCTCCTGATGGCATCCGTCGCACCGCCGCGAAGCGATGCGATCTTGAACGGGGACGTCACGGCGGGTTGTTCCCTACACCGTCTTTGCTGCTTCGAGCACGGCCTGCGCGTGGCCCGCAACCTTCACCTTGTTCCAGATTTCCGCGATTTTTCCGTCAGGCGCCACGAGGAAGGTGGTGCGTTCGACGCCCATGTATTTTTTGCCATACATGCTTTTCTCCTTCCAGACGCCGTAGGCTTCCAGAACGGCCTTTTCCTCGTCGGAGGCCAGCATGACCGAAAGCGAATGCTTGGCCGCGAACTTGTCGTGGCTTTTGACGCTGTCGGGCGAAATACCGATCA
This sequence comes from Agrobacterium tumefaciens, assembly GCF_017726655.1. Taxonomy (NCBI): domain Bacteria; kingdom Pseudomonadati; phylum Pseudomonadota; class Alphaproteobacteria; order Hyphomicrobiales; family Rhizobiaceae; genus Agrobacterium; species Agrobacterium tumefaciens. Next base: position 263,202 of record NZ_CP072308.1, read on the forward strand.
CGACGGCGTTGGCAGCTTCGAACTCGCCGCCGAGCGCGCTGAAGTCGATTGCCTCTGCGGTGCAGCCCGACGTGTCGTCCTTGGGGTAGAAATAGAGGATGACCGCCTTGCCTTGAAGTTTCGACAATGTCACCGTCCCTTCACCGTTACGGGGCAAAGTAAAATCGGGAGCCGGGCTGCCAATCTTCAAGTCTGTCATAATCTACCTTTCTTTCGCCGGGATGTTGAGGGAAAGTCGCCACATTCGATATATAGCGAAACCGCGCGCCGTCCAGATCGCGATTTGAGATTTTGGGGTCGAAACGACACGAAAACTCGATCATGATCCGGGTTACCGATAAGGGGCGTGATTCCAGACGAAAACCGCATCGATTTTCGCCATCCCGCTTTGGTGTCGCGGCGAAACAGTGGATCCAGAGGCAAGCACGGGCGTATGGCTGAAATAAGGGGTGAAAAGGTCAAGTTCGGCAAGCGGGATATCGTTGCTTTGCACGATCTTCCGTCGGCGCAGGCCGAAGACCCGATCATCGTGCATTGCCCGCCGCCGCGCTCCATGGCGCGCGCACTTTTCAAGATTTTTGCGGCCTTGTTCGTTCTGGCCTTCCTGTCCATCGGTGGCATCATACTGTCGGTCGAGACCGGCTCAATCGACAAGACGCTCTCGAGCCAGGCGCAGCAGGCGCTGGAGAAGGCGCTCGGCCCGCACTACAGCGCGCGTATCGGTTCCTCTGCCATCCGGTTTTCCACCGGGTTGCGGCTGGCGCTGGTGGCGGAAGATGTTGACATCGTCGAGAAAGAATCCGGTCAGCATCTCAGCCGCGCGCGGGCAATCGGCATGGCGCTCGATCCGCTCGCGCTCCTCACCGGCCGCGTCTCGGTGGAAAGCCTCGAAGCCGACGGGATGGAGCTCGACACCGCGCTTCTGCCGAAAGGCAACGGTTTCGACCTTGCCAGCCTCAAGCTCGACGCGGTGCCTCAGCAATTGCAGGAGGCGTTCGGCCAGCTGGACAAGCTCGCCCAGGCCTTCCTCAGCAGCGGCACCGAAGAGATTGATATTTCCAGCGTGTCGGTACGTCTTCCCCCTGGAGAGCAGGGAAAACCGCGCACAATTGAGGTGCGTGAACTGTCGCTGACGCCGGATCAGCAGGGCGGATATTCTCTCGATGGCGAAACGCTGTTCAACGGTGAGGTTGCGAGCGTCTCGTTGCAGACATCCGGATCGGGTGGGCGCATCGACGGCTTTGAGGCACGGATCGATGGTTTCGACATCGGACCCTTTCTCGAAAAATTCGATCCCGAGGGCAATCTGCACGAAGGCCTGAACGTCAAGACGGGCGTCAATATTCTTGCTCGGCGTGCGGCGGAAGGGCAGGAGCCGCGGCTCGAAGTCTCTGTCGGGCTCGGCAATGGTCTGCTGATGATCGGCGGCGAGTCCCAGACCTTCACCGCAGGAACGGTCAACGCCCGTTACGATTTCGCAAAGAGCCGGCTCGTCATTGACAATTCACGCATCGACCTCGGGCGCACCGTAATCCCTGTTGCCGGAGAGATCAGCGATGCCGACGACGGTTTCGAACTGTCGCTCCGGGTCGATAATGGTATCGCCTCCTCGGAGGCTTCGGGCGAGGAGCCCGTGCCTTTCAGTGCGAAGGCTGAAGGCCATTTCACCGCCTCCACAAAGCAGCTTGAGGTACCCTCGCTCTACGTCAGCGGGCCACTGGGAGACATGGCGGGATCCCTGAAACTCCGATTTGGCGAGGGATCGCCGGAAATCAGTTTTGCCGGGCAGATTCCGAAAATGGAGGCGACGGCGGTCAAGCAGCTGTGGCCTTTCTGGATGGCGCACAAGCCGCGCGAATGGGTCGTGTCCAATCTCTACGGCGGCACGATTACCAATGGCTCGATCGCGGTCTTCATCCCGCAAGGACGGATGTGCGGGCCGGGCTGCCCGCTGGTGCTCGGCGACAGCGAGATGCAGATCCGTTTCGACATCGATGATACGCGCCTCAATACCACCGGTGACATTCCGCCGCTGCGCGATGTCGATGCTCATTTCGACCTCGTCGGCGGCAAGATGGCCGTCGATATCAAACAGGGAACGACCTATTTCCCGTCCAACCGGTCGCTTGCGTTGGAAAACAGCCGCTTCCTCATTTCCGATGTGTACGACAAGCCGCTGCTGGGAAATCTGGAGCTGAACGTTTCGGGCGCTGCCGATGCCGTTGCGGAGCTCGCGACGCTGAAACCCATCAATGCGCTCAAGGACACGCAATTCAAGCCGGATGATTTTGCCGGGGATGTCAAAGCCCACGCCAATCTGACCGTCGGCCTGCTTTCCAGCCAGAACCCGCCGCCGCCGGTCTGGACGGCCGATCTCGACCTGAAGAACCTGTCTTTGACGAAACCTTTTGCCGGCCGGAAGGTGACGGCTGTCGATGGCTTCATGACGCTGGATGACCGACAGCTCCGGCTGGAGGGCAAGGGCCGTATCGACGATGTGCCGATGGACATTGTGATGACGGAGCCGGTCCGCAAGAAAAGCGATATCGCGCCGACACTGTCACTCAAGGCAAGCCTCAACGAGACGCAGATCGCCAAGCTCGCACCGGAACTCTCGACGGTTCTCGGCGGCACCACCGCGATTGAAATCGAAGGGGCTGATCCAAAACGGCAGGATGTTCGCCTGGACCTGACCAAAGCATCGCTCATTCTGCCGGGACTTGGCTGGAGCAAGGGCATCGGCATTCCTGCCAGCGCCGCCTTTACCATCCAGGTGGCGGATGGACGCACGTCGATCAGCAACTTCTCGCTCGATGGCGATGGATTTGGTGCCGCCGGAGATATCGTCTTTTCCAAGAACGGACTGATTTCCGCCGATCTCAATCGGGTACAACTGTCGCCGTCCGATAACTACGCCGTATCGGTCGCCGCTTCGAAGAACGGTTACATCGTCAATGCATCGGGGAAATCCGCCGATTTGAGGCCCTTCATCTCGAAGCTACGCAACCCCTCCAGCAGCGGCGATGGTGTATCACGCTCCCAGCCGTCGCTTTCGGTCAAGGCGCAGTTCGACAAGGTCTACGGGTTCAACGACGAGGTTCTCGGCAATGTCAACGCCGATGTCAGCGTGCGAGATGGCAAGGTGCGCGCGGTGGATGTGCGCGGTGTCACCGGCAATGGTCAGGCCGTCGTCGCCCAGACCACCAATCGTGGTGCGAGCGGCACGGTAACCTTGACCAGCAGCGATGCCGGTTCGCTCGCCCGTTTCGCCAATATCTACAGCCGCATCCGCGGCGGGCTTCTCAATCTCGCGCTGACGACGTCCAATGGCAGCGACTGGAGCGGCTCGCTCGACCTGCGCAATTTTGCCGTCGTCAACGAAGCGAAGTTGCAGGACATCGTGGCGACGCCGACCGGCGAGGATGGCAGAAGCCTCAACAATGCCGTGAGACGCAATATCGATGTCAGCTCTGAGAAATTCCAGCGGGGCTTTGCGCGTATCGTTTATGTCAACGGCGCGGTTGCCGTCGAGAACGGCGTTGTGCGCGGCGAGCAGATCGGCGCGACGTTCCAGGGGCTCTTGAAGGACCAGAACGGCCGCATGGACATGACCGGCACCTTCATGCCGGCCTATGGCCTGAACCGGCTCTTCGGCGAATTGCCGTTCATCGGCATCTTCCTTGGCAATGGCCGTGACCGCGGCCTGCTCGGCATCACATTCAAGCTCTCGGGTCAGACCGATCAGCCGAAGCTGACGATCAATCCGCTATCGCTGATCGCTCCCGGCGTCTTCCGGCAGATATTCGAATTCTAGAAAAGTCATCCTAATGAATGCGATGGACCCAAGCTCCAGGTTCATCCCATCGCAGGCGCGTAAAACCGCTAGGCGCTTACGGCAAACACGCCAAGAAAAAGGGCCGCTTTCGCGGCCCCCGATTGCGCGTTTTCTTGTCGGTCACGCCGGGCGAACCAGAACGTGCTTCTTCTTGCCGACCGAAAGCTTGATGACGCCGTCCGCGGTGATATCGGCGGTGCCGATGATCTGGCGCTCGTCGGACACAGCTTTGTCGTTGATCTTGACCGCACCGCCCTGAACGTGGCGGCGGGCCTCGCCGTTCGAGCCGGCGAGACCGGCGCGGACAACGAGTGAAAGCACGCCGAGGCCGGCTTCGAGTTCTGCTGTGGGAACTTCAATCGAAGGCAGGTTTTCGGCAAGCGCGCCTTCTTCAAAGGTCTTGCGCGCCGTTTCGGCAGCCTCTTCCGCAGCGGCGCGGCCATGCAGGATCGCCGTCACTTCCGTTGCGAGAATTTTCTTCGCCTCGTTGATTTCTGATCCGCCTAGCGCTGCAATGCGGGCGATTTCATCCATCGGCAGGGTGGTGAACAGCTTGGCGAAGCGTACGACGTCGGCATCTTCCGTGTTGCGCCAGTATTGCCAGAAATCATAGACCGGCAGCAGGTCCTTGTTCAGCCACACGGCGCCCGACGCCGACTTGCCCATCTTCGCACCGGAAGAGGTGGTCAGAAGTGGCGAGGTCAGCGCGTAAAGCTGCGGTGTCCCCATGCGGTGACCGAGGTCGATGCCATTGATGATGTTGCCCCACTGGTCAGAGCCGCCCATCTGCAGGCGGCAGCCGGTGCGCTGGTTCAACTCCACGAAGTCGTAGGCCTGCAGGATCATGTAGTTGAATTCGAGGAAGGACAGCGACTGTTCGCGATCAAGGCGGGTCTTCACGCTGTCAAAGGACAGCATGCGGTTGACCGAGAAGTGGCGGCCGACATCGCGCAGGAATTCGAGGTAGTTCAGACCACGCAACCAGTCGGCGTTGTTGATCATCAGCGCCGGGTTGCCGGGGCGATCGTAATCGAGGTAGTTGGCAAAGACGTGCTTGAGCGAGGTGATGTTGTCCTCGATCATGTCGATCGTCATCAGCTTGCGGGCTTCTTCCTTGAAGGAAGGGTCGCCCACCATGCCGGTGCCACCGCCCATCAGTGAGATCGGCTGATGGCCGGTCTTCTGCATCCAGTGCAGCATCATGATCTGGGTGAGGTGACCGACATGCAGACTGGAAGCCGTCGGGTCATAGCCGATATAGGCGGTCACGGTTTCCTTGGCGAACAGTTCGTCGAGACCTGCCTCATCGGAGATCTGGTGAATGAAGCCGCGCTCATCGAGCGTGCGGAGGAAATCGGACTTGAACCTGGACATAACCTTTTACTTTCTGGTTTGATCTGTGCGGCCATCGAAAACCGATGACCGTGGCGGCTTTATCATTGTTTTTTGAAATGTGCACCCGTTTCGGCCATGAATGTCGGGATTCAGGCGAGCATGATTCGAGTTTGCAGGGGAGCGGCACGTGGGCGAGGTCAAAACGGCAATCGGGCTGATGAGCGGTACATCGATGGACGGCATCGATATCGCCCTGTTGCGCACGGATGGCGAAAGCGTGGTTCGGCATGGGCCGAGCGGTTATTTTCCCTATGATCCGGGCCTGCGCGCCATCTGGCAAAGGGCGCTCGTGACTGCGAAATCCATTCGCGAGCGTCGCGAGCGCCCCGGAGATCTTGATGAGGCCGAGCGCAAGCTGACGCTTGCGCATGCGGCGGTGGTGAAATCCTTTCTTCAGAGCCACCGGCTTCAGCCCGGTGATATCGATGTCCTCGGTTTTCATGGCCAGACGGTGCTGCACCGGCCGGATGAGGCGCTGACGGTGCAGATCGGTGACGGGCCTTTGCTGGCCTCCGAAACCGGTATTGACGTGGTTTATGACATGCGCGCCAACGACATGGTGCATGGCGGGCAGGGTGCGCCGCTCATTCCCGCCTATCATATGGCGCTGTCTGCCAATCTGCCTGACGGGTTTGAAACGCCTGCAGTCTTCGTCAATATCGGCGGTATCTCCAATCTGACTTATATCGGCGAGGGTGGCCGGCTTGCCGCTTTCGACAGCGGTCCCGGCAATATGCTGATCGACCAGTGGATCGAGGTCCATACCGGCAAGGCCTTCGACAAGGGCGGCAGGACGGCGGCGGGAGGCAGCGTGGTCCCTTCGCTGGTGGCGCACTATTTGGAAAGCCCGTTCTTCTCGGCCAATATCCGCCGTTCGCTGGATCGCAGCGATTTTTCGCCGCCGAAAATGGGTGAGGTTTCGATTGCGGACGGCGCGCGGACGCTGGCGCATGTGACAGGGGCGGCAATCCTCAAATCGGCGAGTTACCTGCCGGAAGCGGCGAAGACCTATGTGGTCTGTGGTGGCGGGCGGTTGAACCCGGTGATCATGGAAGAGTTTGCAGGGCTTGCAGCAAAGGTCGGCGCACGCGTGATTGCGGCGGAGGAGGCGGGTTTTGATGGCGGGGCTATGGAGGCGGAGGCCTGGGCCTATCTGGCCGTTCGGTCGCTAAAGGGACTGCCGCTGACTTATCCGGGTACGACGGGGGTGAGCGAGCCGGTGACGGGTGGGGTATTGGTGCGGGCGTAGTTGATGGCGGTGGGCTTGGTTCACCCACCACCGATCACTATTGTCTGCCGCAATGCTACCGGCCTATCACCGAATGCGCTTCGCCGCCGGCTCCGGCACCAGTTCACCATTCAGGCGACGGTCGAGATAGTCCTCGCATTCGCCCATCAGCTCATCCACCTTGCCGTTGAAGAAGTGGTTGGCGCCCGGGACGGTGCGGTGGGTGATGAGGATGCCCTTCTGGGTCTTCAGCTTTTCGACCAGACCGTTCACGTCCTTCTCAGGCGCGACCTTGTCGGCATCGCCATTGATGATGAGGCCGGACGACGGGCAGGGCGCGAGGAAGGAGAAGTCGTAGGTGTTCGGCTGCGGCGCAATCGACATGAAACCTTCGATTTCCGGGCGGCGCATCAGAAGCTGCATGCCGATCCAGGCGCCGAAAGAATAACCCGCGACCCAGCAGCTCTTGGAATCCGGATGCAGGCTCTGCACCCAGTCAAGCGCGGAGGCGGCGTCGGACAGTTCGCCCGCACCGTGGTCGAATTCGCCCTGGCTGCGGCCGATGGAGCGGAAATTGAACCGGAGCGTCGTGAAACCGCGCTTCTGGAAAAGATAAAAGAGCTGATAGACGATCTGGTTGTTCATCGTGCCGCCGAACTGCGGGTGCGGATGAAGGATGATCGCAATCGGCGCGCTCTTTTCCTTGGAGGGTTGATAACGGCCTTCGAGGCGACCCGCAGGGCCGTTAAAGATGACTTCGGGCATTGGTACTCCGGTCGTGTTTTTTCATTCTCCAACCGCATTCTTCCGATGAGAAGACTTGACGAACTGTGTCATCTTTTCTAGAACGCAGTTTAGAATAATTCGAAACTTTGCGTGTGCTTAAGCACTCGGACCGTGTCATAAGGCAAGCGCAACTGTAATTTCAAGAAAAATGCGTTTTTGCGCATGGAAGATTGGATAAAGCCTCACCGCCATGACGGTTTTGACGCGCACATATATGGACTGGAACGCCACGGCGCCGCTTTTGCCGGCCGTGCGGGATGTTCTTGTGTCTGCGCTCGAGTTTGCCGGCAATCCGTCTTCCGTCCATCGCGAAGGCCGGGCCGCCCGGGCTGTAATCGAGACAGCCCGCCGCGAGGTTGCAGCGCTGGCCGGGGCTGAATCAGCCCACGTGACCTTCACCAGCGGCGCGACGGAAGCGGCCAATCTGGTGCTGACACCGGATTTCAAAATGGGACGCAGCCCGGTCCGGGTCAGTCAGCTCTATATTTCCGCCATCGAACATCCGGCCTTCCGCGAAGGTGGCCGCTTTGACAGCGGTAACGTTACGGAAGTTCCCGTTACGTCAGCAGGTATCCTCGATATTGCCGCCCTTGAGGCGCTGCTGTCTTCGCATGACAGGTCCGCCGGCCTGCCGATGGTCGCCTGCATGCTGGTGAACAATGAGACCGGCATTCTGCAGCCCGTCGCTGAAGCGGCGCGGCTGGTTCATGCGGCTGGCGGGCTGATGGTTGTTGATGCCGTGCAGGCGGCGGGCCGTATTCCGCTCGATATCAACGCGCTCGATGCCGACTTCATTGTGATTTCATCTCACAAGCTCGGTGGCCCGAAGGGTGCCGGGGCTCTCATTTCGCGCGGTGAAGTGATGATGCCGAAGCCGCTGATCCATGGTGGTGGCCAGGAAAAGGGCCATCGCTCGGGAACGGAAAATACCCTGTCTGTTATCGGTTTTGGGGCTGCCGCCGCTGTTGCTGCTCAGAATATCGAGGCTGAGGCGGCGCGTCTTGCCGGGCTGCGGGCGCGGCTGGAAAAAGGGATGCGGTTAAACGCGCCTGATGTGATCATCCACGGTGAGGAGGTCATGCGGGTCGCCAATACCACGTTTTTCACGCTTCCGGGCTTGAAGGCCGAGACCGGGCAGATCGCCTTCGATATAGAAGGTATCGCACTTTCTGCCGGTTCTGCCTGTTCATCCGGAAAGGTGGGCGAAAGCCATGTGTTGAGCGCGATGGGGCACGATCCCAAGCTAGGCGCGCTCAGGATTTCCATCGGTCACGCAACTGACGAGGCCGATATCGACAGGACGCTTGCGGCCTTTGCGAAAATTGCCGGACGGCGCAAGCTTTCCGGTCAGGCCGCGTAAAATGCGGCAAAGAATTGCGGATTAGCAATTTTCCGCTTGCCGGGATGTGTGAAAAGCGCCATCCCGCACCTATATGGGTATAAGCTCCGCCCCGGTTGACGGCTCGGAACGATTTACCCAGAGATCAAATAAGGCGGCTTTCCGCCTTGATACGTTGACAAGCCACCGGACCTTGGCTCCGGCGAGATTGGAGAACGACATGGCAGCGGTTCAGGAAACGATCGATCAGGTCCGCCAGATCGATGTGGACCAGTACAAATATGGCTTCGAAACCAATATCGAAGTCGACAAGGCCCCGAAGGGCCTTTCGGAAGAGGTGATCCGTTTCATCTCGGCCAAGAAGCAGGAGCCGGAATGGATGCTGGAATGGCGTCTTGAGGCTTACAAGCGCTGGCTGACGATGGAAGAGCCGACCTGGGCGCGCGTCAGCTACCCCAAGATCGACTTCAACGATCTCTATTATTATGCTGCGCCGAAAAGCACCCCCGGCCCGAAGTCGCTCGATGAAGTCGACCCGGAGCTGCTGAAGGTCTATGAAAAGCTCGGTATTCCGCTGAAAGAACAGGAAATCCTCGCTGGCGTCGAAAAGCGTCAGGTCGCTGTTGATGCCGTGTTCGACAGCGTCTCCGTCGTCACCACCTTCAAGGCGGAACTGGCCAAAGCCGGTGTGATCTTCATGTCGATTTCGGAAGCCGTGCGCGAGCATCCGGAACTGGTGAAGAAATATCTGGGCTCGGTTGTTCCCACGACGGACAATTTCTACGCGACGCTGAACTCGGCTGTCTTTACTGACGGTTCCTTTGTGTTCGTGCCGAAGGGCGTTCGTTGCCCAATGGAGCTTTCCACCTATTTCCGCATCAACGAAAAGAACACCGGCCAGTTCGAGCGCACGCTGATCATCGCCGAAGAGGGGGCTTACGTCTCCTATCTGGAAGGCTGCACAGCCCCGCAGCGCGACGAGAACCAGCTTCACGCCGCCGTGGTTGAACTTGTGGCGCTCGATGATGCCGAAATCAAATATTCCACCGTCCAGAACTGGTATCCGGGCGACAAGGAAGGCAAGGGCGGGATCTACAACTTCGTGACCAAGCGCGGTGACTGCCGTGGCAACCGTTCGAAGATCTCGTGGACGCAGGTGGAAACCGGTTCGGCCATCACCTGGAAATATCCGTCCTGCATCCTGCGCGGTGACGACAGCCGCGGCGAATTCTATTCCATCGCGGTCTCCAACGGTCACCAGCAGATCGACAGTGGCACCAAGATGATCCATCTCGGCAAGAACACGTCGAGCCGCATCATCGCCAAGGGCATCGCTGCCGGTTTCTCGGAAAACGTCTATCGCGGTCAGGTCTCGGCCCACCGCAAGGCGACGAATACGCGCAACTTCACGCAGTGCGACAGTCTGCTGATCGGCGACAAGTGCGGCGCGCATACCGTGCCCTATATCGAGGCGAAGAATTCCTCTGCGCATTTCGAGCACGAGGCGACGACGTCGAAGATTTCCGAAGACCAGCTGTTCTATTGCCTGCAGCGCGGCATTCCCGAGGAAGCGGCTATCGCGCTGATCGTCAACGGCTTCGTCAAGGAAGTCATTCAGGAACTGCCGATGGAATTTGCCGTGGAAGCGCAGAAGCTGATCGGCATTTCGCTGGAAGGAAGCGTGGGCTGATGGAGACTTCCCGACTCGGCGGCTCCGCGCTTCTCATATTGCTTTGCATGTTCGTATCGATGTGCGGAGTTTTTCTGGGAGTTGGCGGGCTGCTGGCGGGATGGACATTCGCCAAGCCTCTTCTGATAGGCAGCGGTCTCGCGTTGGCCGCGATATTCTGGCTGGCCGATACACTGAGACCAGAGATATTTGAACGTTTCTCTTCCAGAAAGAGAAAACAAGATCGAGAGAATTGAACATGCTTGAAATCATCGACCTGCACGCAAAGATCGCCGATACCGAAACCGAGATCATCAAGGGTCTCAACCTGAAGGTTGCCGCTGGTGAGGTTGCTGCCATCATGGGGCCGAACGGTTCCGGCAAGTCGACGCTGTCCTACATCCTGTCGGGCCGTGAGGACTATGAAGTCACCTCCGGTGACATTCTTTATAACGGCGAAAGCATTCTGGAACTGGATGCCGCCGAGCGCGCGGCCAAGGGCATTTTCCTTGCCTTCCAGTATCCGGTCGAAATTCCGGGTGTTGCCACCATGCAGTTCCTCAAGGTTGCGATGAATGAGCAGCGCAAGGCGCGCGGCGAGTCCGAGCTGACGACGCCTGATTTCATCCGCCGCGTCAAGGAAGCAGCCGGCGATCTGAAGATCGACATGGAGATGCTGAAGCGTCCGCTCAACGTCGGTTTCTCCGGAGGTGAGAAGAAGCGCGCTGAAATCCTGCAGATGGCGCTCTTGGAGCCGAAGCTCTGCGTTCTCGACGAAACCGATAGCGGTCTCGACATCGACGCGCTGAAGATCGTGGCTGACGGCGTCAACGCGCTGAAGTCGCCGGATCGCGCCACCGTCGTCATCACCCACTATCAGCGCCTGCTCGATTACATCGTGCCTGACAGCGTTCATGTTCTCTACAAGGGCAAGATCATCCGCTCGGGTGACAAGGCTCTGGCGCTGGAACTGGAAAACAACGGTTACGCCGACATCATCGGTGAAGCGGCCTGATTGAAGGCCAGGAGGTGATGTCCATGAACATTCAAGCTACCAACCGGCTGACGCCAGCGGAAACCGCGCTGGTCGATGCCTACACCGCCAAGTTCAGCGAGCTGCCCGGCGATGGTGCCGTGGTTGCCGCCCGCGATGTGCTGTTCGATGATCTCAAAACCGGCGGTCTTCCGACTCGCCGCATTGAGGCCTGGCACTATACCGATCTGAAGAGCCTGCTGCGGACCGTCCCTGAGGATCGCCCCGCGCCTGTGATCGAGAAGGTGACGTCCGTCGTTGCCGGTTCGCCTGTGGCTTATATGCTGCATGGCACGGCCGATATCGGCAGGGTCGATGACGTCAGCGTATCGCGCTTTGCGGATAGCCTTCTCGACGGTTCCGCCGCCGCAGGTCTGGCGGAAGCCAGCAAGGATGACACGATTGGCCGCATCAATGGCAGCTTCGTGCGTGACGGCATCGTGGTCGAGATCCCCGCCGATGCTGAGCTCGATAAGCCGATCGAACTGCAGGCGATCCATGGCGCTGGCCAGGTTCACAGCCGCTTCCCGGTGCGTTTTGGCAAGGGTTCGAAAGCGACCGTCATTGAGCGTCACCTTTCGGTGACGTCTGATGCCGCTCTTGTGTCCTCTGTCAGCGATATCGTCGTCGAGGATGGCGCGGAAGCAACCTGGATTCTTCTGCAACAGCAGGGTGCTGCCGATATTCACCTTGGTCAGCTGCGCATCAAGCTTGGCGCGGAAGCGAAGCTCCGTCTCTTCGTGATCAATGCCGGCGGCAAGCTGGTGCGTCAGGAACTGCGCATCGACGTGGAAGGTGAGGGCACCGATCTCATCGTTCGCGGCGTCAACCTTCTGGGTGGCGAAACCCATACCGACGTGACGATGGTTCTCGGCCACAACGTGCCGAACACGACCTCGACGGAAGTTTTCCGCAATGTGGTGTTCGACCGTGCGAAGGGCATTTTCCAGGGCATGATCCGGGTCGCACCGGATGCCCAGAAGACCGACGCGAAGATGGCGTGCAATACGCTGCTGATGTCTGACGATGGCGAGTTCTCGGCAAAGCCGGAACTGGAAATCTTCGCCGACGACGTTCAGTGCGGCCATGGTGCGACGGTTGCCGATATCAGCGACAACCATCTCTACTACCTGATGGCGCGCGGCGTGCCGCGGGCAAAAGCACGGGCGATGCTCGTCAACGCCTTCGTCGCGGAGATCGTCGAGGAACTGGAAGAAGAAAATCTGGTAGAGGCGCTGGAGACGATCATTTCCGGCTGGCTGGAGCATCACGCTTAGCAACCTCTCCGTCGTCATCCTCGGGATAAGCCCGAGGATGACGTGAAGCAGCGGTAACGACTGCAAAACCCGGAGCTCTCCAGAAGAGCACCATGAAAGGGCCCGAGAAATGGACCAGACCGCAATGGCGGCCCCTTATGACATCGAAGCCGTGCGCAAGGATTTCCCGATCCTGTCGCGCGAGGTCTATGGCAAGCCGCTGGTCTATCTCGACAACGGCGCGTCCGCTCAAAAGCCGCAGGTGGTGATCGACGCCGTTTCGCATGCTTATGCAAATGAGTACGCAAACGTGCATCGCGGCCTGCATTTCCTCTCCAATGCCGCAACCGACGCCTATGAAGCGGCGCGCGAAAAAGTGCGCCGGTTCCTGAACGCCGGTTCGGTGGACGAGATCGTCTTCACCAAATCCTCGACCGAGGCGATCAATACGGTTGCCTATGGCTACGGCATGCCCAAGATCGGCGAGGGCGACGAGATCGTCATCTCGATCATGGAGCACCACTCCAACATCGTGCCGTGGCATTTCATCCGCGAACGGCAGGGCGCCAAGCTCGTTTGGGTGCCCGTCGATGATGACGGCGCGTTTCATATCGAGGCTTTCGAAAAGAGCCTGACGGAACGCACCAAGCTCGTTGCCATCACCCATATGTCGAATGCGCTCGGCACCATCGTTCCGGTCAAGGAAATATGCCGCATCGCGCATGAGCGCGGCATTCCGGTGCTTGTTGATGGCTCGCAGGGCGCGGTTCACATGCCGGTGGATGTGCGCGATATCGATTGCGACTGGTATGTGATGACCGGCCACAAGCTTTATGGTCCCTCGGGCATCGGCGTGCTCTACGGCAAGGCGGACCGGTTGCGCGAGATGCAGCCGTTCCAGGGCGGCGGCGAGATGATCCTCGACGTTACCGAAGACAATGTCACCTATAACGAGCCGCCGCATCGTTTCGAAGCGGGGACGCCGCCCATCGTGCAGGCGATCGGCCTCGGTTACGCGCTCGATTACATGGACAATCTCGGCCGCGCCGCGATTGCAGCACACGAGGCCGATCTTGCCGCTTACGCCGCCGAGCGGCTGCGCGAGATCAATTCGCTGCGCATCATCGGCAACGCGCCTGACAAGGGCGGTATCTTCTCCTTTGAGCTTGAGGGCATTCACGCCCACGATGTCTCGATGGTGATCGACCGGCGCGGCGTTGCCGTGCGGGCCGGCACCCATTGCGCCATGCCGCTCTTGAAACGCTTCGGCGTCACCTCCACATGCCGGGCATCGTTCGGCCTTTACAATACCCGCGCCGAAGTAGACTCTCTTGTCGAGGCGCTGGAATATGCGCGCAAATTTTTCGCCTGATATCGCAGCTTGAAATCAGGATTGAGGTTTAAGACCATGACTGCCGATGCCACTGCAAAGACCCAGGATGCGACCGAAGCTCAGGAAAAGGTATCCACCATTCCGCCGGATGAGCTCGCACGCCTCAGCGACGATGTGATCGCGGCGCTGAAGACCGTTTATGACCCGGAAATTCCGGCTGATATCTTCGAACTCGGTCTCGTTTACAAGATCGATATCGAGGACGACCGGATGGTCAAGATCGTCATGACGCTGACGGCCCCCGGTTGCCCGGTCGCCGGCGAAATGCCGGGCTGGGTGGAAAACGCCGTTGGCGCCGTCGAGGGTGTTTCCGGCGTCACCGTCGAGATGACCTTCGATCCGCCATGGACGCCGGATCGCATGTCGGAAGAAGCGCAGGTCGCTGTAGGCTGGTATTGATTTGATTTTGACTGGTGTCATCCCTTGATGACATCGTCACGCGCACTTAAATTGAATTCCATAAGCATCGAGCCTTGAACTCGATTGTTGAAGGAGAATGGGCCCATGGGCTTTGCAATCATGACCATGACCGGGGCTGCGGCCTCTCGCGTTAAAGCAATCGTCGAAAATTCCGGACCGGACGCCAAGGGCGTGCGCGTCGGCATCAAGAAGGGCGGCTGCGCGGGCATGGAATATACCATCGACCTCGTAACCGAGCCGGATGCGAAGGACGATCTGGTGGAATTCGAAGGCGCGAAAGTCTGGGTTCAGCCTTCCGCAGTCCTTTATCTGCTTGGCACGCAGATGGATTTCGAAGTGACCAAGATGCGCTCCGGTTTCACCTTCAACAATCCGAACCAGACTTCGGCCTGCGGCTGCGGCGAATCGGTCGAGCTGAAGCCTGCTGATCTCGCGGCGCTGGCAAAGCAGCGTGAGGCAGAAGCAAGCGTCTGATTGCTAACGCGATCCCCGCGATAGAGGACAGACCTTTCTTTTTTCCAAGGATCATGACTGCTGTTTTTTGAACGCTTCGATAAAATCCGCCAGCGGATGGATTGATGGCGTTGTTTTCAACAGCGGCTCGAGAGCCGCCGCGATCATTGCGCAATCCTGGTCGGCTAGCGGCCGAAGGCTCGAAGTGACTTTGTTGTAGTCAGGCGTTCCGCGTGCCGCTAAAGAGCGATGGATCACAAACTGCTCTGTCTGCCCGTCCTGTCGTTCCACAAAGAGCGCAAGCGATCCGCCGTCAGCGGCAGCGGCGCTATCGGATACCGATTTGAACATCGAGGTTCTCTCCCGCTACCATTTGTGCTCACTCGTGTCTAAGCGCTTCTATCGGGCTCAAACTCGCCGCCCGCCGTGCCGGAAAATATCCGAATATCACCCCAATAGCCGCTGAAAAAGCAAAGGCGAGGAAGATGATCGACGGGCTGGTGACGAAGGGCACGTTAAGGAAGCTGACGACGGCATAAGCAAGGCCGAGGCCGGTGAGGATGCCGACGATGCCGCCGAAGGCCGAGAGCATCACCGCCTCCACCAGAAACTGCGTGAGCACCTGTTTTTCCAGCGCGCCGATCGCCAGGCGAATGCCGATCTCGCGGGTGCGTTCCGTTACCGAAACCAGCATGATGTTCATGATGCCGATACCGCCCACGAGAAGGCTGACGGCGGCAACCGCGCCGAGAAGTCCGGTGAGAAGCGTCGTCGTGCCGGTCATGGCGGACGCGATCTGCGTCATGTCGTTGACGGTAAAATCGTCCTCACGGCCGATGCCGATGCGGCGGCGCTCGCGCAGCAGGTTTTGCAGGTCGCTCTGCACCTTGGCGGTGGAAACGCCATCCTGCGCCGAGACCATGATCGAGGAAATGGTGGTGGTGCCGCCGATGCGCCGCTGGTGGATTTTCAGCGGCATGATGATGGTGTCGTCCTGATCGTCACCGAGGCCGGACTGGCCTTTTCTGGCGAGAACACCGATGACGGGGCAGGAGATGTTGCTGACACGGATTGTCTGTCCGACAGGGTTCTCCGCCCCGAAGAGCTCCTGTCGCACGGTTTCGCCAATGATGCAGCCGATCTGGCCGCCGCGATCTTCGGCAGGCTGGAAGTCACGGCCGAGCGCGATGGTCCAATCCTGCGCGATCAGATAGTCATTCGTGGTGCCGATGACGCTCGTCTGGTGGTTCTTGCCGCCGAAAATGACGGTTGCTGCAGCGCTGCGGTTTTGCGGCGCGACAGCGCGGATGCCCGAGATTTGGTTGCGGATGGCCTCGACATCGCGGTCATCGAAGCGTTTGGCTTCGGTGCTGGCGCGGCCGGGTCCGAACTGGCCGGGACGCATGAACAGCATGTTGGTGCCGAGCCGTGACAGTTCCGATTTTACCTGCTCTGTCGTGCCATTGCCGATGGTGACCATGGCGATGACAGCGGCCACACCAATGACGACGCCAAGCACGGTAAGGAAGGAGCGCAAAAGGTTGCGGCTGATGGCACGCAGCGCAAGACGCGACGTTTCAAAGAACATCCGATGTCTCCTTTTCATCCGCGGCGCTATCGGAGGCGAGGTGGCCGTCTACAAAACGCAGCAGACGCCCGGCATAAGCGGCGATATCCTCCTCATGCGTCACCATGACGACCGTAATGCCCTTGTCGCGATTGAGCGAGGTTATCAGTTCCATGATTTCGACGCTCGTCTTCGTGTCGAGATTGCCGGTCGGCTCGTCGGCCAGAAGCAGGGCGGGGCGGGTAACGATGGCGCGGGCAATGGCCACACGCTGCTGCTGGCCGCCGGAAAGCTCCTGCGTGGTATGATCTTCGCGGCCTTTGAGCCCCACCTGCGCCAGCGCCTCCATGGCGCGCTCCCGACGCTCCGAGGCCTTCATGCCGCGATAGATCAGCGGCAACTCGACATTTTCGACGGCCGATGTCCGGGAGAGAAGATTGAAGCCCTGAAAGACGAAACCCAGCATGTGCCGGCGCAGCAGCGTCAGGTGCTCATTGTCGAAGCCGCTGGTCGGCACGCCCTGGAAGAGATACTCGCCTGCCGATGGCACATCCAGACAGCCGATGATGTTCATCGAGGTGGATTTGCCGGAGCCTGACGGCCCCATGATGGCAACGAATTCCTTTTCACGAATGGATAAGCTGACGCCATCGAGCGCGCGGATCGTCGCTTCGCCGCGGCCATATTGCTTGACGACGTCACGAAATTCGATGAGCGGCGGCTGTTCCAAACGCATGCCCCTCCCTCAGCCGGCGTTGCGCGCGGTGGCGTCGGTAATCACCTGGTCGTCGGCTTTCAGCTCTCCCGATTTTACGACGGTATGCTGGCCGTCGGTGGAGCCGGTTTCGATGGCGACGGAGACGGGCGCGTTGTTGCGCAACACCCAAACGGTTCTCTTGCCGGTCGCTGCCTGGCCAGTGTCGCGGTTCTGCGAGCGGCCCATGCGCGGCGGGCGGAACAGGCTCATCAACCCGCCGCCGCGGGAGGCGGATTCGCGCGGCGGCGTGTAACGCAGCGCCGAATTGGGCACCAGCAGGGCATCCTTGATGTCCTCCACGACGATATTGGCGGTTGCCGTCATGCCGGGGCGCAGCAGCAGTTCGGCGTTGTCGACCGTCAATATGCCCTTGTAGGTGACGACGTTGGAAACCGTCTCCGAGGCGAAGCGCACCGTCTCTATCTCGGCCGGGAAGCTGCGGTCGGGATAGGCATCGACATTGAACGTGGCCTTTTGGCCTGTATCGACCTTGCCAACATCGGCCTCGTCCACCGAGACCTGTAACTCCATGTGCCGCAGATCGCCGGCGATGGTGAAAAGCACAGGCGCATTTAGCGAGGAGGCGACGGTGGCGCCGGGATCGACACTGCGGGTAAGGATGACGCCATCGATGGGCGAGACGATCTTCGCCTTGCCAAGGTTGACCTCGGCGAGCCGCAGATCCGCTTCCGCCGAGAGCACGCTCGCCTCATTGACGTCAAGCGTTGCGGCCGCCGCATCGTAGGTGAACTGCGCGGCGTCCAGATCCTGCTGGCTCGAGACGCGGTTCTGCACCAGCGATCTCAGGCGCTCCATCGAGGTTTTTGCCGAGTCGAGATCGGCGCGCGCCTTGAGCACACTGGCCTTGGCGGAGGCGAGTTTTGCCCGAGCGCTCTGCACGTCGGCCTCCAGCTTGTTGGTATCCAGCTCCGCCAGAACGTCCCCGGCCTTGACCGGCGTGTTATAGGTGACATTAACCTTGCGCACGGTGCCGGACAGTTCGCTGGATATATCAACCTGATCCGTCGGCTGAACCGAGCCGGTGGAGGTGACGATGACGGAGAGATCGCCACGGCGTGCGGGTTCCGTCGTGTAGGTGTAAGCCACGCTGCCTGCGCGTGATTGGTAATAATAACCAAGACCGCCGCCAATCAGCACAATGGCTGCTGCCAAATAGTGGAACCGACGCGACTTTTTCTTTCGGCCGTTTCTGGTCGTCCCCAAAATCTCGCGCAGATCGGGCTGGGTGTCGCTGCCACTCGTATTGGCGTCATTCATTCTCGTCACTCGCAAAGTTCAAAATACTACAGAGAGTTGCCGTCGCTCTCCGATTTGTCCGTCCGTCTGTCGCCGTTATATTCCTCTGATTGTGGGAAGTGGCATAGCTTGCCCCAAGGGTGAAGTGAAAACTTGGTAATATTTATGATAGTTCTGGTCTGCTAGAGATAGGTATTCGAAAAGCCGATGCCATCTTTTGGGCAGAGGTTTCAGCAGCGACATTCAGGACGATGATGAAATGAACGACAACGTGGTGAAGTTCCGCAAACCGGTGCCGCCGAAAAAACCACGCGAACCGATGGGGCCGAAGGCGAAAAAGGCGCTGACGATCGCGGCGGTCATCGCATTCTTTGTGGCCGCCTGGGGTTATTTCACGTTCGTGGGGCAGGGGTAACGCGTTCGCAACGGAAATCCGGAAGCGGTGTATGACGGCAATATTGGGAATTGACGCCGCATGGACGGCAACCGAGCCAAGCGGCGTCGCCCTGGTCGTCAAGGATGGCTCATGTTGGCGGCTGCGCGCGGTTGCCGCCTCTTACGATCATTTTCTTGCACGACAGGACGATGCAATTGCGCGCACCGACCGTCCTCGTGGTTCGTTTGTACAGGCGACGGCGCTTCTGGATGCTGCCGAAGCGCTCTGCGGTCAGGTCAACCTCGTCGCAATTGATATGCCGCTGTCACATGCCCCGATAACGGCTCGGCGGGTTTCGGACAACAGGGTTTCCTCAGCTTATGGTGCCCGCTACTGCGGCACTCACACGCCGAATGCCCTGAGGCCAGGCAAGATCAGCGACGATCTCAAGCTATCATTCGAGCATGCAGGATATCCGCTATTGACGACGCAGGTCTCTGACCGCGGTCTGCTCGAGGTCTATCCCCACCCCGCACTGGTTGAGCTGACGAAATCCGAGAAGCGGCTGCCGTACAAACATGCGAAAATCGGCAGTTACTGGCGATCAGATACCATTCCCATTCGGCGTATGAAACTGGTCGACGTGTGGCGCTCGATTATCGCGCATCTCGATGCCCGCATCGACGGCGTTGCCGATACTCTCGCCATTCCCCCCATCGGGGCGCGAGCATGGGAAATGAAGGCTTTCGAAGACATGATGGATGCAGTTGTTTGCGCGTGGATCGGCATCTGCGTTCTGGAGGGCGATGCGATCCCTTACGGTGACGAGACGTCCGCGATCTGGATTCCAGCGGCGCGGTGAAGATTTACGCCTTGGAGGGAAGGTGGCGACCCCTGCAGGACTCGAACCTGCGACCTACTGCTTAGAAGCTAGGTTTTTATGTAATGATTGCGAAAAGCTGAGAACAAACTGCTTCTAATATCTGTTACCAAAAATCAATACGTTACAATTCGTTTGCAAACTGCTCTGCGTTCGGCTGACTGTATTTTGAAGATAGCGCGCTTCAACCTGTCGTGGCAATAGCGGAATGAAGAAAGCCCGCATCAAGCGGGCTTCTTATTTGGCGTTGCGCGATAGTCTTCGAGCTTCTTTATCGCCTCCTCGGCGAGGGCGGCCTTGCCGCCAAGGTAGTGCGCATCGAGGATGCCTTCGACGTCTTTGAGGCTGTGGCCGGTGATCGCTGCGATCTGCGCCACTGAGCATCCCGCGATGGCAAGGCGCGTGACGGCCGTGCCGCGTAGGTCGTGGAAGGTTAGGTCAGTGATGCTGGCCTTGGCTTTTGCTTTCGTCCAACTCGTGTTGAACCCGTCAGAGGTCCAAGGGCGCTTGTCGCGCTTGTTGGTGAGGATAGTGGGCGAAATCCTCGGCATGCTGTCCAGCAGCTCGCGCAGCTCGGCGCCAGCCGGTATCTTCACGCGCGCGCCAGTCTTGCCCTGCTTCACCTTGATGTGTGAACCGTCATAGTCGCTCCATGGGGCCTTAAGAATGTCTCCCTTACGCTGACCGGTCCAGAGCGCCATGATGACTGCGGCTTTGATCTCTTCCGACGCTACGGCGAAAAGGCGAGCCAAGGTTTCATCGGTCCAGATGTTTTCGTTGCGATCGACACTGTAAATGCGGCCGCCGCGTTCCGCCTGATTGATCGAGATCCGGCCTCGGTCCTTTGCCACCGATAGTATGCGGGCGAGCACCATCCACGCGAAGTCCGCGCTGCGAGGCTTGTCGGCCATCCCATCGCGCCACTCCTTGAACTTGCCGCGAGCCCGCTTGTCCTGGATAGCGACAAGGCTCATCGTGCCGAACGCATCGCGCACCTTGTCGATGTATCGGCTGTATTCCTTTTGCGATTTAGGAGAAAGGCCAGTGAAGTCCGTCGATGATTTGTATTCGGTAATCAACCGATTCATGTTGTCGGTCTGGTCGACGAAGCGATCCTTTGTGGCTTCGACGAATGCCCGCATGAGCAGCGGATCGCCCGGCTGCAGCGGACGGCCGGCCTTATCCTTCAACAGCGGTCCGCCACGCCAAGCGTAGCAGTATGTGATGGTCTTGCCGCTGGCCAGCCGCTTCTTGACCCTAGCTAGACCCTTGAGCTTTTCGCGCATTCTGCTCGCGCTCCCATCGTTCGAATTCATCCTCGGTATTGTCGTTCGCCGGCAGCAGCCCGCTTATCTCATCGAGTTTAGCGTCAATCGCTCGCTTGTCCCACTTGCGAGTGCCGGCAATAGCTGCCGGCATCTTGTTGGTTGATACCCACAGCGAGAACGTTGACTGCCCAATGCCGAGATAGGCGGCGGCTTCTCTTCTGCCCATGAGGCGAGGGGCGTTGTCATTGGCTGGTGACATTGCCGCTCTCCTGCTGCATGGGTATCTCAGCCTTGCCTTGAAGCTCGCGCACAACCTCGTAGGCGGCACTCGTTCCTTCATCGAAGGTGTTGGGCAACCCTTTATCTGCGAAGCCATGATACCAAGCACCCATCACGAAGATTGCCTCGGCGGCGTCTCCCAGCGCCTTCACCCTTGCCTCCCTCTCGCGCGTCTCGGCTTCGGATAGGAGTTGGCGGAGGCGGGTGATTTCGGCAATCGCGTCTTTCCGCTCTATCTGAATGCGGTTGATTTTCGTCATCGCTGCGCCGGGTTGCTTCTCCCACGCCACGCTCAGCCGTTCCACGATATCACTCATTGGTGCCGCCCTCCTGCTTCGCTGGTGCTGCGGGTGAGCCGGCAGGCGCATGATAGTGGTCCCATACGCAACGTGCGTGTTCCAGCGCGTCGGCCATCTCAGCATCGCCAATCGATGGCTCGGCCTCCAGAAGCCTAATCAATTCGCCTAAGGCTTCATGCTCTCGCCGCCACCCCGCCACGTCCTGCACCTGTGCGGAGAAGGCGGAAACAGCAGCGCGGAAAATCTTAGGCGCATGCCATTTCGGATCAAAGATGACCGTGTCGGGGCCGGGATAGTTTTTCACGAAGTATGCCGTGAATTGCTCAAGGGCTTCCGGTGTGTCCTTCACCGCCACGGCTGGCGCGGTACTCACCGGCTCCGCAGCGGACAGGGCGGCTTCGAGGGCGCCTTTGGCTTCGTTGAACGAAAGTTGGGATATCCCATCCAAATACCCCATCAGCTGATAAACCATCTTAGTTGTTATCTGCATGGTGTTCGCCTCCTGTGCTGGCGAGTGCTGTGCGGATACGATCAGCCTGCTGCTTGATATAGGCGCGCTTGTCATCCCAGTTGCGCTCGTTCATGTCGTCAGCGAAGACGCGGATAAGGTGCACCGCAGGAATGGTTTCGACATAGACGCCGACCTGAAGCCGCTTTGTCTCAGATCGGAAATCCTCAATCTGGACTGCTTGGCGCTCAACCTGACCTTTGTACATGTCGCGATTGCGCGCTGTGCGGTCACGGTCTTCGCGCAGTTCCTCGTTCTCTCGCTGCAAGCTTTCGAGGGTGGAGAGAACCATTTCCAAATCAACTGACCAGAAAGCCATATTACTAAGCCGGTTGTCGCCTTGGTCGTAAGCAAGGCCGATTTTAGCGCGAAGTTCTTCCAGCGCCTTCTTGATTGCCTCCACGCTCATCTTCTCCTCCCATTATCATTCGCCGCTACGAGCTCGCGCAGCTTGGAGGCGATGGCACGGTTGCGGCCGTCCTTCTTGCGCTCGTGCCATTTGGCGACTGCGACGAGAACGGCCGTCGGTGCGGTTCCGGATGAAAGGTTGGCTACGACTTCAAGACCGTCGCCGTCATATGGGGCAGGGGTGTATGTCGTGTCGCGTCTTCTCGACATTTGTGTCTCCTCGGGTGTGGTGGTGGTTGGTGTCAGTAAGCCCAGATCAGCACTGCGGTGATGAAGAGCGACAAAGCCAGAAAACCGGCTATGTCCTTCAACAGGTCGGCGTGCTCTTCGGTGATGATCTGCTGGACGTTCGGCGTCTCGACGGCAGCCGCACTCATTCGCCGGCCTCCAGCGCCTCAACGCGGCCGACGCGAACGAACACCTCGAAGGTGCCGCCGTGCTCTTTGTGCAAGCGTGCCGCTTCGACCAGTGCGGAATCATAGGAGGGATGTTCAAAGGGCCACATGCAGGGACGAATGCGCCCAGTGCTGTCGCCACGGCGAAATACGAAGTGGCCACCGCCGACTTCCTCGCCGTTGCGCGGCTTCTTGGGGAAGCGGCGCATGTATTCGTATTTCGTCTTGGGCTTGCCGTGCTTCTTGGCCTTGTGATCCGGGCGGAGCATTGGCTCAACGCTGGACGCTGCTACGTGGATATCGTCAAACTCTTCGGGACGTGGTCTGTACATTGGAAATCTCCTCTTGTGGTGGCCAGCTTGGTTTGCTGGTTGCAAGAGGAGATATAGAACGATACCGGTGCGTCGTCAACCGTTAAAACGGTAAACCGTTATTTCTGTGCATAGTCGATTTTGTGGATCGAGACGACGTCGTCGCGCGGGTATTTGATTTCCATCGGGGGATTGAACTGGCATACGACCAGAAAGCTCGGCTCCCACCGCACAAACTCTTTGATGAAGCCGCGAGGAACGCCGTCCTCTTCGTTCGGTGCCAGCTGCACGATAACGTCATCGCCGCGCGCGATTGGCTTTGGCGGATTGGTCCATACCGTCTCGCCTGGCTTGTAACGCGGATACATGCTCTCGCCGTCTACATAAGATGCATATGCCTCGGCGACGCCCGCCAGGTGAGGCGGCCTCCATTCCCAGCCCATGATCTGCCCGTTGAACTCAAACTCACCGTCCGACCCTCCCTTCGACCTGCCCAGAACAGGCACGTCACGCTCCCCGGACGGCGGTTTAGGAGCGGCAATAATACTACCGGTATTGATGACAGGGGCAGTAGCTTGGCGCAATGCGGGGATCATGCGCTCGGTCTTTTCCGACTCGGTCGTTGCCTCAGCCATAAGGTCGAGAAACTCCGATTCGCGCAGACCAAGAGACCCGGCGAGCTTCTGCCAGTTGCGCATCATAGATATCTTGCCCTTCTCCCAATCGGAGACGGTTGTCTGTTGCGCACCAAAAAGGTTGCCGAACGCCTTCTGCGTTAAGCCCATTTCCTTGCGCTTAGACCTTATGATGTCGCTCAACTTTGCCATGCGCACCGGTATAACGGAAAAATATCGAAAAATAAAACCGGTTTAGAGTTGACACTAAACCGGTAAAACGGTAGAACCAAAATCAACAGCGGCCACACAAGAAGCCGACAGGGCAAAAGACCCCAAGACGAACCTGCAGCATGAAAGGGAATGCGCATGTTTAAGGATTGCGAAAGAAGACGATCGACGACCCAAGCGCTGATCGGCATGAGCGCCATGACGGCGAGAAGAAGATGGGAGCATGAAGCTCCCGGCCACAGAAGAAGATGGCGGCCGGTGACCGGGCCGCCGTAAACGCCAGCGACCAACTGGCGATAACAAAACCAATAATGCCAGAAGGGGAGACGACTATGAGAAAGACCGCAACCAATGACTTCGAAAATTTAGCGCCGGTGGAGCATGAAGCTCTGCCGGCGTTGTCGTGCATGCAGCAAAAAACGAAAAGGGGCGTAATGAGCCGGCACCACCCGTAACTCCGCCCCTTCTCCGTACTAACACGCCGAGGAGACCTTCGCCGAAAGGCGGGATCAAAGCGCGTATTCCATATCCGCCACCACAGCGGACAGCCAATCTCCTACACAAATTTGTAGGAATTGTCAAGCGGCATCGCGGTCCGCCAACCTGCTACGCCGTAACCACCCGCTCCGAAAGGACGATGACATGAACAGCTTCCACGTTTTTCACCTCAAGCTGCGATCCGTCGTAGCGGCTAAGCTGAACAGCGCCATTGCTCATTCCTTCGAATCGCCCGATCCAGGCGAAGCCGCCCGAATGTGCCAGAACGTCGTCGCCAACGACGGGCCAGCGGGAAGGGTCAAGCCAAGCTTTCACGCCAACGTGGAAGACGGGCTCCATCACTTTCGTGTCGATGACGATAGCGTACCTGCCTTCGGGGATGCGCTTGCGGCCGTAGTTGATGGGCTCAAACTTGAACTTGCCAGCCTTGCGGTCGGAAATCTTGCCGTAGGTGCGGGCAACCGTAATAGGCGTGATGGAAGGGGAGGTTTCGGCCGCCTCGCGAGCCATCTCCGCCACATCTTCTTCGGACACACCGAGGAAGGTAGCTATGGCCGGGAACTGTCTAGGTCTCGGGATGACACCAGCCTTCCAGGTGCTGAAGGTCTGCTGAGGCACGCCTAACTCTTCGTAGACAGCGCGATCCTGTACGGCTCTCCGCTTCTGCTCTTTCAGTATCGATTGCAGGAGGCGCGACTTAACTTCAGGCATGCATCCACCTTGGTGAAATCTTGACAAATTTGTAAAAATAGTTTAGTTTCATAACCCTGCTGCTTTGTCAACCACAAGGCGGCCACCACCCAGAGGAGACGACATGACGCTTATCACCAGCACTATGCTGGCGGATATGCACGCGCGCCGTGAAAACGGTGAGAGCGTCGCAGATATCGCCGCCAGATACAACGTCAAGCCAATGGCAGCATACCAGAGGCTGCGGCGCACATACGGCCTGCAGAAGCAGCGGGCAATCATCCCAGCCAATGACAACAATCCCGACCGCACGACGCGCCTGGCGCCCCACAACGGCGGCTGCTCTACGCTTTCGGGCCTTATGCCAGTTTCGTTGCCGCGTGTTCTGACCGCGGCGAACGACAATGCTGACGATCTGGCAGCCGGGCAGGCGGTCAACGACTACGCTTTGCGTGGGGTGGCGGCATGACCTGCGATTGCGATTTCTTCAATTTCGGCGATCCGGTCCGCAACCGGCAAAATCCTCATCTCACCGGCGTCGTCATCGGCGATCGCAACTGGGGCAGCGAGTATCAGGTGCGCCTTGCCGATGGCGCCTCGACGATCTGGTGGCATGGCTTCGAGATCGAACACGATCCGGATGGCGAACCGCCGGCGAAAGAGGATGACGACACCAACGTCGTCAAGGTCGACTTCACACAACGGCGCGCGATGACCGCCGGGACAACAACGGAAGGAGCAGCGTGATGGGTGAGCAGAGATTTAAGGTTGGTGACTGGGTTCGCCGTGTGGAGCCAAGCGACTGGCCGGAGCAATACGGCGTGGTTGATGGTGTGTACAAGGTGCTGGAAGTGTCTAAACGTGGTCATGTCGTTGTGATCGCCGGTTCAACTGCGGCAATGCAGGGCGCATTCGAGCCATGGCACCCGCGCGTTGGCGAGCGGGTGCGCACCATCAGCGGCGGTGATATTGAGTACATCGGTGTTGAAGGTGTCATTGAGACTGATGACGGCGCGACAGACCGGAACTTGAGGGTCAAGCTCGACAAGCCTATAGAGAAATGGGGCGACACAAAGATCTGGCGCAGCGCGCGTCATCTCGAACCAGTCCTCACCACCACCGCACCAGAACAGCCCGCCACCCTCAAGATCGAGGCCGGTCGCTTCTATAAGACGCGAGATGGCCGGAAAGTCGGGCCGGCCTTTATTGTTGGCAGCTGCGCGGTATTCGGCGACCGCAGCAATTATGCCAGCGCGGTATGGGCAGACGATGGTCGCTCATCTCATCGAGGCGACAAGTTGAGCCTGAAAGACAACGACATCATCGCCGAATGGATCGACGAGCCAGTCGTCGCGAAGGCCAAGGCCAGCAACGACAACGCGCAGCCGAAGTTTAAGGTCGGTGATAGGGTGAAGTGCCTGAAGAGCTATCCAGGGCAGTTCACTGCCGGAAAGGAATATGTCGTCTCTGCCGATCACTTTGGCCGCAAATATGAGAGCGTGAAGGTCAAGCGCGATGATGCGGGATCAACCGAGAACGGCTGGCTACCTGAGTTCTTCGAGCTTGTAGCACCCACCACCACCATCGTCGCCCTCATCGAAAACGGCCAGCCAAAGCCGTCGTCGACGCCGCACGTTCACGCGTCCACCGGCGCGGCCGAGAAGGAAGCCAAGCGCCTAGCGGCAAAATACAAAGGCAAGCAGTTCGGCGTGTTTACGCTGACCACGACGCATGAAGAAGCCGCGCCGGTCTATGACCACAAGTGGCAGAACATGGCGGCGCTGGGCCTTAAGATCGACGCGATCAAGGAGCTGCGCGCTGTGGCTGGCCTCACGTTGAAGGGCGCCAAAGACGCCGTCGAGGCGTGGATCGAATACGAGAACGCCGCCTAACCAGCGCTAGCGGCTGGACACCAACCAGCCGCCCCTCACCACATCATTGAGGAGACTATTATGAAGGATGCTTTCGCAATCCTCGGCGCGACACTGATCACGCTCGTGCCGCTCAGCGCTGTTGTCGCCGCGGTCGCCGCTTGGGTGACGCACGTCTATGTCTGTATTCAGGCAAGTGCGTGGATCCTGCTGGCCTTTGGCTGCGTCGTCGCACCTGTCGGCATCATCCACGGCGTCGGCGTATGGCTGGGGGCGTTTTGATGACCTACCCCAAGTACACCGAATCCATCACGGCACCACCGCTCGACCACGTGCCGGTCACACCGACGCCGCGCAAATACGTAACGCGCGGCCTGAAACGCGGCGGCATCGCTGCACTCACCGCAGGAGCTGCCGTCGGCCTCATCATGCTGTTTCCGTTCGCGATCGTGGCACTCGCCGTCCTCGGCGCAATCTGGTGGCTGTTTTGCCGTCTGTTCGCGCGCTGATCGCTCACTGGCGCTGGCTCATTGTCTTTGCGGCCGCCGCCTACATCGCCGCCATCATTTTCACTGCACCACCACATTGAGGAGGCCTTATGGCTATTTCACTTTCGTCCCTGAAGTCGACGAAGAGAGCGGACCCGCCTGTCATTCTGCTCTACGGCGTCGACGGTATCGGTAAAACCAGTCTTGCCGCCGAATTCCCTGACGCGCTCTACCTACCGACAGAAGGCGAGCGCACACCGTCCGACGTCGAGCTCGTCACGCCTGGCACCATCGAAAGCTTCGACGAACTGCTCGACGTCTTCGGCGAACTGCTCACTGAGGAGCACGACCGCAAGACCGTTATCCTCGACAGCCTCGACGGGCTGGAGCCGCTGGTCTGGGCAGCAACCTGCCGCCGGATCGGCGTGGCATCGATCGAGGAGGCCGGCTTCGGCAAAGGTTACGTCGAAGCTGACAGTGAATGGAATGAACTTATGGCGGCGGTTTCTGCGCTCGCTCAGCGTGGCATCTGCGTTGTGATGCTGGCGCACCCTGAAATCGTGCGTTTCGACAGCCCTGTGACCGATCCGTACAGCCGCTACCAGCCGAAGCTGCACAAGCGTGCAAATGCCCTGGTTCGTGAGAAGTCCGACATCGTCGCATTCATGAACTACCGCATCTCCATCAAGGAGAAGGAAGTCGCGCGCCAGACGAGGGTCGCTCATGCTGAAGGCGGCAAGGAACGTCAGATCCATCTCGTCGAAGGCGCGGGCTTCAACGCCAAGAATCGGTACTCAATGCCCGACGCCGTCCCGTATCGAAAAGGGCAGGGCTATGCCGAACTGGCGAAGCACTTCCCGGCGCCCACGGGAGTGGCGGCGTGATGGGGTGGCCGCAGATTACATGGATCGCTCTTGCCGCCGCAGGCGTCGCGATCAGCGCAGCAAAGCACGGTGAAAGCCGCGGTCCGCACAGTTTTTGGCAAACATTGGTTGGCACGGGCATAGGGGCTGGCCTCCTCTGCGCGGGAGGCTTCTTTTGACCATGTTCCGCGGCGAATCGTGGTTCGCGTGGCACCCCGTAAAGGCCCGCACCCGCTCCGGCCAACTCATTTGGGTTTGGCTCATTCATGTCTGGCGCGACCAGGCGTCGACGCAATTCGGTAGCGGGCCTTTCCGCTATTACCTCCGCTAACCACCACACCACACCACAAGGAGACTGCGCATGGCAGGACTTGGTCAAAGATTTGATGCGACCGCACACGACACACAGCAGAACGACTATGCCGAACTTCCAAACGGCATTTACAAGCTCGAGATCGAGGCGAGTGACGTCGGCCCGACGAAGGCAGGCAACGGAACCATTCTCAAGACGACAATGGTCGTCATCGAGCCCGAAAGCCTCAAGGGCCGCAAGCTCTTCACGACCTACAATCTCGAAAACTCCAACCCGCAAGCCCAGGAGATCGGGCAGAAGCAGTTCGCCAGCCTTTGCCGCGCCGTTGGTGTTTCTGCGGTCGAGGACAGCGAAGAGCTTCACTTCCTGGCGTTCACTGCCAAGATCGGCCTTGGCAAGGCACAGAACGGCTACCAGGCGCGCGCCGAGATCAAGCGCTACTTCTTCGAAGATGAAGGAAACGTCCCGGCGCCTGCGATCGACGCCAACCAGCCCGCACCACAGCCACCCGCAGCCAACGACAACCGCCGCACTGCCGCCACCAACGACAACAAGCCTGCCGCTGCGGCCGCTGGCACGACGCGTCGGCCCTGGGGAAGCAAGTAACCATCAACGCGGGCTGCCTCACCAGCGGCCCGCTACTTCACCACGTTTGAGGAGATTTGCGCATGGGATGCGATATCCATTTCTATGTCGAAAAGAAAATCGGCGATCAGTGGGTCACTGCTGACGAATGGGAAGATGACAAATACGATGAGGGTCGCAAGACCGTCGACTATAAGAAGCAGTTTTACAGCGGCAGATCGTACAATCTGTTCGCCATACTTGCCGACGTCCGCAACGGTCGCGGATTTGCAGGGATGAAGACAGGAGAAGGGTTTAACCCGATCGCCGCTCCGCGCGGCGTGCCCGACGATTGCTGCTCTGAATATCGGCAGATGATGGAGGACTATGGTTGCGATGGGCACTCGCACTCGTATTTCACCCTCGCAGAGTTGCTGGCTTACGATTGGACGCAAGTCACGCAACAACAGGGATGGGTCAACCCAATTGAGTGGGCTCAGTGGCGCGACTACGGGAAGCCGAACGGATGGAGCAGCGGTATCGGCGGCGGCAACGTTCGCCATCTCAGCAACGAGGAATTCGAGGCAGCTTGGCAGAAGGTTCGCCAAGAACGAGGGTATCCTGAGCAGCGCTACGCCTCTGCGCACCTGAACCGTCACCAAGAAGATGCGGGCGATCTGAAGCGCTTAAGGGAGATTCTTGGCGGCTCGCCATACACGCTCGTGTCTTGGTCCGAACCGTATTTTGAGGCCATCAACAGCGAATTCTTCAGCCGCACCATCCCGCGCTTGCTGAAGGTCGCGCAGGAGGTCGGCGGCGCGGACAACGTGCGAGCCACATTCTTCTTCGACAACTAACACACCCAGCCTGCCGCTCACCGCGGCAGGCACCACCACACACCGCGGGCCAACCCGCGACCAGAGGAGATACCCATGCAACTTGTCATCCACAAGGAAGACCTGACGCGTGCGCTTGCCGCCACGACAAAGGTCGTTGAGAGCAGAGTTAGCATCCCCATCCTGTCGAGCGTCCAGCTTGCTGCCGCAGGCGACGGTCTGGCCATCACCGCCACCGACCTCGATATCAGCGCCACGGCAGGCGTGTCCGCAGAGGTCAGCAAGCCCGGAAATATCTGCGTCAGCGCCAAGCTACTCAACGACATCGCCCGCAAGGCAACGGGAGACATCACCATGTCTCTGGATGGAGACAAGCTTTCGGTGAAATCCGGACGCTCGCGGTTCTCGCTCGCCACTCTCTCTGCAGAAGACTTCCCAACGCTCGGCGAAGACAGGTTCGACGCTGAATTCGAAATCGACCTTGCTGCGCTTTTTGCGCCGGTGTCGTTTGCAATCTCGACGGAGGAAACGCGCTATTATCTAAATGGCGTGTTCTTCAAGGGCGGCAGCAAGTCGGAAGCCGTCGCCACCGACGGTCATCGTCTCGGTCGCCACTTCGGCCCTGAGCTGCCAGCCTTCCAGGGCGTTATCGTGCCGCGCAAGACGGTGGGCCTGCTGCCGAAGGGCAAAGTGCAGGTGGCTGTCAGCCAGCAGAAAATCCGCATCGTGTCGGACGACGTGCGCATTACGTCGAAGCTGATCGACGGCACATTCCCTGACTACGAACGCGTGATTCCGAAGAGCAACGAGCGCGTTGTGACCGTTGACCGCGATGCGCTGATGAAGGCTTCCGATCGCGTTTCAACGGTGTCGTCTGAGCGTGGTCGCGCCGTGAAGTTCAGCATCGCACCGGGTAGCATTGCGCTGGCTGTTGCGGCTGGCGAGGCATCGGCCAATGATGAAGTCGAGGCGGAATACAGCGGCGAGCCGATGGATATCGGCTTCAACGCCGCCTACGTCCGCGACGTGCTGAATGTCCTTCCGTCTGGTCCGGTCAAGCTGGCCTTGCAGGATGGTGGCACGCCGGGGCTGATCACGTCCGATGGCCTTGAGGGGCTGACGCTCGTGTGTATGCCTATGCGTGTCTGATGAGCGCCGAGAACCAGAACGGCGGGCTATGGAGGCCCGCCAACTCCACCGAAGGCGCAGATTTTGAGCGCAACTGGTGTCGCCACTGTCGCAGCGATGAAGGCGAGAACTGGGAAGACGAGTTTGGCAACGACGTTCCCGGCGTCTGCGTAATCCGAGCTCAAGCTCTATGGGGCGGCCAGCCAGATGAGTGGGTGCGCCGTGATGGCATGCCGTGGTGTGTGGCCTTCAGCCAGGATCCCGAGAAGCCAGCGCGCTGCCTGTTTACTAAGGAGATGGATGAATGAAGCTGACCGGACGCACGCGTTACCGAACAAACTGGCGCGGCAAGCTAATTTTACAAGTCGAATTCACTAGGCACTACTGCCACGACCTGAATGGGAGCGGGTATTACGACGAGGGCGAGACCACGCATTGGCGCGACGCCAAGGCTGAAGACATCATCAACAAAGAGGTCTCGTAACCTTGGCCCCACTCCCCAAACCGGAATCCAGCACGGTCAGAGCCATCTACCACGCCTACGAAGCCGCAGCCTCCTCATGGGATAGCCTCGGCATATCCGTCGGCGAAGCAAATAATCCATGTGATCGCGCCCTATGGTATGCCTTTCGCTGGGCCTCACCGCTGGAAAAACATCATGGCCGCCAGCTGCGTCTGTTCGAAACTGGCAACATCGAAGAAGACCGGCTCGTCGCCGACCTCGAGCGCATTGGCGTCGATGTCTACGGGCAGCAGGAGAAGATCAGGCTGGTGCAGGGTCACGTGCGCGGTAAGTGCGACGGCAAGGCAATGGGCGTAGTTGAGGCGCCGAAGACTGAGCATCTACTCGAATTCAAGTCCAGCAACACCAAAGGCATGAAAGAGATCATCAAGAAGGGCTGCAAGGAAGCAAAACCGCTCCACTACGGCCAATGTCAGCTTGGGATGCATGCCTTCGGTCTGTCGCGCTGCCTTTACCTCGTCAGCTGCAAAGACGACGACACTCTCTACGCCGAGCGTATCGAATACGATCCAGAGTTCTGTCTGCGTCTATTGGCGCGGTTAGAGCGCATCATCAATTCGCCTGAGCCGCCGTCCCGCATCAATGAGGCCGCAGACTGGTTTGAGTGCACTTTCTGCAAGCACAAGCCTGTCTGCAAGGAGAGCGCTTGGCCTCGCGTTACATGCAGGTCGTGCATCCACTCGTCACCAGAGATGGGCGGCGACGGGCACTGGTCCTGCGCGCGATGGGCAAAGCCGATCTCGTTTGACGAGCAGAAGGAAGGCTGCCCCACGCATCTGACAATTCCGGCTCTCGTGCCCGGCGACCAAGTAGATTGCTCGGAAGAGGACGAAACAATCACTTATGTGCTGCGAGACGGCACGACATGGATTGATGGCGCCACCAACGCCTAGCACCACATGAGGAGACGATCATGCCGCTTGTAGCACGCACGCAGCTTGTCGCTGCCAACGACAACAATCCGCGCAGTCCCGAGTTCGACCGCAAGCTTCTGGCCTACGAGCCGGCCTTGCGGAGACTGGCGCTGAAGATCACGAAGAACGACGACGCGGCCGACGAGCTGTTTCAGTCGGCGATGGTCGTCATGTTGCGCCGCCATCGCGAATGCCGCCTTGAGACGTTTTGGACGTGGGCCGTCCTCTGCGTTCGGGGGACCGCGCAGGAGTTCGTTCGCACCAATTCCACCAAGTCGAGGTCCGCAGAGGTCTGCAGTCTCTCGGCGTTCGAAGAACTGCCGGGCTCAACCGATCCGCATCAGGAGGAGGGCACCGACCTATCGCGTGTTGTCTCTCTGCTGGAAGGCCGCAATGGCACGATGTTGATGCGTCGGGCGATGGGCGAGACGCTGGAGGCCATCGGCAACGACCACGGTCTCACCAAAGAGCGAGTGCGGCAGATCGTCATAAAGGAGCGGGCGAGGGTGCTTGGTCTGCTGCGGGAGGCGGGTTGATGCTTGAGCTCCGATATTATCAGCGAGATTCGCTCGACGCGCTTTACGAATACTGGCGAAACGGAGGTGGTAATGGCCTCATCGTGCTCCCGACTGGCGCCGGTAAGGCGCTCGTAATTGCCAAGCTGATCGAAGAACTGCTGTCGGACTATCCCGATATGCGCATCCTCAATGTGACGCATTCAGCAAGCCTGGTGGAGCAGAACTTTAAGGAGTTCATAGGCCTCCTACCGTTTGCACCGGCCGGTATCTATTCGGCCGGCCTGAATCGTCGCGATGCTCGCGCGCAGGTGCTTTTCTGCGGCATCCAGTCTGTGTGGAATAAGGTCGAGTTGCTTGGCAATATCGACCTTGTGATCGTTGATGAAGCCCACGCCATCAGCCGCAACGCCAACACGCAGTACGGCAAGTTCTTCAAGGATGTGCGCAAATACAATCCCGACAGCAGGACGTGCGGCACCACGGCCACCGATTACCGCATGGACTCGGGCCGGTTGACCGACGACCTCGACGATGATGACACCGTAGATGAAGCAACCGGCGTGCCTGTCCGCTTCAAGCTTTTCGATGACGTAGTCTACGAGATCGGCATTGGCGAGTGCATCGAAAAGGGATTCCTGACCCGCCTCACCAGTACTAAAACGACGTCCAAAATCGACCTGAAGGGCATCGGCACGCGTGGCGGCGAATACATCCCCGGCCAAGTGTCTGCTGCGGCTGAACAGATCATAGAAGCGGCGATTGCTGAGGACATGGCGATTTCTGCCGGTCGCCGCGCTGGCCTATTCTTCAGCACGAGCAAGGAGAACGCGAAGCACGTCGCGGACGCCATCCGTCGGCATGGCAGGACGTGCGCCGTCCTTACCAGCGACAACGCGCATCAAACGAAGGAAATCTTCGAGGGCTTCAAGGCGGGCAAATACTGGGCAATCAGCTCGGTCAGCATGATCACCACTGGCACCAACTTTCCCTTCGTGGATTTCATCAGCTTGATCTTGTCGACAAAAAGCCCAGGAAAACTGGTGCAGATTCTCGGTCGCGGTACTCGCAACTGCCCCGGTAAGGATGACTGCCTTATCGCCGACCATGGCCGTAACCTGGCCTACCACGGACCTATTGATCAGATCAGCCCACGCGCGCCAGGCAAGGGTGAAGGCGATCAGCCAAAGAAGGTTTGTCCGCAGGAAGAGACAGATATTGAAGGCAAGACGGGTTGCGGTGAGCAGATTCCAATCTCGCGGATGACCTGCCATTGCTGCGGCTACATTTTCCCACCAAGCGACGAGGTGAAAATCACTGCGCAGGCAGCCGATGTTCCAGTCCTCAGCATTGCTCCACCAGAACCGCGCACAGTCACGTCCCGCAGCTTTTACTACCACGAAGGGAAGGGTGATAAGCCGCCGTCGGTCAAGGTCAGCTATATGTCCGGCATGACGGCGATCAACGAGTGGCTTTGCCCGCAGCATAGCGGATTCCCGAAGTCGAAGGCCGACCGTTACTGGCGAGCACATGGCGGCAAGATGCCGTTTCCAAAGACTGTTCTGGAATGGATCGAGCGTCAGTCAGAGCTGGCCGACACGGTGGAGATCACGGTGAAGCCGCGCCAGAAGTATTGGGATGTTGTCGGCCACGTGGTTGGTGCGGCCAATGATAACAGGGTGTCGCCGGCTAATGACAATGTGCCGGAAGAGGAGGATTGGCGGGTGCTGATGGACGATGACGTGCCTTTTTGACTGGGGCGCAAGTCTTGACAAATTTGTAAAAACGGTTTAGCTTCAAACTCTACGCCACACCAATGGCGTCACCACATTGAGGAGACATAAATGAGCGAGAGAAGATCCGCCAACGACAACTATTTGGCCGCCGACGTCGCCAACCTCGAAGCGCTTTTCGCCGACATGCTTGCCGCTTATCCCGAATTGGAGGCCGACGAAGAACTGCGCGCAGATATGCTTGAAGGCGAAACCAACTTCCACGCTGTCCTGACGCGCCTCGTCAACGGCGAGCGCGATGCCGATAGCCTGGCAAAGGCAGTGGCTGGCCGCATCTCAGACCTGCAGGCAAGAAAGTCGCGCGCCGAGCGCCGCAAGGAGGCGATGCGCAGCCTGATGTTTAAGTTGCTGAAGGCCGCTGGCGTGCCCCGCGTGCCGCTGGCCGAGGCGACGATCTCCATCGGCAAGAAGGCTGCATCCGTTGAGATCATCGACGAGGCGCTGCTGCCTGCGGAAGTGGTGCGCATCACCATCGCGCCGGACAAGAAGGCCATCGCCGACCTTCTCAAGGCGGGCACAGACGTGCCGGGAGCAAAGATGGGTGAGGCGGGTGAGCAGCTGTCGGTGAGGGTGGCGTGATGGCTCTAGCGACAGCGATAAAATCCGAGACAGATGGCAAGTTCTATGTGACGCCGATTTCATGTGGAGTTGCTGGCGTGCCGTTTAAGGAGAAGTGGCAAGCAGAGCGCGTGGCAGATGCAATAAACGCTGCTTTCGCATCAGGTCAGAATGACGTGCGCGCTTCCCTTCGCGCCCTTATCGGCGCGGCGCCGGATGAAAACGAATGACCACCCCCAAATACATGATCGCCTACGGTAGCGCAGCTGTTCAGGCTGCGCGATCAGGGGCAAGCGAGTAGATGCTGCGGTAATGGTCTCGTGCGTCTTCGAACTTCTTTAGGAATTCAGTGGATGCGCTCGAGCCGGCGTAAGTGGCATTCCAGTCACCTGGAGCACCTTGCGCGATGATGTTGATTGAGCAATCCAATTGCGCTTTCATCATAGACTTCAGTTCTTCTGCGGTCTTATTTTCTTTCACAATCGGTTCCTCTTCTGAATCGGTACCGCAGTTATAACATAACACCACCAACCGCGCCACCAACGCGGCTTCCGCTTCGGCGGGAACACCACAGTCTGAGGAGACAATATGAACCCGCTACCAAAGGGGCGCTACGGCGCGATCCTTGCCGACCCGCCGTGGTCATTCAGAACCTACGCCAACGACAACGTCGCGCCCGCACGCGGTGCGCAGCCTTATGCCGTGATGTCGCTAGACGATATTGCGGCGCTGCCCGTTTCCGACGTCGCGGCAAAGGACTGCCTGCTCTTCCTGTGGACGGTTAGTCACCTGCAGCGCGAAGCTTTCGACGTCGCCGAAGCGTGGGGCTTCAAGCCCGTCTCGCTGGCCTTCATCTGGGACAAAGGTCGCATGGGCATGGGCTACTGGACCAGGCAGGAGGTCGAGGTCTGCCATTTGTTCAAGCGTGGTCGCCCGAGGCGCCTAAGCCGCGGAGTTAGATCGGTCATCCGTGCGCCCCGTCGTGAGCATTCCCGCAAGCCTGATGAGCAGTACGGGCGCATCGAGTCGCTTGTTGCTGGTCCGTACCTCGAGTTGTTCGCTCGACAGGCGTGGCCGGGTTGGTCGGCTTGGGGGAATCAGGTCGGGAAGTTTGAAGTCGAGGAGGCAGCGTAATGGCCAAGCTCACCAAAGCTCAAGCGAAAGCCCATGCGCAGGCCTGCGACCTGCTGACCAAGCCAGTGCTGACCGAAGACGATAAGGACTACGTTCTCAAGAACTGGAACGAGGGCGCTAACCACCTCAACGGAGCAGCCGGCGCGTTCTTCACGCCGTACGACATGGCGTTCGATTTCACGATCGATGCTATCGGGCAGGGCGGATATGGCGGGCAGATCATCGACCTGTGCGCTGGCATCGGCATGTTGTCCTACGCTTGCTGGCATCGAAGCCACCAGAAGGCCCGTATCACCTGCGTGGAACGCAATCCGGATTACCTCGCTGTGGGTCAGAAGATTTTGCCAGAGGCCGAATGGATCCTCGCCGACGTGATGGACGTGCTGGGCATGGGGCTGGGCCGGTTCGACGTGGCGATCAGCAACCCGCCTTTCGGTAAGATCAAACGAGAAGGCGGCGCTCCTCGCTACACCGGGGCAGAGTTCGAATTCCATGTGATCGATATAGCTGCGCATCTGGCCGACTCGGGCGCGTTCATCGTGCCGCAGATGTCAGCTGGTTTTAACTACAGCGGCCGGCCTTGCTACGAGCGGCAGAAGGAAGGCAAGGCGGTGAAGTTCCAGGAGCTCACCGGCCTTCATTTCGAAGCTGGCTGCGGGATCGATACTGCCTTCTA
This sequence comes from Agrobacterium tumefaciens, assembly GCF_017726655.1. Classification (NCBI taxonomy): domain Bacteria; kingdom Pseudomonadati; phylum Pseudomonadota; class Alphaproteobacteria; order Hyphomicrobiales; family Rhizobiaceae; genus Agrobacterium; species Agrobacterium tumefaciens. Next base: position 300,523 of record NZ_CP072308.1, read on the forward strand.
CATCAATGATTGGAAAGGAGTCTCACCCATGTGCGAGATCGTTTGCATCGAGTTTGCTCGTCCGGAAGAGGGGCGGGTTGTTGCGGCGGTGAATGACAATGTGTCGCGGGTGCAGGCGGATTTGTTTGGGGTGGCAGCATGACCCCCGCCGAGATGAAGGAAGCCTGCAACGCAAGCCTTGCTGGCGCGCGCGAATTCGGATTGGAGGAGAGCATGGCTAGCGTCACGCTGGTCTTGCCTAAAGGCTTCAAGCCACCGACACGTTTCCCGCGCGGATATCTGTTGCAGGTCAAGGATGATGGCAGCCGACTGCGCAGCTTTCCTGCAAAGAAGTTGATGGCGTGGGTCGAATGGGCGGAGGTGCAGGCATGACCAAACTTCCAACAACCCCGCGCCAACACACACCGACGATAGACGCCGACCATAACCCCACCACCTGCTTTGTCTGCGGTATGCATGCGTTTGGTATCGGCGTGAACGCCAACGGCCGCGACAAAGACCCCCACTATATTTGCCGGAGGTGCGCCGTGGGCATCGACAATTACAAGAAGATCGAGCGGCTCGACGACTACGAACTGCGGGCCTTGGACGCTGGCGTTGATGCCGTCGGCGAGTACATCGCCGAGCATGGGGTGACGGACCTCGCGCACTTCGACGAACTCATGCAGCGCATGATGGTCAAGGCCGCATGGGAAGGCTGTGCGCGAGGGCTGAGGGCGGCGCTTAGTGAGGCTCCATTCTGATGGAGGGCAAGATGCAGCATGCAAATGACAATCACACCGGTCTGCGCTTCTTATCTGTTTGCTCCGGCATTGAAGCGGCGTCGGTCGCTTGGCACCCACTTGGCTGGAAAGCCGTGGCGTTCTCGGAGATCGAGAAATTCCCGTCGGCTGTGCTGAAGCACCATTACCCCGACGTACCGAACCTTGGCGACTTTACCAAGATTGACGCCAAGACCTTGGGCCGCGTGGACATTCTCGCCGGCGGTACACCTTGCCAGGCATTCAGTGTGGCTGGCCTTCGTCAATCTCTCGCCGACGCGCGCGGCAACTTGTCACTCGAATTCGTGAGGCTTGCGCATGAGCTTGCAGCTAACAATGGACTTCGGAATGTCGTCTGGGAAAACGTCGTCGGCGTCCTCAGCACCAAAGACAACGCCTTCGGCTGCTTCCTCGCCGGACTTGTGGGCGCAGATTCCCCCATCGAACCACCGAGAAGAGGAAAGTGGGCGCGTCACGGTATGGTCTCTGGACCTAAAGGACGGGCCGCGTGGGCTGTCAAAGATGGGCAATTTTTCGGAGTGGCCCAACGACGCCGCCGTGTGCTCGTTGTCGCAGATTTTGGAAACGGGGCAGATCCCGCAGCGGTTCTTTTTGAGCCCGAAAGCATGTTCCGGGATACTCCGCCGAGCCGAGAAGCGGGGAAAGACATTGCCCCGACATTTAGCGCACGCACTAAAGGCAGCGGCGGGCTTGGAACCGATTTCGATTTAGATGGTGGGTCGGTAGAGAGTCCGGTTGCCTACGGAGGCAACCGGACTTCTGGTCCCTTAGACGTGGCTACGGCGGTTAACGCTCACGGCGGCCCTTATGGGCGGCTTGACTTCGAGAGCGAGACCTTTGTTGCCCATGCCATACAGGCAGGCGCGCTACGCACCAATCCTAATAGCGGGCCAGACGGCGTCGGCGTTCAGGAGGGTGTCGCCTACACGCTTGAGGCTCGCGCTGAGGTACAGGCGGTGGCTTTCGATTGGTATGCGTCGTCATCGCAAAGTTTGCCGGTAAATGAATTTTCGCCACCACTGAAAACAACAATGCAGCCAGCTGTAGCGGTTTCCATCCGAGGACGTGACGGCGGTGCGACAGCGGAACTAGGCGGAGATATCGCGACGGCGCTTCGGGCAAGTCAGGGCGGTGGTGATAAGCCTCATGTTTTGGCTCAAGCCTACAGCATCATGCCGCAGAACAGCGGCAAGGACTACAAAGCGAGGCCCGTCGAGGTCGCTCAGCCACTAATGGCAGGCGGCCCGGTAGGCGGCAACCAAGGTGGCGATTACATCTTGCAGTCTGCCGTCCGGAGACTGACGCCAAAAGAATGCGAACGCCTCCAAGGGTTTCCAGACAACTACACCGACATCCCATGGCGCGGCAAGCCAACGAGCCCGGACGGCCCACGATACAAGGCGCTCGGCAACAGCTGGGCAGTGCCGAAGTTCGTCTGGCTCGGTCAGCGCATCGCGCGGTTCATGCCAGCCAACGACAATCAGGAGACCCCCATTGCAAACGCCGCTTGAACTAGCGCAACATTACGTCGCCCAAGGCTGGCCGGTATTTCCATGCCGCTCCCACGCTGAGGAGAATGTCGACCAGGCGACCGGCGAGATCATCACGCTCGGCGAAAAAACGCCTTTGACGCCTAACGGCTTCAAGGGCGCGACGCGCTTTCCGCGCATCATTGAAAGATGGTGGTCGGATTGGCCGGATGCCGCCGTTGGCTTGCCGACCGGCGAAAAGACGGGCTTCTTCGCGTTGGACATCGACAATAAGCCGGGTGGCGCCAACGGTTTCGACTGGCTGGCCGAGATGGAAGCCGAGCATGGCCCGCTGCCAGACACGGCACGCGTGATGAGCCCGAACGGCGGCCTTCATATCTACTTCAATTACGTCGTCGGCACGCGCAACCGCGGCGCTCTTGGTGCTGGCGTGGATATCCGGTCAGAGGGTGGTTACGTGCTGGCCGCTGGAAGCACGATGGCCAACGGCCGGTCCTACAAGTGGGAAACGGACACGCGCGAGATCGCGGACGCACCGGCGTGGCTGCTCGACCTGCTGTTGCCGAAGTCGGCGCCTGCTCACACCCAGTACAGTCTGTCGGCCGCGACCAACAACGCCTATGTGGATGCGGCCGTCGATCGCGAACTGGCGGACCTTGCCGGCGCTCCTATGGGCACGCGCAACAATGCGCTCAACGACGCCGCGTTCTCGATCGGCACTATCGTCGGCGCTGGTGCGCTCAGCGAGGCCGAGGCGCGTGCATTGCTTCAGGACGTGGCGCGCGGCTGGGGCAGGGACTGGTCGCGCTGCTGCAAGACGATCGAGAACGGTTTGAAGGCTGGCATCCAAAACCCGCGACATATTCCGGAACCTGACTTCCCGGCACACGACAACACGCGCCTGGTGGACATCACGCGAATGATTCAGCGGGGGCTTGAGAAGGGTAGGTTGCGCGAGCAGGCGGCGGCGACCAACGACGACCTTACTGCACGGGAAGATGTGCCGCGAGACGACACAGATATTCCCGATGGGGAAGCTACGTCACCAGTCGGCGACAGTGAGCCTGCCAATGACAACACGCCTCCGTCACCCATCACCGCAACAGCCTTCAAGTGGATCGACCCCAAGACGCTGCCGCGCCGTGAGTTCGCATATGGCTCGCACTTTATCCGCAAATACGTGTCGGTGACGGTCTCGCCGGGAGGTCTCGGCAAGACGTCCAGCAGCATCGCCGAGGCGCTGGCCATGGTGTCGGGCAGGGCGCTTCTTGGCACCAAGCCGCCTAAGCGGCTGCGCACGTGGATATTCAACGCCGAGGATCCGCGCGACGAAATGGAGCGGCGCATCATGGCGGCGTGCGTTCACTACAAGCTGAAGCCTGCCGACCTCGAGGGGCATCTCTTCTTGGACAGTGGCCGCGAGCAGGAACTGTGCGTCGCCATCGAAGACAAGAAGGCCGGCGTTCGGATCCAGCAGCCGATTGTTGAGGCGGTGGTGGAGCAGATCGAGCGCAACGGCATCGACGTTATGATAGTCGACCCGTTCGTGTCCACGCACGGCGTCAACGAGAACGACAACGGCGCGATCGACAAGGTGGCGAAGCTCTGGGCGCAGATTGCCGACTACACCAACTGCTCGATCGACATTGTGCACCATCTGCGCAAGGTGGCCGACCGTGAGGCGACGGTTGAAGATGCTCGAGGCGCGGTGTCACTGATCGGTGCGGCGCGTTCGGTGCGCGTTCTCAACCGTATGTCCGAAGAGCAGGCAGGCGAGGCGGGTATCAACAAGGAGGACCGCTTTGGGTACTTCTACACCACCTACGGCAAGTCGAACCTGACGCCGTTGTCGCACAAGGCAGAGTGGCGCCATCTGGTGTCGACGCCGCTCGGAAACGGGACCGGCCTAGCTCAGCCGCAGGACTTTGCGCCTGTCGTAACAGAATGGCAGTGGCCTAGCGCCGAGGATGTCGCGGGCGACCTCACAGAAGACCAGCGCGCGTCCATTCTGGCGGCCGTGAGCGCGTCCGACTACAAGAAGTCACCGAAGGCCAAGAACTGGGTCGGAGGCGCTGTAGCGTACGCTGTGGGGCTGGATTTGGACGATAACGTGCAGCGCAAGCGTGCGGCCAGCCTTGTGACTGCTTTGATGCGTGAAGGTGCGCTTGTCGAGCGCGAAGAGCGGGATCCTGTGCGGCGAGAGTTGGCGGTGTTTGTGAGGGCGGCTTAGGGGCTGCCCTATGTTGCTAAAAATAAAGCCGCGAGCCCTCTTTTTGGGTTGGCGGCTTTCTCTTTTGCTATACGAACCTCAATTCTGTTCTTTCGTTTCTCTCTCCTTGTCCCGGGCTTCAATTTGAGCGACCTTTTCGGGAGGAAGAAGTTCGTACACGGACGCTATGTGTTTGGGCTCTGATATCATTCGGTCGACGATAATATTGAACAACTTGAACAGACTCTCGACCGTCTTAGGGTCGTCATTGAGATCCATGGTCCCCGGGTGAACAGCTTCATTTCCTATAACACGAAGGGCGTCGAGCGCTTGTTGGATACGCTGATCTAGTCCCTTTTTAACCAACGCAGATATATCCGTGTTGATGTTTTTTCCTCCTTCACCGAGGTAACCGCACAATTTCTGTATCGCCAACCGAAGCAACGCAGCCGCTCCACGCGGAGAAGAATTCATGATGCTGGCGGCTTCTTGATAGTCGGCAGCTATGTGATTTGGAGTATCTGGATTAATCCGCGGTGCGGTGGATGCGATCGGGTAAACCTGCTTGTCGCCCACCCAAATCGTAACAAGTTCGCAGCTTTCACATCGGGATGTGAACATGTTTTGGAGGCCGACTTCGGAAGTCGTTTGCCCATCAGTAATTGTGACGCCACTAATGTAGGATGGGACATTATCATCGACCAATTGCGCAGGAGGGACGTTCCTAGAATTTCGCCACATACGGCGGCCGTATGTAAAACGCCATTCGTGATCCGCAAATGCTCCGCAGTGTGGACAGTTAAAACGTTTATTGTAAATTGACGCTTCGGTCACGCTATCCTCTTTTGCCAGCCGTAAAACAGGTCTTAATCTATCTTTATTTTTTCTGGCCTTCACTTATTCATTCTTGTGGAACCAAATCCACCGAAGCTAGTTATGTGGCCAGACAGCTTGCGCACTGACCACGGATGTACTGGCAGCAGCGGCGAGCGACAGGAAGGCTGGGGCAGCGATGCACCGGCCTTTTTTGTTACGCAAGCGCCGTTTTTACGAGCTGCACCCAATCTCCGTTGAGCGTAGAGTATGCACCTCCAACAATGCAAAGAGATGACATCACGCCTAAGATTAAAGCCGCCCAATAGCAGAAGTTTACACCCCAAGTGTGGACGTTCTGACCCGCCCATTGATCTGGGTCCCACAACATTGCCTTGTTCGCCCAAGCCTCGTAATTGTTGCTGTGCATCGACCAGTTCAACCAAGTGAACAAGCCCGCAAAAAGCGTGAGCATCAGTCCTGAGACGAACCACCACACCGTCCACTGGTAGCGCGCCAGCGCATCCGGTTTGTCCGCCAGTTCACTGAGGAATGTGAAGAGACCAAACAACGCGCCGCCATGGATCAACAGCAAGCTGGCGAGCAACCACCTTCCTAACTGGCTAGCGATATCAAAGGTCGCTCTCTGCATCTCCTTGTAGTCTTTATAGACGATCTCAGCGACTTCAGCTCGCCCCTTCATGAATTGCTTCGGCTCAACAGGAGGGGTGTTGGCGTTAGCTTCGGTCATATCTGCCTCTTAGGATTCGGTTCTATTCACAAACTGAGACACAACCAAAAACGAACGCGCATTTCAACTAGAAGTACCGCCCGGATAGCGCATTTTTTATCCGTGCACCAACTGTGCACATCCGTGCGTTCACACCTGCACAGCTCTGCCCGGTTGGTGCACGTTTAGGGGTATATATATTTTTAAATATATACCCTACTCGTGCAACCGTGCAGGGCGGTGTGCTGGCTGCACGGTTCTTGAGGTTTTTTATTCGGGCAACGTGCGGCGGGCAAAAGGGCGCTCCGGATACAACCTGCCTTTTGGCTGGAACTCGAATCAGGGTGGTCGCATTTGCGGGTCAGAAGGAGGGCGCAATGCCAGACAATGAAACGCAGCCATACACCGTCGAGCAACTGCAACAGGAATACTCGGTCAGCCTGCCAAAGGCTGTTGAAGTCATGGACCGGTTCGGCGGAGACCGACGGACGATCAGGAAGCTGATGAAGCGATGTCCGCATCGCGGTGACGAGCACTAGACCGAAGGGCCGGCATTTAGCCGGTCTTTTCTTTTGGCTCAAAAATATTTCGCAATTCGACTACCCGTTTTCGGCCCGTTCTCGGAAAGTATGTGTGTCGCCACCACGACACCGCACCATGAGGAGACCGCCATGCGCAAAGCCACCAGCCAAACCACCCGCATCAACGGCAAGCGTGTCGTCATCCGCACCTCGCCCAAAGGCAAGGTCACCGTTGCAGATGCCCCGATCAAGGAAAGCGAAGGGCAGGCGGCCCAGGTGCGCGCCCTTCGGTCCCTGCCAGAGTTCGGCCGCCAGTTCCTGCTGGCCGGCGACATGAACAGCGCGAAGCGCGGACCACGTGCCCAGGCGGATGCGATCGCAACCGGCATGACGCCGGGCGAAGCTGACCTGCGGATCTACCTCAAGGGCGGCGTGCTGCGGATGATCGAGAACAAGGTCGGCAAGGGCAGGCTATCTCCGGCTCAGGTCGAGCGTCATGCGTCGCTGGCGCGGATCGGGCATCCAGTTGAGGTGGTGCGGTTCACATCCACGGCAGAAGCGGCCAGCAAGGCGGTGGCACTGGTCAAAGGGTGGCTGGCCGATAACGACAACCACCCATCGCAAGCGCAGCAGCAGTAACACCACAGGGGAGACGATATGGCCAGACATGGTTCACTTGCAGAGCAGCTGGCGGCGGTGCGACGCTTCGCCACCGAACCCGATCATCAGCCCGAGCCGCTACAGACAAATTGGTCTGTCGTTCCAGCAAACGACAACAACCCGGATGAAATCGAAGACCTGAAGCACGATCGCAAAAGGCTGGTTACCCCATCCGTCGCCGAGATCATGAAGAACGTTGCGACTGGAGTGGTCGAGCGCAACTCTGCTGGGCAGGTGGTGCGGATCGGTACACTACGGTTCAGCGATGGCACCCAGACTGAGAAAGCGTACCGCCTCACCATCGACGGTGGCGTCGAGGAGTACGCAGCAAGGATGCCGGCCGGTGCCATGCTTGGCTCTCGAGATAAGGTGGATGTTGCGTTAGGTGGAGACGACAATCCGCAAGAGGTCACCGAAAGCAACCAATACTTCGCCGAGATGCTCGACACGAAAAAGGCAAGATACCTTACCGGCAAAAAGCACAAAGGCCCGCGTGTGAGGATGACGGCAGAAGAAGCCAGATCGGAGCTAGTCAAGGCTTACGCCAACACAGACATGAGCAAGGTTACATTCACCCGCTGCCCTGATGGACTGCCGTGTGGCTCCGCCAGGATCGCAGATAGCTTTCTGGGGATGCAAAAGACCACATGCGCTGGCGGCGGCTCAATGATGTGGCAGGACATCGTCACTGCGATGGCTGATCGCAAGGAATGGTTCGATGCGGTTGACGAGCTAAAGGACGAGGACAGGGCGACGCTGGAGGCGGCAAGGAGCGCGAGAAACATGGCCGAAATTGGCATGAAGGCCGGCCACCAAGGGAAGCAAGCAGAACGTCAGGGGAAGCGTCGATTGATTGCGGCTAATGACAATCTGATGGCAGCACTACGAAAGTCGGCTTCGTAACGTCCCTTTCCACGATCTCGGAGAGAGTAATGTGAAGGGGTGGCGCAACGTAGTTGCGAACCCCACCACTCTCCGAGCGCTATGCGTCGGACCCATCGCCATGCTGCACTTGTTGCAGCCTCTGAGCTTTGGGTAACTATCGCCGCCCCAACCCTCTGCTTGCAAGCTTGGCCCTGAATTGACAGGCATCCGCTGTGGACGCGCAGTGGTGGGCGGGTAACTATCACGTGGAGTAGAGCAGTCTGGTAGCTCGTCAGGCTCATAACCTGAAGGCCGTGAGTTCGAATCTCACCTCCGCAACCAACTTAGCAAGGCAGGAAATTGTAACTCCTGAGAAGATTGGGGCTTCCTGGTCGTTCCTTGCTTTCTAATCCCATGCGCGTTCTCCTCCGCTTGCATGGTGATCGTGCGGCCCGTTCCCTTGGTTGGTTGAGCGGGCCGCTTTTGGTTTTCCCTCCGAAGATCGGCGCAATTCTCGACCTCTTGCGCTGGTGTCGCGGGTGGGCTTCGGCTCACCCGCTCTACATGAGGTCGACAAGGAGTCGAGACCTTGATGGATAAACTATTCAGCGGCCCGGTTCCCGCCAATGACAACGTTGAACGTGTATGCCCTATGTGCGGCTCTGCCGTTACGGGGCCGAAATCCAAAAAATTCTGCTGTGCCAAATGTCGTAGGGCAAACGAACGTCTCAATCGTGATCTTGATGCAGAGCGTATCCGCAGAGAAGAGCTGGCGCCCGAAAGAGTGTGTGAGCATTGCGGATCTACATTTAGGCGCAGAAGCGACAGAAAAAACGCTGCAAGGTTTTGTTCGAGGCAGTGTGGGTTTGACGCTGGATCAAACATATCGGAGTCGCAACGGTTGCGATCTGCGGCCGCCTCAATGAACGTGTCATTCACAGTGAAGGTATGCCGATGCGCCGCATGTGGGTCACGCTTTCGCGCCACCACTCTGGCTGAGAAATATTGCGGTCAAGATTGTCGAGATAAGTTCACTCGTGAGCGCTACATCGCTGCGAACGACAATGGCCGAGACAGGTCAGGGCGACCTTGCGCAGAATGCGGGACGTCCTTCGCGCCAGAATATGGTGACCGACGCAGGATGTTTTGCTCGTCAGAATGCTCTGTGAAAAAGGCGCGTCGCGTCAGCCACAGAAAGAACCGCGCAAGACTTCGGAATGCGTTTGTCGAAAGCGTGGATCCCATTTCGGTGTTTGAGCGAGATGGTTGGACTTGTAGAGATTGCGGTTGCGCTACCCCTCGTGAGAAGCGGGGCACGTACGATGCTGACGCACCAGAGCTGGATCACATCATGCCACTGTCGCTAGGCGGAGCACATAGCTACATGAATACGCAGTGCCTATGCCGATCGTGCAATGCCAAGAAGGGTAATACTCCACCTGAGCAGGTGAGCTTGTTCGCTTATGGCTAGCAAACGGAGAGAGAGTGCGGCTTGGCAGCGATTGTACAAGACGTCTCGTTGGCTGCGCTTGAGAGAGGCGCAGCTATCAACCGAGCCTCTCTGCCGTTTTTGCTTGGCAGTCGAAGAGGTTACCGAGGCAACAGTTTGCGATCACGTGGTTCCTCACAAAGGATCGATTGAGTTATTCCACGATCCAGCGAACCTACAATCGCTGTGCACCCAATGCCACGACAGACTAAAGGCTCGCATCGAGGCCGGCAAAGAGGCTGTCATAGTCGGCGTTGATGGATACCTCGTTGAAGTAGGTGGGTAGGGGTGCATCGAGAGTCTGACGACCTCGCGCTTAGGAGCGCCGGGGTAACGCAACGCATATGCAAACACAGATTTTTGCCTAGCGCGTGCGCAAGCGCGCGTGCGCGAAGGGATTCCGCATGTCTGAGAAGAAAAGCCGTGTCGACAGCGTAGATGAGGCCATAAGGATTGCCTCGGCGGCCTCTGAGGAGATCCAGTTTCCCGAAAACGTGCCGCTCGACGACGGCGATGTCCCATTTTTCAAGAACGTCATTGCCGAATACGCCCGCGCCGATTGGTCGGCGCACCAGCTTGAGATTGCCGCGATGCTTGCCCGCACGATGGCCGACCTTGTGAGGGAGCAAGACCTGCTTCGCACCGAGGGTTCGGTCGCCGTTACCGAAAAAGGCACGCCGGTCGCTAATCCACGCAAGTCGGTCGTCCAGATGCACGCGTCCTCGATCCTTTCGTTCCGCCGGTCGCTGGCGCTGCATGCACGCGCCGTACAGGGCGAGGCGAGGGATGCAGCCAAGAGGCGCGACCAGGCCAAGGAGATTGAGGCGGGTGCGAGCGTGGACGACGAACTCCTAGCCTGATTGAGGTTGTGAATGCTTTCTGAGGCCGTGGTCGGCGCCATCAAGTGCGGCCCGATCCCGGTTCTGCGCGACTGGCGCGGACTACCGACGTCGGAGCTCACCCGCGGCGAGAAGATGTGCCGATTCATTGAGGAATACTTGGTCGTGCCAGAGGGCGCGCTCGTCGGGCAGCCGATCAGGCTGCTGGACTTCCAGGTGTCCTTCATTCTGTCGGTCTATGACAACCCGAACGGCACGTCGCGAGCGTATTTGTCGATCGCACGTAAGAACTCCAAGACGGCCACCATCGCCTGTCTGCTGCTCGGCCATGTTATTGGCCCTGAGGCGTTTCCGAACAGCCGCATCATGTCTGGCGCGCGTTCGCGCGACCAGGCGGCGGAAGTCTTCAACTACGCCAGCAAGATGCTAATGATGTCGCCGCGCCTGAAAGGGCTGTATCGCATCGTCCCGTCCGGCAAGATGATTGTCGGCCTGCGCAAGAACGTCGTTTATCGCGCCAGCTCGGCGGAAGCCAAGAGTGCGCACGGTGGTTCGCCACTGGTCGCCATCCTCGATGAGGTCGGCCAGATCAAAGGCCCGCACGACGACTTCGTCGAAGCGATCGTGACGTCGCAGGGCGCGTACGGCGACAAGGCGATGATCTTCGCCATCTCGACGCAGGCAGCGACTGACGGCGATCTTTTTTCGCGATGGCTGGACGATGCCGAGACATCAAAAGCACCACGAACGGTTTCGCACCTCTATACAGCTCCGGCTGATTGCGACGTCCTCGACGAGGAAGCGTGGAAGGCGGCAAACCCTGCGCTTGGCAAGTTCAAGTCCGTTTCATCGGTTCGCGACGACGCGCAGCGCGCGGCACGTATGCCGACCGAAGAGGCCAGTTTTCGCTGGCTCCATCTCAACCAAAGGATCGATGCCAATGCTCCGTTTGTGTCGCCGGCTATTTGGCGAGCGTGCAACGCTCGAGTTGTGGACTTTGATGGTCTCCCTGTCTTTGGCGGGCTCGACCTTTCTGAGGTAAGCGACTTAACTGCTCTGGTGCTGATGGCGCCGAAAGAGCAGGGCGGAAAGACCACCTGGCAAGTGAAGCCGACGTTCTGGCTGCCCGGCGACGGGATACGGGCGAAGGCAAAGGCCGACCGTGTGCCTTACGATGTCTGGCACAAGGATGGCCATGTCGAAGCCGCCCCAGGTAGAACCGTCGACTACGAGTTCGTTGCGCATTACCTGCGCGACCGGTTCGAAGAGATGGATATCCGCAAGATCGCGTTCGACCGGTGGAATTTCAGGCACCTGAAGCCATGGCTGCAGAAGGCAGGCTTCACTGACGATCAGCTAGAAGGTGACGACGCTGTTTTCCAGCCATTCGGGCAGGGCTTCCAGTCGATGTCTCCCGCTCTCCGTGAGCTAGAAAGCATCATCCTGAACGGCAATCTCGCCCACGGCGACCACCCGGTTCTGACGATGTGCATGATGAATGCAACCGTCAAGGCGGATCCCGCCGGCAATAGAAAGCTCGTCAAACATAACCGCGAACGCCGCATCGACGGCGCAGTCGCCTTGGCAATGGCAACGGCGATGGCTGGAACCTACGAGGGCGGCGATAGCGGCAACCTTGACGACTTCGTCAACAATATCATTTCTGTCACCTGGTGACGGGCAACCTAGTGGTGAGGCCTGATGGGCTTTTTTGAGAGATGGGTCGGAAGGCCTATCAAGCTCACCGACGGCGAGTTTTGGCGAGGCTTCTTTGGCCTCGGCACCACGTCCGGGGAGACGGTCACAATTGAGAGTGCCCTGTCGCTTGATGCGGTTTGGGCATGCGTCAACCTCGTGCAGAACGCGGCCGGCACGCTTCCTTGCATCGTTTACGGCGAGGACGGCGTGACGGTCGATAAGAACGCTCCGCTTTACGAGCTTCTGCACGACATGCCGAACATGGACGACACGGCGCCAGAGTTCTGGTCGATGGCAGCGATGTGCCTGCTACTCGACGGCAACTTCTTCGCGGAAAAGAAGATGAACGGCGAGCGCCTCGTTGCGCTCAATCCTCTTCACCCTCTGAGCGTCGATGTGTGCCGGTCGAAAGACGGTCGGAATACGCGCTACTACGAGGTGACGGAAGACGGCAAAAAGCGCCGAGTCTCCGAAGGCAAGATGTTTCACGTCCGCGGCGTCCGGCTGCCTGGCTGTGACCGAGGCATGTCGCCAATCGGTGTTGTGCGCAATACCGTCGGTAGTGCATTGGCAGGCGAGAAAGTCGCTGGCCGGATGTTCAAGAACGGCCTGCTTTCTTCGCTCATTGTCAGCTCGGATCAGATCCTGAAGCCTGAGCAGCGCAAGCAGATCGCCGACACACTGACGCAGTTCGCCGGCGCCGAGAAGGCTGGCGGGGTGACGGTATTGGAAGCCGGCTTCAAGCCGTATCCAATGTCCATCAACCCCAAGGATGCTCAATTCCTTGAGGCGCGACAATACAGTGTCGAGCAGATCTGCCGCATCTTCGGTGTGCCCCCCGTTATGATCGGGCACGCCGCTAACGGAACCACGACTTGGGGCAGCGGCATAGAGCAGCTGATCCTCCAATTCACCAAGACCTGCATGCGGCCAATGCTCAAGCGCATCGAAGCGGCAATCTACCGTGACCTGCTGGACGCAAAGACCAGGAAAACCACGAAGGTGAAGTTCAACATGGAAGAGCTCTTGCGCGGCGACAGCACGGCGCGAGCAGAATTCCTGTCGAAGATGGTCACGAACGGCATCTACCTCGTCGATGAGGCTCGCTCTTACGAAGACAAGGCGCCCGTGGACGGCGGCAGCAAGGCCATCGTGAATGGCACGATGACGCGTCTCGATACGCTCGGCAAGACCGAAACTCCGGCGCCAACGCCAGCAGCGCGCGCTGCATAAGGGAAAATCATGAAGTTTGAACACCTGATTTCGGCCTTTTTGGCCGAACCTTGGGCTATTCAGCGCGAAAAACTGGGCGTTTTGGCTGATGTTTTGGTGGCGCGGGCCGAAGGTGAGAAACTGTTTTCGTCCGAATTCGCGTCATCGATCGACGATGCCCGCGCCAAGGAAATCGCGGAAACCAGCGGCAGCGTCGCCGTAATCCCGGTTTATGGGGTTCTGGCCGATAAAATGGACCTGTTTTCCGCGATGAGCGGCGGCACTTCCTATGCCGGTATCAAGAAAGCACTGCACAAGGCGCTTTCGAACGAAGATATCAAGGCTGTCCTGCTCGACATCGACAGCCCTGGCGGCACGGTGCCAGGCACAGACGAGCTTGCGACCGAAATTCGCAAGCTGCGCGGCGGCGAAAAGCCGATCATCGCGCAGGTCAACAGCCTTGCGGCAAGCGCTGCTTACTGGATCGCGGCTTCGACTGACGAAATTGTCGTCACGCCTTCCGGTCGCGCCGGTTCGATCGGCGTTTACACGGCGCACGATGACATGTCTGCTGCCCTTGAAAAGCGCGGCATCAAACGCACGTACATTTCGGCTGGAAAGCACAAGGTTGAGGGCAACGAGACCGAACCCATGAGTAAGGACACGCTAGCCCATGTCCAGGATGGCGTGAACCGGTCCTACAATCGCTTCGTCGCGTCCGTTGCCGAGGGGCGCGGCGTGACCGTCAGCAAGGTTGAGGACAACTACGGTCAGGGCCGCGTGTTCTACGCAGAAGCTCTAATGGACCGCGGCATGGTCGACCGCATTGCGACGCTAGACGAGACCTTGGCCCGCTACGGCGCCGACGTTGAGCCTGCGCCGGTGAGGCGCATTAAAGCTGCCAACACCGCAAAGGCTGATGCCGCACAAACGCTGGTCGAGAAGATGTCCGCCGGCGAACAAATCACAAAACGCGAGTTCGAAAACGGCATCAGGGGACTGATGGGGTTGTCGGGCTCTGAGGCAGAGCGGGCCGCTCGGCTCTACCTCAAGGATGGTCAGGGGGCTCCTGACGTCGAGACGGATGCTGCTGCTTTGGCAGCCATTGACCGGCTTATCGCCGAAGCAAAATCACCACTCATTCGATAGGAGCCTTTCATGGCCGAACTAGCAGAAAAAATTGGCGAACTTGGCGCCTCCCTCGCATCCATCAAGGAGCAGGTCGGCAACCTCGCTACCGACTTCACTTCGAAGCTTGCCGCCAACGGCGAAGTATCCGCAGAGCTGAAGGAAAAGACCGACAAGGCGCTTTCTGAACTCGGCGACGTCACGACCCGCCTTTCCGATATGGAGAAGCGTGCAGCTCGAGAGAAAGAAAGCGGCGAGAACGAACTGAAGTCTCTTGGCGACATGGTCATCGACTCAGCCGACTACAAGGCTGGCATGCTGACTGGAGCTTCTCGTGGTTCTATCCGCGTTAAGGCTGACCGCGCCGCGATCACCTCCGCCAATACCACTGTCGGCGCTGGTCGTTCACAGGGTACTTCCCTGGTTCCAGGCGCCCGCGTTCCCGGTATCTTTGGTCTCCCTGAGCGCACGCTCACTATTCGCGACCTCGTTCTTCCTGGCACGACCACTTCCAGCTCAGTGGAGTACGTCAAGGAAACAGGCTTCACGAATAATGCTGCACCAGTCGCTGAAGGGACTCAGAAGCCTTACTCGGATCTGACGTTTGACATGACTTCAGCGCCTGTTCGTACCATTCCGCACCTCTTCAAGGCCTCCCGCCAGATCCTGGACGACGCGCCTGCGCTTCGTTCCTACATCGACGGCCGCGCTCGTTACGGTCTTCGCTTCGCCGAGGAAAACCAGCTTCTGAACGGCTCCGGCACTGGCCAAAATCTCCATGGACTTGTTCCGCAGGCTACTGCGTTCAACCCTGCATTCTCTGTCGCCGATGAAACTGGAATTGACCGTCTGCGACTGGCCATTCTGCAGGTCGTTCTTGCCGAATACCCTGCAACTGCATTCGTTCTGAACCCGATCGACTGGACCAAGATTGAACTGACCAAGGATGCCGGCGGAAACTATATCATCGGCAATCCACAGGGTTCACTCACTCCAACGCTCTGGAATCTGCCGGTCGTTTCGACGCAGGCCATGGCTGCAGGCGAGTTCCTCACTGGCGCATTCAGCTTCGCGGCTCAGATCTACGACCGCATGGAAATCGAAGTGCTGCTTTCCAGCGAGAACGTCGACGACTTCGAGAAGAACATGTTCACGATCCGCGCTGAAGAGCGCCTGGCGTTCGCAGTCTATCGCCCTGAGTCCTTTGTGACTGGCGATGTCGAAGGCGCCTGATTGAACTACGGGGAGCTTCGGCTCCCCTTTCCTTAGGGAGACAACATGACCGATTTTCTGGAAGTGAAGGCCAAGCGCACGTTCGCGGTTGGCAAGGAACTGAAGACCAAAAAGAGTGATCCATTCAAGGTCGAGGCAGGCGAGGCGAAGCAGCTTGAGGCGCAGGGGCTTGTCGACATCGTGGGCGAGGCAAAGGCAGCCGTTGAAGACGACGCCGCGGATGAGGCCGATGACAAGCCGGTGATCTCCTCTGCTCGCTCGACGAAGAAGAAGGACAAACCCGATGCTGTCAACGAAGGTTCGTAAGCGCAGGGTCGCGTCCTATATCGGCGCCGGTATCGTCAACGGTATCGGCTCGCCGGTGAAGTCTGTTGCACCTGCCATCACGGGCACGGCGCAGGTCGGCCAGACGCTAACGGCGACAACCGGCACGTGGTCCGGCTCGCCGACTTACGCCCGCCAGTGGTTTGCTGCTGGCGTCGCGATTTCTGGCGCTACGGCCGCGACTTACGTTCCCGTTGTGGGTGACGTTGGTAAGGCCATCACCGTCCGCGTCACGGCCACGAATGACAAGGGCAGCGTGTCAGTCACAAGCGCACCGACTGCCGCAGTTGTGGCGGCCTGATATGGCGATCGTCGATCTGGAAACCGTAAAGAAGCATCTCCGTGTCTTTCATGAAGATGAAGATACGGAGATCGGCTTTTATCGCGACGCAGCCGAAAGCATTGTTATGCAGCATCTTGATCGTGAAGTAGTAGCTGCCGGCGAAACGCCTACGGCTGCCGACGGCATTGCGGCGACGCCCGCTATCGTTTCGGCGATCCTTCTCGTGACCGGTGACCTCTACGAGGTGCGCGAGCCGGACCAGAAGACAACTGGCGATGCAGTGCTTCCGCGCGCAGTGCGGATGCTTTTGGCACCGTGGCGTGTCTGGCGAACAGTGGCAGACGACTATGTGGCTCCGCTTCCTTAAACCCTTCGACTGGCGACAGCCGGGTTTCACTATCGCTTACAAGCCCGGCCTCTACAACGTCACCAGGCAATGCGCCGCGGCTGCGATAGCTGCCAAGGCTGCTGAACCCACCAAGGATCGACCGAATGCCAAAACGCAAGAGAGCGGGCGCAGGCTCGCTGAGTGAGCGCATCGGCTTTGAAGCCGAGGTCGAAGGTGATGATGGGTATGGTGGCGTGGTGGTTGGCTTTCAGGAGCAATTCATAGAGCCAGCCCGCCTTGAACCGCGCGTCGGTTCGGAAACGGTCATAGCCAGTCGCCTTCAGGGCACCCAACCATACACCATGACTGTTCGCAGCAACGAGCGCACGCGCACCCTCACGCCAGCGTGGCGGGCGCGGAACAAGCGCACCGGCGTGGTCTACGCGATCAAGGCTGCGGTCAACATCGACGAGCGAAACCAGTGGATCGAACTGCTTGTGGTGCAGGGGGAGGCGGGGTGATCAAGGCAAAAGTCCTAGGGCGCGAAGCGCTGACGAAGAAGCTCAACCAGGTCGCACCGCTCGCCAACAAGTACGCCGCCGAAGCGAAGCTACAGATCGCTACCGAAGCCGCCGATAAAATTTCTGACCGAGCGCCGATAAGCAACAGCGCAACTGCTGGCGACTACGCTGCCTCGATACAGGGCGGCAAGATTTCTGACCGGCCGCGCGCGAAGGCGCTAGTCGGTACAACGGCCAGCAAAGATCCGGATGCGACAGGCGTTTTCGCCGCGTGGATCTGGCACTTTTTGGAGTTCGGAACTCGGCCGCATAACGTTGCGAAGGGTGGCGGTACGGTTGCCGGCAAGAAACAGGCGGCAGGCGCAAAGATGCACCCTGGCACGCGGGCGCAACCGCATATTTTCCCGACATGGCGCGCGTTCAGGGCTAAGGCGAAAAAGCGGATCAACGACGCTGTCTGGCGAGGCGTGAGGGAGGCCATGAAGAAATAATGGCAAGCCCAGATCTAGAATTGCAAGGCGCCATCGTTGCCAGGCTGAAGGCGCGAACCGGTCTAACCGCTTTGGTCGCCCAGCGGATCTATGACCGACCACCGACCAACGCACCGTTTCCATACGTCGAATACGGCGAAAGCCAAGTCATCAGAGATGATGTCGACTGTCTGAAATCGAACCTCATCTATGTGAAGATCCACGTTTGGTCGCAATACTCCGGAGGCTTCAAGGAGCTGAAGGAAATCATTCACGAGGTCGTCGAGGCTCTGGATGAGGCTCCCTTAGTGCTGCCCTCGCATCGATTGATATCGATCACGCGGCAGGACACCCGTCATTTCAAAGACCCGGACGAAGTCACGACACACGGTGTCGTCGAATTTGTCGCGCGCGTCGAAACATCGGCCTGACGGCCACCAACCCCTATTTTTTGAGGTTTACAAATGGCCGACGGTCAACAGATTGGTCGTACGCTGCTCATCCAAATTGGTGACGGCGAAACTCCTGAAGTCTTTTCGAATCTGTGCGGTCTGACGACCCGCAGTTTCAATATGTCCGCCAATGAGGTCGACACGACCATCACGGACTGCGTGAACCCGGAGAACACGCCGCAGAAAACGGCAGAACCGGGCATCAAGAACCGCACGTTCTCCGGTTCCGGTAAGTTCGTTAAGAGCGCTTCCAACACCGCATTCATGACGCACGTCAACGATGCTACCAAGTTCAACGCCAAGGTGATCGTGCCTGGCCTCGGTACTTACACCGGCCCGTGGTTCGTTTCCGAATTCGAGTTCAGCGGCGAAATGGAAGGCAACATGGAATTCACCGCCACGTTCGTTGCTGCCGGCGTTCTGACATTCGTTGCGGAGGTGTAATTTGGCTGACGCTGAAAAACCTTTTCCGTTGGAAGTGAACGGAGCTCGCGGGGAGGTCGGCTTGTGGGTCGGCAAGGAACCGCTGGTTATCGTTGCTGAGATGGGTGGACTTGCTGCCGTGTCCACCCGCTTGTCGTGCAAGAGCATGTCTGATTTGTTTCTTCGCCTTTCTGGCGTTGAGCCGGCCGCCACAGTGGCCGCGCTCGATCTGCTTGCGGTGCGGGGGGACAAGGTGAAGGCTATCGGGGCGTTGAAACTGAAGCACTTCGGCGCTGTTGCTAAAGCAATTTCTGAGGCCTTATCCCATCATTTTGATGAGGAAGACGAGGGAAACGGGGAAGCCGCTCAAAAGGCGGCGTAGAAGAACCTTTCCCTTGGCGCGACTGGCAAAAAATTGCATTCGGCGGCCTTAACTGGACGCCGGCAGTATTCTGGTCGTCTAGCTTGACCGAGTTCACCCTCGCGGTGAAAGGCAAGGCCGAGGCAAACGGAGCCAAGAAGTCTGTCGCTCCACCATCTGACGAAGAGATGGATGAGTTGATCAAGAGGTATGGTGGTTAGGCTGGCTTCAGCTTGACCGCTGTACCCGTGGCGGCGACGAAAAGAATGCCACCGGTGCCGCCGGTAGCCAGTTGATTGTAATCCAAGTCGACTGAAATCACAGCGTCGGCACCGACCGCGTGAGCTTCTGACCTAAGGCCATCCAAACACGCGAGACGAGCCTCCTTTAGGGAGGCTTGCGATGCGTTGGCCCGGCCGCCCACGAAGTCCCGCCAGTTGTTGGCCACGTCCTTGAAAATGTTCATGCCAAGGGCAGCTTCGGACGCGACGATCGATATGACGCTATCTACTTCACGGTTGGGCACGTCAATCGAAGTCGTCATGATGATCGACTGCTTTTTGGCGTCGCCGTCGCTTTTCGCGACCGCTTCTTCACAGTCAACGCAGTGGCCGTCCTTCCCGCCCAGATAATAGTCCGAACCGCATCGTTTGCACTTGGGCATATCCATCCTTTTCGGCTCGCCAATGGCGGGCTTTTTTCACGTTAGGACACCGACTTGGCCGGTAACAACAGTGATGATCTGATTATCTCAATCAGCACCGACCTTGCAACCGTAAAGCGTGCGCTAAATCGGCTGGTGTCGGACGTGGGCGCGGCATCCAACGGCATCGAGAAACGTTTTGCCGCAACCGGAAAGTCGATCAACAATTCGCTCACCACCTCGATGCAGGATCGCATCAACAGTATGGTGGGCATCGGTACGACGGCAGCAAAAGAATGGAACGGGGTTCTCGCGGATCAGCAGAAAGAGCTTGATCGCCTCCGCGCCAAATACAGCCCGTTGTTCGCAACAATTTCGAATTATAAGAACGCGGTCGCCGAAATTCGGCAGGCCCATGCCGCCGGCGCAATTTCCGCCAACGAGATGGCGTCTGCGATTCAGAGGGAGCGACAGGCGGCACTTGCGTCGACCGCGGCCATTAAGGGTCGCAACGCCGCGCTGAAGGCTACGGTCACGACGAGTAGCGGCAACAGCTTCAATACCGCAAACATTGCCGCTCAGTTCCAGGACATCGGCGTGACCGCAGCGATGGGGATGTCTCCCATCCAGATCGCCCTGCAGCAGGGCACCCAGCTTTCGGCCGTCCTGCAGCAGATAAAGGATAGCGGGCAGGGTGTCGGCCAAGGTCTTGCGGCTGCTTTCGCGTCGGTGATTTCTCCGTTGTCGCTGGTAACGATTGGCGTCATCGCCGCAGGCACAGCAGCATTTCAGTACTTTTCGACGATTATGAGCGAAGGCGATAAGTCCGCCGAAGTGCTCAAAGAGCAGGCTGCGCTGATTGCTGCGGTCGCCGAACGTTGGGGCGATGCAGTTCCTGCTTTGCGTGACTACGCCGACCAGCTCAAGCGCGCGCAAGACAATGCCGACCTCACTAAGGGCGCCGACATTGTCAACACCAACACGCTTGCTGACGTCCGCAAGGAGGTCGAAAGCACGCGCGCCACCATTGCTGACCTGGTTTCGCAACTTCAGTCCGCAGGCGAAGAAGCTGACGTTATCAAGAACCTCCAGTCCGCATTCAATGACTTTGCGAAAGCGGCTGAAGAAGGCAAAGCGCAGACAGAAGATGTCGACCGTGTGCAGGCCGCTCTAAGTGCGGCGATCAACAGCACTGGCATTCCGGCACTCGCTGAGTTCGCTAAATACTTCTCCACGCTGTCGGCGGCAGCGCTGACTGCCGCGGATAGCGTCCAAAAGGTCAATGAGGTCACCTCCGTTGCGACCTCTAGGATCAATGATCCAAGGACGTGGCGCGGAGCAGGCCAGCAAGATTCCCAATTCGGCGCCGACGCCACAATCCAAGGAACGCAGTTTCCACTACCGGATAACGGGCCCACGCCAGAACGGCGCCCGTCCGATCTGGACACGGACAAAAACAGAGGGTTCGGCACACCGAAGCGGGCAAGGGCTCCGCAAAAGACTGCATCCGACCGCTTCGCCGAAGATCTTCAGGCTGTTCGAGACAGGACTGAGGCGCTGCGCCAGGAGATGAACCTTATTGGGCTGTCCAATGAGGCTCAAGTTAAGCGCCGTACAGCGCTAGACCTGGAGCAAAAGGCGCTGTCTGATCTTCGCGAAGAGGCGCGCAAGAAGGGCGAAAAAGACCTGGAAAGCATCAAGCTTTCGCCCGATAAGATTGCCGCAATCGAGCAGGAGTCTGCTGCATATGCGCGGCAATCTGAGGCGCTTAGAAAAGCGCAAGAGGAACAGCAGAAGCTGAATGAGTGGAACAACGTCGCGAGAGACGCAACGCGCGGATTCATCGACGATTTGATCCATGGCGAGAGTGCCGCGGATGCATTTGCTGGTGCGCTCAGCCGGATTGCAGATGCCCTGCTGGACGATGTGCTCAATAGCATCTTCAAGGTCAACAGCGCGGCTGGCGGCAGTGGCGGGCTTCTAGGCGGACTGCTCGGTCTTTTCGGCGGTGGGGCTTCTCGGTACGCAGGGCTGTCAGGTGGCCTCTTCTCAGAAGGCGGATTCACTGGTCCGGGTGGCAAATACCAGCCAGCCGGCATCGTACACAAAGGCGAGGTCGTGTGGTCGCAAGCCGACGTGGCGCGGGCCGGGGGAGTAGGAGCAGTTGAAGCACTTCGCAAAGGCTACGCCAACGGCGGCCCGGTCGGGATCTCGGTTCCGAGTGTACCGAGCTTGCGGTCAATGTCCGCGCAATCTGCCGGCGTCGTCGTCAACTTCAACCCAGTCGTCGACAACCGCGGCGCATCTGTTGAAGCCGTCGCTCGACAGGAAAAGGCGCTAGCCAAAATGCAGGGCGAATTACAAAGCCGCGTTGAGGCCGCCGTTCGGTCGGCTCAGAAACGAAATGTGAAGTTGGGGTGAGTAATGACAATCACATATCCGCTCCCAACTTCGTTTTTCGACGAGTTCCCAGGCTGGTCGACTGAGTTCAATCTGCTTTGGCGGCAAGAGCAATCGCGCACTGCTGGCGGCCGGACTGTCGTCAAGGACATGGGCTCGCCGCTCTGGCAGATGACTTCGCAGTCACGCTCGATGAAGCCGAACGAACTGGACTATTGGCGTGCGCGGCTCACGAGCTTGGAAAACGGGCTCAAGACGTTCCGCGCATTCCCGAAGTCGCGCTGTTTCCCGGTGGCTTATCCGAACGGTAGTTGGCCAACCGGTAGCGCGTTTAGTGGCGTAGGGCAGGTGGCTACGATTGCGAGTAACCGCAAGGCAATCTCGCTGTCAGGCCTTCCCGCTGGCTACAAAGTCACAGTGGGCGATTACATCCAGATTGGCGACAAAGACCTTCACATGGTTATGGAGCCCATGACGGCCAGTGGCGGCGGCGTGACAACGCAGGTTGAGGTCCGCCCCCATCTGTGGGCGGGGGTGGTGGCACCTGTCTCCGCTACGCTGGTAAAGCCTTCCTGCATCATGGCGATCGTGCCTGGTTCGATCTCGACGACAGCCGACATGGCAACGGGGCGCGGCACGGTCACGTTCCAGGCGATTGAAGCCCGGTAGTCACTGGAGCTTTACACCAAAATGTGCGGCGATCATTTTCGACTCACGCGTGCCCTTCGCAACTTCACGATCAAAGCACTTCGCGTACTGATCGGTGCCCTTCTTGTCACGGCAATACCTCTCGGCGTTCCTACTGACTGCTTTCCTCCAGTCAAACGGCTCTGACTTCACGATCGGTCCTTGCTGGCATGCGGTCAGGTACGCAGCCGATAGCGCTACTATTAAGTACTTCATGAAATCCCCCAGTGACGGCGGGATTATGCTCAACTTTAAGTCTGTGTCTAGGCCGCTTCAGTGGCTTCGCTGCCGCTAAGTTCCCATGGGAAATCAATGAGAAACATCTCAGCAGAAAACCTTGCTGCGCTTGAGGCGCGGCAACTGGTGGCGCGTGACTTCCTCTGGTTCGTTGCGCGCGATAGAGCGACTGGTGCGCCGGTTACGGATGGCATGTGGTCGGACGTCGGAAACGTCACCGCTGCCATTATTCACCCAGATACAGGCTTGCCCGTCACTCGTGACTGGTACGGCTCCGGCACGCTGGTACAGATTGATGACATTCCGCTCGTCGCCAACCTCTCGGTGCAGAACGTCAACATCCGCCTGTCTCAGGTCAGCGAGCACGTCCAGACGCTGGTGAGGCAGTATGATTGCCGTCAGGCTCGCGTCGAGATTTACCGAGGCCTGTTTGATCCGGACAGCCGCCAGATGGTGGCGCCTGCCGAATGCCGCTTCGTTGGCTTCGTGGATACCATCACGATCAACACGCCTTCCGAGAATGAGGAAGGCAGCGTGACGATGGTGTGCGCTAGCCACACGCAGGAAATGACACGGTCTAACCCGTCGACGCGTAGTCATGCCACGCAGGTGCTGCGACAGGCCGGGGATGCATTCTACACAGATGCTGACACCTCGTCGGAGTGGGAGTTCTTCTGGGGCTCTGAGAAAGGCAAGGTCGCGACCGAGCCGAAGAAGCGGAAAAAGTTTTTAGGTTTGTTCTGATGGACGTCCGCTTCGCTACTGCCGAGGATCGCGACCGTGTTGTGGGGCTCCTGCGCGAAAGCCATGACGCCGCAGGCTTCACCTTTCCATTCCAGGCGGCATATGCCGATCGGCTGTTTCAACATCATCTGGTGTCAGACAAGGCTTGTGTCCTCGTTGTCGGCAATCCGGCGCAGGGCGTCCTTATGGCCTGTGCATTTGAGCACCCGTTCGGCGCTGGTCGCATTGCTAAGGAAACAGTCTGGTACGTCACTCTATCGGCACGCGGTCGGGGCGCGATGAGGATGCTCGATGCCTATGAGGCGTGGGCCCGGTCTGTCGGTTGCGTCTCTGCTGGCATGGCGTCGCTGGCAACAAATGACATCTCAAGTCTTTACGAACGGCGCGGTTACAGCGCTGTCGAAACACACTTCATGAAGCCGCTCTAGCGGCCGCGCGTATCGCGCATCCCAAGGAAAATCGATGGCTATTTTCACGGCGATTGCTTCTGTTTTTACGGCCGTGTCTGGATTTATCGGCGGACTTGGCGCTGTCGGCGCATTCCTGCTGAAGACCGCCGTCGGCGTCGGCCTCAGCCTTCTGGCGCAATCGCTCGCTGGCAAGCCAAAAGATCCGACGTTCTCCATCAACGGCACGCTACAGGGCGGCGGCGATGTTCCGCGCTCCTTCATTCTGGGGCGCACCGCGACCGCTGGCTCGCTCGTGTTCGTCAACACCTGGGGTAATGACGGCGACACGCCGAACGCCTATCTGACGCAGGTCATCGCGCTGTCGGATTTGCCTGTGCGTGGCCTTGCCGAGGTCTGGGTCAACGGTGAGCGCGCCACTCTCGGCGGTCTGACGGATCGCGGTTACGCGGTCAACGAATATGCGGACAGCCTCTGGATCAAGTTCTACGACGGCACGCAGACGACGGCCGACAGTTTCCTGTTCACATCCGTATCGAACGGAAACAGATGGTGGAACCCGGATCGCATCGGGCGCGGCGTTGCTTATGCCATCGTGACGGCTCGCGTCTCGAAGAACATGTTTTCAGGCGTGCCGTCCTTCAAGTTCGTGCTCGAAGGACTGCGGCTCTACGATATCTCGCGCGACAGCACGCAAGGCGGCGTTGGTCCGCAGCGCTTTGCCGATCCGGCGACTTGGGGCGGCGACGGTGATTTCCTGCCTGCCGTCCAGATCTACAACCTGCTGCGTGGCATCAACTATAACGGCCAATGGTTCTATGGTCTGCAGAACATGGCCGCCGCTCGGCTGCCTGCCGCAGCGTGGATTGCGCAGATCGAGAAGCATCGCGCCGGTATTCAGGAATCAACCGGTTGGGTGAACACCTACCGCAGCGGCGGCGAGATACAGGTTGACGCACCGCTGACCTCCGCCGTCGAGGCATTGCTGACGGCGTGCCAAGGCCGGATTTCGGAAGTCGGCGGCGTCTACTATCTTCATTCAGGTGCGCCAGGTGCTCCGGTCATCAACTTCACCGACGATGATATCCTGTCGACGGAGGAGCAGGAATTTACCCCGTTCCTCGGTCTGGCTGACACCATCAACGGCATTTCCGCCAACTACCCTTCGCCGGCCGACGGTTGGGTCGCCAAGACAGCACCACCGCTTTACCGGCCGGACTTTGAGGCAAGCGACGGTAATCGCCGCCTGATGGCCGACGTCGATCTGAACTTCGTTCCTTACCCAGAGCAGGTTCAGCGGCTGATGAAATCGGCGCTTGAGGAGGCTCGCCGCTTCCGCAGGCACACGATTGTGCTGCCGCCGAAGTTCTGGGCCTATGCAACGCCGGGAACGGTGTTCTCGTGGACGTCCGACCGCAATGGCTACGATGCAAAGCTGATGCGGATCGATGGTGTTGCTGACCGCGCCAACCTTGATGTGATGATCGATATCACTGAGGTTGATCCTGCCGATTACGACTGGAGCAGCGATACCGAGTTCAAGCCGCCGGTTGACGGACAGCTAGGCGTCATTCGTCCAACGCCGCAGCCGATCATCGAATGGTATGCCGAACCGGCGACGGTTAAGGACAGCACTGGTCAGGACCGACGGCCAGCAATCCGCATCACGTGGGATAACAGCGACGGACGTCTCGATGATGTCATTGGCATCGAATACGAGGTGCGACTACAGGCAACGCTTGAGCGCGTCACTGAAGGCCGGACAGATCAGCCGCAGGTCGGCTCGATGCTCATCTCGCAAAGCCTGTTGCCGAATGAGAGCTACGTTGTCCGTGGGCGTTACATCCCCGGCGGTGACAGGCCGGTGCTTTGGTCTGGCTTCATTCCGGTCATCACTCCGAACGTGCTGCTGTCGGATGCTGACGTTTATGTCGACATCGACCTGACCGGCGTCGAGGACATGCTGGGCTGGCTGCGCGACAGCACCAGAACGGCTCAGGATGCCATTGAAGGGCTGATCGCTTCTCAGATGGAGCTGGCAGCGGTTGCCTACAAAGACACCCGCAATCTTGCGAGAGAGTTGTCTGTCGAGCTCGGCGCAGCGCGCGCCGAGTATCGCGAGGACATCCAGCTTGCCGTTAACCAGACCATGGCCGTCGCCGGCAAGGTGGAAACACTGACGGCGGCGCTGGGCGGCAATACCGCGTCGATCAACATCGCATGGGCTGCTGTCGCTGCTCCATCGGGGTATGCGGCGCGTTACGGGATTATTGCTGCCGTCAATGACGAGCAGTACCGCTCTGCATCGTTCCTCATGGACGTGCCTGCAAATCCGGCGCTGCCGACGCGTGTCCTGATCAGGGCCGGACAGTTTCTGGTGTTCAGCGACGATCTCGCGAGTACGAGGCAGCCGCTCGTCTTCCAGAACGGCGAGCTGACGTTGAACGTCGCCAACATCGGGACCGTCAACAGCGGCATCATCAACAGCCTTAACGGCAAGATGACCATCAACCTCAACAACGGCACAATGGTGATACGTTCGTGACGCAGACACTGATTGGCATCGATAGTACGGGTACAGGGTGCCTGAAGATAACCAAGGGCAACCTGGACCCGATTACCACGCCCGATTCAGATGCCGGCGCCTTCCTCTATAACTCAAAGTTCTCAGTCAACCCCACGATCAACAGCTACACGCGTGAGCCCTTTCGCGGTGGCGAATATAACTATCCTCCTGGCTCTTCGCCGCAGACGGCGACGTTTCGATCGTGGCAGAGAAACACGTCGTTCGCGGTGAATGACGTCTTTTACACACGGTTCAATTTCCCGTCTCTGAACTACGATTTCCCGCTGTTTTCGGTGCTTCAGCGAAACGTAGCAGACGGATATTATGACTTTGGCGGCGTCATCACCACGACGAACGGTTATCAGAACACAGGCATACGAACGGCAACAAAGCCGTACCGTGTGAATGGAGTCTTCGGCTGGAAGCAGAACGCGCAACTGAACTCGATTTATCAGGCCGATCTCACCTATTCGAATGTTCTGGACTTCGTGAATACATACGATGCCTCGGAAGGCTCGTCGTCGATCTACAGCTACCTGACGAATGATCTGCTCATCTGGAACCTGCCGGGGGATGGGGCAGGTATTATTGATGCGCCGGCGCTGTCGCCCGTCCCAGGCATGAAAGCGATTTCGCTGACGTCGGCAGGGCTCAGGGTTGCCAAGCCGGGATATGATGTTGACACCGCGATCGGCACGCAGCTGGCATTCGATAGCAGCCGGTCAACCTCGAAGATTGTCGCTGCCGGCGATATCGATATCCCGTCTGGGTTTTCGACCTATACGCTTCCGACATTCGTGCCAGACACGACCATCTGCGAGATCAACTTCTATCAGGGCGGTCAGGTCTTCTACCCCACCAACCCCAGAGAAACGCCGATCGGCGCGAGGTGGAAGGTTCAGGGCAACCAGATCCTGTTCTCCAACGCCAACGAGGCATGCCGCGCGAGGTTCATGATCATTGCCTTTGACGACACGCCGCCGACGTCGGGAAACAACAACGTCCTCAGGCAATTTACGGAGAATGGCCAGAACGTCGTTCAGTTCTTGAGGCCGGGGGCAGGGGATAATCCGAGCTTTGCTGACATCGTCATCGATAGCCGATATCCGGCGATCAGGCTGCTGAGCCAAGGCTACATTGGCGTAGGTGACGGGGCGCAGGTGCATACGGTCGGGATAGACACGACCAGCTTCTACCCCATCGTTCGATATATGACCGTGCATAGCGGCTACGGTGGCGTCGCCGGCGGGACGAACAGCTTCTCCAAAAGAGTTTGCCCGCCGATCACTGCCAAAATCCGACGCGCTGCGGCGTCCGGCGGTACGGGCTGGTTCGATGCCGGCGACAGCACTTACTCGGTTATCAACAGTAATTCGGTCCAGTTCTACACGTTCAGGGGAAACCCCGTCAGAACCTACTATGCGACCTCCAACGATTATCAGAGCGGGAAAGTCACCGACGAGCCAATTCAAGGGCAGATCGAGGGCATCCGCTACTACATCTTCGGCATCCCGAAATAGGATCAATCAATGTCAGCAAATAACCAGATGCAGGTTAGCGTCCTCGTCGCCCTGCAGGAAGTGGAAGTGCGCGAAGAATTCCTCAAGCAGCGCACGCTCCTGCTCGCCCAGCATGTCGCGATGCTGAAAGAGGAACAGAAATCCCTGCTCGACAAGATCAGCGGCCTTGAGGCCGATCTGCGCGTTGCGCGTGGGGAAATCGATGGAGCATCCGAATAATGGCTACGGTCACATGGTATGGCGACGGCACGGCAACCGTCGCAGTTGGCTCTCGGACCGTGACCGGCACGAACACAGGCTGGCTGACGGAAGTTGCCGGCCTGACGCCAATCAAGGCTGGTGACAAGTTCGGTATTCACGTCGGCCGCCCTATCGTCATCGAGAAGATCATCAGCAACACAGAACTTCTGCTTGCCGATGATTGGCCTGGGCCAGCCCAGACGGACGCACCCTACAAGGTCGAGCTGACCTCTCCCACGATTGCCGCGGTTGAGGCTATGCGTCGGCTGCTGGCGTCGTTGTCCAATGGCAATCTCGAAAGCCTGTCAGAAATTTCTGTCGGTACTGACGATATTCCGATCGGTATCGGGCCGGGTGTGTTCGGAGTCGTGAACAAGTACACCTTGAAGGATGGCGTTCAGTTCAACGTGGCAGTTCCGAACATTGCTGGCCGCGCGGCATACAACGGCTCTGCTGCTGGCTTTCGTGTGCTTGTCGCAGATATTGGTGATGGGCGCACAGCGCTCTACATCAAGAACTCGGCGACGTCAGGCGACTGGAGCGTCCCTTACTACATCACTGGCCCTGTCGGGCCTGCCGGCATCAACCAGCGCGGTAATTATAGCGCAGGCACGGCTTACGCGATCCGAGATATCGTCCAGTATGGCGGTTCAACTTGGATTGCCAAGGTTGCTACGAGCGGCAACGCGCCTCCCACGCTCCCGACGACCGAGAACACGCAGTGGCTCTTGTTCGCTCGCTCTGGCACGGCTGGTGTTGTCGATCGTGGCGCCTATAGCGGTGCAACGGCCTACGCCGCGAACGACATTGTCCTCGACAATGGCTCGACGTGGATTGCGCTTCAGCCGACCACGGGCAATGTGCCACCAGTCCTGCCAGCCGAAAGCAACGCATATTGGCGGCTGTTGGCCCGCAAGGGAACGGACGGGACCGGGACGGGCGATGTTGTTGGGCCTGCTGGCGCAGCGGACCTTAGGGTGGCTGTCTTCGATGGCGCCACCGGCAAGATCATCAAGGATAGCGGCGTAACCGTTCAGGATTTGCGCGGTGTGAACCTGTGCTACAATCCTGGTTGCCAAGTCTGGCAGGCGAGGACATCAGTGCCGGCAATGCCCCATCGCACACCGCTTGCGGTTGGGTTTCTCTACGGCAAGAGCGGAACTGCCGTCGCGGTGACGGGTGAGCGATCAACTGATGTTCCTGATCCGAGTGTGCCGTACTCGATGAAACTGACAGTGACGGCTGGGGCAACCTCACTTGCGGCCGACACTGAGAACCACATCAGATGGGCGATTTACGGTCGGAAGCTTAAGCCGTATGCGTCGACCAACATGAAGGTCAAATTCTGGGTCAAGTCTTCGGTGGTCGGAACGTATTGCGTTACCGCGATCAACGAGACGCGGGACACGCATTTCGTCCGCGAATATGCGATAAACGCCGCGAACACATGGGAGGAGAAGGAACTAACATTTCCTCTCGGCTCAAAATCCGGCACATGGAACCTTGACGACGGCTACGGTGTAGGCTTCAGATTCTGTCTCGTTTCCGCATCTGGGATGCAATCAACAAAGGACGCATGGAACGCTGGCAACAAATCCGGGACATCATCCCAAGTTAACTGGATTGCCACGGTCGGTAACACATTCTTTTTGACAAAGCTGCAGATATCGCCAGAGGTTACTGGGCAATTCGTACTCCCAGACATCGAGGCGGTGATGAGTGAGTGTGACCGAGAATACATTGTCATTAAGCAAGAAAGCGGAGGCGTAAACGTTTCGTTTGGATCTTCGCCAGGGACAACTTCGGTTAACTTCGACATTCTCCTTCAAAGGCAGATGTACAATCCTCCACTCATCAGCTTCGTAGGATCGCTAAACAGTGATGTGTTAGTTCAATCAACCAACGGAGGGGCGAGCGTGACAGTCGCCAATTTGCAATCATTTCAGAGAAGCAAGCAGGTGGCTAAATTCTCTCTTGATGGCGCGTTTTCAGCGGGGGCGATGTATAACCTTCGCTTGCAAACTGCGACTGCGGCGCTTGTAGTAGACGGTCATCTGCCGTAGTCCTTACGACCAGGGCGGTGGATGCCTCGTCCTGGTCGTTTCATATCCGATTGTTACGGTCTCTTATTCGGGTTCCGCAGCTTTGACTCTGCTGAAAATCAACAATTTTCGCCCTGCAATTGGTGATGCGTGGGTGACGTGGGTGAATTCGCCGAGATCGCCAACAAGCCGGCTCAGCGCCGCTTCTGTGAAGACGAATGTTTGATCGACCCTATGCGAGCTGACGCCAACTATCGGCAAATGTTCGAAGTCACCTTCGAACGGCTGCAAGCTTTGAAACAGATTGTCGGCCAGAGTGGGGTACTCGATGATCAGTCGATCGGCGGTGGCTTCAACGGCTTTCGCAAGGAAGGACTTATAGTCAGCGACGTGGTGCAGCACGTTGAGAACCAGCACGTCGTCATATTTCTGCGTAATGGGTGCGCTCAGGAAGTTTTCCATCCTGATGTCCGCTCGGCTATGCAAAAGCTTTGAAACCGCAACCGCCGCGCTCCATCGGGTATGGTTTAGTTCCACGCCCATGAGCGTATCGGCTCCATACCTCTCGTAACGGAATAGAAAGTCCCCCGTCGCGCACCCGATATCAAGGACGCTTCTACCAGCAAACGATCGGTCACGAAGGAGGTTGAACGTCTTCACACGCCCATCGGAGACGTGCCCATAGTTTCGGTTTGTTGACGTAACGCCCCGCGGCATGACGAGCTTTTGATAGTCGATGCCAGGCATCTCATTCACTTGGTTCACGTCGTCTTCGAGCGGTGTCGAGATAAACGATCCACGAAGGTTGTGGTGAACCATCGTCCTGTCGCTTGGAAGGAACGTCCTAGCATCGCCACCAAGTTCCCGGGAGGAATAGAGAACCTCGTAGGGGATGCCACGCTGTTCGAGCATGTCAAACGTTCGCTCATAGAGAGCAAAGAAGTCAACTGAGGCAATGATTTTTGACCATAGCACCTGATCGTAGCCGTTCTTCTGGCCGGCGGAAATCTCGATATGCTCTCGCGTATTTGCCCGGTCAAGCAACTCCTTGGTCGGCGCGACGATGACGACTGCCTTCGTTACGCGTTCAGAGGTGATGATATCTCCGAGGATCCGCTCACTCAGTAAATCCCATTCTCGCATCTCATCGTTTGCAGCGTCGGTAACCAGACGATGATGCAGCAGATTGTAATGGATATAGCCGTTCGCTGGGACGTCGCGTTTACTCGAAATCTGCGATCCAAAAATCGCCTTCTCGCCTTTGGCTTGCGAGGAAATGAATGTTGACTTGCCCGCGTTCGACGGACCCAGAACTAAAACTGCCATATCGTACCCTCTTCGATGGACGAGGAGTCATACATGTGCGTCTAGAATCAGACAACCTGCCGGGAAACGAATCTTTCACTCTCTAACGTCTGTTGCGCGCGGACGCCGTATTGGCGGGCCGGCGAACTGACTCATGGTGCAAAACAAAAGAGGCCCGTCGCTCCGCCAAGCGCCAGGGCCTCAATACCGCAGCCTGTTTCAGGGGACATGCGGCTCTTTAGCTATATCGGCCAGCCACCACGCTATCAATAGAATCAAAAGACCCGCGCAACTGGGGGACGGGTTTGCGCGGGTCTTTAAACCATGAACTGGGGACATGGTGGCTGAGTAACGCGCCTCCTGTCCGAATGTTCCAGCCTCATCCCAACTAGGACAACCAAATGCCAATCACCAAAATCTCCACACAGGGGAGGGCTTTCGTGCGTCTGCATGAGGGCAATCCACTAACCGCCTATCTCGATCCCGTCGGGGTGCCGACTATCGGGACCGGTTTCACGATGCGAAGCGATTCCGTGCGCCGCGAGCTGGCCAAGATTGGCATCACTAAGCTTGTGCCAGGCAAGACCAAGATCACGGCGGCCCAGAGCGACGCTATCCTCGATGCCGTGCTTGCCGCGGAGTACGTGCCTGCCGTTGTTGCCAGCTCGCCTGGCGATCGCAAGCAGCACGAACTCGACGCGGCCGCTTCTGTCACGTTCAATCTGGGCGTCGGCGCCATGAATTGGACGTGGGCAGATTATTGGCGCAAAGGCCAGATCAAGAAGGCCGCCGCGCATCTCGCCGCCAACTACAACACGGCGAAAGGCAAGAAGCTGCCGGGCCTCGTGCGCCGCCGCAAGGAAGAGGCTCTGCTTTTCGAAAAGGGCATCTACACCGGAGTAGCTAGCGCGACGAGGGAGGCGACCGCCGAGCCGCCTGCGCAGCCTGATCCGGTTGTTAAGGAAGCGCAGGAGCTGCTGACCGCGGCGGGTCTCAATCCCGGCGCCATCGACGGCTGGATGGGCGAGAAGACAAAGGCAGCGGTGATTGCCTACCAGAAGGCGCACCCGCATTTGATCGCCGATGGCATCATCGGTCCTGCTACACTCGCGCAGCTGCGGCGCGACGCCGCGGCCGCAAGGGAAGCTGTAACGAAAGGTGTCGGCTCAGCTGCAAGCTCAGGCTTGCTGGCTTTCGTGGCTGGCCTCCCTTGGGGCTGGATCGTCGCCGGTGTTGCCGTGGCTGCTGTTGCCTATGTCGCCTATCGCAATCGCGATGTCATCTCTCGCCGGTGGAATAGCTGGCGCGGCAAGGAGGTGGTGGTTTGATCCTCTTGTGGGCAAAATTCAAAGGCTATCTAGCCGCAATCGGTACGGCGCTCGCGATCATCGCGGGCGTCTTTTTGTATGGCCAGAGGGCAGGGCGCTCCGCGGCAAAAGACGAACAGGCCGCAGCGAATGCCAAGGCCATCAAGAAGGCCGGGGATGTTGAAAATGAAATCAGGAATCTGGATGACGCTGGCGTTAATGACGCTCTTGGCAAGTGGATGCGCGACAAGCGGTAGCTACTGCGATATCGCTCGCCCGGTGCGTCCTTCTGTCGATGACCAGATGACGCCGGAAACGAAGCGGCAAATCCTCACCGAAAACGAGAAGCTGCAGAAGCTGTGCGGGGTGAAGCCGTGACTGGCCCCGAGATCATGGCTGTGGGCGGATTCTTCGTTCTGCTGTTTGGCTTCTTCTTCGGCCTGTGGAAGTACGTTGACGCGAAGATCGGCGCAGCAAAGACGGAGGCGGCGGGTGCAGCAGCTGCCGCCCAGGCGCTGGCATCGCTAGCAAGGGAAGAGCTGGCTCAGCACCGCCTCCATGTGGCCGAAACGTACGTTTCCAAGTCCGGCCTTCGCGAGCAGACTGAGCAGATCATGGGCGCTATCGGCGCAGTGAAGGACGCCGTCGACAAGATGACCATGCGCGTTGACAGGATCGTTGAAAATCAGTCGAAGCCGCGCGCGACGAGGGCGGGGTAGACAGCTTGTTCATGCATCGACCCGACGTTTGCGTTCAAGGATGTTTCTGAGCGAGGACCACAAATCTAGCTCAATACTGATGGGGGAACGATACGAGTCGGCCACGTCATTGGATCGACAGGAATTGAGC
Source organism: Agrobacterium tumefaciens (assembly GCF_017726655.1). NCBI lineage: Bacteria > Pseudomonadati > Pseudomonadota > Alphaproteobacteria > Hyphomicrobiales > Rhizobiaceae > Agrobacterium > Agrobacterium tumefaciens. The sequence continues at coordinate 334,300 of NZ_CP072308.1, forward strand.
CACCGATATCCTCACTATCAACGTGGAGGAGTGTCGTGTGGATTTTCTTCTGCAATTGAATACGGAAGGCTTTTCGAGCGTCTTTGACGTGACGGCTAAGGATTTTTGTGTCAGCGGGACCGGAGTTTTCGGATAGGTACCTTGCAACGTAACAGCATCGCACGACCTCATCTAGAAGCTTAGGGCGAAACCCTTTGTGCAAAGCCGTAGGATGAACGTTAGGAAAGAACATGCGACCCTGCTCCACCAGAGCGCTCGCTTTCCATGCGACGCGTCGGGATGCTGCTTTCACAGCATTGTCCTGTCCCTCGATTGAGCAAAGAGAATACAGCTCCGCCATCATCTCCATCACCTCGAATCCCCAGCTGGTCAGGTTGATATCACGCTTGCGGCTTTCGCCGCGGACGGTGAGATACCACTGTAATATTCCCCATAAAAAGACCGATAGAGCGATGCTGATATTTGCAAGCTCTAACAGGTTTTCTGCGATATTCACGTGCTACGTCCTTATTATCTCAGTGTCTTTTTGCCTGGAATCGGCTGTTCACGACATAAGTGTTTCCGCTGCGGGTTTTGCCGCGTCGGCAGATTTACTAGGTCGCCGTTACCATTTCACCAGCCGCCAGGCCGCGACATCGCGCTTCGATGGCCACACAGGCTGCCGTCGGCGGCACGGTCGTAATAGGAGTAACAATTTCCGGGGTAGTTTCTTGTCGGGTAGCCGCCCCCGCAATTGTTGTTCGCGCATACGGCGACTGCGGTCCCGACCAGAGCGACAGCAACCAAAGCCGCCGCCGCCGCATCTTGATTCCTCACCATTTCTGGACATTGATAAAACTGCACGCCTCGCCGGTTCAGTTCCTTTGCCAGGTCCTGCTGAAAGACGGGATCTTGGCTCTGAAGATATGTCCGACAGAGCGTCGGCTTATCGACCGACTTAGGATTCGCGTTAAATGCTTCACGCGAAGTGGTGCATGCACCCAGGGCGCACGAAATGAGCAGGGCGACAAGCACCCTCAAATAATTGATTGTCAAGAAAGCCCCCAATAAAGTCCCCGCGAATACAAAAACACGCAGTGAGATTGGAGTCGAGTCTACTCAACTAGAATTTTTATTAGGAAGGCCGATTACGCCACTGAAAACGTCACCAGCCCAACGAGAAACAATATAACAAGAGGGACCATCACCCTGCGTACTTTCCGCTCCGTCTCATTCTTCGGTTTGTTGGCGCCGCCAAACAAGCTCCCCAAGAGGGACTCAAGAAAGCATCCGAACATAGCAAACCTTTTCAACGCGTTTCATTCTGCTCTTTTTCCGCTTTCTGTTTCATCGACTCCCTAATGCTCACACATGCGTGGAACAGTAGCGATACGAAAAATCCTACGAAGGCCAGCGACGAGTAGCCTAACATCCGATTGGAAACGTTGTACCAGCCTGCAAGCAAGGCGCCGGCGTGAAGCAGCATCAGAACCAAGAAGGCTATTTGAAAGCACACCGCTGCTTTCCAGAATCCCGATGTACCAGCGATGTAACGTACCAACCAAGATGACCCGCTTTTCGGGCCGTCAGTTTCCCCTGTCGGCTCGGACATTGGCTGCTGCTCCCATTTCTCACATCGGGGTCGGTCCAGAATAGTCAGTCTCCCACCACCTTCAAATCCGGCGGCGCGCCTTCTGCCCTAAACGTCCGGATATCGAACTGCTTCATATCTCCGCGTGACGTCAGCATCGTCAGCTCCAAGATTTCCACATCGAGGCCACTCTTGTGAAGATCCCTCACGGCGTCGTTCAACTGGCGCAGGGCCATGGACAGGCGCTGCTTTGCGTCTTTCTGTCGAGTGATACGAGTGATCATCTGGGTGGCTCCTTGTGCGGATAATGCTCCCAGCAATGCCAGGATGACTTTTCGACCTTGTTTCGGCTAAAGCCGAAGCCTCCCCATTTACGACAGCCCGGATGCTCGCACCAGTGATTCTCGTGGATGCCGTCGCCGGCCTTTTTGGTCTGGTCGCTCATAGAAGGGAACCTTGCTCGTTCTGCTCCTCGACAGGCAGCAGCACAAGCCCGTCGTCAGGCAATGGACGCTGAAGCACCTTGGCTTCCTCCCATGGCGCGGTTAGCCACGTTTCTACTTCATCTTTGCTAGTCAGTATGACCGGCATCGCCTTCGGGTGGATCGGCTTCACAATACCATTCGGATCGGTTGTGAGGAAAGCAAACAGCTGATGGTCTCCCTCGCGCGGGTTCTTCATCGATCCGCGCACGCCGTGCCAGTCGGTCCAAATGCCAGCAAAGAAGGCGAGGGGCGTTTCCTCGTTCAGCGCAAACCAACGCTTTGTTTTCCGCGGCTTGGTATCCTCCCACTCGCAGAACGTTGTCCACGGGACCACGCAACGATTTTCCGGCCGAAGCCATCGGCGCCAGTGCGGCGATGTCACGTTGCGGATGTTGGTCACGCCTGTATCTGGCTTTCCCTGCGTAACGAACTGAGGCGACGGCATGCCCCATGTTAGTCCGACGAGCTCCCGGCCGGTTTCGCCATTGCGCACCACTGGCGCCGGTCGATCAGGGTAGACTTCGACATCCGGCTCCAGATTGAGCCGCTCCTGCATGGCGCCCACGATATCGCGGATCGATTCCTGATTGGTCTTCACGCGGTATAGGTTACACATCCTCACCTCGGCATCTTGGCTATGGTGATCTTCACATCACCCTTGACGTTGCACCGTTTGCATTTCAGTCGCTTGGCTATCTCGTCTACCGTGGTGTCGGTTTTGGCTGCACGGTTCAGTTGCCAGTGCGGGATATTTGAAACGTGGCCACAGTAGTTGCACTTGGCAACGACAATCTCCCAGTTTCGAATTTCCTTCACTCTAACGGCCGGCAGCGTCGCTTGTTTCAATGCATCGATCTGACTGCCGGCGCGCGCGTGGTAATGAAGCATGCAGCGGCCTGAAAAGCCCTCCATCGGCCTAGCGCATTTGATCACTTCTTGGGAAATGCGCCGCAGCATCGTCGGCATCGACAGATCGCCAAATTCGACCATTAGCTCGGCCGAACTAATGAATTTCAGCAGCTCGCATTCCTCACATATGACGCCGACAGGCTCGCCGCCGTAGTCCGAAAGCAGATAAGCTCCTTCACCTGGCATTTCTGTCGGCGTCCGGCTTCCATCCTCTCGTGAAGCCGGTTCCCATCGCTGCGGTCGCCAGCGCAAGCTGCAGCCGCAAGTGCTGGATGTCTTCCATCAGCGTCTCAATCGCGGCGCGGCTATCGCCGTCATGCCATGCAATGATGTGGTCAACCGGATCAGCTTGCGGTTCTCTTGAATTTGGGCGCACAGGACTATCCTCTGGTGGTGTCTGCTAGTCGCTCAAGCTTCCAGCCGCATGCAGGCGGACTAGCAAAAAGCTTTGCTGCCCGCTGATCCAGCTTTGCTGCAGCGGCGATTTTAGCGTGGGCAAAGGTCGGCGCGCGTACTGTTACGATCCAGCGCCCAGCCTGAAATCTGTACTGTTTCATTGCTTGTGTTCGCATCTTGTGAGACATGATGTTCTTATTATGTTCTCATACTCCAAAGAGTCAATCGGGATTCTGAGTCGGTCGCAAATCTTGACAAATTTGTAAAAACAGTATAGCTTGATTGTCGGCCTCACCAGCCGCTCGGCAACCGACCGAGACCACCACATTGGCGCACGGTCGCCAGAAAGAGGGGATAATCATGCTTAGACGATTCCTGCGGCGTATTTTGTCGCCACGCGCATTCCTCGTTGCTTTATTCCTCGTCATCGCCGCGACCTCTGCGGCCGCCTATGCGCTCCTGCCTCCACCAACACCCGCAGCAACCGAAACGGCCACCGTTAAGATCGTCGTCAACGACGGCCACGGTTCCGGCGTCCATATCGGCGACGGCTTTATAGTCACTGCTGCGCACGTCGTCGGCGACGCGAAAGAAGTCCAGCTAAAGGCGAAAGGTGGCCCTCTTCGCAAGGCCGATGTCCTTTGGATCAACAAAGCCAATGACATTGCACTGCTGCGCACGTCGTCGGACGGCCTCGGCGTCGCAAAACTGGCCTGCCACGCTGTGAATGTTGGCGATCCTATCGTTGCTTACGGCAATCCTCTGAAAATCGAATTCGTTGCCGCATACGGAAAGATCGCTGGCGAGTCCCGCGAAACAGGTCCTTGGAAATCGGTCTATGTGACAGACATCACAACTGTGATGGGCCAGTCAGGCGGACCCGTCTACGCAGACAACGGCGACCTGATCGGCATCACTGTTGGCGTCATGGCTGCGCCTATTGGCTTCTCAGGCTCGCTGGTTGGCTATGGCTATGTCGTGCCTTCGACTGCGGTTTGTGAGTTGCTGGGGAGGGTGGGGTGAAGCGGAGAGAAGTCGAGCAGCAGCTGCGCCTGATGGAGCATTGCAGACACCTGTCTTACGAGGCAGAGACGAAGCGAGAGGAGGCTCGCCTCATAAGGCAATACAACATGATGTGGCGCGCGATAAAGCCGTACGTCGAAGGAAAGAAGCCATACAGCGACGAAGCGCCAACTCTCCTTTAACTTTTCCACGGCCGCCCACCAAGCGGCCTTCACCACCACATCGAGGAGACTGCATGCCTCTACCCATAGAAGAACTACGCCGAAGAGCCGACGCCTACAAAGAGCACGGCACGCTGAAGAAGGCCGCCGCTGCACTAGGCATCAAGAAGTCTGCGCTCTCTGAAAGCATACGCCGAGCCGCTGAGGTTGGCCTTCTCGGCACGGAGCCTGTCCTGCCTGGCTTCCGCATCAGCAAGATCAGCAACACGCCGAGCGGCACGTTCATTCAGCAGACGCAAGAGCGAGGCGAGCGCTTTGAAGTGCCTGCCGGCCACGTCGTCAAAGGCGTGTCTGCGCTCGTCGATGCTGAAGGGCGCGTTATCCAGCAGTGGCAGAAGACGGCGGTGGAGCAATCGCCGGTCGATGTTGCCGCCATACTCAAAGAGGCATTTCATGACGTTCAACCCGCCGAGCCTGTCGCCGTTCCGGCACAGGTTTACGATGATCTGTTGACGCTGACGCCACTTGCAGACTGGCATATCGGTCTTTTCTCATGGCATCGCGAGACAGACACGAATTGGGATTTGAAGATCGCGGAAAGCGTCATCGGCTCTGCGATTGAAGACCTAATCGCGCGAACGCCCCCATCCGCCAACGCTATCGTCTTAGGTGGCGGAGACCTGCTCCACTCGGACAACAACGAGAACAAGACAGCGCGGTCTGGCAACGTTCTTCAGGTCGATGGGCGTTACCAGAAGGTGCTGATGACAGCATGCCGCCTAGTCGTTCGCTCGATCGATGCCAGCCTCAAGCGCCACGGCCACGTCACCGTCCGCATCCTGCCCGGCAACCATGATGAGCATGCCTCGGTAGCTGTCGCGTACTTTCTCCTCGCTTGGTATCGCAATGAGCCGAGAGTGACAGTTGACGTAGACCCGTCGCTGTTCTTCTGGTTCCGTTTCGGCAAGGTGATGATTGGCGCCACCCATGGTCACACGGTCAAGCTCAAAGACATGGCGAGCATCATGGCACACCGCCGTGCCGAAGACTGGGGCGCAACTCGCCACCGCTTCGTCCACGGCTTCCACATCCACCACTCGAGTAAGTTTGCGTCCGAGGGCGGCGGGGTGATTTCGGAATCGCACCAGACGCCGACGCCGCAGGATGCGTGGCACTTTGGCTCGGGCTTCCTGTCTGGCCGGTCGATGCAGTCGATCAGCTACCACAAGGAGTACGGCGAAGTTTCGCGCGTCCGCGTGGCGATGATGGATGCCGCGAATGATAATGAGCAGGTGAGGGCGGCGTCTTAAATATTGGCGGGGGGAGCGGGATTCGAACCCGCGCTACCCTTACGGGCAGGATCGATTTTCAATCGACTGCCTTCAACCACTCGGCCACCCCCGTCGTCCGAAATATCTGGGTCGTTGCTGCGGAGGTTTCAAGTCAGACTTTCGGTAAAAATGTCCACCTACCGCCAGCGACCAACTGGCGGTGAACCACCACACCACTGAGGAGATGAGAATGGGTTCAGTTACCAGAGAATTAGCGCGACGCAGGATCGATAAGCTCCTGAACGAGACGAGGGCCGAGGTCGGCGTCGCCACCACCACCACCACCTTTGGCCCGCTCGACAAGTACGTGGCCGCGAATGACAACGTGCCGCAGCCCAACGACAAGCTGCGGCGGCTCTTAAAAAGCCAGCTGACCGACGACGAGAAAGTCGAACTCGACGAAGCGATGTTTGCGGCGCCCATTAAAACCGCGATTGCAAAAGAATGGAATGGCGATGGACCGAAGGAGTGGGTGGAAGGGCATTTGATTCCCGACTGCAACGACCCTGCATCGCGCGGCGTGTTTGTGCCCGCCGAACCACCCCGCGCCGGCGACTTCATGCAGACCTTCACCGGTCGCAAATACTGGCCGATGTCTCCGAGACCGCACGAAGTCTACATCGAAGACATCGCCCATTCGCTCGGCCTGCAATGCCGCTACGCAGGGCACTGCATCAAGTTCTACAGCGTCGCCGAACATTCAGTTCTGATTGCCCGTCACCTTGCAGCCAAGCACGCGCCGGAGGTGGCTTTGGCTGGCCTTCTGCACGATGCGCCCGAAGCATACTGCGTGGACATTCCACGCCCTCTCAAGCCGTACCTGACGAACTATCGTGCGATCGAGCAAGACAACTGGCTGGCTGTTGCTGCTCGGTTTGGTTTGCCGAAAGAGTTGCCGCGCGAGGTGCATGACGCCGACAACCGCATCATCGCCGATGAGCTGGTGAATCTGCGCGAGATGCCGTGGCACGCGCGCTACGCCGGCAAAGAACTTGGCGTGAAACTGCGGTATTGGTCGGCGGAGGAGGCGGAGCTTGAGTTCCTGGCGACGTTTGATGCGTTGATGGCGGGGAGGGCGGCTTGATGTTCAGAGACGATGAAATCATCGTCTGCTCTCTGGCCATAATTGTTTTTGTGATCGCGCCGTTCTTGCGGGGGTGCGCATGAAACTATCAGTCACCGAAAAACTAACGCTCAACGCTTGGGCTAACTGCGAAGTCGGCTTTGGCTTTGGATTTAAGGTTGCGGCCGAGCGCTCTGGGGTTCCCAGCCATCAGATCCGTAGGGCTGTGCGGGCGTTGGCGAGGAAGGGTGCCCTAGAGTTCCAGAGAACCCTCTTCGATGAATACGACGGGGCTATGGTTGGGGCAGGGTATGTTCTCACGGAGTCCGGCCTGAAGAGCTTGGAGCAATCAACATGACCATCAAACCCGGCGACGAAGTCGTCTGCATCGACGACACCACCCTTCCAGAGCAATACCTCGGCATTCGTGCCGGGGAGACTTATGTTGCAACGTGGGTGGGCATGTGCCGCACGTATCTCGGCGGCGACTACGCTGGCATCAGGCTGGCTGGCGTAAACCGCGGCGTGTGCCCGCAATTCGGCGAAGAGGATCCACCGTTCGCGCTGCGCCGGTTCAGGCCGGTGGTGAAGCCGAAGGTCAAGGAAGAGAAGAAGGTTGAGGAGACGGTATGAGCGAGATGATTGAAAGGGTGGCGCGGGCGATTTTTGCAGACTACCACCGGCAAGGCATCAACCACGATGATTTCGATGTGTTGCTGCCGTCAATTCAAGACAGCCTCAAATCTGTAGCCCGCGCAGCCATCGAAGCCATGCGCGAACCCACCGAGGCGCAGCTTGAAGCCGCCGAAGACATCGTCGTCGGTTTTGATGACTTCGCATGTGGCGACGGCAACATTTATCTCGGCATTCCAGGTTATCCGCAGAAGGCACGCGACGTTTGGACTGCCCTTATCGATGCAGCACTGAAGGAGAAGGCATGACCATCACATCCAAAGACACAGGCTGCCTCACAGCCGTACCGGCGAATGATAACGTGCCTGCCGAGTTGCTTGCGCTCGGCGCAGCGATCGGCAAGGCCAGCACAACTATTCTACCACCCGTCATCGCTCTCACTGGCCTAGCTGGCAGCGGCAAGAGCACGGCCAGCAAATACCTGGTCGAGACGCACGGCTACCAACTGGTGAAGTTCGCAGGGCCGCTGAAAGATATGCTGCGGGCGATCGGGCTTGGTGAAGGTCACATCGAGGGAGCGCACAAAGAGACCGACCTTGCGATGTTGTCGGGACACACGCCAAGGCACGCGATGCAGACGCTCGGCACAGAATGGGGCCGTAAGTGCATGGGTGATGACTTCTGGGTCAATCTCTGGCGATCGCGCGCGGATGGCGTGCTGGCATTCGGCGGCCGCGTCGTCGTCGATGACTGCCGATTCCAGAATGAAGCCGACGAGGTGCGCAAGCTTGGGGGGTTGTTTGGCAGCTTGTCGGTCGTGGCGGGATTGCTGGCATCCATGAGAGCGAGGCGGGGTGTGGCCGTCCGGATATCGAGATCCACAATACCGGGGAAATCGTGGATTTGCATCGCCAGCTTGATGCTTTCCTGCATTGGCACTTGGAAGATGCGGCTTGAAAGAAAAAAGGCCCAGCCTAGCGCTGGGCCTTCTTCTTAGAAAAGCCTGCCGAAGATCGTCAGGATAGCAGCCAGGTTGACACTTAGGTCAACTGCTACCCGGATGTCTCCGGTAGACTTGCTGGCTTCGAGTGAGAACTTAGCCTTCATAGGCTTCTCCTACTCGGGTGTGGCAGACTGCTACTTAACCGCTTTCCACACCAAACCCAGCCATGCTTGGGGGGATTATTTTACGCCATCGGCTCCCCCTCGGGCACGCGGCTCTTTCCTTGTTGATGTGAATCTAACAGTTCGGCTGCGCGTTTGCCAGTCCCCTATCTAGTAACCACCGGACATTATGCCGTCGCATAAGTTGCACCACCAGAACGCCCGCAGAACGAATTCTGCAAACTGCGCCAGAAAACTGCAAACTGGTGATTCAGGAAATGCCGCTAAGTGTTTGAAATAATTGGCGACCCCTGCAGGACTCGAACCTGCGACCTACTGCTTAGAAGGCAGTTGCTCTATCCAGTTGAGCTAAGGGGCCGTCCTGCCGGGCAGCGGTGCTGCCGGCGAAAACTGCGGTGTTTCAGTGCGTCCAGGGCTGGGTGCGGTTGAAACGGAAATTATCGGTGTAGGAAACCACCTGGCGCGCTGCTTCCTTCGGCTGGATCACGCGGTATTCGATGCCCTTGCGCTGGGCATAGGCTTCGGCCTGTTCCTGCGTGTCGAATGTCAGCTTCACCTGCTGCTTCATGTCGGAACTGGAGGTATAGCCCATGATCGGATCGATCTTGCGCGGAACCTCGGCGTCGAATTCCAGAACCCAGACATTGGTCTTCGCCTTGCCGGATTGCATGGCGGTTTTTGCAGGGCGGTAAATCTTCGCAGACATGTCGAAACTGCTCCGGTTGACGAATGGGGCATATGACCCCGAAATTATCCATCACGTACCTGAATAGAATAACCAAATCGTGTCAGGAACGTTGAATTTGAAATGGACTGACTTCAGTTGAGAGTCAAGACGATTATCCCCTTGGAGCCGGATCGCGCGGGCTCGCTTACCCGTTCACTTTCGACCGAGGGCATCTTGTCCCAATAAAGATGAAATTCCCTGTTGCGGACTGCGGGTGAACCGTGTATTCCCCAGCCATCGCCTCGGCGGAGTGTAGCGCAGTCTGGTAGCGCATCTGGTTTGGGACCAGAGGGTCGGGAGTTCGAATCTCTCCACTCCGACCATTTTAAAGCTGAATATCAGCTTTCCGGCGTAAGCCTTCCCAACATAATGATTATTCGGCGTGCGGTCCTGCAAGCGTGCTTTCCGCCGTGCCTATCGTCATGACGTTGCCGCGCCACGCGACGGCGGTACCGATCCAGCTTCTCGCCCAGACGACGGGCATGAGCATGTCCCGCGCAATCATGGCGGGGAGCGTGTGGAACGAGATAGGCCAGCGGTTGAGGGCGGCAAGCGCGAGTTCCGGTACATACATCAGCGCGAGAACCGCAAAGGCGGTTGCGACGAGGCTCATCTCCATCATGGCGGCGGCTGCCACGGCGAAGAGAAGCGGGGGCAACGAACCGGTGAGGATTTCGGGGGCGAAGTAGTGGGGAAAAGTCACGCGGCGCAGCCGCGCCCAGCGCGCCTGGCGGGACCAGATTTCGCCCGCGTGGCGGCGGCCAAGTGGCTGTTCGAACGGCGCGGAAACCAGATGCACCTTAAGACCGGCGCTTCGCACGAGCTTCGTCGACGCTGCATCCTCGGCAATTTCCGCCGCCAGTGCGCGAATTCCGCCATGGTCTTCGAGGAACGGTTTGTTCCACAACATCGACTTGCCCTGTGCGAAGCCAATTCCGATTGCTTCCGCCGCATATTGCCAGCGACCCTGGGAACCGTTGAGGAAGGCGCATTCGACATGCGCCCAAAAGCCGATCGGGCGTGATCCGAGCGGCGGCGAGCAGACGAGCCCGCTAGCCGGTTGCCAGGCTGACATCATGGTTTTGATATAGGATGTCGGCATCAGCACGTTGGAATCGGCGAGAATGACCCAGTCATGTCGCGCTGCCCGCCAGCCCTTGACGCAATTGTTCAGTTTTGGATTGGCGCTGATGCGATCATCACCCGTCAGCAATTGCGTTGGGATCATCGGATGGGCCGCTTCAGCCCTGCGAACTTCCTCGATGACCGGATCGTCTTGGTCGGCCACGCAGAACAGGAGTTCATAATCTGGCCAGTCCAACTCGAAGGCGCGTGCAAGCGTGAGCGGCGTGAAGGTTTCCACCCCTCGCAGCGGGACCACGACCGAGACAGGCGGACGTTGCCTGACAAGGTCATTATCCGCCTCTCGCCGCATCAGCCGCCAGCCAGCGAGAACGATTCCGAGAAGATTGAAGCCGATGAGCAGCGTTGCGCAAAGAGCGAAGACGGTTTCCATGCGGGCCAGTTCCACTTCCGATGTTGGGGCGGTCCAGCCGCCGATTCCATGGAATTCGTCTCTGCCGATTATAACGTTTGCGTGACAGTTACATGTCATCATGACGGGGCGGGCCATCGGGTTCCGCGCAAAAGAAAAGCCCTCCGTATCGAAGGGCCCAGTCTTTATGATGGTTGTCAGTTTCAGTGCACGTTCAGGATATGCGCATGGCTGCTCGCAACGAGAAATGATTCTCTCGCCTTTTCGATATCGCAACGTCCGGCGATGGCATCGAGGCAGTTCCTGCGCGCCTCCTCATATTCAGGCCCGTGTTCTTCGGGCCAGCGGTACATCAGCATGTCGAGCGCCACCAATGGGCTATAGATTTCCACCGCCGCCGAAAGCGGAAGATGGATCGCCACAGGCTTCATCCACGAGGCGTGGTGACATGGCTCCGTTTTATGAATCAGCATGCCATTCTCCTCCCTGTTCTGCCTGCTCTGCAGGCCTTCCCAACTCCCATGCGCGTAATGCCGGCCTCACGGAATTGTTCCCGATCACCTAAAATGTGATCGGCAGGGGGGTTCCATTTTTTCAAGATGAATGGAAGATGAACGAATAGATGAACCGGAGATGAACAAAACTGGCGCTCAAGCGTTGGTATGTCCATAAGAAGGAGAACGCACATGTTCAATATGTCAGGCATTCAGGAAAGCTTCTTCGGCGACCGCATGGCAGGCGTATGCCAGGCGATCACCTCGGCACTGGCCTTCGAATCAGGTCTTGAAAAGTCGCGTATTTCCGCAAGCGTCGAGAACGACACGATTTATCTCGAAGGCACGGCTGACTCCGTTGAGGCGATCGATATCGCCATCAACCTTGCCGCTTCCATTTCGAATTGCCGGATTTTGAGCCATATCGAGCCGGTTTACTGATTATTGCGAGAGCCGGGCGACATTTCGTCCGGCGCATTCAAACGCAATAACGCGGCAGCATCACTTCCGGTTGCCAATTTGCGCGCTACGAACCATATCGCCCGGCTTGATGCCATAGCGTTGCGCGGCGCCGCCATTCAACTCCAGCACAAATTTGACCGGTCCACGGGAACTGATGATCGCTTCGGAATGCGGAACCGCATTTTCGTGGATATGGGTGATTCGGCCATCGCTGCCGATGAACAGCATGTCGAGTGGGATCAGCGTATTGCGCATCCACATGGCGACGGCGCGTGGTTCATCGAAATCGAACAACATGCCGTGGTCAGGCGGCATTGACTTGCGGAACATCAGCCCCTGTTCCCGCTGGGCATCGTTCAATGCCAGTTCGGCGGTGAAATCGTATGTTTTTCCTTCCGCTGTCTCAATCGCCAGCGGCTCGGAGGTGAAGGTCACGCGTTCCTGCGCCTGTGCGGCGCTGGCAAATGCGAAAAAAAGAAGCGCCGCGACGGCGCTCTTCAGCAATTGTGGCAGGGCGGACATTAGTGCGACATCCCCATCGAAACCGGGTTGTCGGGGTGTATTTCCGCCGCCATGAGGCCCTTGTCGCCGTCGCCATACCGCACCAGCACGACCTGGCCGGGGCGGAGCTCCGTCAGGCCAAAACGGCGCAGCGTTTCCATATGCACGAAGATATCTTCCGTGCCTTCGCCGCGCGTCAGGAAGCCGAAACCCTTGGTGCGGTTGAACCACTTGACGATGGCGCGTTCCAGCCCGCTGGACGGCGTCACCTGGACATGGGTGCGCACCGGCGGCAGCTGCGAGGGGTGAACGGCGGTCGACTGGTCCATGGAGAGAATGCGGAACGCCTGAAAGCCGCGGTCGCGCCGCTGGATGAGGGCGACAATGCGCGTGCCTTCAAGGATTGTCTGGTAACCGTCGCGACGCAGGCAGGAGACGTGCAGGAGCACATCCTGTGTGCCATTATCGGGCACGATGAAGCCAAAACCCTTGGCGACATCGAACCACTTTACAACACCGGTGATTTCGGTCAGGTCCACGGCATCGCCCGAAAGGTCCTCGACATCGACTATCGTTTTCGATGACATCCTATCAGCCATATCCTGCCAACCCCTCGATTACGCGCCACACACCGGTCAACTGATTCCCAGGCGCCAGATTAACATCTTGGTAACGGTTTCACGCAAGCCCTAGTTTTTGATTTACGCAGCTGCTTTTATGTCGCCGTCCTTGTCCGGGGCTTGCCATCAGGCGTTTATCGGTTCCGGACCTTGTAATGGAGAGAGCTAAAATGCGGTATCTGCACACGATGGTTCGCGTCAAAGACCTTGGCGAATCACTGAAATTCTATGTCGACCTGCTTGGCATGACGGAAATACGCCGGATCGAGAACGAAAAGGGCAAGTTTACGCTGGTGTTTCTTGCCGCGCGTGATGACATTGCTGCGGCGAAGGAGAACAAGGCTCCCTGCCTCGAGCTCACTTATAATTGGGATACCGAAGACTATACGGGCGGTCGCAACTTCGGCCATCTGGCCTATGAAGTCGACAATATCTACGACTTCTGCGCGCACCTGCAGGAGAACGGCGTCGTCATCAACCGCCCCCGCGGGACGGCCACATGGCCTTCGTGCGCTCACCGGACGGCATTTCATTCGAAATTTTGCAGAAAGGCGAAAGCCTCGCACCAGCCGAGCCGTGGATATCTATGCAGAACACCGGTTCCTGGTAGGGATTATCCGGTGAGGTAGCGGCGTTTTCGGGTGCTCTTGCCTTGTCCCGAAAGGATGAGGCATAGTCCTCGAATCAAAAACGGCCTGTTCCGTTTTGGAAAAGCAGACGATTCCGTTCCCGTGCTGCTGTTGTAAATGCAAGATACGGAGGCACCCATGAAATCTGTCGAAAGCGCGAAAGGACGCGTTGTCTGTCAGCGTTTTCTCGCCGCTGTTTCGCTGCTTGGGCTTTCCGGATGCGTTTCGGCAGTGACCGACGACGAGATGGCGGCCGCCGCCAAAAAGCCCGAAATTGCCGCGCCGCAAAAGCCCCAGGCGCCAGCGTCTGCCGCCGCCACCCAGCCCGGCCATTATGTGGATCCCGCCGTGGCGTCCGCTGCCGGTGCGGCGGCAGCACCTGTCCATCCCCAGGCTCCTGGCACCCCGGCTCAGGCCTATGGCGCCGCCGCTGATATCGGCGGCCTGGCGACCCAGCCAACGGCGATTTCTGCTGGAACGACAAGCATCTATTCCAGTGCCGCACCCGCCGTTGTAACAGGCGCACCTGGAGCCGCTTCAAACAGGATTGTCCCCGCAGTCAGCAGCGTTTATTCCGCGCCCGTGCCAGCGGCGCAACCGCAACCGGTCTCAGCACCGGTCGTGCCCCCGGCGGCTCAGCTGCCAGCGGAACAGCACACGGAAAATCGCCAGCCGGTTCCGGTTGCCGTGCCGGTCCCGCAGCCGGCCTCCGGGCAGGTGGCAGCGGTTGCCGGGCAACCGGCTTCGGATGCGGCAGGTGAGGCGCCGGAAAGTGATGGCAAGGGCGTGACGCTGGCGGCATTTTTCGCAGGGGCTGCCAAGAAGCGCCTGCCCAAGATGATCGAGAGCGGGTCGGCTGATACTACGCAGGTGGCGGCCTTGCCGGCAGGGCAGGGGGGAACAATGGGCATTGCGCTTTACGGTCGCTCGGTGATGTCCGATGAGTTTGATGATGCGCATCTCGATGAAGAAGACGACCAGCCGACCGGCCTGATGAAGCTTGCCTCTCTTTCAGGCCTCACGCGTGTCTCCCCGAACGGGTTGTTTCTCCAGACCGATCACGTCGAGGTCGGCTGTTTCAAGCCGGAACTGGTGCGCATGATCAAGGATGTCGAGCGGCACTATAATAGCCCGGCGATCGTCACCTCGGGTTATCGCCCGCCGAAAGGCATCAGGCAGGGCTCCAAACATTATACGTGTGATGCCGCGGACATTCAGATCAAGGGTGTTTCCAAGTGGGAGCTTGCCACCTATCTGCGGTCCCTGCCGGATCGCGGTGGGGTGGGCACCTATTGCCACACGGAGTCCGTTCATATGGATACGGGCGAGCCAAGAGACTGGAACTGGCGCTGCCGCCGCACCGCCGCGCGTCGCTGATTCCCAACTGATCAGATTGTAAGCCAACGCACGGGCGTGTTAGCCCGCGAGCGCCGCAACCGTGGACGCCAGGCTTTCTTTGCTGTAGGACGCGGCCATCCGATTTTCCGCTTATGGTGCCCGCGAAATGCAGCCGATCTCCACCTTTCCTGTCTATATTATTTCAATTGCCCGTGCGCGGGCGCGGCTGGAGAAAATGCTGGAGGGGGCCTCTGGCCTCGATCTTGATCTGCGGCCGGTCGACGGTGTCGATGGTAAAACCATTGCCCCTGAGAATTGGCGCGATTTCGACCGAAGCGGTTTTGAATTGCGCAATGGCCGCCATGCGCTGCCGGGCGAATATGGTTGTTATGCCAGCCACATCAAGGCGCTGGAACTCTTCCTGTCGACCGATGCGCCCGTCGCCGTCGTCGTCGAAGATGACGTCGCTTTCACGCCTGATTTTTCGGAGCGGGTAAAGGCGATCGTTGCGATCATGCCGGACGATGCGATCGTGAAACTGACAAACCACCGCCGCAAAGGTTTCAAGGGCCGCGGAACCAGCGCGCTTGGCGACAGTTTCGGCCGCTGCATTTACGGCCCGCAAGGGTCTTCCGCATGCTACATCATCTCGCGCCGCGCCGCGCAACGCTTCCTAAACGCCGCGCGCGTCATGACGCTGCCTTTCGACCGCGCTCTGGAATGCGGCTGGGGTTACGGCACAAAGGTCTACGTGACAGACAAGGATTTCCTGCCCTTCGGCGACCCGAATACGCTGGTCGCGACACGAGCGGAATATAAGAAGAGCAAATTCGCGCGCATAAAGCGCGTGCCAGCCTACCTTTCCAGCTTCTACGACAATATAGCGCGCTACATCTACGCTTATCGCTGACCTGCACAGCTTGAGCTAGATCAACGTCGGGCTCGGCGCGTGGGCGGCGGGAGCCGGCCACGTGGTTTCAATCCACCCAATATCAAGCTTTTGACGCATTGCGGCTGACGGACAGGCGCGGAGCGCTTAAGTCTTTCATGAGGAAACGGAAAAGATATTTTGAGGTGGTGAGAGCGCAGGGATTCGAACCCTGGACCTACTGATTAAAAGTCAGTTGCTCTACCGGCTGAGCTACGCTCTCCCGCGGCGGGCTTGGTTGCCCTTCGGAAGTGCGCGGAACATAGGTAGAGCGATCCGTTCGGTCAACCCAAAAAAAGCGGTTTCAACACTCAATACGGTTTTTTTTGTCGCACCCCCAAAAAGGTGATTGGAGAGAGGCGGCGGCTGGGGCTAAAACCGGCCTCAGGCATGTCGGGCCGATGGGTGAAATCCTTTTGCAGCAATGACATGCACGAAATGAATGTGTAAAGCGGCGGCGAATCGAAGGAATCGCATCGGCTTTGCGGGATGCGGAGTTTTTCTTGTCGATCGCCGATATTTCCCTTTTCAGCGCCCTTCTGGCTGGTGCGCTTTCGTTCCTGTCGCCCTGCGTCCTGCCGCTGGTGCCGCCGTACCTCTGTTATATGGCCGGCGTTTCGGTGGAGCAGTTCAGGGCGGAAGATGCGGCGCCGCGGCCGGAGATTCGCCGGGCGGTGTTGCTTTCGGCCTTTTTCTTCACGCTGGGTTTTGCGACCGTGTTTGTGGCGCTTGGGGCAGGCGCCTCGACGATCGGCACCTTGCTGCGCCAGAATCTCGACATTCTCGCCAAGATCGGCGGTTTCATCATCATCCTGATGGGCCTGAACTTCCTCGGTGTTTTCCGCATCGGCCTCTTTGCCCGCGAAGCGCGGTTTCAAAGTGGGGGCAAGCCGGCGACAGTGTCAGGCGCTTATGTGATGGGGCTTGCCTTCGCCTTCGGCTGGACACCCTGCATAGGTCCAGTACTGGGGGCGATCCTGGGTGTCGCCGCCGCGCGTGATACCGTGGGCGACGGCGCGATGCTGCTTGCAGTCTATTCGCTTGGCCTTGCGGTGCCGTTCTGGATCGCGGCGGCGTTTTCCGGGTCCTTCATGCGTTTCCTTGTCCGCTTCCGCCGCCATCTCGGCTTGGTTGAAAAGCTGCTGGGCGTGTTACTGGTGCTCACCGGCCTCGCTTTCATGTCCGGTTTCATCACCAATGTGGCGATCTGGTTCCAGGAGACCTTTCCGATCCTGATGAAAATCGGCTAAGCCTCCGCTGACATATTAGGCGAGGGGAATGATCGTGGCCGATATCGTGGGATTGCTGTTGCCATTTTTCGGCCTGATCTTCATCGGTTACGTGGCGGCGCGTATCACGAAGCAGCCGGTCGAGGCGATGGGCTGGCTGAATACCTTCATCATCTACGCGGCGCTGCCGGCCCTGTTTTTCAAGCTCGTCTCCAAGACGCCGGTGGAAGAGCTGGGGCGGATGGATTTTGTCGCGGCAAGCCTTGCCTGCACCTACGGCGTTTTCCTCTTGGTGTTTCTGATCAGCCGCTTCGTGCGGAAAAACAGTCTTTCCGAAACCACGATCCAGAGCTTTGCGGCGAGCTACGGCAACATCGGTTATATGGGGCCGGGCATCGCGCTTCTGGCGCTAGGGGAAAAAGCGGCGGTGCCGGTGGCACTGATCGTCTGTCTTGAAAATGCTGCCCACTTCATCGTGGCGCCAGCGATGATGGCGGTTGCGGGTGGCGACAAGCGCTCGGCGGCAAGGCTTGCCCTGGATGTCGCGCGCAAGGTCATCACCCATCCCTTCATCGTGTCTGTCGTCGCCGGTTTTCTGGCCGCTTCGTTCTCCTGGCAGCCACCGGAGGCAGTGCAGCGGCTGGTGGATTATCTGGCGCAGTCGGCCGCCCCGTGTGCGCTCTTCGCCATGGGGGTGACGCTGGCACTGCGGCCGATGAAACGGGTTCCGGTGGAAATCAGCTATATCGTGCCGGCCAAGCTGATCCTGCATCCGCTTGCGGCTTATCTCGTTCTCTCGTCGCTCGGGCGATTCGAGCCGGTGTGGATTTATTCCGCAGTGCTGCTGGCCGCGCTGCCGACAGCGACGAATGTCTTCGTCATCGGTCAGCAATATCACGTCTGGCAGGAGAGGGCGTCGGCCACGATCCTGATCTCGACGGTGCTTTCAGTCTTCACGCTGACGGGCGTGGTTTATTTCATCCAGCCTTTTTGAAGCTGCCGAACAGGAGCGAGGGCAGGGCCTTCAGTCCGCGACCGGGCTCGATGCCCTCGCGCATGACGATGCTCCTGAGTGTGCCGATGCCGGAGAGGACATGCAGGCCCGCCGCCCGAGCCATCTGCACCGGCAGAAAATCCGATAGCAGGGATCGGTTGAGAAGATCGACGCTCAGCGTGCGGCTATAGACGTCCGCGCGCCGCCTGCGGTCGAAACTGCTGCCGGCGTCTGCGGCAATCAGGCGGTCGGAGACGGCGCCCAGCAGTTCGGTCAGGGCAATAATGTCGCGAAGGCTGAGGTTCAGCCCCTGCGCGCCGATAGGCGGGAAGCCGTGCGCAGCCTCGCCGATCAGGGCGACACGACCCTTGCCGAAGCGATGCGCGGTCATGGAGGAGAGCGGCCATGCCTGCACGCTGTCATCGACGGTCACGGTGCCGAGCATCGACTGCATGCGTTCTTCAACCTTAAGGCTCAGCGCATCGAGCGGTAAGGCGGTCAGTTCTTTCGCCTGCTCCGGCGTGACGACCCAGACGAGGCTGGAGCGATCTCCCGGCAGCGGGACCTGTGTGAAAGGCCCGGTCGGCGTGTGGAATTCCGTCGAGACATTGCCGTGCGGGCGGGTGTGGCTGAGGTTCAGAACCACGGCAGTCTGCGGATAGGTCCACGACTTGACGCCGATGCCTGCCGCTTCCCGCACCATCGATTTCCTGCCATCGGCCCCTATCAGAAAATCGGCCGAAACGACCTCATTGTCCCCAAGCGTTACGGAGACGCGGTCATTGCCGATATCAATCGTCTCCGCTGTCGTTTCCAGCCGCGTGATATTGTTCTCCTGTTCAACCGCTTCGCTGAGAACGCCGAGCAGCGCTTCATTGGGAATGTTCCAGCCGAAAGCATCAAGGCCGATTTCGGACGAGCGGAACTGGACCGTCGGCGCACGCAGCAGCCGGTCCGTGCCGTCAATGATCTGCATGGTGGAAAGGCGAGCCGCCGAAGGGGCGATGCGCTGCCACAGGCCGAGACGATCCATGAATCGGATGGACTGATCCATCAGCGCCGTGGTGCGCTGGTCCCTGCGGCCGCTGGAGGGAGCGATGAGAACCACATGCCGGCCGGCGCGCGCCAAAGCGATGGCCGCTATCTGGCCCGCAAGGCCCGCACCGGTAATAGCAATATCAAAGTGTCTCATGGTCCTGATCCATTGTTATTTCCGCACCAACATAGTGCCTTTGCCGGGGCAAATCCACATGGGTACGGGAACATGCCATCAAGACGATTCGTTGATGGCCGGGCTATATTAGTCTTAGGATAAGCGAAATCAGCCGGTTGCAAAGCGTGGTGAATGGCCGCATACCGGAAGGAACAGGGCGGATGAAAAAAACGGGGCGCAGACGCTGACCATGAAAATTTTCAACTACAAGCGTGTTCCCTATGCGGAAATCCGCGCCTTTTCCGTTCATATTCTGACGGCATCCGGCTCATTTCTGGCCTTCCTCGGCGTCGTCGCGGCTTCCGAACACCGCTTCGTGGACATGTTCTGGTGGCTGGGGCTGGCGCTGCTCGTTGATGGCATCGACGGACCCATCGCACGCAAGGTGCGGGTCAAGGAAGTACTGCCAAACTGGTCCGGCGATACGCTGGACAATATCATCGACTATGTCACCTATGTGCTCCTGCCCGCCTTTGCGCTTTACCAGAGTGGCATGATCGGCGAACCCTGGTCGTTTGTGGCGGCCGGCATGATCGTGGTATCGAGCGCCATCTATTATGCCGATATGGGCATGAAGACCGATGAGTATTTCTTCTCGGGCTTTCCCGTCGTATGGAACATGGTGATCTTTACCCTGTTCGTGATGGATGCCAGCGCGACCACCGCGATGACTGTCGTGACAGTCTCCGTGTTCCTGACATTCCTGCCGATCAACTTCCTGCACCCGGTGCGGGTGAAGCGGCTGCGGCCGCTTAATCTGTTGGTCGTCGCCATCTGGTGCGCGCTTGGCGGGTATGCCCTGCTCATGCACTTCCAGACGCCCACCTGGGCGGTCATCGGTTTTGTGGCGAGCGGCATCTACCTCTATTGCATTGGCGGAATCCTGCAGTTTTTCCCGTCGCTCGGGGCAGAATGATGAAAAGATAAAGCTGTTTATTGTTTGCGCAAATTGCATTTAAGCACCGTCTTTTTCAGTTGTGCGCAGCAGCAAAACAGTTATCAATACATCATGATGGCGCAGCATTGCATACGACTTGCCGCGCGATTGGGAACAATGACCACGGCCGTTGAAACGCCTCGCAGAAGGCATGGATGGCTGGTGAGAGAGGGAACTCGTGACTGGAACTATGGCGCCAGAGGCCGTGCCTCTCCTGTCGGTTCGCAAGCTGACCAAACTTTTCGGCAATTTTGCCGCCTGCAATGGCATTGACCTCGATATCGCGCCGGGTGAAATCCACGCGCTTCTGGGTGAAAACGGCGCCGGCAAATCCACGCTTGTGAAGATGTTGTTCGGCGTTCTCGCGCCAAGCGAAGGCGAGATCGTGTGGCAGGGCCAGCCGGTATCCGTCGGCTCGCCAAGCGAAGCGCGCCGGCTCGGCATCGGCATGGTGTTCCAGCACTTCTCACTGTTCGAAGCGCTGACGGTTGCTGAAAATATCGCCCTGTCGCTTGACCCAAAAATTTCATTGAAGGAAATCGCCAAGGAAGCCGAGACGTTGTCGCGCGCCTATGGCCTGCCGCTTGATCCATACGCGCATGTGGCCGATCTTTCGGTCGGAGAACGTCAGCGGATCGAGATCGTCCGCGCCCTGTTGCAGAACCCGCGCCTCATCATCCTCGACGAGCCGACCTCGGTGCTGACGCCGCAGGAAGCCGACAAGCTGTTTCAGACGCTGGCAAAACTGAAGTCGGAAGGCCGTTCGGTGCTTTATATCAGCCACCGGCTGGAAGAGGTACAGCGCATTTGCGACCGCGCCACGGTCCTGCGCCACGGCAAGGTGACGGGAGCTTGCGATCCGCGCAAGGAGACGCCGGCGTCGCTGGCGCGTATGATGGTCGGCAGCGATGTCGCCAGCGTCTCGCGGGCGACGGGCGAAGCGCTCGGCGCGCCGCAGATCGAGGTGATGGGGCTGTCAGTTGCACCGCGCACGCCATTCGCGGTGGCGCTTAAATCGATCTCGATGAATGTTCGCGCAGGCGAGGTGCTGGCGATTGCCGGTGTGGCCGGCAACGGGCAGGGCGAGCTGTTCGATGCGCTCTCCGGCGAGTATCCTGTCTACAATAATGATGCCATTCATCTGCGCGGTAAGCCGGTGGGTCGAATCGGCATCAATGGCCGCCGGCTGATGGGCGCGGGCTTCGTGCCGGAGGAACGCCACGGTCACGCTGCCGTTCCCGGCATGAGCCTTTCCGACAATCTGTTGCTTGCGCGCGCGCGGTCCGACCGCAAGGCATTTCTCGCCGGCGGGTTCCTGCGGGTCATCAGGGGCTCGGTGATCAAGGCGGCGGCGCGCCGTATTTGCGAAAACATGGATGTGCGCAAGAGCGGCGCTGATCCGCTGGCCGGATCGCTTTCGGGCGGCAATCTGCAGAAATTCATCGTCGGGCGCGAGCTCGATCGGCAGCCTTCCGTGCTCGTCGTCAACCAGCCGACCTGGGGTGTGGATGCGGGTGCGGCGAGCCGCATCCGTCAGGCGCTTGTCGATCTCGCCAAGGCCGGCTCGGCCGTTATCGTCATCAGCCAGGATCTCGATGAAATCTTCGAGGTCGCCACCAATATCGCAGTCATTTCCGACGGCAAGCTTTCCGATGTTCATCCGGTGGAGGAGATGACGCTTGAAAAGATCGGCCTATTGATGGGCGGCATTCACACGTCACATTCGGGAGCCGCCCAGCATGCGCATTGAACTTGAAAAACGCGCAGGGGTCTCGAAACTTTTCACCCTGCTTTCGCCGCTTCTGGCGCTGGTGCTGACGCTGCTGGTCGGCGCCATCATGTTCGCCATGCTTGGCAAAAATCCGGCCCATGCGCTTTATGCCTTTTTCGTCGAGCCGCTGCTGGAAGTGTGGTCGCTGCATGAGCTGGCGATCAAGGCCGCGCCGCTGATCCTGATCGGCGTTGGTCTTTCCATCTGTTATCGCTCCAACAACTGGAACATCGGCGCGGAAGGGCAATTCACCATCGGCGCGATTACCGGCTCCATACTGCCAGTGCTTTATCCCGACTGGCATTCCCCGCTCATCCTGCCGCTGATGATGGTGATGGGCGCTGTCGGGGGCGCGCTTTATGCGGGTATTCCGGCGCTGTTGAAGACCAAGTTCAACACCAATGAAATTCTCGTCAGCCTGATGCTGGTCTATGTCGCGCAGTTGTTTCTCGACTGGTTGACGCGCGGCATCTGGCGCGATCCGGCGGGCTATAATTTTCCGCAGACGAAACCCTTCAACGAAAGCGCCGTGCTGCCGGAAATGCTGGCGTCCGGCCGGGCGCATTGGGGCTTCGTCTTCGCCATCGTTGCGGCCATCGCGCTGTGGTTCATGATGCGCTACATGCTGAAGGGCTTCGAAGTCACCGTGCTTGGCCAGTCGGCCCGGGCAGGGCGATTTGCCGGTTTCTCCTCCAGCCGCATGGTGTGGTTTTCACTGCTGCTTTCCGGCGCGCTGGCCGGGCTTGCCGGCATTTCGGAGGCGTCCGGCTCCATCGGCCACCTCCAGCCCAGCATTTCGCCGGGCTATGGATTTACCGCCATCATCGTCGCCTTTCTTGGCCGCCTCAATCCGCTCGGCATTATCCTCTCCGGCCTGGTTCTGGCGCTGACCTATCTCGGCGGCGAGGCAGCCCAGCTTTCGATCGGTGTTTCGGACAAGGTCACGCGCGTGTTTCAGGGGCTGATGCTGTTCTTCGTGCTCTCCTGCGACACGCTGATCTTCTATCGCATCCGTGTCGTTTTTTCCGGCAGGGCGCATCGCAGAGAAGGAGCGGCATGATGGATATGCTTCAGGCCATTCTCCTCACCGTCATCACCGCGGCGACGCCGCTCGTCATAGCCGCCTCCGGCGAGCTGGTGGTGGAGCGCTCGGGCGTGCTCAATCTCGGCGTCGAGGGCATGATGATCATGGGGGCGGTCTGCGCTTTCGCGACCGCGCATATGACGGGTTCGCCCTATCTCGGCATTCTTGCCGGCATTGCCTCGGGCGCGGTGTTTTCGCTGCTGTTCGGCTTCCTGACGCTGACGCTGGTGACGAACCAGGTGGCGACGGGCCTTGCGCTGACCATTCTCGGCCTCGGTGTATCGGGCATGCTGGGCGAAAGCTTCGTTGGCCTGCCCGGCATCAAGCTGCAGCCGATCGTGTTTCCTGTCTTGTCGGAAATACCCTTCATCGGGCCGCTGCTCTTTCGGCAGGATCTGATCTTCTACCTCTCGATAGCGCTTGTCGCCGGCATAGGCTGGTTCCTGTTCAAGAGCCGTACGGGCCTGAAAATCCGCGCTATCGGCGACAGCCATGCTTCGGCCCATGCGCTCGGCATCAACGTTATCCGGACCCGCTATCTAACCGTCATGTTCGGCGGTGCGTGTGCCGGTCTTGCTGGCGCGCAGCTGTCACTCGTCTACACGCCGCAATGGGTGGAAAACATGTCCGCCGGGCGCGGGTGGATCGCACTGGCGCTCGTCGTCTTCGCGTCCTGGCGTCCGTGGCGTCTGCTGGCTGGCGGTTATCTGTTCGGGGCGGTCACCATCGGACAGCTGCACGCGCAGGCCTTCGGCATCGGCGTGCCGTCGCAGTTGCTTTCGGCGCTACCTTACCTTGCAACCATTGTCGTGCTGGTCATCATCTCGCATAATCGCCGCACGACGTTGATCAACACACCGGCATCGCTCGGCAAATCCTTCGTGCCGGACAGGTAAAAACTATCCAGTCTCCAAACCAACAGGGGTAAAAATGAAAAAACTGGTCATCGCACTTGCCGCTTCCATCGCGGCACTTGGAGGCGTTGTTTCCTCCGCTGAAGCCGCCGACGCCAAGAAGGTCTGCTTCATCTATGTCGGCAGCCGCACGGATGGCGGCTGGACGCAGGCACATGATATCGGCCGCGAAGAGTTGCAGAAGCACTTCGGCGACAAGATCGAAACGCCGTTCCTCGAAAGCGTTCCGGAAGGCCCGGATGCCGAACGCGCTATCGAGCGTATGGCCCGTTCCGGCTGTGAGCTGGTGTTCACCACCTCCTTCGGCTTCATGGACGCCACCGTGAAGGTTGCCCAGAAATTCCCGAAGGTGAAGTTCGAGCATGCCACCGGCTTCAAGACGGCTGAGAACGTTGCGACCTACAATTCGCGCTTCTATGAAGGCCGTTACATTCAGGGCCAGATCGCCGCGAAAATGTCGAAAAAGGGCGTTGCCGGTTACATCGCATCCTTCCCGATCCCGGAAGTGGTGATGGGCATTGACGCCTTCGTTCTCGGCGCACAGTCCGTCAATCCTGAGTTCAAGGTCAAGGTCGTCTGGGCCAACACATGGTTTGACCCCGGCAAGGAAGCCGATGCCGCCAAGGCGCTGATCGACCAGGGCGTCGACATCCTGACGCAGCACACCGACACGACGGCGCCGATGCAGGTTGCAGCCGAGCGCGGCATCAAGGCTTTCGGTCAGGCTTCCGACATGATCAAGGCCGGGCCCGAGACGCAGCTGACGGCGATCAAGGATACCTGGGGCGCTTATTACATCAAGCGCACGCAGGCGCTTCTTGACGGCACCTGGAAGTCCGAATCGGTCTGGGACGGCCTGAAGGACGGCATCCTGACCATGGCCCCCTACACCAACATGCCCGACGACGTGAAGAAGATGGCTGAGGAAACCGAAGCCAAGATCAAGTCCGGCGAACTGCACCCCTTCACCGGCCCGGTGAAGAAGCAGGACGGTTCGGAGTGGCTGAAGGCTGGCGAAAAGGCTGAAGACAAGGTGCTGCTGGGCCTCAACTTCTACGTCGCCGGCGTGGATGACAAGCTGCCTCAGTAATGACGCGCGTCGCATAGGCCGCATCCGCACGCCGTCATCCCGGCTTTCAGCCGGGATCCAGCGCGATCAAGTCCTCATCGCAATGAGTCTTCTGACGGCGCAGACACGCCGTGGCTGGATGCCGGATCAGGTCTGGCATGACGGGAGAGAGTAGCGACCACTTCATCAACAAAGGCCGTGCATGAATTCATGCGCGGCCTTTGTTATTTTCACCGGTTTTATTGCTTGAACGAAGTTTGCCTTTGCTTTTCACGCAACTTGATGTTTTTCACTATAATCTGACTTGAGATATACGCGTCTGGCGCGATTTTTTGAGATCACCAGCCGAACGGAAGGACATGACATTTGCAGCGCGGAATGCTCGATGCAGCGATCGGTTTTCGAAAGCTGCGGACCAATCATGCACAGGTCGTTCACAAACTCGGTCTGGATATTGTCTCCGGCACCTTCAAAACTGGCGACATTCTTCCCGGTGATGCCGAGTTGATGGAGCGGCTGAAAGTCTCCCGCACCGTGCTGCGCGAGGCGATGAAGACGCTGACCGCCAAAGGAATGATTTCGCCGAAGGCGCGGATCGGAACGCGGGTAACGGAGCGTGACAGCTGGAACATGTTCGACAGCGAAGTGCTGCTCTGGCATTTCGAAGCCGGGGTCAGTGACGAGTTTCTGCTGCATCTCTACGATATCCGCCACGCTTTCGAACCCTATGGTGCCGCGCTCGCCGCCGTCAGGGCGAAGGATGCAGACATCACCAGGCTCGCCGCCTATGCCAACGAGATGGGAAATACCGCTTATTCCAAGGAGAAACGGGCGCTCGCGGATATGAATTTCCACGTGCTCATCACGGAAATGTCCGGCAACCCGTTCATGCGCACGGTGGGGTCATTGATCAAGGCGGCGCTCGTTGGCATTTTCCGGATGAGCAACCCGGATACCGATCCAAACGAGATCTCCGATGTCTCCGCCTCCCATCTGAGACTTGTCGAGGCATTTCGTCAGCGCGACGAGGTTACGGCGCGGCGCGAGATGGAAAGGCTGATCGAAAACGGTCGCCAGCAGGTGCTGGAGTTCACCGCCCGCAACCCGCGCAAATAGATGATTTCGCTCTGGCGTTGATCACGATTGATGAAAATCGGTGCGGAAATTTGGTGCATATTTGCATGGTTTCTTAAGCGGGCCGCCGCTATAGCAATTCCGGAATGAAATTATCGATGCGTCCGCCTGTCCGCCGGGCGGCGCGAAGTCAAACATATGCCGTCGTCGCGGCTTCCTGCGGTCGTGACAAGGTGTCGGAGGTCTTATGGAGCGCAGCTCTCTAGCCGTAATTCTCGCAGCGGGCGACAGCACGCGCATGAAATCGTCGAAATCCAAGGTGCTGCATCCGGTCGCCGGGCGTCCGATGATTGCGCATGTGGTCGGCGCTGTGGCTGGATCGGGTGTGGGAACGGTTGCCCTCGTGGTTGGACGGGATGCCGAAAACGTCACGGCGGCAGCGAGCCTGCCGGGTGTTGAGGTCGAAGCTTTCCTGCAGACAGAGCGGAAGGGCACGGGCCACGCCGTTCTTGCCGCCCGCGCCGCCATCGCTCGCGGCTTCGATGATGTCATCGTGGCCTATGGCGATGTGCCGCTGATCACGTCCGCAACGCTCGACCGGGCGAGGGATGCCATCGCGGCCGGCGCCGATGTCGCGGTAATCGGATTTCATACCGAGCGTCCAACGGGTTATGGCCGGTTGCTCGTCAAGGATGGCGAGCTGGTGGCAATCCGTGAGGAAAAAGACGCAACCGATGCGGAGCGCAAGGTCACATGGTGCAATAGTGGCTTGATGGCGATCAATGGCCGCAATGCGCTTGATCTACTCGACCGCATCGGCAACAGCAATGCAAAGGGCGAATATTACCTGACCGACGTGGTGGAAATCGCCCGCTCTCTCGGCCGCCGCGCTGTCGCCATCGATGCGCCGGAGGCCGAACTGGTTGGCTGCAACAACCGCGCGGAACTGGCCTTCATCGAAAGGCTCTGGCAGGAGCGCCGGCGTCATGAATTGATGGTGGATGGCGTTTCCATGATCGCGCCCGAGACCGTGTTCCTCGCCTTCGATACGGTGATCGGACAGGATACACTGATTGAACCCAATGTTTTCTTCGGACCCGGGGTGACGATCGAGTCCGGCGTCGTTATCCATGCCTTCTCGCATCTGGAAGGCGCGCATGTTGCACAAGGCGCCGAGATCGGTCCCTATGCGCGGCTGCGCCCGGGGGCAAACCTGCACGCTAATTCCAAGGTCGGCAATTTTTGCGAGGTTAAAAAGGCCGAGATAGGCGAGGGCGCCAAGGTCAATCACCTGACCTATATCGGCGATGCCTTTATTGGCGCTGGCAGCAACATCGGTGCCGGTACGATCACCTGCAATTACGATGGCTACAACAAGGCTGAAACGCGGATCGGCGCCAACAGCTTCGTCGGCTCGAACTCGTCGCTGGTCGCACCCGTGACGATTGGCGAAGGGGCTTATATCGCTTGCGGCAGCGTCATTACCGATGATGTGCCCGCCGATGCGCTGGCTTTTGGGCGCGCGCGCCAGGAAGTGAAGCCGGGTCGGGCAACGGTGGTCCGCGAGCGGGCAAAGGCGCTGAAGGAAGCAAAGAAGAAGTCGTCTTGAAGGACGTTACCAAACGATATTGAACCCGACCGTCGGCATCATTGCTGATTGTGCGGGAAAGATGAGTAGTTTTGGCGAAGAGATCGTCGTCTGGAGATATATATGTGCGGAATTGTCGGAATTGTCGGAACTGAGCCCGTTGCTGAACGGCTTGTCGATGCGCTGAAGCGCCTCGAATATCGTGGTTACGATTCAGCCGGCGTTGCCACCATCGACAATGGCGCGATGGATCGCCGCCGTGCCGAGGGCAAGCTGTTCAATCTCGAAAAGCTGGTGTCCGAACAGCCGCTGCCGGGCGTGGTCGGCATCGCGCACACCCGCTGGGCGACCCATGGTGTGCCAAACGAAACCAACGCGCACCCACATTTCGTCGATGGCGTAGCCGTCGTCCATAACGGTATCATCGAGAACTTCGCCGAACTGCGCGAAGAACTGATCGCCGAGGGTGCCACCTTCACCACCCAGACCGACACGGAAGTGGTTGCCCAGCTTCTGGCCAAATACACCCGCGATGGTCTTGGCCATCGTGAGGCGATGCTGAAGATGCTCAACCGCGTCACGGGCGCCTATGCGCTGGTGGTGATGTTCAAGGACGATCCCGGCACGCTGCTTTCGGCGCGCTCCGGCCCGCCGCTTGCCGTCGGTTATGGCCGCGGAGAAATGTTCCTGGGGTCGGATGCCATCGCGCTCTCGCCCTTCACCAACGAAATCACCTATCTGGTCGATGGCGACTGTGCCATCGTGACCCGTCAGGGTGCTGAGATCATCGATTTCTCCGGCAGACCGGTGAAGCGCGAGCGGCAGATTTCGCAGGCGACGGCCTATGTGGTCGACAAGGGCAACCACCGTCACTTCATGGAAAAGGAAATCTACGAGCAGCCGGAAGTCATTTCTCACGCGCTTAGCCATTATGTGGATTTCGCCTCCAAGACAGTGAAGGAAGCCGATAAAGCCATCGATTTCGCCAAGCTTTCCGGCCTCGCGATTTCCGCCTGCGGTACGGCTTATCTTTCCGGCCTGATCGGCAAATACTGGTTCGAGCGTTATGCGCGCCTGCCGGTGGAAATCGATGTGGCCTCCGAGTTCCGTTATCGCGAAATGCCGCTTCAGCCATCGCAGGCGGCGCTGTTCATTTCGCAATCCGGCGAGACCGCCGATACGCTGGCGTCGCTGCGTTATTGCAAGGAAAATGATCTCAAGATCGGCGCCATCGTCAACGTACGGGAATCGACGATCGCACGCGAATCAGATGCGATTTTCCCGATCCTTGCCGGGCCGGAAATCGGTGTCGCCTCCACCAAGGCTTTTACCTGCCAGCTCGCCGTGCTCGCGTCGCTGGCGATTGCCGCCGGCAAGGCGCGCGGCACGATCACACCTCGGCAGGAAACCGAACTCGTGCAGCATCTGATCGAGATGCCACGCATCATGAGCAAGGTGCTCAACATCATCCAACCGCAGATCGAGGCGCTGTCGCGCGATCTGTCGCGTTTCAAGGACGTGCTTTATCTCGGCCGTGGCACCAGCTTTCCGCTGGCGCTGGAAGGTGCGCTGAAGCTCAAGGAAATCTCCTATATTCACGCAGAAGGTTATGCCGCTGGCGAGCTGAAGCACGGACCCATCGCGCTCATCGACGAGAACATGCCTGTTATCGTCATCGCCCCGCATGATCGCTTCTTCGAAAAGACCGTCTCGAACATGCAGGAGGTCGCAGCCCGTGGCGGCCGGATCATCTTCATCACGGATGAGAAGGGAGCTGCTGCTTCCAAGCTCGATACCATGGCGACAATCACGCTGCCGACCGTCGATGAATTGATCGCACCGATGGTCTTCTCGTTGCCCATCCAGTTGCTGGCCTATCACACCGCCGTTTTCATGGGGACGGATGTCGACCAGCCGCGCAACCTTGCAAAATCGGTCACGGTGGAATGATCATCCGGCCGGAGCGCCAAGGTGACGAAGAGGCGATTGCCAGCGTTACGGAAGAAGCCTTCCGTAACGTCGACCACAGCGACAAGACCGAACATCTGATCGTGGCGCGGCTGCGTGAGGCCGGTACGCTCACCGTTTCGCTTGTGGCCGAAGACAGCGAAGGGATCGTCGGCCATATCGGCTTTTCGCCCGTGACGCTCTCAAGCGGCGAGACGGGATGGTTTTGTCTTGCGCCGCTTTCGGTGACGCCGGAACGGCAGGGCGAGGGCATCGGCTCACGGCTGGTGCGTGAGGGGCTTGGTGCGCTCGATCGGCTGAGCGCGTCGGGATGTGTCGTTGCTGGCGATCCCGATTATTATGGACGCTTCGGTTTTTGCGCCGTCGAAGGCCTTGGCGCTCTTGGGATTCCTGACGAATATTTCACAGTTCTTCGCTTGCATGGGGGAACGCCATCCGGCATTGTCAGTTTTCATCCGGGTTTCGATAGCGACAGCGCTTAACGCGAACGGTAAATGACCGACATTCCTCCCAAAATTTCCTTTGCGACACGGTTGCGCAACAGCTTCCTTACGGGCGTTCTGATTCTCGCGCCCGTCACCATCACCATGTGGCTGGTGTGGAGCTTCCTGCAATGGGCCGACAGCTGGGTGAAGCCCTACATCCCCGCCCGTTACGATCCCGAGCAATATTTCGATGTCGCCATTCCCGGCTTTGGCCTGCTGATCGCCGTCATCGGCATTACCCTCATCGGCTTCCTCGGAAATAATCTGATCGGCAAATGGATCGTCGGCGTCGGCGAATCCATCCTCAACCGCATGCCGCTGGTGCGGCCGATCTATAAAAGCATCAAGCAGCTGTTCGAATCCGTTCTGAAGGAGCACTCGAACTCGTTCAAGAAGGTCGGCCTCATCGAGTTCCCGTCCCCGGGCACATGGGCGATGGTCTTCGTAGCGTCCGAAGCAAAGGGCGAGCTTGCGCATCGCTTCAACGAGATGGGTCAGCAGATGGTCGCCGTATTCCTGCCGCCGACACCGGTGCCGACGGCTGGTTTCCTGCTGTTCGTGCCCAAGGACAAGATCGTGATGCTGGACATGACCCCGGAAGACGCGGCAAAACTGCTGATCTCGGGTGGTCTCGTGGCGCCGGATTTCACGCCGCCGAAGATGATTGCGCCGGTCTAATCTAGAGAACGCCCGGGATGTCCGTCTGCGAAAAGTCGTTACCGACATAAAGCAAACGGCAACCCTCTGTTTTCGCCAGCTCGTAGGCAAAGCAGTCGCCGAAATTTAGTCCGGCAGGATGAACGCCCTTGCCCCAAATGCGATAAGCTTCCGAAATGCCATGCGCCGATTTGGGGGTGACGGGCTTGATTTCGGCGCCCAGGCCTTCGATCAGCATCTCTAGTTTCCGGCTGCGGTCGCGCCGCTGCGCCACGATCATGGCCTCCGCAAGCGTCCCCGCTGAAATGAGCAGAGGTTCATCAGTTTCGAGCGCTGAGGCGCAGGCATCCGCTTTGGGTTCATCGAGCAGGATCGTCATCAGAGCCGACGTATCGATAACGATCATTTCGGAAAGCCGTGCTCGTCATAGAGAAAATCCTGACTATGCGCGGCATCCGGGCCATTATCGCCTTTATTGGCGACAGTCGCGCGCACTTTTGCGAGCGCGGCGCTACGGGATGTTTTATCCGCCACGACGGTGACCGGAACCAGCCGCACGGCTGCGTGGCCATGACGAGTGAGAATGACCTCATCACCGGCTTCGGCGCGGCGCACCAGTTCGGTAAGCTGACTTTTTGCATCAGTCACGGATATCTGCACGGCTAACCTCGGGCGTTAAAGTTAGCGTTATATTAGTCCATTCAATGGACCATATCAATCCTCGTCGTCCAGATCATCCACCTCTGCTCCCGTGGTCGTGGCATGGAACACCGGCACGAAAAGCCGCATATAGACCAGCCTCACGCTCCAGCCTTCTTCCAGCGCCAGGCTCCAAGCCTTCTTGCGGCCGGGCTTTTTGAACATCTTGCCGATCGCCTTTTTCTCGCTCTTCGCAAATGTCTCGGGTTGCAGGATGTTCTGCGGCGAGCACAGCGCGTATCCCTTGCGGAAGGCGGGCGGCGGGCGGCGGGGGTCGATCATGTTCATGGCGATCACTTTCAGCCGGCGTGCGGGAAGCGGATCGCTTCGTCGCGGCGGTGCAGGTAGAGCAAGGTGCGTAGCGCCTCGCCGCGTGGACCTGTCAGCTCGGGATCACGCTCGATGACATAGGCTGCGTCCTTGCGGGCGATTTCGAGAAGATCGGCGTGGGCTTCCAGGCTGGCGATGCGGAAGCCCGGCGTGCCTGATTGACGTGTGCCGAGCAATTCCCCTTCGCCGCGCAGCTTCAAATCTTCCTCGGCGATCAGGAACCCGTCTTCGCTGTCGCGCAGGATGGAGAGCCGTGCGCGACCGTTTTCGCTGAGCGGGCCCTTGTAAAGCAGGATGCAGGTGGAGGCCTCGTCGCCGCGTCCGACGCGGCCGCGCAGCTGGTGAAGCTGGGCAAGGCCGAAACGTTCGGCATGTTCGATGACCATGATCGTCGCGTCAGGCACGTCGACGCCCACTTCCACCACTGTCGTTGCCACCAGAAGCCGGGTTTCGCCGTTCTTGAAGGCCAACATGGCGGCGTCTTTTTCCGGGCCGCTCATACGTCCGTGAATGAGACCGATATTAGCGCCAAGCATTTGCGAGAGAACCGCGTGTCGCTCCTCCGCCGACATCAGGTCGGACTCTTCCGTCTCCTCCACCAGCGGGCAAATCCAATAGGCTTTCTTGCCTTCCTTCAGCGCTGCGCGCAGCCTCTCGACAATATCACCGATGCGTTCGGTGGGGATCGTCACGGTCTGGATGGGTTTACGGCCCGCCGGTTTTTCGGTGAGCTTGGAGACATCCATGTCCCCGAAGGCAGCCAGAACCAGCGTGCGTGGAATGGGCGTGGCGGTCATCACCAGCATATGCGGCGTGATGCCCTTGGCGGTGAGGCGCAGGCGCTGATGCACGCCGAAGCGATGCTGTTCGTCCACCACGGCCAGCACGAGGTTTTTGTAGCTCACGCTGTCCTGAAACAGCGCATGGGTGCCGATGACGATCTGCGCTTCGCCGGAAGCGACGCGCTCCTCTATCTCGCGGCGTTCCTTGCCCTTGGTACGGCCGGTCAGCACTTCCACCGTGAGGCCCACGGCCTGCGCGAGTTTGGAGATGGTGGCATAGTGCTGGCGGGCGAGGATTTCCGTCGGCGCCATCAGCACCGCCTGTCCGCCGGCTTCCACCGCCGTCGCCATGGCCATCAACGCTACCAGCGTCTTGCCAGCGCCGACATCGCCTTGCAGCAGCCGCAACATGCGGTCTTCGCCGGCCATGTCGGTCAGGATATCCTTCACGGCGGCGCTCTGGCTTGCCGTCAGCGAGAAGGGCAGTTGCGACAGGATCTTTGCGGCGGTATCGCCTTTGGCGCGGATCGGCTGGCCCGCGACCTTGCGCAGCCGCTGGCGCACCAGCGCCAGTGAGAGCTGCCCGGCCAGGAATTCGTCATAGGCAAGCCGTCTGCGCGCCGGGGCTTGCGGTTCGATATCGGCGCTGTCGCGCGGGTCGTGCAATTCGCGGAAGCTGGACGCCACGTCACCGAAGCCCTGCCGGGTCTTGAGCGTCTCGTCGATCCATTCCGGGAAAACCGGCAGCTTCGACAGCCCGCCTTCGATCGCCTTGCGCAGAACCTTGGCGGAAAGGCCGGCGGTCATGGGATAGACGGCTTCGACCAAAGGCAGGTTGTCCGCCTCGGATAATTTTACCATGAAATCCGGGTGCACCATGGAGGCGCGGCCGTTGAACCAGTCAACCTTGCCGCTGACAAGAACCTCTTCATCGACGGGCAGGGCCTTGGACAGCCAGTCACCCTTGGCGCGGAAGAAGGTCAGAGCCAGTTCGCCGGTTTCGTCATGCAGGAAGACGCGATAGGGGGCGGAGCGGTTTCCCGGCGGTGGCGGCTGGTGACGGTCAATGCGTCCCTGAATGGTGACAATGGCGCCCGGGGCTGCGAGCGCGATGCCGGGGCGGTTCCGCCGGTCGATGACATTGGAGGGCGCATGGAACAAAAGGTCAATGACGCGCGTATCGTCCGCACTCTCCCGTCCCAGAAGTTTCGCCAGGAGATCGGCAAGCTTCGGCCCCACACCGGCGAGCGTGGAGACGGAGGCAAACAGCGGATCGAGAATGGCCGGGCGCATGGCCAGCAAAATCGGGGAAGGGAATGGCTTATGCAAGACTTCGCGGGTCACAAAGCCGGGTTATCACCGGCAGATTTTCGCGGCCGTGGCATTATTTCGATAAAAACCGGTTCCCAAGCGTTCGCCTCCTGTTCTATAGGAGGTCGCGATCAACATGCTGTTGAATGGTCAACCGAAAGGTGAATGCGATGACTGGACTGGTGCGCACGAGCGCCGATCTCGATCCGAGACGCCGGCGGATACTTTACCGCTGCTGGCACCGCGGCATCCGCGAGATGGACCTCGTTCTCGGGCAATTCGCGGAAGACAATATCGCGCTGCTTACCGATGACCAGCTCGATGAGCTTGAAGTCATCATGTCGGAAGAAGACAATGACCTCGTCAAGATGGTGACGGGGGCGCTTGCCATTCCTGAAAAGTTCCAGACCCCTCTGTTCATGAAGATCGCATCCTATCGTCCCGATTTCGATCTCGTCACTGCAGACAATGTGAAAGCCTGAAACCATGATAGCCGGATTCGATGCAAAGCTGGTGTCGTCGGCCGATACGCCGCTGACCATCGGAAACGTTCCCGCAGGCATGGAAGCGCTGCTGCTTGCCGAGATGGCGCGCGCAGGCACGTCGGTTGCCTACGTCATGTCGGATGGCCAGCGTATCGCCGATCTCGAACAAATCCTCGGCTTCGTTGCGCCCGATATTCCGGTCATGACGCTGCCGGCCTGGGACTGCCTTCCCTATGACCGCGTGTCACCGAGCGCCGACACGTCGGCGCGCCGTCTGGCGGCGCTTGCCGGTCTCATCAGTCACGCCAAAAAACCGCATCCCGCCATCGTTCTCGTTACCGTCAACGCCATGCTGCAGAAGATGGCGCCGCGCGACATCATCGAAAGCCTTGGCTTCTCCGCCAGACCCGGCAACCAGATCCGCATGGAGGATATCGCCGCGCGGCTGGAGCGCAACGGCTTCGACCGGGTGGCGACGGTGCGTGAAGTGGGCGAATTCGCCGTGCGCGGCGGCATTCTCGATGTTTTCGTGCCGGGCACCGAAGAGCCTGTGCGGCTCGATTTCTTCGGGGATACGCTGGAGAGCATCCGCACCTTCGATCCCGCCAGCCAGCGCACCATCGGCCAGGCGCGCTCGCTCGACCTGAACCCGATGAGCGAAGTGACGCTGACGCCCGATACGATCAGCCGGTTCCGCAAGAATTACCTCTCGCTTTTCGGTGCTGCGACGCGCGACGATGCGCTTTATCAGGCCGTCTCCGAAGGCCGCCGTTATGCCGGCATGGAGCACTGGCTGCCGCTGTTTTACGAGAAGCTGGAAACCGCCTTCGATTATCTCAAGGGTTTTCGCATCGTCACGGACCATACGGCGAAAGAGGCGGCCAAGGAGCGGTCCAAGCTGGTGCTCGATTATTACGAGGCGCGGCGGGCTTCCGGCGAGACCAAGGGATCGACGCAGGGTGCGCCCTACAAGCCCGTGTCTCCCGGCCAGCTTTATCTCAACGGCAAGGATTTCGACACGGCCCTGTCTGCCGTCAATGCGGTGCGTTTGACACCCTTTAATGAGCAGGATAGCGAGCGAAGGCCCGTCGCCACGCTGGACGCGCATGTCGGCCCGCGCTGGGCGCGGCAGCCAACCGAAGGCGAAAGCGAAGAGCGGGTCAATGTCTTTGCATTGGCCGTGAAACACATAGCCGAGCGCCGCGCCAAGGGCTGGAAGGTGCTGATAACAGGCTGGTCGGAAGGTTCGCTCGACCGGCTGCTGCAGGTGCTGAACGAGCACGGGCTTGAGAAGATCAAGCCGGTTGCCTCACTGAAAGAGGTGGAGAAGCTTGGCAAGGGCGAGGCCGCCTCGGCGGTGCTGAGCCTCGAAGCGGGTTTCGAGACTGGAAACCTTGCCGTCATCGGCGAGCAGGATATTCTCGGCGACCGCATGGTGCGGCGCTCCAAGCGCCGCAAGCGCGGTGCGGATTTCATTTCGGAAGTGGCCGGGCTGGACGAGGGCTCGCTCGTCGTTCACGCGGAACACGGCATTGGCCGTTTTGTCGGTTTGCAGACCATAGAGGCGGCGGGCGCACCGCGTGCCTGTCTAGAACTGCACTATGCCGATGATGCCAAGCTGTTTCTGCCGGTTGAAAACATCGATCTTCTCTCGCGTTACGGCTCGGATGCGGCAGAGGCAACGCTCGACAAGCTCGGCGGCGGCGCATGGCAGATGCGCAAGGCCAAGCTCAAGAAGCGCCTTCTCGACATGGCCGATGAGCTTATCCGCATAGCGGCCGCGCGCCTGGTGCGCCATGCGCCGGAGCTCATTGCGCCGGACGGGCTCTATGATGAGTTTGCAGCTCGTTTCCCCTACGACGAAACCGAGGACCAGCTGAACGCCATCGAGGCGGTGCGGGAGGATCTCGCGGCCGGCCGGCCGATGGACCGCCTTATCTGCGGCGACGTCGGCTTCGGCAAGACGGAAGTGGCCCTGCGCGCCGCTTTCCTTGCCGCCATGAATGGCGTGCAGGTGGCGGTCGTGGTGCCGACCACGCTGCTCGCCCGCCAGCATTTCCGGACTTTCTCGGAGCGTTTCCGCGGGTTGCCCATCCGCGTGCAGCAGGCGTCGCGCCTTGTTGGTTCCAAGGAACTGGCGCTGACCAAAAAGGAAGTCGCCGATGGCAAGACCGACATCGTCGTCGGCACGCACGCGCTTCTCGGCGCGGGTATCAGCTTTGCCAATCTCGGCCTGCTGATCATCGATGAAGAGCAGCATTTCGGCGTGAAGCACAAGGAGCGGCTGAAGGAGCTGAAAAGCGATGTGCATGTGCTGACGCTTTCTGCGACGCCAATTCCACGTACGCTGCAGCTGGCGATGACCGGCGTTCGCGAACTCTCGCTCATCACCACGCCGCCGGTCGACCGCATGGCGGTGCGCACCTTCATCTCGCCCTTCGATCCGCTGGTGATCCGCGAGACTCTGATGCGTGAGCATTATCGTGGCGGCCAGAGTTTCTACGTTTGCCCGCGGCTTGCCGATCTCGCCGATATCCACGCCTTCCTGCAGTCGGATGTGCCGGAGCTGAAGGTGGCGGTGGCGCATGGCCAGATGGCGGCGGGCGAGCTGGAAGACATCATGAATGCCTTCTATGACGGCAAATACGATGTGCTGCTGTCGACCACCATCGTCGAATCCGGCCTTGACGTGCCCACCGCCAATACGCTGATCGTGCACCGCGCCGATATGTTCGGTCTCGCCCAGCTTTACCAGCTGCGCGGCCGTGTCGGCCGTTCCAAGGTGCGGGCCTTCGCGCTCTTCACCCTGCCGGTCAACAAGGTACTGACGACGACTGCCGAGCGCCGGCTGAAGGTGCTTCAATCGCTCGATACGCTCGGCGCGGGTTTCCAGCTGGCGAGCCACGACCTTGATATTCGCGGCGCGGGCAATCTGCTCGGCGAGGAACAATCCGGCCATATCAAGGAAGTCGGCTTCGAGCTTTACCAGCAGATGCTGGAAGAAGCTGTCGCAGAAGTGAAGGGTGACGAGCAGGTGCAGGATAGCGGCTGGTCGCCGCAAATCTCTGTGGGCACCTCGGTCATGATCCCGGAAGATTATGTTCCTGATCTGCATCTGCGCATGGGTCTTTACCGCCGCCTTGGCGAGCTTGCGGATATCAGCGAGATCGACGGTTTCGGCGCGGAAATGATCGACCGTTTCGGCCCGTTGCCGAAAGAGGTGCAGCACCTCCTCAAGATCGTCTACATCAAGTCGCTCTGCCGCATTGCCAATGTCGAGAAACTGGATGCCGGTCCGAAGGGCGTCGTGGTGCAGTTCCGCAACAAGGAATTCCCGAACCCGGCAGCGCTGGTGGGGTATATCGGTAAGCAGGGATCGATGGCGAAGATCCGTCCCGATCACAGCCTGTTCCTCAACCGCGACCTGCCGACGCCGGAAAAGCGGCTGACGGGAGCGGCGATGATCATGACGCAACTGGCGGAGCTGGCTCGGTCCTGACGCGGCGTTGGTGGGTGTGGCCACTCACAGATGCCCCCCACGCGGCTCAGCGAAAATTACCCCGATGTAACGAAACGGACATGTATCGGTAGTCTTCGCGGGCGTAATCTTTTCCTCATACCCGGTGCGGCGGATCAGTGATTGCCGCCGGGTTTTGAAGGAGCAGGACGATGTGGACCAATATGAACAGGTTTGCCACCGCTGGTCTGGTTGCTTTGACAATTGCGGGCACCACAATTGCCACCACCAGCCAGGCGGAAGCGCGCAATAATTTCGGCCGCGGCCTTGCCGCAGGCATTGCCGGCACGATCATTGGCGGAGCGCTGATTGCGGGGGCAAGACATCCGGGCTACGCTTACGGCCCGGCCTATTATGCGCCTGCATACGGTCCGCCTGTTTACGCTTCTCCGGCCTATGGCCCGCCTGTCGTTTACCAGCCGGTCTATCCCCGCTGCCATGTGGCCTGGAGGCAGAATGCCTGGGGCGACATGTATCGGGTCAGGGTTTGTGATTGATCGACAGGCAGACCGGCGGCGTGCAGAGCGTCGCCGGTTTTTGCATGTTTCAGCTAGCGGCTGTCTTCCGGCGTGATGCCGACGGCCACGTTCTGGTCGGTCGCGGCGATCGAGGCGGGCAGCGGTACTTTTCTCTGCTTTTCACGGATCAGCGTCAACAGGCCGGAGCCGACGATGAGGGCGATGCCGATCAGCATCCATCCGTCGATACGATCACCGAAAATCAGATAACCGAAAAGGATGGCCCAGAGCATCTGGCTATATTGCGTCGGGCCGATGATGGCGGCGGGCGCATATTGGGCGGCATACATGACCAGGACGTTGCCGAGCGCGCCGAGCAGGCCATATCCCGCCAGCAGCAGCCATTGTTCGCCACCCGGCATGATGAATGTCGGCACCATGGCGATGCCGCTGATGGTGAGACAGCCGAGCACGCCCGCCCCATAAAGCGAGACGTTCTTTTCCGATGGGCCCATGGCGCGGAAGATGACGATGCTGAGCGCGCCGCTGAAGCCGCCGATGATGGCACCGAGATGACCGATGCCAAGTTCACGGAAGCCCGGCCGCAGGATGACGAGCACGCCAAGGAAGCCGATGATGACGGCCGACCAGCGGCGGATACCCACCTGCTCCTTCAAAAACACCACCGACATGATGGTGACGAAAGATGGAAGCAGGAAGATCAGCGCGAAGGCTTCGGCCATGGATAGATGGGTGAAAGCGGTGACGCTGCCGACCGCGCCCGTGCCGGCGGCGAAAAAACGGATGATCCACAAAGGCCGGTTGGTCGTCTTTACCACATCCAGCCAGCTGTCATTGCGCTTGCGGATGAAGGGTAGGGCGACGAGGCCGAACAGGGCTCCGAAGAAGGCAGATTCAATCGGCGAAATCTGGCCTTCAATGAGTTTAACGCTGGCATCGCTCCAGGCATAAGCAGCGAAGGCTGCAAAGGCGAGCAGAATGCCTTTCAGGGTCTGGTCGGACACGGAAACACCGGCAAAAATCGAGTTGTTGAAAACCGCCGGTGATTTGACCGTCAGTTCATCGATCTATGCTCGTCCGCCTTGATTTTTGCAATATCCCGCAATGCAGCAATCAGGACATCGGGTGTTTGTGCACCGCTTATGGCATATTTCTGGTCGATGATGAAAAAGGGCACGCCGGCGACGCCCATC
Source organism: Agrobacterium tumefaciens (assembly GCF_017726655.1). Lineage (NCBI taxonomy): Bacteria > Pseudomonadati > Pseudomonadota > Alphaproteobacteria > Hyphomicrobiales > Rhizobiaceae > Agrobacterium > Agrobacterium tumefaciens. Next base: position 373,969 of record NZ_CP072308.1, read on the forward strand.
TGCTGGGCAGCATCGATTTCAGCGATGACCGTATCCTTGTCCGCATCTGAAGCCAGCAGCCGCTCGATGACTTTCGCATCCATGCCAGCCTTTGCGGCAATGTCTGTCAGCACGGTGTGATCGCCGATATTACGGCCCTCTTCGAAATTGGCCTTGAACAGGCCGGTCACGACGCGTTCCTGAACGTCGCGGCCTTCGGAATGGGCCCAGAGCGACAGGCGGTGGGCATCGAGCGTGTTCGGGCCGATCTTGATCGCGTCGAAATCGTAGTTGATGCCGACTTCCTTGCCCAGCTGGACCAGCGTCGCATGGGCCTGTTCCAGACGTTCCTTGCCGAGCTTTTCCTCGAGTGCGGCTTTCTGGTCGACGCCTTCTGGCGGATAATCGGGGTTGAGGCGATAGGGACGCCAGTTCACATCGACGCTGATTTCGTCCTGCACCTCGGCAATGGCAAGATCGAGCCGAGCTTTGCCGAGATAACACCATGGGCAGACCATGTCCGATACGACGTCGACAACGATGCGTTCCATGGCTGATATTCCTTATATGATCGACATGATGGCGGCAGGTTATTGCGCCCGCGCATCCCACCAGGTCTGTTTCTGATTGCCCTGTATGGGTGTCATATCCGGGCGGTCGATATATTTCCAGCGCGCGACCCATTGGGCGCCTATATAATAGAGCGGAATGATATAATGTCCCGCCACCAGCAGGCGGTCATAGGCGCGCACGGCTGCCTGGAAATCTTCCGTCGAACGGGCCTGCAACAACGCCTCTATCATCCGGTCTATATCGGGATTTGCAACACCTGCATAATTGAAGCTGCCCTGCGCATCGCGCGACAGCGAGTCCCAACGGTTCAGCTGCTCCATCCCGGGCGAAAGCGATGAGGGCAGGGAGCGGATGATCATGTCGTAGTCGAAGCTGTTCGAGCGGGCCTGGTATTGCCCGTCATCGACCGAGCGGATGCCCATGGCGACGCCGATCAGGTTCAGCGAGCGCTGATAGGCAAGCGCGATGCGTTCCTGCGCCGGATTCTGCGTCATGATTTCGAAGGCGAGCTGGCGGCCATTGGCATCGGACATCCTGCCGTTCTTGATGCTGTAGCCCGCCTCTTTCAGCTTGTCGACGGCCATTTTCAGAACCTTGCGGTCGGCGCCCGTGCCGTCCGTGGTCGGCAGGGCGTAGGTGCCGGCCAGCAGTTCCGGCGGCATGGATTTTGCGGCATCGCCCAGCAACGCCAGTTCGCGCGCGTCGGCGGCGTTGCCATAGGCGCCGAGCGGCGAGTTCTGCCAGTAGCTCTGCGTTCGCTTGAAGGAGCCGCCGAGGATGTTTCTGTTCATCCACTCGAAATCGAAGGCATAGGTCAGGCCTTCGCGCACCTTCTCGTCGGCAAAGACGGCGCGGCGGGTGTTGAAGACGAGGCCGAACATGCCGGTCGGCAGGCGTGGCTGGAACACGTCCTTGACGATATCGCCGCGATGGACGGCCGGAAAATTATAGGCCTGTCCCCAATGGGAGGTATCGGAGGTGCCGTTGATCGCATCGCCTTCGGGGTAGATGTCGATCTCACCTTTCTTGAAGGCCTCGAACATGGTCGTGACCTGGAGGAAATAGGTGATGCTGATCTCGTCGTAATTGTCGAAGCCGACTTTGCCGGGAATATCCTTGCCCCAGTAATCGGGGTTTCTCTCCCAGATGATTCGCTCGCCCGGGCGCAGCGTCTTGATTCGGTAGGGGCCGGAGCCGATAACCTCGCCGAGGCCCGCCTGTTCGAATTTTTCAGGATCCGTCGCATGTTTAGGCAGGATCGGTGTCGAGGAGGCGAGAATGAGCGGGGTTTCGCGATTCGCCTTGTCGTTGAAGGTGAAGCGCACGCTGCGATCGCCGGTCTTCTCCATCTTGGCTACGCCGGCAAGACGGGTGTTGAAGGGCGGCCGGCCCTTCTCCTTGAGGAGGTTGAAGCTGAAGATCACATCGTCAGGCGTGACGGGCTCGCCATCCGACCATTTTGCCTTGGGGTTGATGTTGAACTGGACAAAGCTTCGCTCCTCGTCCCACTCCACGGTTTCGGCCAGCAGGCCATAGAGGCTGAAGGGCTCGTCGCTGGAGCGCAGCATCAGTGGCTCGTAAAGCAGATTGCCGAATTCCGGATCCCAGACGCCGCGCGCCGTGGTGCGCATTCCCTTGAGAACGAAGGGGTTCAGGCTGTCGAACGTGCCGACCACGCCATAGGAAATACGCCCGCCTTTTTTCACGTCCGGATTGACATAGGGCAAGTGCCGGAAATCGGCAGGAAGGGCAGGTGTGCCATGCATGGAGATGCCGTGCAGCGGCTGTGCCTGCGCGGCGCCGCCTGGAAGCAGGGATGATCCCAAAAGGAACAATGCGGGGATGAGGGCCGCAAGGTTGCGCATGTTATTATCCTGTCTAACTGTCCGTCCGATGATCGTCACGATGGTTATCGTCATGATTCTGGCAGATATGTAGCACAGGGACATTGCACGACCCATGCGGGAGCGGGAAATCTTGGCTCCGCTCAAGAAAAAGTTAAAGAAGTGCTGGATATCGCCGCGATCGGCATGTAACAGGGTGGCCGGAAGAGACGGGTCACGCATTTGCCTCATTTAAACGACAGTTGAACGGGCAGAAGGATACCGCCATCGGCGAACAGGACTTTGCGGTTCTGTTCTGGCAGACATTCAGGAGACGGAACTCTTATGATGCACAAGGCAAACACATTCACCCGGACGGCTCTGTCCGCTCTGGTCCTTTCTCTCGGCGCAGTTTCCGCTCCGGCCATCTCGCAGGCGCAGGATGCTGCCCCGGCTGCCCAGGGCGGCGCTGGCGCTCCTCCGCTCGGCTGGTTCAAGACCTGCTCCAAGCAGGAAGACAACGATGTCTGCGTCGTGCAGAACGTGGTTCTCGCCCAGAATGGCCAGATGATTACGGCAGTCGGCCTGATCACCGTTGAAGGCAAGGTCAACCGCAAGCTGTTGCAGGTTTCCGTTCCGACCGCGCGTCTCATTCCTCCTGGTGTGATGATGCAGATCGACGGCGGCAAGGGCCAGAAGCTCGACTACGCCGTTTGCCTTCCCGACAAGTGCACGGCCGAAGTTCCGCTGACGGATGCCATGATCGCGTCGCTCAAGAAGGGTAGCGAGGTGGTCTTCACCTCCATCAACTTCCGCCGCGCGCCGAACCCCATCAAGATCGCGCTTTCCGGCTTCACTGGCGCCTATGACGGCCCGGCGATCACGCAGTCGCAGTTGGCCGAAAGCCAGCGCAGCCTGCAGGAAGGCATGCAGAAGAAGGCGGAAGAGGCTCGCAAGAAGCTGGAAGCCGCTCAGGACGCTGCCAAGGGCGCGCCGAAGCCCTGATTTCCAGCGCAAGCTTCAGAAAAAACAGAAAACCGGTCTGGCGACAGACCGGTTTTTTTATGCGCGTTCGACATCCCCGGGAGGAGGGGAATGCTTGGCGGGCGTCAGTGCGCAGTGGACATTTTCGGACGCCATTCCCCGTTTGGCGCCTTGTCAAAGATGCGGCCGATATTGGGATTTCTCAGCGGCGTCTCGTTTTCGTCGTGGACGAGGTTCTGCTCGGAGACATAGGCGACGTATTCCGTCTCGTCGTTTTCGGCGAGGAGATGGTAGAAGGGCTGGTCGCGTTCCGGCCGAATTTCCGCAGGGATGGCATTCCACCATTCCTCGGTATTGGAATATTCCGGGTCCACGTCGATTACCACACCGCGGAACGGAAACACCTTGTGGCGAACGATCTCGCCAAGCGTAAATTTTGCGTCTCGTTGTTTCATGGCATGTACTTCCTTTCCCAATATTAGTTGGGTGTAGATTAGGAAATATCAAGGGCTAGCGGTCGTGGTGGCGGCCTGCCGAAAGGCTCAGCGCTTTCTGCCAATCGGCGCGGTGGCCAGAATGACGCCGCCCGTGACCAGCACGATGCCGATGGCGTGGTAGCTCTCGAAAGTCTCGCCGAGGAACAGCGTCGCCATGACGATTGATACTGGCGGCATCATGTAAAGGGTAATGCCTGCCGTCGCCGGGCCGAAAACGCGTACCGTATGGGTGAAGCAATAAAAGGCGAGAAGCGAGGCGAAGAGAATGATGCCGCCGATTTTCGCCCAGGCCAGGCCTGTCGCGGGCAACATGCCGCCCTGCGCCAGTTCCAGTGCGGCCGGCGGCAGAAGCACCAGCGCGCCGGAAAAGGCGATCAGCCCAAAAAGGCTGAAGGAGGCCATCTGCCGGGCCGCCGGATCGCGCAGAAGCAGCGAATAGGTCGCGAAGGCGATGGCGGCGGTCAGGATTGCGAAATCGCCGATGTTGAAATTCATGTGACGCAGCGCGGAGAGGTCGCCCTTAAGCACGATGGCGGCAACGCCGGTAAATGCGATCACCATGCCGGCCACTTCCAGCCTCCTGATGACCCGGCCCTGAAAGATGCGCTGGAACAGGATGATGAACAGCGACGACGTGGTGTAGATCAGCGTGCCGTTGGCGGCCGTCGTCATGGTGAGGCCCCAATAGACCACGCCCCCGCAGACGCCCATGCCGAGCATACCCAGAATGAGCCAGAGCAGCGTCTTGCGCCGGACGAAGGCAAGGCAATTGCGCCAGTCGGCTACCATGAAAGGTGCGATGATGAGGGTCGAGCCGATCCAGCGGATGAAGGCGGCGATGAAAGGCGAGACTTCGCCGACGACGCCACGGCCGAAAATGACGTTGCTGGAGAAAAAGAACGGCACAGCAAGAAAGATGAGCCAGTCCGTGAAGCGTGCGGGCTGAGAGACTGGTTTCGTTGGCATGGGCTTGCGTCACATCAGGTAGAAAAAAAACGGCGGCTTTCCGGGGAAAACCGCCGCGATGAGTGGAGCGCCCCGGTGGAGCGCTCGCAGGACCGATCAGGCCGAGTAGTACATGTCGAATTCGACCGGGTGAGGGGTCATTTCGAAACGCATGACTTCCTGCATCTTCAGCTCGATGAAGCTGTCGATCTGGTCGTCGTCGAACACGCCGCCGGCGGTCAGGAACTTGCGGTCCTTGTCGAGGCTTTCCAGCGCTTCACGCAGCGAACCGCAGACGGTTGGGATCTTCTTCAGTTCCTTGGCGGGAAGGTCGTAAAGGTCCTTGTCCATCGGCTTGCCGGGGTGGATCTTGTTCTTGATGCCGTCGAGGCCGGCCATCAGCATGGCCGCAAAACCGAGATAGGGGTTCTGGGTCGGGTCCGGGAAGCGGACTTCGACGCGCTTGGCCTTCGGATTGGAGCCGAAGGGGATACGGCAGGAGGCGGAACGGTTGCGCGCGGAGTAAGCGAGCAGAACCGGCGCTTCATAACCCGGCACCAGACGCTTGTAGGAGTTGGTGGTGGGGTTGGTGAAGGCGTTGATCGCCTTGGCGTGCTTGATGATGCCACCGATGTAATAGAGGCAGGTCTCGGAAAGACCGGCATATTCGTCGCCTGCGAAGGTCGGCTTGCCGCCCTTCCAGATGGACTGGTGAACGTGCATGCCCGAGCCGTTGTCGCCGAAGATCGGCTTCGGCATGAAGGTTGCCGTCTTGCCATAGGCATTGGCGACCTGGTGCACGACATACTTGTAGATCTGCATCTTGTCGGCGCTGGAGACGAGCGTATCGAACTTTACACCCAGCTCGTGCTGTGCAGCAGCCACTTCGTGGTGATGCTTTTCGACGACGACACCCATTTCGGCGAGAACCGTCAACATTTCGGAACGCATGTCCTGCAGGCTGTCGATCGGCGGAACCGGGAAGTAACCGCCCTTGACGCGCGGACGGTGACCCAGGTTGCCGGTCTCGTAGTCGGTGTCGTCGTTGGACGGCAGTTCGGACGAATCGAGCTTGAAGCCGGTATTGTAGGGGTCTGCCTTGTACTTCACGTCGTCGAAGACGAAGAATTCAGGCTCGGGGCCGACGAAAACCGTGTCGCCGATACCTGATGCCTTGAGGTAGGCTTCGGCCTTCTTGGCGGTGCCGCGCGGGTCGCGGTTGTAGGCTTCGCCCGAAACCGGGTCGAGAATGTCGCAAAGGATGACCAGGGTGGACTGGGCAAAGAACGGATCGACATGGGCCGTCGCCGGATCGGGCATCAGCACCATGTCGGACTCGTTGATGGCCTTCCAGCCGGCGATCGAGGAGCCGTCGAACATGACGCCATCGGCGAACATGTCTTCGTCCACACAGACAATGTCCATGGTGACGTGCTGCAGCTTGCCCTTGGGGTCGGTAAAGCGCAGGTCCACGAACTTGATGTCGTTATCCTTGATCTGCTTCAAGATATCGTTTGCGGTCGTCATTTAAACATTTTCCTTGAGTGTGATGATGACGAGGTGAAAACCCAAGCCTCCCCGGCTCGGGACGTTTTTAATTATATGGCGTCAACGCCTGTTTCACCGGTACGGATGCGGATGACTTCCTCGACATTGGAAACGAAAATCTTTCCATCGCCGATGCGTCCTGTCTGTGCCGCATTGCGGATCGCCTCAATGACGGCTTCCGCATTCTCATCTGCCAATACGACTTCGACTTTCACTTTCGGCAAAAAGTCCACAACGTACTCTGCACCGCGGTAGAGTTCCGTGTGTCCCTTCTGACGACCAAAGCCTTTTGCTTCCGTGACCGTGATTCCCTGAAGACCGACTTCCTGAAGGGCTTCCTTCACTTCGTCGAGCTTGAAAGGCTTAATGATCGCTTCGATCTTTTTCATGAGAAAATATCTCTCCGCTTCTCCCGTTAAAGCAGGTAAATCCCGCTCTGCCACAAGAATGCACGTATTGTGCCAGATCGGAAGCCAGCTTGAAGAAAAAACTTCGCTCACCGGCCCCACCAGCACAAAATGCATCTAGTTTTTGCGATTTTCCAGCCAATTTCTCGTCAGACTTCTAAAAAATCATCTGCATTTCGACCGATTTGTATTATTTTAGTAATTTTGAATATTTATAATTTTATGATCGCTTAAATGTTGATTTGTTTATATTTTATGCAATTGACTATTATTTCCTCACTGGAATCTGCTCATTTTTGTATCGATTGCCTTTGCCGCGTTTTGCAGGGATGATCGGGGTATGACATCTCTTAGGCACCTGCTTCTCATTGCCCCCGAAACCATGGCCCGGATCGACGCGGCAGCCGGCCAGTCAGGCATCCCGCTTTATGACCTGATGGAGCGGGCGGGCCAGGCGGTCGCAGCTTCTGCGTTGCGGCACTATCCGCAGGCGCGGCGTTTTGTCGTTCTTTGTGGAGGCGGCAATAATGGTGGCGATGGTTATGTGGCGGCGCGGGCGCTTCTGCAGAGCGGAGCGGCGGTGACGGCTCATCATCTGGGCGATGTAGACGCTCTGAAGGGTGACGCGGGGCGAGCATTCGAGCGGAGCGGCGTCAAGCCTTTGCCCCTGGCTGAATACGCGCCGCAGCCGGGCGATGTGGTGATCGACGCCGTTTTCGGAGCGGGACTTTCTCGCGATGTTCCGCAAGAGCTTGTGCGCGTGATTGATGCCGTTTCGGCGGCGAAGGCTCCGGTTCTTGCGGTCGATCTGCCGTCAGGGCTCTGCGGCCGACGGGGCGTTCCTCTCGGGGCGGCGTTCCGGGCGGAACGGACGGTGACCTTCATGGCACGCAAGCCGGGGCATCTGCTGATGCCGGGGCGGGAGCTGTGCGGCTCGCTAGAGGTTTTCGATATCGGCATTCCCTCGCGCATCCTGCTCGATCATGCGGGGTCTGTATCGGAAAACGATCCGCTTGTGTGGCGCGATGCCTTGCCCGCGCGGGAGATCGAAACCCACAAATTCCGCCGAGGGCATCTGACGGTCTTTGCCGGCCCGCCGCACGCAACGGGTGCCAGCCGCATGACGGCGATGGCGGCGATGAAGGCAGGCGCAGGCATCGTCACCGTTGCAGCGCCCAGGAAAGCGCTGGACGTGCTGTCGGTGACGTTGACGGCGGTGATGAACACGCCGATGGACGACGAGGACGAGCTTCGCGCGTGGCTCGACGACAATCGCCACGGCGCCTTTGTGATCGGTCCGGGGTTCGGCGATCTCGATAAGGCAAGGCGGTTCGTGTCGCTGCTTGGAGACAAGGCTGTCGTGCTGGATGCTGACGCGATTACCGCATTCAAGGCGCAGACCGACACCCTGTTCGAGGTGATCCGAGCCGGGCAGGGCAAATTCGTGATGACGCCGCATGAGGGTGAATTTGCCAGACTATTTCCCGATCTCGCCGACGACAGGACGCTGAGCAAGATTGAGAAGGCGCAAGAAGCGGCGGCTCTCAGCGGCGCTGTGCTGGTTTACAAGGGGGCCGATACCGTCATCGCTGCCCCCGATGGCAGGGCAGTCGTTAACGCCAACGCACCGGCAAGCCTTGCCACGGCGGGTTCGGGCGATGTGCTTGCGGGTATTGTCGGCGCGTTGCTGGCGCAGGGAACGCCCGCTTTCGAGGCCGCTGCCGCCGGTGTCTGGCTGCACGGTGAGGCGGGCCACCGGGCTGGAGATGGCATGACCGCGGAGGACCTTGCCCATGCGGTCCGGCCGTTTGGGTGATGTAGGATGCTCATCTTCACTTCCGACACCCCGGATCTGGTCCAGGGTCCAGCGCAATCAAATCCTTGATCGCGAGAGACTCTTTGACGGCGCCGACGCGCCGTGGCTGGATGCCGGATCAATTCCGGCATGAGGGAGATGCTTCGTCTTCGATCTGCCTGCGATCGTGTCCGAGGCTTTGTAAGGCCGCGTCTTCAATGCGCGGCTTTGCCTGCTTGGCTCGCCATTGCCATTCGTGACGCGCTCATCAACAGTTTGCGCTCGGCGCGTTCCTGCTGCGGCGTGCGATTGTAGATTTCGCGATAACACTTCGAAAAATGCGAGGCGGAAACGAAACCGCAGGCAACCGCAACCTCAACGACCGGCATTGCGGACTGGATCAGCAGATGCCGTGCGCGATCGAGGCGGATTTCGAGATAATATCGGGCGGGGGAGCGACCCATTTCCTGGCGGAAGAGGCGTTCTACCTGCCGCCGCGACAGATCGGCGGCATCGGCAATATCCAGAAGCGAAAGCGGTTCCGACAGATTGCCTTCCATCAACTCGATAATCGAAAGAACCTTGCTGTTCTGGACACCAAGTCGTGCACGCAGTGGCAGGCGCTGGCGATCGTTCGGGCTGCGCACCCGGTCCGTCAGCTGCTGTTCGCAAACGCGGTTGACGAGGTTCTCACCGAAATCCTGGCCGATCAGGCTCAGCATCATGTCCAGCGATGCGGTCCCGCCGGCGCAGGTGTAGATGTTGCTGTCGACTTCGTAGAGGTCGGCATAGACCTCGACCTGCGGAAAGGCTTCGGCAAAGCTCGGGAGGTTCTCCCAATGGATTGCGCAGCGCTTGCCGTTGAGAAGTCCCGCCTCGGCGAGAATGTGAGTGGCCGTACAGAGGCTGCCGAGCGTGATGCCGCGATTATAGGCTTCGCGCAGCCAGGCATTGACGGATTTATTGCCGTATTGCTCCACATTCAGACCCGAACAGACGATTGCCATATCCGGACGCTTTTCACCGTTGATGAAACGTCGTTCGTCGGCAAGACAGGTATCGGCCTCAAGACAGATACGGCTTGAGGACATGACCTTGCCGCCATCCAGAGACGCCAGGCGCCATTGGTAGGCCGTGTAACCCAGCATCTGGTTGGCCAGGCGAAGTGTCTCGATGGCTCCGGTAAAAGGCAGCATGGTAAATTGCGGAATGAGAAAAAAGACGATTGAGCGCTTTTTCTGGGAGTCTCTGCTCATTTGCCCGTGCTCCGTTGCGAATACACAATTCCTCTCTTGGAATTGGTATTCTGGATGTCCTCATTGCGACATCTTTCGCGAAAAATACGTCGCGAAAATGGAGCTGTCAAAGAATCGCTTTTGAAATAAGCAAATTTTGCGATGCGCCTTCTAAACAGGCGGTCTGTCGCATGCAAAACAGGCAGGCTTATTTGCGCCCTTCATGATATAACTCAAAATTATAGTGGTGGCTCGCAATGCATTCAAAGATTGCGAGCCAAGGGGGCGGCCATCACTTGCGGATGTCGCGCATGCTGGGGGTTTCGGCTGTCGGCCATCCAATGTCCTTTAAGGTTTCGGGCGGCAGGCCCTCCAATGTACGAAGCATCCTGTCGCGGCGCCATTCCGCATAACGGGCAGCGACCTGTTCTGAGAGGCGATTGAGCCAGCCTCCGGGTGACGGACGATGTGGAGACCGGTTCGTTACCGGCAGATAATGTACCATGGTCATGTCTTTGTCCTTTCGTGAACAACGATCCTGTTTGCGACTTCGGTATGCGCTTGCCTGTTTCATCAGGCAATAGAATGAATCTTATGTCATTCATCAAATTTCGGAATGAATTGTCGAGCAGGGTGTAACTCTATCAATGCCCTTGACACTCATTCCCGCGACCAGTGCGCGCCATCAATCATGTCAGAAGGATGCGCCTCGGTTGACATTCAATCAAACGAAATGATATCCATCTATAAATCAAAATATTTGAAGGTACGTGCCATGACCGTGACTTTCCGCCAACCACTGCCGTTGCTGGATAACGACATCTTGAGAACCTTCGTCGCGATTGCGGAAACAGGGAATTTCTCCACCGCTGCGGAAGTCGTGTTCAGGACGCCTTCGGCCGTTTCAATGCAGATCAAGAAGCTGGAGGAGCAGTTGAAGACGACGCTCTTCCTGCGAGACGCGCGTTCCGTCACCTTGACCGCGCACGGCGAGACGCTGCTCACCTACGCGCGGCGCATGATCGCGCTTTCCAATGAGGCGGTGTCGCGTTTCGTCATGCCGGAACTGTCGGGTGTCGTCCGGCTGGGCGCGCCGGAAGATATCGGCGAGCGTGGCCTGCTACCAGGCATTCTCAAGCGTTTTGCCGATGTTTTCCCGGGCATAATGATCGACGTCACCATCGATTCCAGTTCCAATCTTTACAAGCGCATGGATGAACGGCGGCTTGACCTTGCCTTGGTCAACTGTGCCTCGCATCCATTGCGCGACACCGGCGAGGTGTTGATGCGCGAGCGGCTGGTCTGGGCCGGCGCGAAATGCGGGACTGCTCATCTGCGTGATCCGCTGCCGATCTCGATCTGGGAAGAAGGCTGCATCTGGCGCTCGGAAGCGATCAACTCGCTGGAACGGCGCGGGCGCAATTTCCGCGTGGCCTATCTCAGTGGCCATACCATGGCGCAACGCGCGGCGATCGTGGCGGATCTTGCCATCGCGCCGTTACCGCGCTCCTATGTCCAGAACGACATGGTGATCCTGGGTGACAAGGAGGGCCTGCCGGAGCTTGGCAGTTTCGATATCCGCCTGATCATGGGTGATAAGGCCTCACGCCCGGTTCTGGCCGTGGCGGAGAGCATTCGAAATGCTTTTGGAGAGGTTGCCAAGGCGGCCTGATATCGCAGGCAGGCGCAGCGGCCACGCTGGTGCGCAGCCTCTATCACTCGCTATCCCGTCATCGAATCCGGTGACAAGGCGTGGGCGGTTGGGTCCCTTTTCCAACTTCCGCGTTGAACCAGCCAGTCGGCTGAATTCTGCAGGCCGCCGAAGGGGAAGACGTGAATTTGCTGAATCGGCCCTTGCGTCTTGGCGCGCCAGTGACGCTCAATCGGGCCCACCACACCTTCCGGCGAATGGCCTTTTGCAAGCGTCGTCAAGGACAGCGCGTTTTTCTTGAGATAGGCGATGGAATTGCCGACCCCGCAGAGGGCGGCATATTTCAGAAGCGTCGTGATTTTGGCCGGGCCAGACACACCGATATGAACCGGCAAATCGATGCCGGAGAGGGCGAGCCCTTCCGCCCAGGCGATAAAACGGCCGGGATCGAAACCGAACTGGGTGACGATGCGCATGTCGGCGTTCGTCCGTTCAGCAAACTCGCGTTTCAGCTTCAGAGCGTTTACGGCAATATCGTCGCTGAAGTCCGGGCTGCCCTCCGGGTGGCCGGCAATGGCGATCTGCGTGATACCGCAACTGTCCAACAGGCCCGTCGAGAGCAGGTCCATGCTGGATGCGAAGGGTCCCACGGGCCGGTCGACGCCACCGCCGACAACAAGGACATCGGTCACGCCCGCTTCGCCCGCCAGCCGCTTTACCTGTTCCTCAAATCCTGCGCGGGAGGGAAGGCGCCGTGCTGCGAGATGCGGCACTGGCATATAACCCAGGTCGCGCAGATGCGCTGCGGCTTGCACAAGCTTTTCCTGCGAGGCCGCCCCGGTATCGGTAAGATAGACCCGCACACCTTTCGGAAAAACACCGGATAGATCAGTCGCGCCGAGCACCTGCGCGGGCGAGGCTTCGATGGAGGCGGGGATAGCGGACGTGGTGACGTTATCGGGCAATTTGTGCATGTTCCTTTTTATTATCATGCACGGATTTCAGGGCGAAGTCTGTAGTTGTTGCGGCAAGACAGGCCTGCATCTGCGACGAAGCTCGCTTGCCGCTGCCTCCACGGCCGTCACCAGATTCGTTTCGTCAGGCCGTTCCAGAGCCATGTCCAGATCGTCGGCGGAAACCGCAGGACGGATCGGCCGTGGGAAGGTGGCTGTGGCGAGAGGCTGCCGGAAAATGCGTCTTCGATGGCGCTGATGGCGATATCGACCGAACCCGCCGTCAGAAGCAGCGGGTAGGTGGCGATGGTGTCGGAAGAGGAGGGTTTCAGCCGCTTTTCATAAAGCGTTGCGCCGGTATCGACGCCCTTGTCCACCAGATGCACGGTTGCGCCGAAGTTACCGCGGTCCTTTTCCACAAGCGCCCAATAACCGCCCATCTGGCCGCGATAGGCAGGGTTGATACCGGCGTGGAAATTGATGACCGGGCAGCGGAGGGAACGCAGTGTCTCTGCCGTCAGAAGGCGGCAGGAAATGGTGAAGATCACCGCCGGTTCCAGCATATTGGCGGCCTTGCGGCATTCCTCGTCATTGAGCGAGGTAAAGCGAGTAACGGGAATGTCGGGAGAGAGGTCTGCGACAAGACCGTGCTCGGCGATGATCTCACCGCTTCTTCGGGCGGCGACACGTTTGCCAAGCCGGGAAGCGATCATCGTCGCCATCTGGCCGAGAGCAACAACCCAGCCGAGCCGCCGCGCCCGTCGCTTCAGAATGGCAGATTTGCCTTCCGGCTCTTCCAGGAACACGTGAATATCCGGGAACTGCGCTGAGAGCGCGTTGATCATGACATTGGGGTTCACGCCGCCCGCCGTCATCACCAGGAGCCGTTTGTTGAATTCGGTCATGTCGCCCACGGAAGTTATCCTAAACCTGCACTGCTGCTGGAGTGTCGCCTGTGAAGTTCAAAACCATGTTAATTTTCATCGACGGGATTTTTTGAAACGCCGCTGGAACCGTTTTTTTGGACTCACGTTATTGTGACGCACATCACATCGGCGCTTGCCGTGGACGGCAAGTCATAGGGGAGTTGTTTCACATGATCACACGTATTCTTTCTACCGTTTTCGTGGCTTTGCTGACCGTTGTCACCCTGAGCTCCTGCGGCAATACCATCCGTGGTATGGGCCGCGATACGGCAAACGCCGTTGATGCAACGCAGGACGCCGGACGCAGCGTCGACCGCGCCGCCCGCCGCTAACACAAGCTCCCCTCTCGGAAAGGTGTTACCCGAAAAGTCGGGTGACGCCTTTTCTTTGTCCTGATTTGCCTGTGAGTGTTCGCCCGACGAGAATCAGGTGGGCGGTCATGATGTATTCGATGAAGAAACTGGCGCAGGTGCTGCTACCGTTGTTATTACCGTTTTCGGCGCAGGCAGCCGGGCAGGCGGATTTTTGCAAGACCATCGATCATGCCGGCGGGCGCTATATCGTTTGCAGTTTCGATCCGGCAAAAAGCACCATCCGCATCTATGACCGCGACCCTGTCTCCGGGCAGGGATATCGCAGCTTCGCCGATCTGTCGTCGGCCCTGTGGCGACAGCATATGTTCAGCGTTTTCGCCATGAATGGCGGCATGTATCACTCCGACTATTCCCCCGTCGGGCTTTTCGTCGAAAACGGCATGGAGCGGTCGCGCATCATTAGCGGCGGCGGCTGGGGAAATTTCCATCTGCTTCCCAACGGCGTGTTTTATTTAAAGGGTGCGGCCGCCGGCGTTCTGGAAACGCAAGCCTATCTGGCGGCCGATCCCAAGCCCGATTTCGCCACCCAGTCCGGGCCGATGCTTGTCATCGACGGTAAGCTTCACCCACGTTTCCTGCCCGATAGCGACAGTCTGAAACGGCGCAATGGCGTCGGTGTCTCCCGCAACGGCATGGTGCATTTCGCCATTTCCGAAAACACTGTCCGTTTTTACGATTTCGGCACGCTGTTTCGGGATGTGCTGGATGCGCCAAATGCGCTTTATCTCGACGGCACTATCTCCAGTGTCGATATCCCTGCCATGAACCGGCGGGATCAGCTATTCCCGATGGGGCCCATCATCGCCGTGGTCGACCGTGTGCCGGACTGACCGGAAACGTCAGATCGGTGCCTTGGGATAGGCTTTTTCAAGCCCGGCCGATGCCGTCAGCCCCTTTCGGAAAGAAAGATAGGCAGGATGCTGGCTGGCCTTGGCCGTTTCCGCCAGACGGATTTGCAGGCGGGCGGGGGCATTGCTGCCGAGCCATTCGCCTGCGGCTTCAAGTTTAAGGCTGTTGAGGAAGCGCGCATTGGCCTGCTGGTCGAGGTAGAGATTGATGCCGGCCAGTAAATTCTCGTCCTGCACCGCATTTTCCATCAGTAACGAAACCCACGCCTTGTCCTCACTTGTGAGCGCCGTCAGTTTTGACGCGACCGTATCTCTGTCGGGAAAGGAAGAAGCCTGCTGCATGAAAGACTCGCCTCGTTGCTGTTGGCATCGTCGATAGAGCAGGGGCTGTGGCCTTTCAAGACAGCGTGCGCGCGGCCGGTCAAAATTCGACCGCTGCGTGCCGAGCAGGCTCCTCTTCAACAGGGGTTTGTGGAAAAGCTTTAAATAACGGTTACACTTTAGCCTAAATTGCGGCGACACCGACAAACGTCCATCTTTGGGACAGTCCTGTAAGGCTTTGTTTTTTCACATACCTATGCGCCGCGCGAATGGCAGACCGTCAAAAACGCCTTCATTTAGCCGCTTTTTGCATTTGCGTTCCGCGCCGGATTTTAATAAATGCTTGCTCCAACGGGCCGGGTCTTGAAGATCCCCCGGAGAGTGAATAGCTGGAGTAATCATGGAAGAAACCGCTCAGAAATCCTGCTGGGGCGTCACCTTGCGCGCACTTGCAGGCTTTGCCGCTTTTCTCGCATTGACGTACATTTTTGGCAGCCCATAAGCATCTCTCCTGAATGACGGGTTTTTGAAACGGCGCGGTTTTCCTCTGGAAACCGTGCTGTTTTCGTTTCAGGACCTTCATGTCGCAGCTGCAAAAGCCGGTGCCGCTCTTTTATGGCGATCCGTTTCAGCTTTGGATATGATGCGGTGGAATCCATGACGCAGGGTATATTTCATGTTTCTTTCGGTCTTCGACGTTTTCAAGATCGGCATCGGTCCGTCCAGTTCGCATACGATGGGGCCAATGACGGCCGCCAACCGTTTCCTGGCGCTTATCCTCAGTGACGAGTGGCCACGTCCTTCGGGTGCTGCCGTGGCGCAGCTGAATGTCAGCCTGCACGGCTCGCTTGCCTATACGGGTATTGGCCACGGCACGGGGCGTGCCGTCGTTCTGGGCCTCACGGGTGAGCAGCCCGATCTCGTCGATCCCGACGCGATGGATGCGATCATCGAGGGCGTCGAGAAGGCGGGCACGGTGACGCCGCCCGGCCATCCCTCTTACGTTTTCCGCCCGGCCGAAGATCTGGTGTTCGACAAAAAGAACCCGTTGCCCGGCCATGCCAACGGCATGACCTTCTCCGCCTTCGACAATCAGGGCCGGCTGCTCTTGAAGCGAATCTATTATTCCGTCGGCGGCGGTTTTGTCGTCACGGATACGGAGCTGGAGGCAATCAAGCAGCGCGGCAAGACCATCGATAATGGCCCACGTGTACCCTATCCGTTCGGGACGGCGCGGGAAATGCTCGAGATGGCGGCCCGTTCCGGCCGCACCATCGCCCAGATGAAGCGGGCCAACGAGGAAACGGTTGTTTCCCGCGAGGAGCTGAACGCGCGTCTCGACCAGATCTGGGACGCCATGAACGGCTGCATCGAACGCGGCCTGAAAGTGGATGGCATCATGCCGGGCGGCCTTAAGGTTCGCCGCCGCGCCCGCTCCATTTACGAAAAGCTGAATGCGGAATGGCGCAGCAACCGGTTGAACCCGGTCATGGCCAATGACTGGCTCAGCGTCTACGCGATGGCGGTCAACGAGGAAAACGCCGCCGGCGGCCGCGTCGTTACCGCGCCCACCAATGGCGCGGCCGGTGTGGTTCCGGCGACCGTGCGTTACTTCCGGCATTTCCACGAGGATGCGACGGTTGACGACGTGCGCGACTTCCTGCTGACGGCGGCCGCGATCGGCGGCATCATCAAGCACAATGCCTCGATTTCAGGCGCGGAAGTCGGCTGTCAGGGCGAAGTCGGATCGGCGGCTGCCATGGCGGCTGCGGGTCTGGCCGCGGTCATGGGGGGCTCACCCGAACAGGTGGAGAATGCTGCGGAAATCGCGCTCGAACATCATCTCGGCATGACCTGCGATCCGATTGCGGGCCTCGTTCAGGTGCCCTGCATCGAGCGCAATGCGCTCGGCGCCGTCAAGGCGGTGACCGCTGCGTCGCTGGCGCTGAAGGGCGACGGCCAGCATTTCGTGCCGCTCGATGCCTGCATCGAAACCATGCGTCAGACCGGCAACGACATGAGCGAGAAATACAAGGAAACCTCCACCGGCGGCCTCGCCGTCAACGTTGTGGAGTGCTGAGTGTGCCGGGCGGCAGGTGTCCTACGGATGCTTGACGCCCGCCGCAAAAAGGCATTGATAGGGGCATGCCTCTACATCTCATCAAATTGTGCGTCGGTGCGGATTCCATCCAGGACTTGAGGGACTGGGTCGCGCACCGTTCGCTGACAGCCATTGCCGCTGGCCTTGAGCCGCACAGTGTCCACACCACCCGGATGATCCCGAAACGGGTCGAGGAACTGCTTGAAGGCGGTTCGCTCTACTGGGTGATCAAGGGACAGGTGCAGGCCCGGCAGAAGCTTCTCGATATCCGCTCCTTCAAGGGGGAGGACGGTATTTCCCGCTGCGACCTCGTTCTTGGCCCGGAGGTCATTGAAACGTCGCCGGCACCCAAGCGGCCGTTTCAGGGCTGGCGCTACCTTCAGGACACGGAAGCGCCGCGTGATCTCGGCGGTGGCACGGGCGGTGAAGACATGCCTTCCGATCTCCGGCGTGAACTGGCCGAGCTTGGCCTGCTCTAACGGTGTCGGAGCAAAAAGAAAAAGCCGGCCCTTCGCACAGGCCGGCTTTGTGATTCTGGGGAGACGGGACGGTTACGGCGGTCAGTTGATCCCGCCGACCGCCGTGGTGGCGCGGCCATCCTGAATCTTCACCCAGCGACCGGGGTTGGCGCTGTCCTGACGCTTCAGGTAGGTGTATTCGGTCTCAGACCAGTTCATGACCTTGTTGCGCATGTTGTCGAGAATGAAGTCACCGCGATCCGTGCGCACGGTCAAAACGGCGTGGCCTTCGCCATTCGGCTGCAGAACGACCGTTATCAGCAGGTTGGACGCGGAGAAGCCCTTGTTCATGAGCATCTTGCGCTTCAGAAGAACGAAATCTTCGCAATCGCCGACTGTGGTCGGATAGGCCCAGCGCTCTTCGACACCATAGATTTCCATGTCCGTCATCGGCGTGATGGTGGTGTTGACGGTATAGTTGACGTCGAGCATCGTCTTCCAGCGCTCTTCGTTCAGCTTCATCGGCCCGGTATCGAGCGAAGTCGGCTGGCACTCGCTCTGATAGGTCTGGCAGAATTCATAATGGCCGATTGGCGGATTGGCCTTGCCGATGACGCGCATGCCGGCGGCGGGCGATGCGCTTGCCTGATGTGCGACGGCGCTGACGACGAATGCGATCAGGGCGAATACGAAACGGTGGTTCTTGTTCATTGCTTGTCTCCCCGTGGTGAGGAGACATTCGCAGCTATATTTTGACCCGTCGGAAATTTGCGTGGCGCAATTTGAGCTTAAATTTCAGCAAATTAGCCGTTGTTTTGAATTGTATTTGAGTCAGTTTTTACGCTTATTCGAGGCAAATTTTATTACAATTTTACGCATCATGATCTTAGGTTTTTGGTAGTCATTTAGCGCGCTGAATAAACAGCGATTTTTAGATCCGGATGGCTCTGGCGGCAATACGCGACTGGCCCCGCTCCGTGTAACGGGAGTGCGAATTCCCGTTATGGGATGGTTGTCCCATGCTGAAACAAGCGCGAAAATCGGGCAAAAAAAATTCAAGAAAATTCGCATTTTTTACGGAAAAAGATGTGCGGAGGGCATTTGGATGGCCTTCAGACCGCGAAGGATCCGCGTTGGGCGAGGGGATGGGTCGTGAGAAGCGCGCCACTTCGTGCGGCTCGGACACCTTCGTGAGCGGTAATGTGTAAAGCGCTCGAAAGCCAGATGCGCCAACGAGGCTGCAATCGTGGTGGCTCAGCAAGGGGGTGCGTCTTGCGGTGCAGGGATCGTCCGGGTTTGGCAATGATGTCAGGCGAGCACCCGCGATAAAACGCTACGCGTTTCTGGTGCGGGAAGACTGTCGTCTTTTATACGCTTAGAGAAACTCGATCAGCGCGTCGGGCGACTGCACCCTGTCGAATTCAACAGCGACACCTTCCATGAAGTGACGCACGATTTTGCCGCTCATGTTCTTGCCAAGCTGCACGCGGGTACCGAGCGGCGGCCGGTTTTCAATCTCTATGGCGGCGCCGGAAAGGGAAAGGTCGATAAGCCGGCAGGCGACGAGTTTGCCGTCTTCCAGAACGAGCTGTGCCCTTGCATTGCGTGGCGTCAGGCGGTCATGGCGGCGGTCTTCCGGCAGTCCGAGCAATTGGCGCTTGGCGATCCAGGCGAGCTGGGCTGCGAGCTTTTCCCGCTTGCGCTCCGGCGCGTTTATGGAGATGAGGAAGCCGGAAGCGGTAAGGGAACTCACCGTGCCTTCAATACGGCCGATATGTTGAAGATAGGCGATCACGCGGTCGCCGCGCCGGGCAATGGCCGAGCAAGTGAACTGCGCCTTTTCGGCGGTCATCTCGGTGGCGGTGCAATCATATTCTTCGTGGTCGGGCAACATGAGGCGGCCGGTGAAAGACACACGGACCGCATCGTCAAGCGGAGCTTCCTCAACCGGGCGCTGAATTTGGGCGGTGTTGACCGAGCGGGACGAAAACATGGGCATCGCAATTGTAATGAATGATGATGCCTCTTTCTAACGCGTGCCAGTTAACAGACTGTATTGCCTGATATCTACAATTTTTCCATTTAAGGCAATGATGGCAGTATTGACCTACTTTATCATTCTCCATGGCGGCGCACATTGTTTGATGTCGCCGCCATGCTCGAACTGTGTCACAGCCGTCCTGCGAAAGGAGCGGCCGTCGCGCTGGTGCTGGACGTTCGGTCTTTGGGCGCCACGTCCAGACGCAAGAGCCTGCTGCTTTTCATGGAGAGGTATCGGATCGGCGTCGAGAAATTCACCCGTGGTCTTTCAGCCAGGAGGGCGCCGAGTAGCCTTGGGGCGGTGTCCATCTCTGTCAGCAGCGGCAAAAGGAGCATTTCATACGCCAGGGGCGCGGCACCGTGCTCGTCTTCGGCTTCGACGTCGAAAATCACCGGCAACTGGTGTTGCAGGATACCGCGCGCAACGCGGCAGGGGAAAACGGCATTGGCCTCATTCCACAGTTCAGAAAAAGGACGGTCCCGCAATTCCCGGCCAAACAGGTCGCACAGACGCGTGCCGGCGAGGCGGAAATAGGGCGTATTCTCTCCCTTGTCCGTCAGAATGAAAAGATCGCCAAGGTGATGTTTCAGTTTTGTGGGGTCTATGTCCTCGCGGCGAGGGGCTGAGCGCTTACCGCGCAGGTCATCCCAGTACGCATATATGTCCAGTCCGGCCATGCTCTTCATAGCATTTCTCCATGTTCGCTTCTGGGACATCATGTCCATCCGAACGTCTGCATCTGGAGGAGTAGCGATTTTCGTGCCAGACGGATCCGTTAAGGTTAACAAGGGGTTGATATTGAATAGCCGCGATAGCCGTGGCATCGGCTCGGGCATGTCGGGGAAAGCTCCGTCAGCACAATTTCACGCGGGGCTGCCGGTCAGGTTCGGCGCACGCAAGCCGGACCGCTTCCTGCCCGGCGCCCTTTTCCGCTTGCGGCACGGGCGTCGCGCAAGTGAAAAGCGGGACGGCTTTTTTTTCGTTCGAGCTTCCTATATTGCTCGGGGAACACAACATTCGACCAAGACAGGGATGGGATCATGTCCTACGAGGACGGCGAACAGCCGCCGGTTTCGGGAACGCCGGAACCGAAAGACGACGCGAACGCTCCCGTCTTTAACCTGCCGTCGCTGTTGGTCGGCATTCTGGCCGCGCTGATCATCGCTTATGTGGTTCCTGCCTATCTGCTGTCGGAGGAAGGCAATGGCTGGTTCGTCTTCACCTTTGGCTTTATCCCGCTGCGTTACGCTGTCCCTTTTTCGCAGCAGGGGCTGGAGTGGCTCTGGACGCCTGTCACCTATTCTTTCCTGCATGGCGGCATCGAGCACATTCTCTTTAATGGATTATGGCTGATGGCTTTCGGAGCGCCCGTCCTGCGCCGGATCGGAACAGTGCGTTTCGTGCTGTTATGGGGCATTTCCGCCGCCGTTTCCGCTTTTGGACATGCGGCGCTGAACTGGGGTGACGCGACGGTGCTGATCGGTGCGTCTGGCGTGGTTTCGGCACTGATGGGGGCGGCCTGCCGCTTTGCGTTCCCCGCGCGCGGTGGATATAGCGCGTCCTTCGGCCATCTCATGCCGCGGCAGAGTATCTTGGGGGCGCTCCAGAACCGGACGGTGCTGATCTTCACGCTGATGTGGCTCTTCGGCAATGTTCTGATTGCCGTCGGCGTACCGCTGTTTGGCGATGTGGGCGGCCAGATCGCCTGGGATGCCCACGTGTTCGGTTTTCTCCTTGGCTTTCTGTTCTTCGGCCTTTTTGATCGACCGGTTCGCTAGGCCGATCACGCTCCTTGTCGGAGGCGGCGCAAATTTGCTGATGCGCGTCCCATCCGGGATTGCATTCGCACGGGCCTCAGCGCACCATACTGCATGATTTGCAACCGCCGGGGGAGACTGCGGCACTGCCAATCGCTGCAAAGAGGAGGAAGGCATGGCAACATTCGTGAAGGATCTACTCGACCGCAAGGGCCGGGACGTCGTGACTGTCGGTCCGGATGTCAGCATCGGCGAGGCGGCGGGCACGCTGCATGCGCACAAGATCGGCTCTGTCGTCGTGACCGACGCGGATGGTGTGGTTCTCGGCATCTTCACCGAACGCGATCTCGTCAAGGCCGTGGCAGGCCAGGGCGCGGCTTCCCTGCAGCAGTCCGTTTCTGTCGCCATGACAAAGAACGTCGTGCGCTGTCAGCACAATTCCACCACCGATCAGCTGATGGAAATCATGACGGGCGGACGCTTCAGGCATGTCCCGGTTGAAGAGAATGGCCGCCTTGCCGGCATCATCTCCATCGGTGACGTCGTTAAGGCGCGGATCGGTGAGATCGAAGCCGAAGCCGAACAAATCAAGGCTTATATTGCTGGCTGATCCTGCGTCCCGGCTTGCATTGGCTGAACAAGCGTCAGCCTCGGGCCGGGGACTGTCTTTCGAGAAACTGGATCAGGCGATTCGTGTCGGATACAATATTTTCGTCGGCAGGCGGCAGGATGGAAATCGACCAATACATGGTTTCACCACAGTTGGTTTTTCGTCTATCCGTTTCGCGCTTTAGCAGTACCTAGCGCCGGAATGCCTGCTGCATGCGCTCAAGTTCGGGAATACGCGAACGTGTTTCCTCGTAACCTCTGTCGATGGCTTCGCTGGCGCGGTGGAATTCCGAGAGGCCGATATCGTTGATGCGCGGATGCAGCATCAGGTCGGGTGGGTCACCTGCCAGACGCGAGCGCGAGATGCG
This sequence comes from Agrobacterium tumefaciens, assembly GCF_017726655.1. Taxonomy (NCBI): domain Bacteria; kingdom Pseudomonadati; phylum Pseudomonadota; class Alphaproteobacteria; order Hyphomicrobiales; family Rhizobiaceae; genus Agrobacterium; species Agrobacterium tumefaciens. Next base: position 396,162 of record NZ_CP072308.1, read on the forward strand.
GTCCTGAATGATGTTGAAGGCCTGTACCATGACACCCGGCAGGCCGGGACGCGGTGCCGTTTCAACCGGTGGCGTGCCGGCGCCAGGCGGAGAGGCGGCGTGTTTGACCACGGCAGAGCGCCCGAAAAGATCGTAGTTGAGATTGACGGCGACAACCAGCGCCTGCTCATAGGCACGGCAGACGGAAACCGGCACGGGATTGACGAGCGCGCCGTCGATCAGCGTGCGGCCATTGCATTGCACCGGTTCGAAAATGCCCGGCAGCGCATAGGAGGAGCGCAGGGCGGTGACGAGATCCCCCTGGTGGATCCAGACCTCGTGGCCGGTGCGCAGCTCCGTGGCAACGGCAATGAAGGGGTGCTCGAGACTTTCGACGCGCAGGCCTTCCAGATGCTCCTGCATGCGCTTGGTCAGCCGCATGCCGCCAAAAAGGCCGCCGCCGCCAATGGTCAGATCGAGCAGACCGGCGATGCGGCGCATTGTCAGCGAGCGAGCGAATTCCTCCAGCTCATCGAGCTTTCCGGCGAGATAACACCCGCCCACCAGCGCCCCGATCGAGGTCCCCGCGATCATGCCGATCTTGACGCCAGCCTCGTCCAATGCACGTAAGACGCCAATATGAGCCCAACCGCGGGCGGCACCGCCGCCGAGCGCAAGCGCTATCCGATGTTTGTCGACAAGCTGGGTGACGGGTGGTTCGTTGCTGGTGGCTTCAGGATTTCCCGTTGCAAGCGGATTGTGACGATTTCCCCATCCCAACATTGATCGCACTCCCTGCCTGCCTTTCAGGTTCCGCTCCAAATCCCCGGAACTCACTGTATTGGTAGCAAATCGGTGCGACCGATGGAAGGTCGTCGTTTATTCGCTGGAATAGGTGGTTGCCGGGTCGAAATGCCTGACATCGTCGAGGATGCGGGTCTTCGCCTGGCCATCGACGAGTTCAACCGACCGGTAAAAGCAGGAGCGACGACCGGTGTGGCAGGTCGCATCATGGCCGGCGACGGAGACCTTCAGCCAAACGGCGTCCTGATCGCAATCGGTGCGGAATTCCTTCACCGTCTGCAGGTTGCCTGATGTTTCGCCCTTCTTCCAGATCTTGTCGCGGGAGCGGCTGTAATAATGGGCAATGCCTGTTTCAAGCGTTAGCGCCAGGGCCTGCGCATTCATATGGGCGACCATCAACAATTCGCCGTCGCGCACATCGGTCACGACCGCTGTTACGAGGCCGTGAGCATCGAATTTCGGCGAAAAGAGACCGGCATTTTCGAGAACTTCCTTGTCCGCAGGCGCGGAGGGAAACGAAATGGACATTGCTACCCCGAAGGAAAGGCGGAACCCTTAGCGGTTCCGCACCATGGTCATGAAGCGCACCTGTTCGGCCGGGTCGTTCTTGAACGTGCCGGTGAAGCTGGTGGTGAGCGTCGTGGAGCCCTGCTTGTTGACGCCGCGCATGGACATGCACATGTGTTCGGCGTCGATCATGACAGCGACACCGCGCGGTTTCAGCGTTTCTTCGATCGAGCGAGCGATCTGCGCCGTCATGTTTTCCTGCGTCTGCAGTCGGCGGCCGAAGATTTCAACGACGCGGGCGATCTTCGACAGACCAAGCACGCGCCCGGCCGGAAGATAGGCGACATGCGCCTTGCCGACGATCGGCACCATATGGTGTTCGCAATGGGAGAAGAAGGGGATGTCGCGCACCAGCACCACATCGTCATAACCGCCGACTTCCTCGAAGGTCGTGCCGAGTACGTCCTGAACATTCAGCTCATAACCGGAAAACAGCTCGCGATAGGCTTTGGCGACGCGCTTGGGCGTGTCCAGAAGACCTTCGCGGGCAGGATTTTCTCCGGCCCAGCGCAAGAGAACGCGCACTGCTTCTTCCGCTTCAGCCTGGCTCGGGCGAGCTTCTGCCACGTCGGGTTTTGCGCCAGCGCCGGGGAAATTCTTCACGATCGCATCCATTTTGTCTCTCCCGATGCGGGTAAAGGCCGCACCTGAATTCGTTTTTCATCGCGAACTCATGTTCGCAGTTGCTGCTATCTGGTTGTTTTATAGCATTTTGGCAAGGCCGATGCTGTTTTTTCGGTATCGGAGCCGTTAATTTGGTCACGGCTTGATGTCCAGAAAGCTCGTTAGCATATAATGAGAATGAAGGGCAGAAAAGCTTCACTGCGACAAACGCTGTGTTAGAAAAATCTGACCTGTCCTGTTTTGGGCATTTTCGATAGCGCCGGACACCTGACGATGGACGACATCTACAATAACCGCATTCTGGACTTCGCCGGGAACATTCCGCTGATCGGCATTCTCAAAGATGCCGATGCAAGCGCCGAGAAACACTCGCGTCTCTGCGGCTCTAAGCTTAAGGTCTATCTCAAGGTCGAAGCCGGCAGGGTGACGGATTTTTCGCACGAGGTGCGCGCCTGTGCGCTGGGTCAGGCCTCCGCCTCCATCATGGCACATCATGTCATCGGCGCTACCAGCACGGAAATCCGAAAGGCGCGGGAAGATATGCTGGCGATGCTGAAACAGGGCGGCGAGGGCCCTACCGGCCGCTTCGAGGATATGCGGGTGCTTTCCCCTGTCCGCGATTTCAAGGCCCGCCACGCCTCCACCATGCTGACCTTTGAGGCCGTTGTCGATGCGCTGGACCAGATCGACGGGCGGCCCGCGCTCAACGTCGCGGGTTAGGGGATGTGCGGCGAACCGGACTGCCGGCACCCGCAGACGGCGGTAAAAGGCGGCCGAACCCGCAACTGGACGGGCCGTTTTGCCAAAACTCCGGGGCGGCTTTTCGGCGTCGGTTTCATCCGGCTTTATCAATTGACCCTGTCCGGCTTCATCGGCAACTCCTGCCGCCACATCCCGACCTGTTCCGAATATGGTTATGAGGCAATCGCCCGTCACGGCCTCTGGGCTGGCGGCTGGATGACACTGTTTCGCGTGGCGCGTTGCGGACCCGGCGGCAAAAGCGGTCTCGACCCGGTGCCGGAAGCGCTCGATGACAGCCGGCGGTGGTGGATGCCGTGGCGTTACTGGAGCCTGAAGCGATGAACGAATATGTCGCTTTGCTACACAGCATCGTGCTTGGGCAGGGCAAAAGGCTGATCATGGCGGATTTGAAAGCCTTGGCGGCAGAACTGGGCTTCATTGATTGCAGGACGCTTGTCGCAACCGGAAATCTGGTTTTCCGTGCGCAGGCAACACTTGTTCGCGGGATCGAGGACAGGCTGGAGCAAGCCTTCGAAAGCCGGTTCGGAAAACATGTCGATATTATTGTTCGTTCAGGTGACGACTGGCTGACCTTGGCGGCGAATAATCCGTTTCCGCAAGGCAATCCGCCGGATGTCTGCGTTAGGGTCATGCGGGAGCCGCTGGATGACACGGCGCTCGACCTGCTCCAAAAATATCGCCGGCAGGAAGAGATCGCTGTTGTCTCCGGCGATTTATGGATCGATTTTCGCGGCAAGCCAAGCGAAAGCCGGCTGCTGCCGGTCTTGACCACAAAGCGGCTTGGTGTCGGCACGACCCGCAACGCCAATACGGTCAACGGCCTTTCGGAAATGCTTCGCTAAGCGGCCTTCGCCTTTGACTGCAATCGCAAAAGCCTTTATCAGCCTGCGTGCCCGTGCGAAATCGGGCGATTTTTATTCCAACACCACCCGCATTCGTTGGCGGGACTGGACAGGAGCACGAGACGATGTCTGAAGCCATTTCCCTTACATTTCCCGATGGATCGGTCCGCAGCTACGCGCCCGACACGACCGGCCGCGAGGTTGCCGAATCCATTTCCAAATCGCTTGCCAAGAAGGCCGTCGCCATTGCGCTCGATGGCACGCTACGCGATTTGTCCGAGACCATCACCGATGGCAAAATCGAGATCGTCACGCGCGACGACAAGCGAGCGCTGGAGCTCATCCGCCACGATGCCGCCCACGTCATGGCCGAGGCCGTGCAGGAGCTTTGGCCCGGCACGCAGGTGACGATCGGCCCGGTCATCGAGAACGGTTTTTATTACGACTTTGCCAAGAACGAGCCTTTCACGCCGGAAGATCTGCCGAAGATCGAAAAGCGCATGAAGGAGATCATTGCCCGCAACAAGCCGTTTACGCGCGAAATCTGGTCGCGCGAAAAGGCCAAGGAAGTGTTCGCCGCCAAGGGCGAGAACTACAAGGTCGAGCTGGTCGATGCCATCCCGGAAGGGCAGGACCTGAAGATCTATTACCAGGGCGACTGGTTCGATCTCTGCCGTGGTCCCCATATGGCTTCGACGGGTCAGATCGGTACGGCCTTCAAGCTGATGAAGGTGGCCGGCGCCTATTGGCGCGGTGATAGCAACAATGCGATGCTGTCGCGCATCTACGGTACCGCCTGGGCGACGCAGGAAGAGCTGGACCAGTATCTGCATGTTCTGGCCGAAGCCGAAAAGCGCGACCACCGCCGCCTTGGCCGCGAAATGGACCTGTTCCATTTCCAGGAAGAAGGTCCGGGCGTCGTGTTCTGGCATGGCAAGGGCTGGCGCATGTTCCAGACGCTGACGGCCTATATGCGCCGGCGGCTCGCCAACACCTATCAGGAAGTCAACGCGCCGCAGGTGCTCGACAAGTCGCTGTGGGAAACTTCCGGTCACTGGGGCTGGTATCAGGAAAACATGTTCGCGGTAAAATCCGCCCATGCCTTTACCCATCCCGATGACGAGGAAGCCGATCAGCGCGTCTTTGCGCTCAAGCCGATGAACTGCCCCGGGCACGTGCAAATCTTCAAGCATGGCTTGAAGTCCTACCGGGAAATGCCTGTCCGTCTTGCGGAATTTGGCACTGTGCACCGCTATGAGGCTTCCGGTGCTCTGCACGGCCTGATGCGCGTTCGCGGCTTTACGCAGGATGATGCGCATGTCTTCTGCACGGAAGAGCAGATGGCGGCGGAATGCCTGCGCATCAACGATCTGATCCTGTCGGTCTACGAGGATTTCGGCTTCAGCGAAGTCGTCGTCAAGCTCTCCACGCGCCCAGAAAAGCGTGTCGGTTCCGACGACCTCTGGGATCGCGCCGAAAGCGTGATGATGGACGTTCTGAAAACCATCGAGGAGCAGTCGGAAGGCCGCATCAAGACCGGCATCCTGCCGGGCGAGGGCGCGTTCTACGGGCCGAAGTTCGAGTATACGTTGAAGGACGCCATTGGCCGTGAATGGCAATGCGGCACGACGCAGGTGGACTTCAACCTGCCGGAACGCTTTGGGGCCTTCTATATCGACCAGAACTCGGAAAAGACGCAGCCTGTCATGATCCATCGCGCCATCTGCGGTTCGATGGAGCGTTTCCTCGGCATTCTCATCGAGAACTTTGCCGGTCACATGCCGCTGTGGTTCGCCCCGCTGCAGGTCGTGGTCGCCACGATCACCTCGGATGCCGATGATTACGGTCGCGAAGTCGCCGAAGCGCTGCGCGAAGCAGGCATGGCGGTCGAGACCGACTTCCGCAATGAGAAGATCAACTACAAGGTCCGCGAACACTCGGTGACCAAGGTTCCTGTCATCATCGTCTGCGGTCGTAAGGAAGCGGAAGAGCGCACCGTCAACATCCGCCGTCTCGGTTCGCAGAACCAGACATCGATGTCGCTGGAAGAGGCGATCACCAGCCTCGTGGATGAAGCAACACCGCCGGATGTGAAGCGCAAGCTTGCGGCGAAAAAGCAGGTTGCGTGATAGTGACGACGGCCCCTTCGGGGGCCGTTTTCGTTTGTGGGGACGTCAAGTGATGGTGATACCGGCGGCATGAGCTGAAAATCTACACTCTGTCACCCCGGACTTGATTTGGGGGCAGCGCGATCAAGTCCTTGATCGCGGGAGACTTTCTTCACGGCGCAGGCGCGCCGTGGCTGGATGCCGGAACTAGCCCGGCGTGACGGATGAGAGGTTTCGGATCTATTGCTGGCGTCGCGGCCGGCTCAACCGGGCTACTCAAAATCCCCGGACATCTCTTCCGGCGCCTGATCCTTCATCAGCACTTCCACGTCCGAATCCCGGCCGGAGGTCACCTTGAAATTGCGCTGGTACACCTTGTCCTTATTGCGGGCAATGGCGGTATATTCACCTTCGGCCAGAACCATGGTCGAAAAGGCGCTCACGCTTTCGTTGACGACGTCGCCGCCGCCGTTCAGCACCGACCAGGCGGTATCGGCAATGGCTTCGCCGCCCGGTTCCGAGACCAGCTTGAGAGTAATCTGGGCTGCCTGGTGCTGCAGCGTCGCTTCGGTCAGCTTGCCTGCTTCCACCTGAATATCGGCGCGCACCACCGCGTTGACATTGCCGTATTCCGAAACCACGTGATAGGTGCCAGCATTGAGCCGCACGATCGTGTTGGGCTTGATATCGGCCATGACGAGGCCGCGTTCGCCGTCCGGCCGCGCATCCGAGGAATAGACGGAGAATTTCAGTTGGTTGCCGGAGATCTGCTTGTCGGACCCTGCCACGGCGTTCAGTACGAATCCGCCGGCGTCGAGAACCAGAACCTGTTTCTGCACGTTGCCGGAAGCCGGCACGTTGAGCTTCTTGGTGACGCCGGCGCGGCCGAAGGCGACGTTGACGAAATATTCGCCCGGGACGAGGTGGAATTCGGCGGAACCGCCCTCGGAACTTGCCAGCATCGGCAACTTGCCGTCAGCGCCGGGAATAGGGCTGAAAACGCGCCAGGAAAGGCCTTCCCGTACCGCTTCGCCTTCGCTGGTCAGCTTGGCTTCCATGGCGATATCGCGGGCCGTGCTTGCGGGCGCATTGGGGGCGGAAGGGGCTGTGAAGGCGTTGAGCTTCGGCATTTTTGGCGTGCCGCCGAGCTGTTTGAAGTCCTTGAAGGCATCCTGCGCCAAAGAAGCCTGTGCTAAAGCGCTGATCGCGGCGCATGCGATGGCCAGACGTGCCGCGATTTTGAATGCCGACATTTTCGATACCGATTGACTTCTTGATTTTCCCGCCTCACTTCAAAACCAATGCCGTGGCTATTTCAAGGCCCATGTTTTCGCAATGACAGCAGAATGGAAAGTTTTTGATCATGACCAGCGATATCAAGCTCCTCGATTACCTCAAGGTTCGCCGCTCCACGCCGGCCCTGCAACTTGCCGAACCGGGACCCTCGACGGCGCAGATCGAGGACATGCTGCGCCTTGCCGTGCGCGTTCCCGACCATGGCAAGCTCGCTCCCTGGCGTTTCGTTGTGTATCGCGGCGAGGAGCGTGTGCGCCTCGGAGAGACGGCACTCAGGATCGCGCTCGAGAAGAATCCCGAACTCGACCTTCAGCAGCAGGACGTGGAGCGGACGCGCTTCACCCGCGCACCTGTTGTGATCGCCGTTATCAGCACCGCCAAGCCGCATTTCAAAATCCCCGAATGGGAGCAGGTCATGTCTGCGGGCGCCGTTTGCCTCAACCTCATCTTCGCTGCCAATGCCACCGGTTTTGCCGCCAACTGGCTGACGGAGTGGTTTGCGTTTGACCCGGCCTTTCTGTCGGAAACCGGCGTCAGCGCGGACGAAAAAATTGCGGGTTACATCCATATCGGCTCGACGGTATTTCCGCCGGTGGAGCGTCCCCGGCCGGACCTTGCCGATGTCGTCACCTGGGTCGGGGATGTGTGATGTTCTACACCACGGATACCAACCAACACGGCCTGCCCCATGATCCCTTCAAGGCGATTGTCGCACCGCGGCCGATCGGCTGGATCGGATCGAAGGGCAGGGATGGCTTCATCAATCTGTCTCCCTATTCCTTCTTCAACGCGGTCTCGGACCGGCCAAAGCTCGTCATGTTTTCCTCCAGCGGCCGCAAAGACAGTCTGCGCAATGTGGAGGAGACTGGTGTCTTCACCGCAAACCTCGTCAGCCGGCATCTCATCGATCATATGAATGCCTCTTCCGCGCCTGTGGCCTATGAGATCGATGAGTTCCAGCTTGCCGGGTTGACGGCCGTCGCCGGCCGGGTCGTGGACGCGCCCTATGTGGGCGAGGCTTTTGCCGCTCTCGAATGCCGCGTGACGCAGATTCAGCAACTGACGGATATCGAGGGGGAACCATCCGACTCCTGGATGGTGATCGGCCAGGTCATGGGGATTCATATCGATGAGACGATCATTCGCGATGGCCGTATCGATATGGGCCTTGCGCGCCCTGTCGCGCGCATGGGCTACATGGACTATAGCGATGGCGGCACAGATGTGTTCCAACTGCAGCGGCCCACGGCGGCGCGGTGACCATAGGCCTATCGCGGCAAGGTTAAAGTTTATGGTGAACCAAACGTAAACCATTTGCGCCTAGAACTTATACATGGCGGCGGCGCGGATGCCGTCACCCGTTGTATGAATGTGTTTCGAGGCTCCGGTGATCGTACAGGCATTTCTTCGCTGGTCTGAAAAGGCTGGATCGACTGAGCGGGCGAAGGCCGCCTATGCGCTCGGTCGCACCTATCTCCAGTCCGATCTGGCGCCGGAAAACCGCGATGCCGCCTATATGACCATGACCTACCTGCTGGACGACCCGTCGCCCCGGGTAAGGCTTGCGCTTGCCGAAGCGCTCGCCGACGCGCCCGATGCGCCACGCGCCATTCTCGTCTCACTAGCGGAAGATCAACTGGAAATCGCCTGCACGGTGATTGCCCGCTCCCCCGCTCTCAGCGAAGCCGATCTGGTTGATATCGCTGCCCGCGGCGAAAGTCTTACGCGCTCGCTCATCGCAGCGCGTCCCGGCTTGGCGCGCGGTGTCTGCGCGGCTCTCGCCGAAGTGGGGGATTTGCCCGAAACCGTCATCATGCTTGAAAACGATCAGGCCTTCATCACGCCATTTTCACTACGGCGCATTGCCGAACGCCATGGCGGCGACGCGGATATTCGTGACCTTCTTTTGCGCCGGGAAGAACTGCCGGCGGATGCGCGCCATCTGCTGGTGCGCCGCATCAGCGATGCGCTTGCCGGCTCGTCGCTCGTTCACGCGATGATCGCACGTCAGCGCGCCGAAGGCCTCTTCCGGGAAGCGGAAGATTCCGCCACCATTCTGATCGCTTCGAACGTTTCTTCATCCGAGTTGCCGTCGCTGGTGGAACATCTGCGCCAGCGCCTGGAATTGACGCCGGCGCTGCTGATCCACGCGGTCTGTTCAGGTCGTCTTGAGTTTTTCACGGCGGCGATGGTCAATCTGTCCGGTCTCGATGACCGCAAGGTGCGCGCCATTCTGGCGACGGGGCGGCCGCATGCGCTGAAGGCGCTATTTCAGTCGGTCGGCCTGTTCGGCGATGTCGTCGGTGTCTTCATCGAGGCGACGATGATGTGGCGGCGTGCGGCCCGCTCCCAGGTTCCGGAGGCGCCGGCCTCCGTCTCGGCGGAATTGCTCGCCCATTTCCGCGATGTCGACGGCTCCGAAGCACTGTTCGAATTGCTGCATGCCGTGCGAAAGCTTACCCTGACCGAGGAGAGGCAAAAGGCGCGGCATTATGCCGAAGCCCTGACCGTCGATGCGGCGTAAACAGCCGGACCCATTACTTTATGGCGACGGCAGGCACGCTTTGCCTTCGCGCCCCAATCACTTGTCAAACCGCTTGGCGATCCACGAATAGCTGTTTTCAACCATCCTGACGGGCGTGCCCAAGAGGTGCTTGATGCCTTCGGTGGAAGGCAGGATGCGGCTGACGCGGCTGATTGCCTGCCTGGTCAAGCTTTCTTCTTCCTTCGGTGTCACTTCCACCGCTGCCTGGGGCGCGGCTACAGGCGGCTGCGCGCCTGCCGTCTGCGGGGTCTGCTCAGGAGGCGTCTGGCAAACGGCGACCACGACGGGATAGGACGCATTTGCGAAGCGCTCCAGCTCCTTTTCCGACACGGCGTCGCAGAGCTCGATGCTTGTCCAGCGCTGCTGCGAGGTGGCAAGGTAATGGCAGTCGGTGGCGCTGTCGTCGCAGCCGAGGAAGGTCATGAGAACGAGGGCTGTTTTCATGGTGCGTGGTTGCCTCTGTCGGGAATATTGCTCTAAAACCTCATCTATCTCGATTGCAGTGACATTACGACGAAAGACGCATTTTCTGAAAGAAAGCAGGCATACCAGTGGCCACCGAAATCAAGCTTGAAACCCCGAGGCAGGGTGCGGTTCTGCGCCTCATCGATCTTTCCAATACCTATATGGCATCGCTTTATCCCGCCGAGAGCAATCATCTGGTCGATATTGGCGCGCTGGAAAAAGAAAATGTCTCGTTTTTCGTGGCGCGGCACGATGGCCGGGTGGTCGGCTGCGGTGCGCTGGTGGAGGCTGGCGACGGCACGGCCGAGGTCAAGCGCATGTTCGTCGATCCCGATGCCCGCGGCCTGCGCATTGGCAAGCTGATCATGGATACGATTATCGACCGCGGTATCGAACGCGGCCTTTCCGCTATTCGGCTTGAAACCGGCATCAGCCAGCCGGAAGCAATCGGTCTTTACCGGAAGGCGGGGTTCGTCGAGATCGAGGCCTTCGCGCCCTATAAGCCCGATCCGCTTAGCCTGTTCATGGAGAAGGTGCTTTAGGGCCTGCGGCCTGGATCCGTGTCGATCTGTCATCCAGCCGGTCCAAGCCTTGGGATGAAACGAGTCTCGCGCGCGCCATGCGCGTCCGCTGGATACCGGCTCGAGGCCGGTATGACGTAGCGATCGCGTTACACTATCGAGCGAGACAACACACGTCGGTGTCGCCGGTCAGAAAGCGGCTTTTCGGAACGCCGTCTTTTCATCGTTGCCATCGTCGCGCGACACAACCTCTGCGACCGTATCATCCTGCGTGGGGGGCGGAGGCGGTAGTTCGGTGACGGCGGCGGAGAGTTCGACCTCCCGCACCCATTCTCGCCAGATGGCCACAAGCAGCGCCATCAGCACCGGGCCGATGAAAAGCCCGAGGAAACCCATGGTCTTGACACCACCGACCAGCCCGAAAAAGGTGGGCAGGAAGGGTAGCTTGATGGGGCCGCCGACGAGCTTGGGGCGGATGGTCTTGTCGACGATGAAAAGCTCTACCGAGCCCCAGATGAACAGGGCCAGCCCGTGGGCGGGCGAGCCGCTGGCGACAAGATAGACCGATACCAGCGTGAAGGAGAGCGGAGCACCGCCTGGAATGAGCGCCATGACGCCGGTGAGAACGCCGAGCGTGACGGGCGAGGGGACGCCGGCGATCCAGTAGGCGATGCCGAGGATGATGCCTTCGCCGATGGCGATCAGTGTCATCCCGGTGACCGTGGAACTGATGGTGGCGGGCACGACGCGTGAAATCCGTTCCCACCGCGTCGGCAGAATGCGCTCGCCCACAAGATCGACCTGACGGGTGAAACCGGCGCCGTTTCGGTAGACGAAGAACAGCGCGATCAGCATGAAGAGCAGCGTCAGCACCAGATGAAACGCGCCGTTGCCGGCGGCGAGGATCGCCCGGTAGATGTTGCCGATATTGGCGCCGCTGACGAGCTGGATGACCTCGCCTATGGCGCCGGGGGTGCCGATGTATTTCACCCACTGTTCGCCGAGCCAGGGGCCGATGGCGGGAAGGGCGGCGATCCAGTCTGGCACGGGGGCGCCGGTCTTGTTCACATGCACGGCCCACCCGAACCACTCGCGGATTTCACTTGCCGTATAGGAAGCGGCAATGAAGATCGGCACCACGAGGAAGGCGATGATGAGCACAATGGCGATGGTGGCGCCGAGGGTGGTGTTGCCGCCAACCTGCCGCAGCAGGCGGGTGTACACCGGCCAGCTGGCGAAACCGATGACGAGGGCAGCGAGAACCGGAACCAGGAAGCCGTGGAAGAAATAGATGCCGGCCAGCGCAACGAGAACCAGAAGCCAGCGCGCCGCCGAGATAGGCGGGATCAGGGCGATCCGCGTCGGGCTGGCGGGGCCAAGCCATCTCGGTTCGCCACTCTGCTTACGGCTGTCACTGTTACTCACGGCAGGCTTTTCTCCCAGTCTCCCCTAGGGGCGCATTCATTTTGTCATACGGCTACATATAAGTGCAATATGACGCGTTCACATTACCGTTGTGTGTTTATTGTGTAGGCTATTGAAGGATTTTGGTAAAAATAGCGCATCAGCCTTGGCTCGCGCATTGAAATATGACAATTGAACTCCGAATTTTTCGCGGTGTCCGATCGCCGCGCCCGATCTCCAGGTCATGCCATGCTTCGCCGTTTCTTTGCCTATTACCGCCCCTATCGCGGCCTGTTCATTCTCGATTTTTCCTGCGCGGTCCTTTCGGGCGTGCTCGAACTCGGCTTTCCGATGGCGGTCAAGGCCTTCGTCGATGTGCTTCTGCCGGGCGGTGAATGGGCGATCATTCTTGCCGCCTCCGTCGGGCTTCTGCTTATCTATGTGCTGAATACCGGGTTGATGGCGACAGTCACCTATTGGGGACACATGCTCGGCATCAATATCGAGACCGATATGCGCCGGCTCGCTTTCGATCACCTGCAAAAGCTCTCTTTCCGCTATTTCGATAACCAGAAGACCGGTCATCTCGTGGGTCGGCTCACCAAGGATCTGGAAGAGATCGGCGAGGTGGCGCATCACGGCCCCGAGGATCTGTTCATCGCCATCATGACCTTTATCGGCGCGTTCCTGCTGATGCTCTCGGTAAACGTCCCGCTCGCTCTCATCACGGCCGCCGTGGTGCCGGTCACTGCCTGGGTTACCAGCCGTTATGGCGGCCGCATGACGCAGAATTTTCGCGCGCTCTATGGTCGTGTGGGCGATTTCAACGCGCGGATCGAGGAAAATGTCGGCGGTATGCGGGTGGTGCAGGCCTTCGCCAATGAGGATCACGAGAGGGCGCTGTTCGAAAAGGACAACCAGAAATACCGCCGTACGAAGCTCGACGCCTACAAGATCATGGCGGCCAGCACCTCGCTGAGCTATATGAGCATGCGTCTGACACAGATGATCGTGATGATCTGCGGCGCATGGTTCGTGCTGAATGGCGACCTCACGGAGGGTGGCTTTGTCGGCTTCCTGCTTCTGGTCGGCGTATTTTTCCGGCCGGTGGAAAAGATCAATTCTGTCATCGAGACCTACCCGAAGGGCATCGCCGGTTTTCGCCGCTTCACCGAGCTTCTCGATACTGCGCCCGATATCGTCGATGCGCCCGATGCGGTGGACGCGCCGTTGCTGCGCGGCGATATCGAATACCGCCATGTCGGCTTCGGTTATGCCGAGGGCAAGCAGGTTCTCAGCAATATCGACCTGAGGATCAGCGCCGGCGAGACCGTGGCTTTCGTCGGCCCGTCGGGTGCCGGCAAGACGACGCTCTGCTCGCTGCTGCCGCGTTTTTATGACGTGACCAGCGGCGCGATCACCATTGACGGCATCGATATCAGAAAGATGAAGCTCGCCTCGCTGCGCAATCAGATCGGCATCGTGCAGCAGGATGTGTTCCTGTTCGGCGGCACGATCCGCGAGAACATCGAATATGGCCGGCTTGGCGCTTCAGACGAAGAGATTATGGATGCCGCTAGGCGCGCGCGGCTGGACGGCGTCATTGAGGCCATGCCGCTCGGGCTCGATACCGTTATCGGTGAGCGCGGTGTCAAATTGTCCGGTGGGCAGAAGCAGCGCCTCGCCATTGCGCGCATGTTCCTGAAGAATCCGCCCATCCTCATTTTGGACGAGGCGACATCGGCGCTCGACACCGAAACCGAACGGGCCATCCAGCAATCGCTGACGGAGCTTGCCAGGGGGCGCACGACGCTTGTGATCGCCCACCGGCTGGCGACGATCCGGGATGCGTCGCGCATTGTGGTGGTGGACCAGACGGGCATTGCCGAGACAGGTGCGCATGCGGAGCTGCTGGCCGCCAAGGGCCATTATAGCCGCTTGCACGAGGCACAGTTCAGCGGGCATCTCGCGGGCCTCAGCTGACCGGCCCGGATGTCCTCTAACCTTTCGCTGCCTGTTCTTCGACAATGCCGGGGTTTGGCTCCGGCTTGCCGGGATGGCTGCTGACGAGGTATCCCATGGCAACCGCGGCCGCGACGACGAAGAGCAGCAGGACGCCGCTGATCGTCATCAGCCACTCGCGGGGCTTCTTGTGCCCCATGATGTAGTTCGGCCACCGGCTTGGATGGTTCACCACGTCGTTATTCCGGTGTTGTCGCATGAACTTCCCCAGATTTAAGTGTTTCGGTGAAAGATCAACGCCAGCGCTCCCGCGACTGTTCCGTTTGGGCGGCGAACAGGTGATGACAAGGACGTGAGTCCGGTGATTTGGTCTCGGGAAGGCCGATCAGGCAGATTGAATGGCGATCCGGTTTCCCTCGCTGTCAGAAATTTCTGCGACGAAGAGGGCGTCATTCACCAGGGTTTTGGGAAATAGAAGCTCGCTACCATTGGCAAGGGCTCTGGCAATAACATCGTCCACATCAGCGACACTGAAATAGACGATCGCTCCATCTCGCGTCGGCACATAGGCCGGGCCTTCAGCAAGCGCGGTACTGGCGCCATTGCTGTTTTTGTCAAAAGGGAAATAGGCCATTCTGCTATCGTGGATCGCGGCGATTTCGGCAAAAGGTACATCAAAAACAGCGCGATAGAAGCGGATCGCCCGATCAAGATCGGTCACGGGGATTTCGACATGGGCGACAATATTCACGCGCTTCTCCTCAGCCAGACTGACGCACTTTTCAATTTCTGATGGCGCCGATCTTTCTAGCGATGGCTGACATGGCGAGGCAATGGCGCGCGGTGTCGAGTAACGACATTGTCAATCGTCCAGCATCCTCGTGACCGGTCGCAGTGCCGGGAGAGGGCGCTACGCACGACATGCGGCGTCAAAAGTCAGCTTGCGTCCTGCGTCTCTTTATGCGAATGATTTGCAATTGCATTAATCAGATTTCCGTTCAGAAAGCGCATAGTATGGACAAGCCAGTCTTTGGATGGCGACGAAACGGCGACGATCTTTCATTGTCCGATGTTCACTCCTCGATCCGGATCAAGCCGAATGCCGGCACGTTTCGCCGGGCCATGGCCTTTTTCGGCCCCGGCTATCTCGTTGCCGTCGGTTATATGGATCCCGGAAACTGGGCGACGTCGCTCGCCGGCGGCTCGAAGTTCGGCTATACGCTGCTGACGGTTGCGCTGGTCTCGAACATCATGGCGATCGTGCTGCAATCGCTCTGCGCCCGTCTTGCAATTGCCTCCGGCCGCGACCTCGCCCAGGCCTGCCGTGACGCCTATCCGAAACCGGTGGCGATGCTGCTGTGGCTGCTTGCGGAAATCGCCATCATCGCCACCGATATTGCCGAGGTCATCGGCACGGCCATCGGCCTTAACCTCATCTTCGGCATTCCGCTCGAACTCGGCGTTCTCATCACCGCGCTCGATGTGTTCCTGATCCTTTATCTGCAGAGGCTCGGTTTCCGCTGGGTGGAGGCGCTGGTCATCACGCTGCTTGGCGTCATCGCCGTGTGTTTCGCCATTCAGGTGGCGCTCGCCGATCCTGACTGGGGGCAGGTAATTCTTGGTTTTGCGCCGACGACCGAGATCGTCACCAATCCTGACATGCTCTATCTCGCACTCGGCATTCTCGGCGCGACCGTCATGCCGCATAATCTCTATCTGCATTCGGGCATCGTGCAGACCCGCGAAATCGGCGAAACGATTGCCGAAAAACGCGAGGCGCTGAAATTCGCGACCCTCGATTCCACCGTCGCGCTGATGTTCGCGCTCCTCATCAACGCCTCGATCCTCATTCTGGCGGCGGCGACCTTTTACAAGGCGGGACAGACCAATGTCGCCGAACTCGGCGAGGCGCATAATCTGCTGGCGCCTCTGCTCGGCCTTGCCATTGCGCCGACGCTGTTCGGCGTGGCGCTTTTATGCTGCGGCATCAATTCCACCGTCACGGCAACGCTCGCCGGCCAGATCGTGATGGAGGGTTTCCTCAAGATGCAGCTCGCCCCATGGCTGCGCCGCCTCATCACCCGCGCCATCGCCATCATCCCCGCAGCCGGCGTGACGATATTTTATGGCGAGAGCGGCACGGGCGAACTGCTGATCCTGACGCAGGTGGTCTTAAGCCTGCAACTCTCCTTCGCCGTCTTCCCGCTTGTCATGTTCACCGGTGACAAGGCCAAGATGGGCGAACTGCGCTCACCGCTCTGGCTCTCGGCGTTCGCGTGGCTGATTGCGGTGGTGATTGCGGCGTTGAATGTGAAGTTGCTGATGGATTTTATGGGGTGAGGCGGGTCAGGCTGCGCGTTTCAGGAGTGCGGCGGCCGTTCCTTTGGATCAACTGTAGTCGATGCGTGGCATTTAGAACGCTCGTCAATTAAGGCACGGTGGTAAAAACGGCTTCGCGACGTATCTATCAAGCTTAAAGCCCCACAACTCGGTTCCAGTCATTGATGTACATATATAGTCTTTGAAACTCGCTCGGAAGCAGCATTCTATTGTGCGCAATAAAATTTCTAACCCTCTCCATTTCGTCCATGCGTTGTTTAAGCCAATGTTGAGAAGGTAATATCGGAAAATAATCCCATTTGTTTATAATGATTTGGGCTAAGTGGCCAAAGTCTACAAAGCCAAGCAAATCTGTGTTTTCGCCTTCAAGCCAAGAGTCTTGTATGGCGGCGCTTCGACGGGATTCGGCATGCCCTCTAATTTTCGGCGGTAGCTGCTCAATCCACTCTATTCCATCTTTTTCCAAGAGAGTGTCTCGAATGAAGTCGCGGACCGAATTTTCGAAGCAAAATAGAACGGCATAAAGCCTCGCCATTTCAAGTGCTCGATTGCGAAGAGACACGCTGAAGGGCGACAAAGCTTCGGCAAGTAGTTTTTCTTCAGCATCACGTTGGTCTGCCCCAACTTGAATCCCCGCCGACTGGAAATTGGCTGCCTCAGCTTCGAACATTAGCCCGCGAAAAAGGAAGTCTCTAAGCTCCTTAGTGGTCATATAGATGTTCTCTGAGGGACTTAAAAATCGCGTTATATACTTCCACGTCTTTTGTGGCTGGTAAGTGAATTTGAATGTTGTAGTGAAGGCCGGGTGGAGGTCTATGGCTAACGTGCCCTGTGGGGGCTACCATTCGATCCAAAACATTTGCCGACGGCTCGGATGACACTTCATTTTTGGTAACATTTCCACCTTTGAAGTCTGCTAGCTCGCAAAGTGCCAAGAATGTTTTTGTCATCAAGCCAGCAACATTATCGTTTGTATTGTGGTAGCTTTTAAATTTTCCAAGTATTGATGATTTATCTGAGTTTGACGGAATTTCTTTTATAAGAAAGATGTCTGAGTATGCCTCCCGAAGAGCTTCCGCCATCACTTTTTCGGATCGAGAATGATCACGATAAGTGTGATATCTTGAAGTGGGTTTACCATCGGGTGAAAGAAACCCAAGCGCTTTCAATAGAGGAATAAAGGCTCTGTCATTCGACGAGCCAAAGCCCCAATCTTTAAGAAGCTGCGTGGTGAATTGTTCCGGCGCTTGGCCGCTTTTGATTTTTTCAAAAAACTCTCTCACTCGTCCCGAGCCGACTAGATATGTATTTGTAAGTGACAAAGTCTAGACCTCCTCAATAAAAATCCCCGCGATGAACTAAATCACAGCGGGGATATATTCTGCTTAACTTAAGCTAGTGGAAAGTGGTTGCGCTACTTATCCCTGTATTTCTCAGCTGCAACCGCTCGTAGCACCGCAAGTATCGCACTTCTCGCAAGTGCCGTTCCGCACCATCGTGAAGTTCTGGCATTCCGAGCACATGTTGCCCGTATAGCCTTGAGCGATCGAGCGCATGCGGCGTTCGTTTTCCACCTTTTTGGCTTCCGTCTTGGCTGACGCTGCGTCTGCGGCGGCCTTGTCGGAGAAGAGGGCGGTCGCGGTCTGCTGGGATTCCTGGACGACCTCGTCGATCACCTCTTCGGCGATTTCTTCGGCCAGTTCCTTGGCGCGCTCTTCATAGTCCCGCTTGAAGGAGACGATTTCGGAGGTTGCGATGGCGACTGTCGGTTCCAGCTTGCGGGCGGCGGAGCCGGCGAAAGCCGTTACGTTGGCCGAGGCGCGGGCAGGGGCTGCCGTTGCCGAACCCTTGGGCTCGGAAGCGGTGCGTTCGCCGTCATTGCGGGACACGATGGTCGGCTTGTAACCGCGGGTCCAGCCGGTGGAAACGAGGTTGGTCTTGCCTTCCTGGATACCCTTGCCGAGCGCCGTGTTGGAGAAGTCGGACGTATCGACATGGGCGAGATCGTGGCGGCCGAGATAGGAGACGGCGAGTTCGCGGAACACGTAGTCGAGGATCGACGTGGCGTTCTTGATCGCGTCGTTGCCCTGCACCATGCCGGCCGGTTCGAACTTGGTGAAGGTGAAGGCCTCCACATATTCTTCCAGCGGCACGCCATATTGCAGACCGAGCGAAATGGCGATGGCGAAGTTGTTCATCATCGCGCGGAAGGCGGCGCCTTCCTTGTGCATATCGATAAAGATTTCGCCGATGCGGCCGTCACCGAATTCGCCGGTGCGCAGATAGACCTTGTGACCGCCGACAGTTGCCTTCTGGGTGTAACCCTGACGGCGGTTCGGCAGCTTTTCACGCTCGCGCGAAACACGCTCAACGACGCGTTCAACGATCTTTTCGGTGATCGTCACGGCCTGCTGGGCGAGCGGCTGCTGGATCAGTTCTTCAACGAAGTCTTCGTCGTCCTCGTCTTCCACCAGCGAAGCGTTGAGCGGCTGGGAAAGCTTGGAGCCATCGCGGTAAAGGGCATTGGCCTTCAGCGCCAGCTTCCAGGAGAGCATGTAGGCTGCGCCGCAATCCTCAACCGTCGCATCGTTCGGCATGTTGATCGTCTTGGAGATCGCGCCCGAGATGAAGGGCTGAGCCGCCGCCATCATGCGGATATGCGATTCGACCGAGAGATAACGCTTGCCGATCTTGCCGCAGGGGTTGGCGCAATCGAAGACCGCCAGGTGTTCGTTCTTCAGGAACGGTGCGCCTTCCAGCGTCATCGCGCCGCAGACGTGCACGTTGGCCGCTTCGATGTCCTTCTTGCCGAAGCCGAGGTGCTCGAGCAGGTTGAAGCTCATGTCGGAGAGCTGCTCGTCGGAAACCTTCAGGGTTTCCTTGAGGAAGTCGGCGCCGAGCGTCCACTGGTTGAAGACGAACTTGATGTCGAAGGCGCTCTTCAGCGCGCCATTGATGGCCTCGATCTTCTCATCGGTGAAGCCCTTGGCCTTCAGCGTCGAGGGGTTGATGCCGGGAGCCTGGTTGAGATTGCCATGGCCGACGGCATAGGCCTCGATCTCGGCGATCTGGCTTTCGGAATAACCGAGCGACCGCAGCGCATCCGGAACGGCGCGGTTGATGATCTTGAAGTAGCCGCCGCCGGCGAGCTTCTTGAACTTCACCAGCGCGAAGTCGGGCTCGATGCCGGTCGTGTCGCAATCCATCACCAGGCCGATCGTGCCGGTCGGTGCGATAACGGTCGTCTGGGCGTTGCGGTAGCCGTGCTTTTCACCAAGTTCCAGCGCCTTGTCCCAGGCGGCTGTCGCGTGGGCGATCAGGTCTTGATCCGGGCAGTCGCCATGGATGAGCGCGACCGGGTTGACCGACAGGCCCTCATAACCGTCCGACTGGCCAAGGGCGGCGCGGCGGTGGTTGCGGATGACGCGCAGCATGTTGTCGCGGTTCGGCGCAAAGCCCGGGAAGGGGCCAAGCTCGCCGGCCATTTCGGCCGAGGTGGCATAGGACACGCCGGTCATGATGGCAGTCAGCGCACCGGCAATGGCGCGGCCTTCGGCGCTGTCATAGGGAATGCCCGAGGACATCAGGAGGCCGCCGATATTGGCGTAACCGAGGCCGAGGGTGCGGTACTCATAGGAGAGTTCGGCAATCTGGCGCGAGGGGAACTGCGCCATCATGACGGACACTTCGAGCACCACGGTCCACAGACGAACGGCGTGTTCGTAATCGGCGATATCGATGCGCTTCGTCGCCTGATCCTTGAACTGCAGAAGGTTCAGCGAGGCGAGGTTGCAGGCCGTGTCGTCGAGGAACATGTATTCCGAGCACGGGTTAGAAGCGCGGATGGGGCCGGCCGCCGGCGAGGTGTGCCAGTCGTTCATCGTCGTGTTGAAGTGCAAACCCGGATCGGCAGACGCCCAGGCGGCGTGGGAAATCTTTTCCCAGAGGTCGCGGGCCTTCAGCGTCTTCATGACCTTGCCGTCCTTGCGGGCGGTGAGGTTCCAGTCGCCGTCATTTTCGACAGCGCGCAGGAAATCGTCCTTCAGCGAGACGGAGTTGTTGGAGTTCTGGCCGGATACCGTGAGGTAGGCTTCCGAATCCCAATCCGTGTCGTAGGTCTTGAACTGGATGTCCTTGTAACCCTGCTCTGCGAACTGGATGACGCGCTTGACGTAGTTTTCCGGCACCATGTCCTTTTTGGCAGCGCGGATTTCGCGCTTCAGGGCAGGGTTCTTGGCCGGGTCGAAGCAGTCTCCATTGTCTGCTTCGCAGTTGACGCAGGCCTTCATGATCGCCTTCAGGTGCTTGGCGACGATCTTGGAACCGGTGACGAGCGCGGCAACCTTCTGCTCCTCGTTCACCTTCCAGTCGATATAGGCTTCGATATCCGGGTGGTCGGCATCAACGACGACCATCTTGGCCGCACGGCGGGTCGTACCGCCGGACTTGATGGCGCCGGCTGCGCGGTCGCCGATCTTGAGGAAGCTCATCAGGCCTGAGGACTTGCCGCCGCCGGAGAGTTTTTCGCCTTCGCCACGCAGATAGGAGAAGTTGGAGCCGGTGCCGGAGCCGTATTTGAACAGGCGCGCTTCGCGCACCCACAGGTCCATGATGCCGCCTTCATTAACGAGGTCGTCCTCAACGGACTGGATGAAGCAGGCATGCGGCTGCGGATGTTCGTAAGCGGACTTGGACTTGGTCAGCTTGCCGGTGAACGGGTCGACATAGAAGTGGCCCTGGCCGGGACCATCGATGCCATAGGCCCAGTGCAGGCCGGTGTTGAACCATTGCGGGGAGTTGGGAGCAACACGCTGGGTGGCGAGCATATAGGCAAGCTCATCCTTGAAAGCGGACGCATCTTCTTCGGACGAGAAATATTTGCCCTTCCAGCCCCAATAGGCCCAGGTGCCGGCCAGACGATCGAAAACCTGGCGTGCATCGGTTTCGGAGCCGTAGCGCTCGGCTTCCGGAACGTCCTTCAGCGCCTTTTCGTCGGCAACGGAGCGCCACAGGAAGGAAGGAACATCGTTCTCTTCGACCTTCTTCAGGAACTTCGGCACGCCGGCCTTGCGAAAATATTTCTGCGCCAGAACGTCGGTCGCAACCTGGCTGAACTGCGCGGGAACGTCGATGTCAGCCAGACGGAACACGATGGATCCATCCGGGTTCTTGATTTCACTGACGGCCTTGCGGAAGTCGATCTCCGCGTAAGGCGATTGGCCGGGCTTCGTGAAGCGGCGTTCAATGCGCATGGTTTCTGTCCTCGTCCATTGGGGCGCCCGGTGAAGGGCGCAAAAATCCGATCCAGCCGTGCGATGCCTTCGCGCAGCCGGTTGTTGCCGATCTGATAGGGATGTTCATCCTTGGATGCCACCCCTGTATCTCGTGTTTAAGATGGCTGCAAGCCTACTATATATAGTATTAACACATTCTTGCTGCCAGTCCCCGCGTGATGTTTTTGGCGGTTCCACACGGCGCAGAAAAGCCATCGGCGAACCGCCCCCTCATGGCCGGGACGCCGTCTGGACACGCGCGCTCAAGATGGAAAAGAACCGGCCTCGTTACTTTCCGGTCCGTTGCCGCCGCAACATAAGTGTCACTTTCCTCTCGTGACACAGATTCGTCAAGCCATAGATTGAAACCCATTTTTAACCACAAGATATTGTGTGGAGTGCCTGTGGAAAACGGGGATAGGAAAAGCGAATAGAAAAATCAGTGACTTGGCGGGAAAATTTGAAGCTTGCGCGAGGCTGGTTTCCGCAACGGAAAGGCAAAACCCTGCATTTCCGGGGTGAGGCATAATGGCGACACTGCGGTTTTTCCGTGTTTTTCGCATTTGTCAGAAAAGACGTTTCTCCACAAAAAACCGCCCTCGGTGGGGCGGCGAAAGAGTGGATATTGCGGGGGGGCGAAGTTCGCGCGGTTGTTGCATCCGCACTCCGTCACCCCGGACCAGATCCGGGGTCCAGCGCGATCAAGTCCTTGATCGCGAACGACTTTCTCACGGCGCAGACGCGCCGTGGCTGAATTCCGGCTCAAGGCCGGAATGACGGAAGAGAAATGGGTTCCCCTGTGGGCACTCAGCCGCGCGACCCCTTGGCGATCGGCTCCTGATAGGTGAAGCCCATGTCCCAGGGGAAATAGATCCAGGTGTCCTGGCTCACTTCGGTGACGAAGGTATCGATGGTCGGCACACCCTTCGGCTTGGCGTAAACGCAGGCAAAATGCGCTTTCGGCAGCATCTCGCGCACTTCGAGCGCCGTTTTGCCGGTATCGGTGAGGTCGTCGACGACAAGCACGCCTTCGCCGGCGTCGGCCGTCAACTCGGGGGCTACGCCCTTCAGGAGAACCGTATCGCCCTGGTTGACGTAGTCATGGCGCGTGGCGATGCAGACGGTGTCGATCAGGCGGATGTTGAGTTCACGGGAAATGATCGCCGCCGGAACGAGGCCGCCGCGGGTGATACAGACGATCGCGCGAAACTCTTTGTCGAGGCCGGCAAGACGCCAGGCGAGCGCACGGGCGTCGCGGTGAAACTGGTCCCAGGAAACGGGAAAGGCTTTATCGGGAAGGGACATGTCGTCTACCATCTGGTCAAAATTGTCGATGGCTTTGGCTAATAGCGGCAAGACAGGCAAAAAGGCAAGAGTTCCGCAAAAAGGTGAGTGCGGGAGATTACGGCTTGGTTCTTCTCCCCACGTGGGAGAAGGTGGCCCGAAGGGCCGGATGAGGGGGCAACGGTAGAGATATGCGGAGAGCTTGCCCCTTATCCCGCTGCCGCGGACTTCTCCCCCTCGGGGAGAAGAAACAAGCGGCAATCGCCCGCTTCATGTCGGATGTTGAGGGGTTATCCGCACCCGATCCATTTTCAACGCGACAGCAGTGTCATCGCAGTCATGGAATCGAGCAGCGTGCGGGTGACGCCGCCAAACAGCAGTTCCCACCAGCGAGAATGGCCGTAGGCGCCCATGACAAGAAGGTCGATGCTGTTGTCGGAGAGGCGGTTCTCGATGGCAGCCTGCGCCGAAATTCCGGCGATCTTTTCCTGCGAGGTGACGGTGACATTGACACCGTGGCGGGCAAGCGTTGCGGCGAGTTCGGTGCCGGCGAGACCCGCAGACTGCGTTTCGCTTTCGGCCTGGTCGACAGAGAAGATTTCGACGCTATCGGCGGCTTTGAGAAAGGGCAGGGCATCGAAGGTGGCGCGGGTTGCCTCGCGCGAGCCGTTCCAGGCGATCAGGACCCGTTTGATCGGTTTGGCAACCGTCAGCACATGCGGAACGAGGAGAACGGGACGACCGCTTTCGTAGAGGAAACTGTCGATATCCGTGCGGCTGTCTGATAGTGCTGAGGAATTGCTCTGGCGGGCGACGATGAGGTCGGCGCAGCGGGCGCTGTCAATCGCGGCAGACGAGGCGTAGCCAACGGATGTGACGAAGCTGCGCCATTCATGCGAGATGCCGTTTTCTGACAGCGTGCGCTCAAAAATCGTGCCGACATCGGTGGTTTCCTTATGCGCCACATCCTGCAGCGCCTGCACGGTGGCGGGATCGGGGATTTCCATCGGTGCGACGAGTGGAACGGCGGCCAGCGTTTCCATGTGCAGGCCGATCACATGTGAGGAAAACTGGTCGGCAAGGCCGACCACGAATTCGCCGAGCTTCTGCGTGTTCGAAACATTGTCGACCACTGCCAGGATCGTTTTGTAACCCATTTTTCTCTCCTCGGTGACATTTCGTTGCTGTTGGGGAGAATGGCCGTCTTTGCTGATGGCCACCTTGATTTTGGTCAATGTCGCACACGTTCGCCTCAGGCGGTGGCATCACCCTTGCTGGCGGCCAGTTGCTTCTCCTGGCCGATCGCTTCGATCATGGCCGCCACGGCATCCGCGGCCGCCTTCAGCACGCCGGCATCGCGGGCGCGCACGACGATTTCGGTTGAAAATCGCTGCCCGTCATATTTCGGGTAGGAACCGATGCTGGTTTCGGGATGGGCCTTCTGGATAGCCGTCAGCGGCGTGCCGATATCGCCTTCGCCATAGGGCGAGCGCACCGCCTGCGACATGACCTTGGCGCCGGTGCGCAGGGTCGGCATGACATTGTCGAGCATGGCCTGGAATACCTGCGGCACACCGGCCATGACATAAACATTGCCGATGATGAAGCCGGGGGCGACGGAAACGGGATTGGCGATATGGGCCGCGCCTCTGGGCATGCGCGCCATGCGCTTGCGCGCCTCGGTGAACTCCATCTCGCGGGCGCGATACATGTCCCCCAGCAGGCGCAATGCCTCGGCATCGTGTTCGCAGGGCAGGCCAAACGCCGCAGAAACCGCATCCGCGGTGATGTCGTCATGGGTCGGGCCGATCCCACCTGATGTGAAGACGTAATCGTATCGGCTGCGCAGCGCATTGAGTGCGTCGACGATCGCATCTTCCTCATCGGCAACAATGCGCACTTCCTTGAGGTCAATGCCGGACATGGTCAACACATCCGCAAGGTGGCCGATGTTCTTGTCCTTGGTGCGGCCGGACAGAAGCTCGTCGCCGATGGCGAGCATGGCGGCGGTGACAACGGAAGAGGTGGAGGAGGGACTGGACATGGGTGCACTCGTGAGCTGTTTTTATGTGACGTTAGACCCGCGCCAGCGCGAATGCAAAGCTGTTTTAAAGAAACGCAGAATATGGAATTATTTGACGATGGCCTGGAGTGTTCAGTGATCGTGAACAGTGCGTATGCCAATCACCGGCTGGTGAGATAGCGGCCCGTCCGCTACTCTTTTGTCATACGGTTTTTACAGGTTAAGGCCGATGATCATCGAGTTTTTAAAGAAGCTTGTCGCCGGTACGCCGGAAACAGTTCCAGCAAAGGAAACGCAGAGAATGACGAAGGTTCTGGTACTCTATTATTCCTCCTACGGCCATATTGAGAAAATGGCCTATGCAGTTGCCGAAGGCGTGAAGTCCACCGGCGCAGAAGCGGTGGTAAAGCGCGTTCCCGAACTGGTTCCGGAAGAAGTCGCCAAGTCCTCGCACTTCAAGATGGATCAACCTGCACCCGTAGCGACGGTGGATGAACTGGCCGAATATGACGCCATCATCGTCGGTGCCGGCACACGTTTCGGCACGGTTGCCTCGCAGATGCGCAACTTCTGGGACCAGACCGGCGGCCTTTGGTTCAACGGGAAGCTCGTCGGCAAGGTCGGCTCGGCCTTTACCTCGACAGCCACCCAGCACGGCGGTCAGGAATCGACCATTCTCGGTTTCATTCCCACATTCCTGCACCATGGCATGGCCGTTGTCGGTCTGCCCTATGCATTCCAGGGCCAGATGGGCGTCGATGAAATCAAGGGCGGTTCGCCTTATGGCGCTTCCACCATCACCGATGGGGACGGGTCCCGCCAGCCTTCGGAGATCGAACTGGAAGGCGCGCGGTTCCAGGGAGCCCATGTGGCGAAGATTGCCGCCAAGCTTTCTGCCTGAGCCTGAGCCAAACCCTCGCAAAAAAGAAATGCGGCCCAAAAGGCCGCATTTTCTTGCCCCGGCGGTATTTAGAGCCGGGCCGTCCGATAATTTATCAGGAGCTTCAGATCGGCAGATTGACCATCAAAAGGCAACTCGCGACCACGACGCCGATCATCGAAATTTCAAGAAAACTGTTAAGACCGTCACGCATATCAATCCTCCTTGTGATAGGCGAAAAGAGAACGATCAGAGCTTGCGGCAGTTCCATGACGGAAGAACGAAATTCAGGATTTTTTAAGACGTTCCTGACGGTCGCGACGTCGCGCCTTAGCCGGTGACAACAAAGGCGACGACGAGATGGCCGATCAACCCGATCGCCAGGCAGGAAAGAAGAAATATAAACAGTGCTTTTTTCATGTTCGACAATGCTTCCGTCTGTTGCGATTGGTCGAGCAAGCCACCGGCAGAATGGCGGCACCTAACTGGCCTACGCTGCGAGAATATCAGGCCTTGAGATCAAGACCCGCTTCGACTGCTGCCGCGATGAAGGCCTTGCGGGCATCCTCAGGCTTTTTGCGACCGGCATCGACGGCGGCGCAAACGAGAAGCGCCCTGTCGAGCGCCTCGCCATCCTCGATCGGCCAATCCTCGATCAGCGCCCATGAGGCCGCCTGTGTGGTGTCGATGCTCGTGTACTCGCCCGGCGTTTCAAAGGCGATCAGAACGGGTTTCTGCCAGCGCGTATTCATCGCCTATCCATAATGGTTGTCGTGCCCGGCTCTAAACCAAGCGGCTGGCCTGCGCAATGCCGTCAGCGGGCCAATTCAGCCGGCGAGGGTGCGGTCAGTCGTCGCGCCCGAATAGCCAGTCACGGATGATGCGGCGGTCAATGAGTTCCAGCGAGCGATCGGGCGCAATGCGGTAGGTCTCGACGGCCCTCGTGCTGCCATCGATGCGGAACTCGTGCTTGAAGGTGCTTCCGATCGGCGATTTCGTCAGCTTTGTGCGCGGCTGTCCCCGATAGGTGATGCTGCCGGGAATGGGCTCGACATAGGGCGCCGGACCGACATAAGCGCCGGGCCCTCCGGTGCTGCATCCGGCGAGTAAGAGTGCAAGGGCTATTGTGGCCGATGATGCGAGCGTTCTCATCCTGTCCTCCCGAATACGAGCCCGAATACGCCAGTAAAAACGATATGAAGGCACGGCGGTTCCCCAAGACGCGCGCCCTCAGATGAATTCCGGCGCTACTTGCGCTTCGGACCCTGAATATCGTGGGCGACCCAGCGAAAGAAAAAGTAGATGAAGAGCGCAAAGATGAAAAGCGGGATGAGGTTTGCAAAACCGGACATGTGATTCTCGTTTCTCCCTCCCGGTCCCGGTCTAGCCGCAGCAAAGCCGTGAAGGCAAGGGAAAGGCGAACGTGGCTGCTCACATATTAGTGTTTTCGCATGTCGGTTGGGAGCCCGCGGGGAAGGGGCGGGAGAGATCCGGCGCACTGCCAGCGATGCCAGATCTCTCCGTCTCCCGCCGGTTTCCTGGAACGGGCGACTGGGTTGAATATGAACAACAACTGCCGATAGATATAGGCTGAGAAATCACCTCGAAAAAATTGTATTTTCGGCCGCGTCCTGTACAGCGCCATCGTTCCGATCAGCATAGACGCGGCTGGATGTAACTCGTTGAAACAGAACGGGATGTCGACCAGAATTTCGCTGTCGAAACCGCAGCAAGGGGAACTTTTTGTTCGCCAAGACATTTAGCCGGGCAGATACATGCCAACAGTGGAGGGTTACACATGCTCGGCACCATCCTTGTCATCCTGCTCATTCTGTTTCTGATCGGCGCATTGCCGAGTTGGGGATACCATAATTACGGTTACGGTCCGTCGGGCGGTCTCGGACTGGTTCTGGTGATCGTCCTGATCCTCGTGCTGCTCGGGCGTATTTAAGTCTCGCATCCAAGCAAATCGGCAGCAGCCCGTATCCGGCACATAAAACGCCGGCTACGGGCTCTGTTTTTCGAAATGATGCCTTGAACCAAAAAGCCTCGCAATCTGAGGCGCTTAACGGAAACGACCCTGCTGTGTGACCTCAGGGTCCGAAAAAACACCACATTCCGAATGAACCCTCTTGCGCCCATAATGGATTCGTTCTAAATGCCCGCCATCGCTTGATTGATGAGCGTGTGAGGCCTCGTGGCGGAGTGGTGACGCAGAGGACTGCAAATCCTTGTACCCCGGTTCAATTCCGGGCGAGGCCTCCAAAAAAACTCCCACATTGGTGTTTTGTTGTATCTCCGGTCCGCGGATGTTACGAGCGCATGCTGTCTTCGGCGGCCATGCGGGAGGAGACGTGGATCAGGGTGAGCGGGACATCGCGGGCGAGGGTGGCAAGAGAAGGCTTTGGCCGTGGCTGCTCGTGGGTTTTGTCAGTATCATGGCGATTTATGCCTATGTAACGACGGTCGAGATGATCGAAGAGACGGCGCGGCTCTGGAGCGATCTCGTGCAGCTGTTCTGGTGGATCATGCCTGACATTCCCGCTTCCTGACGACCTATCCTGCGTCGATTGCGAGAAATTTGCATCATTCGCCTGCGCTTTTTGAGACGGGAGCCGATGAGCGCGCTTGAAAGCGCAGCGTCTGCCAACTATGAGATTGTTCTAACGGCCGGCTGCATCTTCCGGCCTGGGCTCAATTTTGGCCCCTATCCTTGAAATTGAGGCGATAAGGACATGATGGATTTCGAAACCGCACGCGCCAATATGGTCGACAGCCAGCTGCGCACGACCGACGTAACGTCGCATTCGGTGCTCAAGGCGTTTCTGAGCGTGCCGCGCGAGGCGTTCGTGCCGGCCGGCGTGCGCCAGATTGCCTATGTGGACGAAGATCTCCAGATCTGTCCCGCCCGGGATGGCCGTCCGGCCCGTTACGTCATGAAGGCGTCGCCGCTGGCGAAACTTCTGCAGCTTGCCGCTGTTTCCAAGGAAGACGTGGTGCTGGAGATCGGTGGCGGTTGCGGCTATGCGGCCGCCATCCTGTCGCAACTTGCTGGTTCCGTCGTGTCGCTGGAGAGCGACGAAGCTCTTGCCGCGCAGGCAACCGAAACGCTGGCGTCCCTCGGCTACGACAATGTTGCCGTCGTCACGGGTGATCTGGCCAAGGGCTATGCGAGCGAAGCGCCTTACGATCTGATCTTCCTCAATGGCTCGGTGGAAGAAGTTCCGGCGGCGCTGACGGACCAGCTGCGCGACGGCGGACGCCTTGTCGTTGTTGTCGGATACGGCAATGCCGCAAAGGCCACCGTCTATCGCCGTGATGGCAATAGCACGTCTGCGGCGACTTTCTTTAACGCATCGGTCAAGCCGCTGCCCGGTTTCGCCAAGGCGGCCGAATTCGTTTTCTGATCGGCTGACGATCAGCTGACTTGTTAATGCCGGCGCGTATTTTTCGCGCCGGCTTTTTCATGTCCGAACCACTGTGCAGCACTTCTTCCCCGGTCCCCAGAGAAAGCTGTGCATCACCACGAAACGCATCGAATCAGTGATTTAGTTCCTGATGCTGCTGACTTACACTATGGGTGATTCGGGGTGTGCGTATTTCTGCCCCGTGAGACCTGGGACAGGGACAGCGGAGCGCCAAGGCACTTTTGCCCGTCATGTTTCAGAACATCGGCGCGACAACCATTTCGGTTGCCGCGAGGCGGTGTGCGAATTGAACAGGTCAAAGGCGCTTATGCCGTATCCAAGGGTGTGGCGGGTGCTTGAAAAAGTGGAAACCGGGGATTGATATGGCCCAGCCAAGCGTAGCGCGTGAACCGTCCATGGAGGAGATTCTGGCATCTATCCGCCGGATCATAGAGAGCAACGAACCCGGACCTGCCGGCGCGTTTTCGGGGCCCTTGCCGCCGGTTTACGATGATGAAGACGAGGCTGCGAGTGAGAGCCCGTTCCTTGCCGAGCCCATCAGCCCGCCGGCCCGCGTTCCCCCCGCCGCAAATCAGCCTTATGGTGCACGCCCCGCGCCGGAATTTTCGCCGGTTTCCGCAAGTGCGGTAAGCGAACGGCAGGAAACCGCCGCGGAAAAGACCATGTCGCTTGCCGATGTCGCCGCCCGTGTGCGTGCCGCGGCCGACCGCAATGCCGCCATGGGCCCGCAGGCTTTTGCTGCACAGGCGCAACGTGGCGCGGTTGAGATGACACCGTCTCCTGCCTCTGCGCCCTCGAATGCGTCGCAGCCAGTGTCCGCGGCTTCTTCGGAGCGCGCTGCACCCCAGCGTCCGACGGATGTCCGGCCGCTGATGGCGGCTGTTGCAGCCGCCGGTGTGGCTGAACAGCCTGCCCCCTTCGTCTCGGAAGATCGCGCCGCCGCTGCGGCCATCGAAAGCGCGCCGTCGCCGGAAAGCCGTTTTGACCAGCTCTCGTTGCGCGGCTCCATCGATGCGGCCCCGGCCGTGACGCAGGCAGACGCGTCAGCTCAGGAACCTGTCGTCGAGACGGCGACTTTCGAACCCGCTGAGGAGCTGGCGCCGGAAGAGACACATGGCGATAGCGGCCTCTCGCTCAACTTGATCTCCGCCGCTGCCGGTGCGCAGATTGCCCGGTCGTTCAGCGAACTGGCGGAGGTTTTCGACGGCGTCGAGCGGCGCTCGATCGAAGATATGGCTGCCGAGATGCTGCGCCCGATGTTGCAGGACTGGCTGGAAGACAATCTGCCGACGCTTGTTGAGCGTCTGGTGCGTGAGGAAATCGAGCGGGTGGCGCGCGGTTCGCGCCGCTGAATCCCGGTCTGCGCATCCGCAATTGCTGCTGATGCGATGAAACAGCGGCCGCTCCGGCAACGGGGCGGCTTTTTTGTTGAAGATGAAGGTGTTATGGGGTCATAGTTATCAGTGGGTCCGCTCAATGGTCGGCCAGCGGGTGGGTTTCTGTTGACTCTCTCCCGTCCATCCTTATTTAAAAAATCCACACAAGAACTCTAAAATTCAGGTCAGGAAATGCTCGAAAAGACCTACGATTCCGCCTCCGTCGAACCGAAAATTGCCAAAGCCTGGGACGAGGCTAACGCTTTTCGCGCCGGCGCCAACGCAAAACCGGGTGCGGAAACCTTCACCATCGTCATTCCGCCGCCGAATGTGACCGGCTCCCTGCATATGGGCCACGCGCTCAACAACACGCTGCAGGATATTCTGGTCCGCTTCGAGCGCATGCGCGGCAAGGACGTGCTGTGGCAGCCGGGCATGGACCATGCCGGCATCGCCACGCAGATGGTCGTCGAGCGCAAGCTGATGGAACAGCAGCTTCCCGGCCGCCGCGATATGGGCCGTGAGGCTTTCGTGGAAAAGGTCTGGGAGTGGAAGGCTGAGTCCGGCGGCCTCATCTTCAACCAGTTGAAACGTCTCGGCGCGTCCTGCGACTGGTCGCGCGAACGCTTCACCATGGATGAAGGTCTCTCCGAAGCCGTTCTCGAAGTTTTCGTCACGCTCTACAAGCAGGGCCTGATCTACAAGGACAAACGCCTCGTCAACTGGGATCCGAAGCTGCTGACGGCGATTTCCGACATGGAAGTCGAGCAGATCGAGATGAAGGGCAATCTCT
Source organism: Agrobacterium tumefaciens (assembly GCF_017726655.1). Taxonomy (NCBI): domain Bacteria; kingdom Pseudomonadati; phylum Pseudomonadota; class Alphaproteobacteria; order Hyphomicrobiales; family Rhizobiaceae; genus Agrobacterium; species Agrobacterium tumefaciens. The sequence goes on from NZ_CP072308.1 coordinate 427,438, forward strand.
GGCACCTGCGTTACCCGCTGGAAAAGGGCGTCACGTATCAATACCCCGTCGCTTTCGATGAGGAGGGCAAGCCCACCGAGTTCGAGACCCGCGATTACATCGTCGTGGCGACGACCCGTCCTGAAACCATGCTTGGGGATACCGGCATTGCCGTGAACCCGGAAGACGAGCGTTACAAGGGTATCGTCGGCAAGCATGTCATCCTGCCGATCGTCGGACGTAGGATCCCGATCGTTGCCGACGATTATGCCGATCCGACCGCCGGTACGGGTGCGGTCAAGATCACGCCCGCGCATGATTTCAACGATTTCGAAGTCGGCAAGCGTTGTGGCCTGCGTGCCATCAACGTCATGAATATCGACGGCACGATCACCATCAAGGAGAACGAGGATTTTCTCGAGGGTCTCAGCCATCCCGCAGCGTTGCATGGCGCGTGGGACCGTCTGGAAGGGCAGGATCGTTTTGCCGCGCGCAAGATTATCGTCGAAATCTTCGAGGAAGCCGGCCTGCTCGACAAGATCGAGCCGCACAAGCACGTGGTGCCGCATGGCGACCGTGGCGGCGTGCCGATCGAGCCGCGCCTGACCGACCAATGGTGGGTGGACAACAAGACGCTGGCCCAGCCGGCGATCGCCTCGGTTCGTGAAGGCCGCACCAATTTTGTGCCGAAGAACTGGGAAAACACCTATTTCCAGTGGATGGAGAACATCCAGCCCTGGTGCATCTCGCGGCAATTGTGGTGGGGACACCAGATTCCGGCATGGTATGGCCCCGACGGGCAGGTCTTCGTTGAGAAGACCGAAGAAGAGGCGCTTCAGGCGGCCATCCAGCACTACATTGCGCATGAAGGCCCGTGGAAGGCCTGGGTTGAGGAGAAGCTTGAGAACTTCGCTCCCGGCGAAATCCTGACGCGAGACGAAGACGTGCTCGACACGTGGTTCTCGTCGGCGCTCTGGCCGTTCTCGACGCTCGGCTGGCCCGAGCAGACGCCGGAACTGGCGCGTTATTACCCGACCAACGTGCTGGTGACCGGTTTCGATATCATCCCATTCTGGGTGGTGCGGATGATGCAGATGGGCCTGCATTTCATGAAGGACGATGCCGGCAATCCCGTCGAGCCCTTCAGCACGGTCTACATCCACGCGCTGGTTCGTGACAAGAACGGCCAGAAGATGTCGAAGTCCAAGGGCAACGTCATCGACCCACTGGAGCTGATCGACGAATATGGCGCGGATGCGCTGCGGTTCACGCTGGCCATCATGGCGGCGCAGGGTCGCGACGTGAAGCTCGATCCGGCGCGTATTGCAGGGTATCGTAACTTCGGCACCAAGCTGTGGAACGCCACGCGCTTTGCCGAAATGAACGGCGTCAAGCGCGATCCGCATTTCATTGCCGAGACGGCGTCGCTGACCATCAACCGCTGGATCCTGACCGAGCTCGCCAATACGGCGCGCGACGTGACGGCGGCGCTCGAGGCCTTCCGCTTCAACGACGCGTCAGGCATTCTCTATCGCTTTGTCTGGAACCAGTTCTGCGATTGGTATCTGGAGTTGCTGAAGCCGGTCTTCGGCGGTGAAGACGAGCAGGCGAAGGCGGAATCGCAGGCCTGCGCGGCCTATGTGCTTGATGAAATCTACAAGCTGCTGCATCCCTTCATGCCCTTCATGACGGAAGAGCTGTGGGCCCATACCGCGGGCGAGGGCGTGGAGCGCGACAACCTGTTGTGCCTCACCGATTGGCCGGAGCCGGAATTCCGCGACGATGCCGCAGCCGCCGAAATCAACTGGCTGATCGACCTCGTGTCCGGCATTCGTTCGGCTCGCGCCGAGATGAACGTGCCGCCCGGCGCCACCGCCTCTCTCGTTGTTGTGGGGGCGAACACATCCACGGAAGCGCGGCTTGATCGCCATGCCGCCGCCATACGGCGCCTTGCCCGGGCGGACGAAATCCGCGCTGCCGACGTCGCACCGAAGGGCTCGGCGCAGATCATCGTCGGTGAAGCAACGGTCTGCCTGCCGCTCGGCAACCTGGTGGATCTGGCTGCTGAACAGGCGCGGCTCGAAAAGGCCATCGGCAAGGTGGATGCGGAAATGGAACGCATCGACAAGAAGCTCTCGAACGAGAAATTTGTGGCCAATGCCGATCCTGATGTCGTCGCCGCCGAGCGTGAGCGAAAGGCGGAGCTGGACGTTCAGCTGACGAGCCTTCGAACGGCACTGAAGCGCGTTAGCGAAGCCGGCTGATCCTCGCCATCATAAACAAGCACGACAAATCAAGCGCCCCGCATCAAGCGGGGCGCTTTTGCGTTTTGCCAACTCCTGGAATGTTGCGTCGCAGCGTCGAATCGTCACCTGTACATGGCAGGCCAATTTCAAGGGCAGGCCACGAAAATCATCGCTGGGAAGCGAAATAAGCTAATAAAAACGGTCCCATAACGGGGTTTTTTAGCGAAACTTTCGACTGTGGTTATTTGGCGACAATTCCGCTCATGCGTAGTCGATTGTTTCATTTCGCGACGGGATTATCCCAAGGGATTAGAAAAATAACCTAAAATGACTAATTCAAGGCTTACTTATGAAATTCTTACGTAAAATATGAGGCAGTGTCGCAGAACTGTGCCACTGTGCTGAAGATTGTCATTTGCCTCAAAGCCCTTCACTCTTTTGATGATCACATTGCCTTGATTGGGGAGAGAGATGGCAAAAACTGCAATTTTTCGCGGCGCGGTATGTTTCGCAGTCAGCATTGCGGCGGTAACGCCTTCACTGGCCGGCGGTCTTGAGCGCGGCGGTTATAATATCGATCTGCTGTTCGATCCGTCCGATTACGTTCTGGACAGTTCCGCAACCTTCGTCGCGCCGCAGCGCAAGGTTGAGAATGCACGGGACAATCCCAACAAGAGCCCGACCAGCCCGGTTCCGATCCCGCTGCCATCCAGCTGGAGCACGACCGCCGATGATGGCGAAAATTACTGGACGACGCGCGTTGGCGCCAAGGCGGCTATCGGTGATTTCGGCGACTGCATGTTCGATTATTCGCAGCCGTGGGGTGCGGATCTCAATCCGGGCATCTGGCAGGGCTCCAGCTATAATATCGAAACCAAGGTTAAGTCGCATAATTACGCAACGACTTGCCGCGTGAAGTTCGATCTGGGCAAGGGCGATTTCTCGATCATTGGCGGCGGTTTCTATCAGGAACTGAGCGGCTACAAATATCGTCAGGTCGTTTCGCCCATCGCACTGGCTGCAAATGGCATCCCGACGTCGATCTATAACGGCATCGGCAAGCTGGACATGGAAGGCGATGGCTGGGGCTGGCGCGCCGGCGTGGCCTACGAAATTCCTGAAATCGCGTTCCGCACGAGCCTTGTTTACAACAGCGCGGTGGACGTTGATCTGACGGGTAACGTCAATCTGACCAATCTGCCGATCGGCCTTAATCCGATTTCAGGCCGCATCACGCCCGTCTACGGCAGTGTGTCCATGCCTGATAGCATCGAGTGGAAGGTACAGTCGGGTATTGCGCCCGGCTGGCTCGCTTTCGGTTCGGTGAAGTGGACAGACTGGAGCCAGATCCAGACGATCCCATTCTGCGCCATCGGTTCGCCCACCTGCGTTGCGGGAACGCCGAGCGCGATCAATACGCTCGACCTCTTCTATCGTGACGGTTGGACGATCTCGGGCGGTATTGGCCACAAGTTCAACGAACAGTGGAGCGGCGCCGTCAGCCTGACGTGGGATCGCGGCACCTCGACTGTCATCGGCACGCAGACCGACACCTGGATGCTTGGCACGCAGCTCGTTTATTCGCCCAACAAGAACGTCGAGTTCAAGATTGCCGGTGCGCTCGGTTTGCTCACCTCCGGCAGCTCGTCCATTGGCGGTGCCCCTTGCGGTCCGCTGGGCGCACGTTGCGGCGATGAAGCAGGTTACTCCTTCGGCAACGATCTCGTTGCAGCCATCTCGACCGGCGTGAAGGTCAAGTTCTGAAGGCTTTCAACGTAAGTTGCTAAAATAAAGGTCCGGTTTACCAACCGGACCTTTTTTCATGCGCGACCTGTCATTTCTGTCAGATAAAAGTTTCTGGCCCGGGAGTTTTGTGACGATTTGGCAACACTTTTCTGCAAGCGTGTGGTCGCGTTGGAATGTGAGCATATCTGTCCATTTCCCGCCACAAACAGAGTGCTTGGCTGATGTTTAGAGGCGCGGGAATGAAAGAACATGCGGGCGTTTGATGTGGGCCTGTGGAGTTGCAAAAAGTGAAAACGGGTTTGGATTCAGGGTTTAAGCAAGTAACACGGGAAATTGGCCCGGCTTTCTTGTTTGACACTGGTCGGCGAGCGGGGAAATGCCGTGATATTGCCGGAAATTATGCCTATACCTGTCTTGACGAGAATTTGGAGCAATGACCGCAGATGACCACCGGTGGTGCGCTGGAAAGTGCTGCCGGAGAGGCGCAGTGTGTTCGAAAAATCGCGGCCCGGCGGGGTTCATATTCCGCAAGGATTGGCGTCATGCCGGGAAGAGTGAGAGAAGTTCGCTGAAATGCTGAAATGTGAAGCCAACGTTTTAAAGCCGCTCTTCATGGGCATGTTGCTTGCGTCGCTCGCAATGCCGGTTCTGGCTTTTGACATCAATGCGGGCGTGACGAAGGAGTCTGGTCCTTTCGACCTGTTCAAGTTCGGCTTCAAGGCCTACAAGAACGGCAACAAGGACGAAGCCGTCGAGGCTTATCGTTATGCGGCCGAGAAGGGCCATACCGGTTCGCGCTGGGCGCTTGCCAATATGTATGCCTATGGCGACGGCGTCGCCAAGAATGATTTCGAAGCTTTCAAGATTTACAGCGAAATTGCCAGCCAGGGCGTAGAGCCCGGGTCGGAAGACACCGGCTTTTTCGTCAATGCGCTGCTGTCTCTGGCCGATTATTACCGCCACGGTATTCCCGGAAGCCCCGTCAAAATGGACCTTTCACAGGCGCGGCAGCTTTATTTTCAGGTCGCCTCCACCTTTGGCGTCGCGGAAGCGCAGTTCCGGCTGGCGGAGATGATCCTCGCCGGTGAGGGCGGGCGCGCGGATGTGCAGCAGGCCAAGAAGTGGCTCAACCAGGCCCGCAAGCACGGCCATGCCGGCGCCATGTCGATCTTCGGCAACCTGATCTTTCAGGAAGGCCAGACGACGCAGGGGCTCGCCTTCATGACGGCGGCGCTCGACAAATGCACGGCGGCGGACTGTACCTGGATTCAGAACCTGCAGGAGCAGGCATTTTCGCTCGCCGGCGAGAATGACCGCCGGGCTGCCATTGCGCTTGCGCAGAACATGCAGTTCAACGACCCGGATTGAACGGGTCGATCAGGCGTTCTTTTTCGCATGCCGCGAGCCGGTCAGTTGGCCGGACTAAAATCGAAATAACCGCAAACCGGGACGTGGTCGGACGGTTTTTCCCAGCCACGAACGTGTTTTTCAATGCTGACGGTTTCCAGCCTGTCGGCCGCTTCCGCTGACAGCATCAGATGATCGATGCGGATGCCGTTGTTTTTCGGCCATGCGCCGGCCTGATAATCCCAGAAGGAATAAAGTCCTGCTTCATCGGTGGTCGCGCGCGCGGCGTCGGTCAGGCCGAGGTTTTCGAGTTTGCGGAAGGCTTCTCGGGTCTTCGGCAGAAACAAGGCGTCGCCTTCCCACACGCGTGGGTCGTGGCAATCGAAGGGTTCGGGGATTACGTTGTAATCTCCGGCGAGAATGAGCGGCTCTTCGAGTGCCAGCCTCTCTTCGGCAAAACGCCGCAGGCGCTCCATCCAGGCAAGCTTGTAGGGATATTTGACCGGATCGTCAGGCGGGTTGCCGTTCGGCAGGTAAAGCGAGCAGACGCGGATCGCGCCCCCTTCGACGGAAAACACGCCTTCGATGAAACGGGCCTGCTCGTCGGCATCATCGCCCGGCAGGCCACGATTTACCTCATCGGGTTTGACTTTCGAGAGCAGGGCGACCCCGTTGAATCCTTTTTGGCCATGGGTCTCGATGTGATAACCAAGCGCCTCAATCTCCAGCCGGGGAAATCCTTCGTCGACCGACTTGATTTCCTGAAGGCAGACGATGTCAGGTGACGAATCCTTCAGCCACTGGCAGAGGTTTTCGATACGCGCCTTGACGCCATTGATGTTCCAGGTGGCAATCTTCATCGGAGTTTCCCTTTTGTGGAGGTACTTTTACCCGATGGAAAAGCGAATGCCACCGTTTTTGAAAAACGGTGGCGAGGATGTGGTGGATAGATATCGTCAGATCGAGAAGCTGGTGCCACAGCCGCAGCTTGCCACGGCATTGGGGTTCTTGATCTGGAAAGACTGGCCCAGCAGATTGTCGACGAAGTCGATTTCCGAGCCGGCCATATAGACGACCGAAAGGCTGTCGATGAGCACCTTGGCATCGCCGCGGGCGATCACGATGTCGTCATCGGCCGGGTTTTCGGCCAGGTCGAACTTGTAGGAGAAGCCCGAGCAGCCGCCGCCTTCGACGGAGACGCGCAGCGCCTGTTTGCCGGCATCTGCTGCAACGATCTGCGCGATTCGTTTTGCTGCCGCTTCCGAAAGGGTAATGTCGCTGTTTTCCATGTCGTTCCTCCTGCCGGGGTCAAGATCCGGAGAGCAATAATCTCGTTGCCACTATTATAAACCGGTCAAATTAACGGTCTATAGCCTGTGTAAGGGGGTCTGCGCGGCGATGATGCTTTGCGCTGACCTCTGCGATAGGTATGAAGGGTGAATGAAAAGGTCAATGGCCGGGACCAAAAGGACGTCGCGGCCTTGGAAAGTAACAGGTGGATGCATGATCATAGACCAGCGCGCATTGGGTTTCGGAAGTGGGGAGAGGGCGGTCTTCGCCTCGGATCCATGGACGACGCGCGGACGTCTTTTTCCCGAAGAGGGAAGCCTGACGCGTTCCGAGTTCCAGCGGGACCGTGACCGGATCGTCCACACGACAGCCTTTCGCCGCCTGAAGCACAAAACGCAGGTCTTCATCAGCCCCGATGGCGACCATTATCGCACGCGTCTCACCCACACCATCGAGGTGGCGCAGATCGCCCGCGCGCTCGCCCGTGCGCTGAAGCTGGATGAGGATCTGGCCGAGGGCGTGGCGCTGGTGCATGATTTCGGCCACACGCCCTTCGGCCATACCGGCGAAGACGCGCTGGATGCGGTGTTGCTGCCCTATGGCGGCTTCGACCATAACGCCCAGTCGCTGCGCATCGTCACCAAGCTGGAGCGCCGTTATGCCGAATATGACGGCATCAACCTGACCTGGGAAACGCTGGAAGGCCTCGTCAAGCACAATGGCCCGCTGGTGAATGCGGAGGGCGAGGGCATAAAAGGTCCGGTTCCGCTGCCCATCCTCGAATATTGCCAGCTGCAGGATCTCGAGATCGGCAGCTATGCCAGCCTCGAGGCGCAGGTGGCGGCAATTGCCGACGACATCGCCTACAATACCCATGACATCGATGACGGTCTGCGTGCCGGTTATCTCAGCTTTGAAATGCTGGAGGAGGTGCCATTCCTCAGCGGCTTGATGGCGCAGGTGCGCGCGAAATATCCTGTTCTCGACAAGGAGCGTTTCGCCAACGAGATCATGCGGCGGCAGATCACCCACATGGTTGAGGATGTGATCGGCGTGGCGCAGCAGAATCTTGCCCGGCTGAAGCCGCAGCGGGCTGCCGACATCAGGGCCGCGGATTTTACTGTCGCGACCTTTTCGCCCGAGATGGCCGAGACGGACCGGCAGATCAAGAAGCTGCTCTTTGCCCATATCTACCGGCACCCGGACATCATGCGCATCCGCGCCGGCGCTACGCAGATCGTCACCGATCTTTTCCACCGTTATATGGAGATGCCGGCGGAAATGCAGAGCCACTACTGGGTGGACAGCATTTCCGGCATGAGCGTGGCCGCGAAAGCGCGGCATGTGGGCGACTATCTGGCGGGCATGACCGACAGTTATGCACTGCGCGCCCACCAGCGGCTGTTTGACCGCACCCCCGATTTGAGATAGGGCAGCGGGCGATCGCGAAGCCCGACCGGCTAATATACCGGACATGAACAGAAGCCCTTCGCGCAGGTTGGAACGATGAACATTTTTGCCGATTTCGATACCAGGATCAAAAACGCGCTCGAGACGCTCGACCTCGTGAAAGAGAACCGCGAAAAGGTCGATTTCAGTCGAATTACCGTCGAATCCCCGCGCGATCTCAGCCACGGCGATGTCGCGACCAATGCAGCCATGGTGCTCGCCAAGCCGCTCGGCACCAATCCGCGGGCGCTGGCCGAACTCATCGTGCCGGCGCTTCAGGCGGATGGCGATGTCGATAGCGTCAATGTCGCCGGTCCCGGCTTCATCAATCTCAAGGTTTCGGTCGGTTACTGGCAGCGCCTTCTCGCCGACATGATCGGGCAGGGCATCGATTTCGGCCGCTCCACCATCGGTGCCGGCCAGAAGATCAACGTCGAATATGTCTCGGCCAACCCGACCGGCCCGATGCATGTCGGCCATTGCCGTGGCGCCGTTGTGGGCGACACGCTGGCGAACCTGCTCGCCTTTGCGGGTTATGGCGTTACCAAGGAATATTACATCAACGATGCCGGCTCGCAGATCGATGTGCTGGCCCGCTCCGTGTTCCTGCGTTATCGCGAGGCGCTGGGCGAGGATATCGGCACCATTCCGTCCGGTCTCTATCCGGGTGACTATCTCGTTCCGGTTGGACAGGCGCTCGCCGATGAATATGGCATCAAGCTGCGCACCATGCCTGAAGAAAAATGGATGCCGATCGTCAAGGACAAGGCCATTGATGCGATGATGGCGATGATCCGCGAGGATCTGGCGCTTCTCAACGTCCGGCACGACGTGTTCTTCTCGGAGCGCACGCTGCATGAGGGCAATGGCGGGCCGATCCTCTCGGCGATCAACGACCTCACCTTCAAGGGCCATGTCTACAAGGGCACGCTGCCGCCGCCGAAGGGCGAATTACCTGATGACTGGGAAGACCGCGAACAGACCCTGTTTCGCTCCACCGAAGTGGGCGACGACATGGACCGTGCGCTGATGAAGTCGGATGGTTCCTACACCTATTTCGCCGCCGACGTCGCCTATTTCAAGAACAAGTTCGATCGCGGCTTTTCCGAGATGATCTATGTGCTCGGCGCCGACCATGGCGGTTACGTCAAGCGTCTGGAAGCCGTTGCGCGCGCCGTCTCTGAGGGCAAGTCCAAGCTGACGGTTCTTCTGTGCCAGCTCGTCAAGCTGTTCCGTGACGGCGAGCCGGTGAAGATGTCAAAACGCTCCGGCGATTTCGTCACGCTGCGCGATGTCGTTGACGAAGTCGGTCGCGATCCCGTGCGATTCATGATGCTTTACCGGAAGAATTCCGAGCCGCTGGACTTCGATTTCGCGAAAGTGACCGAACAATCGAAGGATAATCCGGTATTTTATGTGCAATATGCGCACGCTCGCTGCATGTCGATCTTCCGGCAGGCGCAGGAGGCGTTTCCGGACTTGTCCCCATCGGCGGAAGACATGGCAAGGTCCGTTTCTTTAATTAGCGATATCAACGAGTTGCAGCTGGTTGCTAAGCTTGCCGAATATCCGCGTCTGATCGAATCTGCGGCCCTTTCACACGAGCCGCACAGGCTTGCTTTTTACCTCTATGATCTGGCCAGTTCCTTCCACGGACACTGGAACAAGGGCAAAGACAATCCGGAATTACGTTTTATTAACGATAAAAACCGAGAATTAAGCATTGCCAGACTCGGGCTGGTGAATGCTGTCGCAAATGTTTTGAGGTCCGGCCTCACGCTTTTAGGAGCGGACGCACCTGCTGAAATGCGATAACATCTCACCATTATTTGCTCACAATACGCTGGCAAGAGCTGCAATGCGTAGATGGTGGAACACGTAATGGTCGAAAAAAATGTCGCGTATAACCGGGACACCCGGTCCGAAGGGTTCGCTGACAACGATCCTCTGGCAGAGCTGGCGCGGATCGTCGGCTTTGAAGATCGTCCTTCGCATGCGGGTTCCGACGCTGCGCCACGCGCTGTTTCGCCGGCTACCCGCCGCGAACCCGAATTCAATCTCGAGGACGAGCTGCTTCGGGAGTTTGAGGTTTACGATGCGCCGCACGCCGATCCGGTCGTTCTCGATCCGGCAAACGATGTCCGTGCGGGCATTCATCCCAATGATTTCATGCAGCGCGTCGAGCAGGTGTTTGCCCGCCGCGAGCCGGAGCTTGCGCCGATTGCCGAGCCGGAAGCCGCTGCCGCGCCTGCCCCGCAGGTGAGGGAGGAGCCGCTCCCGGAGGTCGATCAGGCCTATATTCACAATTATGTCGACACGACCACCCAGGACATTCGTGCGGATTTCCGCGACGATGCCGGTGCTGTGGCCGAGGTTTTCGATGTGCATTCTCGCCAGGCGCGCCCTGCCGAGCCGATGGTGTATCAGCCGGCTACGCCACAGGCTGCCTGGGAACAGCCGCAGGCCTCGCAGCCGGAATGGCACGCCATGCCGGAGCTTCCGGCCGACGTCTCCAGCAATGTTCAGCCTCATGCGCTGGAGCCGCAGGCAATCGACCTTGCCGACGAGGTGGAAATAGCCGTCGCCGAAGAAGCGCCCGCGCCGATTTCGGTTCGCCCGCCATCGCACGGCGGTCGTTCCTCGCTGGAGTTTTCAAGCCTGCGTCTGCCGCTTGCCAATTTTGGCGCGCGCCGGGATGTGTCGGCTGGTGACCCGAAGCGGGTTGGGCCGCGCTCCGAGCAGCAGCCTGCCGCAGCCCGTATCGAGCCGCAGGTGGAAGCTGCAGCGCCCGCGCCGGCGGTCGTAAAGGCCGCAGACACTGCGCCTTCTTTCACGCCGCCTAAGGCAGACACCTTCACGGCTGCTGAAGCGGCCGAGCCTTCCGAGAGGCCTGCCGCAAAAAATCTCTCGCCGATGGACGAGCTGATTTACGACGTCGCGAAATATTCGATTCCCGGCCGTGGCGAAGCGCCGCTGGTACAGGCTGTGCCCGCTGCCCAGGTGGCCAAGCCTGAGCCTGCCGTGGTTGCGGCCCCGCCCGTCAAGGCAGCAGCGGTAGCCGCTGCGGAGCCGGCAGTATCTGCCGATGATTTCGATTTCGCGGGCTTCAATGATGATGATTTCGAGCTTGCGCTTGACGATCTCGATCTTGACCTCGATCTCTCGGACATCGCTGAAGCCGAGGTTGCACCCGCGCCTGCACCGCAGCCCGTTCGCGAACAACCGGCCGCGCCCGTCGCCGTCCAGGCCGCGGCGCCGCAGCCGGTGAGGGTTCAGCCCGCACCGCAGCCGCGCCCGGCACCTGTTGCCGCGCCTGTCGCTGCCGTTGCCCCCGCGCCGGTTGCTGCCGCACCGGTTAAGGCGCGCCCGGCTGCACCTCAGCCCGTGGCGCCGCAGACGCTGGAAAGCCTGCCTTTCGATCCCTCGCAGATTGGCGAGACGGAAGAACATCCGGAAACAATCGTCGAGATGGACGTGCCGGAATTGCCCGTCGGCGTTTTTGAGCCGAAGCCTGCGCCCCGTCGTCATGAGGAAGACCTCGACATTGACACCGAGCTTGCAACGCTGTTTGCGCCCGCTGTTGCCGGCGGTCTCGACCGTCACAAGCATGCGGAAAATCGCGGCGCTGCCCAGGCGCGTCCGGTTCAGGCGACGGAAGAGGTCGACGAATTCGAACGGGCTCTGGAAGAAGACTTCCGCCGATCTATGCAGGAGGCCGCTGCCTCCCGTGGCAACGCGCCACGTGAAGCTGAAAACACCTATGTCGACCCTCAGGCCGCTTACCGCGATGAGGATGAGGGTGGCGGTCGCCCCTGGATCATGCCGGTTGCGGCTGCAATCGGCCTCGTCCTGATCGGTGGCGGCGTTTACGCGCTGATGTCAGGCGGTTCGTCCGGCACTGGCTCCAATGGCGCGCCGGTCATCATTTCCGCCGATAACGATCCGATGAAGGTTGTGCCGGAAAATCCGGGTGGCCGCGTCGTGCCGAACCAGGACAAGGCGGTTTATGACCGCGTGGCCGGTGGCAGCGCTGCCGATCCAAAGCAACCGGCGCTGATTTCCAGCAACGAACAGCCTGTGGACGTGGTTCAGCGGACGCTGATCCCTGAACAATTGCCGCTGGAAGGCGAAAACGACGCCGATATGGAAGCCGCCGGTACGCCGGTTGGCGAAACCGAGGATCCGCGCCTGCTTTCGCCGGAAGAAAAGGCTGCCCAGAATGAAGGTGCTGCCGCAACCGGCGTTTCGCCGCGCAAGGTTCGCACCATGATCGTCAAGCCTGACGGCACGCTCGTCGCGCAGGAAGTCGATGCACCGGCCGCCCAGCCGCCGAAGGCCGACAAGGTCGACGAGCTTGCAGCCCCGCAGACCGCCAAGCCCGGCGAAGGCGCTCCGGCTGTCATCGCCGCATCGCGGGTTCCGGTCGCATCGGAACAGGCTCAGCCGCAGGCGAACACGCCGGCTTCGGCTAACAAGTCGGCAGCACCGCTCCCAGCGGCGCGCCCGTCCTCGCAGCCTGCAAATGTTGTGGCGACGGTGACGAACCAGGGCAATGTCCGCCCGACCGCGCCTGCACAGCCGCAGGCCGCACAGCAGCAGACGGCAGCCGCAACACCTGCCGCCACCAGCACGCCGTCTGCCGGTGGTTATTATATCCAGATCGCCTCGCTGCCGAGCCAGGCGGAAGCGCAGAAGTCCTACCAGAACATGTCGGCCAAGTTCGGCTCGGTCATCGGTGGACGCGGCGTCGACATCAAGGCAGCCGAAATCGCTGGCAAGGGCACCTTCTACCGTGTTCGTATCCCGGCCGGCGACAAGAACGAAGCCGTGGCGCTCTGCGAAAAGTTCCGCTCTGCGGGCGGCAGCTGCCTGGTGGCGCGGTAAAGAGACGCGCCGGGAAATCCCCGGCGCTGATTGCCTGACGCAGTGGCGGAGCAGCTAACCTCCGTCATGCCGGGCTTTATTGGGCATCCAGCCACGGCGCAGACGCGCCGTGAAACGGACCTTAAGCGATCAAGGACTTGATCGCGCTGGACCCCGGATCAAGTCCGGGGTGACGTGTGTTTCATGTTGCCGCCTCCCTAAGGGTCGAGAGTTTGGCGACGTCCGATCCTTCCTTTCCCTGAAAGCGTGATACCATGACCGATTGCAAAGCTATGATCCTCGGATGCAGCGGGCTTTCGCTGACCGCCGACGAGATTGCCCTTTACCGCGATGAGCAGCCCTGGGGTTTCATCCTGTTCGGGCGCAATATTAGCGAGCCGCAGCAGATCACCGATCTTGTTGCCGCCATGCGCGAGGCGGTCGGGCGGCCAGATGCCCCGGTCCTGATCGATCAGGAGGGTGGTCGTGTACAGCGCATCAAGGCGCCGATCCTGCAAGCCTATCCGAACGCCCGTATTCTCGGTGAAATCTACGAGCGTGATCGCGATGCCGGTCTGCGCGCCGCCTGGCTGATGTCGCGCCTGCATGCCTTTGATCTTACGAGATTCGGGATCAACATCGATTGCCTGCCGGTGCTCGATGTGCCGGTGGAGGGTGCGAGCAACGTCATCGGTAACCGTGCCTATGGTTATTCACCCATCATGGTTGCCGAGATGGGGCAGGCGGCGGCCGACGGGTTGAAGGCGGGCGGCATGCTGCCCGTCATGAAACATATGCCGGGGCACGGTCGCGGCATGGTGGACTCGCATCATGAACTACCCGTGGTCGACGTGCCGGTCGAGGAGCTGGATGCGCATGATTTCATACCGTTCCGGGCTCTCAACAACGAGTTGATGGGCATGAGTGCGCACCTCGTTTTCAACGCGGTGGACAGAGAACGGCCGGCGACGACATCGCCGAAGGTGATTGAGGAGATCATCCGCGGCCGCATCGGCTTTGACGGGTTGCTGATGTCTGACGACAGCTCCATGAATGCGCTAAAGGGAACGCTGGGTGAGAGAGCTGCGAATATTGTTGCGGGTGGCTGCGATATAGTCTTGCATTGCAACGGTGTGATGAGTGAAATGCTTCAGGTCGTGAAGGAGGTTCCCGTTCTTTCCGGCCGTACGCTGGAGCGGGTGCGGGCTGTGGAGGCTGGCTTCACCGCCGCCGACGCGTCCGATGAAGCAACGCTGAGAGCGGAATTTAACGCCATGTGGGCCGTTTCCTGACAGTCGGGCGGCCGCTCACCCGGGATCAAGGCCGGAAGTTCCGGCGGATGGAACGATGGCCGCAGACAAATCACGAAATTCCACACCGATGGACAAGCTCTGGCAGGATGTGACGCCGGAGCGGCTGACGGGTGAGGCCGGGCTGGTCATCGATGTCGCGGGTTTCGAAGGCCCGCTCGATCTGCTGTTGCACCTTGCCCGCACGCAAAAGGTCGATCTGTCGCGCATTTCCGTGCTGGCGCTGGCCGAGCAATATCTGCAATTCGTGGAAAGCGCGCGGCGTGTGCGCATCGAGCTGGCGGCAGACTATCTGGTGATGGCCGCGTGGCTCGCTTTTCTCAAGTCCAAGCTGCTTATCCCGCAGCAATCCAAGGATGACGGTCCCTCGGGCGAGGAGATGGCTGCGACCCTTGCCTTCCGGCTGAAGCGTCTGGAAGCAATGCGCGAGGCGGCGGAACGTCTCGTCAACCGCGCCCAGCTTGGCCGCGATGTCTTTGCCCGCGGTGCTCCGGAACATATTCCGCATATCAACCGCTCGGCCTTCGAGGCCAGCCTCTATGATCTGCTCAGCGCTTACGCCAATCTGCGGCAACGACAGGCGATCACGCAGGTCACGATTGAAAAACGGCAGGTCTGGTCGCTGGTGGAAGCGCGCGAGCTTCTCAACAATCTGCTTGGCGATGTCGGGGAGTGGACCGTTCTCGATCAGTATCTGCTGCAATATGTTCCGGATCCCGCCATGAGGGTGACGGCGATCGCCAGCGCCTTTGCCGCTTCGCTGGAGCTGGTGCGCGAGGGATCGCTGCAAATCCGGCAGGAAGGGGCGTTCCAGCCCATCTATATGCGCCGTGGCACAAGGGATGATCGCGCGGGTGACGCGCAGAGGACTGACAATGACTGATCATGATGAGGCTGCCGGGGCGACGATCGTGTCTGATGGCGTGGCCACCGAATCCACGGTGTTTTCCGAACGTCAGCTGAAGGAGGCCGAGCGTATCGCCGAGGCGTTGGTTTTTGCCTCTGCCGAGCCGGTTTCCGTAGGCTTCATCGCGGAGCGCCTGCCGCGGGGGATGGATGTCCTTGCCACTCTTGAGCGCCTGAAAGCCGCTTATGCGGATCGGGGTGTCAATCTCGTGCAGGTGGGCGGGCAATGGGCATTCCGCACGGCTGGCGATTTGTCCTTCGTCATCCGCACGGAGGAAAAGGAACCGAAGAAGCTCTCGCGCGCGGCGCTGGAAGTTCTGGCGATTATCGCATATCATCAACCGGTGACACGTGCCGAGATCGAGGAAATCCGCGGTGTGCAGACCTCGCGCGGCACGCTTGACGTGCTGATGGAGGCGGGCTGGGTGCGTTTCCGGGGCCGCAGGCGCACACCCGGCAGACCCGTAACCATCGGCACCACGGTTGAGTTTCTCGACCATTTCGGCCTTGAGGAATTGCGCGATCTGCCGGGGCTCGAGGAGCTGAAGGGGGCAGGGCTGCTTTCCGGCCGCATCCCTTCCAATTTCGGCGTGCCCCTGCCGATGATGAGCGACGAGCTGCGCGAGGATGAAGATCCGATAACGCAACTTGATCTGGAAGAGCTGGGCCTGCTTGCGCCCGGTGGTAGCGACGGCGACGATTGAGATCGTTATCGCACGGGTGACAAGACGCAGAAACTTTATGCTCACACCCTGTTGAACCGGCGATTTGTCGTTTGTAAAAGCCTTTCAAACGTCTTACATCGTCTGAAAGCGAAATTCAGGAGTTTCAGTTATGGGTTCTTTTAGTGTGTGGCATTGGCTCATCGTGCTGGTGATTGTTCTCGTCCTTTTCGGACGCGGCAAGATCCCGGAACTGATGGGCGATGTCGCCAAGGGCATCAAGAGCTTCAAGAAGGGCATGGCTGACGAAGATCAGACGCCGCCGCCGGCCGATGTCAACGCAAAGACCGTCGACCACAAGGCTGACGAGATCAAGTAAGCGGCACTGCCGTCTAGTTTGAGACTGACACGCGTTAGGGTCTCGGGAGCATATTGATGTTTGATATCGGCTGGAGCGAGCTGCTGGTGATTGCGGTCGTGCTGATCGTGGTTGTCGGGCCGAAAGACTTGCCGCCCATGATCCGCGCCTTCGGCAAGACCATGGCCGGTCTTCGCAAGATGGCAGGGGAGTTCCGCAGCCAGTTCGATGAGGCGCTCAAAGAGGCCGACATGGACGATGTGCGCCAGACCATCTCCGATGTCCGCAATCTCAACCCGACCAACTCGCTGCGCGATGCCATGAACCCGCTTCGCCAGCTCGGCAACGAGATCAAATCCGATCTTCAGAAGGCGACAACGCCACCTGAGAGCCTGTCATCCACACCTGCGACCTCGACGGCAGCACCTGCGACCAGTGAACCGGTTGCACCGCTCGTCAGCGTTCCCGAGCCTGAGATGAAGCTACCGGATACGCCGCCCGTGAGTGCCGCCCCCGTTGCGGCACCGGTCGTACCGGCGGAAAAGCCGAAGCGAGCCCGGGCGAAATCGATTGCGACCGTCGAGGCGGAAGCGGTTGCCGCCAAGCCGAAACGCGCCAGCCGCGCCAAAGCGGTCGCGGCGTCAGCGCCCGTCGCTGTCAACTCCACGGAAAGTTCAGCTGCAAAGCCGACCGTCAAAGCCGTCGCTAAAAAAGCGGCCGCCAGGAAGGTCGTGGCTGAAAAGCCTGTCGTGGTCGCTGATGCCAAGCCGGCAAAGCCGGCGAAAACCAAGGCTGCAAAGCCCAAGAAGGACGAAGCATGAGCGGGGACATCGAGGACAAGCCGCAGCCGCTTATCGAACATCTGATGGAACTGCGCACGCGGCTGATCTGGTCGCTGGGTGCGTTCTTCGTTGCCTTCATCGCCTGTTTTGCCGTAGCCAAGCATCTCTTCAACCTGCTTGTCATTCCCTATAAGTGGGCGGTTCTCTGGGCTGGCCTTGATGTGACGAAGTCGTCGCTGATCTATACCGCGCCCCAGGAATTCTTCTTCACGCAGATCAAGGTCGCGATGTTCGGCGCGATGGTGATTTCCTTTCCGGTGATCGCGTCGCAGCTTTACAAATTCGTGGCGCCAGGCCTCTACAAGAATGAGCGCGCCGCGTTCCTGCCGTTCCTCATCGCATCGCCGATCCTGTTCCTCATCGGTGCGGCGCTCGTCTATTTCTTCTTCACGCCGATGGTCATGTGGTTCTTCCTGGCCATGCAGCAATTGCCGGAAGATGGTGAGGTCGCGATTTCACTGATGCCGAAGGTGTCGGAATATCTGAGCCTCATCATGACGCTGGTGCTGTCCTTCGGTCTGGTGTTCCAGCTGCCGGTGGTCACCACGCTTCTGGCGCGCGTCGGCCTTCTGACCAGCGACTGGCTGCGTGAGAAGCGCAAGTTTGCGATTGTCATGGCCTTTGTGGTCGCGGCCGTGCTGACCCCGCCGGACCCGATGTCCCAGATCGGTCTTGCACTGCCTGCGATCATTCTCTACGAGATTTCCATCTATATGGCTCGACTCGTGGAGAGGAAACGTGCTGCGGAATCCGCAAGTACGGAGCTGGAGGAGACCTGAGTTTTCGACGGTCTCGCCGCTCAAGACATTTCCTCGCGCCGGGCTTCTGCCCGGCGTTTTGCTGTAAAACACCGGTGATGCAACAACGGTCTGGAACGACGATGCACGACATTAAATGGATACGTGAAAACCCCGAAGCTTTCGACGCGGCGCTTGCACGCCGTGGCGCGGAGCCTGCGGCCGCAGGCCTGATCGCGCTGGATGAAAAGCGCCGTTCCGTCATCCAGTCCCTGCAGGACATGCAGTCCCGCCGCAATGCCGCCTCCAAGGAAATCGGCGCAGCCATGGCGCAGAAGAACATGGAGCTTGCGGAAAAACTCAAAGCGGAAGTCGCCGACCTCAAGGACAAGATGCCGCGCGCCGAGGAGGAGGACCGTCAGGTCACCGCCGAGCTGAACGACGCCCTGTCGCGCCTGCCGAACATGCCCTTCGACGATGTGCCCGATGGCAAGGACGAGCACGACAATGTCGTGACCCGTGTCGTCGGCCAGAAGCCCGGCTGGAACCACGCGGCCAAGGAACACTTCGAGATTGGCGAAGCACTTGGTTATATGGATTTCGAGCGGGCCGCCAAGCTTTCGGGTTCGCGTTTCACCGTCCTCACCAGCCAGCTCGCGCGGCTGGAGCGGGCGCTCGGCCAGTTCATGATCGACCTGCACACCTCGGAACATGGCTATACCGAAGTTTCTTCGCCGCTGATGGTGCGGGACGAGGCTATGTTCGGCACCGGCCAATTGCCGAAGTTTGCCGAAGACCTGTTCAAGACCACGGATGGCCGCTGGTTGATCCCGACGGCCGAGGTGACGCTGACCAACCTCGTGTCAGGCGAAATTCTCGAACAGGAGAAGCTACCGCTTCGTTTCACCGCGCTCACACCGTCCTTCCGCTCGGAAGCGGGCTCGGCCGGTCGCGATACGCGCGGCATGTTGCGCCAGCACCAGTTCTGGAAATGCGAACTCGTCTCCATCACCGACGCGGAAAGTGCCGTTGCCGAACATGAGCGTATGACGGCATGTGCCGAGGAAGTGCTGAAACGTCTCGGCCTGCATTTCCGCACCATGACGCTCTGCACCGGTGACATGGGTTTTGGCGCCCGCAAGACCTATGATCTGGAAGTGTGGCTGCCGGGCCAGAACACCTATCGCGAAATCTCGTCCTGCTCGGTCTGCGGCGATTTCCAGGCGCGCCGCATGAATGCGCGCTACCGCGGCAAGGACGACAAGGCGACGAAGTTCGTGCACACGCTGAACGGTTCCGGCACGGCTGTCGGCCGCTGCCTGATCGCCGTTCTCGAAAATTACCTGAACGATGACGGCTCTGTCACAATTCCGGACGTGCTGCTGCCTTATATGGGCGGTCTGACTCGGATCGAGAAGGCGGCTTGATTGCCAGTCTGTTGAGACGTCGCCGTCATACCGCCTCGAGCCGGTATCCAGCCAGCCCAAGTCCTTGGGCTGAAAGAGTCCTTCCCGTCGCGCACACGCGCGCCGACTGGATGCCGGATCAAGTCCGGCATGATTGTTGTGGAGGGCTCAGTACGCGAAAGAAACGACCAGCGGGAGAGAAACATGCGGATTTTGCTGACAAACGACGACGGTATCCACGCCGAAGGGCTGGCGGTGCTGGAGCGTATCGCCCGCACCTTGTCCGACGACGTCTGGATCGTTGCGCCGGAGACAGACCAGAGCGGGCTTGCTCACTCCCTGACGCTGTCCGAGCCGTTGCGGCTGCGCAAGGTTTCCGACAAGCATTTCGCGCTGCGCGGCACGCCGACCGATTGCGTCATCATGGGCATTCGCGAGGTTCTGCCGGAAAAACCCGATCTCGTGCTGTCGGGTGTCAACGCCGGCGCGAATATGGCCGATGATGTCACCTATTCCGGCACGATTGCCGGCGCCATTGAAG
Organism: Agrobacterium tumefaciens; assembly: GCF_017726655.1. Lineage (NCBI taxonomy): Bacteria > Pseudomonadati > Pseudomonadota > Alphaproteobacteria > Hyphomicrobiales > Rhizobiaceae > Agrobacterium > Agrobacterium tumefaciens. Next base: position 447,120 of record NZ_CP072308.1, read on the forward strand.
GCACGTTGCAGGGCGTGCGGTCGTTTGCGCTCAGCCAGGCCTTCAGTCATGCTGACGGGCGCATTGTGCCGTGGGAAGTGGCGGAGACTTATGCGCCCGATCTCATTCGCAAGCTGATAAATGTCGATCTGCCCGACGGCACGTTCCTCAACCTCAATTTCCCCAATTGCGCGCCAAAGGATGTGCAGGGCGTTTCCGTTACCGGGCAGGGCAAGCTGGATTTCGGCCTGACGGTGGAGGAACGGCAGGACGGTCGCGGTCTTCCTTATTACTGGCTGCGCTTCGGCGAACGCCTGGGCAACTTCCGCGAAGGCACCGATATCCACGCGATAAAGCATGGCAAGATTTCGGTCACGCCGCTGAAGCTTGACCTGACGGACTACACGGTGAAGGATCGGGTTGCGCAAGCACTTGGATTCGGAGTCACCGATTGAAATCTGCCATGGTCGAAAAGGAAGGTTTTGCAGCTCTCGTTCTGCGCTTGCGGGGCGAGGGGATTTCCGATCTCGACCTGCTGACGGCGGTTGAGCAGACGCCGCGCTCCAAATTCGTGCCTGCGCAATTTGCCGCCGACGCCTATTCCAGCCGCACCATCCCGATCGACTGCGGTTCCTTCATGGAAGGGGCCGACATGGCGGTGAAAATCCTCGCCCGTCTGCAGCTGAAACCCGGCCAGCGCGTGCTGGAGATCGGCACTGGCAGCGGCTTCATGACGGCGATCATTGCCCGTCGTGTCGAGCGGGTCTTTTCGCTGGAGCGCTACAAGACGCTGGTTCAGCAGGCGCAGAACTGTCTTGACGACCTTTCGATCCGTAACGTCGTCATCCGCCAGGCAGATGGCAGCAATGGTCTGGTGGGCGAGGGCACTTTTGACCGAATCGTTTCCACGGCCGCCTTCACAACGATGCCCCGCTTCTTTGCCGAGCAGATCGTTTCTGGCGGCATGATGATTGCGCCGATCATCGTTGAGGGTGATCGTTGCGTGATGACGCGCTTTTCCAAGACCGGCAGCCGCTTCGAGAAGGAAGAGCTGTTTGAAGCGCCCTATCTGCCGCTCAGCTCCCATATTGCCCGGCATTTGTGACAGCATAAAAATTTTGAAGGCAATTCATTTTTGTCTTCTAATGTGATGAAGCTCATCAACCCTCTGATTTCAATAGTCATAATTGTTCCATCATGACGCATCCGGTTTTTGTCATGGTTATCGAAGTGTCAAAAAAGCGCCAAACGGCTTAACGTTTTAACGGCGTGGTAACACTAACGCGCTTTAATCATAAACATCGACGCATGGTTTTCCCCACCTCGGGAAATGGGCCTTGCAAGAAGTGAATTGGGTGCCGGATCGATCTCGATGCGGCGGGTTGGCGTCAGTGTAGATCGAGTCATGCGTATGAGACATTCGTCTAAAATCGGAAAATCAGTCGCAAAAATGTTCGCAGCGACATTGCTGGCAAGCGTCGCAACGGGCTGTAGCTCGGATGCCACGCGGTTCAGCGGCCTCTTTTCCAGTGGACCGGATCAGATGACCACGGCGTCAATTCCTGCCCGTCAGGGCGGCGGTGCTTACGGGCAGGCCCCGGTTCCGCAGGGTGACATGAATGGCGGTTACGCCTCTGCCGCGCCGCAGGGTGGCTATGCCAACCAGAACATGGCCGGCAATTCCTATCCGCAGCAATCCGGCGGTTATGGTGGCGTTCAGCCGTCCACGGCCCGCGCCTCGGCGTCGCCGGTGCAGCGCTCGGAGCTGTCTGCGCCGACAGCCGTGGCGAGCCGCGATCCATCGACGCGCAACGAAGCCATGGCCCAGCCTTTCCCGTCCGCCCAACCCAAGGCCGCGCCGTCTCTGGCCGCGCCCGCACGGCAGGCTGCTGCACCCGCCGCTGACAATCTGACCACCGCAACGGTTCGCTCCGACAAGAACGGTTGGCATACGGATGGTGCCTCCTCCGTGACCCTGCGTCCGGGTGAAAGCATCGCCACGCTTTCCAACCGCTATGGCGTTCCCGAGAAGGAACTGCTGCGTGTCAACGGTCTGAAGTCCGCTTCCGCCGCGCAGGCCGGTCAGTCTATCCTCATTCCGAAGTTCGGCCAGGTCCGCAACGCCGCCAAGGATGCGGCTGGCGATATCGCGCTCAACCGCAACGGCGATCAGCCGACACCGCTGCGCGCGCCGGATGGAAACGTCGCCGTGCTGCCGTCGCAGGCCGCTGCCCGCGACAAGGTTTCCGCTGACGCTGGCAAGCTGACGCCTCCGGGCGGCAAGCCTTTGCCGCCGACCGGTGGCTACAAGGTTCAGCCGGGCGACAGCCTCGCCAAGATCGCCCGCGCCAACGGCGTCTCGGTTGCCGCTCTCAAGGCCGCCAACGGCATCTCCACCGAGAGCATCCGCGTCGGCCAGACGCTCAACATGCCGGGCGCATCGACCGATGCCATCAAGACCGCTTCCGTTCCCGCCAAGGAAGCGGCGGCAGTCAAGGCTGTCGAAACCGCATCGGTGAAGCCAGAGCCCTATAAGGCCCCGGCTGCGGCTCCCGCTGCCTCCGCGCCCGCCACACCGGCGACCGCAAGTGTCAGCGATATCGAGAAGAAGGCCGACATGGCATCTGTCGCACCGGAATCCACCGGCATCGGCAAGTATCGCTGGCCTGTTCGCGGCGCGGTCATCAATAATTTCGGCGACAATGTCGAAGGCAGCCGCAACGATGGCATCAATATCTCGGTTCCCGAGGGCACGCCGATCAAGGCCGCCGAAAACGGCGTGGTCATCTATGCTGGCAATGGCCTGAAGCAGCTCGGTAACACGGTTCTCGTCCGTCATGACGACGGCAAGGTCACGGTTTACGGCAACGCCGCCAATCTCGACGTCCAGCGCGGCCAGAAGGTTCAGCGCGGCCAGACCATCGCCACATCAGGCATGACCGGCAGCGCCAAGCGTCCGCAGGTTCACTTCGAAGTTCGCAAGGATGCGACGCCGGTGAACCCATCCACTTTCCTTGAATAGGTATTGCGTCTCAAGGAATGATGAAGCCGGGTGATGAGCCCGGCTTTTTCATTTTGGGGTAATGGGTGCGGAAAAGGTGCTGGAATGGGTGCCTCGGGCTTAGTGAGTATTGGTTTCTCGCGGTTTTCTCCTCCGTCATGCCGGACCCGATCCGGCATCCAGGCGACGCGCGTCTGCGCGGCGGAATGAGTCTCCTCAGCCCAAGGACTTGGGCTGGCTGGATACCGGCTCAAGGCCGGTATGACGGAAGTGGGGGAGGAGCCTGGACGAGGAAGGAGGAAGTCATTCCGTTCCAATGCCTGTTCATGCCCTCACCAGCCCAACCGTCCTCTCGATGAAATTGGCAATGGCGCCGGTATCGTCGAGATCGAAAACCGGCAGCGCCGCGTCCGTCACCGGATGATCTGCGGCAATGGCGACGATATGCGGATCGAGCGGCGCAAGCGGTTCGGTCTTGGCCGCTTCCAGCCGGCGCGCCTCGATCTTCGGCACGGGTTCGTATTTATAACCTTCGATCAGCACGAGATCGCATGGCGCGAGGCGGGAGAGGATGTCCTCGAAGGAGGGTTCCGGTTCACCGCGCAATTCGTGCATGATGGCGAAGCGGGTGCCGGAGACGATGGTGACCTCGTGTGCGCCGGCCTGACGGTGACGCCAGCTGTCGGCGCCGACCTTGTCGATGTCGAAATCGTGGTGGGCGTGCTTGATGGTGGAGACGCGGTAGCCGCGCGCGGTCAGTTCCGTGACGATCCGCACTGCAAGGCCGGTCTTGCCCGAATTTTTCCAGCCGGCAATGCCGAAGACCTTTTGCTCGCTCATGTTTCCATGTTCTCCAGATGACGACGCGCCAGAGCCAGCTCATCCGGGGTATTGATGTTGAAAAACGGATCGAGGCTGCCCGTGGCCGTTTCAAGCGGCGGGAAAGCGACCCCGATGGTGACATGGCGGGCGAGAAACGCGCGGATGCGGCGGTTTGCATCGTTTTTTAACCAGCCCTCCAGATCGTCGCCCAGGGCCACCGGCCAGAGCGCAAAGACCGGGTGGAGCTGGCCGCCGGACGAGGCGATGACAATGACGTCATCCGACAGGTACTCGCACAGTCGTGCGACCAGATCGTCCGGGAAAAACGGGCTGTCGGCGGGTGCAGTCATGAAATGGCTGCCGAAGGTGTCGCGATCGCGGAAATGCCGCATACCGGCGAGAACGCCAGCGAGCGGCCCGGCATGGCCGTTCAGCGTATCGGGCAGAAGCGGCAGACCGAAACTTTCCGCCCAATTGCCCTTATCCGTCACGGCGGCATTGATGGTGACATCGCTCACCTGCGGGGTCAGGCGACGGATGACATGGGAAAGCAACGGCGCGTCGCCGAGCGTTGCCAGCGCCTTGTTGCTGCCCATGCGGCGCGAAAGGCCGCCCGCCAGCACGAGACCGGGAATTGTTCGGGGAGGGACGATCATTGCCGCTGTTCCTGCCGTCTGACGATGTAGGTGGTGAAAAGGGCGACAAGGCCGGTTAACAGCATCACCATGAGGAGCGGCCACGTTCCTTCTTCTTTCGTGAGCACCGAAGAGGCAAGGACGGAAAGGGCCGCGCCGCCGCCGATCGTCATCGCGCCGCCAAGGCCGGAGGCAGAGCCCGCCAGATGCGGCTGCACGCTGACCATGCCGGCATTGGCACTTGGCAGCGTCACGCCGTTGCCAACGCCAATCAAAGCGAGCGGCACGAAAAACGCATAAGGGCTGTCCGCTCCTCCGATCACGAAGAGGATCGCAGCGGCGATACCGACAATCCCGATGACATTGCCCGAGAGCATCATTCTGTTGATGCCGATTTCACTGGCATAACGACCGGAGACGAAATTGCCGAGCATATAACCGCTGGCCATGAAAAAGAACTGCAGGCCAAGCATCGCCGGCGTCAGCCCGTAAAGCACGCTGCCGACAAAGGGCGCGCCACCGAGGAAGGAGAAGAACATGCCTGACGAGAAGGTCGAGGTCAGCGCATACCCCCAGAAGAGGGGCGAGCGCAGAAGCTCCGGCCAGGCATGGAACTGCTGCGAGAAGCTTGCCGACCTGCTGTGATTGGTTTCACCGAGATCGAACCAGGCAAGCACGAGAATGCCTGCGCCAAGAATCGCCAGCAGCGCAAAGCTGGACTGCCAGCCGGAAAAGTCGTTCAGCAGCCCGCCGACCGTCGGGCCAACCATCGGCACAACGGACATGCCCATGGTCACGTAGCCGATCATCGACGCCGCCTGCTCCATCGGGACCATGTCCCGCACGATGGCGCGGGCGAGCACGAAACCGGAGACGACGGCGGCCTGCGCCACGCGGCCGATCATGAAAACGGTAATGTTGGGAGCCAGCATGCAAACCAGTGTCGCGGCGATCATTGTGGCGATGCTGGCCAGCATCACCGGGCGGCGGCCGAAGAGATCGGAGAGGGGGCCGATCACCAGTTGCAGCAGGGCGGTGGCGGCAAGATAACCCGACACGGCAAACTGCATCACGGCGTAATCGATCTGAAAATGAACCGCCATGGCCGAAAGCGACGGCAGGAACAGGTTCATGCACAGCGCCGCGACGCCGGCGATGACAACAAGCGTGATGATATGGGGCGGAGTGGTCCGGTCGAGGAAACGGCTGGTTCTCATTTTATTCTCCCGCCTCTTCCGTTACCGCCGCTTTTGCAACGGAAGCGGGCCGCACGGTGGTCGCCGCCGTTGGCGTCGCAGCCGAACGCTTTGCCATCTGCGAGCGCTTGCGCAGGCTTTCGCGATAGAAAGTATAAAGGCCCGAACCGATGACGATCATGGCGCCGACGACGGTGTAGCTGTCGATCTTTTCATTGAAGAAGAACACCCCGATCATGAAACCCCAGAGCAGGCTGGTATAGCGAAACGGTGCGACAAAGGAGATTTCGCTTGTCCGCATTGCCAGGATGATGGCCTGGTAACCAACCAGCACGAGAATGGCCGAAGCCGCAAGATGCGAGACGATCGCGACGTTCATTGGCTGCCATCCGCCGAAAGGCACGATCAGTAGCCCGCCCACGGCCATGTTGACGAAGGCGGTGATGACGGTGATGGCGAGGGAGGGTACGTCGGCGTACATTTTCCGTGTCAGCAGATCACGTGCGGCGGTGACCGCAAGCGAGGCGACGACCAGCAGGGCGCCTGACGTGAACCCTTCCGGGCCCGGCCTGATGATGACGAGGACACCGATAAAGCCGGTGATGATGGCCACCCAGCGCCGCCAGCCGACGGGTTCGCGCAGGAAGAGCGCCGCCCCGAGCGTCACGATCAGCGGAAGGGACTGCAGGATGGCCGAGGCGTTGGAAAATTCGATGAGGCCCAGCGCCGTCAGATAAAGGACGGCGGCTGTCACCTCGCAGAGACAGCGCAGGATGATGATGGGCCGCAGCAGGGTTTTCAGCGGCCGCAGCGCGCCGAAGTGGCGGGCGGCGATGTAGATCAGCACCACGGTGATGATGCCCCGAACAAACATGATCTGGCCAGTGTTGATGTAGGGGGTGACGGACTTCGTCAGCGCATCGTTGGCCGTGAAGCTTGCCATTGCGAGCGCCATCAAAAGTGCGCCGCGCGAATTGTCCGTCAATGCCATTCCCAACGATCCCAGACCATGCGCGGTATCCCGCCGCCCCTGACGGGCGATGTGGGCCGCCCCCGCGGCACGACCACGCATTCCTCCATGCATAGAGACGTGGCACGGCATGGCTGGCAATTCAACCGTTTATATGGGTGGGTAGACGAGAAAGACGTCGCGTGAATGCTCAGCCGCCCGTAACGCTCATATGGCGGGCGACGGCGGGGCGGTTGTGGGTGCGGTCGATGATGAAATCATGCCCCTTCGGCTTGCGCAGCAGGGCTTCGTCGATGGCGCTGGAGAGATGGGCGTCGCTGTCGGAGGCGCGCAGCGCCGTGCGCAGATCGGCGGCGTCATCCTGACCGAGGCACATATAAAGCGTGCCGGTACAGGTGAGGCGGACGCGGTTGCAGCTTTCGCAGAAATTATGCGTCATCGGCGTGATGAAGCCAAGCCTGCCGCCGGTTTCCTTCACCGTGACATAACGGGCAGGACCACCGGTCTGGTAATCATTGTCGATGAGCGTGAAGCTCTTTTCGAGATCGGCACGCAGTTGCGAGAGCGGCAGATAACGATCGGTCCGATCTTCCTCGATCTCGCCCATCGGCATGGTCTCGATGACGGTCAGGTCCATGCCGCGGCCATGGGCGAAGCGCATCAGCTCCGGCATCTCTACGTCGTTGAAATCCTTCAGCGCAACCGCGTTGAGCTTGATCTTGATACCCGCCGCCTGCGCGGCATCGAGCCCTTCCATGACGCGATCAATATCGCCCCAGCGGGTAATGTGGCGAAACTTCTCGCGGTCGAGCGTATCGAGCGACACGTTGATGCGGCGCACGCCGCAATCGGCAAGTTCGTCGGCGAATTTTGCGAGTTGCGAACCGTTCGTCGTCAGCGTCAGCTCTTCCAGCCTGCCGGCCTCGATGTGGCGGCCGAGGTTTCTGACGAGCGACATGATATTCTTGCGGACCAGCGGTTCGCCGCCGGTCAGCCGCAGCTTGCGCACGCCGCGCGCGATGAAGACGGAACAGAGCCGGTCGAGTTCTTCGAGCGTCAGAAGATCCTTCTTGGGCAGAAAGGTCATGTGCTCCGACATGCAATAGGTACAGCGGAAATCGCAGCGGTCCGTTACAGAGACGCGCAGATAGGTGATGGAGCGGCCGAAAGGGTCCACCATGGGGGTGGCTTTTTCCGTCAGGGTTTCCGCTTTTCCAAGCGAACCGGGGAAACTATTCACGTCTCCGTCCTCACTGCGCGTTGTGTCGGGCGCAGGCCCGAACTCTGCTCTCCAAATGATGTAGTGACTTGCCTATTGTCAGGCAAGTCCGTAATTCTGGCGCATATAAAGAGCGTGCGGAAGTGAAAAATGAGTGATGTCTGGCCGACCGAGCTGCTTGTGTCGAAAGACCGGCGGGATTTGACCGTTTCTTTCGATGACGGGAGCGTTTACCGGCTCTCTGCCGAGATGCTGCGCGTGCTCTCACCCTCGGCGGAAGTCCAGGGCCATGGGCCGGGGCAGAAAGTCACGGTGCCCGGCAAACGTGACGTCACCATCCGCAACCTCGTCGCGACCGGTAATTACGCGGTTCGGATCGCCTTCGATGACGGCCATGACAGCGGCATCTATACATGGAAGTATCTCAGGGAACTGGGTGAAAGCGGGCAGACGCTGTTTGCTGAATATGAGCGGGAGCTTGCCGAAAAGGGCTTGAGCAGGGAGCCGCGATACCGGTAGAGAAAACATGGGGGGAAATGCCCTCGTGAGGCGATGATGAAGATGTTGCAAACGGGGCGTTTGCCAAAATAGTGGCATCCGCACTTCGTTACCCCGGAGTGATCCGGAGACCAGCGCGATCAAATCCTTGATCGCAAAAGACATGTTTCTCGCGACGCAGACGCGTCGTGGCTGGATGCCGGATCTAGTCCGGCATGACGGAGGAAGGTTTGTACTTTGCCATCGCCCGGGCGAGGGAGCACCCTTGTCTTGATCAAATACAACGGGGTGGCGTGTGGCTGTAGAAGCGAATGGAAATGATCTGGCCCAGGTGGTCGTGCTTTTGGCGGCGGGCGTTGTGGCCGCGCCGATCTTCAAGCGTATCGGCCTCGGCTCGGTGCTGGGTTACCTCGCGGCCGGCCTGGTGATCGGGCCTTACGGTCTCGGTTTCTTTTCCGATTCGCAGGCCATCCTGCACATTGCCGAACTCGGCGTGGTGATGTTCCTCTTCATCATCGGCCTTGAGATGCAGCCTTCGCGGCTGTGGTCGATGCGACAGGATATTTTCGGGCTCGGCGCATTGCAGGTGCTGGTGTGCATGGGCGGGCTGACGCTGGTGGGTGTGAGCCTTGGCTTTCCCGTCATTATGTCCTTTGTCGCTGGGACCGGCTTCGTGCTGACCTCAACGGCGATCGTGATGCAGATGCTGCAGGAACGAAACAGCATGTCGAGCCTGAAAGGCCAGCGTATCATTGCGATCCTGCTGTTTGAGGATCTGGCCATCGTGCCGCTGCTGGCGCTTGTCGCATTCCTCGGGTCCGGCGGGGAACACGTCACCGCTTCGGAACGATGGGCATCGATCGGCATCGCGCTTGCCGCCGTGGGTGCGCTCATCCTCGCCGGACGTTATCTGCTGAACCCGTTTTTCCGCCTTCTCGCCGCTTCCGGCGCGCGGGAGGTGATGACCGCTGCGGCACTGCTGGTGGTGCTGGGATCAGCGCTTCTGATGCAGGTCAGCGGTCTTTCCATGGCCATGGGCGCTTTTCTGGCCGGCGTGCTTTTGTCGGAATCCTCGTTTCGTCATCAGTTGGAGGCGGATATCGAGCCGTTTCGCGGCATCTTGCTCGGCCTGTTTTTCCTCGGTGTGGGCATGGCGATCGATCTCGGCGTCATCGCGTCCAACTGGCAGCTCGTGCTGGTCAGCGTTGTCGCGTACATGCTGCTCAAGGCTTTCCTGATTTATGGAGTAGCGCGGGCGCTCGGCACCACACGGCGCGAAAGCCTGGAACGGGCGGTGCTGATGGCGCAGGGCGGCGAATTCGCCTTCGTGCTTTATTCAGCCGCCGTCAGCGCCGGCATTCTCGACCGGGAGGCCAATGCCATCCTGACAGCGACCATTATCATCTCCATGGTGCTGACGCCGCTGATGGTTATTCTGCACGACCGACTTGTGCCGGCGGCGGTTCCCAATACCGACGATCTCGACGTGCCTGAAAATGTCGAAGGCAGCATTTTGCTGATTGGTTTCGGACGTTTCGGCCAGATCGTCAGCCAGCCGCTTCTGGCGCGTGGCTACACCCTGTCCTTGATCGACAAGGATGCCGATTTCGTGCGCGATGCAGCCGAATTTGGCTTCAAGGTCTATTACGGCGACGGCTCGCGGGCGGAAATCTTGCATGCGGCTGGCGCCAGCACCGCGCGTGCGGTGCTCATCTGCGTTGATGACAAGGAAGCGGCTGTTCGGATCGCGGAGATCGTCAAGCACGAATTCCCTCTGGTACCCGTCCTTGCCCGGGCCTATGACCGCGGTCATGCCATCGATCTACTCAAGGCAGGGGTCGATTACCAGATTCGCGAGACGCTGGAATCGGCGCTGAACTTTAGCGAGGAAGTGCTTGGCGCCATGGGTGAGGAGCGGGAAGATGCAGCGCGGCTGGTGGAAGAGTTCCGCGACCGCGACGAGGAGCGTTTCGCCATGGAAGTCGTCGGCGGCATCTATGCAGGGCGCTCGCTTATCCGCGGCAATGCCCAGCCTGCCGACCTTGTGGCGGCGCGCACCGCGCGTGAGCGGGCCGAGCGGGAAAAGGCGGAAGCCGACGAAGAGTAAGAGCTGCGCCTTTCCGTGGCGCAACAGGATTTCGAGGGATTGGAGCGGACATGACGATCATTCGCACGGTTGAGGAACTGAAGGCGATCTATGATGGCACGAGCGAGGCATCGATCGCCAAGGTGACGCGTGCCCTGACAGCCGAGTACCGGCAGATGATCGAAGCGTCACCGTTTCTGGCGCTGGCGACGGTGGCACCTGAGGGCATGGACTGTTCCCCGCGCGGCGACAAGGGCGGGGTGGTGCGGGTGGCCGATGACAAGACCATCCTGTTACCGGACTGGCGCGGCAACAACCGCGTCGATTCGCTTCTGAACATCGTGCGCGACCCGCGGGTGGCGCTGATGTTTCTTGTTCCCGGCTCGAACACCACCATGCGCATCAATGGGCGCGCGGTGGTCAGCGTCGATCCCGCGCTGCTGCAAAGCTTCGAGATGGACGGCAAACATCCGCGAACCGTTATCCTGGTGACGATCGATGAGGTCTATTTCCAGTGCGCCCGGGCATTGATGCGCTCCGAGCTGTGGAACCCCGATCACTTCGTTGATCCGGCATCGCTGCCAACGCCCGGTCTCATGCTCAAGGCGGCAAAGGCTGAGTTCGATCAGGAGACTTATGACCGCGAATGGGCGGCGCGCGCAGCGGCAACGATGTGGTGAGGCGCAGTAACAACCGACCATCGGGCCGCTGAGGTAGTCCTCGCATGGCTTACGCCATTGGCGAAAACGGAGCGCCTCACTCCGTCACCCCGGACTGGATCCGGGTCGAGCGCGATCAAGTCCTTGATCGCAAGAGGCTTTTTTCACGGCGCAGACGCGCCGTGACTGGATGCCGGATCAAGTCCGGCATGACGGAGGAGATAGTGGTGCACACACCACCATCCTCACGTCCGATAAATCAGCCAGTTTTTGCCGGTGTAATTCTTCTGCATGCCGTCTTCGTAAAAGACGGAGCGGTTTCGGCCGGTTTCCTTGGCGTGGTAGAGGGCCGTATCGGCGTGGCCGTACAGCTCACCAGGGTTGGTGGCCTGGGCGGCGGAGGCGAAGCCGATGGAGATCGTGACGGTGCCGTAATCGGCACCCGATCGCGAATTGCGGAAGGGCGTGCTTTCCAGTGAGAGGCGAATGCGTTCGCACATGACCATCACTTCTTCCGGCGTGTTGCCGTCCATGATGATGGCAAATTCCTCGCCGCCGCTTCTGGCGACAAAGCCATCCTTGCGCACATTGGCACGGATGACGGAGGCGACGGTGGCGAGGATCTTGTCGCCGACCGGGTGGCCGAACGTGTCGTTGATGCGCTTGAAGTGATCGATATCGAGGAGCACAAGCGTCGTATATTGCAGGCCGATGGAACTATCGTAGATCGAGGCCAGCTTGTCGTCGAAGGCGCGTCGGTTGGAAAGCCGCGTCAGCGAGTCGGTATTGGCGATGCGCTTGTATTCGTCGAGCTCAAGACGGACCTGATGCATCTCCTCGGCGTGGCGGTTGACGTCGTTGAACGTCTTTTCGCCATCGATGATTTTCGTGCCGGTCGCTTCTGAGAGCAAGGCGATGGCGTTTCTCAGGATGTTGCTGCTGGCGGCATTCTTGTCATCGATGCGCTGGCGGGTTTCGCCGAGTATCCTGTTATAGTTCGCCATGGAGGACTGTTCGCGCCTCAGCGTGCCGAGCAGAGCCTCCAGTTCGCGCCGCAGCTTCTCATGGGCATCGTCGACAGCGTGGTTTGAACCACCCTCGCCATAACGGGAATAGAGCTCGTCCAGATCCTCCTGCGCGATCTTGTTTCCAAGCGCGGCCAGATCTTTGGTGAGGGCGGGGTTCGAGCCGATATAGGCTTCGTAAAAGAGGCTGTAGTTGCGCGGGATCGGCGAAACACCCATGCTGCGCATCGCAAAGGCAATCTGCCCGGCAATGTCGGGCCCCGATGTTTTGGGGGTGGATGCCGTGTTCATCAAGAAACTCCAATGAGCCAAATTATCAACTATGATTATTATGATGAAGCCCGTTTTGGAAAGCTTAATCTATGGAAAATGAATTTTTGTCTCAGGAAAATCGATTTTCCCCATTTTTTATCTTATTTAATTGAAAAATATAAGTAATTTCAATTCTGATGGGGTCGGGAAGCGTTTTTCTCTACTGCGTGCCTTGTTGCCAGCATCGCATTTATTCTGTCAATCCCAATAAGGGGAATCATGTGATTTATTTTGAAACAGCAACGGGGAGACATTCGAGCAGTAGATAGGCGTCTTGCTGTTGCGCGCTCCATCGCTCCGCCCTCCGGGACGGGATATTGAACCAGCAATGCTACGGTTTTATTTGCGGCCCAACGCCGGCGGTGAAGTTTTTCGTGCCGATGCTGCGGATATCGGGCTTCCCATCATGGGTACCGGCGGAATATCAGACTTTCAGCCTCAGGATCGTGCATTCCGCGCCTTCAGCAAGCGCCGGCGCATTGGGCGGACGGATGATCAGCGCATCGGAATGCGCCAGTATTTTCATCATCGATGAATCCTGTTTCGTGAACGCCTCCGCAACCGGCGTCCCATCTTGCCCAGCGGTGACACGCGCGCGCAAATAGTCCTGGCGGTGGTCATTGACCTTCAGCGCCGTGGCAGTGCGCGCTGTCGCAAGGCGTTGCAGGGGCGCGCGGCGGGCGATGCTGCGGACGAGCGGTTCGAGGAACAGCAGACCGCAGACAAGGCTGGCGACAGGATTTCCGGGTAGGCCCAACACCTGCATGGCACCGATTGAGCCGACCATCAGCGGTTTTCCGGGCCGCATGGCAACGCGCCAGAAGTCGAGCTGCATGCCCTGCGCCTTCAGCGCCGCCTGCACCAGATCATGATCGCCAACGGAAGCGCCGCCCAGCGTCACCAGCACGTCGACCTTGGCGGCGATGGCCTTGGCGATGGCGGCGCGGATCAGCGCCTCGTCATCGGCGATGATCCCGAGATCGAGTACCTCTGCCCCGGCCTGCCGGGCAAGGGCTGCGACGCCGAAGGTATTGGAGGCGATGATTTGAGCTGGCTGCGGGTCGCTGCCCGGTTGAAGCAATTCGTCGCCGGTGGCGAGAATGGCGATGCGCGGCTTGCGATAGACGGAGAGGGTGGCGTGGTTCATCGCTGCTGCCAGCGTGAGCTCGGTAAAGCCAAGTTCGCGCCCGGCCGTCAGCGCCGTTTCCCCCTCGGAAAAATCCTGTCCGCGCGGGCGGATGTGTCTTCCGGCGGTGACCTCGAAGGTTGTGCGGATTTGTCCACGTTCCAGAACTTCGGCATCTTCCTGAATGAGGATGGTGTCGGCACCATCAGGCACCGGGGCGCCGGTGAAGATGCGCACGGCCTCTCCCTTACCCACGACGCCGGAAAAGGCGTGACCGGCGGCCGCCTCGCCGACAACCGTAAGGACCGAGCCGATCGTGGGCGCATCGACACTGCGCAGGGCGTAACCATCCATGGCGGAGGCATCGAAGGGCGGCTGGGTGAGACGCGCCTGAGCATCGGACGAGAGAACGCGGCCGTCGCATTCGGCAAGCGGCAGCGCTTCGCTATCCGTGATCGGGATCGCTGCATCCAGAAGGCGTTTGATGGCCTCGTCTACCGGCAGCAGCGGCTTCATTCAGTTCTCCTGTCGGCGAAAACTACCGGATTTGCCGCCGCTCTTTTCGAGAAGACGGATATTGACGATTTCCATGCCTTTGTCGGCGGCTTTGGCCATGTCATAGATCGTCAGGCAGGCGATGGAGACGGCGGTCAGCGCTTCCATTTCCACGCCGGTCTTGCCAGACAGTTTCACCATGGCCTCGACCCGCAGGCCGGGCAGGGCGGCGTCTTCGGTGATATCCACGGCAACCTTGGTCAGCATCAGCGGGTGGCAGAGCGGGATGAGGTTTGCCGTGTGCTTGGCGGCCATGATGCCGGCGAGGCGCGCGGTGCCGATGACATCGCCCTTCTTGGCGTTGCCGTCGCGTATGAGCGCCAGCGTCTCCGGCTTCATCTTCACGAAACCTTCGGCCACGGCGACACGAACGGTCTCGGTCTTGTCGCCGACATCGACCATATGCGCCTCGCCGCTCGCATCGATATGGGTGAGCCTGTTTGCCTCACTCATCGGGCGTTATTCCGCTGCCAGAATGCCGGATTGGCCGGTTAGCAGCGCCTTGGTCGCCGCCGTCACATCGTCCTTGCGCATCAGGCTTTCGCCGACGAGGAAGGTGCTGATGCCGCTCTTTTTCAGGCGCTGGCAATCCTCGAAGGTGAAGATCCCGCTTTCGCCGACCAGCAGCCTGCCGGCGGGCACCAGGCCCGCCAGTCTTTCGCTGGTTTCGAGGCCGACTTCGAAGGTACGAAGATTACGGTTGTTGATGCCGAAAAGCGGCGAATCGAGCTTCAGCGCCCGTTCCGTTTCGTCCTCATCGTGCACCTCGATCAACACATCCATGCCGAGCGCGAAAGCTTCGTCCTCGAGGCGTTTTGCCTCGCCGTCCGACAGCGAAGCCATGATGAGGAGAATGCAATCCGCGCCCCAGGCGCGGGCTTCGTGCACCTGATAGGTGTCGAACATGAAATCCTTGCGCAGCGCGGGCAGGGCACAGGCATTGCGGGCGGCGGTCAGGAATTCCGGTGCCCCCTGAAAGCTGGGCTTATCCGTCAGAACAGAGAGACAGGCAGCGCCACCGGCTTCATAGGCGGCCGCGAGCGCCGGCGGGTCGAAGTCGGGGCGGATGAGGCCTTTCGAGGGGCTGGCCTTCTTGATTTCAGCGATCAGTCCGAACTTGCCTTCGGCCTGTTTTGCCTTCAGCGCCTTATAGAAGCCGCGCGGCGCGCTCTGGTCGGCAGCCATCGCCTTCAGATCGGCCAATGAAACCTTGGCCTTGGCGGCGGCGATTTCCTCGAGCTTGTAAGCCTCGATTTTCTTCAGAATGTCGCTCATGATCTCGCTCTCATTCCTGCGCTGAACTGGCTTCGTTGGATACAGCGACCAGACGCTCCAGTGCGGCGGCAGCCTCGCCGCTGTCGAGCGCGTCGCTGGCAATCGTCATGGCCTGGCTCAATGTCTCGGCCTTGCCGGCGATGACAAGCGCTGCTGCAGCGTTACACAGCGACACGTTGCGATAGGCGTTGCGCTTGCCGGAGAGAACATCGCGCAGCGCCGCCGCATTGGCAATGCCATCGCCGCCCTTCAGCTCGTTCATCTGAGCCGGCTCGACGCCGAAATCTTTTGGGGTGAGGTCGAAGGTGCGGATCTTGCCGTCTTCGAGCGCCGCCACATGGGTGACGCCGGTCGTGGTGACTTCATCCATGCCGTCGCCATGGACGACCCAGATGCTTTCAGAACCCAGGTCCCGCAGCACCTCGGCAAGCGGCACCAGCCAGCGTGGCGAAAAGACGCCCAGCAATTGCCGCTTTGCGCCCGCCGGGTTGGAGAGCGGGCCGAGCAGGTTGAAGATGGTGCGTGTGCCGAGTTCGACGCGGCTCGGGCCGACATGGCGCATGGCCGAATGGTGCATCTGCGCGAACATGAAGCCGAGGCCGGCCTCTGCAATGCAGCGGGCAATGAGATCGGGGCCGATATCGAGCTTGACGCCGAGCGCGGAGAGCGCATCCGCCGTGCCTGACTTGGAGCTCAGCGCCCGGTTGCCATGCTTGGCGACCGGCAGGCCCGTGCCGGCGACGATGATGGAGGCCAGCGTCGAAATATTATAGGTGCCGATGCCGTCGCCGCCGGTTCCGACGATATCGATGGCATTGGCGGGGGCCGAAACCGGCAGCATGCGGGCGCGCATGGAAGAAACGGCGCCGACGATTTCGTCGACCGTTTCGCCACGTACCCGCAGTGCCATCAGGAAACCGCCGATCTGCGACGGGGTGGCTTCGCCCGACATCAGAATGTCGAAAGCCGTGCGCGCGTCTTCGCGGTTCAGGCTTTCTCCGTTCGCGACCTTGGCGATCAGCGGCTTCAGTTCGGCCATTTCTCGCCCCCCGTGTCAGAAGCCAACCATCGCCTGATCGGCGAGGGCTTGGTTGATCGTCACACCATAGTCATTCTGCAGGCGGTTGACCATCTGGTCCAACATGTCGTCGCCGGCTGCGCGGGCGATGGCGGTGAACTGCTGGTCGTCGTTGGCAAGCGCGTCGGGCGCGGCGCTCGTGTCCACGGACGTAACCTTGAAGAGGATGCGGCTGGAACCGTCGGCATCGGCCGCGGTGCCCACCAGACCTTCGGCTCCGGCGAAGACGGCAGCGATGGTCTGGCGGCCGAAGATCGCGTCTTCGCTGGTGCGGCGCAGGCCGGACTTTTGCTCCACGGCAAGGCTGAGTTCACCGGCGACGGCTTCCAGCGTCTCGCCCTTTTCAACGCGGGCCTTCAGCTCGTCGGCCTTGGCGGCAAGCGCGGTGCGCTGCTGCTCGGCTGTCCAATCGGCCACGACATCGTCGCGAATTTCGGCAAGCGTGCGGTCGCGGGCGGGGATGATCTGCTCGACGTCGAACCAGATGTATCCTTCACGGCCGAGATTGATCGGCAGGGCTTCCGTGCCGGGTTCGGTCTTGAAGACTTCCTGCGCCAGCTGCGGCGAGGGCAGGCCCTCGACGGCGTCGCCCTTTTCATTGAGGCCGGCGGCATCGATGGCGTCGATGGTGACGGGCTTCAGGTTGAGCTGCTTGGCGGCATCGGAAAGCGACGAGCCGCCGGCGCGCAGGTCTTCGTAACGATCGTGCACGTTCGTGACTTCCTCAGCCGCGGCGGCGGTGGCGAGATCCTTGCGGATATCGTCCTTGGCTTCATCCAGCGTACGGGTGGTTTCCGGCTTGATGCCGGTGACGCGCAGGAGAACCGGGCCGAAGGCGCCGTCCACCACGGGCGATACGCCGCCATCCTTCTGGATGGCGAAGGCCGCATCGGCAATCGACTGGTCGGGAATGGTATCCTTGGTGAATTCGCCAAGCGTCACGTCGGATGCCGTCTTGCCCTGGTCTTTCACCACCTGATCGTAGGTGGTGTTGCCGAGCCTGATCTGCTCGGCGGCAGCGGCGGCCATTTCCTTGTCCGGGAAGGTCAGTTGCTCCACCGTGCGGCGGCCGGCGGTGCGGAAGCTGTCCTTGTGGCTGTTATAGTAGTCGGCGATCTGTGCATCGGTCATTGATGCCGGCTCGGCGATATCAGACGGCTCGAGCTTCACATAGGTGAACTTGCGGAATTCAGGCGCGCGGTACTTTGCCTTGTTCGTTTCGAACCACGGCGTCAGCACGTCGTCGCCCGGCGCCTTGACTGGCGGGATGACGGCATTGGAGAGAATGACGTAGTCGACGGTACGCTGCTCGTTGCGATATTGCTTCAGCGCGTCAACCAATACCTGCGGCGCGGCAAAACCATCGGAGACGGCTTCAACGATCTGGCTGCGCACGGCGACCTTGCTGCGCTCCTTGATGTAGTCATCCTCGCGGAAACCGGAGTTGCGCAGGCGCTCGGTAAACAGGTTGCGATCGAACTGGCCGTTGACGGATTTAAAGGCCGGGTCTTCGGCGATGAGTTTGGCGAGACGGTCTTCCGAAAGCCCGAGGTTCATCTTCGAAGCCAGCTCGTCGAGCGATGCACCGGCGGCAAGCTGGCTGAACACCTGGCGGTCGATGCCGAAGGCCTTGGCCTGCTCGGTCGTCAGCCTCGTGCCGAACTGGCGGCTAAGATCGGAAATCTGGCGCTGGTAGGCGAGACGGAATTCCTGCGGGCTCACCGTCTGGTCGCCCACCGTCATCACGGCATGGGAATTGGCGGTGACAAGCGATGCGGAGACGCCCCAGACGCCGAACGAAACAACAAGCAGGAGAAGCAGCAGCTTAGCTGCCATGGTTCGAGAAGCATTTCTCAGGGAATCGAGCATCGTTATGCAAACCTCACAGGAACGTCATTGCGGTCGCCGGCTGTCCGGCCCGCAACGTATCGGCGTTCCTTAAATCAATCCATTCGGAAATTGAAGGGAATTTCCCTTGGAAAAACGGGGTTTTGAAAACGGTTGTGTGATTGGGGGATGAACGGGAAGCGAAATATTCAGAGCGACAGTGTCGAGCTGATAAGGAGGCTGGTCAAACTCTTCACCCGTCATTCCGGCCCTGAGCCGGAATCAAGCTAGCCCAAGTCCTTGGGCAGAAAAGAGTTTTTCCACCGCGCAAACGCGCGTTGGCTGGATTCCGGCTCAAGGCCGGAATGACGGAGGCGTATAATAAGACCCTTGGAAATGTCCGCCCGCCCTGACGGCAAAACAAAACCGCCTGAACGAGCCAGGCGGCGTCAAAGAATCATTTGGATAGGCCTGATCCGCTCTACCGCGCTTAGAAAGCGCGGTCGCGCCGGACAGCGTCCTTGAATTCCTCATCCTCACGCCGCATTTCGGCGATGACGGAGATCATTGATGTCACGAACATTACGCTGATGAGGGCCAGTAGCATCGTCAGAAATGTAAACATGATATCGTCTCCGAGGGATTGAGGATTTCTCCCCGCTATCAGTAATAATTCATGTACTGATAACGGGCGGTCAGCTGCGGGTAGTCCGGGCCCTGGGTTTCAGGCTTCTGCTCATAAAGACTAAACGTCGTTGCTACCATTGCGATAACCAGTACTGTCCAGGCTGTGCTGATGACGCTGATCTTCGCCGAAGTAGACTGTTTTTCTCTTACAAACATCTGTCTGTTCCTTTGGTTTCTTGTTAACGCGCCACGTCTGATCATGTTCCGCGTCAATCGTAAAAATCGATTAGCATCGCCCCGGTGAAACTTCCTTGAATGGCTCGTTCATCTGGCGTTCAGGAAACTGGCTGGGACTCTCATTCGAGAAAAACATACTCGGCAGCGAATGATGCGATGATCGAAAGGACGATCATAAAGGCCAGCATTTTTAGTTCTCCGAATGCTTAACGGGTGAAAGGCGTTTCGGTTTCCCGATGCTGTGCATTTAAACAAAATAGCTCTGAAACCGCCCTGAACGCCGCATTCATCGGGGGTTCACCGGGCCGCAGCGGAGGGGTGGGAAGAGGATAAAGTCTTGCGCCGCGTTGATCTCCATGACAAAAGGCGGGCACATGATACCCAGCATCGAAACGCGCCCACCATCTGAGAGCGATATGACGATTGCCTTTTATCCAGGATCATTCGATCCGATGACCAACGGACATCTGGATGTGCTTATCCAGGCGCTGAACGTTGCGTCGAAAGTCATCGTTGCCGTCGGCATCCATCCGGGCAAAGCGCCGATGTTTACCTTCGTGGAGCGGGCGGCGCTGATAAAGCAGGCGCTTGCCGAGCAGTTGCCCGTTGAGGCGGCACGCATGGACGTCGTCTCCTTCGATAATCTGGTTGTCGATGCGGCCCGCCAGCACGGGGCGCAGCTGCTGCTGCGCGGCCTGCGCGACGGCACCGATCTCGACTATGAGATGCAGATGGCCGGCATGAACCGCCAGATGGCGCCCGATATTCAGACCGTGTTCCTGCCGGCAGGCACCTCGTCGCGACCCATTACAGCCACATTGGTCCGGCAGATCGCCGCCATGGGCGGCAATGTCGAAGCCTTCGTGCCGAAAGCCGTGCTTGAAGCCCTTAACGCCAAGCTGAAGCGCTGACTTCAGCCTTACATTTGGAGCCAATCCGATGAAACTCGTTCGATTTGCCTTTGCCGGCGCCCTGTTTGCCGGTGCGCTTGCCGCCAGCACCATCGCTTCGGCCGCCGAACTTCTGACCATCCAGCTGAAGGACGGCCCTGTTGTCATCGAGCTTGCGCCCGATGTTGCGCCCAAGCACGTGGCGCAGATCGAGGCGCTGGCCAAGAAGGGCGCTTATGACAACGTGGCTTTCCACCGCGTTATCGACGGTTTCATGGCGCAGACCGGCGACGTCCAGTACGGTAACATGGAGAAGGGTTTCAACGCCCAGCGCGCCGGAACCGGCGGTTCCGACATGCCTGATATTCCGGCAGAATTCTCCAAGAAGCCCTTCACGCGCGGAACTGTCGGCATGGCCCGTTCCAGCGATCCGAATTCCGCCAATTCGCAGTTCTTCATCATGTTTGCCGACGGCCCGTTCCTGAACGGCCAGTACACCGTGGTCGGCAAGGTCGTGTCCGGCATGGAAGCCGTGGACAAGATCAAGCGCGGCGCCGGCGGCAACGGCGAAGTTTCCAACCCCGACCGGATGATCAAGGTCACCGTCGGCAAGAAGTAAGGTAGGGCAATAGAGCCCGAACAGAGGAGAATGACCATGGCCGAGATCAAGGATCCGGAAAACACCATCATTATGGAAACGACGACCGGCAAGGTCGTGATCCAGCTGCTTCCGGAAGTTGCGCCTGGCCACGTTGCCCGCATCAAGGAACTCGTCTCGGAAGGCGCTTATGATGGCGTCGTTTTCCACCGCGTCATCGAAGACTTCATGGCCCAGACTGGCGACGTGAAGTTCGGCAAGAAGGGTTCGGAAAGCTTCAACCCGGCCCGCGCCGGCATGGGCGGTTCTGAAAAGGAAGACCTGAAGGCTGAATTTTCCGCCATTCCGCATGTGCGCGGCACCTGCTCCATGGCCCGTTCGCAGAACCCGAACTCCGCTAACTCGCAGTTCTTCATCTGCTTCACGGATTCCCCGTGGCTCAACAAGCAGTACACCGTCTGGGGCCAGGTCATCGAAGGCATGGAAGCCATCGACAAGGTCAAGCGCGGCGAGCCTGTGAAGGATCCCGATTCGATCGTTTCGATGAAGCTCGCTTCGGCGGCTTAAGGAATATTGCATCACACCGCTCCGCAGGCGACTGCGGGGCGGTTCGAATGTTGAGATGTGTCAAAACCTCTCCGCCGTCATCCTCGGGCTTGTCCCGAGGATCTAACGATCCCCGACGGCAACGTGGTTAGATCCTCGGGTCAAGCCCGAGGATGACGTCGAGGTGAGGGAGCCCCTTCACCAACAACGACCCGCCGGCAGTTTGCTGCGAGGCGGGTTTTGATATTTTCGAGAGCCCTTGCAATGCGTGTAGACCTGTTCGATTTCGACCTGCCCGAGGAGAATATCGCCCTTCGCCCGGCGAACCCGCGCGATAGCGCGCGCCTTCTGGTGGTCGATCCGAATCAAGACCGCATGGAGGACCATCGCGTCTTCGACCTGCCGTCCTTTCTGCGGCCCGGCGATGCGCTTGTCTTCAACGATACCCGCGTCATTCCCGCCCAACTGGAAGGCGTGCGCCTGCGCGAAGGTGCGCCGGAGACGGCGGTTTCCGCCACGCTGCACATGCGTACCGATCAGTCCCGCTGGAAGGCTTTCGCCCGTCCCGGCAAGCGCATCAAGGAGGGTGACCGCATCCGTTTCGGTTACGGGCGCGACGTTGTTAATTCCTCCAGCGGGGCCTGCGGCCTTGCCCATCTCGAAGCCACCGTCGAGGAAAAGGGTGAGGATGGTGAAATAACGCTGCTGTTCGACGTGTCCGGCCCCGTTCTGGACGAGGCGATTGCCTCCGTCGGCCATATTCCCCTGCCGCCCTATATCGCGGCCAAGCGGCCGGAAGATGTCAGGGACCAGACCGACTACCAGACCATCTACGCCCGCGAGAAGGGCGCCGTTGCCGCGCCGACTGCCGGCCTGCATTTCACGCCGGAGCTGTTTGCCGCGCTCGACAAGGCCGGTATCGAGCGGCATTTCGTGACGCTTCACGTTGGGGCAGGCACCTTCCTGCCGGTCAAGGCTGACGATACCGACGATCACAAGATGCATTTCGAAATCGGCCACGTCTCGCAGGAAACCGCTGACCGGCTGAATGCGGTGAAGGCGCGGGGCGGGCGCATTGTCTGTGTGGGCACGACGTCGCTGCGCCTGATCGAAAGTGCTGCTGCCGAAGATGGCACCATCCAGCCGTGGTCCGACGCGACCGGCATCTTCATCACGCCCGGTTATCGCTTCCGCGCGGTCGATATGCTCATGACCAATTTCCACCTGCCGAAATCGACGCTGTTCATGCTCGTTTCGGCTTTCTGCGGTCTCGAAACGATGCGTGACGCTTATAAGCACGCGATCGAAACCGGATACCGCTTCTATTCCTATGGCGATTCCAGCCTGTTGTTCCGGAAAAACTGATGCACGACAAATTCACTTTCACCCTGAAAGCCACGAGTGGCGGCGCGCGCCTTGGCGAAGTCGCCATGCCGCGCGGCGTCATCCGCACGCCCGCCTTCATGCCGGTTGGCACGGTCGGCACCGTCAAGGCCATGTATCTCGATCAGGTGCGCGAGCTGGGGGCCGATATCATTCTCGGCAATACCTATCACCTGATGCTGCGGCCCGGTCCGGAGCGTGTCGCCCGCCTTGGCGGCCTGCATGAACTGATCCGCTGGCCGCACCCGATCCTCACCGATAGCGGCGGTTTTCAGGTCATGTCACTGTCCGGCCTGCGCAAGCTGGATGAGAAGGGCGTGACCTTCAAGAGCCATGTGGATGGTTCGCTGCATCACATGTCGCCGGAACGCTCCATCGAAATTCAGGGCATGCTGGATTCCGACATCCAGATGCAGCTTGATGAGTGCATCGCGCTGCCGGCTGAGCGCAAGGAAATCGAGCGCGCCATGGAGATGTCGCTGCGCTGGGCCGAACGCTGCCGCGTCGCCTTTGGCGAGCAGCCTGGCAAGGCCATGTTCGGCATCGTGCAGGGCGGCGACCAACCGGACCTGCGCATTCGTTCCGCCGAAGGGTTGAAAGAGCTTGATCTCAAAGGGTACGCCGTTGGCGGTCTTGCCGTGGGCGAGCCGCAGGATGTGATGCTGGGCATGCTCGATATCACCCTGCCGGTGCTGCCAACTGAAAAGCCGCGTTACCTGATGGGCGTCGGCACGCCTGACGATATCCTGAAATCGGTGGCGCGCGGCATCGACATGTTCGACTGCGTGATGCCGACCCGCTCCGGCCGCCACGGGCTGGCCTTTACCCGCCGCGGCAAGGTCAATATCCGCAATGCCCGCCATGCCGAAGATATGCGCCCGCTGGACGAACAATCCAACTGCCCTGCCTCGCGCGACTATTCCCGCGCCTATCTGCACCACCTCGTGCGCGCCAACGAGGCGCTGGGCGGCATGCTGCTATCCTGGCACAATCTTGCCTATTATCAGGAGCTGATGCAGGGTATCCGCAAGTCGATCGAGGAAGGCCGTTTCGCCGATTTTTATGCGGAAACCATCGAAATGTGGGCGCGCGGCGATATAGACCCGGTTTGACCCTTCCCGCCCTTTCTCCTGTTTCGGACACTTTCCTTGGCACACGCGCCTTACGTTCTTTTCCGGGATGACACGACCGGCACGGTGACAGCCTTCACTGAGCCGGAGGAAATCATCGTCGCAGATGAGCCAGAGGCATTTTTTGCCGCGCTGAAGCGCATGGAAGAACTGCGCCGTGCCGGAAAATATTTAGCTGGCTATATGTCCTACGAGGCCGGTTTCCTGTTTGAGCCAAAGCTTGCGCCCTTTGCGACCGAACCCCGCAATGTGCCGTTCCTGAATTTCGGCGTCTTCTCCCGCCCGCAGCCGGATGAAGGCCGCTTTGCGCGGCCTGACGAGGTTCCGGACGCGGACGCGTTTCTCACCGATCCGGTACCGGCATGGACGCTTCCCGAATATCAGCAGCGTTTCGAGCAGTTGCACGACCATCTGCGCCGCGGCGACTGCTATCAGGGCAATCTCACCATGCCCGTTCATGCCCGCTGGAGCGGCGATCCGCTGACCGCCTTCTGGTCGCTGATCGAACGGCAGCCGGTGAAATACGGCGCGCTGGTCGATCTTGGCGGCCCGGTCATCCTGTCGCGCTCGCCGGAACTGTTTTTCTCGGTTGACGGGCAGGGGTTCATCGAAACCCATCCCATGAAGGGAACGACGCCACGCGGGGCGGATGTGGAAGAGGACCGGGCGATCATCGCGGCGATGCTTGCGGATGAAAAGACGCTCGCCGAAAACCGCATGATTGTCGATCTGCTGCGCAACGATATTTCCCGCATCACCGAGGTCGGCAGCCTTCACGTGCCGCGGCTGTTCGATATCGAGTCCTATCCGACCGTGCACCAGATGGTCAGCCACGTCAGGGCGAAACTTCTGCCTGATGTGACGGTGGAAGATATCTTCGCCGCCTTGTTTCCCTGCGGCTCGGTAACGGGCGCGCCCAAAATGTGGGCCATGAAAATTCTGCGGGACCTGGAAGCCACCCCACGCGACGCCTATTGCGGCGCCATCGGCGTGATATCGCCGAGCGGTGAGATGCGGTTCTCCGTGGCGATCCGGACGATGACGCTTTTCGATGACGGGCGCGCCACCTTCAACGTCGGCGGCGGCATCGTCTTCGATTCTGTCGGCGAGGCGGAATATGACGAGTGCTTGCTGAAATCCAAATTCGCGGTCGGGAACCGGCTGCTGCGGGAGTGACCGCGAAGGTAATCTCTCATTCATGCAAAAAAATTCCCATCTCATCTGCCGCTCCGTCGGTCGGTTGCAGAAATTTCTTGGGAGATTTGATTTAAATACAATTTATTGTTTAATATACTGAATTGAGAATACAAATTTCAACCGGACCACGATTATATTTTGCAAGCATAAGTGTATTGCAGAAAAACAACTTTAAAACGTATCCAGTGGCCGAGCGTTAGAATTAGCCCTCCTATAATCATGAAGCCGAGCGTTTCCCGGAGCCTGGTTCGGCGGCCGCGGACTTCACCGCCTCATTGATATCATACTGCAGCGCGGGCATCAAAGAACGCAGCTTTCCCTCATCAGTATTCCCTGTCGCCATCGCCACCAGCTGATTATACCAGCGCGCCGCCTCATCGTCTCGAGCCTCATCAGAGAGACGGATGCCGAACGCGCTGTTGGTCTCCAGCAACACCTTTTTGATCGCTTTATAAATTGAAGGATTGATCACGGCCGTTTCGGTGTTCTCGGCTCTAGGGAAATCGTTTACGAGTTTCGGTCCAAGGCCTGTGAGGACCCAACCTGGATTAATCCCTATTTCTTTAAACTGAAGAAGCGTTTCGCCGCTCGGCACATTCCTCCCACCCTCAAGGCCCTGCCAAGACCGGTAGGAGATACCGAGCTTTTCAGCCATAGCTTTCTGCGAAAGCCCGAGTTCATTGCGCACAAGCAAGACGCGATCAGCGATCGATTCAGCGTCCAAAGTCACTCCAATCCGATTACGCCAAAATTGGCGTTGCAATGCGCCAAAAATTGCGTTATCGCTCTTTGTATAAAGACCAGATCATCCATGAAAAAGGAGGCCGGACAGGGCCTCCCCGCTCACAACGAGGAACCATTATGCACCGTGACCGCACTGCGGACAAGGCGACGGCGAAGCTTCGCCTAGACGAGATGGAACCAGTCACGCGTCTGCTTTTGTTGCCGAGGATTACGCTGCGTCACTGGGGCCGCAAATACGAACTGCCTCCGCATACTCGTCGAACCGAACATCAAGCGTGAACGCGCTATTCCGGCGGCACGCAGAGGACGCCCCACCAAGCTGTAAACTATAACGCAGGCAGCGACGCAGTGTCCCCTTAAGGGGCAGAAAGACTACCCCGTTGCGCCCGCCCGGCCGCACAGGTTGTCAAGTGCGGATTGCCACGTCCGGTGACCGAGGCCCGCTTCCGAAAGACATTTTCCGAGATGATCGCTTTCCCAAAAAGCGGACAAATCAACCACCAATAATAAAAGACAACATCAATTGTTTTTTGAATTTCTAGTCATTCGTTACGTACTCCATTTGGAGGACTTGGAGAACGCAAACGTTACATAAGGTAATCTCAGAGAATATGTGGTTAAGGATTCTTAAATTCCATGTCTGTCATCACAAGTTTCTGAGCATCCGCTTTGCATTATCCAGACCGCGCAGTTCCTGAAATGCCCTGAATCTTCAAGCGTATATAAAATCAAGAAAAATATGAGAAATATCAGATCGAATTTATTCGTCGCCACATGCCTGATAGTCGCAGGCCTGTTTTTTATAGTCACGACGTCGATTTTAATAATTTCCGGTTTGTAGTAGAGTAAGTCATGTGGACGAACGCCGTGCGGACCGGATGGTGTTCAACCGCAGGACCCAATCACCTCAAACGCTCCATCCTCCACCAGCACCTCGGTTGCAGCCGGATGGCTGAGGAAGCCGGTGGGGCTGGCGCTGGCGCCGTAGGCGCCGGATTGCAGGATGGCGATGAGGTCGCCGGCCTTCAGCTCCGGCAGGGCGGCGTTTCGGGCCAGTGTATCGAGTGGCGTGCAGAGCGGGCCGACGATGGTTACCGTCTCCTCATACGCCGCCTGCATCATGGCCGGTGCGACGATCGGGTAGTTGCGCTTGACGATCTGGCCGAGATTGCCCGACGCGGCGAGGTGGTGGTGCATCCCGCCATTTGTGACCGCGAAAGTCGTGCCCCGCGATGTCTTTACCGAGTTCACTTCCGTCACATAGAGGCCGGCCGGGCCTGCGAGGAAGCGTCCGGGTTCGACGATGATATGGGCATCTGCAATCAGCGGATACGATTGAAGGAGCGCCCTGAGGTCGGGGATGGCAGCGCCGACAGCCGCGAGGTCGAGCGGCGTTTCGCCGGCGAAATAGGGGATGCCGAGGCCCCCGCCGAGATCGATGGTTTCGAGCGGTTTGCCCAGGATGCCGGCCATGCGCGCCGCCAGCAGGATGGCGTGTCTCCATTGGGAGACAAGCATGTCGGCATCGAGGATCTGCGTGCCGCCGTAAATATGCACGCCGACGAGGTCGATATGTTGGGTGTGGCTGAAGAGCTGCAGCACATTTTCGAGCTCTTCCTCGTCGAAACCAAAGGCGGTGGCCTTGCCGCCCATGCGCATGGCGCCGGCCTGGGCATCCGGCACCGGGTTGATGCGGATCGAAGCCTTGACGGGCTTTCCGATCGCTTCGATCCGGGCGATCTCTTCGGCGCTCTCGATGTGGATTTCACCGATGCCGCCCTCGATCACGTCGCGTAGCTCTCCCGTGCCTTTGCCGGGACCGGCGAAGATAATTTTTGCAGGTGCGACACCGGCCCTGATCGCGGCGCGGTATTCTCCGACGGAGGCGATTTCCGCACCCGCGCCTTCCTGCCGGAACAGCGAGATGATGGCAGGCAGGGGGTTGGCCTTCACCGAATAATAAATGTCGGCAAAGCCGCCGAGGGCTTCTTTAAGATCGCGATAGGCGCGACGCATGGCGCTGGCGTCATAAAGGAAGCACGGTGTGCCGGTCCTGGCGGCAATCTCCCTTACCGCCTGTCCGCCGATCATGAGATCGTTGCCGCTGATACCGAATTGCGCGGCCGCGAAAGCTGGGCCGTGGCTCTGGCTTTTATCCGTTGGTGCCATTATCCGTCCGTTCGCGCACCAGCGCGCGATAATCGACCTTGCCATTGGCTGTGACCGGCAGCCGCTCGACGAGTTCTATGGCGCGGGGAATCATGAAGGGGGCAAGGACCTCGGCGGCTTTTTTCAGTGCCGCCAGGATGTCCACAGTCTGGGTGGCGGCGGTCGCCACGGCATGCACCCTTTCGCCGGCAAAGGGATCGGGCAGGCCGATGACGGCAACCTGCTGGAACAGCCCCGTCGACATCAGGCTCTCTTCGACTTCGGTCGGGCTGATGCGATAACCTGACGATTTGATCATTGCGTCATCCCGGGCAACGAAGCTGAAGAAGCCGTCCTCGTCCTCCACCGCGAGATCGCCGGAATAACACACGGTCTCGCCGCCGAGCTCTGCGGCCAGGAAGGGATGAGGCCGCAACACCTTCGCCGTGTCTTCCGGCCGGTTCCAGTAACCGAGCGAAACGGTCGGTCCGCGATGAACGAGAATGCCGGGTTCGCCCGGTTTTGCCCTCTGGCCCTTGTCGGTGACGATGAAGATTTCACATTCGGGGATCGCCTTGCCGATTGAAGTCGGGCGCCGGTCGATTTCGTCAGGCGGCAGGAAAGTAGAGCGGAAGGCTTCTGTCAGCCCATACATCAGGTAGATTTTCGTGTCCGGCAGTTTTTCGCGCAGCGCCTTGACGGTTTCCTGCGGCACGCGTCCGCCGGAATTGGTGATGTAGCGCAGATGCGGCAGAGGCGTCTTTGCGAGCGACGCAGCCGCCCTCGTCAGGATCGCCCAGATGGTGGGCACGCCGGCAAGTCCGGTGATGGCATGGTCGCGCAGATCGCGGACGATTTCATCGCCCAGCCGGAAGCTGGAAATGATCGTGGTCGCCCCCTGTTCCACCGCGGTCAGCAACTGGTTCAGACCGTAATCGAAGCTGAAGGGCAGGAGGGACAGGATACGGTCGCGGCCGGTGATGTCGAGATAGGTGCGCACGATGCGGGTACCGGCGAGAAGATTGCGGTGCGACAGCATCACGCCCTTCGGCGAGCCGGTGGAGCCGGAGGTATAAAGAATGGCGGCAAGGTCTTCGCCGATGGCCGCAGACGGCCGGGCAGGCGCGGCGGTGCCGGCGGCAATCTCTTCCGCGGGAAGGACCGTGACATCGGGTAACTCGGTGAGCGCCGCCGTCAGCTCGTTCATCATCGAGGCGTTACTGATAACGATCTTTGCGCCGCAATCCCTGATGATGTGGCGGACCTGCTGCGCCTTCAAAAGCGCGTTGACGGGCACGAAGACGCCACAGGCCATGCTGATGCCGAAGATCGACCAGCATTCCTCGATGCCGCGGGGCAGAAAGATGACGACCCGGTCGCCGCGTTGCAGGCCGGCGTGCTGCAATGCAGAAGCACAGCGCGCCGCCACTGCGGCAAATTCGCGGTAGGTCAGCGATCGGTCCTTGTGGACGACAGCCTGATCTTCGCTTGCTGCGCGCGCGTCAAGAAGGTGGTGCAGCAGGAAAGGGGATGTCATCTCCTCCGTTCCCTGAGGACGAAGGCGACGAGATCGCCCGGCGTGGCGAGATTCTCAGGCGTGAAATGCTCGTCATTCAGAATGATGCCGAAGCCTTCGCCGAGGAAGACCATCAGTTCGAGGAAGCCGAGCGAATCGATGACGCCGCCGTCGAGCAGTTCCGTGTCCGATGAAAAAGGCGCGTGAGCGGGGAAGCGGTCGCAGAGGTAGGAATAGATGGTATCAGCAACATCTATGTCGTTCTTTTTTGCTGTCTGCACGCTTCTTCTCCGACGTTGGTCTTTCGTTGCCGCGGCCGATTGGCTTTTGCGATGAAGGGCCAGAACAGCGCATCACGGTAACGGGTTCGATGAGTTACTTAAGGTGGCAATAACACCAATTCTGAGTATGTTTCGTTAATAAACCGTGGGTTCCATGCGCCTTTTACTTGTATCGGCGCGGATCTGGAGGCGGAAAGCCCGGCAGTTTTTTCGCCTGAGAGGCCCGCCATCGTCAGCGCCAGCCGGCCATGGCGAAGGAGATGGCGCGCGATGGCAGGAAGATGCCGTTGCGCAACTTTGCGGTCCTCGCAATGGATAAGGCGCGCGGAGGGCAGGCCTTTGGTTGTTGTTTTCAGGAAGACGAGAGGGTAGTGGCGGTTTTCCGCTTCCATCACGGCGACGATGCAGCCTAGACCGGCATGGTCATCCAGCATGTCCCGTGTTTCGGCGGGGAGGGCTTCCGGCCCGATGTCGGCAGGCGGGCGCAACCTTGCACTTGCCGGGCGAAGCGCTGCAATCGGCAGCGGATAAAAAAGCGTGCAGTCGCTTACCGTCGCAAATCCCAGTCGCTCGTTGAGCCTGTGGGCGTCGGCGGAAGGGGTGAGATCGGTGAAGATGTCGTCCGCGTTGGAGGCGGCCATTTGCAGCATGCGCGGCGCAAACCAGCGGCACGATGGCTCCACATACCAGCTGGAGAAGTTGACGACGATTTTGCCGGTATCGGTCAGGCGGCTTTTGAGCGTCAGAAGCACGCCCACGGCGTCATCGCCTTTCATCAGCAACTGGCCGATCGGGCCAAGGCCGCGTCGACCGTGATGGTCACTGATGAGCGACAGGCCGCGGCACCAGAAGGCTTCGGTTTTTGCCGGGAAACCTTTCGCCAACAGGGCGACGGCACTGACCCGGTTTCCGTTGTCGATCGGTACGATGTTCAGGGTCGCTCTCCGCTGGTCTGGCGTCCTTTGTGGGCGCAGGAGAGATTTTCAACTCTACCGCGTAGCATCGGCTTACGACGATAGATTTACTGCCCGGTTAATCGCAGTAGCTGCAGGCAATCACGTTTGCATGAACGGCTGGTGCATGAACGGCTGGTGCATGAAGGGAGGGCGCGCCGTTACAAACCGCGCGCCCGCCTGCTGCTATCAATAGACGACGACGCCGCGAATGCTTTCACCCTTGTGCATCAGGTCGAAGCCCTTGTTGATGTCTTCGAGCGGCATGGTGTGAGTAATCATCGGGTCGATCTGGATCTTGCCTTCCATGTACCAGTCGACGATCTTCGGCACATCCGTGCGGCCGCGCGCGCCGCCAAAGGCGGTGCCCATCCAGTTGCGGCCCGTGACCAGCTGGAACGGACGTGTCGAGATCTCCTGGCCCGCACCGGCCACGCCGATGATGACCGACTTGCCCCAGCCGCGATGCGAGGCTTCCAGCGCCTGGCGCATGACCTTGGTATTGCCAGTGCAGTCGAAGGTGTAATCGGCGCCGCCGATCAGGTCGCCGTTCCGCTTCGTCATGTTGACGAGATAAGGCACGATATCGTCGCCGACTTCCTTCGGATTGACGAAGTGGGTCATGCCGAACTTTTCGCCCCAGGCCTTGCGGTCAGGGTTGATATCGACGCCGATGATCATGTCCGCACCGGCAAGGCGCAGGCCTTGCAGCACGTTGAGGCCGATGCCGCCGAGACCAAAGACGATCGCCGTGGAGCCGATCTCGACCTTTGCGGTGTTGATGACGGCGCCGATACCGGTCGTCACGCCGCAGCCGATGTAGCAGACCTTGTCGAAAGGCGCGTCCGGGTTGATCTTGGCGAGCGCAATTTCCGGCAGGACGGTGTAGTTGGAGAAGGTCGAGCAGCCCATATAGTGGTGAATCTTGTCCTTGCCGATCGAGAAGCGCGAGGTGCCGTCAGGCATCACGCCCTGGCCCTGCGTGGCGCGGATGGAGGTGCACAGATTGGTCTTGCGCGAGGTGCAGGAGTAGCATTCGCGGCATTCCGGCGTGTAGAGCGGAATGACATGGTCGCCCTTCTTGACCGAGGTGACGCCGGGTCCGACATCAACGACGATGCCCGCACCTTCATGGCCGAGGATTGCCGGGAAGAGGCCTTCCGGGTCCGCGCCAGACAGGGTGAAATCGTCTGTGTGGCAGATGCCGGTGGCCTTGACTTCGATCAGCACTTCACCGGCGCGGGGACCTTCAAGCTGAACGGTCATGACCTCGAGCGGTTTTCCTGCCTGAATGGCAACGGCGGCGCGAACGTCCATATTCGATCTCCTCAGTCTTTTAATATCAAAGTAGAAAGGTTTTGCCCGAGCGCGGCTGGCCGGGCAAGGCAAAATCCGGTGACCCGGAATGGAAAAAGGGCGTGTGCGGACACACGCCCTTTTATTCTGGCTGATAGACAAGAGGAAGGCCTATGGCGTTGCGTCGCTCTCTTGTTCTGTTGCGACTTCCATTGCGATGTGTTCCACGCCGAGCCACGCCGCGCAGTCCTTCAAGGCCCGCGCCGCAATCAGCTGGCGTTTCATGATCGTCTTGTCCTTGCCGCGGAAGCGCTTGACGCCCTCGGGTTTGACGATTGAGCCCGGCGCGAGTTCCGGGAACAGGCCGAAATTGATGTTCATCGGCTGGAAGGAGCGTTTGCCCGGCTCATCATCGGAGGAGAGGTGGCCGCCGGTGATGTGGTTGAGCAGCGAACCGAGGGCGGTGGTCGAAGGCGGAAGGCTCGGCGCCTCGCCCTTCTGTTCGGCGGCGGCGAAGCGGCCGGCAAGCAGCCCCACAGAGGCGCTTTCGACATAACCCTCGCAGCCGGTGATCTGGCCGGCGAAACGCAGGTCCGGGCGGGATTTCAGCCTCAGCGAGCGGTCGAGCAGGATGGGGGAATCGATGTAGGTGTTGCGATGCAGGCCGCCGAGGCGTGCAAATTCCGCGTTTTCAAGACCCGGGATCATGCGGAACACATCCGCCTGAACGCCGTATTTCAGCTTCGTCTGAAAACCCACCATGTTGTAGAGCGTGCCAAGCGCATTATCCTGACGCAGCTGCACCACGGCATAGGCCTTGACGGTGGGATTATGGGCGTTGGTCAGGCCCATCGGTTTCATCGGCCCGTGGCGCAATGTCTCACGACCCCGCTCGGCCATGATCTCGATCGGCAGGCAGCCATCAAAATAGGGCGTGCCTTCCCATTCCTTGAAACCGACGGTATCACCCGCAATCAGCGCGTCGATGAAGGCATTGTATTGCTGCTCATCCAGCGGGCAGTTGATATAATCCTTGCCCGTGCCACCGGGACCGACCTTGTCGTAACGCGACTGGTACCAGCAGATATCCATGTTGATGCTGTCGCGATGCACGATAGGGGCGATGGCGTCGAAGAAGGCGAGCGCATCCTCACCCGTCTCGGCCTGGATGGCGGCGGCAAGATCCGGCGAGGTGAGGGGACCGGTCGCAATGATGGTGTTGCCCCATTCCTTCGGCGGCAGGCCGTTCACCTCCTCGCGAATGATCGTCACCAGCGGGTGACCTTCCAGCTTTTTCGTCACGGCTTCGGAAAACCCGTCGCGGTCGACGGCAAGCGCGCCGCCGGCCGGCACCTGGTGTCTATCGGCGCAGGCCATGATCAGCGAGCCGGCAAGCCGCATTTCCGCATGAATGACACCGACCGCATTCGCCGTCGCATCGTCGGAGCGGAAGGAATTGGAACAGACCAGTTCCGCCAGCGTATCGCCCTTATGTGCGTCCGTGCCGCGCACGCCGCGCATTTCATGCAGAATAACGGGGACACCGCTTTCGGCAATCTGCCATGCGGCTTCCGAGCCGGCCAGTCCTCCGCCGACGACGTGAATGGGAGAAAGGGTCTTGTCCTGCATGTCGATGTCCATAGGCGACCGCGGGGCAGAGGCTCCCGTGCGGCGGCTGTCATTCGAGTGAGTGTTCAGCACGGGTCCCGAAGGACGCTGCATGTTGCCGATGCACTAGCATGCATGGCCGGAGCCGCCAAATGTTTTTGGTTCGGTAGTCAGTGGCCGCGGCAGTTGAGCTTTACGATGAGGCCGAAGCCCGAAGCGCTCGTTTATGGGAGCGAGCTGGCGCCGCTTGTTTC
This sequence comes from Agrobacterium tumefaciens, assembly GCF_017726655.1. NCBI lineage: Bacteria > Pseudomonadati > Pseudomonadota > Alphaproteobacteria > Hyphomicrobiales > Rhizobiaceae > Agrobacterium > Agrobacterium tumefaciens. Next base: position 480,791 of record NZ_CP072308.1, read on the forward strand.
TTCTCCCCGCCGGGGAGAAGTCCGCGGCAGCGTGATGAGCGGGCGAGGGTAGTGGTTTGCGGGTTGCTTGCCCCTCATGACCCTTCGGGCCACCTTCTCCCCGGCGGGGAGAAGACGCATGAGGCGATGCCGCGGCCTACCTCGTGATTCTCAACGCTGGGCGATGTTGAAGGCCGAACTCCAGCCCAAACCCCAGAATCAAAAACGGCGCCAGAGGCGCCGCTTTCTTTTACCTGTCGCTCAATCGTCGCGCCCTGGAGGTCGGGCAGCGGGACGATCGTTTACGCCTTAGCGGAACGAACGGGAAGCAACGTTACGGATGTCGTAACGTGTCAGGCCGATGTCGCTGAGCGCCTGGTTGGACAGGCTGCCGAGTTCGTTGATCGTGCGGCGGTAGGAGATCCAGTTCTTTGCGATGCGGATGGGGTTCATGGTCGTTTCCTCAATCTATCTCTGTCGATTTCGTCGGCCGGCTCAGCGGTTTCTCTGTGCTCTCGGCTGTTGAGGTTTATATATAGACATGAAGCTATGTTGTGCAGTGCAGAATTTAAGCGACTGCCATGCATTTGTGCACTATGTCGGCTAAATTTGCGGCTTGAGATGGCATCTGAACAAAATATGAGCGGAGATGCCTGCATTTCGGGCGCGTATGAGGGGTTGTGCAGTTATAGGAAGGCGTTGCCGCATCAAGGGCCGGTTGAGGCGGTCGCCCGATGCCGGATCGATGGCCTGGGCACCGATGCAGTTTTGCAATGTCACCCAAGCTTCGGCGGGCGCTACATTTTCCTGTGGCCCAAACGAAAAAAGGCCGGAGGCGGGAGCCTCAGGCCTTTTGGGTCGTCTATCTGCCATCCGCCGCATAAGCGGCGGAGGCGTCATTATTAGAAGCCGACGGCAGACTTGGCGACGCGGCGGATGTCCTGACGGCCGATGCCGAGGTCATTCAGTTCGCGGTCGCTCATGCGGCCAAGTTCGGTAACGGTCTGACGGTATTTGCGCCAGTTGGTAAGCGAGCGTGCAATGTTCATTTTCATCTTCCTCTTCGTGCGGTTCAGTCTCAACGGCCAGTCTTGGGAGGATTATGGTCCGGGGCTGAACTGATCTCTGTATGACCATGAATATAATCGGTTTAATCGAAACAAAAATAGACAAAGCAAGATGCCACCTATGCGCGGAATGCAGGGCAAGCCGCGATGTTGGCCGGATCGCGGCGATTCATGCATCATTTGTGACCATTTTATGGGCGTTTGGTGGCGGTTAGGTAATCGCGCCTTGCAGATTCAGGCGGGGCTCACTTGGCGGCGCAAGAGGCGTCTGCGTCGGGAGCGGCGCTGCAGAAAATTACCCCACGCAGACGCCATATATAATGTCAGCCCTCCGGCCCGTATTGTGTCCTGTCTCGGCCGGGCACCCGAGGTGCAGCGGCGTCCAAATCTTCTATGCGTCGTTTCCGGATGGAATCGCCCGCCGCCCTGGCGTCGCCTCGGTGCTTTTCGTTGCCGCAGGCGTTCATCGGAAGCGGCACGGCATTGCCATCTTCGCCCGGCGCATCAAGAAAAACCCGGAGGAAATAAAAGCAGGAGAACGGCGTGCTTGACCCTTCCTGAACATTGTGACATACCGCCGCCCAACGTGCGGGTATGGCGGAATTGGTAGACGCATTGGTTTTAGGTACCAACGCTTCGGCGTGGGAGTTCGAGTCTCTCTACCCGCACCACAAGCAAGGCATGGCTGTGCCACGCTTGCGCCAGAGTGCATCTTTAGAAGATGCGCGGGCTTTGAGGGTGTCCCTCTAGCTTTTCAGGTGCGGGCAGAACGGTGTCCGGCAGCTGCTTGTGTAACGATTTTAAGAAAGCCACGGCCGGGAACCATGTTCCAGTGCAGTGCTCGAAAGTAAACCAACGGCTGTCTGAGCACCGCCGCCATGATGTGAAGGTTTGAGAAAATGCAGGTTATCGAAACGCTCGCTGAAGGGCTGAAGCGCGAACTGAAGGTCGTTATTCCGGCCGCCGACATGAAGGCCCGCCTGGACGAGCGCCTCGTCGACGCCAAGGACAAGGTTCGCATCAACGGTTTCCGTCCCGGCAAGGTGCCGGTTGGCCACCTGAAGAAGATGTACGGCAAGTCCATCATGGCCGACCTCGTCAACGAGCTGGTTCGTGAAAAGCCGACCGAAATCCTTTCCAGCCGCGGTGAGAAGTCTGCGACACAGCCGTCGATCTCCATGACCGAAGACGAGCAGGAAGCCGAAAAGATCCTGTCGGCCGAATCCGATTTCGAATTCACCGTTGCCTACGAAATCATTCCGGCTATCGAACTGAAGGCCAATGACGGCATCAAGGTTACCCGCGAAGTCGTGGAAGTGACCGAAGACGAGATCAATGAGCAGATCCTGAAGATCGCTGAAAGCGCTCGTACTTACGAGACCAAGAAGGGCAAGGCCGCTGAAGGCGACCGCGTCACCATGAACTATCTCGGCAAGGTTGACGGCGAAGCCTTTGACGGCGGCGCGGCTGAAGATGCCGAACTGGTTCTCGGTTCCGGCCGCTTCATCCCCGGCTTCGAAGACCAGCTGGTTGGCGTCAAGGCCGGTGAGGAAAAGACCATCACCGTGACGTTCCCGGCCGATTACCCGGCTGCGAACCTCGCCGGCAAGGAAGCCAACTTCGACATCACCGTCAAGGACGTTGCTGCCGCTGCTCCGGTTGAAATCAACGACGAGCTGGCCGAAAAGCTCGGTCTCGAATCGGCTGAAAAGCTGAAGGAAATCGTTAAGGGCCAGATCGAAAGCCAGTACGGCAACGTGACCCGCCAGAAGGTCAAGCGTCAGATCCTCGACCAGCTCGACGAAATGTACAAGTTCGACACGCCGGCTGGTCTGGTTGATGCCGAGTTCGACAACATCTGGCGCCAGATCAACACCGATCTTGCCCAGTCCGGCAAGACCTTTGCTGACGAAGACACCACGGAAGAAGAAGCCCGCGAAGAATATCGCAAGCTTGCCGAGCGTCGCGTTCGTCTTGGCCTCGTTCTCTCCGAAATCGGCGAAAAGGCCGGTGTCGAAGTGACCGAAGAAGAAATGCAGCGCGCGCTGTTCCAGCAGCTGCAGCAGTTCCCGGGCCAGCAGAAGGAAATCCTCGATTTCTTCCGCAACACCCCCGGCGCTTCCGCTTCGCTGCGTGCTCCGATCTTCGAAGAAAAGGTCATCGACAAGCTGCTCACCGAAATCTCGGTAACGGACAAGACCGTTTCCAAGGAAGAGCTGCTGGCTGACGACGGCGAAGAAGCCACGGAAACCAAGAAGAAGGCGCCTGCCAAGAAAAAGGCTGCCGCCAAGGCTGACGACGCCGCTGAAGGCGAAGAAGCCGCTCCGAAGAAGAAGGCTCCGGCCAAGAAGAAGGCCGCTGAAGGCGACGCCGAATAATCTTCTTCAGCGCAAGCTGATTGAATGGAAAGGCCGTGGCGAAAGCTGCGGCCTTTTTGTTTGGGCAATGCCGTCGGGTCCGCTTTGCGCGGTGGACAGCGGAGCCAAACAGCGCCGCTGGCCGACATCGACTGTTAAAATCGCTCCCGGCTCTCGCTTCTGGGATCATTATTCACCTGATGAGGCGCATAAAGATCGCCCCGGGCTTTTCGCCGCCATGGTCGCGCGGGATTTTCACGATCGATGGTAATGTCTGCTATGGCGATAGCCGGTAAACCATTCATCGGGCATTGCGCTGCCCATCGGCCATCCGGTGCAGCGATTCCCGAGGGAGCAACTGCGCTGTGAGCCGCCAGAGTGGAATAGCTGACCCAATAGGTGTTGCTTACGGCATGCCCCAATATCTCGGCGGCAAATGCCGGGGCGTTGGACGGGCCATCGCCTGCGGTGGAGAATAACACGCAGTCGACGTTCAGCCTCTCGTATTCCATGAATATCTCCGGGTAGTGCGCTTCCATGCCAAGCGCGCAACCGAAACGGAGGCCATCAATTTCAAACGTCACCGGTACACTTCCTGGGGAATACATGAACGAGATTTTGGTGTTCGACAGGAGGCGCTCGTCGTAACGGGTTACAAGCTTGCCGCGCTCGGAGATGACATAGAGGCTGTTGTAAGGCCTATGAGGTGGCGTAAGCTGATGGACCGACCCGACAATCGTCCAAAGCCTCAGCTTGCGCGCCAGTTTTCGGATCGTTTCCAATTCTTCATGCAAGGTTTCCCATTCAAAGCGCGTCCAGTCGGATGGACCGATTTCTCGTGGACCAGTCTCTGACATGATCCGTTTATGTGGCCAGCACGTCGCTCCTTCGCCAAAATGTATGATGCGAGCACCAGCTTTATGAGCCTCGCTCATAAGATTGCGTATCTCATTTCCGCAGGTCTTCAGGGCCGATACGTCGCGCGGGTCGTTGCACAGGGATGTCTGGGCGACCGCTAGCCGTATCGCGTGACTAGAGGAAATATCCGGTGTTGCGCGAATATGCCGAAGAGCAGCGGTATAGGATTCGCCGGTTTTGGCGGCGCGTGCTCTTACGCGGCGTTTCAGATTGCCATTTTGCGTCATTGCCAGGCCTTTCAGGTCTCGGACGCAGTTCCCCAGCAACCTGCCCGAAACGATCGGACCGAGGAGAGTTGCCTGAGACAGAAGTCCCTTTGCCTCCTTAAAAGACCCTGCTGGGGAAGGTCGTGGAGGTTAGGCGCAGGCCACGCGCTAACACTATCAAATTCGAACAGCCGATTCGTCAAGCGGCAGTGCAGACACAGGCCGCCAAGGTCATCGATCACAATGCAGTGCAGCACGATTTTTTGCTGCATCTGCTCTTGTTCATCTCCCGTTCATCTGGCACCCTGCGAAGCATGATTTGCCTCGGCCGTATCAAGCGGTCGTTCGGGCATTATGCGCCGCTCTGCGGCCTCATCGCTGCCAGCTCATTGGCCTTACGCTTTTACCGTGCTTTCCGGGTTCTCCCGGTGCGCCCTTAATTTGCCAGGGGACAATCATGTCGCTCCGAACGGGTTTTGCCCTTTTTGTTGTTCTTTCCGCTGCCATGGTGCCCGCTGCCCATGCCGAGGAAGGCGGGTTGATCTGGAAGCCGGTCAAGAATTCCGATCTGTCCTACACGGCGCGCATAGGTGCCAAGCTGCCGGTCGATACGCCGATCCGGGCGGGGCTGGAAATGGGGATGAGCGCGTCCAGGGGCGGGCAGCTGGTGGATACGCCGGTGCGGCTGTGGGGTAATGTCACGTTGCTGGCCGAACAGTTACCCGGCGTTTCGCTTGCCCGTGATGTTGGAGTCATCTTCAATGCGCTGACGGGTTCGAGCAGCATTTCCGTGACGTCGCAGCAGAAGCGCATCGTCACGCCGGAACTGGATATAGAGGCGAACCGCAATGTCACCATGCGGTATGACGGAACCGTGCAGCAATGGAACGGGCTGGATGTGTCGCAATCTCTGCGCCTGTCCCGCGCGGAAACCGGCACCGCCTTCGTGCTGACAGGGGCAAGCCGCAACAGCTTCAACGAATTCAGCAGTGGCGTGGCGGTCGAGCAGAAGCTGGGTGATCACCTGACGCTGCGGGGCACGCTCGATCAGGGTTATGCGGATCATTTCCGGCCGGGGGTGAGTGCGCGGTATAGTATTCGGTGGTGAGGGTTCGGGCGGGCTGTGGCACGCGTTTGCAGGTACCGCGAGATTAAGACAAGCGCGTCTCCTCCGTCATGCCGGACTTGATCCGGTATCCAGCCAAGGGGCGTCTGCGCCGTGAAGACTCTTTTGCGATCAAAGACTTGAGCGCGCTGGATCCCGGCGCAAGGCCGGGATGTCGAGGTGGGGGCCATGCTTCTCAAAAGGCCGACGAAAAGACGTCGCCGTCTCAACCGCCGCCCTCCGTGCAACCTCAATCCTTCTTGATCTCACCCATGCGGTTCCAGGCATCCAGCCCGGCGATCTTGTAAGCTTCCGCAAGTGTGGGATAGTTGAACGTATTCTCGACGAAATACTCCACCGTGCCTTTGAGGTTCAGCACCGCCTGGCCGATATGCACCAGTTCGGTGGCGCCTTCTCCGACGATGTGGACGCCGAGCAGGCGGCGGGTTTTCAGCGAAAAGATCATCTTCAACAGGCCGCTGTCGAGACCCATGATGTGGCCACGCGAGGTTTCGCGGAAATGGGCGATGCCGCATTCGTAGGGAATGCCGCGTTCGATCACTTCTTCTTCCGTTAGACCGCAGGTGGAGATCTCAGGCACGGCATAGATGCCATAGGGAAAGAACTGCGGCGGTTCGCCGGCGGGTGCGCCGACGGCATGGCGGGCGGCGATGCGGCCCTGTTCCATGGAAGTGGAGGCGAGGCTCGGGAAACCGATTATATCGCCGGCGGCATAGATGTTGGGTACAGAGGTCTGGAAGGTTTCGGGGTTGACCTTCAGACGGCCGCGGCTGTCGGCCTCCAGCCCGCAGGCCGAAAGGTTGAGCGTATCGGTGGCGCCGACACGGCCGGCGGCGAAGAGCACGGTTTCGGCTTTCAGAACGCGGCCATTGCCGAGCGAGACAAGACATTTGCCGCTTTCGTCGCGTTCCACCTTCTCCGCCTTCTGGCCGAAGATCAGCTTCATGTTGCGGTCGCGCAGTTGATAGGCGAAATCCTCGACGATTTCCTTGTCGATGAATTCCAGCATGGTTTCACGCGGTTCCACCACCGTTACCTGCGTATCGAGGGCGCTGAAGATGGTGGCATATTCGATACCGATGACGCCGGCGCCAACCACGATCATTGAGCGCGGCAATTCCTTGATTTCGAGGATCTCGTCCGAATCGAGCACTGCTATGCCATCAAAGGGGATATGCGGCGGGCGGTAGGGCCGGGTGCCGATGGTCAGCAGAATGGAGGTGCCGGTGACCTCCAGAACCTCACCATCGTTTTTTACCACCTTCATGGTGTTGGCATCAACGAAGCTTGCCGTGCCGCGAATGTGCTGCACGCGGTTACGGGCAAACTGGTGCTCCAGGACCTCCACCTCGTGATCCAGCGTGATGAGCAGGCGGCGGCGCAAGTCTTCCGCATCGATCTCCTGCTTGACGCGGTAGGCGCGGCCGTAAAATCCGCGCTCGCGCCAGCCTGTCAGATTGAGCGCGGTTTCACGCAGGGTCTTGGAGGGAATAGTGCCGGTATGCACCGAGACGCCGCCGACGCGGCTGCCTTTTTCGATGACCAGAACCCTCTTTTCGAGCTTGGCGGCCTGAATGGCGGCCCGTCTGCCTGCCGGACCGCTGCCGACAACAATGAGATCGAACTGGTGCATGAAAAACCCCGGAATAGACTGCATTAGGATTACCGGATGTCGCATCCGGCAAGGCGTGGTCGCGAATTGGTCGTGATGCCCTGTCGACGATGGGGAGTGATTCCCCCGTTTACCTTGCCCGCCAGAGTGCAATGCAACAAACGACTGCGTCAATCTGTAGCGCAAGAATCTGACGGATTCGTAACTGGGTGTGGATTTTCAGCGGGGTGTCCGTTCGCATCTGTCGTATGGCGCGTGTGGCTTACCCCCTCTGCGCTGCCGGGCAGAGGGGGTTGAAGCCTCATGCATTTCGGTCCACTTTCCAGTTCCAAAACCCCAACAGCTTCATCCCGCCCAGCGCTGCCGGGCGGGTGATTGCTAGAGAGCATCGGGCGATTGCCCGGCTGCGCTTCGGTTGAGTTGGTGTGGACAGGATGCGTTGCGCAGCCGGGCCTTTCACCATGCCGTATCTCGCAAGGGCCGTGCACTGCGCCTTGCGAAATGGTCCTGTCGTCACGAACGCGCCACCGTCCCCATCAGAACCGTCCCTCGGTTTACGCCACGTCTGGCGACCACCCGGCAGGACTGTTGAGAAGATAACAGCGGTGAACCGGGTGGGGAAAAGCGGGCAAGAAATTTTCGCGTCAGTCGTCTTTTTTGCTGACGTGGCGGTGAAGTGTTGCGATCTCCTGGCGAAGCGCCGCAAGTTCGGCCAGCACTTTCACATCGATCTTCTCGTGCAGGGAAAGGACCTCGAGCTCGGCCTTCAGGTTCACCTCATAGTCCTTTGCGGCCTCGAAGCGGTCGCGGGCTGCCTGCCGGTTTTGCGACATCATGATGATCGGTGCCTGAATGGCGGCAAGCATGGACAGAAGCAGGTTGAGAAAGATGAACGGGTAGGGATCGAACGCGCGCGTCGTCAGTATGATTGTGTTGATCAGCGCCCAGAAGATCAGGAAAAAGCAGAAGCCAAGGATAAATCCCCAGGAGCCGCCTACCTTGGCGATATTGTCGGCCAGCCTGTCGCCGAAACTGGCGCCGGCGGAAAATTCCGCGTTGGTGTCGCTCGAAATCAGCTTTTTCTGGTGTGAGAGTTCGAGGATACGCCGCTCGACCTCACCGATATCACGGGATGAGCGTTTGAAATGCGACGTGATATAGTCGGAGATGTCTGACACGGTGTGTCTCCGGTTCAAGGGGGGCCTCTGCCTTTCGAGATAAACCCGCATGGGGGCGGAATTCAAACGATTTCCACCACCATGCGGCTAAGGCGTCCCCGCCGAGACGGTCAGACAGCTGGCGTCACTTCATGCAACCAGTTGAAACCCGGGAAGAAGCGCTGCCGGCCAAATTGCTGGCCGAACATCATGTCGAATTGCAGCAGGCGATAATCGCGCACCACCTCAGGCACCGCGTTGGGCGCAATCGACCAGTCGGGCAGGGCGTTACCGTCGGTCGTCACCAGCATGTGGCGGTCGATGACGGAAAACGCCTTTTGCACCTCGCCCAGCGTGCCGGTGTAAAAAGGATCGGAAAAGCCTGCGGTCTTCAACACGTGGTAGGGCAGAAGCGCGGGGCTGATGGTGCCGATAGTCTTGCGCACGCCCTTCTTCGAGGACCAGACGACCAGCGGCGTTTCGTGTTCTTTCTTCATCACCTCCAGCGGCGCGCGGCGACTGGCCACCATGCCCGGCATGTAGCCGCTTTCCACGAAAGTCTGGCCGAGCGGCGGCAGATGATCGCCGAAGAGCACAATGATGGTCTCACGGTCGCGTTTCTTTGCCCAGCGCATCAGCTTCAGCAGCGCGTCGTCGGCTTCGGCCACGCCTTGAGAATAGGTGGCGAGCGCCTGCGAGGCGGAGGCGGAAAGATCGCCCGTCACGCCGATCGTATTGTCCGCATAACGGTCAGCCTCGTAAGGGCCATGTCCCTGCAGGGTGACAGCAAAGAGGAAGAGCGGGTTCTGCGCCTTGTCGGCGGTCTTCATGATCTCGTCCATCAGCGCGTCGTCGGAGGCAAAATTGCCGCGTTTTTCCATCGCGGGCAGCGTCTCTTCCGAGCGGAATTCCTCGAAGCCGAAGTTTTTATAGACCTGCTTGCGGTTCCAGAACCATTCCTGGAACGGATGCATGGCAATGGCGGAATAACCTTCGCCACGGAAGAAGCTGGCGAGCGAGGGTACCGGACGACGGATGTATTGCTGATAGGGAATGCTGCCATAGGGCAGGAAGGCGTTGGAGAAACCGGTCAGCGCCTCGAATTCCACATTGGCCGTCATGCCGCCGAATTCCGGCGAAAACACATGGCCCGACTGTTTGGCGCGGATCGTTGGCATGGGATCGGTCGAGAGATGCACGTTTTCGAGCCGGGTTGGATCCCAGAGAGACTCGCTCATCAGCATGATGACGTCAGGGTAATCACCCTTGTTGGCGGCAAAAGATGCCGGTTCGGAGGTGAGTTCGGCGATGCTGTTTTCGCCGTAACCCTCCGGCGCCGAGACATTGGCCATCGGAATATTGAAGGCGAAGGCCATCAGGAAGCCGTTATGGCGGTAGTTTTCCTGCTGGTCCCACATCATCGGGATGATGTTGAGCCGGTCGCGCGCCCAGGAATAGTGCGAGTAGTCCATCAGCGAGGCGAGGCCAGCGAGCACTGGAAGTGTCAGTGCAAGGCCCACGGCCCGCTCCCGTAGCCTCAGCACCGGCGAGTGGCGGCGCGCCAGCAGCCAGAGAGCGGCAATAGCGGCGATCATGGCGCAAAGGCCGAGACCCACCAGCAGCGCTGTCAGCGGCTGCGCCTTCAACATGGTCGGCAGAAGCTCGACAATCTGCCGTCCGAACAAGAGGTCTGATGGATAGAGCGGATCGGAAAGGTAGGTCTGCTTCTGCGCGGAGATCAGCCCCACAAGGGCGCAAAGCGGTGCGACCACGATAAGCGACAGATAACGTCGGCCAAGCAGCGAATCCAGCAAAACGAGGAGGGCAAGCACGGCGGCAACCGTTGTCATGCCGGGGCGGGCCGACGAGGTGAGGAATGCGCCGATATCCGTCAACGAACCACGAGCGATCCATTCGAGCAAAATGACGAGCACCAGCGATGCAATCGCCAGATGGACAAGCGTGGAAGCGGTGCCCGCAAGCTTCGAAAGGCTCTTGAGTCCCGAAGGCGAAAAGACAAAACCAGCCTTTTCGGAAGCCGTTGTTTTTGGCGCCGAATGTCTCAAACCCATACTCCGGTATTTCAGGCGACACGGCCGATCCGGGGAGGTGAATCGGGTGTCGCAAAAGTGTCATGTAACTGTCACATAAGCGCGATGAACGCGACATGAACTTTAAGGAATGCGCATATAGGCGCGATAACCTTCGCGTGAGGGCGGCAGTGTCGAGAAACGTACGAATGAATATAGGGGGAATTGCTGCGTTGCGGAGCGATCACGGGCGCGGTATTGAAGGGACATGAGCGACAGACACGATATAGCGAACCATCTGCGGATTGCCGTCGGGCAGTTCAATCCCACTGTTGGCGACGTGGCGGGCAATCTCGCCAAGGCGCGTGAGGCAAGGGCCGATGCGGCAACCCAGGGTGCCGATCTTCTGCTTCTGACCGAACTGTTCATTTCAGGCTATCCGCCTGAGGATTTGGTGCTGAAGCCGGCTTTCCTGAAGGCGTGCCTCAAGGCTGTCGAGGAACTGGCAGCCGAGACTGCGGACGGCGGGCCGGGTATCGTTATCGGCTTTCCGCGACAGGGCGAGACCGGTCGGCACAATTCCGTGGCGCTTCTGGATGGTGGCAAGATCATTGCGCTGCGCGACAAGATCGACCTGCCGAATTACGGCGAATTCGACGAGAAGCGCGTGTTCTCCGAAGGGTCGATTTCCGGCCCCTATAATTTCCGCGGGGTGAGGATCGGTATTCCGATCTGCGAGGAAATCTGGAACGACATGGGCGTCTGCGAGACGCTCGCCGAAAGCGGGGCGGAAATTCTGCTGGTGCCGAACGGTTCGCCCTATTACCGCGGCAAGCTGGACGTGCGCCATCAGGTGGCGCTCCGACAGGTAATCGAAAGCGGGCTGCCGCTGGTTTTCGCCAACCAGCTGGGCGGACAGGATGAGCTTGTTTTTGATGGCGCCAGCTTCGGCTTCAATGCCGACAAGACACTTGCCTTCCAGATGAGCCAGTTCGAGGCGACGCTCGCCGTAACCGACTGGAAACGCACGGCGGATGGCTGGCGCTGCGAAAGCGGGCCGTTTTCGAAGATTCCCGAAGGCGAGGAAGCGGATTACCGCGCCTGCATGCTGGGCTTTCGGGATTACGTCAACAAGAACGGCTTCAAGAGCGTGGTACTCGGGCTTTCCGGCGGCATCGATTCGGCGATCTGCGCCGCCCTTGCGGTCGATGCGTTGGGTGAGGAGCGGGTGCGCTGCATCATGCTGCCATACCGCTATACCTCGGAAGAATCGCTGAAGGATGCCGCAGATTGCGCAAAAGCGCTCGGCTGCCGATACGATATCGTGCCGATCGTCGAGCCGGTGGAAGGCTTTCTCTCGGCGCTGTCAGAACTTTTCGAGGGCACCGAAGAGGGCATCACCGAGGAAAACCTGCAGAGCCGCACGCGCGGCACCATTTTGATGGCCGTTTCGAACAAGTTCGGATCCATGGTCGTGACGACGGGCAACAAGTCCGAGATGTCGGTGGGTTACGCCACGCTTTATGGCGACATGAATGGCGGCTTCAACCCCATCAAGGACCTCTACAAGATGCAGGTCTATGCCATTTCCACCTGGCGCAACGCCCATGTACCGCCGGGCGCGCTCGGACCTTCCGCCGAGGTGATCCCCGCCAACATCATCGCCAAGGCGCCATCGGCCGAATTGCGCCCCAACCAGACCGACCAGGATTCGCTGCCGCCCTATCCGGTGCTAGACGATATTCTGGAATGCCTTGTCGAAAAGGAAATGTCGGTCGAGGAAATTCTGGCGCGCGGCCATGATATCGCGACCGTGCACCGGGTGGAGCATCTGCTTTATCTCGCCGAATACAAGCGCCGCCAATCAGCGCCGGGTGTGAAGATCACCAAGAAGAATTTTGGGCGTGACAGGCGGTATCCGATTACCAACCGGTTCCGGGATCGGTGATTGAAGGAAGACGCTGGTAGCGGATGTTTTGCCCGGCGTCGCCGCTCGTTTCTTCTCCCCGGCGGGGAGAAAAAACGAGGGGCATGCGCTCGTTCCACAACAAGCCTTCGCGTTTAAGCAAGCGGCGCGGAGAAAACCCCGCGCCGTTCACTCGCCTTAAATAGCCTGCCCCACATCGATGCGGTTGCCGTCAGGGTCTTCAAACACAAAGGCCCTGAGGCCATACTCCTTGTCCTGCAAGCCCTTGATAATGCGCAGCCCATGTTTCTTGCAAACCGTGTGCAGCGCATCGACATCGCTGACCATCATATGCGCGACGTTGAAAGGGGCTGCCCTGTGGGCCGGCTGCAATGTCAGGTGCAGCTCGGCATTGCCCTGTTTCAGGATGATGAAGCCGACGGGATTGCCGTTTTCGAAGGTCTTTTCGAAACCGAGCACGCCGACATAAAAATCATGGGCCTTTTCGATATTCTTGACAGGAAGCATTGCGGCGATCCGGCCGAAGCGGATGCCGTGATCGGCGATGGTATTCATCGCGGAACCTCGAATCTGGGAGAAACGGGGAGGGCCGCGGACGGTGCCGGGGCACAGGCGTTTTTTCCGGTTTGAATTTGCAGGACGGTGCCTGCCGCCCTAGGATCATAGCCACGGCGGCGACGGATTCAAATGGAATGTCTGCGCCGTTGCGGTCGGAACATTGACAAGCCCGGGAGGCAGAATGCGCAGCTCCATCGAAATCTTCAACATCCGGACCCGGCAGATGCGGGTGGTGTGGCGGACGCCTGAGCTGTTCGAAGCGCCGAACTGGTCGCCCGATGGCAAATATCTGCTGCTGAACAGCGAAGGGCTGCTTTACCGCCTGTCCCTTTCCGGTGACGCGTCGCCACAAAAGGTCGATACGGGTTTCGCAATCCAGTGCAACAACGATCACGGCATTTCGCCCGACGGTTCGCTTTACGCCATTTCAGACAAGGTGGAATTCGGCAAAAGCGCCATCTATCTTCTGTCCTCGGCGGGCGGCGCGCCGCAGCTGATGACGAAGAACCTGCCCTCCTATTGGCATGGCTGGTCCCCCGACGGGAAAAGCTTCGCCTATTGCGGTATTCGCGATCAGGTTTTCGATATCTATTCCATGGACATAGACAGCGGCGTTGAAACACGCCTTACCCATGGTGAAGGCCGCAATGACGGCCCGGACTATTCGCCTGACGGTATGTGGATCTATTTCAATTCCAGCCGCACGGGCCAAATGCAGATCTGGCGGGTGCGGGTGGATGGCTCAGCTGTGGAGCGTATCACCGACAGCCCCTATGGCGACTGGTTTCCACACCCGTCTCCGAAGGGAGACAAGGTGGTGTTCATTTCCTATGATGGCGACGTTTTCGACCATCCGCGCGATCTCGATGTACGCGTGCGGCTGATGGATATGGACGGCGGCAATGTGGAAACGTTGTTCGAGCTTTTCGGCGGGCAGGGCACGATGAATTCGCCCAACTGGTCGCCGGATGGGGATGAGTTCGCTTATGTCAGGTACTTCCCGGTGGCGTGATGCGGTTCTGACGAGGCGGTGTACCCCCTCCCTTCACTCCGGCTCAGGGCCGGAATGACGGAGGCGGGGAGCACGGTCATATTGTCGCGCGGCCTTGGCGACACTTGCGTTCGCACGCTATTTTGCCCATAGCTTCAACGGTCAGGTGCCCGCCTTTGCAGCGGGAGAATCGGGAATCCGGTGAGAGACCGGAACGTGCCCAACGCTGTGAAGCGGATGCCCTTTTTCTCATGCCACTGAAGTTATTCGGGAAGGCGAAAGGGGCGGATGAAGCCTAGTCAGAAGACCGGCCTGGCAAAATAGACCGAACCGCGCGGACGGCGGCAGGTTGATGGAAAGCGAGTCGTCGCTGCGAACCCTCCATGGTTTCGGCACCGGCCCGCCCGCATTGTTAGGGATAAACGATGCCGACCGAACCGCCCTTCACAACGCCACCCGACGCCAATCCTTTCGATCATGCGCTTTCACCCGCCCGCCCGTTTTCCAGCGAGGAGCGCGAAGCGATCTACCGCGCCATCGAGACGCGGCGTGATGTGCGCGACCAGTTCCTGCCAGACCCGCTGCCGGACGATCTCGTCGAGCGCCTCCTGAAAGCGGCGCATGCCGCTCCCTCCGTTGGTTTCATGCAGCCGTGGAACTTCACCCTCGTTACCGACGGCGCCGTGCGCCAGGCGGCATGGGTGGCCTTCAGCCGCGCCAATGAAGAGGCGGCGGCGATGTTTGCGGGCGAGAAGCAGGCGCTCTACCGCAGCCTGAAGCTCGAAGGCATCCGCAAGGCCCCGCTCAGCATCTGCGTCACCTGCGATCCGACACGGGGTGGCAAGGTGGTGCTGGGCCGCACCCATAATCCACGCACGGATGTCTATTCCACCGTCTGCGCCATCCAGAACCTCTGGCTCGCGGCCCGCGCCGAAGGCGTCGGCGTCGGCTGGGTCAGCATTTTCCACGACAGCGATATCAGGGCCATTCTGGATATCCCCGATCATATCGAGATCGTCGCCTGGCTGTGCCTTGGTCGCGTCGATACGCTTTATACAGAGCCGGAACTGGCGGTGAAGGGCTGGCGGCAGCGCGTGCCGCTGGAGGAGCTTGTGTTTCGTAACCGCTGGGGTGGGGAGTAGACACGGAGGCCTGCGAATAGGTCGGGACATTGCCGTGCATTTCTTCTCCCCGCCGGGGAGAAGGTGGCCCGAAGGGTCGGATGAGGGGGTAACGGTAGAGATTTTCGGAGAGCTTTCCCCCTCATCCCGCTGCCGCGACCTTCTCCCCGGCGGGGAGAAGAAATACGCCTCGCGCGCTCGCTCGCGACGTAGTCACTGCTGCGGCTGGATGCCTTTCAGCGCCGGGTTTTTCAGGTCGATCTTGCCGGTCTGGTCCGGCAGGAATTTGGGTCCGATGATACGCACTTTTGCATCGTTCGGGTCATAGTCGCGCTCGGGAACGGGTTGTTCAGGCGGCTTTGCTGCCTGCTGCTCGGCGGGCTTCGGAGCCTTGTCACCTTGCGGCGATGGAATGGTGGTGATGCTGGAATAGGGCTTATCCGCTTCCGGCCGGGACGCCTGTTCCTGCTTTTGCATCTCCTGGTGATAGGCGGCCATGTTGCAGGCGCAGCCGGGCGCTTTTGCGGAAGAATTGCGATAGGCGAAGGCGGTCGGCAGGTCCCTGTAGGGTTTTCCGGTTTCAGCGGACACCATGTCTGCTGTTTCCTGATCCGTCATGGAGTGGAAATAAAGCTCCGTCTCCGTTCCCGGGCACATTTTCTGGCATTGCTCGGCCTGGGCGCGGAAATCAAGTGGCGAGGCATTGGAGGCGATCGGGAAGAACGATCCGTCGCAGGTGCGCACGCAGAGTGTTCGAAGCCCGCCCTCGGTGGCGGCGTTGGGGTAGGGCGAAAGGCCCGCCTGTCCCGGCTCATCGCCATTCTGCCTGAAGGCATCGGGATACCGGGTCACATCGGGCGCAGGCGATGCTTGGCGGTTCATATCCTCTGCGGGGCTGCAGCCATTGGCATCAAGGGCGGCGAGAATGCGCTCGCGCCTGACGTTGCTGTCATCGTTGCGAGCGCCCGCCATGGCCTCATCGCGGTCGCGGATGATCGCGTCGCGCTCGGCCTCGGCATCCACCAGCGCATCGCCGATCTCGGCGCAGAGCCCGGCATTGGGATTGCCATACACAATGACACTACCGGACGAGCAGCCATAGCTGCGCATGTCGTTTCTGATCTTGCGGATGACGATGTTCTGGCGGGCGAGCGCATTGGCGTAACCCCGCACCTCGGCCGTGTTGCCGATGACACGGGGCGGTTCGCGCAACTGTTGATACAGCGTATCGCACACCTGATCCGCAAAAGCGGCGGCAGGAGCGATGAAAACAAGGGGAAGCAGGAGGCCGATGATGCGGCTGCGCCGGGTCAATTGTGCGATCCGTATGATGTCCCCGGCCGGTGGCAGGGGTGTTATGCTTCAGGAAATCCGTGTTTCAGGAAGATAACATAAGCTGTTGCCGCATTGCGGCAACAGCATGTTCAAAACTGCGTTAATGCGCCTTCATCACACCGAAGGGTGCGAGGCCTGCACCACGGCAAAGGCCGCCATGTTGACGACGCCGCGCGAGGTGACGCTGGGCGACAGGATGTGGGCGGGCAGGGCCGTGCCGAGCAGGATCGGGCCGACATGCAGGCCTTCCGTCAAGGTGCGGGTGACACCGAGCGTGATATTGGCGGCATCGAGATTCGGGAAGACCAGCAGGTTTGCCTCGCCGGTCAGCACGCTGTTGGGCATGGCGCGCTTGCGCAGTGCTTCCGACAGGGCCGAGCCGCCCTGCATTTCGCCGTCCACTTCCAGTTCGGGTGCAGCCTCCTGCACGATCTTCAGGGCGCGGCGCATCTTGCGGGCGCTTTCGGAATCGCGCGAGCCGAAATTGGAATGGCTGGCGAGCGCGATCTTTGGCGTGATGCCGAAGCGGCGGATTTCCTTCGCCGCAAGGATCGCCATCTCGGCCACTTCTTCTGATGTCGGGTCGTTGTTGACGAAGGTATCGGTGAGGAACAGCGCGCCCTGCTGGGTGATGAGCAGGCTGAGGCCCGCGAAGGAGCGCACGCCGTCCTGCTTGCCGATGATCTGGTTCACGTCTCGCAGATGGCGGTCGTAACGGCCTTCGAGACCGCAGATCAGCGCATCCGCTTCGCCGCGCTTGACCGAAAGCGCGCCGATGACGGTCGTGTTGGTACGCACGATGGTACGCGCCGCTTCCGGATTGATGCCGGCGCGACCAACGAGGGCGAAATAGTCATCCACGTATTCGCGGTAGCGCGGATCGTCTTCCGGGTTAACCACGGCGAAATCCGTATGTGGGCGGATGCGCAGGCCGAAGCGCTTGAGGCGCGTTTCGATGATCTGCGGACGGCCGATGAGGATTGGAATGCCGGTGCCCTCTTCCAGCAGCACCTGGGCGGCGCGCAGTACGCGTTCGTCTTCGCCTTCGGCAAAGATGATACGCTTCTTTTCGGCAGCTTTGGCGGCGTTGAAGACCGGCTTCATGATGAAGCCCGAGCGCCAGACGAAGCGGTTCAGCTGGTCGAGATAGGCTTCGAAGTCGGTGATCGGCCGGGCGGCGACGCCGCTCGCGGCGGCAGCACGGGCGACGGCCGGGGCAATGCGCAGGATAAGGCGCGGATCGAAGGGCGAGGGGATGAGGTAGGTCGGGCCGAAGATCGGCGTTTCGCCGCTATAGGCCTTGGCAGCCACTTCGGAGACTTCCTCACGCGCCAATTCGGCGATGGCCTGCACCGCGGCCATCTTCATTTCTTCGTTGATCGTGGTTGCGCCGCAATCGAGCGCGCCGCGGAAGATATAGGGGAAGCACAGCACGTTGTTGACCTGGTTCGGGAAGTCCGAGCGGCCGGTGCAGATCATCGCATCCGGGCGGGCGGCACGCGCCTCTTCCGGCATGATTTCAGGCTTCGGGTTGGCAAGCGCGAGGATGAGCGGGTTCTCCGCCATGCGCTCCAGCAGTTCCGGCTTCAGGACGCCTGCCGCCGACAGGCCGAGGAAGACATCGGCGCCATCAATGGTTTCAGCCAGCACGCGCTTGTCGGTCTTCTGGGCGTAAACTTCCTTCCACTCGTCCATCAACGTGTTGCGGCCGTCATAGACAAGGCCCTCGATGTCGTGCACCCAGATGTTTTCTTTTTTGGCGCCCATCGCAACAAGGAGGTTGAGGCAGGCAAGGGCCGCCGCACCGGCGCCTGACGCCACGATCTTGACGCTGGACAGAGACTTGCCGGCGAGTTCCAGAGCGTTGGTGACAGCGGCGGCGACGATGATCGCGGTGCCATGCTGGTCATCGTGGAAGACCGGGATGTTCATCTTCTCGCGCAGCTGGCGCTCCACCTCGAAACATTCCGGCGCCTTAATGTCCTCAAGGTTGATGCCGCCGAAGGTGGGTTCCAGCGCCGCGATGGTGGAGACCATGTCGTTGATGCCGGGCGCATCGATTTCGATATCGAACACATCGATGCCGGCGAATTTCTTGAAGAGGACGGCCTTGCCTTCCATAACGGGCTTCGAGGCAAGCGGGCCGATATTGCCAAGGCCAAGAACTGCCGTGCCGTTCGAGATGACCGCGACGAGATTGGCGCGGGCCGTGTATTCCGCTGCCATTTCGGCGTTCTCGTGGATGGCAAGGCAGGGGGCGGCGACACCCGGCGAATAGGCGAGCGCCAGATCGCGCTGGTTGCCGAGCGGCTTGGTGGCCTGGATCTCCAGCTTGCCCGGGCGCGGGTAGCGGTGGAAAAAGAGCGCCTGTTCCTCGATGTCGGCCTTTGCCGTGTTGGCGGGCGTGTTGTTCTTATCGTGAGAGGTCATGTCTTCCACCGTCGTATCTGGTTTTATTTCGGCCCCCTGAATACAACAAACTTACCCGTGGTACAGCCGTTATTTGACCGTACCTTATGCAAATGCCGCCATGGCTTATTCGCGTTTTCGTGAAAGCTTTCGTCATATTCCCTGCAAAAAACGGCCGCTGTCATGTTGCTGAAACACGAGTCTGGTTCTGAGAGGGAAGAAAGCCGCAGGGACGCAACCGAACAGGGGGATGATATCCGTGGCCGGTCAAATTGAAACCAGACAGTTCAGAACGCTTTTCATTTCAGATGTTCATCTTGGTTCAAAGGCAGCCAAGACGGATTATCTGCTCGACTTCCTGAAATACCACGAGGCCGAAACGATCATCATGGTCGGCGACATCGTCGACGGCTGGCGCCTGCGCCGCAGCTGGTACTGGCCACAGGGCTGCAACGACGTGGTGCAGAAGCTTCTGCGCAAGGCCCGCAAGGGAACCCGCATCGTTTATATTCCCGGAAACCATGATGAATTCCTGCGGGAGTTTCCCGGCATGCATTTCGGCGGCATAGAAGTTGCCGAGCGCATGATCCACGAGGCGGCGGACGGCAAGAAATATCTGGTCATCCATGGCGACGAGTTCGACGTGGTGGTGCGCAATGCCCGCCTGCTCGCTTATCTCGGTGACTGGGCCTATGATGCGGCGATCGCCATCAACATCGCCCTTGCCGCCGTGCGTCGCCGCATCGGCTTGCCTTACTGGTCGTTCTCGGCCTGGGCGAAGCTGCAGGTCAAACACGCCGTCAACTTTATCGGCGAGTTCCAGCGCGTGGTGGCGGATGAGGCGCGGCGCAACAATGTCGACGGCGTGATCTGCGGCCACATTCACCACGCCGTCATGGAAGACATGGATGGCATCCGCTACATCAACACCGGCGACTGGGTGGAAAGCTGCACGGCGATTGCCGAAAATGCCGACGGCACGTTCGAGCTGATCACCTGGATGCAGACGAGCGAAGTCATTGCCGAGCAGACATCGGATGAGATGGAGCCGGTGAATATTCCGGGGCTGATCGGGAAACATGCGGCTTGAGATTTGGCCTGTAGGCTAAAGGAATACTTGGCCTTCGGTGTTTTCCGTGAGATCAGTGCAGGCTCGTGTGAAGCGAGCGGTTGCCACCTGTTTCTTCTCCCCGCCGGGGAGAAGTCCGCGGCAGCGGGATGAGGGGGCGAGCTCGCCGTAAACCTCTACCGTTGCCCCCTCATCTGACCCTTCGGGCCATCTTCTCCCCGGCGGGGAGAAGAAACAAGGGGAGAGGTTGCGGCTCATCAGGATTTAATTTCAGGGGCTTACCCCCACAATTCCGGCCGTGCCGGATAGACCAGCGACCCTTCATAAACCAGCCCCGCTTCACGGTCCTCAGCCAGCAGCAGCGGCCCGTCGAGATCGGCAAAGGCTGCGCCTTGAGCGGCCAGCACAGCGGGCGCCATGCCGAGCGAGGTGCCGAGCATGCAGCCGACCATGATGGTGAAACCGAGCCTTTCGGCCTCCGCCTTCATGACAAGCGCTTCCGTCAGGCCGCCGGTCTTGTCGAGCTTGATGTTGATGGCATCGTAACGGTCGCGCAGGCCGGCGAGGTCCTTTGTCGAATGCACGCTCTCGTCGGCGCAGATCAAAACCGGATGGTCGATGCGGGTGAGAATCGCGTCCTTGCCGGCGGGAAGCGGCTGTTCGATCAGCGATATCTTCAGTTCTGCTGCAAGCCTCAAATAATATTCGATATTGTCGTCGTTCCAGCCCTCATTCGCATCGATTATGATGCGCGCCTCGGGCGCGGCGGCACGAACGGCGCGCAGGCGGGCCTCGTCGTCGGCTGTGCCGGTCTTGATCTTCAGCAGCGGGCGGGTGGCATTCTGTGCCGTCTTTGCCGCCATGGTGTCGGGATCGGAAAGCGAGATCGTGTAGGCAGTGACGAGCGGCTTTACCGCCTGTCCGACAACCTGCTCGGCGGCGCTCTTGCCGCTCATTTTCGCTTCGAGATCCCACAATGCGCAATCGACGGCGTTGCGGGCCGCGCCCGGTTTCATCGCCTGCTGCAAGTCCTGCCGTGTCAGGCCGCCAGCGATCTGCTCGGCCATAACCTCGATGTCGGCGATGACGCCCTCAATGCTTTCGCCATAACGCGGGTAGGGCACACATTCACCTTTACCGGTAAAGGAACCATCCCGGATGGTGCACGTTACGACATCCGCATGCGTCCGGGTGCCGCGTGAAATGGTGAAGCTGCCAGCAACGGCGAAACGTTCTGTTGTGGCTTGAAGGTAACGGGGCATGTTTTTTCACTTCCTGATCGGTGTCAAAAGACACATGACGCCAAATTTATCGCGAATTGTCGGCTGTCACTGTGGCTTGCCGTGAGCCAAAACGTTATGAAACCTTTAAGAATCTCGTGACGGCTGCACTCGCTCGGAGCATTATGCAAGAACAGGACACACGGCAACAGGCGAACCCGGCCGCAATTTCCGCAGACGATACCGTCTCCGGCGGCGCGTCGCGTTTTGTGCTGAGCGGTTCCTGGCGCAACAGCAATCTCTCCGGCATTTTCCCCATTCTCGACAAGATCGAGAAAGACGCGTCTTCCAGCGCTGCGGAAATCGATCTCTCGTCCATCGAAGCGATCGACACCACCGGTGCCTGGATCATCCAGCGTCTGCGTCGGGATCTTGAGGCGAAGGGGGCCACCGTCACCGTAACGGGAAACGACCAGATTGAAGAGGTCATTTCCCAATTGCCTGAAAAGGTGGAGATGGAGGGCGAGGCCCCCAAGAAGGTGGGGCTCGCCGAGCGCATCTTTGCACCGATCGGCCAGGCCGTCGTGCAGAACGGCGCGGATTTCCTCGCGGGGATGTATATTCTCGGCTCGGCCGTGCGCGGCGCGCAGATGAAGCTCGGGCGGGGACGCGGCGTTTCGCCGGCGGCGATCGTCAACCAGATCGACCATATGGGCGTGCGCGCCGTGCCGATCATCATGCTGATGTCCTTCCTGATCGGCGCGATCATCGCCCAGCAGGGCGCGTTCCAGCTCCGGTATTTCGGTGCCGAAGTCTTCGTCGTCGATCTCGTCGGCATTCTGCAATTGCGTGAAATCGGCGTTCTCCTGACCGCGATCATGATCGCCGGTCGCTCCGGCAGCGCGATCACGGCTGAAATCGGCTCGATGAAGATGCGCGAGGAAATCGACGCGCTGAAGGTGATCGGTCTCAATCCGGTTGGCGTGCTCGTCTTCCCGCGGCTGGTGGCGCTGACGATTGCGCTGCCGCTTTTGACCATTCTTGCCAATTTTGCAGCGCTTTTCGGGGCAGCCATTGTCACGCTGCTTTATTCCGGCATCACATTTGAAGTGTTCCTGTCGCGCCTGCATGGGGCGGTGGAGGAATCGACCATTGCCGCCGGCATGATCAAGGCGCCGTTCATGGCGCTGATCATCGGCATCGTCGCGGCGGTGGAAGGCATGAAGGTGGGCGGTTCGGCGGAATCGCTCGGCAAACACGTCACCTCGTCGGTGGTAAAGTCCATCTTCGTCGTCATTCTGGTGGATGGCCTCTTTGCCATCTTCTACGCAGCCATCGATTTTTAAGGAGGGCGCGTTGGAAACCCTGGACCAGAAGCCGCAAGAGACAAAAACCGCAAAGGACGGCCGCGAGGCAGTGCTTTCCGTCGAGGGCGTGACTGTCGGCTTCAATGGCCGCAACGTGCTCGAAAATCTCGATCTCGACGTCTATCGCGGTGAAATCCTTGGCTTCATCGGTCCATCCGGTGCCGGCAAATCCGTGTTGATGCGCGCGATCCTAAGGCTTCTGCCGCGGCAGGCGGGTGCGATCCGCATTCTCGGCACCGATTACGACAAGGCCAGCGAAGACGACCGCATGATGCTTGACCAGCGGCTCGGCGTGCTGTTCCAGCAGGGCGCGCTGTTTTCCGGCCTGACGGTGAAGGAAAACATCCAGCTGCCGATGCGGGAATATCTCGACCTGCCGAAGAAGCTGATGGACGAGCTGGCCTATCTCAAGATCGAGATGGTCGGCCTGAAGCCCGATGCGGGTGACAAATACCCGTCGGAACTCTCAGGCGGCATGATCAAGCGTGCGGCGCTCGCCCGGGCCTTGTCGCTCGATCCCGATCTCGTCTTCCTCGATGAGCCGACATCCGGTCTCGATCCCATTGGGGCGGCGGAATTTGATATGCTGATAGCGCGCTTGCGCGATTCGCTTGGCCTGACCGTTTATATGGTGACGCACGACCTCGACAGCCTGTTCTCCGTCTGCGACCGCATTGCGGTGCTGGGGCAGAAGAAAGTGCTGGTGGAAGGGACATTGCAGGACATGTTCGCCTGCGACGACCCGTGGGTGCAGTCCTATTTCCGCGGCAAACGGGCACGCTCTGTCGTTCTTCCGGACGGCAAACACGAAAATCCGGTGGAGTAACGGGAAGCATGGAAACCAAGGCGAACTACACCATAGTCGGAATTTTCACGCTGATCGTGATCGCCGCCGCATTCGGCTTCGTTTACTGGATGGCGGAATTCGGCCGTGGCGGCCCAACGGCGCAGCTTGTCGTGCGTATTCCGGGCTCGGCTAACGGCCTGTCCGTCGGTTCGCCGGTGCGGTTCAACGGCATTCCCGTTGGTACGGTGCGCGGGCTTGCTATCGACCGCGACGATCCGGCCTATTCCATCGCCTTCACCGAAGTGCAGGCAGACGCGCCGGTTTTCCCGTCCACTCGCGCGGTGCTAGAAATTCAGGGCCTGACGGGTGCCGCCTATATCGAGCTTTCCGGCGGCAACAAGGATGGCGAGCGCATTCTGCAGAAAGCCGTCGAAAGCGGTGTTCCGGCCGAACTGACCGCCGATCTTTCGAGCGTCACCAACCTGCTTGCCACTGCCGACAAGATACTGAAGCGCGCCGATGGCGCGATCGGCGAATTACAGGGTTTCGTGCAGGACGCGCGCGGCCCGCTGACGCAGACGGTGCGCAATGCCGAGAAATTCTCCGATGCGCTGGCGGCCAATTCCGATGGCATCAAGAATTTCATCGCGAGCCTGAGTTCGCTTTCCACGACGGTCCAGTCGGTCTCGGTGCGCCTCGACGGCACGCTCAGCGCGGTCGAGGACCTTGTGAAGGCGGTGGATGCCGGCAAGATCGATTCCATCCTGTCCAACGTCGACAAGGTCACGAAGGATGTCGCGTCCGCTTCCAGCGACATCCAGGGCATCATGGACACGGTGCAGAGCACAGCGAAAAACTTCGAGGCGGCGAGCACGGAAGTACAGACGGTGGTCAAACGCGCGGATGAGCTTCTCGCCTCCGTCGATCCCGCCAAGGTGGGCAACGTGGTCGATGACGTGTCGTCGGCAACGGCCGATGCGCGTGACGCCGTCGCAAACTTCAAGCGGATTGCCGACGATGTTGGCGCCCGTCGCGCCGATATCGACCAGGCGGTATCCGACTTCACCGAGATGGGCCGCAAGCTGAACCTTGCCTCCAGCCGCGTCGATGGCATTCTTGCCAAGGTGGACGGCATGCTCGGCACTGATGATGCCAACTCGCTGTTTGCCAAGGCGCGCGAGACGCTCACCTCCTTCAAGGCGGTGGCCGACAATCTCAATGCCCGCATCGGCCCGATTGCCGATAATCTGACGCGCTTCTCCAGCTCGGGCCTGAAAGATTTCCAGGCGCTGATCGGCAGCACGCGCCAGACGGTCGATAATCTCAACAACGCCATCACCAACATTGACCGCGATCCGCAACGGTTGATTTTCGGCGGCGAAACCGTGAAACAATATGACGGCAGAACAAGGCGCTAAGAGGGGTATGGGCCAATGAGACTATCGATGAACGGCCAGATGCGTCGCGCCTTCGTTCTTGCACCGCTGCTCGCCGCGATGATGGCGGGTTGTGCTGGCGCGCCGAAAAACGATACATTCGATCTCTCCGTCTCGCCGGCTGCGGTGACGCAGGGGCCGTCGCTGAAAAGCCGTCAGCTGCTGATTGCCGATCCGACGGCGCTGAAGGCGCTCGATAGCGAGAACATCGTGGTGCGTCTCTCCGGCTCCGAGGTGCAATATCTCGGCAACTCCCAATGGAGCGACCGTCTGCCGCGCATGGTGCAATCCAAGCTCGTGGAAGCCTTCGAGGATACCGGCAAACTCGGCGGCGTCGGCCGCCCGGGGCAGGGCCTCGCCATCGACTACCAGGTCGTGAGCGATATCCGCGCCTTCGAGATCGATACCGCTCGCAACGTGGCGAATATCGAAATTTCGGTGAAGCTTCTGAATGATCGCAACGGCACGGTGAGGGCGCAGGAGGTGTTCCGTTCCAGCGCCCGCGTCAGCGGCTCCGGCAACGCCAATTTCGTCAAGGCACTCGACCAGGCCTTCGCCGCCGCCACGCGCGAGATCGTGGCCTGGACGCTGAAGTCGCTCTAAGCGTCGCGCTGCGTCAAAAGCGGCGCTTAAAGGCCAATTTCGGGGATAGACGCCGCTCAGGCGGCGTCCTGCTGTGACTTCCATTCCGGCAGGGGGAAGACGCGGTCGTAGCTCCAGTTGAAGACGAACGCATAGACCACGTAAAAAAGCGCGAACGAAATATCCATCACGAGCGCGTGTACGAGGCTGATGTTCAGATACCAGGCGATGAACGGCATCAGCACGATCAGCAGGCCTAGCTCGAACAGCACCGCATGGGCGACCCGAAGGGTGGGCGTTTTCAGTGTCGTGCCCTTCAGGCGCTGCATGGCATGGTCGAAGCCGAGATTGTAAACGTAGTTCCAGACCGTCGCGAGCGTGGCGCTGACAAGCCCGACGACGCCGATGTCTTCCATGGGCATGCCAAAAAGCAGTGCGCCAAGCGGGATGACAAGCAGAAGGCCGATGATTTCGAAGCTGAGGGCGTGGCGGATACGATCTTGCAGGGAGCGCATTGCATTCTCCGGTTTTTGACCGGGCCGTCCCGCATGCTGTTGCCGATATGGCCGAGGTCGTCCTCGCGCTCGCTGATATAGAGCCTTGGGGCCGATATTTCAAGCAAGGGCGACGGGGGCCGGGGCGTTCCGCGTGTTTCTTTCCAACCGATGAGCAGAAGACATCAGCGCATTTCTGCCCTGTGCCAACGAAAGCGTGATCGGAACAAGAGCAGCTCATTTTCGTTATCGCTAACGGAAGGAGGCGCGCAATGCAGCACAATACCTCTGAAGGAAGAACCATAAAAGCCGCCAATGTGGCGACGGTTTCAACCTATACGCCAAATCTCATATCCCTCAAGGGAAGTTACGTGGCGATGATATTTCGCCGGCCGCTTTGCCAAAACCCGCTGGATGTGCGGAAGAAATAAAGACGTTGACCTTGCCTAATGGCCGTCGAAGGCCAGTGATGACCACGACTGCCGACCAGGAATGATAGTTTTAGATGTCTCTAAAGTGTGATTTTCAATCCGGCTTGTCTCCACATAGACTGGAGATGCCATAAAAGCGAAGGGAGAATGACATGAAATCAGTTCTCATAATCGCCGCTGTCTTTGGTTTTTCAGCCAGTGCAGCGCTCGCGGAATGCGCAGGTCATGAAAAGATCAATGCTTCCGTTCCTGCCGTCGACCGTGAATTCAAAACCGCAAGCATCGTTCCGCCGACCGACCCGGCAGAAAAGCCGGTCGTTATCCTGAAAAAAACCGACCGCCTGCCGGGAGCGGTTGCCGCGACCGGCGAGCCAGAGGCTGCGATGCAGCGCATGCAGTAAACCAACATTACATCCGTTAGAACGTGAAATCCCGTGCGTGATGAACATCCGCACGGGCTTTTCGTTTCAGCGCCCTGAGGACGTCTTTCGCCGATATAGGCGTCCTGTCGCCCGTCGCCTCAGCTGTCCAGCTTCAATGACAATTGTTTCGGCCCGTCATTCTTTTTCAGAACATAAAGCGGCCGGGTAATGATGACTTCCGTTCGCCGCTGTAACTCGCGCCGCCGTTCGAGCGCGCGCTCCCGCAGGTCACGCGAGCGGGCAACGACGGAAAGGGCATTTTCTATGGCTGCGTCTGATGTGTTCATCGCTGACCTCCATAATGTTCACTTTATGTTCTCATTATTGGGTGCTTATGTCAACACTATGGCAGCGCCGGTGAATTGGCCGGCGCCCCGTTGCTATGGCGCCCAGCCGTGCCTCGCCTTGTAGAGGTATGCATAAGTGCGGTGCAGCTCTGCCCGCGCGACGGCCCGGCAGTGTCGACGGGGACACTCCGGTGCTGCAGCTTCAACTTCAAGGAAGATGTCTTGGGGACGGAGAGACGTCCTGAGAGGCTTTTCGGGGAGTTTAGGAGAGGGGGCGTTGATCGGCCACAGGAGCGGCGGCGGTGGCCATGAGATCGGTCAAATGCTCGCTGGCGAGTGCAACGATGGCGAGGGCAGCCTGCTGGCGGTTCCAGCCGGCGTCTTCGGCTTTTTCAATGAGCCCCCGAATGGAAGGCTCCAGCGCGAACTGGCATTCCGCCTGATAGTCCATGGTGTCGATCGACAGCGACGGGGAATTGATAGCGGCCCGCATCTTTTGGTCTCCCTGTTTTCCGGCACGCCACCAAGCGCCTTGCCATAGAAGCAAGACGCAAATCGGAACATGCACATTCAGAGCCCGGTGACATCAGGACGCCTTGAAGGGCTTCCCGCATATCACTGGCAGCGAATCCCCCAGCAGGCGGACGTTAGCGGCAAGTCTTTATTGCTGTCAACGAGCGCCCGGTGGCAATTGGGTGGCAATACTCGTTTTCAGAGCCTGCGGTTACGGAACGGCTTGCGCCGCCAGATCAGGAGCGCCATCACGTACAGCGCGAAAAGCACGAACCATGTGACGGGCAGAACCATGAAAAGCGCGGCATAACCGCAATTTCCCTCGAAGCAGGAGCCGAGAAGACCGGAATCGGCAAGGGCGGCCGATATCAGGGACGCAAATATGCCGCTTCCGACCGCGCCGAGGATGAAGAGCAAGATGTTGATGAGCAGTCTCATGACCCCGATCATAGGGATGAATGAGACAGCTTTGGGGAAGCGCGCGTCGTCGCGATCTAATTGATGAAACTTATTGCCGCTCCGACCGAGGACGGCGCTTTTTCGCAAATTGGCTGAAGCGATAGGGAAGGGGCTATCGCTTGGATCGGATCAGATAAAGCCAGGCTTTATATCATGATCTTAAATAGAGATGGAATTCTCAGGTGCAATTATGTTGCTGATGCTCGAAGAATTATTTACGATGAATAATACTTCTTAATATTGCTTATTTGTATTTTCAGGGTTTCGATTTGGATAAAATATTTTCCCCCTTCATCAGATTTTCTTGCTTTATTATGCTGCTTTTTGTCGCTGCATTGCTTGCCGGCACTCCGATGCAGGCTGTTGCGCAGTCGCGGGGCTGCAAAGACCCAACACCTGCCTCCAACATCAACGAGATGTTCGATGCGATTTTCGCCTGCTGGCAACCGCCGGAGGATGCGGAAGGGCTGGTGGTCACATTGCGGTTTATTTTGCACAGGGATGGGCAGGTGCGAAACAAGGTCGTCGTCGTTGGTGTCAGCCCGCAGGAGGACAGTCCAAGACGGAAAGCTTTCATCGACTCCGCCATCGAGGCGGTGAGACGAGCGGAGCCGGTGCCCTTTACCGAGGAGTTTGGCAGTCGCATCGCCGGCCGGCCGATTGAGCCGCGCTTTCTGGGTTCGCCCAGGCGGGCATCGACAAACAATCTTTAGCTGCCTTTGCACATCCGCTCACGCAAATGCGTGCCGTAGGCCAAACCGGAATTCACGTGCGGTGTCGAGAAGTCGCGATGAGGCGACGCCTTAACATGTCATCACAGCATCTTGATATCTAAGGAGGAAATGGTGGGTGATGTAGGGCTCGAACCTACGACCCGCTGATTAAGAGTCAGCTGCTCTACCAACTGAGCTAATCACCCGACCGGCACCGTGTGGCGGTGTGAGGGGGCGTATAAAGGGGAAGTTTGGGCTTGTCCAGCGCGTAATTGAAATTTATCCGATTTTTGTGACGAAAAAATTTCAGCCGCGCTGGAAAAGCCTGGGAATCCGGGGTTTTACGGATCTACACTTATTCAGCCGCGTCTGAAGGCCCTGCCAATGGCGATGAGGATACAGGCGCCGATGAAGCCGGCGATGAGATAACCGAGCCAGCCAATCAAAACGATTCCAAACACCGCAAGGATGGCGTTGGCGATGACGGCGCCGACGATTCCAAGAAGGATGTTCATGAAAACACCCATATTGCTTTTCATGACTTGTTCGGCGAGCCACCCCGCGACACCACCGATGATAATGGCTGCAATCCAGCCGATGCCAGCAGATTCCATGATTTCCTCCCATGTTGCTGCATATTGAAAAGTGATGATTCCCGTGGTGGAAAGCAAGGCAAACGGCGGAAAACCTCATCCGATGCGGCTGGTTTTCCGCGCTGCAGGCGCTAAATAGCCTGAAGCGGCATGGTAAGACGAAAGGCATGGATGTGCGGTTGATGTTTGGCGGATGGATGGGCGACAGGCGGGTGCTCCGCGAGCCGTCGGCACGTGGTCGGCGGGCCGGCGCTTTGGCGGCCGTTTTGGTTGCATTGTTTGCGCTGTTCAGCGCCCTCGGCGTTGCGCCTGTCTCTGCGCAGGAGGCAACGCCCGCAGCATCCGGTGCCATTCAGCCATCGACCATCGAGCAGGCAAAAACCGATCTCGAAAAATGGAAGTCGGATCTCTCCTTCATTTCGGGGCAGGTGGAGGCCGGTGGGCGCGATGATGCGCAGCTTGTCGACCTCAAGGGCCGGGCAGACGGTATTGCCACCGATGCTGCCGCCACCAACGCCAAGCTTCGCGCCCGTCTGGATCAGATCAAGACGCGGTTGGACGCGCTGGGTGCCGCCCCGGGCGAAGGACAGCCGCCGGAATCAAGCATGGTGACGGAAGAGCGCAACCGGCTGACGGCGGAGCGGGGGGAGGTGAACGCCGTGGCCGGTGAGGTTGAGGCCACCGCCAACAATGCCGCACAGATTTCCAACAATATTACCGCCGTCCGGCGGGCTCTTTTTGCCGCAACGCTTTTCAAGCGTACCGAAGTGTCCGCGCAGACGCTCGGCGATGCGTCGTCCGCCTTCCTGACGGAGCTCTCCAACCTCAACAATGCCTTCAGCAGCTGGGCGACCTATGTCTGGAATTACAAGCGGTTGCCGATGTTCGGGGCCGTCACGCTGTCGATCATGGCCGCGCTTCTGTTCCTGGTGGGCGGCTACCGCCTGTTCGGCAGCCGTATGGAGCGGCGGGCGTTCACGGGGGAGCCGTCCTATTTGAGGCGCCTGTCGGTTGCTTTCTGGTCCACCATGGTGCAGTCGCTGTCGCTGTTTCTGTTCCTCGTCACCTCCGCCTTCTTCCTTGATAATTTCAATGTGCTGCGGTCGGACATCGCGCCGATCCTGTTCGGGGCGATGGCGGTTACCGGTTTCGTCTATTTCGTCTCGCGCCTGAGCTACGCGATCTTCGCGCCGACGCAGCCGGAATGGCGATTGCTGAAGGTTTCCAACAAGGGCGCACACACGCTGTCTTCGGCGGTGCTGCTGATGGCGCTCGTCAACGGTCTCGATTATCTCTTCGGCACGATCAGCGAGACGCTTTATTCGCCGTTGATCGTCACCGTCGCCAAAAGTTTCGTTGCCTCGATCATCATCGGTCTCATCCTGCTTACCGTCTCGTTCCTGCGTCCGGTGATCGGTGAGGGGCAGGATTCAGACACCGGCCATCAGCGTCTGCCGCGCTGGCTGGTCATTCTCCTGCGTGTCGGCGGCCTTATCCTGATCGGTGCCTGCCTGACGGGTTATGTCGGCCTTGCGCGCTTCCTTGCCACGCAGATCGTCGCGACGGGTGCCGTGCTGGCGACGATGTATATCGGCATTCTATCCGGCAAGGCGATTTCACGGCAGGGCGCGTTTGCGGAGTCGCTCGCTGGCCGCTATCTCGCCCGGCGTTATGGGCTGGGTGTCGTTCCGCTGGATCAGGCGGGCCTTGTTGCCGGTCTCGGCATCTATGTCGTCGCTCTCGCCTTCGGCGTACCGCTGATCCTGTTTTCCTGGGGTTTCCAACCCGGCGATATCGAAAGCTGGGCCTACCGCCTGTTGACCGGTATTACCGTCGGCAATGCATCGATCTCGCTCATCGGCATTTTCGGCGGCATTCTGGTGTTTGCCATTGGTTACATCATCACCCGCTGGTTCCAGAAGTGGCTGGACAGCAACGTCATGGCGCGCGGGCAGGTGGATGCCGGGGTGCGCAACTCGGTCAAAACAGGCATTGGTTATCTCGGCATCGCTGTTGCGGCCATCTTCGGCGTGTCTTCGGCCGGCCTCAACCTCTCAAGCCTTGCGCTCGTCGCGTCCGCTCTTTCGGTCGGTATCGGTTTTGGCCTGCAGAACATCGTGTCGAACTTCGTGTCGGGCCTTATCCTGCTCGTCGAGCGCCCCTTCAAGGTGGGGGACTGGGTGGTCACCGGCACGACGGAGGGCACTGTCAAACGCCTTTCGGTGCGCGCCACCGAAATCGAAACCTTCCGTGGGCAATCGATCATCGTGCCGAACTCCGAGTTCATCAATTCCTCCGTCGGCAACTGGACACACCGCAACCGCATCATGCGTGCGGAAATACCGGTTTCCGTCGCTTACGATTCCGATCCGCAGAAGGTGATGGATATTCTGCTGGAACTGGTGCGGGCGCAGCCGCCAGTGCTGCGCAATCCCGAGCCGCATGTGGAATTCCTGCGCTTTGGCGATTTCTCCCTCGATTTCGAACTGCGCTTCCATCTGGCCGACCTTTCGAACGGGCTGGCCGTGAAAAACGCCTTGCGCATCGCCATCCTCCAACGCTTTCGCGACGAAGGCATCGCCATTCCTTTCCCGCAGCGCAACCTCAATATCCACGTGGAGGGCGACGCTAATCCACAGATGCTGGCTGCGCTGCTTTCGGAGGAGGGTGACAAGGCGGTGGTTGCTCATACGGGGGCGGCGTCCTCACCTGTCGCGGATGCGACGGATACCAAGGATAAAGCCAAGAGGGAAGATGAGGTCGCTCCTGAAAAAGCAACAGCCGACAAGGTGTCCCGCCGCGGTCCATGATCGCGGCGGCGCGCGCCGTCTGTGGTCGCAATTTCTTCCCTGTCGCAGCACCCTATGGCCATGTCGCAATCAGGCGGCTGAACAACCCGCAAGCGCTTCATATTCCTCCCATCCAAAGCTGGCGGAATAAGGCAAGGCCAGCGCTTTTCAGGGGTTCTGTAAATGAAGACACATGCACGGGCGGTGGTGATCGGTGGCGGCGTTGTCGGCGTCTCGACGCTATATCATCTTGCCAAGAAGGGCTGGAGCGACAGCGTGCTCATCGAGCGCAAGGAGCTTACCTCCGGTTCCACCTGGCACGCGGCCGGGCTTCTGCCGCTGTTCAACATGAGCTACTCGGTTGGCCAGATCCACAAATATTCCGTGAAGTTCTATGAGGAACTGCAGGAAGAGACCGGCATGAATGTCGGCTTCTCCAAGGTCTCCAACATTCGTCTCGCCCGCACCAAGGATCGCTGGGACGAATATATGTATTATGCCGGCATTGCCGAGACCATCGGCGTGCGCGTCAACATGCTGACGCCGGAGCAGGTGAAGGAAATCTGGCCGCTCTGCGAAACGGACGGCCTGCTTGGCGCCATCCAGCATCCGGACGATGGTTACATCCAGCCCGCCGATCTGACGCAGGCGCTTGCCAAGGGCGCGCGCGATCGCGGCGCCACCATCTATCGCAACACGACAGTCACCGCCATCGAGCAGCTTGAAGACGGTCACTGGAAGGTGACGACGGACAAGGGCGAGATCATCGCCGAACACATCATCTCCTGCACCGGCTCGTTCGCGCGCAAGACCGGCGAGATGGTCGGCATCAATATTCCGGTCATCCCGGTCGAGCACCAGTATATCGTCACGGAACCGCATCCGGCCATTCAGGAACGCCGCCGCCAGGGCCTGCCGGAAATGGGCGTTCTGCGCGAATCCGACTCGGCCTGGTACATGCGCGAAGAGGCAGGCGGCCTGATCCTCGGTCCTTACGAAGTCGGCGCGCCGGTCTGTTATGTCGACGGTCCTTCCGACGACAGTGAGTATGAACTGTTCCAGGAAGAACTGGACCGCCTGATGCCGCATATCGAAACCGCCATGGTGCGTGTTCCGGCCTTCGGCGAAGTCGGCATCAAGAAGGTCTATAATGGCGCGATCGCCTATACGCCTGATGGCAACCCGATCGTCGGTCCTGCGCCGGGCCTGAAGAATTTCTGGCTGAACGAAGGCCATTCCTTCGGCATCACCGCTGCCGGTGGCGCCGGCTGGCAGCTGGCGGAATGGATTGTCGATGGCGAGCCGACGCTCGACCTCATGGGTGTCGATCCGCGCCGCTTCGGCCCTTACGCAACGGAAGGTTACCTCATCGCCAAGAACGAGGAAGCCTATGCCAACGTCTTCACCATGCATTACCCGGATGAAGAACGCTCCGCCGCCCGTCCGCTGAAGACGACGCCGGTTTACGACCGCCTGAAGAAACTCGGGGGCGTGTTCGGCTCCGTCTACGGCTGGGAGCGCGCCAACTGGTATGCGCCGGAAGGCTACGCGCTGCGTGAGGAAGATCTCGGCGTCGGCGCCGATGTCATCACCAGTCACAACCATGCGCCGGCTCTGGATGATGGCCGCATTGTTGAAAAGTGGTCGTTCCGCCGCTCGAACTATTTCGAACATGTCGGCAACGAGGTGAAGAACGTTCATCAGAATGTCGGCGTGCTCGATATGTCCGCCTTCGCCAAGATGGAGGTCTCGGGCCCCGGTGCGCGGGCATGGCTCGACAGCATTCTCGCCAATGCCATTCCGAAGAAGCGTGGCCGCATCGCGCTCACCCATCTGCTGACGCCAACCGGCGGCGTGAAGGCGGAATTCACCGTTTACGAGTGGGCGCCTGGCCGTTTCTACATGGTTTCGGCCGGTGGTCTGGAAGCGCATGACCATGACGTGCTGTTCCGCCTGGCACCGACCGATGGCTCGGTCGTGCTGCAGCCGATCACGCAGAAATATGGCGTGCTGGTTCTGGCCGGTCCGAAGTCGCGCGACCTGTTGAAGAAGCTGACGCGCACCAGCCTTGAGAACAAGGACTTCCCCTGGCTTACCGGCAAGCAGATTTCCGTCGGCGTGGCGACGGCGCACGCGCTGCGTGTCAACTTCGTCGGCGAACTCGGCTGGGAGCTGCACCACCCGATCGAGATGCAGAACTACATCTTCGACCGGTTGATGGAAGCCGGTGCGGAATTCGGGATCAAGCCCTTCGGTATCCGCGCCATGGTCTCCATGTCGCTCGAAAAATCCTACCGCAACATGGGACGCGAGCTGTCGGTGGAGTACAACGCCTATGAATCCGGCCTCGATCGCTTTGTTCGCCCGGAAAAATCCTTCATCGGCCGCGATGCGCTGGTGGCTTACAAGGAAGGCGGCGCGAAGTGGGTCTTCTCGACGCTGACCGTATCCGGCAACACGGATGTGGATGCACGCGGTTCGGAAGCAATCTTCGACGAAAACGGCACGCTGGCCGGGCGCGCCACCAGCGGTGGCTTCGGCTGGCGTCTCGGCAAGTCCATCGCGCTCGCCATGCTCAAGCCGGAATACGCTGCTGTCGGCACAAAGCTGAAGATCCGCATTCTCGGGACGTCCTACGATGCGGAAGTGGTGGAAGAGAGCCCCTTCGATACGGACAATGCGCTGCTGCGCGCTTGATTAAATGTCTCTTCCCGAAAATGAAATACGGCCCCTTGCGGGCCGTATTTCCGTTTAGGTAAGCATGTGCTCAACTGGTGCTTTAGGGAAACCGCTATTAATCATTCCGAAAAATGAGCCTGCTATGTTCCACTGGCATTTCGATGGGGGTCGGGACAGAATGAATTTCCTGGGCATAACGGGCATGCAATATTCGGGCGTGCCTTTCACCAATAGCCGGATTTTGCTGGCGGAAGACAGCAATGTGTTCACGCAGATGGTCAGCAGGCGGCTGAACGAGATGCTCGGCGTATCCGTGGAGCTATGTCGCTCTTTCGAAGAGTTGCAGGCCTGTTACGAACATTCGTCCGAGCCGGTGACGCTTGCCATTTCCAACATCAACCTGCCCGGAGCTGAAAAGGGTGAGGCGCTGGAATATCTGATCGACCTTTCGATCCCGACCATTGTCTTCACAAGCACATTCCATGAGGCGACCCGCGAAACGCTGATCGCCAAGGATGTGGTGGATTACATCCTGAAGGACAATGTTTTCGCCGTCGACATGCTGACGGAATCCGTCTGTCGCTTCCTCACCAACCACCGCCATCACGTGTTGATTGTCGATGACAGTCCAACCGCGCGGGCGCTGCTTTCAAGCCGTCTGAAACGGTATAATTTTCGCGTCAGCCTTGCCGACAGCGGCGCGAAGGCGCTCGATATCCTCAAGGCCAATCCCGATATCGGCCTTGTCGTGACCGACTACAACATGCCCGATATTGACGGCTTCGAGCTGACGAGGCGCATCCGCACCTTCCGTGGGTCGCACGAGCTGCGCATCATTGGCGTGTCCTCCTCTACCAACCGGCTGCTTTCAGCACGCTTCCTCAAGGCGGGCGGCAATGATTTCATGCTGCGGCCATTCATCGACGAAGAGTTCTATTGCCGCGTCAACCAGAACCTGGATACGCTGGTGCAGATACAGCTGGCAAAGGCAGGGGTGCGGCCGGCGGCGTGAGCCGGACGCTCGTCTTCAAAGCTGGGATTCCAGCGGCAGGAAGCGCATGATGCCGGCGACGATCCGCCGGCTGATGGCGGCATCGGGTTCGCGACGGAGTGTCCTTGATTGCCCCTGTTCTTCGGTGACCCAGACGATGTGTTTGCCCTTGTCGATTTCGAGTTCAAAACTCATCGTGCGGCGGATTTCATCGGCGAAAATCTCGTCCATGCAGGCAACGAGGGCGGGGGAGTTGAACACCACGCCCATTTCCGTATTGAGCGAGGCAGAGCGCGGATCGAAATTGAGCGAACCGATATAACCGGTCTCTCCATCCCGCGTGAAGGCCTTGGTATGCAGGCTCGCCTGGCCCGAGCCGCGCAGGGTGAAGTTTGATTGATCCGCTTGCGCACGCAATTCGTGCAGCCGCACCCCGGCGGTGAGAAGCGGTTTGCGGTAACGGGCGTAACCGGCATGCACGGCGGCCACATCTGTCGCTGCCAGCGAATTGGTCAGGATGGCGACCGACACGCCGCTTTCGGCGAGGCCCGAAAATATCCCCACACCCTGTTTGCCGGGAATGAAATAGGGGGAGGTGATGTGAAGGCTGTCGCTCGCGGCCTGCATCAGCGGCAGCAGGCTCTCCATGAGAAAGTTGTGACCTTTGCGGCGTTTTCCCGCCGCCTTCTCCGGCGGATCGGCCAGCACATCTGCCGCCTCGACCCAGTGCAGGCGATCTGACATCAGGAAATGATCGCGGCCATGTTGGCTTTCGACGCGCTCGAGATAGGGTTTTGCTGGCTCGCTCTTTGGCAGGGCGTCCAGCTCACGCCGCAACTTGGCTAGTTTGTTAGGCCTGCGTGCGAGCAGCGACCGGACCGGAACGGCAACGGCGCTGTTCCAGTAATCGTCGAAGATTTCGGTGGCATCGGCAACAATGTCGCCGAAACCGAGAATGTCGAAATCGTGGAAATTCGCCCGCTCGGCGGCATCGAAATAGGCGTCGCCAATGTTACGGCCGCCAACGATGACTGCGCGCCCGTCGGCAATCCATGCCTTGTTGTGCATCCGCCTGTTGACGCTGCGGAAACGCAGAACCAGCTCGACCCCGCGATAGAGAATGTTCTCCCGCGCCCTTGTCGGGTTGAACAGGCGAAGTTCGATGTTGGGGTGGCTGTCGATGGCGTGGAAGATGCGATCCGACATGGAGACGCCGAGATCATCGAGCAATAGCCGCACCCGCACCCCGCGATCGGCGGCGGCAATCACCTCCCGCATCATCAGCCGTCCGGTAAGATCGGCATTCCACATGTAATACATGAGATCGAGGCTGCGCCCCGCGGCCCGCGCCGAGGCCACGCGCACCGCAAAGGCATCGAGATTGGAATGCAGGAGGCAGAGCGCGTTCTTTTCGTTCCAGCCATTCTTGATCGATTGCCAGTGCCGGTCCAGCGCCGTTTCCTCCTCCGCCACGGGCAGGGCGGTAGAGGGGCGTTTCGGAATGGCCTTCTCCCGCTGTTTGCCGATGACGACAAACAGGCTGGGCCCGATGAGCACGAGAAGAATGATGATGAAGACCGTAAATGCAGTCACTTGTTTTGATCGCTCCCGGCCCGAAGAGTATCAGGCGCAGTGAAAACGCGCGAGGGGGGAAAGCGTTCACGGTGGCCGTGCCTTGGTACGCTATTCGGATTTCCTGTTGATAGTCGCACCCACAGGCAGCACCTCCAGACTGCGGCGGGCAAGTTGGGCGAGCACCTCTTCGAAGCCATAACGGGAGGTCCAGCCGAGCGATTTTCTGGCCTGCAGAGGCGAATAGATGCGGTCGATGGTTGCAGGCAGCGCCCATCCCCTTTGTGCAAAAGCGTCGGCGAGGGCAGGCATCCGCTGCCGCAGGATCGAGGCTGCGTCGCGTGCGAGGTCGTTGCAATCGCAAGCGGCAAACGGCGTTGCCCCCGATATGATATAGCGCTGGAAATCGTCGCCCGCATTGGTGAGTGCCAATAGATGGGCGTCGGCCACATCGCGGATATCGACGCCGCGATGCAGCCTGTAAGCCGCCATCACATCGGCAGGCTCCGGGATGCTTCTTGACATGCGCAGAACGCGTACGGCGAGATGCGGACCAGCGATTTCCTCCAGCGCCTGCTCGGCTTCGAGCTTGGTGCGGTGGTAAATGCTCTTTGGCCGGGGTGGTGTGTCTTCGTTTATGAAGGTGCAGGTTTCGGCGGAAACGGCGTCGCCATAGAGCGCGGTGGTGCTGGTAAAGACCAACCGTTGTACGCCTGCTTCCACCGCCGCTGCCGCCAGCATGCGGGTGCCTTCGACATTGATGCGCCGGAACTCCGCGTCGGGGACGATGCCAACATGCGGCGCGTGGAGCGCCGCCGCATGGATCACCGCATCCGCCCGCGCCATAGCCGAACGCAACAATCCCATGTCGGCGAAATCGCCGACGAAGTGAGTGGTGGAAAAGGGCGAGCGGTCGATACCGATCACCTCATGCGTGCCGGCAAGAGCGCTGAAGATCGCGCGGCCGACCCGGCCTGAACTGCCCGTCAACACGATCCGCACGATGACGCCTCCCCATCACCTCTGACGACAGCGCCGGGCGCTGCCTTTTACAGTTCTTTCTGGATCAGATATCCAGATTATCAGCAAAGGCCGCCCGTTCCTGAATGAAACGGAAGCGGGCGTCGGCCTTTGTGCCCATGAGGTTATCGACAGCTTCGCGGGTGCCTTCGAAGTCCACGTCATCGATCTCGACGCGCAGAAGGGTGCGCTTTTCTGGATCCATGGTCGTTTCTTTCAGCTGGGCCGCCATCATTTCGCCGAGGCCTTTGAAGCGGCCGACTTCGACCTTTTTGCCCTTGAAGACGGTTTCCATCAGCTCGGCGCGGTGCGCGTCATCGCGGGCATAGACGCTCTTGGCGCCCTGGCGGATGACGTAGAGTGGTGGCACTGCCAGATAGAGGTGGTTGCCGCGAATGAGTTCCGGCATTTCCTGATAGAAGAAGGTGATGAGCAGCGAGGCGATATGGGCGCCGTCGACGTCGGCATCGGTCATGATGATGATACGCTCGTACCGCAGGTCCTCTTCGCGGTACTTGGTGCGGGTGCCGCAGCCGAGCGCCTGGATGAGATCGGCGATCTGCTGGTTGGCGGAGAGTTTTTCGCGGCTGGCGCTGCCGACGTTCAGGATTTTGCCGCGCAGCGGCAGGATGGCCTGATTGGCGCGGTTGCGCGCCTGCTTGGCCGAGCCGCCAGCCGAGTCACCCTCGACGATGAAGAGTTCGGCCCCTTCGGCCGTGTTCTGGGAGCAATCCGCGAGTTTGCCCGGCAAGCGCAGCTTCCGCACGGCGGTCTTGCGGTTGACTTCCTTTTCCTTGCGGCGGCGCATGCGCTCTTCCGAGCGCTCGATGACCCAGTCGAGCAGCTTTGCCGCCTCGGCCGGATTGCCGGTAAGGTAATGGTCAAATGGGTCGCGCAGGGCGTTTTCGACGATGCGCTGGGCCTCGACGGTGGCGAGCTTGTCCTTGGTCTGGCCGACAAATTCCGGCTCGCGGATGAAGACGGAGAGCATGCCGGCCGCCGAAATCATCACGTCGTCGGTGGTGATGTCCTTGGCGCGCTTGTTCTGCGTCAGGTCGGCATAGTTCTTCAGGCCCTTGGTGAGCGCGATGCGCAGGCCGGCTTCATGCGTGCCGCCTTCGGGCGTTGGGATGGTGTTGCAATAGGAGTGGATCTGCGTGTCGCCGCCATACCAGGTGACTGCCCATTCCAACGCGCCGTGACCGCCGGTCTTTTCGGTTCGCCCGGAGAAAATCTCGCGGGTGACGGTGAATTCCTTGCCGAGCGTGGCTGCGAGGTAATCCTTGAGGCCGCCGGGGAAGTGGAACACGGCCTTTTCCGGTATTTCGCCACCGGCGGGTACAAGACCGGGATCGCAGCTCCAGCGGATTTCAACGCCGCCGAAGAGGTAAGCCTTGGAGCGAGCCATGCGGAAAATGCGGGCCGCCTCGAATTTTGCGTGATCACCGAAGATCTGTGGATCGGGATGGAAACGCACACGGGTGCCGCGGCGGTTATGCACATCTCCCAGCTCTTCCAGCGGGCCGATCGGCAGGCCGCGCGAAAAGCGCTGGCGGTAAAGCTTGCGGTTCCGCGCCACTTCAACTTCGAGCAGGTCGGACAGCGCATTGACCACGGAGACGCCGACGCCGTGCAGGCCGCCAGAGGTCTCGTAAGCCTTGCCGTCGAATTTGCCGCCAGCATGCAGCTTGGTCATGATGACTTCGAGCGTGGACTTGCCGGGGACCTGCGGGTGGTTCTCCACCGGGATGCCACGGCCGTTATCCGTTACCGTCAGGAAACCTTCGACATCGAGATGGACCTCGATGAAATTGGCGTGACCGGCAACGGCCTCGTCCATGGAGTTGTCGATGACTTCGGCAAAGAGATGATGCAGCGCCTTTTCGTCCGTACCGCCAATATACATGCCGGGGCGCATGCGCACCGGCTCGAGGCCTTCGAGGACGCGAATGGAAGAGGCGCCGTAGTCGTCACCGGTGGGAGACACAGGCGGCGGCGGAGCGGACGAAGCGATGGGGGCAACGGCTGCGGGTTTTGGCTGCACGTTCACATTGGCAGCAGCGGTCGCCGGGGCCTTCGCGGGTTTCGCCGCGTCCTCGTTCGTGTCCGTGTCGCTGTTTCGTGCTGCCGGAAGACCGGAGAAAAGATCGTTGCTGTCGTCCATCATGTCCAAAGTTCAAAAGCGTGTGTCAGAATTTCGCCATGCGAATCATTATGCCATCAGCGTCAATCATAACGCCAAATGCGGTTCCCGTCCGATTGAACCGGGGTCCGCCTGGGCGAGCGCGGCGCATCCTATGCCACGATTGTGTCAGGGTTTCGCAACAGGAGGATTGCGCTGCGGACCTTGCGATGGCAAGTCTCGCAGCCACGAATGAACGGTTAGCCAAGGCATGTCCACAGCTCATTTCACGTTTTGTACTCTTTTCAGCCTCACTGTTGCGGCCATGCCCGTCTCAGCCTTCGCGGCCGACGGGCCGCTACGGCCTTTCAAGGACGAGTTGTTTTCGGCGCAGACGGTGCTTTCCACCGGTGACGACGGCGCGTCCGAGGTCATCGACTATCAGGAGATGCGCGATATCAACGGCCGCGACGAGGTGCCGGAGCGCCGGGTGAAGCGGCAATATGTGGATATGGCGCCGAAGAAGGTGCAGGCGCTGGAAACCGTGTCCGCTGAGGGCAGGGCGCTTGAGGTCGGCCGCGTCGGACCGGCCAGCGGGCAGGCCTTCACCGTCATCTTCATCCATGGACGCGGCGGTGACCGGCGGCTTGGCATGAACGACTATACGTTTGGCGGTAATTTCAACCGGCTGAAAAATCTGGCCGTCGCCAATAGCGGTACCTATTACGTGCCGAGCGTTCGTTCCTTCGATGAGAACGGCGTTGCCGATGTCGCGGCGCTGATTGCCGATGCGGCCAGAAAATCCGGTGGAAAGCCTGTCGTGCTCACCTGCGCGTCGATGGGCAGTTTCATCTGCTATGGCATTAGCCGCGACAAGGGAGCCGTCGCCAATCTCAAAGGCATGGCGATCCTCGGCGGTGCGGTCGATCCCGATTTTCCGAAAAGCGCCTTTGCGAAAGAGAAGAAGCCGGTCTGGTTTACCCACGGCAGCGCCGACAAGGTCTATTCCGCCGATCAACAGGCGACGATCTTCCGCACGTTGTTGAAGGCTGGGGAGCCCGCGCGGTTCACGCGCTATGAGACCGGCAGCCACGGCACGCCGGTGCGAATGACCGACTGGCGGGCGGTTTTGAACTGGATTTTGAGCCGATAGTGGGCCGGTTCTAAGTCAGTAACGACAAATTTTCCGGGATTTGTCGCTGGCTTTAACCCTTGGACCGCTTTTTTGTACCAATTGCCGCCGGCTGCGGTTAAAGGAATATCCGGGAAATTCAGGCAGAGCTTCTGTCTTGATCAAGGGCCGGCTGCGGCCGAGGGATGGGGTGCCTCAAGCGGCGCTCCTAGACAAAGGGAATGGGATACGCATGACGCCGAATGTTCGACCGCTTGTTGCCGGAAACTGGAAGATGAACGGCACGCGTGCCTCGCTCGATCAGATCAAGGCCATGGCAGAGGGCGTCAAGGGCGCGCTGTCCGAAAAGGTGGATGCGCTGATCTGCCCGCCTTCCACACTGCTTTATGTCGCGACCGCGCTCTGTGATGACAGCCCGTTGATGATCGGCGCGCAGGATTGCCACCAGAATGCCTCCGGCGCCCATACCGGCGATATCTCCGCCGAAATGATTGCCGACTGCTTCGGTACCCATGTCATCGTTGGCCATTCCGAGCGCCGCACCGACCATGCCGAGACCGACCATCTGGTACGCGCCAAGGCATCCGCCGCCCATGCGGCCGATCTCATCGCCATCGTCTGCATTGGCGAAACGGCGGATGAGCGCAAGGCGGGCCAGACGCTCGATATCCTGAAGCGCCAGCTTGCCGGCTCACTGCCGGATGAGGCGACCGCGGAAAATACCGTTATCGCTTATGAACCCGTCTGGGCGATCGGCACCGGTCTTACCCCCACCACGCAAGATGTGCGCGAGGCCCATGCCTTCATGCGCGACGAGCTCGTCAAGCGCTTCGGCGATGCCGGCAAGACAATGCGCATTCTTTATGGCGGCTCGGTAAAGCCCACCAATGCGCTGGAGCTGATGGGCGTGGAGAACGTGGATGGCGCGCTGATTGGTGGCGCGAGCTTGAAAGCGTCTGACTTCCTGTCCATCTATGCGGCATATGAGCGACTGACGGCCTGAATGAGGCTTTCCTGAAAGAGTATCGGGAAAGGGGCTTGGAATAAACCTTCGCCTCATGTAAAGAGCCGCAAAACCTTCTTTATGGTGCTCCGCGCGGGGCATGGAATGGATTGTCATGCAGACCGTTTTGATTGTAATTCACCTCATGATCGTGCTGGCGCTTGTCGGCGTGGTCCTGATCCAGCGTTCCGAAGGCGGCGGCCTCGGCATCGGCGGCGGTTCGGGCTTCATGTCCGCGCGCGGAACGGCCAATGCGCTGACCCGCACCACTGGCATCCTCGCCGCGCTGTTCTTTCTGACATCGCTCGGCCTTGGTCTCATGACCCGGTACGAATCGCGCCCGACCGATATTCTCGATCGTATCCCGGCCACGCAGGGGCAGGGTAACGGCATTCTGGATACGCTTGGCCCGTCGACCACGGCACCGGCAACCCCGGCTCCGGCTGAAAATGGCGTGCCGACCAATAGCGGTGCTGCTGCACCGGCCCAGAACGCACCCGCACAGACGACACCGGCTCCGGCCGCTTCCGGTACCGCCGCTCCGGCCCCGGCGCAGCCCGCCGATCCGAACGCAGTTCCGACCGGTCAATAAGCCCGGTTTTGATTTAACGCTCCGGCAGGCCAGCGCATAGCCCTTGAAATCATTCATGATTTAAAGAAAGGCCTATGCGCCGACCTGGAAGCGTTACAGCGTCCTTTGCGCGTCTATGACGCGCGGCGCTGTAATGCCTGCCGGTTTTCTTTTGTTCGCATTCCGGCCAGTTGAACTGTGAATTCGTCAACAGCGAATTTGCAACATCATGAAATTTGGGCTGGCGGAATCAGAGGTAAAAAGGTATCCGGTGAATCCCATGGCGCGATATGTATTCATCACAGGCGGCGTGGTCTCCTCTCTCGGTAAGGGCATCGCAGCTGCTGCACTCGGAGCTTTGCTGCAATCCCGTGGTTATCGGGTGCGGCTTCGCAAACTCGACCCCTATCTGAACGTTGACCCCGGCACC
Organism: Agrobacterium tumefaciens; assembly: GCF_017726655.1. Taxonomy (NCBI): domain Bacteria; kingdom Pseudomonadati; phylum Pseudomonadota; class Alphaproteobacteria; order Hyphomicrobiales; family Rhizobiaceae; genus Agrobacterium; species Agrobacterium tumefaciens. Next base: position 524,266 of record NZ_CP072308.1, read on the forward strand.
ATGAGTCCGACACAGCACGGCGAAGTGTTCGTGACTGACGACGGTGCCGAGACGGACCTCGACCTTGGCCACTATGAACGCTTTACCGGGCGTTCGGCCACCAAGACCGACAACATCACGACCGGTCGCATCTACAAGAACATCATCGACAAGGAACGGCGCGGCGATTATCTCGGCGCAACGGTTCAGGTCATTCCGCATGTCACCAACGAGATCAAGGATTTCGTGATCGAAGGCAATGACGATTACGACTTCGTCATCTGCGAGATCGGTGGCACGGTGGGTGACATCGAGGCGATGCCGTTCATGGAAGCGATCCGTCAGCTCGGCAACGACCTGCCGCGCGGAACCGCGATCTATCTTCACCTGACGCTGATGCCCTACATTCCGGCGGCTGGCGAATTGAAGACCAAGCCGACCCAGCATTCCGTGAAGGAACTGCAGGCGCTCGGTATTCACCCAGACATCCTCTTGGTGCGCGCCGACCGGGAAATCCCGGAAGCGGAACGCCGCAAGCTTTCGCTGTTCTGCAACGTGCGTCCTTCCGCCGTCATCCAGGCGCTGGATGTGGCGAATATCTACGACGTTCCGATTGCCTACCACAAGGAAGGCCTCGATTCGGAAGTGCTGGCCGCGTTCGGCATCGAGCCAGCGCCGAAGCCGCGTCTGGAACAGTGGGAAGAGGTCTGCAACCGTATCCGCACGCCGGAAGGCGAAGTGACGATTGCGATCGTCGGCAAATATACCGGCCTCAAGGACGCGTATAAGTCGCTGATCGAGGCGCTGCATCACGGCGGCTTTGCCAACCGCGTCAAGGTCAAGCTCGAGTGGATCGAGTCGGAAGTCTTCGAAAAGGAAGATCCGACGCCATACCTTGAAAAGGTCAACGGCATTCTGGTGCCGGGTGGTTTCGGCGAGCGCGGTTCTGAAGGCAAGATCATGGCGGCGCAGTTTGCGCGTGAGCGGAACGTGCCGTATTTCGGCATCTGCTTCGGCATGCAGATGGCGGTCGTGGAAGCGGCGCGTCACCTGGCCGGCATCGAAAATGCCTCCTCCACCGAATTCGGCCCGACTGCCGAGCCCGTTGTTGGTCTGATGACCGAATGGGTGAAGGGCAACGAGCTCGAAAAGCGTTCCTCCAAGGGCGATCTCGGCGGCACGATGCGCCTCGGCGCCTACAAGGCGGCGCTGAAGAAAGATACCAAGATCGCCGAGATTTACGGCTCCACGGATATTTCCGAGCGCCACCGTCACCGCTACGAGGTGAATGTGGACTACAAGGACCGGCTGGAGAATTGCGGCTTGGTCTTCTCGGGCATGTCTCCGGATGGTGTGCTTCCGGAAACGGTGGAATATCCTGACCATCCCTGGTTCATTGGCGTTCAGTATCACCCGGAACTCAAGAGCCGCCCGCTCGACCCGCATCCGCTTTTCGCCAGCTTCATTGAAGCGGCGGTGGAGCAGAGCCGGCTGGTTTGACGGTTTGAAGGATTACGAAGAGGGTCGCGAAAGCGGCCCTTTTTTGTTTGGGGAGGTCTAGACTTTTCCTCCGTCACCCCGGACTAAATCCCGGGTCCAGTACGATCAAGTCTTTAATCGTAACAGACTCTTTCACCGCGCAGACGCGCGGTGGCTGGATGCCGGATCAAGTCCGGCATGACGGAGAACTCTTCCCCGAATGACCGACCTGAGGTTCGTTCTGAATGGGCTTATCTTTTGTTGAACACACAAAAACGGGCCCGAAGACCCGTTCCTTGTTTCAAAAAATCCCGACAGGCTTACTTCGGCCCGATCATGTTCTCCGGCCGCACATACTGGTCGAATTCCTCGTTGGTGAGGTATCCGCCACCAACGGCTTCTTCGCGCAGCGTCGTGCCGTTCTTGTGGGCGGTCTTGGCGATTTTGGCGCAGATGTCGTAACCGAGCTTGCCGTTCAGCGCAGTGACCAGCATCAGAGAGTTTTCGACGCCCTTCTTGATATTGTCTTCGCGGGCCTCGATGCCCACGACGCAATTATCGGTGAAGGAGACGGCGGCGTCGCCGAGAAGCTGGACGGACTGCAGGAAGTTGTAGGCCATCATCGGGTTATAGACGTTGAGCTCGAAGTGGCCCTGCGAACCGGCGAAGGAAAGGGCGGCATTGTTGCCGAAGATGTGGGCGCAAACCTGCGTCAGTGCTTCCGACTGGGTCGGGTTCACCTTACCCGGCATGATCGACGAGCCGGGTTCGTTTTCCGGCAGCGAGAGTTCGCCGAGACCGGCGCGCGGGCCGGAGCCGAGGAAGCGGATGTCGTTGGCGATCTTGAAGAGCGCCGCAGCGGCCGCATTGATCGCACCATGGGAGAAGACCATGGAATCGTGCGAGGCAAGCGCTTCAAACTTGTTCGGTGCGGTGACGAAGGAAAGGCCGGTAATCTCAGAGATTTCCTCGGCGACCTTTTCGGCAAAACCGACCGGGGCATTAAGACCAGTGCCGACGGCCGTGCCGCCCTGGGCGAGCTTCGACAGCGCGGGCAGGGTGGTTTCGATGTTGGCGATGGCGGAGGCGACCTGCGCCGCGTAACCGGAGAATTCCTGGCCGAGCGTCAGCGGCGTTGCATCCTGCGTGTGGGTGCGACCGATCTTGATGATCTTTTCGAACTGCTTGACCTTGGCTTCCAGCGCCTTGTGCAGGTGCCTGAGGCTCGGCAGCAGGTGGTGAACGATCTGCTCGACGCAGGCGATGTGCATCGCCGTCGGGTAGGTGTCGTTCGAGGATTGGCTCATATTGACGTGGTCGTTGGGATGAACCGGCTTCTTGCTGCCCATTTCGCCGCCGAGCATCTCGATTGCGCGGTTGGAAATCACCTCGTTGGCATTCATGTTGGACTGGGTGCCCGAACCGGTCTGCCAGACGACCAGCGGGAAGTGCTCGGTCAGCTTGCCATCGATGACTTCCTGTGAGGCGGCGATGATGGCTTCGCCGATCTTCGGGTCGAGGCCGGCAAGCGCCATGTTGGCGCGGGCGGCGGCCTGTTTGACGATGCCGAGCGCGCGAACGACCGATGCCGGCTGCTTTTCCCAACCGATCTTGAAGTTGCCGAGCGAGCGCTGCGCCTGCGCGCCCCAGTAGCGATCGGCCTGAACGTCAATAGGGCCAAATGTATCGGTTTCCGTCCGTGTGGCTGTCATCAATCTTGCCTTTTTACTCGTGTTCCTCCGCCAAAACGGCGCCTTCGCCCGCCTTGCGCGGCCGATATATAGAATCATCGCGGCAGCAAAGAAAGCCGCTGTCATGCGGCGCGGGAAGATATTTCCCTTCGGCTTGCAGCGATTGGCGTGCGCCCGGTGGGGCAAGAAGAAAAAGGCGCCCGCGTGGCATTTTTACTACGTGCTGAAAAGGCCGAGAAGCCGGGCTTTTGCCGCATGCTTCCGTGGCGTCCGGGTCAAAGCAAAGTGAATGAAATAAATAGAAATTTAACCATTCTCGCCAATTCTGGAAATTACGTTTTTATGGCTTCGGCTGTATTATGAGGTTCATTTCGGCACGATTTTGGGCTTTGGGCGTTTTCTTTTCAACGGGCCGTTGATCGGCTAGAGATGCATGAAACTGATGCCCGCCGTTTTTCCGGTGGTGCTGGGTGCTACGAGGATCAAATTGCAAGTCACATCTGGAAAATCATCGGCAGCACTGGTGCTGGCTCTCGGTCTTTCCGTTTCAACCGCTCTTCCCGGCAGTGCCGGGGCGGTGACCCTGATGGACCTCCTTCGCGGCGGCCCGGGCAAGATCGCGCGTGACCGCGGCGAGTTGCCGCCCGCCGGTATCGTCACCTCACCGTCCGGTTCCGCATCGGGTACTGCGCAGAGCGCGGATGCTTCCGACCCTGAGCCTCTGCCGCGCGTTTCAGGCCCGCGCTATTATGACTATAAGGCGGATACGGCCCGTGCGGTAAACACGGCGAATTTCGGCGAAGGCCTTGCCAACCTGAAGTTCAGCGCCACGCCGGAGATCGCCAAGGCGCTGGAAGCCTATTACGGCGCCGGCGGCAAGACGCTGTGGGTTTCCGGCGGCGAACTGACCGAGCGCGCCAATGCCGTCCTCGCTTTCCTCGAGACGGTTGGCGAAAGCGGCCTTGATCCTGCCGATTACAGCATTTCCGCACCGGCAAAGGACGTGACCGCAAGCATCAGCAGCAATGTCGTCGGCGCCACGTCGAACGGCACGCCGGTGGAGACGGCCTCGGCGCCTGTTTCCGACGCTTATCAGCGGGCGCAGATGCAGTTCGAGCTCGCGCTTTCGGCAAAAGTTCTCGCCTATGTGCAGGATACGACCCGCGGTCGCGTCGATCCGAACCGGATTTCCGGCTACCATGATTTCAAGCGCAAGACGGTGAACCTCGCTCCCGTTCTGAAGCTTGCGGGCCTGAGCCCCGATGTGGCCGCCTATCTGCGCAGCCGCGAGCCCTCCAGCGCCGAATATCAGGCGCTGAAGGCAGAGCTTGCGCGTCTGCGTGGCGAGGGCGATGCTGCCCATGCCGTGCGCGTTCCCGCCGATCTGGTGCTGAAGCCCGGCAACAGCAGCGCCGATATGGCGAGTGTGGTGAAAGCAATCGAACATCGCGCATCGCCTGCCTTCAAGACAGAGCATGCGGCGATCATCGCCGCCTACCAGCAGACGCCGGAATACACACCCGATCTCGTTGACCTCGTGAAGGCGTTCCAGAGCGAAAATGGCCTGAAGGCCGACGGCGTGATCGGTCGCGCAACGGTTCGCGCGATGGTTGGCGAAAGCAACGATGCCAAGATCGCCAAGGTACAGGTGGCGATGGAGCAGATCCGCTGGCTGCCGGCCGATCTCGGCCAGCGTTATGTGTTCATCAACCAGCCCGCCTTCATGGCCTATTATCACAATGAGGGTGTCGAACAGTTCGGCATGAAGGTCGTGGTCGGCTCCAAGGCCAACCAGACCTATTTCTTCCAGGACGAGATTCAGACCGTCGAGTTTAATCCCTATTGGGGCGTGCCGCAGTCGATCATCATCAACGAAATGCTGCCGAAGCTGCGCCGCGACCCGTCCTATCTCGACCGGCTGGGTTACGAAGTGCAGGTGAACGGCCGCGCCGTGTCGTCCTCCAGCGTCAACTGGTATGGCTCGACCAACGCCGTTTCCGTGCGCCAGCCGCCGAGCAGCGACAATGCGCTGGGCGACCTGAAAATCCTCTTCCCGAACGCGCATGCCATCTACATGCATGACACGCCGGCCAAGAGCTTCTTCAACCGCGACATGCGCGCACTGAGCCACGGCTGTATCCGTCTGGTGGAGCCGCGCCGTATGGCGGCTGCCGTTCTCGGCACCACCATCGACAAGGTCAACGAACAGATCGCCTCCGGCAAGAACCGCGCCGTTCAGGTGCCCGTAAAAATCCCGGTCTATGTGTCCTACTTCACCGCCTGGCCTGACAAGGACGGCAAGGTGCAGTTTTTCGACGATGTGTATGATCGCGACAGCTACGTGCAGAAAGCCTTTGCCGTGACGACGAAGGCAAGGGCCAGCTCGATCTGATAGATCGCACCGAGAAAAAAGCGCCGGAAACGGCGCTTTTTTGTTTCGACCCGACACTCTTTGCCGTCTATGCCTTGAAGAGCCTAAATTCCAGGTCGCCGTCGCTATCAAGTATGTTGGCGCTCAGGAGTGCTTCCTCCAACGACGATTTGCGAACGAGCAACTCGTAGAAAAACAGATGAACGAAAAGAGGTGTCGCCGCGCCGTCAGGATAGCCAGGCGAGGCGATATAGGCTTTTGCGCCGCCTTCGATGAATGTTTTGGCGAAAACATCGGAACCCGTGCAGCACGCCGTGCTGAAAATGACGGTCTCCGGCAGATCGACGTTTCCGGCGAGCGTCTCGGCGGGCATGCTGCCGTTCTTCAATTTCATCCGGGTAACGTCCTGGTTGAATTCACCGACCACAAGGCCGTTTTCATCGCCATGGCCGCTGATGATGAGATAGGGCGGCGGGTGATCGCCTTGTTTCAGGCACACCAGAATATCTTCCGGCGTGCCGGGAAGATGCAACCGCACCGACGCGCCGAGGCTTTCCAGCATTGCCCTCAAAAGCAGAGCTTCGCCGGAATCACCGAGGGCGATTATGCTGACGGCGGTTCGGGGGAAGAGGAAATTATGATCGACCATCGCGCACTACGGATTTCGGCTCGCTTTATGCCGCCGCATCGCGCCCCGCGAGCAATCGGCCAACCAGATCGGGCGTCAGCGCTGCGAAATCATCGATCACGACATCTGGCTTAAGGTCGGCCATCGGCACGTCGGTATAGCCGAAGGTGACGCCGATGGAGGGCACGTTGGCGTTTTTCGCGGCAAGGATATCATTGATGCTGTCACCGACCATGATCGTGCGATCCGGGTCGCCGCCGGCTTTCTCTATGGTGCCGAGAATGTGGCGCGCATCCGGCTTACGGAATTCGAACGTGTCGCCACAGGTAAGCGCGGCGAAGTACTTCATAAGATTAAGTTCTTCGAGAAGCGGGCGGGCAAGGATTTCGGTCTTGTTGGTGCAGACGGCGAGCGCGAACCCGGCCGCGGAGAGCTTATCCAGCGCATTCACGATACCCGGGTACGGGCGGCTCTTTCCTGGCATCTCCGCGCGGTAATGCTCTATCAGCCGTTCGTAGAGCGGTTCCACCTCTGCTTCGGGCAGTTCCTTTTCCCGTAGCGCGAAGGCGCGCTTGATGGTTACGCGTGCACCTTGGCCGACGAGATGAGTGATGTCCTCATAAGTGACCGGCGCAAGTCCTGCGATGGCAATCGTGTGGTTGAGGCTGGCAATAAGATCGGCGGCGGTATCGACCAGCGTACCGTCGAGATCAAAAATGGCGAGCGGGGAGAGCGGGCGGGATGTCACGGAAACGGCCTCTTGGGGAATGCGGGGCTGAGCTATTCATTCTGTCATTCGCGCCAAGCCTAGGCAAAGCCACCTGTCTTTGCAACCGCATCGCAACGTTCTGTTCGTTGCCTTGAAAAAGGCTTTCGTTTGGCTTTCGACCCGTGTAAACAGCACGGCGACAACAAAGCTACCGGAGTTTCAGGCACATGGATGCCCGCCAGATGAAGATCAAGGCCGCCGAGGCCGCACTGTCCCACGTGCAGGACGGAATGCGACTTGGGATCGGCACGGGTTCGACGGCCGAGGAATTCGTCCGGCTTCTGGCGGAAAAGGTTGCTGCCGGCCTCAAGGTTGAGGGGGTGCCGACATCAGAGCGCACCGCGCGCCTGTGCGTCGAGCTTGGTGTGCCCTTGAAATCACTCGATGAATTGCCGGAACTTGATCTGACTATTGATGGTGCGGATGAGGTCGATCATGCCCTGCGGCTCGTCAAGGGCGGTGGCGGCGCGCTGCTGCGCGAGAAAATCGTGGCGGCGGCTTCGGCGCGCATGATCGTGATTGCCGATCAGACCAAGGTCGTCGAGACCCTCGGTGCCTTTCCCCTGCCGATCGAAATCAATCCGTTTGGCCAGGTCGCAACCCGCATCTCCATCGAAAAGCTGGCATCGCGGTCCGGCCTGTCGGGTGATCTGAAGCTTCGCTCTTCCGGCGACGGCGCCTTCATGACGGACGGCGGACACCTCATTCTCGACGCATCTTTTGGCCGTATTCCTGATGCAGAAGCGCTAGCACGCGATCTGCACACGATTCCCGGTGTCGTTGAGCACGGACTTTTCATTAATTTGGCATCGCTTGCCATTATCGCGGGTCCTGAAGGCGCCCGCGTGATGCAGGCAGTATAACAGGAGCGAGATTTTCATGATCAAACTAGCGGGACTGGGCAAAGCTGCCGCTGCTTCGATCCTTATTTCCGGCATCGTGTTCGGTACTGCCGCACGCGCCCAGGAAATTTCCGAAGCGCATATTGCTGCCGCACGCAAGGCCATCACCTCCCTTGGTGTCACCGACCGTTTTGACGACATTCTGCCGGGCCTCGCTGAGCGTCTGAAGGCCGAACTCATTCAGGCTTCGCCCAATGTTCAGGACGCGATCACGGCGACCGTCGACGCCAAGGCGCTTGAGCTTGCACCGCGCCGCGCCGATCTGGAGCGTGAAGCCGCACTGACCTACGCACGCGCTTTCTCCGTTGAGGAACTGAACGCCATTTCGACGTTCTACGGCAGCGAAGCTGGCAAGAAGCTGTTGAAGGACGGTCCGATCGCCACCCGCGAACTGATGAAGGCCGCCGACATCTGGGCAGCCGGCATCAACCGCGACCTCAACACCTCCAGCATGACCGAGCTGCAGAAGGTCGCCGGCGCTGACCTGAAGCCGCTTCCGGCCGATCACAACGCCACGGGCGGCGCTCCGGCTGCCAAGCCGTAAGGCGCCTTCCAAGGTTCAGAAATATTCAAAGCCCGGTTGCCCTACCGGGCTTTTCTTTTGTGCGTTGCAGCACCTATATGTGGCGTGAATGCATCGCCGCTGGCTCAGGATCGAGCGTGGCGATTTTGATCAGGGGTTTTGACTATGACAGCTTTTGACTACGATCTTTTCGTCATCGGTGGCGGTTCCGGCGGCGTGCGCAGCGGCCGTGTTGCGGCGTCCCTCGGCAAGCGCGTGGGCATTGCTGAAGAATACCGCTATGGCGGCACCTGCGTCATCCGCGGCTGCGTGCCGAAGAAGCTGTTCGTCTACGCTTCGCAATTCCCTGAACATTTCGAGGATTCGGAAGGATTTGGCTGGAGCGTGGGTGAGCGCAGCTTCGATTGGAAGAAGCTGATCGCGGCGAAGGACAAGGAAATTGCCCGGCTGGAAGGTCTCTATCGCAAGGGACTGGAAAACGCCAAGGCCGATATTTTCGACAGCCGTGCCGAGCTGGTCGATGCCCATACCGTCAAGCTGACCAAAACCGGACAGACTTTCACCGCCGAGCGTATCGTGATTGCCGTCGGCGGCACGCCGAACGAGCACAGGGCTCTTCCCGGCCACGAGCTGACGATCTCGTCCAACGAGGCTTTCGATCTCGAAGAGTTGCCGAAGTCCATCCTGATTGCTGGAGGCGGTTACATCGCCGTCGAATTTGCCAATATTTTCCATGGACTTGGCGTGGAAACGACGCTGATCTATCGCGGCAAGGAAATCCTGTCGCGCTTCGATCACGACATGCGCAGGGGTCTGCATGAGGCGATGGAAGCCAAGGGCATCCGCATCATTCTGGAAGATGTCATCGAAGAAGTGAGCAAGGACGGCGCGGGCGGCTTCGTGGCGCGCACCAACAAGGGCAATTCCCTGCATGTCGGTCTGGTGATGCTGGCGCTTGGCCGCGATCCGAACACCAAGGGCCTCGGGCTTGAAAATGCCGGTGTGAAGGTGGATTCGCGCGGCGCGATCATCGTTGATGACTATTCGCGCACAAACGTGCCCAGCATCTTCGCGCTGGGCGACGTCACCGACCGGGTACAGCTGACGCCCGTGGCGATCCACGAGGCCATGTGCTTTATCGAGACGGAATACAAGAACAACCCGACCAAACCTGATCATGAGTTGATCGCGACGGCCGTATTCTCGCAGCCGGAGATCGGCACGGTCGGTCTGTCGGAAGAGGAAGCGGCCAGGAAATATCCGGAACTCGAAGTTTATCGCGCCCAGTTCCGGCCAATGAAGGCGACGCTGTCGGGCCGCCAGGAAAAGACGATCATGAAGCTGATCGTCAATGCTGGTGACCGGAAGGTGGTTGGCGTGCATATTCTCGGCCACGAGGCCGGTGAAATGGCGCAGCTTCTTGGCATCACGCTGAAAGCCGGTTGCACCAAGGATGACTTCGACCGCACCATGGCTGTTCATCCGACGGCAGCCGAAGAGCTGGTGACGATGTATTCGCCGAGCTACCGAGTGGTGAATGGCGAGCGGGTCTAGCTTCTCTTCCGCTCCTGCTTCCAGCTCGTCTCTGCCTGATGCTGGCGGCTGCCATCGAACAACGCCTCGTTGCTCTTCAAGAGAGCGACGAGGCGATCTATGGCAAGCCGCATCTCTGGGGCGTGCCGGTCGTCGTCGTTCACGATGATCCAAAGTGGATGGGACAGTTCCCCGATGATCTCGCCGTCGCGGGCAAGGTCGGGGACATTATCACCAATAAAACAGGGCAGGACGCCTTTTCCGGCGCCGCTCTGTATCAGGCTCGGCAGAAGAGCAGGGGCATTCGTCCAGGTGTGGACCAGCGGTTCACGATGTCTGAACACCCATTTTTCGGCATCGGATTTTGCGACCTCGGTGCCGATCGAAATCCATTGCTCTATATTTTTGCCTGAGCCGTCGCGTGCGCTATAGGCGCAATAGGCGACGTCGACCGATTTGCGGACGGCGAAATTTCCCGTGGCTGGCTTGTCGTGCCTGATCGCGATCATGCCGCGCCTGTAGGTCAACTCGTCCTCGTTCTCACATTGCTTGCAGCACAGGCGGAAAGCATCTGACGGGCCTCGTATGGCGGCTGAATTGGCCGCGATAAAGCCGGCAATCCAGATGTCGCTGGATATCGAAACGATCGGCAGCGAAAAGGCCTCGCTATGCCATTGGGTGATCTCGGTCGCGCTCGTTCGCATCGCCCGCACCTTTTCGAGCAGGACTTCACCATCCGGGGCGAGGCGATATCCATTCTGGCTTCGAACGAAGAGCGTTCGCCCCATCTTGCGTTCGAGAAGCATCATCTTTCGGCCGATCGTTGGCGCACTCAGGCCTGCTTTGCCGGCTGCGGCGGTAAGGCCGCCTTCTGTCGCAACGATGTCGAAAAGCCTCAACTCGTCCCAATCCACTTCCGTCATGGCATTCTCTCCACATCATGAATGCATCTTATACGCATCGGCGTCTGTCTTCTCCGTCCGGAGATGAAACGGGTCTTTCAATCTCGCGTCTACGCTTTGCCCATGGCGCAACCTAATTCGTCTCCAGTGAAAGGAGACGGCCATGTTACCCGAAACAATGTTCCTGATGGAGAAGATCAGACGCAAAGAGAACCTTCGCCCACAAGACGAGGCCGACGAGTGGCAGACCTGGCCCTCCTCGCGGCTTGATCGGCTTGCGGTGTTTCTTTTTCATTTGACGCGCACGTTACGCCGATACATCACCTTGAAGTCTTGCGATCGATGACCTCAGTGGCGAGACGACTCTGATTTAAATCGTTTGAAATCATTTTTCTGTTTCACGGCGCACCAAAAGGCTCAGAAAGGGGGCGGCGGGCGTGCGGGTCACTATGCAAAGCCTGTGCTTGGAGCTATAAGCCGCTCAATTTTTCGAGGCGGTCGCGCGTCCTTTGCGCGGTCGAAGGAAGGGTAAGAACATGGCACAGAATTGGACCCCCGGCAGCTGGCGGCAGAAACCGATCCAGCAGGTTCCCGAATATCCTGATGCGGCAGCACTTGCTGCGACGGAAGCCACGCTTGCGACCTATCCGCCGCTGGTCTTTGCAGGTGAAGCCCGCCGCCTGAAAAAACAGCTCGCCAATGTGGCAGAAGGCAACGCCTTCCTGCTGCAGGGCGGCGATTGCGCCGAAAGCTTCCTCGAGCACGGCGCGGACAATATCCGTGACTTCTTCCGCGCCTTCCTGCAGATGGCCGTGGTGCTGACCTACGGTGCACAGCTGCCCGTGGTGAAGGTGGGACGCATTGCCGGCCAGTTCGCCAAGCCGCGCTCTTCCAACGTGGAAGTGCAGGATGGCGTGACGCTGCCGTCCTACCGCGGTGACATCATCAACGGCATCGAATTCAACGAAGCCTCGCGCATTCCGAGCCCCGAGCGCCAGCTTGACGCCTACCGCCAGTCGGCGGCGACGCTGAACTTGCTGCGCGCTTTCGCCATGGGCGGTTACGCCAACCTCGAAAACGTTCACCAGTGGATGCTCGGCTTCATCAAGGACAGCCCGCAGGCGGATCGTTACCGCAAGCTGGCCGACCGCATTTCCGAAACCATGGACTTCATGAAGGCGATCGGCATCAGCGCCGACAGCAATCCGAGCCTGCGCGAGACGGATTTCTTCACCAGCCATGAGGCCTTGCTGCTCGGTTACGAAGAGGCGCTGACCCGTATCGATTCCACCTCCGGCGACTGGTACGCGACATCGGGCCACATGATCTGGATCGGCGACCGCACGCGTCAGCTCGACCATGCGCATGTCGAATATTTCCGCGGCATCAAGAACCCGATCGGCCTGAAGTGTGGTCCGTCGCTGACGCCCGACAATCTGATCGAGCTGATCGATGCGCTGAACCCGGCGAACGAGGCTGGCCGTCTGACCCTGATCTGCCGTTTCGGCCACGACAAGGTGGCAGACAGCCTGCCGAAGCTCATCCGTGCGGTGGAAAAGGAAGGCCGCAAGGTCGTATGGTCCTGCGATCCCATGCATGGCAACACGATCACGCTCAACCACTACAAGACGCGCCCGTTCGAGCGCATCCTGTCGGAAGTCGAAAGCTTCTTCCAGATCCATCGCGCCGAGGGCACGCATCCGGGCGGCATCCACATCGAGATGACCGGCAAGGACGTGACCGAGTGCACGGGTGGCGCGCGCGCCGTGACGGCGGATTCGCTGTCCGACCGTTACCACACCCATTGCGATCCGCGCCTCAACGCTGATCAGGCGCTGGAACTGGCATTCCTGCTGTCCGAGCGCATGAAGAGCGGTCGCGACGAAAAGCGTCTGGCGATTGCCAACGCCTGATCCGGGCGATTAACGTATAAAACAAAAAAGCCGCCGGGAGACCCTCCGGCGGCTTTTTCGTGCGTGGTGTTGATTATTGCACCAGCGCGGGCTGCTGGCAGCGGACATCCGTGACCCGCACATCGGCTTCACCGATCTTGACGCCGAGGACGAGGAGCACGTTGTAGAGCAGCTGGTCCACTGGCGCGGTGACTGTCGCCAGCGTGTTGGCCAGCGCCGACTGGACGCCTGCGAGCCCCCCCAGATCAAGATTGATGAAGAGAAGCCTGATATCGAGATTGAGGTTCTTCAGAAGCGAACTGACAAGCGTCGTGACAGTGTCCTTGGTCGAGACGCTCTTGATCTTCGCTTGCGTAATATCCGACTGGGTAAAGGTGAGTTTTGTCTTCGTCATGTTGGTGGCGTTGATGAGGGCGCTGCCATTGATGGCGAGCAGCGTCGAATCCACGATCGCTGCTTTTGTCACGCGCGGGTCCCTGCCGAAATTGGCAAAGGCCGTGGTATCGACATTGCCGAGCGCGATTTCCGCAACGCCGGGGACGACTTCCACATCCACCGTCCCCTGTCCACCGCCGGTGCATCTGATATCGGCAAGCCGTGCTTCGGCATGGGCGACTTCAACATAAAGCGGAAGATTGATCTTGAGGCCGGCAAGGGCCTGAAGGCCATCGACCACGACATTGACTGCGAGCCGCGTCTGCGCCGTGCGCACGATGGTGCCCTGGCCGCCAACGGCGAGCGACGGCGTTTCAACGGGCGGTTCGCCAATGGCGAGCGTTGCCTTGACGGAGGCGAGCCCGAGCAGATTGGCATTGAGATTGAGGCCAAGCTGTTTGCCGCCATTACCGGCCACGGCTGCGGCGTTGATGAGATCAAAGACGCCGGCGGTGACTTTCAGGTTTTCGCCGGTTCCAATCAGCTTGTCGGAGAGGGGGCCGAGATTGAGGATTTCCTCGAGCTTGATCTTGACGTTGCTTTTGTTGACGGTCTTCTGGAGCGTGTTCAAGACGGTAACGACGGCCGGTTGCAGGCCGGTAGTTTTCGTCAGCACTTCCAGAAATTTGCCGTAGCTGATCTCTGTCTGCAGAACGTCCTTATAGGTGCCGGCGGTCAGGTTAAGATCGATGGCCAGCGCCTCGACGATCTTCAGCGCATTGACATCGGCCGCGACAAGCGCCTGATAGTCCATGAGTTTCAGCGACACGGTCGTGCCGAGAAGGCTGCCAAGCAGGCTGTTGAGGATGCCCTCATCCAGACTGGCGAGGCGCGATCCCACCGAAAACGCGGCGATCTTCTGTGACGAGGCAGTGCCGACTGCGGAGACCTTCGGCGGCGTTGTGAAGGCGGAGGCAAAGAATATCTGCCCCTGTTCGACGATGTTCACCTTGATCGCGTTGGTGGGGAGCGCATTATCGACGAAACGCTGGCCCACCGGCACGGTCGCATCCGGCTCGTAGTGACCTTTGATGACCTCCGCATAGCCCTTGCTGGTCGCGAACTCATTGAGCGGATCGAAGGGTTGCAGCCCCTCGGCGGTCAGCAGCCCCTTATCCGTCTTGACGCCGAGGTCCATGCCATTGAGGGCGAAATATTGCTGGACTGCTTTTTCCGGATCGGCAGCGTTTGCCGCCCCGGAAATGGCCGCGAGATCGGCTGTCTGCTGCAATTGCCGTTTCTGCAATGTGAGGTTACCGTAATCGACACCCAGCGCCAGGATGCCGATGAAAAGCGGTGCGGTGAGGCCGGCGGAAATCGCGATATTGCCGCACTTGTCCTTGAGGAAGCGGGGGAGCAGGGAATGAAGATGTCGCATGTCATGCTCCTCCGATCCGGATGGTTGAAAAGCGCCGGATGACCGGCTCGGGTAGGGTGTAGCTGTAGAGGCTCCAGATCGGCAGGTTGCTGGCGTCGTATTCCACTTTCACCGTAAACTGGTTCGCATTGGCAGGGTCGGTGGCGACATTGACGGTGAAGCGGGTCTTGTCCATGAAAGCGTAGCTGAGGTCGCTTTTGGTTACGAAGTCGCGGGCCAGTTGCTGGCGTTCGGTCGTGTTGAGGCCGGCGACGGCTGTTCGAGCCGCGTCGGCTGCGATCTGCTGAACCGAGTAGGCCGCCATGAGGTAAATACCGTAGGCGATCATGGTGAGCAGGACGAGAAAGAAGATCGGAGCAACAATGGCGAACTCGACGGCAGATGAGCCGGCTCTGTCGCGAAGGAAACGCACTGCATGACGCATAAAGCACCCCCGTTCCTAAAGGCACCCAAGGTTCGATGCCTTGTTTTATTATTTTCGGAAATGCTAATTTATAGGCGTTAATTTTTTGTTGATGCCGCCCTTATGGGTTGCAGGACATGTTAAACATTCGCGTCCGCTTCAGATCAGTCGGAGACCCTTGAAGCTGGCATGGCCGTCCTTGCCAATGATGATATGGTCGTGGACAGTGATGCCAAGCGGCTTTGCCGTCTCGATGATGGTTTTGGTCATCTCGATATCCGCACGCGAAGGGGTTGGATCCCCACTGGGATGATTGTGGATTAAAATCAATGCTGTAGAGGAAAGCTCAAGTGCCCGGCGAACGATTTCGCGCGGGTAGACCGGCGTGTGGTCCACGGTTCCCTGTCCCTGAACTTCGTCGGCAATCAGGACATTTCGCTTGTCGAGGAAGAGAATGCGGAATTGTTCCCGCGTCTCGTAGGCCATGGCGGCATGGCAATAGTCGATGACCGACGACCACGAGCCGAGAACCTGCTTGTTGCGGATTTCGCTTTTCAGCATGCGTTGGGAGACGGAGGCGACAAGCTTCAGGTCGAGCGCGACGGCCTCACCCACGCCCTTCACCTCCTGCAACAGGGCCACCGGCGCCCCGAGCACGCCGCCGAGAGTGCCAAACCGGGCAAGCAGCGCCTTTGCGATGGGTTTTGTATCGCGCCTCGGGATCAGCCGGAACAACAGAAGCTCCAGCAATTCATAATCGGCCAGCGCTGAATCCCCGCCATCGCGGTAGCGCGCCCGCAACCGGTCTCGGTGACCGTGATAGTGAGCGGCATCCGCTTCGTGTTCCGTAGCGGCTGCGGCCCCCTCTGCCTTTTTCGGCGCACTGCGTGGCTCTGAAAAAAAGCCGCGCTCGTCTGCCCCTTCGAACAGATCGCCTTCGCCCGCCTCGAAGCCTGACGTCGGAGAAAGATCGGCGGAAGGCGGGGCGGGGCGTTTTGCCATGGATGGTGGGGCCTTAAGCGAGTGGCGGCAGGCCCGGACGATCAAGGCCGCCCGGCGACAGCGTGAAAATTTCACAGCCGGTGGCGGTGACGCCGACGGCATGTTCGTATTGCGCGGAAAGCGACCGGTCGCGAGTGACCGCCGTCCAGCCATCGGAAAGCACCTTCACATGCGGCTTGCCGAGATTGATCATCGGCTCGATGGTGAAAATCATGCCCTCGCGAATTTCCGGGCCTTCCTCGGGGTGGCCGTAATGCAGGATGTTCGGTGTATCGTGGAACAGGCGTCCGACGCCATGGCCGCAGAAATCACGCACGACAGAGCAGCGCTCAGCTTCCGCATAGGCCTGGATCGCGGCGCCGATTGCCCCGGTTCGCGCACCGGGCTTCACCGCCGCAATCCCGCGCATCAGGCATTCATAAGTTACTTCCATCAGACGTTCGGCGGCGCGCTTGATCTGGCCGACCGGATACATGCGGCTCGAATCGCCATGCCAGCCGTCCAGCACGTAGGTCACGTCGATATTGACGATATCGCCCTCGCGCAGCGGCTTTTCATCGGGAATGCCGTGGCAGACCACATGGTTGATCGAGGTGCAGACGGACTTCGTATAACCGCGATAATTGAGCGTCGCCGGCAACGCGCCATGATCAGCGCCGAATTCGAAGACGAAACGGTCGATGGCGTCGGTCGTCACACCCGGCTTGACGATGGCCGCCAGCTCATCGAGGCAACGCGCCGTCAGCTGGCACGCCTTGCGCATGCCATCGAAATCCTCAGGCGTATAAAGGCGGATGACGCCCGTATTCTTGAGGGGGGCGGAGGCTGCGTCGATATAGGTGACCATCATAGTGCTTTCTGTCTCTTCACGTCCCTGTTCATAAAACAGCTGGACGCCATTCGTCCATCTTAACCGTTCCGCTGACCGAAATTTGTGTCGGCGAGACCGCGCATTTCACCGCATAGGCTTCCACACCGCGCGCCATTGCCCGTGCGAAAGCCAGCGCATAGACTGGATCGAGATCGTCGCAGATGCGCATGCGGTCGCAATCGTCGCGCTGGATGAGATAGAGCATCACCGCACGGTGACCAAGTTCCGCGGCGTCACCCAACTCCTCCAGATGTTTGGCGCCGCGTTTGGTCGCGGTATCGGGGAACTCGGCAAGGCCCTTTTCGCGCATGAAATGCACGTTCTTGACTTCCACATAGGCGTCCGGCCGGCCGGGGTCGGATAGCAGGAAATCGATGCGAGAGTTGCGGCCGTATTTCTGTTCGCGCCGGATCGTCGAATAACCCCCAAGTTCCGGGATGCGGCCGTTGATTATGGCTTCTTCCGCCAGCCGGTTTGGCATGCCGGTGTTGATGCCGACGACGGTTTCATCGGCCTCGACCATTTCCAGCATGTGGCGATATTTGCGGGTGGGACTGTCGTGCTGCGATAGCCAGATGCGGGACCCCGGCGTCGTCAACCCGCGCATGGAGCCGGTATTGGGGCAGGAGCCGGTGATCTCAGTGCCGTCTTCCAGAACGGCATCGAAGAGGAAGCGCTTGTAGCGGGAAATCAGCGTCGCTGGAATGAGCGGGGGTGTGAAGAACATCGTGCCAGAAGGATCAGGTGAAGGGCAGGGGTCAGGACAGGACGTAGATTCCCGGCGCATTGCCGAGCACCGGGCGCTTGCCATCCCCGGGTTTGCGGGCATTTACCTTCTCGGCGTCCTGGCTCTCGATCCATTTCTGCCAGTGGACCCACCAGGAGCCCCTATGTGGTGTGGCGGTGGCCTGCCAGGCTTCGAAGTCTCCGGATGGTGACGGGCCGGTCCAATACTCATATTTTTCAAGCTGGGGGGGATTGACGACGCCGGCGATGTGGCCGGAAGCACCAAGCACGAATTCCACCGGCCCGCCGAACAGGGCAGCACCCGCAAAGACCGATTTCGCAGGCGCTATATGGTCGTCGCGGGTCGCGAGATCGTACACCGGTATTGTGATATCGCCGAGATTGATGCGCTTGCCGCCAACGCGCATCAGCCCGCGGGCCAGATTGTTTTCGAGATAACAATTGCGCAGGTAGAATGAGTGGCAGGCGGCGGTCACCCGGGTCGAATCGGAGTTCCAGTAGAGCAGGTCGAAGGGCATCGGTTCCGTGCCGCGCAGGTAATTATCGACCACATAGGGCCAGATAAGATCGGAGGCGCGCAGCATGTTGAAGACGGTGGCCATGATCGAGCCGTCGAGATAACCGACTGCCTGCATATGTTTGTCCAGCGCCGTCAGCTGGCCCTCATCGATAAAAACCTTGAGATCCCCAGCGTGGATGAAATCGGTCTGGGCAGCGAGAAGCGTGGCGCTGCGAATGCGCTCCTCGCCGTCCTGCGCGTGAAGCGCCAGCGCCGAGGCCAAAAGCGTGCCGCCGACACAATACCCGATGGCGTTGATTTCCTTTTCGCCGGTCTGCGCCTCGATGGTATCCAGCGCGAAACCGATGCCCTCGCTGACGTAATCGTCCCAGCTCTTTTGCGCGAGGGTCGCATCCGGGTTCACCCAGGAGACCATGAAGACGCTGTGGCCCTGTTCGAGGCACCAGCCGACAAAGGACTTTTGCGGGTTGAGATCGAGAATGTAGAATTTGTTGATCCAGGGCGGCACGATCAGCAAGGGACGTTTGAAGACCTTGTCGGTGGTCGGCTCGTAATGGATGATTTCGCAGAGCGGGCTTCTCGCCACGACCTTGCCTGGCGTGACGGCAATGTTCTGTCCGATGACGAATTTGCTGTAATCGGTCTGGCGCAGCTTCAGGTGGCCATTGCCGGCGGCCACATCCTCCGCCAGTTGCGCCATGCCCTTGACGAGGTTCGCGCCGCTGGAGGCGACCGTCTCGCGGAAGACCTGCGGATTGGTGAAGACAAAATTGGCGGGCGAAAGCGCTTCGGTGACCTGCCGCATGTAAAACTGCGCCTTGGTCCGGGTATGGTCGTCCAGTCCGTCTGCTTCCGTCACCATCCGGTCGGCAAAACCGACCGTCGTCTCGTAAGCTTTGAGCAGAAAATCGAAGAACGGATTAGCCTGCCAGTCAGCATCGGCGAAACGCTTGTTTCTGCGCTGTGCAGGACCGCTTTCGACCCTATTGTCCGGGGCCGAATCGGCCTCGCCGGAAAATTGCGCGACCGATTTCGCCCAAAGATCGTAATAGCTGGAAAGCAGGTGGGTCTGCGCCTCGAGCGACCGTTTCGGTTCCGCCATCCAATATTCGGCGACATCTGACAGCGTCTTCACCAGATCGGTCACGGGATCGGCCGTTGTCTTGGGGATATCGCCACGCTCGCGCGGAGCCAGCCATTCGGAGGCGGCCTTGCCGAGGTTTTCGAGCGCACGGGCGATGTTGAGTGCGAAGGCTTCGGGGTCGCGGATCAGGTAGGCTTCGGCGGATGTGGCGTCGAAGCCGGGCGTTTCGCCACCCTTTTTCTCAGCCCCGCCGTCAACACCTGCCATGCACCATCCTCCGCCAAATTTGTGTTTGCACATTCTGCATGAAAACGAATACAAGTTCCACCAGCAAGGGGAGGCCGCAACAGGCCAACCGCGGTCGAATTCGATATCGGCAGATATCCTTACAGGCGGAACATGACGATGGGCAAGCATATGCGCACATTCGGACCAAATGCGGAAAATGCCGCGAGAATCGCTTTGCTTTCGCTTTCCGGCGCGATGCTTGTGTCCGCGCTTGCTGCCTGCAAGGCTCCCGAGCCGATCGTCGCACCCGCCCATATGCGCCGCCCCGCGACCGAAATCGTCGGCCCACGCCCGGTCAGTGACACGGCGGTCAGCCAGAAGCGGGACACCGGCACCTATCCGACCTTTTCCCAGCCGCTGACGGCGGCGGGCAGCCAGATGGGCGACGACGAGGCCTCCAAGATGGAAACGAGTCTCACACGTCTCGGCACCGCACGCCGCAACGGCCAGATTTCCGAAGCCGAATATAAGCGCCGGGTGGCCGAGCTGCGGGCGCTCGCCGAAAACCAGAAGCCGGTCGAGACGCCTGCGTCGCAGTGAGATCATGTCGCGCGGTTTGCGCGATATAAGTCTTGAGATGGAGCGAGCTCCTGCCTCTTGTCTTTTCTCCCCCCGCCGGGGAGAAGTCCGCGGCAGCGGAAAGAGGGGGCAAGCTCTCAGAAATCCTGCACCGTGCCCCTCTTTTCATCCGACCCTTCGGGCCACCTTCTCCTCGGCGGGGAGAAGACACTCGCGGCGGTGCCGAGTTCTCCCGACAATCGCATTTGTGGGCTGAGCGTCATGCGGGCATGACAACATAACCCATTCTTTACCCTGCCTTTGAACCAACTGCTTACTGAAGATGTTAAGCCGGTGGAGGCGTTTTCCGCTTAGGATGCAGCCAAAACAAACAGACCGCTGAAAAAGCGGGGCACAGGGTGAAACATCATGAAATTCATTGCCGCGTTGCTGGTTCTTGCCGGTTTCTCGCTTGCACCGGCGCAGGCGCGAGCGCCTCACATCGATTTTGGAACATCCGCGCCTCAGGGGCGATGATCGAGAGGCGCGACGGTCAGTCGTTGCCGGCGGCTTCGCTCAGAGCATTGAGATCAGGCACTGTGATGTGACGGTTGTTCTCGATACGGATAATGCCTTCCTTACGCAGCTTGGTCATCTGCCGGCTAACGGTTTCGATGGTGAGGCCAAGGAAATCGGCTATATCGGCGCGGGAAAGCGGCAGGTCGAAGCAGGATTTGTCGTCGTTTTCCGGGTCGATATGGGTGGCGATCATGTAAAGGAAGCTGGCAACCTTCTCCTGCGCCGATTTGCGCCCCAGTGTCAGCATCCAGTCGCGTGCCTCATCCAGCTCCTTCAGCGACTGGGTGTGGAGCTTGCGCTCCATATCAGGCACTTCGGAGACCATGCGGTCAACGACGCGGCGCGGAAAAAGGCAAATCTCCACATCGGTTGCAGCTTCCGCCGTCATCTTGCTTTCCGCCATGAAGGGGCGGCCGAGAAAATCCGGGGCAAATTGCAGGCCGACGATCTGCTGGCGGCCATCCGACATCATTTTCGAAAGCTTCACGACGCCGTTCAGGATGTTGCCGTAGGAGGTGACCAGTTCACCCTGCCCAAGAAGCTCATTGCCAGCTTCCAGCTTTTTGCGGCTGGAATGGCGGTTGAGGTCGCAAAGCTGCTGGGGTGTCAGCGTGCTGCAAAGACCGCCGTGGCGCGCCTCGCAGGAGCGGCAAACGACGGGCTCTTCCGAATTGTGGATGGTCTTCTGCAGCGTGTCCATAAGCCTGTTCCAATGCTGGCTTTGCGGGACGATTGCGACCGCTGATATCGGTCGCGGTCTTCATAAAGAGCTTTGCGCTGTAGCCGTCGTCCCCGCGTCTACTTTAGGAAGAACTTATGGCGCAATTTGATTGAAGTCAAAGTTGCAAACTGTCGCAGCCGGTATTGAAAGAGAGGAAATCGACAATTTCTTGATAAAAGGCAAATCGGGTGATGAGTACCGCGCTTCTTTCCAAATATTCCGGGCCCGTTCCGCGTTACACCAGCTACCCGACCGCTCCGCATTTCCATGGGGGAATCGATGATGGTGTTTATCGCGGCTGGCTCGGTGCGCTCACCCACAGGAATCGCCTCTCGCTTTACCTGCATATTCCCTATTGCGACAGGCTGTGCTGGTTCTGTGCCTGCCATACCAAGCACACGCTGAAATACGAGCCGATTGCTATTTATCTTGAGGCACTTAAGCAGGAGATTGCTGCGGTCGGCGCGCTTGTTTCGCCCGATGCGGTGGTGGGTGCCGTGCATTTCGGCGGCGGCTCGCCCACCATGCTTGACCCTGAAGACATGCAGGGCCTGATGGACTGTCTGCGGCGTCACTTCACTTTCGGGCTCGCACCAGAAATCAGCGTCGAGATGGATCCCAACGATCTGGACGACAGCCGCTATGACGCGCTTGCCGCCATCGGCATGTCGCGGGCGAGCCTCGGCGTGCAGGATTTTGATGACAAAGTGCAAAAAACCATCAATCGGATTCAGTCCTTCGAGCAGACGAAATCCGTGGTAGACGCCGTGCGGGCGAGGGGCGTGCGTTCGGTCAATTGCGACATTCTTTATGGATTGCCGTTTCAGACCTGCGAGACACTGAAAACAACTGTCGATCAAATCATATCGCTCGACCCCGATCGTATCGCGCTTTTCGGCTATGCCCATGTGCCGTGGATGAAGAAACACCAGTCTCTTATCCCGGAACATGCCCTGCCTGACATTGCCGAACGTTACCGCCAGATGACCATGGCGGGTGAGATGCTCCAGCGCGCCGGTTACAACCAGATCGGGCTCGATCATTTCGCCAAGCCTTCCGATACCCTGTGCAAGGCGGCAGAAGCTGGGGCTTTGCGGCGGAATTTCCAGGGCTATACGACCGATACTGCCGATGCGCTGATCGGACTTGGCGCATCCTCCATCGGCCGCCTGCCGCAGGGCTATGTGCAGAACATGGTGGCGACGGCCGAATATCAGCGCATGGTGCGCAAGGGCGGCCTGGCCGCCGTCAAGGGGATCGAACTGTCGCCTGACGATCATCTTCGCTCGCACGTGATCGAAAGGCTGATGTGCGACTTCTCCGTCGATCTCTCTGACGTGCAGCGCCGTTTCGGCACGGTGAGCCAAGCCGTGAGGGATGAGGCGCAGCAATTTGCCGCTGGCGACAGGGACGGCATTGTGCGTCTGGATGCCGGTATTTTTGCCATAACCGAGGCTGGAAAGCCATTCGTGCGTAACATCGCGGCAATCTTTGACAGCTACCTCGGCAATGGAAGGGGCCGGCATTCGGTTGCTGTTTAGGCAACAGTTTCAGGGCAAATTTCAAACTTGCGTCACGAAACCATTGGCTTTTTTGCGCGACTTGCCTATGTGGTGCGTCAGACAGAATAATTCAGACGAACGACAATAAGGATTATGGGCGTGACAGCTACATTCGACAAGGTTGCCGACATTATCGCCGAAACCAGCGAAATCGACCGCGAAACCATTACGCCGGAGAGCCACACGATCGACGATCTGGGCATCGACAGCCTCGACTTTCTTGATATCGTTTTTGCGATCGACAAGGAATTCGGCATCAAGATTCCGCTCGAGCAGTGGACGCAGGAAGTCAACGAAGGCAAGGTTTCCACCGAAGAATACTTCGTGCTGAAGAACCTCTGCGCCAAGATCGACGAATTGCGCGCGGCCAAGGGCTGAGACGAAGATGCCCGCGTCGAGCGGGCATTTCTTTTTAAAGCTCGCCGTCATGGCGGGTTAAACCGACCAGAGACGGGCCGGACGGATGCTGCTTGAATATTTTCAGATGATCGACAAGGTTGAAGCCGTGGACATGGTGACGCGCACGTTGAAAGCGCGGTCTGTCGTACCTGAAAAAAGCCCTGTTTTCGAAGGCCACTTTCCCGGCATGCCACTGGTTCCGGGTGTGCTTCTGATCGAGACCATGGCACAGGCCTCCGGCATGATGGTTCTGGCGTTTTCCGACTTTGCCTCCATGCCGTTCCTGATGTCGGTCGATAGCGCCAAGATGCGCACCTTCGTGGAGCCCGGCGCTATTCTGGATATCGAAGCGGTGCTTGAGCATGACGGTTCAGGCTTTGCGGTGACCAAGGCCAAGATCACCAGCGACGGCAAGAAGGTCTGCGACGCGCAGCTGAAATTGCGCACCATGCCCTTCAGCGAAATACCGCTCGGGCCAATCGTCAAGAAGCGTGCCGAGGAAGTCGGCCTGATGGCGGCGATCGCCGCGGATGCTCAGAAGTAAATATTTCTAATCGTTTCCAAGGAGAGCGTTTTTCCCGTCGGCCCGTTTCTGACGCATGAAAATCGTGGGTTCGGGACGACGGATCGGGCCTTCGGCATTGCCAATCTGCGTCGCGCGCTTTATTCCGCAACGCATGACGTGGTTGTTCACAACCGCTGTGGATAGCCGTGACCGCCTCACGGGGCCGGCTGCAAAGGATGACAGACGATGAAATCTGACAATGATGTGGTGATAACAGGGGTCGGCATCGTGACCTGTCACGGCGTTGGCAGCCAGGCGCATCTGGCGCTTCTTTCTGGAGCCGCCGCGCCGGCGCCGGTTGTCGAGACCGAAAAATTCAAGCCCTACCCCGTTCATCCCATGCCTGAGATCGACTGGTCGGCCCAGATCGCCAAGCGCGGCGACCAGCGGCAGATGGAAAACTGGCAGCGTCTCGGTGTTTTCGCCGCTGGTCTTGCGCTCGATGATGCCGGCCTGAAGGAAAACGCCGAAGCCTGCGCCACCATGGATATGATCGTTGCTGCGGGCGGCGGCGAGCGCGACATCAATGTCGACACGCTGATCGTCGACGAAGCTTTGAAGCGCAACGACCGCGAAAAACTGCTGAATGAAAAGCTGACGACCGAACTGCGCCCGACGCTGTTTCTCGCCCAGCTTTCCAACCTGATGGCCGGCAATATTTCCATCGTGCACAAGGTCACAGGGTCGTCCCGCACCTTCATGGGCGAAGAAGCGGCCGGCATTTCCGCCGTCGAAACCGCATTTCATCGCATTCGTTCAGGCGAATCGAGCCACGCTCTCGTAGGCGGCGCCTTCTCCGCCGAACGTCCCGACATGATCCTGCTGTTCGAAGCCATCGGCGCGCATGCGCAGGGAGCGTGGCAGCCCCTGTGGTCGCGCGAAGGGCATGAAGGCGGCGGCATGATCTCCGGGTCGCTCGGAGCCTTCCTGGTTCTTGAATCGCGCAAACATGCCAGTGAGCGCGGCGCGCGCATCTATGCCCGCATCGACGCCATCGAGGGTGACCGCGGCAGCCGCGACGACGGCAAGATGGAAAAGCGCATGGAGCGCCTGCTTGCGCCCGCAACGGATAGCGCCGCGACCGTGGTATTTTCCGGCGCCAGTGGCCTCGACGACGTAACGGCGCGTGAGAAGCACATTCTCGAGAAAACTTTGCCGAAGGCCGCCATTCGTGGTTTCGGTGGTGTCACCGGTCATGGACTCGAGGCGCAGTTTCCGCTCGGGCTCGCACTGGCGGCGCTGACGCTTGAAAGCGGTGCCAAGGTTCCTACCTTCGACGCAAATGCGGAAAAGCCAATGGGCGAGGCGGCGACCGAGGCTGTCGTCACCACCGTTGGCCATGTCCGTGGCGAAGGTGTCGCCGTTCTGTCCCGTGACGTGTGAGGAGAATAGACCATGACCAATTTTAAGGATCATCTCGGTCGCCCGATCGTCGCCGTCACCGGCATGGGCATCATCACCTCGCTCGGTCAGGGGCTTCAGGACAACTGGTCGGCGCTGACGTCAGGCAAGTCGGGCATCCACAAGATCACCCGTTTCCCGACCGAAGGGCTTTCAACCCGGATCAGCGGGACGGTGGATTTCATCGATATTCCGGTTCCGAATTCGGTCGAGCGCTCCTATGCCTTTGCCCGCGAAACCACCATAGAGGCGCTGGCTCAGGCTGGCATCTCCGGTGACTTCGACGGCCCGCTGTTTCTCGCGGCACCGCCGATCGAGCCGGAATGGAGCGCCCGTTTCGAACTGGCCGACCGGTCTCCGCCGGCCTCCCAGCCGGGTGACGCCTATGAGCGGTTCCTGACGGCCTTCCGTCAGCGTCCCGATCCGACATTCCAGGAAGCAGCACTTTTCGGTGCGATTTCCGAACGCCTTTCCGACCGTTTCGGTACCCGCGGCCTGCCGGTCACGCTGTCGACCGCCTGTGCATCGGGCGCGACCGCGATCCAGCTTGGTGTCGAGGCCATTCGTCAGGGCCGCACCGAGCGGGCTTTGACGGTTGCGACCGATGGTTCCGTCAGTGCCGAAGCACTGATCCGCTTCTCGCTGCTCTCGGCGCTTTCGACCCAGAACGATCCGCCGGAAAAGGCTTCCAAGCCGTTCAGCAAGGATCGCGATGGTTTCGTGATCGCCGAAGGGGCCGCAACGCTGGTGCTGGAATCGCTCGAAGCAGCCGTCGCTCGCGGCGCGAAGGTTCTCGGCATCATCAAGGGGGCAGGGGAAAAGGCTGACAGCTTCCACCGTACGCGCTCTTCGCCCGATGGCGGCCCGGCGATTGCGACGATCCGCGCGGCCCTGGCCGATGCGGGCGTGGCCGAAAGCGATATCGGCTATATCAACGCCCACGGCACCTCGACGCCCGAGAACGACAAGATGGAATATGGCTCGATGCTGGCCGTCTTCGGCGAAGGCCTGAAGAACATTCCGCTGTCGTCCAACAAGTCGATGATCGGCCATACGCTGACCGCCGCGGGTGCCGTGGAAGCGGTGTTCTCGCTGCAGACCATGCTGACCGGCACCCTGCCGCCGACGATCAACTACAACAATCCCGATCCGACCATCACGCTCGACGTGGTGCCGAATGTGAAGCGGGATGCCGAGGTCGGTGCGGTTCTGTCGAACTCCTTCGGGTTTGGCGGGCAGAATGCCAGCCTTGTCATGACGCGGGAACCGGCTTAACCGGTTCGTTACAACAGGGGCGTTTCCGAATGACTTGCGGAAACGCGCCCGTTTCTTTGATTTCGCATTCCAGCCGCAAAACCGTTACAGAGTTTTGCTGGAATGATTTTAGATAACGCCTTCGGGCGAAGGACTGATATATGCGCGCTCTTCAACTCGTCGACGACCGGAAGCTCGAAAAAGTGGACCTCCCCGAACCGGACGCTCCGGGCCCGGGCGAGGTGACGCTGCGCGTCAAGGCCGTGGCGCTCAACCATATCGACGTGTGGGGCTGGCGCGGCATGGCTTTCGCCAAGCGCAAGATGCCGCTCACCATCGGTGCGGAAGCCTCCGGCGTGGTCGAGGCGATCGGTCCCGGCGTTTCGAATGTGCTGCCCGGTCAGTTGGTGTCGGTCTATGGCGCGCGCACCTGCGGCCTGTGCAAGCCCTGCCGCGAAGGCCGCGACAATCTGTGCGAACATGTCCAGGGCGTCCACGGTTTCCATCTTGATGGTTTCGCGCAGGAAAAGATGAACATTCCAGCCCGCCAGCTCGTGCCGGCACCGCCTGGCATCGACGCGGTTGCCGCTGCCTTGGCACCGGTGACGTTCGGTACCGTCGAGCACATGCTCTTTGACAATGCCAAGCTAGAGCCGGGCGAAACCATTCTCATCCATGCCGGCGGTTCCGGCATCGGCACGGCGGCGATCCAGCTTGCCAAGAAGATGGGCTGCACCGTCATCACGACGGTCGGATCCGACGACAAGATCGAGCGGGCGAAGGCGCTCGGAGCCGATCATGTCATCAACTACCGGACCGACCGTTTCGAAGGCGTCGTGCGCAAGCTGACAAAAAAGAAGGGCGTCGATGTCGTGTTCGAGCACGTGGGCAAGGACACCTTCGTCGCCTCCATGTTCTCGCTGAAGCGCGGCGGCCGCCTGGTCACCTGCGGCTCCACCTCGGGCGTTTCGACCGAAATCAACCTGATGATGCTGTTCCAGCAGCAGCTGAAGCTGCTCGGCTCCTTCGGCTGCCGCATGGAAAACATGGCCAATGCCATGCAGAAGATGGCGCGCGGCATCGTTCATCCCGTCATCGATACCGAAGTCACCTTCGACGATATCGACCGGGCGCTGGAGCGCATGGAGACGCGCCAGGTCTTCGGCAAGATCGTGCTGCGGATGGACTGAGCATCTTGAAGCTATTCCTGACACGGATTGTCCTGAAACTGGACCACTTCCGGCAGTGGCTGATTGCGACATTCGCCTTTGGCCTTCTCAATCTGCTGAAGCTTTTCCCCGCCGATGCGGGTATTCGCGCCGCTGACCGGCTGGCGCGCTTGGTGGGGCCGAAAACCGGCCGCCACAAGCTGATGCTTTACAATCTGGCCCGCGCTTTTCCGGAGAAATCCGAGGAGGAGCGGCTGGAGATCGCGATGGACAGCTGGGCTAATATGGGCCGGCTCGCGGCGGAATATGTGTTTCTCGACCGGCTGTTCGATTTCGATCCGGACAAGAACGAGCCTGGCCGCATCGAGGTTGAGGGCATCCCGACCTTCATGGAGCTACGCGACCACCCGCGGCCCTTCATCGTGTTTACAGCCCATAGTGGTAACTTTGAACTGTTGCCGGTTGCGGGTTCCGCCTTCGGCCTCGATGTAACGGTGCTGTTTCGTCCACCGAACAATCCGTTCGTCGCTGACAAGGTCTTCAACTTCCGCAAGGAGCGTATGGGCAATCTCGTGCCCTCGCATGCCGGTTCCTCCTTCGCGCTGGCCAGGCAGCTGGAAAAGGGCGGTGGCGTGGGTGTTCTTGTCGACCAGAAATTCGGCAAGGGTCTGACAACCAAGTTCTTTGGCCACGAGGTGCGGACCAACCCGCTTCTCGCAAAGCTCGTTCGACAATTCAACTGCGATGTTTATCCCGCGCGGTGCGTGCGTCTGCCCGGCAATCGCTACCGGCTGGAGATCGAGCCGAGGGTCGACATTCCGCGTGACGACAGGGGAAATGTCGATATTCAGGCAACGGCGCAGCTTTTGAACGACAAGGTTGAAAGTTGGGTCCGCGAATATCCTGAACAATGGTTGTGGTATCACGACCGCTGGGATGTTAAGCACCGCATCTGACTGTTCTCGACGCGTTGTATTTTGTGATTTTACAAGTTTCGGCGCAGTTTTTGCGGTTTTCAATCTTTTTTCATTTCAGCGGAACCTCATTTCTCGTTCATGGATTATCGAAATTGAAAAAATAGTCGTCGCTGTGATAATTTATTACAGTCCCGTGTCGTGGCAGCCTTTCGTTACGTCATTTTTAAGCGCGCAGGCGCTATAGCTCGGGGCAAGGGGCTCGTCGCGGTTCGTATTGGAGCCAAATGCCCGTTCAGGGAGAGTTGGGTTGAAAGATTTGATTGAATTGTTCTGGCTGCGCTACACGGAACTGCAATCTGCCGTTGGTAAAAACGAGGCGGACAAGATTGCCGTGCTGGAGCGCGAGCTTGAACAGCTCCTCGAACGGGTTGTTGGACGCAAGACGGAAAACTCTGAAGATATCAGGGAACAGTTCCGCTTCGCTATCGACCTCCTCAACCATGAGGCGGAAGATCTGGGCTGCGTGCAGCGCAACTCCGAACTGCTGCGCACGCTGGTCGATCGTTACGTGGGTATGCCCTCGAAGGCCAAGGTCGTTGGCGATGAGGATGAAGACACGCTGGAGTGGCACCATCGCCACCTGATCCTCGATGAGGACATGCTGAACGATCTGGACGAGCCTGTCGTCATCGTGACGCCTGGTTACCGCGTCTCCTTCGCCAATTCTCTCGATGCCTTTCAGCGCAATGCACCGGAGGGGCTCGTCGGTTGCCACATCGCCGAGCTTGTTGGCGTTCACCGGTTCCAGAACGACCTCAGAGAGAAACTCGATAATTGCTTCAAGGGCGACACGTCGAAATACACCTACGCGGAAGATCAGAACGGTCGTACCATCGTGAAGTCGCTTGAGATGTCGCCCTGCTATTCGTCTGCCTATAAACTCGTCGGTGCGATGGTGGTCATCCGCGAAATCGAAGATCGCAGACGCCGCGCCATGGCGTGAAGCCCGCGCACGTCTCTGATGGCAATGGCAAGGTGCGCCGTTTTCTATTCCGGCTAGTTCGGGAATATGGTTTCCCATATAGCGGCGATCGACCATGCGGATGATGCGTCGATCAGTAGCTTCGTCGCCATGGCGAGGCAAGATACCACCAGTAGCGGCCGGATAATTTTTGCCCCGTTCTTCATCGCGAATCGGGAACCGACCTGTGCGCCGATGAATTGGCCCACACCCATGGCAAGGCCCAGTTTCCACAAGACGGAGCCACCGATAGCAAAGACAATGAAGCCGCCGATGTTAGAGCCGAAATTCAGGAGCTTCGTATGGGCGGTGGCTTTCAGCATGCCAAAACCGGCAAGCGCCACGAAGGCGAGCATATAAAACGAGCCAGCGCCCGGGCCGAAAACCCCATCATAAAAACCGATCAGCGGCGCGATCACCAGACCGAAGACAAAAGGCGTGATGCGGCGATGGCTGTCGACGTCACTCATCTGCGGTTTCAGGGCGAAGTAAAGGGCGATGGCGATCAGCAGGAACGGCATGATCGTGCGCAGGACGCTCGAGGGCACGAAGCCGGCAGCGATCGCGCCCAGCGCCCCTCCCAGCATGGCCATCAGGGCCATCGGCAACTGCTCTCGCAGATTGACATGTCCCCGCCGCGCATAGGCTATCGTGGCGGAGGCAGAGCCGAACTGCGACTGCAGCTTGTTGGTGCCGAGCGCATCGAGCGGCGCAATTCCCATGATCAGCATGGCCGGAATGACGATGAGACCGCCGCCGCCGGCGATGGAATCGATAAAGCCGGCAAAGACGGCGACGCAGAAGAGGACGATGAAAACGTTGAGGGCGATGTCTTGCACTTGATGTGTCCGGGCAGGCGGAGGAAGAGGGCTTCTTCTTTCACCGAAAGGCCAAGCGCGCAATCTCTTTCTGTGCTTGCGGCGGCTGGCAGGGGATTGCGGTGCGGCCGCTTATCGTTATGTTTCCGTGGCGCAACGCGGCAAGGCCGGCTGGCGCCAGAGACAGACGGATGAGGGCATTATGCATAAAGTGATATTCGATACGGACCCGGGTGTAGATGATGCGATGGCGCTTCTTTTTCTGCACCGCCACCCCGATATCGATCTGATCGGCGTCACCACTGTTTTCGGCAACGCGCCCATCGATATTACCACCCGCAATGCGCTCTTCCTCAAGCGGGAATGGCAGATGACGGCTCCGGTTGCCAAGGGTGCTGGTGTAACCTTCGATCCCGCCCGCAAGGAAGGCCACTGGCCGACCTTCATCCATGGCGAAAACGGCCTTGGCGATATCGATATTCCTGACACCATCGATCTGCCGCTCGATCCGCGTCCGGCGCATCGCTTCATCATCGAAACGGTGAAAGCCAACCCCGGCGAGGTGACGCTGATTGCCGTTGGCCGCATGACCAATCTGGCCCTGGCGCTGCGGGAGGAACCCGATTTCGCCGCGCTGGTGAAGGACGTCATCGTCATGGGCGGTGCTTTCGATATCAACGGCAACGTTTCACCGGCGGCCGAGGCCAATATTCACGGCGATCCGGAAGCGGCCGATCTCGTTTTCACCGCGCCGTGGCGCGTGGCTGTTGTTGGTCTCGATGTCACGACGAAAACCGTGATGACGAGCGCCTTCATGGCAGAGATGGCAGAGACGGGCGGCAAACCGGTGCAACTGCTGTCCGACTTGTCGCAATTCTACATCGATTTCTACAAGACCCGCACGGGTGACGGCATGGTGGTGCACGATAGCTGCGCCTGCGTCTATCTTGTCGCGCCCGAGCTTTTCGAGACCCGCAGCGGCCCTATCCGCGTCGTCTGCGGCGGTCTTGCCGATGGCCAGACGATCCAGAAGCCTGACGGACGCGCCTTTCCGCCAGGGGATTGGGACGGGCATCCGAGCCAGCTTGTCTGCACCGATATCCAGCCGGAGCGCGTGCTCTCGGTCATCCGGTCGGCAATTGTGAAGGGTGAGCGCGGCTGACGCCGTTCTTGAGCATGGCTTGCCTTGCATTTTGCCAGAATCTGGCGTTATGCAGGTTTCCTGATCATTGTGCGCGATCCTTTGTTGCCGGGCTGAATGGCCCTGCCGGAGGGACGCCACGGTGGCTGCGATGCAGCGTGGGCATTGAAAAGCCTTGTGGGCTTTCCCGTGCTTTGCGTTACAATGAATAACGCCTGCCGGGTCGGTTCGTGTCGGCGGCGTTTCAAAGCAAAAACGAACCGTCGTTATGGGCCGGCAGAACCGGTCCATTCCCATGAGGAAAGAGATGGAAGAGTTTCACAAGGTCCGGCGTCTGCCGCAATACGTCTTCGAACAGGTCAACCGTTTGAAAGCGAGCGCGCGAGCGGGCGGGGCCGATATCATCGATCTCGGCATGGGCAATCCCGATCTTCCGACCCCGAAGGCGATCGTCGACAAGCTTTGCGAGGTCGTTCAGGACCCGCGCACCCATCGTTATTCCTCATCCAAGGGCATTCCCGGCCTTCGCCGCGCCCAGGCTGCCTATTACGCCCGCCGTTTCGGTGTGAAGCTGAACCCGGATACGCAGGTCGTCGCGACCCTTGGCTCCAAGGAAGGCTTCGCCAACATGGCGCAGGCCATCACGGCACCCGGTGATGTCATTCTTTGCCCAAACCCGACCTATCCGATCCACGCCTTCGGCTTCCTGATGGCGGGCGGCGTTATCCGGTCCATGAATGTCGAGCCGGATGAGAGCTTCTTCGGGCCCCTGGAGCGCGCGGTGCGCCATTCCATCCCCAAGCCGCTGGCGCTGATCGTCAATTATCCGTCTAACCCGACGGCGCATGTCGCATCGCTCGATTTCTATAAGGACGTCATCGCTTTTGCCAAGAAGCACGAGATCATCGTGCTCTCCGATCTTGCCTATTCGGAAATCTATTTCGACGAAAGCAATCCGCCGCCGTCGGTTCTGGAAGTTCCCGGCGCCATCGACGTTGCGGTGGAGTTCACCTCCATGTCGAAGACTTTCTCCATGCCCGGCTGGCGCATGGGCTTTGCCGTCGGCAACGAGCGGCTGATCGCGGCGTTGACGCGCGTGAAGTCTTACCTCGATTACGGCGCTTTCACGCCGATCCAGGTTGCGGCGACCCACGCGCTCAACGGTGATGGCTCCGATATTGCCGAGGTGCGTAATGTCTATCGCCGCCGCCGCGACGTCATGGTCGACACTTTCGGCAAGGCCGGCTTTGAGGTTCCGCCACCGGCAGCGACCATGTTCGCCTGGGCGAAGATCCCGGAGAAGTTCCGCCATCTCGGCAGCCTGGAGTTCTCCAAGCTTCTTGTCGAGAAGGCAGACATCGCCGTTGCTCCCGGCATCGGCTTTGGCGAGATGGGCGATGATTACGTCCGTCTCGCGCTCGTTGAAAACGAGCATCGAATTCGTCAGGCCGCGCGCAATCTGAAGCGTTTCCTGTCGAGCGCAGACGAGACGATGCACAATGTCGTTTCGCTGAACGCCCACAGATAAGGGCAACCCAAGGCGGCCGGGCCTCGGCCGCCACCATCACCAGCAATCAGGAACATACCCATGGCAGATTCATTGAGAATCGGCATAGCGGGGCTCGGCACTGTCGGCGCTTCGCTCGTGCGCATCCTCCAGCAGAGAAGCAACGAACTTGCGATTACCTGCGGACGCGCAATTGAGATTATCGCAGTGAGCGCGCGCGATCGTTCGCGCGATCGCGGCATTGATCTCACGGGTATTACCTGGTTCGACACGCCGGAGCAGATGGCGAGCGAAGCCGATATCGATGTTTTCGTCGAACTGGTCGGCGGTGCTTCCGGCCAGGCGGAAAATGCCGTGCGAGCGGCGCTGGCGCGCGGTCTCCACGTGGTGACTGCCAATAAGGCGCTGCTGGCCAAGCATGGCGTAGAGCTGGCGATCCTCTCTGAAGACAAGGGCGCGCTGCTCAATTTCGAAGCGGCTGTGGCTGGCGGCATCCCCGTCATCAAGGCGCTGCGTGAATCGCTTACCGGCAACCATGTGTCGCGCATTTACGGCATCATGAACGGCACGTGCAATTACATCCTGACCAAGATGGAAAAGGAAGGTCTGTCGTTCGAGGCGTGCCTGAAGGAAGCGCAGCGGCTGGGTTACGCTGAAGCCGATCCTGCTTTCGATATTGAGGGCAACGATACCGCACACAAGCTGTCCATCCTCACGACACTCGCCTTTGGCAACAAGATCGCTGCCGACGACATCTATCTCGAAGGTATAACCAATATTTCCATCGAGGATATTCAGGCGGCCGCCGAGCTGGGTTACCGCATCAAGCTTCTCGGCGTGGCGCAGGTGACGGAGTCCGGCATCGAACAGCGCGTGCATCCGACCATGGTGCCGCTTGATTCCGTGATTGCCCAGGTCGATGGCGTCACCAATGCGGTTGCGATCGAATCCGACATTCTCGGCGAGCTGCTGATGGTGGGACCGGGTGCGGGCGGCAACGCGACGGCGTCTGCCGTGCTGGGTGACATCGCCGATATCGCCAAGAGCCGTCCGGGCGCCCAGCAGGTGCCGGTGCTCGGCCGTCCGGCCAAGTCCCTGACGGAGTACCGCCGTGCCAAGATGAAGAGCCATGAGGGCGGGTACTTCATCCGTCTGACGGTAAAGGATCAGGCAGGCGTCTTTGCCTCCATTGCAACCCGCATGGCGGATAATAACATCTCGCTGGAATCCATTGTGCAGCGCCAGCGCGTGCATGTCGAAGGTGCGCCGCAGACCATCATCCTCGTCACCCACGCGACGATGGAAGATGCGATCCGCAAGGCGGTGAAGGCGATCAAGAGCGAGAAATATCTCGTCAGCGAGCCTCAGGTCATACGGATTGAGAGGACCTGAGACGCTAGAGCCGTGTCACACGGGGGCACGGCACTCTTGCCAAGCACGTCGTCATCCTCGGGCGTGCCCCGAGGACGACGACGAAAGACGTTTCGAGTAGGAAGAGAGCGTCCTTTTAGAGTGGCTCGATTTTTTTCGGCGTTTGATATCCCGCTCCTTTTTTGAGCCGGCGACATCCAAAAAATTGTTCGATCCTCTTCGGACCACGCTGGAATACCAAGCGATTCGGCTTTACTGTTGACGATGTTCACCAAGCGAGGGAGGCGTGGCCGTGACATCACTGATCCTGTTCAAGGACAACAGGCGCGAGCGCGCCTTTACGGCGCATCGGCCGCGGCCCCAGGGGGCAAACGACAATATCCGCAGCATGGAATTCGACACACGCGAATACGAGCGCAACTGGAGTTCGCTCGCTGTTTTTTCGTTGCTGCTTCTCATCGGCGCTGTGTCGATCATCAGCCCGTTTTTCTCGATTTTCTCCCTGTGAAATGGTCCATGCGCGTTTTTGCTTGAAAAACGCGTCATCGCCATTTAGCCCCTTCTGAAAGCGCGATGGCGCATCACAGGACGAATGGACGGAATGGCGATGTTGGAGCCGGCCGATACGGTGGTCCGCGCATTTCTGAGCGTGGAGCGGTCGGCAACAGAACAGCGATGGGTGTCGCGGCTGGATCAGGCCGGGCAGAACCGCGCCTTGGCGATGTCGCAGGTCCACGGTATTCCCGAACTGATTGCACGCGTTCTAGCGGGGCGCGGGGTTGGAGTGGATGACGCGCTGGCGTTTCTTGATCCCACGATACGCTCGCTGATGCCCGATCCGCATATGCTGACCGATTGCGAAAAGGCCGCGCAGCGGCTGGTGCGCGCTGTCGAGACCGGTGAGAAGGTTGCGATCTTCGGCGACTATGACGTCGATGGTGCTGCGGCGTCCGCTCTGATGTACCGGTTCCTCGCCCATTTCGGTCTGACACCCGAGATCTATATTCCCGACCGTATTTTCGAAGGCTATGGGCCGAACCCGGCGGCGATGCAGCAGCTCGCCACCAATGGAGCGACGCTCATCGTCACCGTGGACTGTGGCTCCACCAGCCATGAATCCCTTCAGGCCGCAAAGGATGCCGGAACGGATGTGGTGGTGATCGACCATCACCAGGTCGGCACGGAGTTGCCGCCTGCGGTCGCGCTGGTTAATCCCAACAGGGAAGACGATCTGTCGGGGCAGGGGCATCTGTGTGCGGCAGGCGTGGTGTTCCTCGTGCTGGTCGCGACGCTGCGCATGCTGAAGGACAGGCGGCATCGACAGGCCTTTACGCTCGACCTGCTGTCCCTTCTCGATATCGTCGCGCTGGCCACTGTCTGCGATGTGGTTCCGCTGAAGGGCCTCAACCGCGCCTATGTGGTGAAGGGGCTGATTGCCGCCCGTCATATGAACAATGCCGGGCTTGCGGCCCTCTTCAAGAAGGCCGGTCTCGGGGGGCCTGTCACGCCCTATCATTTCGGGTTCCTCATCGGGCCGCGGATCAATGCCGGCGGCCGTATCGGGGATGCGGCGCTTGGCAGTCGCCTGCTGACGATCGATGATCCCTCGCAGGCCGAAGCGATTGCCGAGCGACTGGACCAGCTGAACCGCGAGAGGCAGGCGATGGAAGCGGCGATGCTGGCTGAGGCGGAAGCCGAGGCTCTGTTCGAATACGGCGATGGCTCAGGCGCTGGCGTCATCGTGACGGCGCGCGAGAACTGGCATCCCGGCATCGTTGGGCTTCTGGCTTCCCGCCTCAAGGACCGGTTCCGCCGCCCGGCTTTCGCCATCGCTTTCGATCCGTCCGGCAAGGGCACCGGCTCGGGCCGCTCGATCAACGGCTTCGACATGGGCCGCATGGTGCGGGCGGCCGTGGAGGCAGGACTGCTGGTCAAGGGGGGCGGGCACGCCATGGCTGCGGGCCTCACGGTTGAGCGCGCCAATCTGGGCAAGCTCAGGACATTCTTTGAGGAGGCGGCCGCAAAGACCGTCAATGAGCTGGTGGAGAGCAGCGTTCTCAAAATCGACGGCGCCATCGGCGCGTCTGGCGCCACAGTGCAGCTTGTCGATCAGCTGGAGCAGGCGGGGCCTTACGGGTCAGGCCATTCGCAGCCGATCTTTGCGGTGCCGGCACATCGTCTGCGGGATGTGCGCTTGGTGGGGACGTCGCATGTCAAGATCACGCTGGAGGCCATGGACGGCTCTCGGCTGGACGGCATTGCATTCCGTGCCGCAGAGGCGCCCCTGGGGCAGATGCTGCTGAACGCGCGAGGCAGAAACATCCACGTGGCGGGCACCGTCGGGGCTGATCTCTGGCAGGGCCAGCGGCGCGTGCAGCTGCGCGTTCTGGACGCCGCTTTCGCGCCGTGAGGCGTTTGGGAATTAGCCAAAAACTCCACGAAAAACACGACTGGCGGACAGGAAAAATGCGTCACGCAATCTCAATGCGTTGCATCAAGACATTCGATCATGTTTTTGATTTTTTGGGAGAAGCAAGTGGCACGCCCTAGGGGAGTCGAACCCCTCTTTTCAGAATGAAAATCTGACGTCCTAACCGATAGACGAAGGGCGCGTGCGCTTGTGGTGTGGCGCCCTTATAGTCAGGCTCCCGTTGCTCCGCAAGCGGTAAATTTGATTTTTTTCGCTCACGGACGTGTTTTTTTGGCAGGGCGGAAGGGGCTGTGGAAAACCCGGTTGGACCCGCGCAAATCCTTGAATTACCGCTTCAATCTCGCGCAGCGCGCGACGCGGTGCGGATGGGCAATGTCCATATCGATAACGCCTGGCTGGCAGCGCTCACCCTTGCTTTGAACGTCTTGATGATCTCGGAGAGGGGAAAGGCAAGCTGGGTGAATTGCGCGGCGGCACTTCGTCCGGCTTGCCTTCCATCGGGGGGACAGGCATGTAACGTGCCCATGGCAAATCGGTTCCGCAGCAATGATGACATGCGCGAAATATTGCGATTTTATTCGATGCCGGAGTCGTTTGGGAGGTAACCATCAAGCCAAGTGGCACGCCCTAGGGGAGTCGAACCCCTCTTTTCAGAATGAAAATCTGACGTCCTAACCGATAGACGAAGGGCGCGTGCGCTTGTGGTGTGGCGCCCTTATAGTCAGGCTCCCGTTGCTCCGCAAGCGGAAAAATGCACGATTTGACAAAAAAATGTCATGGGCGGCCAGAAGCCCTGCAAAACAAGGATTTCCGTTTCGTAACAAATGGTTAAAGCACGGCGAAGTTGATCGTTTCACCGTTCTGATGAAAGGAAAAAATACAGGGGACGACGACTCGGCGGATTGTCGCTTTGCTGCTGAAGTAAGAAGCCGGAGCAAATGAAAACAAGCTGCGCCGAGCCGCTCGGCTGTCATCCTCGCCCTTGAGGCGAGGATCCATGAGCGGGGAGTCAGTGGATCAACGCCTTGACGGCGAGGACGACGTCGGGTGCGGAGAACTGTCTGGCGTCATAAGAAACGGGGCCGAAACGGCCCCGTTGAATGATGTGTTGATGGTGACTGATCTCAGTGCAGGATCTGGCTGAGGAACAGCCGGGTGCGCTCGTGCTGGGGATTGTCGAAGAATTCGGCGGGCGAATTCTGTTCGACGATTTGGCCCTGGTCCATGAAGATGACGCGGTTTGCGACCTGGCGGGCAAAGCCCATTTCGTGGGTGACGCACAGCATCGTCATGCCGTCTTCGGCGAGGCTGACCATGGTGTCGAGCACTTCCTTGACCATTTCCGGGTCAAGCGCCGAGGTCGGCTCATCGAACAGCATGATCTTCGGCTTCATGCAGAGCGAGCGGGCGATCGCCACACGCTGCTGCTGACCGCCCGAAAGCTGGCCCGGATACTTATGTGCCTGCTCGGGAATCTTCACGCGCTTCAGATAGTGCATCGCCACTTCTTCGGCTTCCTTTTTAGGCATCTTGCGAACCCAGATTGGCGCCAGCGTGCAGTTCTCAAGGATCGTCAGATGCGGGAAGAGGTTGAAGTGCTGGAACACCATGCCGACTTCGCGACGGACTTCGTCGATCTTCTTGAGGTCGTTGGTGAGTTCGATGCCGTCAACGACGATGCTGCCCGACTGGTGCTCTTCCAGACGGTTGATGCAGCGGATCATGGTCGACTTGCCCGAGCCGGAAGGACCGGCGATGACAATGCGCTCGCCCTTCATGACCTTCAGGTTGATATCACGCAGCACGTGGAAATCGCCGTACCATTTGTTCATGCCGGTGATTTCGATTGCGACGTCCGTCGCCGAGACGGTCAGTTTTTTTGCCTGGGTTTCTGCCATTTTGAGCGTCCCTTATCGTTTATGCCCGGTGTCGAGGTGCCGTTCCATGAACAGCGAATAACGCGACATGCCGAAGCAGAAGATCCAGAATACGAAGCCTGCGAAGATATAGCCCGTCATGGCGGTAACGGGGGTCGCCCAGTTCGCATCCGATTGGTTGAGTGTGACGATACCGAGCAGGTCGAACATGCCGATGATCGAGACCAGCGACGTGTCCTTGAACAGCCCGATGAAGGTGTTGACGATGCCCGGAATGACGAGCTTCAGCGCCTGTGGCAGTACGATCAGCCTCGTCTTCTGCCAGTAGTTCAGGCCGAGCGAATCCGCTCCTTCATATTGTCCCTTCGGAATGGCCTGCAGGCCGCCGCGGATCACTTCCGCCATATAGGCGGAGGAGAACAGCGACACGCCGACCAGCGCGCGCAGGAACTTGTCGAAGGTCCAGCCGTCGGGCAGGAACAGCGGCAGCATGATGCTGGCGAAGAACAGCACCGTGATCAGCGGGATGCCTCTGATGACCTCGATGAAGAGGACGCAGAGCATCTTGATGACCGGCAGGTTCGAACGTCTGCCAAGCGCCAGAAGAATGCCGAAGGGCAACGACACCGTGATCCCGAAGAAGGACAGGATGAGCGTGACCATCAGGCCGCCCCAGAGCTGCGTTTCCACCTTCGGCAGGCCGAAGACGCCGCCGATAAGCAGGAAAAACGCAATGAAGGGCAGGATGATGAAGAGCGCCAGCGCATTGAGACGCTTGAACGGCGCCTTCGGAATGAGCATCGGGATCAACAGGATGGTGAACATCACCATGACGAGGATCGGACGCCAGCGTTCATCGATGGGGTAGCGGCCAAAGACGAACTGGCCGAGCTTGGCCGAAACGAAAGCCCAGCAGGCGCCGGACTGTCCATCCGCCAGCGCGCCGCCCTGTGAAGCGGTGAGGCATGCGAGACGGTCGCTGCCGGTCCATACCGCGTCGATAAACAGCCAATCGATAATCGGCGGCAAAATATAGACGAGCAGGGCGATGGCAAGGGCGGTGAGTACCGCATCCTTGGGCGTGGCGAAGAGTTTGGTGCGCAGCCAGTGGGTGACGCCCACCGCGCTCGATGGCGCGGGGCGGGCCTCTTCAATGGTCTGGCGCACGAAGGCATGGTTGCTGATCGTCATCGTCATCTCTCCACCAGAGCCATTTTCGCGTTGAACCAGTTCATGACCAGGGCCGTGAACAGGGATAGCGAGAGATAGATGACCAGCCAGATGGCAACGACTTCAACCGCCTGGCCCGTCTGGTTCAGGATCGTACCGCCGACCGAAACGATGTCGGCGAAGCCGACGGCGACAGCAAGCGACGAGTTCTTGGTGAGGTTGAGGAACTGACTTGTCAGCGGCGGAATGATGATGCGCATCGCCTGCGGCACGACGATCAGACGTGTCGTGGTGCTGGAACGAAGCCCGAGTGCATCCGCAGCTTCCGTTTGCCCTTTCGCCACGGCCTTGATGCCGCCGCGAACGATTTCGGCGATGAAGGAGGCGGTATAGAAGGACAGCGCCAGAAACAGCGACATGAATTCAGGGGCGACGACGGCGCCACCGGAAAGGTTAAAGCGTCCGGCAATCGGATAGTCGAAAGTCAGCGGCGCACCGATGGCCAGGAACGTGGCGAGCGGCAGGCCGATGATGAGAAGCGTGAGCGTGATGCCGGTGCGGAACTGCTGGCCGGTTCGCTCCTGTCTCGCCTTTGCCCAGCGATAAATGAAAACGCTGATGACGATGGCAACCAGGAGGGCTGCTGGAACGAGCCAGATGCCGTCACCCCAGAGCGGCTTCGGAAAAAAGAAACCGCGGTTGTTGAGGTAGCTTCCAAGCGGCAGCTCAAGCGACTCGCGCGCCTGCGGCAGGACGGAGATGACGCCCTTGTACCAGAAGAAGATGACGAGCAGCGGCGGGATGTTGCGGAAGATTTCCACATAGGCCTGCGCGAGTTTCGAGATCAGCCAGTTATTGGAAAGCCTCGCAATACCGACGATGAAACCGATGATCGAGGCGGCGATGATGCCGAAAAATGCGACCTGGATCGTGTTGAGAATGCCAACGACCAATGCCCGGCCATAGGTCGCGTCGCTGGTATAAGCGATCAGCGACTGACCGATATCAAAACCGGCTCTTCCGTCGAGGAAGCCGAAGCCGGATGAAATGTTTGCTCGTTGAAGATTGTGGATCGTATTCGTCACGATGACCCAAACGAAGGCGGTCAGGATGACGACTGTCAGGACCTGATAGAAAATGCCGCGTATCCGTGGATCGTAGATAAGTGACGACGCGCTTTGCGCGCGCGATCGTTGCGAACTGACCGCGTTGCCTGCCATAGGCACCTTTCCCTTTTATGTGCTCTTTGCGAGCTTATTTATAAATTTTAATTGGAGGCCGGGTGTTGCCCAGCCTCCTTATCGTTTAGCCGGTGATGGGACCGATCAACGGACCGGCGGTGCGTATTGCAGGCCGCCCTTGGTCCAGAGGCTGTTCAGGCCGCGCTCGATCTTGAGCGGAGAGCCGGCGCCGACGTTGCGGTCGAAGACTTCGCCGTAATTGCCGACCAGCTTGACGATGTTGTAAGCCCAGTCATTGCCAACGCCGAGATCGGTACCGATCTTGGTGCCTTCTTCCGTACCGAGCAAACGCTTGATGTCCGGGTTGGCGCTGTTCTTCTGCTCATCGACGTTCTTGGAGGTGACGCCCAGTTCTTCGGCGTTGACCATCGCGTAGTGAACCCAGGTGACGATGTCGAACCACTGGTCGTCACCCTGGCGAACGGCCGGGCCAAGCGGCTCCTTGGAGATGATCTCAGGCAGAACGACGTTTTCTTCCGGGTTCTTCAGCTTCAGACGGATTGCATAAAGGCCCGACTGGTCGGTGGTGTAGACATCGCAACGACCGGAATCATAGGCAGACGTCGCGTCGGATTCCTTTTCGAAAACGACCGGGTTGTACTGCAGATTGTTGGTCTTGAAGTAGTCGGCGAGGTTGAGCTCGGTGGTCGTACCGGTCTGAACGCAGACGGCAGCGCCGGAAAGCTCGAGAGCGGACTTTACGTTGAGGCTCTTCTTGGCGATGAAGCCCTGGCCGTCGTAGTAGTTGACGGTACGGAAGTTGAAGCCGAGCGACGTGTCGCGGCTGATGGTCCAGGTGGTGTTACGGGTCAGAACATCGACTTCGCCGGACTGGAGAGCCGGAAAACGATCCTTGCTCGACAGGGCAACAAACTTGGCCTTCGAAGGGTCACCAAAAACCGCAGTGGCAATACCGCGGCAATAGTCCACATCGATACCCGACCATTCGCCCTTGTCGTCGGGATTGGAGAATCCCGGAATGCCAGCGCTCACGCCGCAGGTCACGAAGCCCTTTGCCTTCACGTCCTGAAGGGTTGCCGCCGAAGCGACCGAGGCTCCTCCCAAAACTGCTGCGCCGATAGCGGCCGACAGAATTGCCTTTTTCATTTTTCCCAACCTTTGTTTGTTATCATCCATTGGAAGGGGACCGGCTTCTTTATTTTCCCCAGCTCCCCCTTCAGCGAGATCTCCTCGATCCGCATGCTTTATAAGATTCGAATCTTCGAAAGGGTCAAGGTGTTCGGGCGATAATTGTGCCTATTAAAGGGAATTTTCCAAATTTTGGTCGGTAACTATGCAAAGGGTGAAAATATGAGCATATTTTTGCGTAAATTTACGCTTGCCTGAATTTTGTATACTTATTGTATGCTGATTTTTTACAGATATGTTGATGAACCGGACGCGCGCCTTCGGGACTTGACCTAACCTCCTGGTCTCCGCATTGTCGCCCCGTCAATATTCCTTCGAAAGCTGATCTGAAATGACCAAGAGAAATGACCTGCTTTCCGCCGCAGGTATAAATACGCGCCTGACCCATGGCGGTAACGATCCCGCCGATTGTTTCGGTTTCGTCAACCCGCCCATCGTGCGTGGCTCGACCGTGCTTTTCCCGGATGCCGAGACGCTTTCGACCGAAAACCAGAAATATACCTATGGCACGCATGGCACGCCGACGACCGACGCGCTGTGCAACATGGTCAACGCGCTTGAGGGTTCGGCCGGGACCATTCTCGTCCCGTCGGGCCTTGCCGCCATCA
Source organism: Agrobacterium tumefaciens (assembly GCF_017726655.1). Classification (NCBI taxonomy): domain Bacteria; kingdom Pseudomonadati; phylum Pseudomonadota; class Alphaproteobacteria; order Hyphomicrobiales; family Rhizobiaceae; genus Agrobacterium; species Agrobacterium tumefaciens. The sequence continues at coordinate 567,083 of NZ_CP072308.1, forward strand.
CCGTGCCGTTCCTCGCCTATCTCGGTGCGGGCGATCATGCCTTGATCGTTGATTCCGTCTATTTCCCCACCCGCCGCTTCTGCAACACGATGCTGAAAAAGCTGGGCGTCGAGGTGGAATATTACGATCCGGCGATCGGGGAAGGCATCGAGGCCTTGATCCGCCCGAACACGAAGCTGGTGCATCTGGAAGCGCCTGGCTCCAACACCTTCGAAATTCAGGATGTGCGGCTGATCACCGATATCGCGCACAGGCATGATTGCGTCGTGACGATGGACAATACCTGGGCGACGCCGCTTTATTTCAAGCCCCTGGATTTCGGCGTCGATGTCTCCATCCATGCCGCCACCAAATATCCCTCGGGTCATTCGGATGTCCTGATGGGCTTCGTCTCGGCCAATGAAAAGCACTGGAAGGCGCTTTATCAGGCCAATGCCAATCTCGGCATCTGCGTCACATCTGACGACGCGTACCAAATCCTGCGCGGCATCCGCACTATGGGCATCCGGCTGGCGCATCATCAGAAAAGCGCGCTTGATATTGCCACATGGCTGGAAAGCCGCGACGATGTCGTGCGTGTTCTGCATCCGGCCTTGCCGAGCTTTCCCGGACACGAACTGTGGAAGCGTGATTTCAAGGGCGCGAGCGGTGTCTTCTCCTTCGTCTTGAAGGCGGAAGAGGGCAGGCACAAGCAGGCTGCAGCCGCCTTCCTCGATGCGCTGACCTTCTTCGGGCTCGGCTATTCCTGGGGTGGCTACGAATCGCTTGCGGTCGCCGTCTCGCTGGTCGATCGGACCATCGCCAAGGGTCCTTCGGGTGGCCCGGTTATCCGGTTGCAGATCGGGCTCGAGGATGTCGCCGATCTCAAGATGGATCTGGAGGCCGGGTTCAAGGCCGCGGCCGGCATCTGACCCAGCCCTCAGCCCCTCAGCCCTTCGCGCGGTAGCCGTAGAGCCAGTCGAAGTCCTTCAGGAACGCTTCTGTGGGACGGGTGGAAAATACCAGGTTCCGGGCAATTCGGACCGGACCTTTGGCATGATAGGCAAAACGATTGAGAGAGGCCCGCTTGCGGGCCTTTTCGATGCGGGGGAGGCGCAAGGTCTCGAAAGCGGCAAGGGCCTGCGGCACAGGCAGGGGCTTTTCGCCATTGCTGCCGGCCACTGCGCCCGCAAGTTCAAACGCATCCTCTATCGCCATGGCCGCACCCTGGGCGGCGAAGGGCATCATGGCATGCGCCGCGTCGCCGATCAGCACGGTGTCACGTCCATTATGCCAGCGGCCGGGGCCAGCCTGATAGAGGGGCCAGAAGGTCGGATTCTCAGACGAGGCGAGCAGGCGGACGATCTGCGGGCTAAACCGTCGAAACTGCTCGAGCATCAGCGCTTTCTGCTGCCCGCTCGATTCCGCCCGCCACGTCGCGCCGGGGTCCGCGCCAAGTGCGATCGCGACAATGTTGAAGCCGCCGACTTCCTTCAGCGGATAAGCGACGATATGGCCGCCCGAACTGAGATAGGCCGTGACGGCGCTCTTGTTGATAGCGGATGGTGCATCGCTGTCGGCAACAGTGAACCGCCAGGCGACATTGCCGGAGAAGGTGGCGGTGGGTGCGGAAGGCACGGCGAAACGGGCCGCGGACCAGACACCATCCGCACCGACGATCAGATCATGGTCGCGGAAAGTCGTTGCGGCAATCACATCCAAGGTGGCGTTTTCAATGCGCTTTCCCAGGTGCAGGCGACAGAGTGGGTTCTGTGTCACCGCCTGGAGAAGCGCGCCTTGCAGGGTTGAGCGATGCAACACGCCATAGGGTGCGCCCCAGCGTTTGCGCGCCACGGCACCCATGGACAGCGAGAGCAGGGGGGAAAGGGTTTTTCCGGAAGCGAGTTCGACGGTGACCGGTTCGGTCCAGCGGGCCTCGATATTAGGCAAAACGCCAAGCGTGGCCAGGATGCGCGATGCGTTGGGGGACAGTTGCAGACCGGCGCCGACTTCGGTCAGTTCACCGGCCTGTTCGATGATGTCACAAGCAATCCCGTACCGGGCAAAAGAAAGGGCCGCGGTGAGACCGGCAATGCCGGCACCGACAATGGCTACGGATTTTATGGGCATGCTGCGCCCCGATCAGGAAGAGGGGAAGGTCAGGCGGCCTTCACGTGGAAAACGCAGCCCGGAGGATTGGTCTGCTCGGCCTTCAGCGACGGATTGTAGCGATAAAGGGTCGAGCAGTAGGAGCAGACCTTCTCATTGTCGTCGCCCATATCGATGAAGATATGCGGGTGATCGTAAGGCACGGATGCGCCGGTGCACATGAATTCCTTGACGCCGATCTCGATCATGCGGTGTCCGCCATCGTTCTGGAAGTGGGGAATGGAATGGCCGGCCATGTTCGTCTCCAAATGCAATATCGTTATAGAGCCGCAATGCGTCTTCTCGCATCGGCTCTTCGTTGCGGATATGTAGCCTCAAACGCATTGCATCTCCATAAAAATCGTCAGCGAAACATGTTCAACATTGCTAATTCCTGCCATATGGTCCGGCAAAAAGGATGTCCTTGATGAATCTCAACACGCCGCAGTTTTCCGATTTTTCCCATGACGGTCTTCGCCTTGCCTATTTTGACGAGGGTGATCCGGCGGGTGACCCGGTTCTGCTGATCCACGGCTTTGCGTCCAGCGCCAATGTCAACTGGGTGCATCCCGGCTGGCTGAAGACGCTGGGTGACGCCGGCTACCGGGTGATTGCCATCGACAATCGCGGCCATGGCGCAAGCGACAAGCCACATGATTCCGAGGCTTATTATCCCGCGGTCATGGCCGACGACGCGGTGGCGCTGCTCAATCATCTGGGCATCGCGGAAGCCCATGTGATGGGCTATTCCATGGGCGCGCGTATTTCCGCGTTTCTGGCCATGGCGCATCCAGAGCGTGTTCGCTCCCTGGTGTTTGGTGGCCTCGGCATCGGCATGGTGGAAGGCGTGGGCGACTGGGACCCGATTGCGGAGGCCCTGCTGGCTCCATCTCTCGATGTGGTGACCCATGAGCGCGGCCGCATGTTCCGCGCCTTCGCCGACCAGACGAAAAGCGACCGTCTGGCGCTTGCCGCCTGTATCGAGACGTCGCGCGTTCTCGTCACGCGCGAGCAGGCGGCAAAGATCGACGCGCCGACGCTGATTGCGGTCGGAACGAAGGACGATATTGCCGGGTCCGGTCAGGAACTGGCCGCCGTCATGCCGCACGCACGCGCAATCGACATTCCCGGCCGCGACCACATGCTGGCCGTCGGCGACCGGGTGTTCAAGGCCGCGGTTTTGGAATTTTATCGCGGGCTTTGACCCGGGTGATCTTGCAGAAGAAGTGAGCCCGGCTCTCCGTCAGGAGTTCCTGGATTGTTCGCACCGGCAAGAAATGGTTTTTCAAGCTGCATGAAGAAAAACTGAAGCCTTGCCGCCTTTAAAGTCGTCGTTCGAATCCCATTTCTAACGCACGCCTTTTTCTGTATAAAGAACGACCACTGCAAACGAGGAGACCATTCATGGTCGCACGTACCGAGGCCCGTCAGCCTGAACAGCTGGCGATAGTCGATCCGATCTGGGGCAGCCTGCTCAATGAAGCGCGCAGCGCCGCTGCGCAGGACCCGCTGCTTTCCGCTTTTCTCTATTCGACGATCCTCAATCACCGCTCGCTCGAGGAGTGTGTGATCTACCGTATCTGCGAACTCCTCGATCATCCCGATATGCAGGCCGTGCTTCTGCGCCAGACCTTCCAGGATATGCTGGACGACTGGCCGGAATGGGGCAGTGTGCTGCGCGTCGACATTCAGGCCGTTTACGACCGCGACCCGGCCTGCACGCGCTTCATGGAGCCGCTCCTCTATTTCAAGGGTTTTCAGGCGATCCAGACCCATCGGCTTGCCCACTGGCTGCTGCAGAAGGGGCGCAGGGATTTGGCCCTTTATCTGCAAAGCCGGTCATCCAGCATCTTCCAGACGGATATCAACCCGGCCGCGCGCATCGGCAAGGGCATCTTCCTCGATCACGCTACCGGCCTTGTGGTCGGTGAAACCGCCGTCATCGGCGACAACGTCTCCATCTTGCATGGCGTGACGCTGGGTGGCACCGGCAAGGAAGGGGCGGACCGGCATCCCAAGATCGGAAATGGCGTGATGATCGGGGCAGGGGCAAAAATTCTCGGCAATATCGAGATCGGCAATTGCTCGCGCATTGCGGCGGGTTCTGTCGTGCTGAAGCCTGTTCCGCCGAAGACCACGGTTGCCGGTGTGCCGGCGCGGGTGGTGGGAGAAGCAGGGTGTTCCGAACCCTCGCGTCTGATGGACCAGGTCATCGGGGCCGATATCTGAGAGGTGGTACATATTGCGCTCGTCCATGGGAAAGACATGGGCGACGTGCCGCTTTCACTTTACTTTCGCCTTTGTCCCATGCCAAAAGCGGGCCAACGCGAACCGCACAGGAGAAAACTGGTGAAAGCCGACGAACTCAAAAAACTCGACGCCTATTTCAAGCGCACCTTCAACGAAAAGATGATTGTCAAAGCACGTCCCCGCAAGGACGATTCGGCTGAAGTGTATATGGGCGAAGAGTTTCTCGGCGTTGTCTATATCGACGACGAAGACGGCGACCGCTCCTATAACTTTTCCATGGCGATCCTCGACGTCGACCTCTGATCGTCACCATCCGGTGACGGGTGAAGATTTGCACTGATCCTGTCGCCCGCGGTCGTTCACGCCGCGGGCGATTTGTTTTGTCTTGGCACGACTTGCATCATCAGCCGGTCTTCTGGCCGCAGGGTGACCCGCATCAGCGGCTCCATGGTTGCTGGCGTCTTGTTCCTGACGTGGGCGCCCTGCAAAAGGACCGCGAGGATGGCGACAGCTTCCATCATCGCAAAGGCATTGCCGATGCAAACGCGCGGACCGGCGCCGAAGGGCATGTAGGCATAGCGGTGGCGTTGCTTGACTTTTTCCGGCTCGAAGCGCGACGGATCGAAGCGGTCAGGCTCCTCCCACAGCGAGGCGTGCCTGTGGATGGCGTATATCGGCACATAAAGAACGGTTCCGGCCGCAATATCATGTTCGCCGAGGCGGAAGTCCTGCAATGCCGTGCGTGTAATGATGGGAGCGGGGGGATAAAGTCGCATCGCCTCTGAAAATACCTGCCGCGTGTAGGTGAGTCCGGCGACATGGTCTGCCGTCACCGGCTGGCCGTCGGTGACGGCGTCAATCTCCGCGATCACCTTCGCTTCGATCTCCGGATGTCGCGACAGAAGGTAGAAGGTCCAGACAAGGCCAAGCGCCGTCGTCTCGTGACCGGCGGTGATGAACGTCAGCAGATTGTCGACGATTTCCGTATCGGTCATCATCCGACCGGTCTCAGGGTCTTTCGCCTCCAGAAGCATCGAAACGAGATCCGCCCTGTCGCCGGGATGTCGTCGCCGCTCGATAATTACCTTCACGAGGCTCGAGCGGAGATAGTCGACTGCCAGCCGCGCCTTGCGGCGACCGGGATGCGGCAGCCACTCCGGCACACCCAGCATGGCGAGCGCGATCGTCCAGCCCGTTGGCTTCAGATAGTCGGTGATGCTTTGTTCGACGCGGTGGATATCGACGTCATGCCCGCCGGACATCATGGTCTCGACGATGACGTCAAACGTGGTCATCATCATTTCATGGGCGATATCGATATGGCCGCCCGGCGCAGTGTTCCAGCGCTTCTGCGTGCGGCGAGCCGCGTCCACCATCAAGGGCAGGAGTTGCTGGAGTTTGTCGTGGCGGAAGGCCGCGGCGACGGACTGCCGCTGCCACTTCCAGTGATCGCCGTCAGCAGTTAACAGACCTTGCCCAAGAGCCGGGCCCAGAGCTCGACGCACATCATCGCCCTTGGAGAGCAAATGGGCATTTTTAACCAGGGCTTCGTGGACAAGGGCGGGATCTGCAAGATGGACCCGTATCCGGCCCGCAATCCGATTGAACACCGCGGGCTCCGTGAAAATCTCGGGCGGCAATGCCTTTAACGGATTTTGTATGAGCGACAGCGCCAGGCGAGCAACGGCGATGTTGGACATAGAAGAGGTTTCGCTGGCTTGCGGCTTATTTTGGCGAAGGTCTTTCTCAGGCACGTTTCGGCCCTCCATATCGCGATGACGGCAAAAATGGTTTTTAAGGTGTATACCTTATTTTAGTGATTTAAGGTGTACGCCTTATTTTTCAATGGTCGAGTTTTCAGTCGTGAAAAAAAACATCAGCAGGCAATCAACGGACCGTCCAATACCAACGCGCGAACGGATTCTTACAGCCGCGCTCGCTTTGTTCAATGAGCGTGGGCCCGATCACGTCACGACGGCAGACATTGCAGGCGCGGTCGGCATCAATGAAGGCAATCTCTATTACCATTTCCGCACCAAGGAAGCGCTTGTCCTTGCGCTCTTCTCGCGGTTCGAGGCCGATGCCGTGGCTGTGGTCGCGGATGTTGACAGCGCGAATGAGAAGGCGGCGGCGACCTATGCCGGTTTTCTGCGGCTCTGGTTTTCGCTCGTATGGGATTATCGTTTCCTTTTTCGCGACCTTGTCGGCCTCGTCTCTTTGGCTCCGGCGCTTGTCGAGCCCGTGCGAGCGATCAGCGCGACCATGCGCCTTGCCGTTGGCGATATCGTCTCGCGTATGGAAAAAGCGGGTCTGGCCGCAATTCCACAAGAAGAAAGGCCAGCCGTTCTGACAAATCTCTGGATCGTCTCGACCTATTGGGCGGCCTATCTCAACCTTCAGGAAGGTGTTGTCGAGTTTGGACCGCAGCAGTTGGACTGGGGATTGCAGCAGGTTTCAAGCCTGTTCAGACCCTATCTCTCCGTGGAGGCGAAAAACGAGTTGGAGGCACTGCTGGTGGGGGAGCCATAGTTTCACCCGACAGTCAAATAGCCTGAAAATAAAACGCCCGCGACGATATCCGTCGCGGGCGCTTCTACCCGTCACCCGTTTGCGGGCAAAGTCATCATGCCGCCTTCAGCAGATCGCCATGTGGATCAAGCACAAACTTGGTGGCAGCGCCCTGGTCAAAGCTTTCATACCCCTGAACGGCATCATCAAGCGCAATGATCTTGGCGTTGACGATGTCTGCAATCGGCAAGCGGTCGTGCAGGATTGCCTGCATGAGCTGGCGATTGTATTTCAGCACCGGTGTCTGGCCGGTGTGGAAGGATTGCGCCTTTGCCCAGCCGAGGCCGAAGCGTAGCGACAGGCTGCCCTGCTTGGCGGCATCGTCCACCGCGCCGGGATCCTCCGTTACATAAAGGCCGGGAATGCCGATGGAACCGGCGGCGCGGGTAATTTCCATCATCTGGTTGAGAACGAGGGCCGGCTGTTCACCGCCTGCATGGCCGCGTGCTTCAAAGCCGACCGCGTCGATGGCGCTGTCCACCTCGTTGGTGCCGACAATCTCGGCGATCATATCGCCGAGGCGGTCACCTTTGGACAGATCAACGGGCTCGAAACCGACTTTCGCAGCATGGGCAAGACGATCCTTGTTGAAATCGCCGATCATGACGACCGCTGCGCCGAGAATACGGGCGGAAGCGGCCGCAGCAAGACCGACCGGGCCTGCACCGGCAACATACACGGTGGAGCCAACACCGACGCCCGCCTTGACCGCGCCGTGGAAGCCGGTCGGCAGAATATCCGAGAGCATGGTCAGGTCGCGGATCTTCGACATCGCCCGGTCGCGATCCGGGAATTTCAGCAGGTTGAAGTCGGCATAGGGGATCGTCACATATTTCGCCTGGCCACCGATCCAGCCGCCCATATCGACATAACCGTAAGCGCCACCGGCACGGGAGGGGTTCACCGTCAGGCAGACGCCGGTATCCTGCGCCTTGCAGCAGCGGCAACGGCCGCAGGCCACGTTGAACGGCACGGAAACGATGTCGCCAACCTGCAGCATCTCGACGTCGATGCCCTTCTCGATGACTTCGCCGGTGATTTCGTGACCAAGAACGAGGCCCGGCATTGCCGTGGTGCGGCCGCGCACCATGTGCTGGTCGGAGCCGCAGATATTGGTGGAAATAACCTTGAGAATGACGCCGTGCTCGATCCGGCGGCCATCCGGCGCCTCAAGCTTCGGGTCGTCGATGTCGCGGACCTCGACCTGACCCGGCCGCATGTAGACGACGCCTCTGTTCCTGCTCATATCCATCTCCTCCATGGTTGAACGCCGTGCCTTTCCGCTCCTCCGCGGGCAGGTCACTTCATGGGTGCAGCAAACCATGAGAGGGGAAATGTGGCCTTCGGGAATACGACACGCGGTGTGGTCGTAACGACACCGCGTGTGGGAGACGTCGCAGCGGCGTTATCTGTCGAGAGGCTTCCTAAGGCGACCGGCGGCGTCCTGGATATATTGCCACGCGACGCGGCCCGAGCGTCCGCCTCGGGTCGTCGCCCATTCCAGAGCCTCGTGATGCAGCGTTTCGCGGTCGAGACCCAGATCGAAATGGGCGGCATAGCTGTCAATCATCGTCAGATAGTCTTCCTGGCCGCATTTATGGAAGCCGAGCCAGAGGCCGAAGCGATCGGACAGAGAGACTTTTTCCTCGACTGCTTCCGAAGGATTGATGGCGGTGGACTGCTCGTTCTCCATCATGTGGCGGGGCAGGAGATGGCGGCGGTTGGAGGTCGCATAGAAAAGGACATTGTCGGGCCGTCCTTCGATACCGCCATCGAGCGCTGCCTTCAGCGATTTATAGGCAGTGTCGTCATGGTCGAAGGAAAGGTCGTCGCAGAAAACGATAACCCGCTCGCCCGAAGCCTTGAGGATATCGAGCAGGATGGGCAGGGTATGGATATCCTCGCGGTGGACTTCCACCAGCTTCAGCGAAACACCGCTCGCTGCGCGCACATCTTCGTGAACGGCCTTCACAAGCGAAGACTTGCCCATGCCCCGCGCGCCCCACAGCAGCACATTGTTGGCCGCAAATCCCTCCGCAAAACGCAGCGTGTTTTCATGCAGGATGTCGCGAACGTGATCGACGCCGCGGATGAGCTTCAGCGCGATGCGGTTGGGGCGGGGAACGGGCTGCAGGAATGCGTTCGTGGGTACCCAAACGAAACAATCGGCCGCATTCCAGTCATTTACGGCCGGCGCCGGGCCAGCCAGCCTCTCCACCGCGAGGGTGAGCCGGCGCAGTTCTGAAAGGAGCAGGGAAGCCGTTTCTTCGCGAATCATGGTGTTTATTCCGCTTGTCTGATGTTCAAAACGCTGATTTGCGACCGGCCTAGCATGGTGTTTCGGACGCATAAAGGTTAAGAGGTCCGGAATCGGTACGGCGAGGGCCCTGCATCTGTTGCAATCCCGGCGTTCCCAACTATATTCCGGCGGCTTGAAAAGCCGGGGCGGCACGCGGGGTCGTGCCGCAATTGCGAGGAGTTTTATATGTTCATTAGTCAAGCTTTTGCCCAGGATGCAGCGGGCGGCGCATCGGCCTTCGGTTCCGGCCTTGAGATGCTGTTCCTGTTTGCGCCGCTCATGGTGGTCTGGTACTTTTTCCTGATCCGTCCGCAGCGCGCGCAGATGAAGAAGCGTCAGGAGACGCTGACCAACATTCGTCGTGGCGATCAGGTCGTTCTGGGCGGTGGCATCGTTGGCAAGGTAACCAAGGTCATCGATGACAGTGAACTGGAAGTCGAAATCGCCGATGGCGTGAAAATCCGCGCGGCACGGGCGTATATTGCCGAAGTGCGCGTGAAGGGCGAAGTCGTCAAGACGGAAGCCGCTTCCTGATCCTGCCGGACAACCGAATGCCCGATTGCGAATTTTGACGGGTTGCGCCAGGCGCGACCCCAACCCTGACCGAGATCGAAATGCTTCATTTTTCCCGATGGAAAACAGTCTTCATCTGGCTGCTTGTGCTGGCAAGCGTCGTCATCGCCTCTCCCAACCTGTTTACGGACAAGCAGCTGGAGGGCATGCCTGCCTGGTACAAGGACAACAAGGTAACGCTCGGTCTCGACCTTCAGGGCGGTTCGCACATCATGCTCAAGATCGAGCGTTCCGACATCGTCAAGGAACGGCTTGAAACGATCGTCGGCGATGTCCGCACCCAGCTGCGCGATGCCAACATCAAATATTCCGGGCTGACCGGCAATGGCCAGCAGATTCAGGTTCGCATCAGCGATCCGGCCCAGGTTGAAGCTGCCAAGAACGCGCTGCGTGACCTGACCCAGCCTGTCTCCGCCGGCACACTGGTCGGTGGTTCCATCACCGAAGTCACGATGAACGACGGCGGCGACAATCTGCTGCGTCTCAATCTGACGGATGAGGGCATCGATTACCGTCTGTCATCAGCGGTTTCGCAATCCATCGAAGTCGTGCGTCGTCGCGTTGACGAAGTCGGCACCACCGAGCCGCTCATCCAGCGCCAGGGCTCCGACCGCATCATCGTGCAGGTGCCGGGCCTTCAGGACCCGCAGCGCCTGAAGTCCCTCCTCAACCAGACGGCAAAGCTCTCCTTCCGCATGGTCGATACTTCCATGCCGGTACAGGAAGCCATGAACGGCCGTCCGCCGGCGACGTCGGAAGTTCTCTATTCGCAGGACGATCCGCCGGTTCCTTATCTCGTCGAGCGTCGTGCACTCGTATCCGGCGACAATCTCGTCGACGCGCAGGCAAGCTTCAACCAGCAAACCAACGAACCCGTCGTGACGTTTCGCTTCGACAGCCGCGGCGCGCAGCGCTTTGCGCAGGCGACGCAGCAGAATGTCGGCAAACCCTTTGCCATCGTGCTCGATAATCAGGTGATCTCCGCACCTGTCATCCGTGAGCCGATCATCGGCGGTTCGGGACAAATCTCCGGTAATTTCTCGGTGCAGGGCGCCAATGACCTTGCCGTGTTGCTGCGCGCCGGCGCGCTGCCGGCGACGCTGACCGTTGTTGAAGAACGCACCGTCGGCCCGAGCCTCGGTAACGACTCCATCACCGCCGGCTTGACGGCGAGTGCCATCGGTGCTGTCGGCGTCCTCATCTTCATGTTCGTCTTCTACGGCTTCTTCGGCCTGCTCGCGAATATCGCTCTTGTGGTCAACGTGGTCATGCTGCTGGCCGTGCTCAGTGTGATCGGGTCGACGCTGACGCTACCGGGTATCGCCGGTATCGTGCTGACAATCGGCATGGCTGTAGACTCCAACGTTCTTATCTATGAGCGCATACGCGAGGAGGTGAAGAGCGGCAAACCGCTGATCCAGTCACTGGATAACGGCTTCACGCGCGCTTTTGCGACCATTATCGACGCCAACCTGACGACGCTGATCGTCGCCAGTGTGCTGTTTTACATGGGCACCGGTCCAGTCAAGGGCTTCGCCGTCACGCTTGCCGTTGGTATCATCACCACCGTCTTCACCGCCTATACGCTGACGGCGTGGATGTTCGGCTACTGGGTTCGCCGCAGCCGTCCGAAGCACCTGCCGAAGGGCGTTCGCACCGCCATGTTCGATGGCCGCGACATTCCCTTCATGCGGTATCGCCGTGTCGTCTTCATGATAACGGGTGCGATCATGCTGGCCTGCGTCGGTGGTTTCGTAGCCAAGGGTCTGAACCTCGGCATCGACTTCCAGGGCGGCTCGGTCATTGAGGTCCGCGCCAAGCAGGGCGATGCCGACATTGCCGATATTCGCGATCGTCTGAACCAGCTGAACCTCGGCGAAATCCAGGCGCAGAACTTCGGCTCGCCGCAGGATGTTCTCATCCGTATTCAGGCGCAGGAAGGCGGCGAAAATGCCGAGCAATCCGCCATCACCATGGTGCGTGGCGAGCTTGAGGACAAATACGACTTCCGCCGCGTGGAAGTCGTCGGTCCTGCCGTGTCTGGCGATCTGACCGTCACTTCCACGATTGGGGTTGTGCTCGCCATGGCTGCGATCATGATCTACATCTGGGTTCGGTTCGAGTGGCAGTTTGCACTCGGCGCTGTCATCTCGATGGTGCATGACGTGGTTTTCACGATCGGTCTCTTTGTCTTCCTTGATATAGAGTTCAACTTGACCAGTATTGCGGCGATCCTGACGATCATCGGTTATTCGCTGAACGACACCGTCGTTATCTATGACCGTGTCCGTGAAAACCTCAGGCGATATAAGAAGATGCCCCTGTCGATGATCATCGACGCGTCTCTGAACCAGACACTGTCGCGCACGATCCTGACGGGTCTGACGGTCCTTCTGGCGCTTCTGGCGCTCTACCTCTTCGGTGGCGAGGTCATCCGTTCCTTCACCTTCGCCATGCTGTTCGGCGTTGGTATCGGCGTGTTCTCCTCGGTCTATATCGCTGCTCCGGTGCTAATCGCCTTCAAGCTGCGCCCCGATAGCAAGGATGCGGAGGACGAGAAGGACGAAAAGCCCGGTAACGCCATCGGCGGCAAGCCTGCCGTCTGATGGCCGGCGGGATCGAAATACGCCCGGCCCATTTTCCTGGCCGGGCGCCCATCGATGCCTATGGCAATGGCGGATTTCGCTTCGCCGATATGTCGCATCGCGGCTCTCTTCTCCTCCTGCCTTCAGGCATTTACGGGTGGGAGCCCGCCGACCCGACGGAGTTCGCTCTTGACCACTTCGAGAAAATTCTTGCCGAAGCGCAGGATATCGAAGTGCTGTTGATCGGCACGGGGGACGGCATGCGGGTTCTGCCGAAAGAGTTGCGCGCCGCCTTCAAGGAGGCCGGCATCTCCATTGACCCGATGAGTACGGGCGCTGCGGTGCGCACCTATAATATCATGCTTTCGGAATCGCGCGCCGTCGCTGCCGCGTTGATCGCCGTCGAAGGCTGAGGGCGTTTCGCGCGCGGGGAACCATGGCACCCACAGAAAATATCGATGTTTGCCTTGCGACGTTGCGCGACACAGACCGTGACCGCTATCTCGCCTGCCTTCTGTCACCCGCCGACAAGCGCAATGCTCTGGCGGCGCTTTATGCTTTCAATGCTGAAATCGCCCGTATCCGCGATTCCGTGCGCGAGGCGCTGCCCGGCGAAGTGCGCATGCAATGGTGGCGCGATCTGCTCGAAGGCAATCCGCATGGCGACAGCCAGTCTCATCCTGTCGCAGCAGCACTTCTGACCACAATCGAGACCTATCGACTGCCGCGCCCGGTGCTCGCCAATATGATCGAGGCGCGTATCTTCGATCTTTATGACGACCTGTTCGAAGATCGCAATGCGCTGGAAGGTTACGCCGGAGAAACCGCATCAGCCTTGATCCAGCTCTCTAGCCTGGTGCTTTCTGCCGAAGATGCTGCCTCCAGTGCGGAGGCGGCCGGTCATGCGGGCGTCGCACAGGCCATGGCCGGAATGCTGCTGCTGACACCGCTTCACCGCCGTCGCGGGCAGGTCTACATCCCCGCCGACATGCTGGCTGCGGCCGGGCTGGACCGCGAGACCTTCCTTGAGGGCGAAGACAGGCAGCGTATCGGCATCGCCATCGAGATTTTTGCAACCCATGCGCTCGATCACCTGGAAAAGGCACGACGCGCGAGGGTCCCGAAAAACATCTTTGCCGCCTATCTTCCTGTTTCGCTCGCCGGTCCCGTCATCGCCGCGGCACGGAAGGCCGGGAGCGGCGTTTTTGACGGCGACCTGCAGCTGTCGCAGCTTCGCCGGCAATGGCTGCTGGCAAAGGCGTCGTTTCTGAAGCGCTTCTGATTCACCGGCCGCCCTGCGGCCGTGCACGATTTGGATACCAAACTTCGCACAAGCCTCGGCCGATATGAACCTGAGCCGGGTTCGCATCGTTTCGATTCGCGAATCGTGATGTTTCGATGGTGAGGGAGCGCCCCGATGAATATGGCGATCTGGATTATCGTGTTCGTGCTGCTATCGGTCTTTGCCGTTTACGCCTGGCGCATGTCACGGGCCACGGATGAGGACAACAGCCATGACGTGGGGCAGGCGATCATGGATTTCGCCCGCGCCTTTCCGAACGAGGCGATCAGAAGCCTGCATATGACGGTGGATGGCGGTGCGGCATTCGTGCGGCTGCACGACAACAAGGCCGGCTTCATGCGCAACATGGGATCCCACTATGTCTGCGTCATGATCGATCCCGAGCGTATTCGGGTCGAAAGTCTGGAGAGCGGCGACGGTTTTGTCGTTACCTTCTTCGACATGTCCAAATATAGCGGCTCATATCGTTTCAAGTCGGCGGGGGAGGCGGCTGAGGTATCTCTCTGGCTGCTCGGCAGCCTTGTCGAGGCGCAGGACCATCACGGCGAAGACCCGCTGCCCTCGGGCACCTGAAGGTGCGCTAACGCGGCTATTGCGCGTCGAGCGGCGTCAGCGCGGCAGCTTGTTTCCGCTCGCGCCAGATGATGAACAGGCCGGATGCGACGATAATGAGAATGCCGAGCCATTTGGATGGCGTCGGGAAATCTGAAAACAGCGCATAACCGAGAATCGTCGCTGAGATGATTTCGAAATACTGGAATGGCGCGAGCAGAGAGAGCGGCGCCAGCCGGAAGGCCCTGACGATCAGCAGGTGCATGTAGCCGGATATCGATCCCAGCAAGACGAGCAGTGCGAGCGCATGGCCGGACTGCGGCAGCGAGACGGCAAAGTCCGTGTCACCGAGCGAGTGGCCGATGAGAAGCGCAGCGCCCATGAAGACGGTCCCTGCCATACCGGACATGGTCTGCATCACGAGCGGGCTATCCGCATCGCCGATGGCCCGGTTCAGGAAGAGATAGAGCGTATAGAGGAAAGCGCAGGCGACAGGCAGGAGCGAAGTCCAGCCGAAGATTTCAAAGCTCGGCTGAATGACGATCATGGCGCCGCCGAAACCGACGACAATCGCGGTCCAGCGCTTCCAGCCCACTTTGTCGCCGAGGAAAAGAGCCGACATCATTGTCAGCATGAAGGGTTCGACAAAATAGATCGCAAAAACATCTGCGAGCGGCATGTATTTGACGGCAGCAAAGAACAGCAGGCTGGCGGAAGCATGCAGCACACCACGCAGGCAGTTCATCCAGGGCCGTTTGGCGCTGAACAATGCGCGGGGCGATACCACCAGCAACAAAGGCAGCGTGCAGACCAGCTGGAAAAAGAAGCGGTAGAACGTCACCTGCGCCGGCGACATGCCGCCGACGATAGCCATGTATTTGGCGATCGCATCCATGATGGGCAGCACCAGCATGCAGGTCGCCATGATGGCCATGCCCTTGGCGACGTCGCTTAAACCGGTGTGGCTTGTCATGTGATGCTGCACTTTCGGCCGGCGGGCCGGAACAGAGGGGACGGGACAGCCGCCCCGTTTATTCAGTGTCTGGCATTCCCGGCGCGGCAGGCCCTTCATAGCAATGCCGAAACGATAACGCACATTGCTTTTTATCATGCGTCTTATCAGCGCCGCTGATCCATTCGGGCTTTTAGGCCCGTGACGTCGTTAAACGACGGTTTCGGGCACCGTCACCACATCTGACGTGGCGGGGCCGAAGACTTCTTCAAAGGCCTCACGCAGGAACACATCGACATCGCCAACCGTAACCGGCAATCCAAGATCAACGAGGCTGGTGACGCCATAGGCGCTGATGCCGCAGGGTACGATTCCGGAGAAATGCGAGAGGTCCGGATCGACGTTGATCGACAGGCCGTGAAAGCTCACCCATTTACGCAGGCGTATGCCGAGCGCTGCGATCTTGTCCTCCGCCATGCCGCCATCGGCAAGCAATGGTTTTTCGGGGCGTCGGACCCAGACGCCGACGCGATCCTCGCGGCGCTCGCCGCGTACATTCATCTTGTCCAGCGTGCGGATGATAACATCCTCGAGCGCAGCCACATAGGCGCGGACGTCCTGCCGCCGGCGTTTGAGGTCGAGCATCACGTAGACCACACGTTGCCCCGGCCCATGATAGGTATATTCACCGCCACGGCCCGCCGCAAAGACGGGGAAGCGGTTCGGCTCGATGAGGTCGGATTCGTCAGCGCTGGTGCCGGCGGTGTAGAGTGGCGGGTGTTCCAGAAGCCAGACGAGTTCGTCGGCCTCGCCGCTAGCGATCGCGGCAACCTCACGCTCCATCTCTACGATCGCCGCCTCGTAAGGGATGAGACCATCGGAGATTCGCCAGCGAACCGGGGGCGACCCGTCAGCAGGCAGCATATTTGTCTCGATATCAGTGCGTGTGAGCATGAAAAAGTCCTTTCCACAGCCTTCTCGCAAAATGGCGACATGGCCGCAACCCCAGCATTTCCGGGCTTCCTGCATATAGGATGGTGCAGTGCGATTTTTAATTTCAAAAAACTGTCACGACGCTCTTGTGCACCGAAAATCCTTTTGCTACATGCACCCCCGTCGGCGCAAGTCGACGCCTACCACGATGCGGTCGTGGCGGAATTGGTAGACGCGCAGCGTTGAGGTCGCTGTGGGGCAACCCGTGGAAGTTCGAGTCTTCTCGACCGCACCAAAGAAACCCGCTTCGGCGGGTTTTTTCTTTTGTGCCAAAATCTTGGCTGGGTTTCTTCCTGTCATCTCTGAAGTCCGGGTCGGTCAGACGAGTGATGTCTTAGGGGAAGCTGAGCAGCGCTTTTTCACCGCTGCCCCTCTCTTGCACATTCGCCGCTTTTATCGACGGATAACGACGTTGGAGTAGGAATCATTGCCGCCGTGGTTCCCGTCGCCGGCCCTGTAAGGGTCGCCATCCATGACCTGGTCCATTCGCCATTGAGATCCGCGATAGGGGCTTTCCCATGTCTGGCACCCGGCAAGGGCGATGGTTGCCGTCAGCAGTCCGAAAGTGAGCGCGGTTCGTAGCATTTTGACCTCCTTTGATCCTTCGTCATGACGCTATGTAGGAGCGGGGCAATCGCTTTGCGATATGTTTCTGCAATTTGCTCCCCCGGAACTAGAGTGACGTCATTCAGTAAATGCGGTGGATATGTAGTGTCTCACCGGTGGATCGTCAGTCTCCCCTAAAAAGCGAGGGGTGGAATATCAGAGGTCTAATGTTAGCTTTTGCTCGGGGAATGTGGCTTGGGGGTTTTCGTGCCAGGGGATAAAGCGGATTCAGACGATGCGCTTGGTTATTTCATGTGGAGCATTACCGACAACAGGCTGATCATGGATAAGATCACCGCGGAATGTCACGGTTTTGCCGAGCCGGTTGCCTCACGCGGGGTAACGATCGAAGCGATCCTCGAAAGGATCGACATCGAGATGCGCGATGCGGTGGCGAAAGCCATATTCGATAGCATCACGACCGGCGTTTTTTTCGACCAGCGCTACAAGGTCAATCTGCCGGATGGTTCCAAGCGTTGGGTCGTCGCAAAGGGCAGGGCGATTTTCGACGCCGAAAACACGCCTTTTCTGGGCATTGGCAGCGTCAGGGATATTTCGCTGCGAAAGGACTTTCATTTTGAGCCTCGACAGTAGGACGTAGCTCCTGAATTCAGCCCATAAAAAGAGGCGGCTTTCGCCGCCTTTCTTCGTCTGCAATGCGCCGGGACATCAAAAGACGGCGAGATATTTCAGCAGTGAAATAATGCCGATGATGATGACGATCACCTGTGCGATCTGTTTCGCTCCACCGCCGACCGGCAGGCGCGCGATAAGCCACAAGACGAGCACGATCACCAGGAAGGTGATCAGAATGCTGACGAGCGTAGATGTAACCATATGTCCCAGCTCCCTGTAAAATAAAGGTTTCAACGTTCACTACCGTTGTGCGGATAAAAAGCGCGAGATAGGTTTTTGTTCCACGTGTTCGATTGCGCGCGATTAAATTAGGACTTGCTGAATGGCGGATGGTGGGAAGGTAAAGTTGCGGCCCGTTGGGGCGAGAGCGGAGGTGGCGCGGCTAGGCCGCCCGTCCGTTTCCACTGTCACGGGCGGCCGCATCGATATAGTGACCGGGGTGTCCGAGCCCGGCTTCAATCCGATCGACCTTCTTTATTCATCACTTGCCGCGTGTCTTGCGCTGAGCGCCCGGATCGCCGCTAGCCGGCTGGGTTTTCTGGAGCGCTTTAAGGGGGTTGTCGTTGAAGTCACCGGCGAAAAATCGGCCGAGGAGCCGTATCGCATCATCCGTTTCGACATCGGCATCAAGGTCCACGGTGACCTCGATACGGAAAAACGCAACGCCATTGCTCATCTGGCCGAGGAGATCTGCACCGTCAGCAACACGCTGAAGGGCGATACGGAATTCGCAGTGTCCGTAACGGGCTGACGATCAGGCCTTTCTCGATTTTTCCCATTTCTTCACGAGCCGATCGCGCTTGAGTTTAGAGAGGCGTTTCAGCCAAAAAATGCCATCGAGTTGGTCGATCTCGTGCTGGATGCAGACGGCGTGAAAGCCAGTGGCGGCCTGCCGGTGTTCCGCGCCCGAAATGTCCTGAAACAGCACCTCGATTTCGCCCGGTCGCTCCACCTCTTCCGTAAAGCCCGGCATGGAAACGCTTCCCTCTACGTGCCTTATGGTCTGCGGCGAGCGGCTGAGGATTTCGGCGTTGATGTAGGTGAGCACCGTTCCCGGTGTCAGTTCCAGCACGAAAACGCGCTGCTTGACCCCGATGTGGGCGGCGGTG
The DNA here is from genome assembly GCF_017726655.1 of Agrobacterium tumefaciens. NCBI lineage: Bacteria > Pseudomonadati > Pseudomonadota > Alphaproteobacteria > Hyphomicrobiales > Rhizobiaceae > Agrobacterium > Agrobacterium tumefaciens. The sequence goes on from NZ_CP072308.1 coordinate 585,636, forward strand.
ATGCCAACACCGGGCGCTGCTCGCATCGTGTCGACTAAGTCCGTTACAAGCGCCTGCAAGTGCTCATCAAACGATGTGACCGGCGCGCAGATGTGGGACAGGCCCGCATGGGGATAGGCAAGGATAGGCCTTGGTGCCAAAGGGGTACTCCGTTCAGGTCACAGGCTTGCAGATGAGGCGGCGAGCGCCTGTCCTTCCGCCGTTGTCTCCAGAAAGCTGCGCTGCGTTCGCGCGTCGCGCTTTGTCACGTGCACGAAACGCGGCGACAGGACCGTGATTTCGCGCAGAACAATCGCATGCGCAAGACCAAACTGCCTAGCAATGCTGCGGCTGTCCGCGGCAATGTTCAGATGAACCGCCAGAAGGATTGCTGCACCCGTCGCCGAGAGCGGCTGTGGCGAGCATTCCTGGACCCGTTCCACTGCCGCCATAAATGCGGCGGCGGATTGCGGTCCATCCATTATTTAGCGTCCGGCCGCAGGCGAACCGAGACCAGCACCGATTTCGATGTCGGCGTGAAACTGCCTTCGCCATAGCTCGACAACGGCACCAGCACATTCAGTTCCGGATAGTATCCGCCAATGCTGCCCTTCGGGATGTTATAGGGCACCAACCGGAAATTCCGCGCAATTCGCTCCATGCCATCGCCATATTCACCGATCACGTCGACGCGCTGGCGCGAATGGGCGCCGAGCGCTTCCATATCAGCCGGGTTCATGAAGAGGACCTGGCGATCGCCGTAGACGCCGCGATAACGGTCATCCATGCCATAGATCGTGGTGTTATATTGATCATGGCTACGCAAGGTCTGCAGCACAAAGAGATTGTCGCGCTTGAGCGCCTTTTGATGTTCTGTCTGTTCGGGCAGAGGGCCGCTATAGAAGGTGGCCTTGTTCGCTGGTGTGTTCCATTCGCGCTCCGCCGCCGCGTTACGCAGGTGGAAGCCGCGCGGCACGCGGACGCGTTCATTGAAATTTTCAAAGCCGGGAATGACCCGCTCGATCATGTCGCGAATGAGGTCGTAGTCATCGGCAAGCGCCTTCCAGTCGACTGCCGTATTGCCGAGCGTCGCCTCGGCAATACCCGCGATGATGGCGACTTCCGACCGGAGTGCCTCGGAGGCGGGTGAGTTGATGCCGCCGGAACCGTGAACCATACTCATGGAATCCTCGACCGTGACGATCTGCGCTCGTCCTGACGAGTTGCGGTCGATTTCCGTCCGTCCGAGGCAGGGCAGAATGAATGAGGTTTCGCCCGGAACCAGATGTGAATGGTTAAGCTTGGTGGCGATGTTGACCGTGAGCTTCTGATTTTCGAAGGCCTTGACGATCAGCGGACTATCAGGGGTCGCCCGCATGAAATTTCCACCGAGCGCGATAAAGGCCTGAGCCTTGCCATCCAGCATTGCCGCGACGGACTCGACGGTATTGTGGCCCCGCCGACGTGGCATGGGCACGCCGAGTTCCTTCTCAAGCGCGTCGAGGAGGGCCAGCGGCGCTTTCTCATCGATGCCGACCGTGCGGTCGCCCTGTACGTTGGAGTGGCCGCGCACGGGGCAAAGACCGGCGCCTGGGCGTCCGACATTGCCGCGCAGCAACATGAAGTTGGCGATTTCTCGCACGATGAGAACCGAGTGGCGGTGTTGGGTAACCCCCATGGCCCAGGTGGCGATGACGGAACCGGCTTCCATGTAGATGGAGGCGGCCTCCTCGATCTGCTCGCGCGTCAGCCCGGACTGGTCTAGGATGCTCTCCCAGTTCGTCGCTTCGACGGCAGCGCGATAATCTTCAAATTGCGCCGTGTGTTCGGCAAGGAAGGCATAATCGATGATCGCAGGCTTGCCGGCCGCCCTTGCAGCTTCGTCGGCAGCAAAGACCGCCTTGCTCATGCCGCGCACCGCAGCCATGTCGCCTCCCTGGCGCGGCTGATAATAATTGGTCGCGATTTTGGTGCTGCCGCCGGTGATCATCTCGATCTTGTCCTGCGGGTCGGCAAAGCGCTCCAGCCCCTTTTCCCGGATAGGGTTGAAGACGGCGATGCGGGCGCCGCGAAGGGCTGCGCGCCGCAGGTCACCCAGCATACGGGGATGGTTCGTGCCCGGATTTTGGCCGATGACAAAAATGGCATCTGTCTTTTCGAAATCCTCAAGCAGCACCGTGCCCTTGCCGACACCGATTGCGTCTTTCAGGCCGACGCCGCTGGCTTCGTGACACATGTTCGAGCAGTCGGGAAAATTATTGGTCCCGTAAAGACGCACCATCAACTGATAGAGAAATGCCGCCTCGTTGGAGGCGCGGCCTGACGTATAGAACTCAGCGCGGTCCGGGCTGTCGAGACCCTTGAGGATGCCGCCGATTTTGGTGAAGGCCTCCTCCCATGACACGGGCAGGTATCTGTCGCTTGCCCGGTCAAAGCGCATGGGATGGGTGAGGCGGCCCTGCTTTTCCAGATCGTAGTCCGACCAGCCGCGCAGCGCCGACACGGTGTGGCTGGCGAAGAAGTCCGGGGGTACCCGCGCTTCCGTCGCCTCCCAGGAAACGGCTTTGACACCGTTTTCGCAGAACTCGAAAGACGATCCATGCTCCGGGTCACCCCAGGCGCAGCCCGGGCAGTCAAACCCATCCGGCTGGTTGGTTTTCAACAGCGTTCGTGCGCCGGACATCGGTGCTCCGGATTCGAGCAGGCGTTTGCCTACACTTTTCAAAGCACCCCAACCGCCTGCAGCATTCGATGCCTTGCCGATGAAACCCTTCTTGCTCATGATTCTGCTGTCCCGGACCAATCTTGACGCGCCTGCCGCGCGGTTTGCCATTTGTCAAAAGCGTGTCCAGAAGCGCTCAACCCGGCGCTGTGTCAATGCATAATTGTGCAATGCACCCACGCCCTTAAATCGGGGTCTCCAGAGGACGGTGGAACGACGTAAAGGTGGCCGGCGTTGTCGTAAATTAACCGGTGTAAATACCTGGGATTGTGTATAAGCCGTCGGCCGCGACTGCGCGCTCGACGGCGGGAAGAGGTTTGAAGTATGAATGTTTTGCCGCGCTGGCGCGAGCTTTGTTTTTGCGCCTATCCGGTTGTTGACAATATGCTTTTAAACGCCATTCTGCCTCGGCATCCGTGCACTGCGGCATTTGAGTACGAGGGGACGCCATATGACAGACCGTGACGACGATCCTGTCGCGCCCGAGGATGTAAAGCCGGCAGAAGCGCTCTCCGATATCTACGCCGAGGATGGCTCCGTCCGTTCTGATTTCCTGGCGATGGTTGGTGCGGCGATTGCCGACCGGGACCTGCTGTTCCTGCGCAAGAATGTTGCGCGGCTGCATGAATCTGAACTCGGCGACGTGCTCGAATCGATCCTGCCGGAGCAGCGCCACGCGCTGGTCAGGCTGCTGGGTTCAGATTTCGACATGACGGCACTGACCGAGGTGGATGAGGGCATCCGTCTCGATATCGTCGACCAGATGTCGAACGAGCAGATTGCCGCCGGTATCGGCGAGCTCGATTCGGACGACGCGGTCTACATTCTCGAGGACCTCGACGACGAAGATCGCGAGGATATCCTTTCGCAACTGCCGTTCACCGAGCGCGTCCGACTGATGCGCGCGCTGGATTACCCGGAGAGCTCTGCCGGTCGCCGCATGCAGACCGAATTCGTGGCTGTACCGCCCTTCTGGACGGTGGGGCAGACCATCGATTACCTGCGGGAAGAGGAGGAGCTGCCGGAATCCTTTTCCCAGATTTTCGTGATCGATCCGACATTCAAGCTTGTCGGGGCGCTCGATCTTGACCGCGTGCTGCGCGCCAAACGTCAGGTGAAGATCGAAACGATCATGCACGAGACCAACCACTCCATTCCAGCCGAGATGGACCAGGAAGAGGCGGCGCAGCTTTTCGAGCAGTACGACTTGCTCTCCGCCGCCGTGGTGGACAATAACGGCCGGCTGGTCGGCGTTCTTACCATCGATGACGTGGTCGACGTCATTCAGGAAGAGGCCGAAGAAGACCTGCTGCGCCTTGGCGGCGTGGGTGATGAAGAACTCTCGGACTCGATCGCCAGCACATCGCGCTCGCGTGTGCCGTGGCTCGCCGTCAACCTCATCACTGCGTTTCTCTCCGCATCCGTCATCAGCCTTTTCGATGCGACGATCCAGCAGATCGTTGCACTGGCGATCCTCATGCCGCAGTCGCCGGCATGGGCGGTAATGCTGGTTCCCAGACCATGACCGTTTCGGTCCGCGCGCTTGCCACCAAAAGCCTCGATATCCACAACGCCGCCCGCATCATCAGGCGTGAGGCCGGCGTGGGCATCTTGAACGGCATGCTGTTTGGCTGCGCCATCGGCATCGTTGCCGGCATCTGGTTTCAGGATATCCATATAGGCGGCATTATCGCCACAGCCATGTGTCTGAACATGCTGGCAGCAGCGCTGGCAGGCATTCTGATCCCGCTTGTGCTCGACAAGTGCGGGGCGGACCCAGCTGTCTCGTCCGCCGTGTTTGTCACTGCCGTCACCGATATTGTCGGCTTTTTTGCATTCCTCGGCATCGCAACGTGGTGGTACGGAATCTCGGGCTGACGAGCGGGCAAAAATTGACTTTTACGTTAAGGTCAAATAATATCGTCCGGTGATGAATCGGATAGGCCCTTGGACAAGTATTATAGCATAACCGAACTGACACGCGAATTCGGTGTATCGACCCGTACCTTAAGATTTTACGAGGATGAGGGGCTGATTCACCCGGAGCGTCGCGGGCGCACCCGGCTTTTCAGGGCTGCTGACCGTCGCCTCATTCAGGAAATCCTTCGCGGTCGCCGTATCGGTTTTACCATCTCCGAAATCCGCGAAATCATCCATGTTTATAAAGAACCGCCGGGCGAGTCGGGTCAGCTCGTGCTGCTGATGAAGAAGGTCGATGAAAAGCGCGCCGAATTGCGGCAGAAGCGCAAGGACATCGAAGAGACGCTGGCGGAGCTCGACAATGTCGAAGAAGCCTGTCTGACACGTCTTGCCGAGATCGGCGTAGGGACTTGAACGAGGACCCTGCCTGTCGCGCTGACGCGCACTTTTAGAGTCAAGACCTTTCCTTCGTCACCCTCGGTCTGGACCCGAGGGCCAACAGCGACGTCTTATATCCTCGGGTCCAAGCCCGAGGATGGCGTCGAGTGCTTTTTCCCTACTGCGCCTCAACCGTGCACTGTTGCTCTACCTCGCTGACCTTCGTCTGCTGATCGGGGTTGAGTTTGCCTTCCATCATGATGTCGAACAGGCTTTCCGCCTGAATCTTTTCGAGCGTGCAGCCGCAGAAACGCTGGCAGAGTTCCAAGCCGTAGGCCTGCTCGACGCAGCTTTTCTCGCAGCTCGATTTGTAAAGCTCCACCTGATCGACGGGCGGCGGCGGCGCGATGAGGGACAGGACGTAAACGATACCGATCAGCACCGGCTGGTGGATGAGGTAGAAGGCAAGGCTATGCCGCCCAGCGCTGGCGACGATATTGCGTGGCGAACTGGGCTCACGAAAACGGTCCAGCCAGCCGCGCGGCGTGACGAACTGGGAGACGGCAAGACCGCCAAGAAAGGGCGCAAGCCACGGCAGCAGCGGCACATAATCGTTGGAGCGCGGCGGAAAGGTCGAAAATCCTATCCATGCCAGCCATTTGACGTTGAACAGTTCGGATTGGACATATTGCGGCAGAATGAAAGCGGCAGCCGCGGCGAGTAACGTCACGGCGGCCGGGGCCCGCAGGAACAGCAGGCCGACGAGACTTGCTGCGGCGATGTTATGCAATATGCCGAAGAAAATGAAACTGTCGGGAAACGCGACATAAGTCGCGACGGTAATGAGCAGCGCCGACCCCGCCACCATTGCGAACCTCTTGCCGAAGGAAGGCCAGTTTATGCCCCTTCCGTGCGCGAGAAACAGGCTGAAACCGGCAAGGAACAGGAACGAGGTGGCGATGCCGCGTGCATAGAGCTTCCATAGGCCGGTCGTCGCAGTTCCAGGCTCGATATAGCCGAAATATTCGAGATTCCAGGTGAAATGGTAGGATGCCATCGCAAGGAGTGCGATGCCGCGCAGTGTGTCCAGCCCGCCGATGCGGCCTTTGCGGCGTGGTTCGTTGGTGGCTGCGTCTGTGTCCATGATTTCCGTTTTTCAGCTTTTGGAGAGGCCGGTATCAGACTGGGCTTGGCCCCTGAAGTGCGGCTATTTCAAGGCCCGTTTTCATCCATGATGGCGCGCCGTGCCTCGGAGAAGAACTGGCGTCGCAACAGGGCGACGATGATGATGACAGTGCTCGCGATGAAAACATAAGGGCTGATGAACCAGCCGAGATAGCCAATGGACAGAAAGATAGTCCGCAGGCCGTCATTGAAGTTCTTGGCAGCAATAATGTTCATTTTTATGACATTTTCGGCCGCGCGTTCCGCCGCTTCGCGGTCGGCCCCGACATCGTGGACCATGGGAATAGCGCCGAACAGGATCGTGCAATAATTGAACAGTCGGTAGGACCACCCGAACTTGAAGAAGGAATATCCGAAAAGACAGGTAAGTCCGATAACCTTCAGTTCGAAGGCTGTGCGCCCCGCATAATGGACGAAAGGCATGTCGCGAAACACCGATTCGACCTGATCGGTTGCCCCCAGAAGGGCGAAACATCCACCGATGGCGAAAATCGAGGTGGAGGCGAAAAAGGCGGTTCCGTTCTGCAAACCCGCCATGATCTGCGTGTCGATCATCTTGAGATCACGCTTCAGCGAATTCATGATCCAGTTTCGCCGCCGCTCAGCCATGGCCTGGTTCAGGCTGGCGCGTGAAAACAGCCGTGTTCCCGTCGTCACATGGGTGTAGACCGCCCATAGCAGGATGAAAACGATGATAGAGATGTAGTCCATGACGGTCATCACGGGCAGGGCACCTTGCTGTTTGCGAATCTTCGAAAGCATATTGATTTGAAGGCGATGGCAAGGCAATGGCGGCGCTCGCCACTACGGGGTTTTCTCCACCGGCATCGCGGTCCCATCATCTGGTTTTTGCTAACGGTCCGGTAACCAAGTCGCATTATCAATCCCGTTGCGGACGACAGGTCTGCCGGTTCCGGGTCAGGTGTTTGCGTACCGGTTCCGTGTAAATCCGCCGTCGATGGCAGCCGATTGACAGGACCGTCTTTCGCACCTAGCTTTTTATGTGGACCGGTGTTGCCGGCATCCGGAAGTGCAGTGCTTCAATGTCCAGCATCCTGCTGGCAGGTTTTGCATCTCCGGTCCGGTATCAGCGACCGCGCGGCATGAACAACCGGGGGACGCCTTTTCTACGAATCGTTCCCTTCATGTCCGTTCGTTTCTGGCTTGCGGCAACACATTGGCACCGGTCCCCCATTTTCTCCGTTCAGGTTTTCCATGGCTGATATAAACCGCTCCGTTTTCATTCTTGGCGGCGCGCGCTCCGGCAAGTCGCGTTTTGCCGAAGAGCTTGCCGGCCAGTCTGGCGGACGGCTGCACTATCTGGCGACCGGCCGTGCATGGGACGACGAGATGCGGGACCGTATCACCTGCCACCAGGAACAGCGCGGTGCGGAATGGACGACCCATGAAGCCCCGGTCGACATTGTCGGCGTGTTGCAAAAGCTGGACGATCCGGAAAACGTCATCCTCATCGATTGCCTGACATTGTGGCTGACGAATCTGATGATGGAGCAGGCCGATATCGAGATGGCCTTTGCGCATCTCGAAGCTGCCCTTGCGGCAGCGCAGGCAAAGCTGATCCTCGTTTCCAACGAGGTCGGACTCGGCATCGTTCCGGAAAATCGAATGGCCCGGGAATTCCGGGATCATGCCGGCAGGCTTCATCAACGAGTGGCTGCCGTTGCAGGCGAGGTCTATTTCGTCGCGGCCGGGTTGCCCCTCAAGATGAAGGGCTGATGGCCGTCGGAGACGAGCCGCAGCACTTCCCTATAGATCTGCCAGACCCTGCCTTCGACCCTGAGCGCCGCAGCTGCAATACCCTGCGTTCTTGATCTGGATCAAGGTGGCGTTCCACTCCCGGTGGCAATGCTCCAACCGACGCATAGGTACACGTTCGCTCTCCCAGGCGCATGCCGTGCCTTTCGTCGGTCGGCTTGCACGTTGGGGGAAACCAACAATGAATTACACGTTAGAAACCGCGATCGTGGCCCTCGGGGCCTTTCTCGCGTTGCTCGGGGCAGCCTTTGCCCATGACAGTCTTTTCGCCGCCCATATGTGGGTGCTGTTCTTTACACTGCTGGTCAGCACGGTGCTTCTTTTGCGCCGTGTCTCCTTTGCGCCTGTCGATCCGGCCGTGCGCGCCCGTCGCAATGCCGAATATTTCGACGAGGTTGTGAAATACGGTGTGGTTGCCACCGTGTTCTGGGGTGTCGTCGGCTTTCTGGTGGGGGTGGTCGTCGCGTTGCAGCTTGCATTCCCCGATCTCAACATCGCACCCTATTTTAATTTCGGCCGCATGCGGCCGCTGCACACCTCGGCGGTGATCTTCGCTTTCGGGGGAAATGCGCTGATCGCGACCTCCTTTTATGTCGTGCAGAGAACCTGTCGTGCGCGTCTGTTCGGCGGCAATCTCGGCTGGTTCGTGTTCTGGGGCTATAACCTCTTCATCGTCATGGCCGCCACGGGCTATCTGCTCGGCATTACGCAGGGGCGCGAATATGCGGAGCCGGAATGGTACGTCGATATCTGGCTGACCATCGTCTGGGTCGCCTATCTCCTGGCATTCCTCGGCACCATTCTGAAGCGCAGGGAGCCGCATATCTATGTCGCCAACTGGTTCTACCTGAGCTTCATCGTGACGATTGCCATGCTGCATATCGTCAATAACCTCGCCATTCCCGTCTCGTTTCTTGGCGTCAAGAGCTACTCGGCTTTTTCGGGTGTGCAGGATGCGCTGACGCAATGGTGGTACGGCCATAACGCCGTCGGCTTCTTCCTGACTGCCGGCTTCCTCGGCATGATGTATTATTTCATCCCAAAGCAGGTGAACCGCCCGGTCTATTCCTACCGCCTGTCGATCATCCACTTCTGGGCGCTGATCTTCATGTATATCTGGGCCGGCCCGCACCACCTGCATTATACGGCTCTGCCGGACTGGGCGCAGACGCTGGGCATGGTGTTCTCGATCATGTTGTGGATGCCCTCATGGGGCGGCATGATCAATGGCCTGATGACGCTTTCGGGCGCATGGGACAAGATCCGTACAGACCCCATCGTTCGTATGATGGTGATGGCTGTTGCCTTCTACGGCATGGCCACCTTCGAAGGGCCGATGATGTCGATTAAGGCCGTCAACTCGCTCAGCCATTATACCGACTGGACCATCGGCCATGTGCATTCAGGCGCACTCGGCTGGAACGGCATGATCACCTTCGGTGCGATCTATTACCTGACGCCAAAACTTTGGGGCAGGGAGCGTCTCTACAGCCTGCAACTGGTCAACTGGCACTTCTGGCTGGCCACGATCGGCATCGTGATCTACGCCGCCGTTATGTGGGTTGCCGGTATCCAGCAGGCGCTGATGTGGCGCGAATACGATACCCAGGGCTTCCTCGTCTATTCCTTCGCGGAATCGGTCGCAGCGCTATTCCCTTACTACGTAATGCGTGCACTCGGCGGCCTGATGTTCCTCAGCGGCGCGCTGATCATGGCCTACAACGTCACCATGACCATCCTCGGTCATCAACGCGAGGAGGGCGCCAGCAAGGGCGCGGCTCCTTCGCTGCAGCCAGCTGAATAGGAGGGGCCGATGTCCATACTCGACAAACACGGCGTCATCGAACGTAACGCCACCTTGCTTCTGGTCGGCTCGTTGCTGGTCGTTTCCATCGGCGGCATCGTGGAAATCGCGCCGCTCTTCTACCTGGAAAACACCATCGAGAAGGTGGAAGGCATGCGGCCTTACACGCCGCTGGAGCTGGCCGGCCGCAACATCTACATCCGCGAAGGATGTTACGTCTGCCACAGCCAGATGATCCGTCCGTTCCGCGACGAGGTGGAGCGTTACGGGCACTACAGCCTGGCGGCAGAATCCATGTACGACCATCCGTTCCAGTGGGGTTCCAAGCGCACAGGGCCAGACCTTGCGCGCGTTGGTGATCGCTATTCGAACGAATGGCATGTGCAGCACCTCGCCGATCCGCGCTCGGTGGTGCCGGAATCGATCATGCCGTCCTACGCGTTCCTTAAGACGACGGCACTGAAGGTGACGGATGTCGACATGGAGCTGAAGGCAAACCGCGCGGTCGGCGTTCCCTATAGCGACGAGATGATCGAAAAGGCGGGCGCCGACATGAAGGCGCAGGCTGATCCGAATGCCGATACGAGCGAGCTTCTGGCGCGTTACCCGAAGGCGAAGGTCGGAGATTTCGATGGCGATCCGGCAAAGCTTACCGAAATGGATGCGCTGGTCGCCTATCTGCAGATGCTCGGCACGCTGGTCGATTTCTCGACCTATGACGATGCCGCCGGATATCGGTGAGGAGGCGAAACGATGGAAACCTACACGGCCATGCGCCATTTCGCCGACAGCTGGGGCCTGCTTGCCATGACCCTGTTTTTTGCCGGCGTCGTCATCTTCACGCTTCGCCCCGGCTCGAAAAGGGCCGCGGACGATGCGGCCAGCATTCCGCTCAGGGAGGACTGAACATGTCCGAAAAACACATCGATAAAATCAGCGGCGTTGAAACCACCGGCCATGAGTGGGACGGTATCCGCGAGCTGAACAACCCCATGCCGCGCTGGTGGGTATGGACCTTCTACTTCACGATCCTCTGGGCTATCGGCTACACCATCGCCTATCCGGCATGGCCGCTGATCTCAGGCGCGACGCAGGGCGTCCTCGGCTGGAACAGCCGCGGCGAGATCGCTGCCGATCTTGCTGTTGCAAAACAGTCGCAGAGCGTTTTCGTCGACAAGATCGCCAGTTCGTCGCTTGCGGACATCCAGGCAGACCCGACGCTGAGGCAATTTGCCCTTTCCGGCGGCGCGGCCGCATTCAAGGTCAATTGCATCCAGTGCCACGGTTCGGGTGCCGAGGGCGCGCAGGGATATCCCAACCTCAATGATGACGACTGGATGTGGGGCGGCAGCGTCGACGATATCTATACAACGGTAAAGCACGGCATCCGTTTTGCCGATGATCCTGACACGCGTCTGTCGGAAATGCCGGCTTTCGGCGACATTCTGAAGTCGGATGAAATCCGCGAGGTTGCGGCCTATGTCGTGAGCCTGACGGGAACGCCCTCCAATCCGGCGCTTGTCGAACCCGGCAAACAGCTCTTTGCCGACAATTGTGCCTCGTGCCACGGCGAAGACGCCAAGGGCAACCGCGAGTTCGGCGCGCCCAATCTTGCCGATGCGATCTGGCTGAAGGCCCATGGCGAAGAAGGGATTGTTGCGCAGATACGCTCGCCGAAACACGGTGTGATGCCCGCCTGGGGCGAACGTCTTGGCGACACGACGGTCAAGCAGCTGGCCATCTTCGTTCACTCGCTGGGTGGCGGCGAGTGAAGCACTCGGAATGCAAGGAAGGGCGCCGCTGTGGCGCCCTTTTTTCGTTCGGATCAGGCGTTTTCGGCCCGTCCATCCGGATATTCGGCGGGTCCCTTCAACTCGATCTTGTTGCCGAAGGGATCACGGAAATAGAACGAGTGTCCCATCCCCCGCGCGCCGCCGTGAAAGGCTTCCTGTTCGATGGTGACGTTGAATTTCGCCAGATGGGCGCGAAGCGCATCGTGGTTCAAGGGGCCGGTCGCGATGCAGATGTGATCGACATTACGTCCACCGGCGACGGGCGGAGCAGCCTTTGTGCCACCGGGGTGCGTGACATCCCAAAGCACGATCAGGGCATTGCCGCACCAGACCTGTTCCATCCCGAGAGCAGGGTAAGAGTAACCATCAGTACAGCCCAGCACGTTCCGGTAAAAATCGAGTGCCCGCACCATGTCGTCGACGATGAAGACGATATGATCGATCCCGATCAACGAAAAAGGCGGCGTTCTCAAATTCATGGCGCATTCCTGCCGATCAGTTTTTCGACCAGACGGCCAGTTCGTATCCATCCGGATCGGCGAAATGAAAACGTCGACCGCCAGGAAAGGCGAAAATCGCGACGCTGATCTGGCCGCCCGCGGCTTCGACACGCCGCTGCACATCCTCGATATCGGCGGCATAGAGAATGACGAGCGGTCCGCCCTTGGCCGAAACCGGCGCCGTGGTTGTGAAGCCGCCCGTCAGGCGGCCGTCGGAAAACTCGCAATATTGCGGACCGTAGTCCTTGAAGGTCCAACCGAACGCGCCCCCGTAGAATTCTTTGCTACGCTCGATGTCAACGACGTTGAATTCGACATAGTCGATCCGTCTGTCATTGATATTTTCCGTCATCACTCACTCCCTCAGTTCGCTTCGAGCAGTTGTTTCAGGGTTTGCAGATCGGCCGTGACGGCCTTGGCGTCCTGCTCGAAGTCCTCATCCGTCATGCCCTCAAGACGAAGCAATGTGAAGCTGACTTCCGTGCCGCTGCCATTCGGGGTGACCCTGAGCGCGTTATAGACCTTCAGGCCGTCGGGCAATGTCACGACATGGTCGATGACGCCAAATTCGTTGCGGGGCGCAAAATTGACGCGCACTTCACCCAGCGGCCCGCCTTCGGCGATCCAGTCTTCACCATCGGGCTTGAGGCCGCCCGCAAGTCCGGCAGCCCAGCGGGGCATGTGCTCCGGAGCGGCGGCGAAGTCGTAGACCTCCGCCCACGGTCTTTCGACAGACAGATGAATGATTCTCGATTGCATGACAGGCATCTTGTCCTCCCCCGGGTGGTGCTGGTTCCTCTGACTGCGCCACTTTGTCTTCACTTGATGTAAGTCAAGGATGTTTCACCGCGGAGATGGGAGAAAGCAAGGAGATAAAAATGGACTCCTATCATGAACATCTATCGCGCCGGACAGGATCGCCCGCAACAGCCGGTTGAAAGGCTGGAGGCGGAAGCCGTCAATTCCGCGAAAACGCGCAAACCGCTCTATGAAGCGCGCAAGAAGATTTTTCCCAAGCGCGCCGAGGGCCGGTTCCGGCGGTTCAAATGGCTGGTGATGCTGATCACGCTTGGCATTTATTATCTGACGCCGTTCCTGCGCTGGGATCGTGGACCCTATGCACCCGATCAGGCGGTGTTGATCGATATCGCCAACCGACGCTTTTATTTCTTCTTCATCGAGATCTGGCCGCAGGAGTTCTTCTTCGTGGCGGGCCTGCTGGTGATGGCGGGGCTGGGGCTGTTCCTCGTCACATCAGCGGTCGGGCGTGCCTGGTGCGGTTATACCTGTCCGCAGACCGTCTGGGTGGATCTGTTTCTGGTCGTCGAAAGGGCGGTCGAGGGCGACAGAAATGCGCGCATGAAACTGGATGCGGCGCCCTATACGTTTGCCAAATTGCGCAAGCGGGTGCTGAAGCATTCGATCTGGCTGGTGATCGGCGTTCTGACGGGTGGTGCCTGGATTTTCTATTTTGCCGATGCGCCGACTCTGGCGAGAGAGTTCCTGACCGGTGAAGCGCCTGTGATCGCTTACACCACCGTCGCGATCCTGACCGCCACCACCTATGTGTTTGGCGGGCTGATGCGGGAGCAGGTCTGCACCTATATGTGTCCCTGGCCGCGTATTCAGGCGGCGATGCTGGATGAGAATTCGCTTGTCGTCACGTACAATGACTGGCGGGGCGAGCCGCGCTCGCGGCACGCTAAAAAGGCCGCGGCCGCGGGGGAGAGCGTTGGCGATTGCGTCGATTGCAATGCCTGTGTGGCGGTCTGTCCCATGGGCATCGACATCAGGGACGGACAGCAGCTGGAATGCATCACCTGCGCCCTCTGTATCGATGCCTGTGACGGCGTGATGGACAAGATCGGCAAGCCGCGTGGGCTGATCGCTTATGCGACGCTTGCTGAATATCAATCCAACATGGCGCTGGCGACCGGCAATGGCCAGCACGCGATCCGTCCCGACAAGGTGCGCAAGGAGGATGGCAGCTTCAGCAATCGTGTGCGCCACTTTAACTGGCGTATCATCTTCCGGCCACGTACGCTGCTCTATACGGCTATCTGGGCTGCCGTTGGCATCGGTATGCTGTTTGCGCTGGTGACGCGCGAGCGGCTGGCGCTCAACGTCCTGCATGACCGCAATCCTCAATATGTCCTGGAATCGAACGGCTCGATCCGCAACGGCTATACCGTGCGCATTCTCAACATGGTGCCGCAGCCGCGCGTAATGAGCCTGACCATCGGTGGTCTTCCGAATGCGGTGATGAAGATCAATGGCATGGCCAATAATGCCGCCCGTGCCTTCGAGGTGACGGTGGAACCGGACGAGGCGACAACACTCAAGGTCTTCGTCACCCTTCCGGGCGAGGATGTTTCGCGGACGGCGGAGAATTTCGAATTTATCGTCAGCGATACGGCTGGCCACGAAACGGCCAGATACGATGCGGTTTTTAATTCTCCCGGAGTGAAAAAATGACAGTGAACAATCAACGCGCCTCCGGTTTCACATTCACCGGCTGGCACATGCTCGGCGTCATGGTGTTGTTCTTCGGCACGGTCATCACCGTCAACATGATCATGGCCTGGAACGCGGTTCACAGCTGGAGCGGGCTTGTCGTGCCCAACACCTATGTCGCCAGCCAGCAGTTCAACGCCAAGGCGGAGGCCGCCAAGGCAAGGGCCGCGACCGGCATCAGGGGCAAGCTCATCGTTGACGAAAACACCGTGCGTTACGAGGTCTTCCATCCCGATACGGGGCCGGTCGACACGGATACGGTGACGGCACATTTCCGCCGGCCCGTGGGCGAGAGCCAGAATTTCGACATGGAACTCACCCCGGTTTCGACGGGTGTCTTCACGGCCGCCCACGACATGCTGCCGGGCCAGTGGATCGTGGAAGTGACAGCCGTCAAGGATGGCCGGATCATCGTGCATGAGGGTACGCGGATCGCCGTCGTCAGGGGGCGCAAATGAGCTGTTGCGCACCGGGAACGGAAGGGTCGTTGCAGCTGGGCGAGCCCGTCAATCCGCCATCGTCGGAGGAGCTGTTGCTGGCGAGCCGCGATCTGGGGCAGGGACTACGCCAGACTGACCTCAGCGTGCCGGATCTCTATTGTGGCGCCTGCATCACCACCATCGAGACCGCGCTTCGCCACCTGCCGCAAGTCGAGCGGGCGCGGGTGAACCTGTCATTGAAACGGGTGGCGGTCGTCTGGAGAGAAGAGATCAATGGCGTCAGGACCGATCCCGCCGAGATTGCGCGCGCCATCCTTGCGACGGGATATCGTACGCATCTTTTCGCCAGTGGGCAGGATGCTTCGGACGCCTTGCGCTCGCAGCTGATCAGGGCCGTGGCGCTTTGCGGCTTTGCCTCCGCCAATATCATGCTGCTCTCGGTCTCCGTCTGGTCGGGGGCGGATGCGGCGACGCGTGACATGTTCCACTGGATTTCGGCGATGATTGCCGCACCGGCGCTGATCTATGGCGGTCGTTTCTTTTATCAATCGGCGTGGAATGCGCTGAAACATGGCCGCACCAATATGGATGTGCCGATAGCGCTCGCCATCACGCTGTCCTACGCCGTTTCTCTGTGGGAAACGATTCATCACGGCGAACATGCGTGGTTCGATGCGACCGTGTCGCTGCTGTTCTTCCTGCTGATCGGACGCACGCTGGACCATATCATGCGCGACAAGGCGCGCTCGGCCATCGCCGGGCTCGCCCGCCTTTCGCCGCGCGGTGCGACCGTGCTGGGTGAGAGCGGCATACGAGAATATCGCCCGCTCTCGGATATCCAGCCGGGAATGTCGATTTCGATTGCGGCAGGGGACCGGGTGGCGGTGGACGCCGTGGTTGAAAGCGGCAGTAGTGATCTCGACATGTCCATCGTCAACGGCGAAAGCGCGCCGCGCCGCGTTGCCGCGGGCGACAGCCTGCAGGCGGGGACACTCAATCTCACCGGTTCGCTTGTGGCGCGGGTGACGGCCACTGCCAGAGACTCTTTCCTGTCGGAGGTCATCGGCCTGATGGAGGCGGCCGAAGGCGGGCGCGCGCGTTATCGTCGTATCGCCGACCGTGCCGCGAGCTATTATTCGCCCGTCGTGCATCTTCTCGCGCTGGTGACATTTCTCGGCTGGGGTTTCCTTGGCGGCGACTGGAAACAGGCAATGCTGATCGCCATAGCGGTTCTCATCATCACCTGCCCTTGCGCGCTCGGCCTTGCCGTTCCCGTCGTGCAGGTGGTTGCCGCAGGAAGGCTCTTCCGGCACGGCATCATGGTCAAGGAAGGCTCAGCCATGGAGCGCTTGGCCGAAATAGACACCGTGCTGTTCGACAAAACCGGTACGTTGACGGTGGGCAAGCCCAAACTGGTCGAGACCAGGAATGTGAAGCCTGAGACCATGGCAATTGCTGCGGGGCTTTCAGCCCATTCGCGCCATCCGCTCTCCAAGGCGCTGCACGCCGCCTATCGCGGAGCCATGCCGGCATTTGATGTCGTGCGCGAAATTCCGGGGTCGGGCGTCGAGGCCGAAACGGAGGCGGGCATCTACCGGCTCGGCAATCGTCGTTTTGCCTTCCCGGATGATATGTCGATAGACGGGGGCGATGCGCGGTCGGAAGTGGTGCTATCGCTTGACGGCCGTCAGCTTGCGAGCTTCGGCTTCGAGGACAATCCGCGCGCGGGTGCTATTGTGGCATTGCGCAACCTGTCGCGGCGCGGCCTTGCGCTGGAGATCGTCTCGGGTGACCGGGCCGCCGCCGTCAGTGCCATGGCGCAGCGGCTGGGCATCGGCAACTGGCGCGCGGACCTTTCGCCCAAAGACAAGGCGGCGCGCTGCGCCCGGCTTGCAGGCGAGGGCCGCCGGGTGCTGATGGTCGGCGACGGCATCAACGATGCGCCGGCGCTTGCTGCCGCCCACGTATCGATGGCGCCTGCCACTGCCGCCGATATCGGCCGGCAGGCTGCTGATTTCGTGTTCATGCAGGAGAACCTCGACGCCGTGCCTTTCGCGCTCGCGACATCACAGCAGGCCGGCCGGCTCATCAGGCAGAACTTTGCGCTGGCCATAGGCTACAACATCATCGCCGTGCCAATCGCGATCGCTGGTTACGCAACGCCCATGATCGCGGCGATTGCCATGTCGACATCGTCGCTGATCGTCGTCGCCAATGCGTTGCGCCTTGCCGGTGCGGCTGAAACCGTCCGTCTCCGGGAGGACGTGAAAACAGACTTTGCGGGCGAGGGAGCGCAACTGGCATGAACATGCTCATCTATCTCATTCCGGTCGCGCTGTTCCTGGGCGCGCTTGGGCTTTTCGCCTTTCTCTGGTCGGTAAGGTCAGGCCAGTACGAGGATATGGACGGCGCGGCCTGGCGGGTAATCGAGGATGGTGACGACCACCCTCGGCCTTCGTCCTGAAGCGGCGTGCAGCACGATCCCGGTACAGCTCATACTGTCGCAAATATGCAAAGCTGATTTGCATCATCAAAATTTAATCGTTTCAGTCGCCCTCAGCCTTGCCGTTTGGTGATTACGGTGCCACAACACGACCACCTAAAAGCAAGATGGAGGCACATCCGTGGAACAGGCAGAAATCGGTTTGATCGGTCTCGGCGTCATGGGCTCGAACCTGGCGCTCAACATCGCCGAAAAAGGCAACAAGATCGCCGTATTCAACCGAACCCCTGAAGCGACGAAAAAATTCTACGCTGAAGCCGGGGCATTGCAGGGACAGCTGATCCCTTGCGAAACCATCGAGGAATTCGTTGCCGCCATTCGTCCTCCGCGCCCGATCATCATCATGATCAAGGCCGGCGACCCTGTTGACCAGCAGATGGAAATCCTGAAGCCGCATCTGGCCAACGGCGATATCATGATCGACGCCGGTAATGCGAACTTCCGCGATACGATCCGCCGCTTCGACAATCTGAAGGATAGCGGCTTGACCTTCATCGGCATGGGCGTTTCCGGTGGTGAAGAAGGTGCGCGCCACGGCCCGTCGATCATGGTCGGCGGCACCGAGGAGAGCTGGAAGCGCGTCGAGAAGGTTCTGACGTCCATCTCCGCCAAGTATAATGACGATCCGTGCGTGGCATGGCTCGGCAATGACGGCGCTGGCCACTTCGTCAAGACGATCCATAACGGCATCGAATATGCCGACATGCAGATGATCGCCGAAATCTATGGCATCCTGCGTGACGGTCTGAAGATGAGTGCCGCCGAAATCGCTGATGTCTTTGGCGAGTGGAACAAGGGCCGTCTGAATTCCTACCTGATCGAAATCACCGAGAAGGTTCTGCGCGCCGCCGATCCGATCACCGGTAAGCCGATGGTCGATCTGATCCTCGACAAGGCCGGCCAGAAGGGCACCGGCAAGTGGTCGGTCATCGAAGCCCAGAACATGGGCGTCGCCGCAACCGCCATCGAGGCGGCCGTGGCTGCCCGTATCCTGTCGTCGCAGAAGGACGAGCGCGAAGCTGCCGAGAAGATTTTTGGCCTGCCGAGCGTTGCGCCTGCACCGGCTGACAAGAAGGCCTTCATCGCCGATCTGGAAAACGCGCTTCTGGCCGCCAAGGTCGGTGCCTACGCGCAGGGCTTCGCCATCATGTCGGCCGCCTCCAAGGAGTTCAACTGGAACCTGCCGATGCCCACGATTGCCCGCATCTGGCGCGCAGGCTGCATCATCCGTTCGGAATTCCTCGATGAGATCACCTCGGCCTTCACCAAGGATCCGCATGTGGCGAACCTCATCGTGACGCCGGCGTTCTCCGCCATCGTCAAGGACACCGACGCGCCGCTGCGCAGGGTGGTTTCCTACGCCGTGCTCTCCGGCCTGCCGGTTTCGGCGCTCGCTTCCGCACTCGGCTATTTCGACGCCTATCGCCGCGGCCGCGGCAGCGCGAACCTCATCCAGGCGCAGCGCGACTTCTTCGGCGCCCACGGCTTCGAACGCACCGACGGTGTGGACAAGCCGCACGGCCCCTGGGGCAGCGGTGCAGACAGCTTCTGATCGGCTGAAACGATAATGACAAAAGGCCCGCGCAAGCGGGCCTTTTGCGTTTCATCGCCAGACTTGAGTTAGCGGGCGGCGGCGAGGCCGACGATGAGGCCGCTGACGGCGTTGATGAGCAGAAACTGGTTGTCGACGCGCACCCAACGCTGGTCGCGGCGCGGTTCTGCGAGGTGGTAACGGCGGTAGTCGCGGCGGTCTACGACATGGCGGCGATCACGGGCAGACAGGCGCTGGCCGCGATCCCAGCGATGCTTCTTGACGATGACTTTCTTGGTGGTGATGTGACGCTCGACCTGGACTCCGCGGTGGCGATCATCGTGGCGGCTCTGGGCCTGCGCCATCGGTGCTGCAAGAACGGTGGCTGCCAGAAGAATGGTGACGAACTTTTTCATGGAAGTTTCCTCTCGTGTTTCGATGAGAGGAACTTACGAACAAACGAATGAACGGAAACTGAATTTAAGATTACAATTGTGTAATGGTTGTTAATGGTTAGGTGAAGACGTTAATCTTTCAGATGCAGATTTATGTCTCCTTTTCCGAGGTTAGACCGCCCAACGGTGTCGGGCGGCCCGCTCATGGTATCAGGCCCGCTCGGCGGATTTTGCCCAGAGGTTGATATCCGCATCCCTGGCGTAACGGTCGATTTCCGCCAGTTCCTCCGGCGTGAAGTCGGGTTTATCCAGCGCCTTCACGCAATCCTCGACCTGTTCGACACGGCTCGCGCCGATCAACGCCGAGGTAATGCGGCCGCCGCGCAGGACCCAGGCAATCGCCATCTGCGCCAGCGTTTGGCCGCGACGTTCGGCAATGCCGTTCAGCGCGCGGATGTTCTCGACATTGCGCTCGTTGAGGAAAGCTGGGTTCAGCGACTTGCTCTGCGAAGCGCGGCTGCCATCAGGCACGCCGCCGAGATATTTCGTCGTCAGCATGCCCTGAGCCAGCGGCGAGAAGACGATGGAGCCGATGCCCAGTTCTTCCAGTGTGTCGACGAGACCGTCTTCCTCGATCCAGCGATTGATCATCGAATAGCTCGGCTGGTGGATGATGCAGGGCGTGCCGAGGTCCTTCAGGATCGCTGCGGCCTCACGGGTGCGCTTCGAGTTGTAGGAGGAGATGCCGACATAAAGCGCCTTGCCCGAGCGTACGATCTGATCCAGCGCGCCGCAGGTTTCCTCAAGCGGAGTATCGGGATCGAAACGGTGGGAATAGAAAATATCGACGTAGTCCAGCCCCATGCGTTTAAGGCTCTGGTCGCATGACGATATCAGATACTTGCGGCTGCCCCATTCGCCATAGGGACCGGGCCACATGTTGTAACCGGCCTTGGAGGAGATGATCATCTCGTCGCGATAACCCCGGAAATCCGTCCTCAGGATTTCGCCGAAAGCGGTTTCGGCGCTGCCGGGCGGCGGGCCGTAATTGTTGGCGAGATCGAAATGGGTAATGCCGAGATCAAAGGCGCGGCGGCAGATGGCCTGTTTCGTCTGGTGCGGCGTGTCGTTGCCGAAATTGTGCCAGAGCCCGAGCGAGATCGCCGGCAGCTTCAGGCCGGTCTTGCCGCAATGATTGTATTTCATGGACGCGTAACGGTTTTCGGCCGGTTGCCAAACCATGGGTCTTCCTCCACTTGCTGATGACTGGCTGCCGGAGAGGCCGGCAACCCTTTGAACTGTTGATGACAGGCGCGGGTGCACCTGTCATTCCCAAGAGGGATGGTTATGCCTTTCGCCGCATGGTTTCAATGCCAGGATTGGGCGAGGATTGGCAGGTATGAAGATCGAAAATGCGGAAATGCGGCTCTCCGCCGGCCGCCTTCGGCGTGAAGATGATACGCCGGGTTTCGCCGGCGGCGAGGTCGAAGAGATTGTCGGAGTAGCGGCCCGGCTGATCTGTCTCCAGCATGACGAAGAGGGCGAGGCCGGCAGCAGTGACATCGATTTCGTACTGGCCGTTTTTCAGTGGGCTGACGGAAAATTCGAGCCCGGCGGGTTGAAGCTCTAGCGCCTTGTAGGTATCGCGCACATGGTGGCCTTCACCTGTCATGCCGTTGGAAGCGATAAAGCTCCAGGCAAGGATGGCACCTTCTGGAAGGCTCTCCAGATCGATATCGGTCAGTATTGCCGCTTTGTCGCTCGTGCATGTGCCATTGGCGGACTTCAACGGCACCCGGTTGCCGTCCATAGTGAGCGCCACGACGTTCATGTCGATTTCGACATCTTCCGCCGTGTCGTTGACCATCGAGAAGCTGACCCTACGTCCATCTTCGGAGGGAATGGCAGACACCGCGACCGGCTGGAAGAAACGGCGAGCAGCGTAATGCAGCGCCTTCCAGCCGCCGCCGTAATCGAGGCTCGACCATGAAGCGACCGGCCATGTATCGTTGAGCTGCCAGTAAAGCGTGCCCATGCAATGGGGCTTCAGGGAGCGCCAGTAATCCACGGCCGTTCGGATTGCCAGCGCCTGCTGCACCTGGCTCAGATACACGAAGTTCTCGAAATCCCTGGGGAAGCGGAAGTAGCGAAACATGGTGCCGGCGATCCGCTCATTGCCGCCGGCGTTCTTCTGGTGAAGCTCGATGACCGGCGACGCGATGTTCATGTCCTTGTCTTCCGCATAGGTCCGGATGACCGGCATCGAGGTGTAGGACTGGAAACCGAATTCCGAGCAGAAGCGCGGCTTGACCGCACGATAATTATCGAACGATTTATTCTCATGCCAGACGGACCAGTAATGCATGTCACCTGATCCATCCGCGTGCCAGGCATCGCCATAATCGAGGTAACCCGAGGCTGGGCTCGATGGCCACCAGAGCGCTTCCGGGGCAGCCTTCTTCAAAGCTTTTTCGATTGTGCGGTTCAGACGGTCATAGGCCACGAGATAGCGGTCGCGATTGTTTCGGGATTCATCGAACCACGTCAGCGCTCCCACCAGCTCGTTATCGCCACACCAGAGCGCAATGGAGGGGTGCGAGGACAGGCGTTTCACCTGATAATCGACCTCGTGCTCGACATTATCGAGGAAGTCATCGCTGCAGGGATAGAGATTGCAAGCGAACATGAAGTCCTGCCAGACC
This sequence comes from Agrobacterium tumefaciens, assembly GCF_017726655.1. Lineage (NCBI taxonomy): Bacteria > Pseudomonadati > Pseudomonadota > Alphaproteobacteria > Hyphomicrobiales > Rhizobiaceae > Agrobacterium > Agrobacterium tumefaciens. The sequence goes on from NZ_CP072308.1 coordinate 607,778, forward strand.
AGCAGGCCAAGGCGATCGCAGAGATCGTAGAACCAGTTCTCTTCATAGAACCCGCCGCCCCAGACACGGATCATGTTCATGTTGGCCTCGACTGCTGAGCAAAGGAGGTCTTCGGTCTTTTCCCGGCTTGTCAGCGAATAGAGCGCATCTGCCGGAATCCAGTTGGCGCCGCGGCAGAAGATTTCCCGGCCGTTGATACGGAAGGCGAAGCGGCTGCCGGCCTCATCCTTATCGGTCAGAAGCTCGATGGTTCTGAAGCCGATCTGACGGGTGACGGTCTCGTCGGGCAATTCTACCGTCAGCCGGTAGAGCGTCTGCTCGCCACTGCCTGCCGGCCACCAGAGTTCGGGGTTCTCGACAAAGAAGACGTGCCGCACCACCGTTTCGCCGGCGCCAACGCCGCAATCAAGCCTCAGCCTTTCGTCATTGAGGGACAGGTAGACTGGCAGGCTTGCCGGTCCATCGGCAAAGAGTGTCACGGCCACATGCAGCTCGACGCCGCCTTCTACATGGTGCTGCGACGTCACGATATGTTCGACCCGTGCCGTGTCGAGCCGCTTCAGCCGGATTTTGCCGTAGAGGCCGAAGGGGGCGATGGCGATATTCCAGTCCCAGCCGAAATGGCATTGCGGCTTGCGCAGCATGTTCCCATTGGCGATCGGCGAATTTCCCGGATGATAGGGAATGTAAAATGGTTGCCGCGCCTGCCGCTCTCTGCCGGCGGCGATATTGGAATGGAAATGGACGCGGATGGTGTTCTCGCCCGGCCGGAGCGCGCGCGAGACATCCGGCCTGTAGCGGCGGAAGCAATTATCCGCCGTCAACACGGGTACATCATTGACGAAGACGATGGCGACCGTGTCCAGGTACTCGATATCCAGATACCAGCTTGCATCCGCCTCATCGAGAATGAACGTACGCTCGATCATCCAGTCTCTCTCGGCCACCCATTGCACGAGCTTTTCGTTGGCGCCGTGATAGGGGTCGGGGATGATGCCTGCGTTCTTCAGTGCGGTGTGGACATCTCCGGGAACGGAAAGCTCAGCGGCATGATCTCCTTCCGCAGAGGTGAGGCGCCAGAGCCCGGCCAGATCGATGACGGTTTCAGGCGAGGAAGAAGAAAACATGATCGAACCCTGGTTGCATCACTCAACGAAGAATGGCCGGCATTATGGTGCAGGCTTGTGTCAGAATCTGGGGGAACAACTGTTCGCAACTCGGTCGCAGAACGTTAATCCGGCTTTGCGATTTCCTCCCATCGGTAACGTTACCGTAAAACAATCGCCCCGTCATTCCTCTCAACGCATCAAAAACACCTTAATGTGCCCAAAGTTTCAGGCTCTCGTTTTGAACTGTTTCTCCTCGTAAGGTTTTAAATCAATACGATAGCATATTTTTCTTATCTATATTCTCAAAGAGCGTGTCCGCCATTCCTCGGATGTAAGGCCGTCTATGAGCAGGAAATGCGAGAATTTTCCCCATGACTGCATCGTTTTAGACAGTTCGGTGGGTGCAATGGGTTCGGCGAGACTTCGAGCGCGGAGCTTTGCCTTTGCAACCGCGCAAAACCTATCTATGATTACTGTTCTCTAAAGCGCGGCGACATGACATGAACGATACTGGCAAATCCGGCAGGGACGATACATCCGCGACGACGGGCGAGCGTCCAACCTTGAAAACGATCGCCTATATGACCGGTCTCGGCATCACCACGGTCTCCCGCGCGCTGAAGGATGCGCCCGACATTGGCGCTGAAACCAAAGAGCGCGTCCGGCTCATCGCCCGCCAGATCGGATACCAGCCAAACCGCGCCGGTGTGCGCCTGCGCACGGGCAAGACCAATGTGATCGCCCTTGTTCTTAGCGTCGACGAAGAGCTGATGGGGTTCACCAGCCAGATGGTGTTCGGCATCACAGAGGTTCTTTCCTCGACGCAATATCATCTCGTCGTTACACCCCACATCCATGCCAAGGATTCCATGGCGCCGATCCGCTACATCCTTGATACTGGCTCGGCGGATGGGGTGATCATCTCGAAGATCGAGCCGAACGATCCGCGCGTCCGGCTCATGACCGAGCGTAATATGCCATTCGTGACGCATGGTCGGTCGGATATGGGCATCGACCACGCCTTTCACGATTTCGACAACGAGACCTACGCCTATGAGGCGGTTGAGCGGCTGGCGCAATGCGGCCGCAAAAGGCTTGCGGTGATCGTTCCGCCGTCGCGCTTTTCGTTCCATGACCATGCCCGCAGGGGCTTCAATCGCGCCATCAGGGATTTCGGTCTGACCGAGTTTTCTTTCGATGCCATCACCAGCGAAACGCCGCTGGAGAAAATCCGCGATTTTGGCCAGAAGCTGATGTTATCCGACGACCGTCCGGATGGTATCGTCTCGATCAGCGGAAGCAGCACCTTCGCGCTGGTGGCCGGTTTCGAGGCCGCGGGTGTGAAGATCGGCGAGGACGTTGATATCGTCTCCAAACAGTCGGCCGAATTCCTGAACTGGATCAAGCCGCAGATCCACACTGTCAATGAAGACATCAAGCTGGCGGGCAGGGAGCTTGCAAAAGCCCTGCTCGCCCGCATCAATGGCGCAATGCCGGAAACGCTTCAGAGCGTTGCCCGGCCGGAATGGTCTTCGATGGCGCCAAAGCCATAGGGCTTGAAGCGCTCCGCTCACCTACTTGCTCCAGAGGCGTCGGGAATGCCTGTCAGGACAGGCACGCCTTCAGTGATGCGGCGATGCCACGCATCAGTTTGAAGTAGAGGTCGGGGCCAGGCTCCAGCGTCGCCGCCTCTGGATCGAGCGTTCCTGATTTTGCCGCAGTGCCCTCAGTGATGACTGAAATCAGCTTCGGCTCGAATTGCGGTTCGGCAAAAACGCAGGTTGCGCCGAGCTGACGGACTTTCTCCTGCATCTGCTTCACACGGTCAGCGCCGGGCAGGGTTTCCGGGCTGACAGTGATCGATCCGACCGTTTTTACGCCGTAGCGGTGCTCAAAATATTGGTAGGCGTCGTGGAAGACAATGAACGGCTTGTCCTTCACCGGCTGAACGGTTTCCTTGAGTTCGGCGTCAAGTGCATCGAGATCATCAATCAGCTTTTTCGTATTGGCCTGATAGGTCGCGGCATTGCCGGCGTCGGAAGCGATCAGCGCGGTTTCGATTTCCTGCGCCATGGCCTTGGCATTGGCGGTGTCCAGCCAGAGATGCGTGTCGTACGCGCCGTGGTCATGATCTTCATGGCCGTCGCCATGGTCGTGCCCATGATCGTGCGCACCGCCTGCTTCGGCGTGTGCGTCGTGCGCATCGTGGGCTTCGTCGCCATCGTCATGGGCTTCGAAGGGGCCGCCCACGCGGAAAGGCAATTTCTCCAATCCTTTGGCATCTTCCAGTTCCACCACGGTCGCTTTGCTGGCAAGCGCCTCCAGCGGCTTTTCGAGGAATGCCTCCAGCCCGGGCCCGATCCAGAAGACCACATCCGCTTTTTCAAGCTTGCGTGCATTGGACGGCCGCAGATTATAGGTATGGGGAGAGGCCGCCCCATCAACGATCAGCTGTGGCTCCCCGACACCTTTCATGATGGCCGCAACGAGGGAGTGGATCGGCTTGATCGAGACCACGACATCGGGTGCGGCAGTGGCGCCGGAGGCCGCGGCTGCAATGGCCACGGATGCCATGAGCGGGATCAGGAACGATTTCATGCGATGCACTCCACTTGAACCAGTATAGTTATGTTATTACATTTATTGCGTAACTCTATAACGTATGCGATAGCGGTAGGCAATATCGTCGAACGGACAATCCCATGCTTCATTCCGCCTCTATGGGCAACGACATTCTGGTTTCCCTTGCCAATGCCGGCGTGCAGCGCAGCGGCCGCTGGCTGGTACGCGGCGTGGAGTTTTCCGTCAGCAAAGGCGAGATCGTCACGCTGATCGGGCCGAACGGATCCGGCAAATCCACGAGCGCAAAAATGGCGATCGGTGTCGTCAAACCAACCGAGGGGGTGGTTGCCCGCAAGGCTGGTCTTAAAGTGGGATATGTGCCGCAGAAGCTTTCGGTCGACTGGACAATGCCGCTTTCAGTGCGCCGACTGATGACACTGACAGGGCCGCTCGCCGCCCGCGACATCGATGCCGCCCTGAATGCGACCGGCATCGCGCATCTTGCCAATGCCGAGGTGCAGCATCTGTCCGGTGGGGAGTTCCAGCGGGCGCTTCTAGCGCGCGCCATTGCCCGCAAGCCCGACCTCCTTGTTCTTGACGAACCCGTTCAAGGCGTCGATTTCTCCGGCGAGATCGCGCTTTATGATCTGATAAAAAATATCAGAAATTCAAGTAATTGCGGAATTCTGTTAATCTCGCATGATCTGCATGTGGTGATGGCGGAAACCGATACGGTCATCTGCCTCAACGGCCATGTCTGCTGCCGTGGCACGCCACAGGCGGTAAGCCAGAGCCCGGAATATATGCGCCTCTTCGGCGGCGCGGCTGCGAAAGGGCTTGCCATCTACAGCCACCATCATGATCACACCCATTTGCCCGACGGGCGGGTGCAACATGCGGATGGCACGGTGACGGACCATTGCCACCCTGAGGACGGGCATCATCACGCGCATGATCCACATCATGACCACGCGCATGATCGTCATGACCAACGGCACCACCACGATGACCATGACGAATGTGGCTGCGGCCATGAACATGGCGACGACGCCCGCGAGAACTCGCGCCAGGGAGAGCGCCATGTTTGACGATTTTTTCGTGCGCGCCATGGTCGCCGGCATCGGTGTTGCGTTGACCGCCGGTCCGCTTGGCTGCTTCGTCGTCTGGCGGCGTATGGCCTATTTCGGGGATACCATGGCCCATTCGGCACTTCTGGGCGTTGCCCTGTCTCTGCTGCTGCAGCTCAATCTCATTGTCAGCGTGTTTCTGGTCGCGTCGGCCGTGTCGCTTCTTTTGATTTTTCTGCAAAGACGGCAGGCTCTTTCCGCCGACGCGCTGCTGGGCATCCTGTCCCACTCCGCCTTGGCGATCGGTCTTGTCATCGTCGCCTTCATGAGCTGGGTCCGCATCGATCTCGTCTCGTTCCTGTTCGGCGATATTCTCGCCGTCACCCGCAGTGATATCGCACTGATCTGGGGCGGCGGACTGATTGTCATTGTCTCCATGGTCTTCCTGTGGCGGTCGCTGCTTGCCTCTACCGTTAATACGGAGCTGGCGGAAGCCGAGGGGCTGAACCCGGAACGGTCGAAACTGATCTTCACGCTGCTGATGGCGCTGGTGATTGCGATCGCCATGAAGGTGGTCGGCATCATGCTCATCACCTCGCTGCTGATCATTCCGGCCGCGACGGCGCGGCGTTTTTCCAGCACGCCGGAGGTGATGGCGGTGGTGGCCTCGCTGATCGGTGCGGTGGCGGTTGTCGGCGGCCTGTTCGGCTCGCTGACCTATGACACGCCATCCGGGCCATCCATCGTGGTTGCCGCGGTGATCCTGTTCGTTATAAGCCTGTTGCCGGCGCCGGGTTTTTCCCGCTCCGCAGATGAAGGAGGCAAGCCATGAATGCGCAGACCCAGCAGAATCTCACCAAGAACCAGTCGCTGGTCATGAACGCGCTTTCAAATGCGCAACAGCCGCTCAGCGCCTACATGATCCTCGACAAGCTGCGGGATGACGGTTTCCGCGCGCCGCTCCAGGTCTACCGGGCGCTGGAAAAACTGGTGGAGTTCGGTCTCGTCCACCGGCTGGAAAGCCTCAACGCTTTTGTCGCCTGCACTCACACGCAGGCGGAGTGCTGCTCGCAACACCATGGAACGGTGGCCTTCGCAATCTGCGAATCCTGCGGGCAGGTGACGGAATTCCACGATCACGAGATCGACCATCGCCTCGAGCGCTGGGTGAAGGATAGCAAGTTCAAGGCGGAAAAAACCACGATCGAAATCCGCGGCCTCTGTGCTGCCTGCGCGGCATAACGGCAATTCTAGGGGCGGGCATGTTGCCCGCCGTCGATCATTTTTCGATGATCGCCAGATCCCTCGAAAAACGCTTCCAGTTTTCGATATATTTTTCAGCCGAACGACGAAGGCTCGCCACGGCGTCGTCATCCAGCGTGCGGATAGCGCGCGCGGGTGAGCCGACGATCAGGGAGTTATCCGGAAACTCCTTGCCTTCGGTCACCAGTGCATTGGCGCCGACGAGACAATTGCGGCCAATTTTTGCGCCGTTCAGGATCGTCGCGCCCATGCCGATCAACGAATTATCGCCGATGGTACAGCCATGGACGATGGCGTGATGACCGATGGTGCACATGTCGCCGATGGTGGCGGCATAGCCGGGATCGCTATGCAACATAACGCCTTCCTGGACGTTGGTGCCGCGCCCGACGCTGATCGGCTCGTTATCGCCGCGCAGCGTTGCACCAAACCAGATGCCGACATCCTCACCGAGTGTGACGGCGCCGATGACATTGGCATCGGGTGCGACCCAGTAACGATCCGGGGCAGGGGTCTGCGGTACCCGGTCGGCGAGGCGGTAGAGCGGCATGGCGGTGTCCTTCCGTTGCGTTTCCTGCCGATACAATCAGGCGATTTTGACCGAGAGCCTGCCGACGCCATCGACGCCACACTCTATCCTGTCACCGCGCACGATCGGGCCGACGCCAGCTGGCGTTCCGGTCATGATTACGTCGCCGGCAGCAAGGGTGAACAGCTTGGAAAGCTCGGCAATCACTTCCGGCACTTTCCAGATCATCTGCGCGAGATCGCCCGTCTGCTTACGTTCGCCGTTGACATCGAGCCAGATCGCGCCGGTTGAGGGATGGCCGATTTTTTCTGCCGGAACGATGGCCGAGATCGGAGCGGAATATTCAAAAGCCTTCGCGCCCTCCCAGGAGCGGCCCATCTTCTTCAGCCCGTCCTGAAGGTCGCGGCGTGTCATGTCGATGCCGACGGCATAGCCCCACACATGATCCAACGCCTCGGACGCCGGGATATCCGCGCCGCCGCTCTTCAGAACCACGACACACTCCACCTCGTAATGGACATTGGAGGACAGCGGAGGGTAGGGGAAGTCATTGCCAGCGGGAAGCAGATTGTCCGGGTTCTTTTGGAAATAAAAGGGGGGCTCGCGCGACGGGTCATGTCCCATTTCGATGGCGTGGTCGGCGTAGTTGCGGCCAACGCAATAGACCCGCCGCACGGGGAAGAGCTCTTGCGTGCCTTCGACTGGTAGCAGAACGGGTTTCGGGGCGGGGATGACGGTGGCGGCCATGGGGATTTCCTGTCGTCTCTTGAAGCTGCAAGTCTTGTCCCGCGATTCCGGGGCGATTTCCAGTTCAAAATGACCTCGCCTGCAAAACTGGCTTTTTACGGTCCTTTGTTGTAGAAGCCGGCGCAAAGAGGTTTACCCATGTACAGAAAAGCGCTTGCCAGCGGCGAAAAAATCTTTGCCGTTGCACCCATGATCGATTGGACCGATACGAGGTGCAGGTTTCTGCACCGGCAATTGTCGAAGCGCGCCCTGCTGTTCACCGAAATGATCGTCGCCGATGCCATTATCCACGGCCAGCGCGAGCGGTTGCTCGGTTATCACCCGCAGGAACATCCCGTGGCCCTTCAGCTCGGCGGGTCTGACCCCGTCAAGCTTTCCCAGGCGGTGCGGATCGCCAGCGACTATGGTTACGATGAAATCAATCTCAATGTCGGCTGCCCTTCGGACCGCGTGCAATCGGGTACCTTTGGCGCCTGCCTGATGCGCGAGCCCGACCTCGTTGCAAAATGTGTCTCCGCCATGAAGGCGGTCGCTGAGGTGCCAGTCACAGTCAAATGCCGCATCGGCGTTGACGATCAGGAGCCTGAAAGGGTGTTGCCTGATTTTCTGGCGCGGGCGGTTGCGGCTGGCGCGGATGCCGTGTGGGTCCATGCCCGGAAAGCCTGGCTACAGGGTCTGTCGCCAAAGGAGAACCGCGAGGTTCCGCCGCTCGACTATGAACTCGTCTATCGCATGAAACGGGAAAATCCAGGAGTCTTCATCGGCATCAATGGCGGCATTGCCGATCTCGATCAGGCGGGCGAGCACCTGAAATACATGGACGGCGTGATGCTCGGCCGCGCCGCCTATCACAACACCTCGATCCTTGCCGATGTCGATCACCGCATCTATGGCGGGCAAGCCCACCCCTATGACTGGATGGCGCTCCGGGACGCGATGATGGCTTACGCTGCTGATTACGTCGCCGCAGGTGGACGTCTCAATCACGTCACCCGCCACATGGTCGGCCTGTTTCAGGGCATGCCGGGCGCGCGCCGGTTTCGGCAAATCCTCTCCAGCGACGCCACCCGACCGGGAGCCGGGCCTGAGGTGATCGAGGCAGCTTTTGCCGCCATCGATTTTAACCCGATGAAAGAACTGGCGGGCTGAGAGGGCTCAGACGGCTTTTTGCAGTTCCTGCGCACCAGTGGGCGCATTGACCTTGCCGCCGGTAATGAAGAAAGCGAAGACGTCGCGCGGCGTCTTTTCGACCCTCCGGTCCGGCGCTATCAGCGGCAAATCGTCAGGAACGCCGCCTGCCGCGTAGGTCTTGACGCGTTTTGCCCAATCCTTGATCCCGGCTTTCGGATAGCAGGTCTTGATATCGTCCTCGCCCTTCTGCAGGCGGCAATAGACGAAATCGGCCGTGACGTCAGGCAGCATCGGATACTCGTGATGATCGGCGCAGACGACCGCGACCTTGTGTCTGGCGAGAAGCTCGATGAATTCCGGCACCTGGAACGTCTCATTGCGCACCTCCACGACGTGGCGCAAACGAATCCCGTCCTGCTTTTCCGGCAATAGCGCCAGGAATGCGCCGAAATCGTCGGCGTCGAATTTCTTCGTCGGCGCGAATTGCCAGAGGATCGGGCCGAGATGCGATCCAAGTTCCGTCAGACCCTGCGTCAGGAACTTCGTCATGGACTCGCCCGCTTCGGCCAGAACCTTGCGGTTGGTGACGTAACGGCTTGCTTTCAGTGAAAAGACGAAATCCTCCGGCACCTCGGATGCCCATTTGGCGAAGGTCTCCGGCTTCTGGCTGCTGTAATAGGTGCCGTTGACTTCAATCGCCGTCAACTGCCGGCTTGCGTGCTCCAACTGGCGCTTCTTCGGCAGTTTTTCCGGGTAGAAAGTTCCTTCCCACGGCTCGAAGGTCCAGCCGCCGATACCGGTGCGGATAGTCCCTGACGTCGACATCTGTTGTTCCTCCCAAATTCCGTGCCGCTTTCGCGCCTTTGCCCAAGTCATTCACAGGCCTGCGGCGACGGCGGTGTCTTGACCAATGGATCCCACCTCGACGGCGAGGATAACGGGGCGCCGCCCGGGCACACCTGTCGTTAATCTCTGAAACTACTCCGCGGCTTGCTGTTTTCCAGCCGGTCGCCTCTCCAGAAGCTCTTTCAGGAAGTGACCGGTATAGGAGCGCTCGACCTTGACGATGTCTTCCGGCGTGCCGGTTGCCACCACTTCGCCGCCGCCCGTGCCGCCTTCGGGGCCGATATCGATGATCCAGTCGGCCGTCTTGATGACTTCGAGATTGTGTTCGATCACGACCACGGAATTGCCCTGTTCCACCAGCGCATGCAGCATCTCGAGCAGCTTGTTGACGTCGTGGAAGTGCAGGCCGGTCGTCGGCTCGTCGAGTATGTAGAGCGTGCGGCCCGTGGAGCGCTTCGACAGTTCCTTGGCAAGCTTGACGCGCTGCGCTTCGCCGCCGGAAAGCGTATTGGCCTGCTGGCCGACCTTGATGTAACCAAGACCAACATCGAAGAGCGATTGCAGCTTGTCGCGGACGGCCGGCACGGCGGCGAAGAATTCCACGCCTTCTTCAACCGTCATATCCAGCACGTCCGCGATGGATTTGCCCTTGAAGGTGACGTCAAGCGTTTCGCGGTTATAGCGCTTGCCGTGGCAGACATCGCAGGTGACATAGACATCAGGCAGGAAGTGCATTTCGATCTTGATGACACCGTCGCCCTGGCAGGCTTCGCATCGGCCACCCTTGACGTTGAAGGAGAAGCGGCCGGGTGCGTAACCACGCGCCTTCGCTTCCGGCAGGCCCGCAAACCAGTCCCGGATCGGCGTAAAAGCGCCGGTATAGGTGGCGGGGTTCGAGCGTGGGGTCCGGCCAATGGGTGACTGATCGATATCGATCACCTTGTCGATGAATTCGAAACCATCGATACGGTCATGTTCCGCCGGGATTTCGCGCGCACCCATGACCCGCCGTGCCGCCGATTTATAGAGCGTTTCGATCAGGAAGGTGGATTTGCCGCCGCCGGAAACGCCGGTTACGGCGGTAAAGACACCCAAAGGCACCGCAGCAGTGACATTCTTCAGATTATTGCCGCGTGCGCCGACAACCTTGATCTCGCGACCCTTCTTGGGTTTGCGGCGCTGCGCGGGAACCGCGACGCCGAGTTCGCCGGAGAGATATTTGCCGGTCAGTGATTTCGGGTTGGCCATCACCTCCTGCGGCGTACCTTCGGCGATGACCTGACCGCCGTGGATGCCGGCGGCCGGGCCGATATCGACCACATAGTCCGCCGTCAAAATGGCATCCTCGTCATGTTCGACCACAATCACCGTATTGCCGATATCGCGCAGATGTTTGAGCGTATCAAGCAAGCGGGCATTGTCGCGCTGATGGAGACCGATCGAGGGCTCGTCAAGGACATAGAGAACGCCGGTGAGGCCCGAGCCGATCTGCGATGCAAGACGGATGCGCTGGCTCTCGCCGCCAGAGAGCGTGCCGGAATTGCGCGACAGGCTGAGATAATCCAGCCCGACATCGTTGAGGAAGCGCAGGCGCTCGCGGATTTCCTTGAGGATACGGACGGCGATTTCATTCTGCTTGGCGTTCAGGCTTTCCGGCAGCACCTCGAACCAGTCGCGCGCGGTGCGGATCGACATTTCGGTGACTTCACCGATATGCAGCTTGTTGATCTTAACGGCGAGCGCTTCCGGTTTGAGGCGGTACCCCGCGCAGGCCGGGCAGGGGGCTGCCGACATGTAACGCTCAATTTCCTCGCGCGCCCAGGCGCTGTCGGTCTCTTTCCAGCGACGCTCCAGATTAGGCACGATGCCTTCAAAGTTCTTCACCGTCTTGTAGGAGCGGGCGCCGTCCTGATAATTGAACTCGATCTTGTCATCCGTGCCCTGCAGGATGGCGTGCTGCGCGTCCTTCGAAAGATCGGACCACTTGCTCGACAGCTTGAAACCGAAAGCTTTACCGAGTGCTTCCAGCGTCTGGTTATAATAGGGCGAGGAAGACTTCGCCCATGGTGCAATGGCGCCGTCGCGCAGCGTGCGGGCTGGCTCCGGCACGATCAGGTTTTCATCCACCTTCTGCTGCGAGCCGAGGCCATCGCAGCTGGGGCAGGCGCCGAAGGGATTGTTGAAGGAAAACAGCCGCGGTTCGATTTCCGGAATGGTGAAGCCGGAAACGGGGCATGCGAATTTTTCCGAAAACAGCACGCGCTCGTGGGTCTCATTGAGAGATTTATTGGCGGAACCACCGGCCGCGGTTTCTTCTGCAGGCAGCGGTTTGTCGGCGAATTCGGCGATCGCCAGACCGTCCGCGAGCTTCAAGCAGGTCTCAAGACTGTCGGCAAGACGTGCGGCCATATCCGGGCGCACAACAGCACGGTCAACCACCACGTCGATGTCGTGCTTGTATTTCTTGTCGAGGGCTGGAACGTCGGCGATCTCGTAGAACTGGCCGTCCACCTTGACGCGCTGGAAGCCCTTCTTCATCAGCTCGGCAAGTTCCTTCTTGTACTCGCCCTTGCGGCCGCGCACGATCGGGGCGAGGATATAAAGACGCGTGCCTTCGTCGAAAGCGAGGATGCGATCCACCATCTGGCTGACCGTCTGGCTTTCGATCGGCAGGCCTGTCGCCGGCGAATAGGGCACACCGACGCGCGCAAAGAGCAGGCGCATGTAGTCGTAAATCTCGGTGACCGTACCCACCGTCGAGCGCGGGTTACGCGAGGTGGTCTTCTGCTCGATGGAGATCGCCGGTGACAGACCGTCAATCTGGTCCACGTCGGGCTTCTGCATCATCTCCAGGAACTGGCGCGCATAGGCCGAAAGGCTCTCGACATAACGGCGCTGGCCCTCGGCATAGATGGTATCGAAAGCAAGCGACGACTTGCCCGAGCCGGAGAGGCCGGTCATGACGATCAGCTTGTTGCGTGGCAAATCCAGATCGATGCCCTTGAGGTTATGCTCGCGGGCGCCACGGATGGAAATCGTCTTCAGTTCACTCATGACAAGGCTCGGACAAATAGAAGGCTTGAGGGCGGCGTGTCCTTATGTAGTGACGCAGCCGGATGTGTCGAGGTCTAATCCCAATCGGCCGAAGCTTTTCGGAAAGCTTGACTCGAAATCTGCGATTCAATAGAACAAAAAAGGAACGAATTGCAAGCGACAATCTCCGCCACCGCAGCTTAAGATTATTCGTTGTGGATAGTTCCATGCTTGCGGTGCCCTTTGCGGGCCGTGGCGGCTATTGTGTGGCGAATTTTTTGAAATGCGATTGCCGGTCATGAAGGCCGGCGGACAGGATGACGAGATGGCTGGTAGCGTAAACAAGGTAATTCTGATCGGAAACGTGGGCGCCGATCCCGAAATCCGCCGCACGCAGGATGGCCGCCCAATCGCCAATCTGCGTATTGCTACGTCGGAAACCTGGCGCGACCGCAACAGCGGTGAGCGCAAGGAAAAGACCGAGTGGCACACGGTCGTGGTGTTCAACGAAGGCCTGTGCAAAGTGGTCGAGCAATACGTCAAGAAGGGCGCAAAGCTCTACATCGAAGGTCAGTTGCAAACCCGTAAGTGGCAGGACCAGACCGGTAACGACCGTTATTCGACGGAAGTGGTTCTTCAGGGCTTCAACTCGACGCTGACCATGCTCGATGGTCGCGGCGAAGGCAGCGGCCGCAGTGGCGGCGGCGACTTCGGCGGCGGCAACGATTACGGCAGTGGCGGCGGCTCGGGTTATGGCGGCGGTTACGACCAGCAGTCCTCTTCTCGCGGCGGTTCTTCCCGCGGCAGCAGCCAGCCTTCGGGCGGCTTCTCCAACGATATGGACGACGACATCCCGTTTTGATCTGACGCCGGATGAATATGTGCATGACAGGAGGCGAGCTTGAGTGACGACACGGTGCAACCGAAACAGCCCGCCACCTGGCGCATTATTCTTGCGTTTTTCCTTGATTTCTGGACGGTGTTTTTTGCGGCGGGATTTCTTGTCGCAACCGTTGCGGGCGGGCGAACACCGGAGGGGTTTTCCCTGAACGGTACGCCTGCTCTTGTCGCCTTTGGCCTGATGATAGCCTATTTCGTTGTGCTGGGACGGTTCTTTGGTGGCACGTTGTGGCAGCGGCTCCTGAAAGCAAGACGCTGACATCCATTGTCGGTCTCTTTTTCGGCGTAAGTGCCTGGTGAGGCCAAACTAAGCCGCCACCTTGTCCGCCAACATCGCGACCATGACATCGGATTGCGACACGATGCCGACCATCTTGCCGCGGGCGTCCGCCACGGGCAGATAGTGCAACCCTTCTTCCGCGAAACGGATGATGGCTTCCTCGATGGGCGTTTCCGGCGAAACCGTTTTCACAGGCGAGGTCATGATGTCCTTCACCGTGTCGTTCGGCGCGCTTGCGCCTGACAGGATGAGGCGCAGGCGCTGGAGGAAGCCGATGGCGGGACGGCCATTTCTCCAGCTGGCCTTTTCCAGGAAGTCCGTCTGGGTGACGATACCGACGATTTCTGCTTTGTCGTTGGTGACCGGCAGCGCCTTGAAGTGGTGGCTGTGCATCAGTCCCTGGGCGTGGCGAAGGCTGTCATCGGGTGCGACGCCGATGACATCCCGTGACATGACGCTCGCACAATCGAGATGCAGCGCGCGGCGGCGGTAGGAGCGCAGTTCAGTCTTGCGCAGGATGGTCTCCAGCGCATCGCGGTCGATATCGAGGACCTCGTCATATTCTTTCAGCACCTCATCAAGATCGGTTGAGGAAAAGCCGATTTTCTGAATGGGCGTGGGATCTGTGGTGCCGTGCGCCGCTTTGCCAAGCTTGAGACCATGGGGATAGGCGCGGCCGGTCGCATTGTTATAGACGAGCGCCAAAACGAGAAGGATGAGCGAGTTTCCGGCCACCGGCCAGAGCAGAAAACCATAACCGAGACTGTGGACGGCAGGGCCGCCGAGAACGGCGGTGAGAGCGACGGCACCGCTTGGCGGATGCAGGCACCGCAGCGCCATCATGGCAGCGATCGCAAGGCTGATTGCGAGCGCGCTGGCAGGAAATGGATCCGGAACGAGCAGGGCCACGCTCACACCGACAAACGCCGAAACGAGGTTACCGCAGAGGATCGACCAGGGCTGCGCCAGCGGGCTCGAGGGCACCGCGAACAGAAGCACGGCAGACGCGCCCATCGGTGCGATCATGGCGGGCAAGGTAGGATCGAAACGCAGGGCGAGACTTCCCAGAAGGCCGGTGAGGAGAATGCCGACGAAGGCGCCTATTGCAGAGCGTAGCCTTTCCCTGTTGCTGACAGGTGCGGCATCCGGGATGAGGCGGCGCAGCATTGAACGCATGAGAAGAACTTTCGAATCCGGAAACGTTACCTGTCTTTAAACGAAGCGACGGCCGGATTTAAAGGCAGGATTTTTCCTCTCCCTGATATCGATGGGAATTATGATGCGTCCATCCCAGTGGGCGACAAATCAGAAAGCAAAGGCGGATTTGATCCCGTCGACCACGAATTGCACCGACAGCGCCGCCAGCAGCACGCCAAGAAGTCGCGTGAGGATCGCGCGGCCCGTATTGCCGAGAAACCGGTCCATGCGTTCCGCCACGATCAGTGCGGCGTAAACGAGGCCCATGGCGAAGGCGAGGATCAGGATGAGTACCACCATCTCAAAGGTCGTGTTCATCGAGCCCGCAAGCAGCACCGTCGCGGAGATGGCGCCCGGTCCGGCGATTAACGGGAGTGCCAGCGGAAAGACCGCAAGATTATGCAGATGATCCTTGGTGATGGCTATTTCGGACGTCTTTTCCTTCCTTTCCTGACGCTTTTCAAAAATCATCTCGAAGGCGATCCAGAACAGCAGAAGGCCGCCGGCGATGCGGAAGGAGCCGAGCGAAATGCCAAGCAGGTTGAGGATCGCAAGCCCGAAGACAGCGAAGACCGCAAGGATGCCGAAAGCGATGATGGAACCGCGCAACGCTACCTGGCTACGCTGGCTGCGGTTCATGCCTGTCGTAAGCGCCAGGAAAACGGGGGCGAGGCCCGGCGGATCGAGCGTCACCAGAAGTGTGGTGAGCGCATTGATGAGGGTTTCGCTGCTGGCCATTTTTTCCCCGCTGTCTTGTTTTTATGCCGGACCCTACGCAACTCGCCCGCAGTTTAAAAGGGACGGTCGCGCATTTGGGCGGTGAAATCGTGAAAACCGGCGTTTGTCTTGCAAATGACGCAAAAGCCTGTTCAAAACTTGCCGGGAAATTGGCTTAACCTTCCTGTTTCCGCTATAAAAATCCATCCGATTCTTAACAGAGAATGTGATCCGTTTTGACTGACCAGAGCCCCCCCGGCGGCGGAAAGCTTCCGCCAGGCATTGAACCGATTTCCATCATGGAGGAAATGCAGCGGTCGTATCTCGATTACGCCATGAGCGTCATCGTTTCCCGCGCGCTTCCCGATGTGCGAGACGGCCTGAAGCCGGTTCATCGCCGTATCCTTTACGGCATGTCCGAACTCGGCATCGACTGGAACAAGAAATACGTCAAATGCGCCCGCGTCACCGGTGACGTGATGGGTAAATTCCATCCGCACGGCAATTCGGCGATTTATGATGCGCTGGCGCGTATGGCGCAGGATTGGTCGCTGCGCCTGCCGCTGATCGACGGGCAGGGCAACTTCGGCTCCATCGACGGCGATCCGCCGGCGGCCGAACGTTATACCGAATGCCGTCTCGATAAGGCCGCGCATGCGCTGCTTGATGATCTCGACAAGGAGACGGTCGATTTCCGCGACAACTATGACGGCACGCTGCAGGAGCCCGTGGTCATTCCGGCCAAGTTCCCGAACCTGCTGGTCAACGGGGCAGGCGGCATCGCGGTCGGTATGGCGACGAACATCCCGCCGCACAACCTGTCCGAAGTTATCGACGGCTGTATCGCCCTGATCGACAATCCGGCGATCGAGTTGCCGGAACTGATGCAGATCATTCCTGGCCCGGATTTTCCGACCGGTGCGCTGATCATGGGCCGTTCCGGCATCCGCTCGGCCTACGAGACGGGCCGCGGCTCTGTCATCATGCGTGGCCGCGCCACGATCGAGCCGATGCGTGGCGACCGCGAGCAGATCATCATCACCGAAGTTCCCTATCAGGTGAACAAGGCGTCGATGATCGAAAAAATGGCTGAGCTGGTCAAGGAAAAGCGGATCGAGGGCATTTCCGACCTGCGCGACGAATCCGACCGCCAGGGTTACCGCGTCGTCATCGAACTGAAGCGCGACGCCAATGCGGATGTCATCCTGAACCAGCTTTACCGCTACACGCCGCTGCAGACCTCGTTTGGCTGCAACATGGTGGCACTGAACGGCGGCAAGCCCGAGCAGATGACGCTGCTCGACATGTTGCGTGCTTTTGTCTCCTTCCGCGAAGACGTCGTCAGCCGTCGCACGAAATACCTGCTGCGCAAGGCGCGTGAGCGCGCGCATGTGTTGGTCGGTCTGGCGATTTCAGTCGCCAATATCGATGAGGTCATCCGCGTCATCCGCCATGCTCCCGATCCGGCGTCGGCCCGAGAGGAACTGATGACGCGTCGCTGGCCTGCACAGGATGTGGAAAGCCTGATCCGCCTGATCGATGACCCGCGCCACCGCATCAACGAAGACGGGACTTACAACCTTTCAGAGGAACAGGCGCGCGCCATTCTCGAATTGCGCCTCGCACGTCTTACGGCGCTCGGCCGCGATGAAATTGGCGACGAGCTGAACAAGATCGGCGCTGAGATCAGCGAGTATCTGGAAATCCTGTCATCGCGCCTGCGCATCATGCAGATCGTCAAGGATGAGCTGACCGCCGTTCGCGACGAGTTCGGTACGCCGCGTCGCTCCGAGATCGTCGAAGGCGGTCCTGATATGGACGATGAAGACCTCATCGCCCGCGAAGACATGGTCGTCACCGTTTCGCATCTCGGTTACATCAAGCGCGTGCCGCTGACGACCTATCGTGCACAGCGTCGCGGCGGCAAAGGGCGCTCCGGCATGGCAACGCGCGACGAAGATTTCGTCAACCGTCTGTTCGTTGCCAATACCCATACGCCTGTCCTTTTCTTCTCCTCGCGTGGTATCGTCTACAAGGAAAAGGTCTGGCGTCTGCCGATCGGCACACCGCAGTCGAAGGGCAAGGCCCTTATCAACATGCTGCCACTGGAACCTGGCGAGCGCATCACCACCATCATGCCGTTGCCCGAGGACGAAACGACCTGGGAAACGCTCGACGTGATGTTCTCGACGACGCGCGGCACTGTTCGCCGTAACAAGCTCGGTGATTTCGTACAGGTCAACCGCAACGGCAAGATCGCCATGAAGCTGGACGAGGAGGGCGATGAAATCCTCTCCGTCGAAACCTGTACCGACCGTGACGACGTGTTGCTGACGACTGCGCTTGGCCAGTGCATCCGCTTCCCCGTGGACGATGTGCGCGTCTTTGCCGGCCGCAACTCGGTCGGCGTGCGCGGCATCAACATGGCTGAAGGCGACCGCATCATCTCCATGACCATCGTCGGGCACGTTGAAGCTGAACCGTGGGAGCGTGCGGCCTACCTCAAGCGCTCGGCCGCCGAGCGGCGCGCTGCCGGTGTCGATGAAGAAGACATCGCGCTTGTTGGCGAGGACGTAACGGAAGAGGGCGAACTCAGCGAAGAGCGCTATCAGGAACTGAAGGCACGTGAAGAATTCGTGCTGACGGTTTCCGTGAAGGGCTTCGGCAAGCGGTCTTCTTCGTATGATTTCCGCACCTCGGGCCGAGGCGGCAAGGGCATCCGCGCCACCGATACCGCAAAGACCAACGAAATCGGCGAACTCGTTGCCGCCTTCCCGGTGGAAGAGGGCGACCAGATCATGCTGGTCTCGGATGGCGGTCAGCTGATCCGCGTGCCGGTCAACGGCATCCGCATTGCCAGCCGCGCCACCAAGGGCGTGACGATCTTCTCGACCGCCAAGGATGAGAAGGTGGTTTCGGTAGAGCGCATCAACGAGCCCGAGGGCGACGATGAGGTGGAAAGCGGTAATGGCGACGATGTTGCCGACACGCCGCCGGATGCACCTGAGGCACCGGAGAGCGAGGCGTAAGCCGCCTCGCCATCCCCTGTAACCGGTCAAGAAAAACCCCGCGGCGCTCAGGCTCCGCGGGGTTTTTGTTGCATGGATTAGACGCGATCTTTCTCAGCGGATCCGGATATGGACTGGAGCACGGCCCGAACGGCTTGCGACATGAAGGTGGATGTTTGCTTCCGGCTGGTTCGAGCGCCACGCACGGGCGCCATGCGACAGAAGCAGCGCCACGAGATCGCGCGTTTTCGCCTTGGAACGATTAAGACCGAGATCGGCGATACGCATTGCCGCTTCGTGAATGGGATGCAGAACCGAAAGGCTGCCATGCCCGTTGCCAGACGCAATGTCCGAATAATTCTCGTTGACTGCCATCTTGGAAAGCCTCGCTACTCATTACACAATTCGAGGAGACAGGCGATGTCTCGACAATGAAGCACCGCCTGCGGAAACGTCTGTTACTGGAGTGACGCCCAGCAGCTGACGCCTTTCTTTTTCAATGCATTGCATGCATTTACCGCGGCGTTCTGGCCGTCGAAGCCGCCGAAACGGGCGCGGTAGATCTGGGAGCCGTCCTTGCTATAGGCGACCGTGAAGGGTTTTGCGGAGCGAAGAGCCGCGCCGCCTTTTTCCTGTGCGTTCTGCAACAGGCCGCGTGCAGAGCTCTCGTCCGGCGATGCGCCGATCTGGATCACCCAGCCACCCTGGGGCGCCTCTGCCCGTGGTGAGACGGAAGGGGCTGTGGAAGCAGATGCTGCCGTCGATGCGGTGACGATATTGTCGACCTTGGTCGAATTGGTGATCAGATTGCGGTCGGGAGCAGCCGGTGCGCGAACGATCGGGTCCTTGCCCTTCTGCCAGGTGGCGGCTTCCATGGCCTTGACCGCCGGGTTGGAAGCGGAACCAGCAAAGGCGCTAACGGGCGCTTCTTCGTAACGGGTCTGCGGAACCGGGCCCGCATGCGGCAGGCCGGCATCCGTTGCAGCAACGGCCACGGAAGGAACGGCTGCTGCAACTGCAACAGGCTCTTCGACCGGTGCGGAGCGGGTCTGCGCAATGAGGTTGCTGTTGCCGCCGCGCGATGCCTGCGGCAGATAGGTGGCCACAAGCTTGCGCATCGTGGCATCACGGGCGGCACTGGACCGTCCACCAAGCACAACAGCCACAATCGACCGGCCATCGAGCTGTGCGGATGTGGCAAGATTGCTGCCGGCTGCGCGGGTGTAACCTGTCTTGATGCCGTCCACGCCCTTCACGGTTCCGACGAGGCGGTTATGATTGCCGATAACCTGCTTGCCGAAGTTGAAGGTACGGGTGGAGAAATAGCCGTAATATTGCGGGAAGTGCTGGCGAAGAGCGATGCCGAGACGGGCCTGGTCGCGCGCCGTCGTCATCTGCGCCGTATTTGGCAGGCCGTTGGCGTTGCGATAGGTCGTGCGGGTCATGCCGAGTGCACGGGCCTTTGCGGTCATCATCCGGGCAAAACGATCCTCGGAACCGCCGAGGTATTCGCCAAGCGCGGTCGCCATGTCGTTGGCGGAGCGGGTGACGAGTGCGAGGATGGCCTGCTCCACGGTGATGCTGCCGCCGGCGCGCACGCCGAGCTTGGATGGAGGTTCCTTGGCAGCATTGGCCGACACCGGAACCTTCGAATCAAGGGAGATACGCCCGGCGCTGAGCGCTTCGAACGTAAGGTAAAGCGTCATCATCTTGGTCAGCGACGCCGGATAACGCAGACCATCCGGATCCTCACCGTAGAGAACCTTGCCGGTCTTGGCGTCGATCACGATGCCCGCATATTTCGGATCGGCCTTTGCAGTCTGAACGGATGTTGCGGTTATGAACGCCGCAGCAAGGGTTAGCGCAATAAACCTCACGAAAGACGTTGCACCCGCTCTGCGCGAATGTGCTCCAGATAGACTTTTCAACACTGCTGAACTCTTCAATCGCATATTTATGTTCCGCTCGGACACGCCCCGCCCGATGCTCCGAGACGAAACTTTATCGGGATGGCGTTACCAAGTGGTTTATGAAAGGTATCCGACTTCCATAAAATGCGACTTTTCGCATGTTGCCCGTGCTGTGCCGTGTCATGGATTTCCGTCTTTTACGAGGCGGTGCTCGATATAGTTTTTCACGGACGCATCCACATTGTCCCACTGCGGCAGCAGGAGAGACGAGAAGCGATAGAAGAGGCTCAAGTCCTGCCCGACGCGAATATCGCGCTGGCAATCGCTGCCCGTAGGCTGCTGCGGCGGCTCTGGCATAAGGCAGCGCACCACATAGGCGCTTTGACCGTTTCGTTCGCCCGTCAATATGACCTCCTTACCGTAGCCGGAATCGGTGCGCAGCCGGTGAAGCAGAAGACCGTGCTTTAGCGGCACCGGCTCGCCTTCCGTCAGCCGTGAGTAAATCGGCCCGAAACGACCCGACATATCCTCCGACATGGTGCTCCGCGAAAGCTGGATGAATATCAGCCTTGGCGCCTGCGCGGGATCATCAAACAGGGATCGATTCGCTTGCTCGTACCCCCTCAGATCGGGCCAGGTCAGGAAAAGATCGACGCGGTCGCGCTCTCCGCCGAAACGCTCGGCAGGTGCGCGGAGGGTATTCTTGGCGAGCCTTAGCCGATCATTACCGATAACGATCTCTACCGCGTCGGTTTCGGTTGTATAGCCTGCCTGGCTAATCCGCGCCCCATACCATTTTATTCCGACATTCATCGCAGCAAGGGTGACCAGCAGGCTTACACCGACGAGGGCGGCACGAAACATGAAGGAAGGTGAAAACAGGCGCTTATGGTCGGTCATCGGTGATGGTCAACGGCTTCCGGTCGGTTTTCGCTTCGGCAGGGTTTACAGTGTGGAAATAGCCGTGACGGTCTTAACCTGCCGTGGCTGCCATTGAAATGGTGTTTTGCCGCTGCTACCTGATAACCATTGAACAAAGGACGGCATATGGCAGCGCGCGACAGATATTCCCGGAAGCTCGAATGTTCGAAATGTGGACATCAAGGCTTTGCCGAAGCTTCTGAATCGGACGATAAGAGCCGCCGTGACGTCGATTTTCGCATCGATGAGATGCCGATAGGTTTTCGTGTCGAACGGCCCTCCGGCGATCCGACCGATTTCATGATCCGTTGCGCGCAGTGCGGCAATATATTCCGTTTCCTGCAGAAAACCGCCTATGCGCCCGGGGGTGAGCCGCGCGTGAAGGCCTGAGCGGAAGGTATCGGCATGAGTTTACCGCAACCACCCAATGGAGCACCGCAGAGACGCAAGCCGCTTTGGCCCTGGATCCTACTGCTTGTTCTGACGCTGTGCGCCATCTATTCCTACAATCGCGCCGGCGAAATCATCGCTGAGTTGTCAGACACTTTGCCGCCTGCTTTGCTGGACTTGTTTTATGATATCCTGCGCGGTGAGGGGGGTGCCGGCCATGGCAGGCCCAGCATCGGCGTGTGATATGCAATGTACGAATGCCCAGGCTCCGGTTGCCGTCTGTTTAGTGATGCCGTGAAAGAAAAAAGCCCCGCGGATAAGCGGGGCAGGTTGATCGCTCGGGGAAAGTTGGGCAATGCCCGGGAGCGATGGCGTGATATAAGTGACATTGAGGCTGACGCGATAGGTCACTTCCATCCCAAACAGTACGCCTCGAAAGAAATTTCGGACAATTCGTATCTTTTCAGACGATGAACTCTGTCAATCTGTAAGACAACTTGACAGACTTCGATTTATTCTTCGTGCTGCCTCGAATTGCACATATTCGGCTTTAACATATCGTGACATGAGCAGACGCATGGACAAATCCGGTATCTTCTTCGTGGCACTTTTGCTGGTGCTTGTGGCAATCGTGTTAAGCCTCACCTTATTCGACACGGCGCAGCAGGTTCCGTCTATCCCGTCGGGCGACGGTTCGCTCCTGCCGCCTGCAACGACGCCTGGGCAATGATCGTCTGTGCTTCAAAAGATGAGCTGCTTCGTCTGCGTGGCGGGATTGACGGCCATTTCCAAAACGCTATAAAGCCTCACCACCGATGGATGGGTGTCCGAGTGGTTTAAGGAACCGGTCTTGAAAACCGGCGTGCGTGAGAGCGTACCGTGGGTTCGAATCCCACCCCATCTGCCATCAGCGACAATCATATTCATAACGTCTGGCCGCTTCTTCCCGCGCCGTGTGAGTTGTTTTCGTCGGTCGGTGGCAAAAAGAAACCCGCCTTTCGGCGGGTTGCGTTATTGTGCTCTGATCAGATTTCTGGACAGCCGCGTTCGTTCGCGAATGTAATCGTATCCTGGCCCCGGCGGGTGTAGCCTTCAACGACGACGCGACGCGGGGTTACTCGGACGACTTCGGGATCGCGCAGACCTGCTTCGCGGGCGGCGGCGCGGGCCTCGCGCTCGCTGCAGCCGCGCATGCGGGGTGGGCCGCGGCGGTCCATGTCTCGGTCACGGTCGCGGATGACCGGGCGAACACCGTCGGGTCCGATCCGCAGCTCCATGTCCTGAGCGCTTGCCGTGATCGGCGCGGCGAAGGATACGAGTGCGACACCGATCGCGAGACTTGCTGTCTGAATAAGCTTTATCATGTTTCCTCCCTCAGCCGACACCGGCGGAAAGCTTGTTTCTGTGCGGGGAAAGAACGTGGTTGCCTTTAATTTGTTCCGTTCTGGCTCTCTTAGGGAGACACGTTTTACGGAAGATCCGCTTTAGGAGGCGGGCAGAATGGAAAGAAATCATTAACCACGTTCATTACAATTTTATCGAATTTGCAGATGTCGTTCGCATTTTCGCCACGTTATGCACAAGATTAAGCGACTGTTAGGTGCTTCGATGGCAGGGGCAATTATCGAGGCAAGTGAGGGTGCGGTTCTCCGAGCCAATAGTAGCGTGGGGCAGACGATTTGAAATCTACGGTCAATAAACTCGGCATCAACGCCAGGTCGGGCGTGAAGTGGCTTGCAATTTCCGTGCTTTGCGCAGCCACCGCATCGTGTTCCACCACGTCGGAGACCAAGCCTAAATCCAAGCGCAGCAAGGAATATTTTTCCGAATCCGAGTATGGCGTGAAGGCCAGCCCGCGCGTTGCCGATGGCAAGAACATACCCAAGGGTGGCGGACGCGAGTTGCTGGGCAATGCCTACACCGTCAAGGGTCGCCGTTATTTCCCCAAAGAAGAGCCCGGTTACAACAAGGTCGGCCTTGCCTCCTGGTATGGCTCCGCGTTCCACGGGCGTCTGACCGCCAACGGCGAAGTTTACGACAAAGAACATCTTTCTGCCGCACATCCGACATTTCCCCTGCCGAGCTATGCGCGCATCACCAATATGGATAATGGCGCCTCTGTTCTCGTGCGCGTCAATGATCGTGGCCCGTTCCACGAAGGTCGCCTGATCGACGTATCCAGCAAGACTGCCGACCTTCTGGACATGAAGGGCACGGGGACCGCCAATGTGCGTGTTCAATATGCCGGCCGTGCCCCCCTGGACGGTCATGATATGCCGTATCTGATGGCCTCCTATATCCCGAAGGGTTCGCGTTCGCCGGGCGTCGCACCTGAAGGACAGATCGCAACGGGTGTGATGGTTGCTTCGGCCTCGCCGAACTTCGTTCCTGCACCGACCTCCAACCCCAATTACGGCGCGTCCACGCAGACGGCGCTCGTTGGGACCAAGAAAAATGCGGCGCTTCAGGCCATGCCGCTTGTTAATGGTCCCGCGCCGAGCTTCGAACAATTTGCAATTCTGCCGGAAATCGGCCCCTTCCTCGCGGAACGGCCGGAAGGCAACTTCATGCGTGCGCCGGCAGCACCGGGCGGCAATTATCTACGCGTGCCCACGCCTTCCTCCAAATATGCGGCGGCTTACTCCGAAGAATCGGCTAGTGTTACGAAGACAGCGCGTGTGTTCGACAGCGTGCTCGTCGATCGTGGCGCGCTCAACGAGCAATCGATACTCGCCCATGTAAAGCGTCAGCAGGCCAAAGCACGCTGACGGATAAAAAGAGGCTGCCTGTTGCGTTGACGGCTGGCAGCCGGTTGCTGCAGGCAGGATTGGGCGGTTTCATGCGCAAGGCCATTTATCGCTCCTATCGGTCAGCCATTGCGGCGGCCGCTTTCTCATTGCTGAACGCCGTCACCGCACAGGCACAGACTGGACCTTTTATCGCCAAGGCGGAACAGGCCTATATGATCGATGCCGAAACCGGCACCGTTCTTCTGTCGCAAAACGAAAACCAGCCTTTTGCTCCGGCGTCGCTTGCCAAGCTGATGACGGTGGAAGTGGTGATGGATGCGCTTTCCAAGGGGCAGGTCACCGCCGAGACAGTTTATCCTGTCTCGGAATATGCGTGGCGGACCGGCGGCGCGCCGTCCCGCACCTCGACAATGTTTGCGGCTCTGAAATCGTCGATCAGCATCAACGATCTTCTAACGGGGATCATCGTCCAGAACGCCAATGATGGCTGCATCATCGTCGCCGAAGGCATGGCAGGGTCGGATGCTGCTTTCGCCAAGCGGATGACGGCGCGGGCAGGCGAACTTGGCATGGGTCAAAGCACGTTTAAAAACTCGACGGGGCTGCCAGACCCCGGCAACCAGACGACGGCCAAGGATATGGTGCGTCTTGCCCAGCATCTCCATGACAGGTACCCGGAACGTTACGGGCTTTTCACCAAGCCTGATTTTGAGTGGAACCGGATTTTTCAGCGCAACAAGAATACGCTGTTGACGCCGGGGAGCGGCATTGATGGGCTTGGGCTGGGATTTGCAGAGGGGCAGGGCTTTGCAGCCGTGGTTTCGGCGGAACGCGAAGGCCGGCGTGTGTATCTGGCGCTTGCGGGCATCGCAGACGACAAGACGCGGCAGGAAGAAACCCGCCGCGTCGTCGATTGGGGCCTGACCGCGTTTGAAAAACGCCACCTCTTCAGCAAGGACGAGGTTGTCGGCTCGGTCAGCGTCTACGGTGGCGCGGCATCTTCCGTCGATCTTTCGCCGAAGGAGGACGTGAGCGTTCTCGTACCGGTCAACAACCCCGAGAGAATTTCCGGCCGCATCGTCTATCGCTGGCCCCTCAATGCGCCTCTCGATGCTGGCGCGAATGCGGGTACGCTCAGGATATTCTCGGGCGAGCGACTGCTGCGCGAGGTTCCGCTTTACACAAAGGCGGCGGTAGGCAAGGGGTCACTCACCCAGAATGCAGCGGGTGCGCTGAAGGAACTGCTGCTGTTCTGGCTCTAAAAGCCCATCGATTGGTCGGCATTTATCCCATGCTATTGTTTGGGAACCGGATTTTCTGAAAAGCGCTTCACAGATTTCGGTTCGATGCTGTAAACAGGCATTTCGAATTCAGGGAAACCCGCGCAGGACGTGACATTGGCCGAAAAGACCGGATTGTTCATCAGCTTCGAAGGCGGCGAGGGCGCTGGCAAGTCGACGCAGATTCGCACCCTTGCACAGGCGCTTCGCGGCCGTGGTTTTGAGGTCGTGGTGACCCGTGAGCCGGGCGGTTCGGCGGGGGCTGAGGCCGTACGCCACGTCATTCTCTCAGGGGCAGCGGAATCCTTCGGTGTGCGCATGGAAGCGATCCTGTTTGCCGCTGCGCGCAACGATCACGTCGAAGAGGTTATTCGGCCAGCGCTCGCGCGCGGCGAGATCGTGCTTTGCGACCGCTTTCTTGATTCCTCGCGTGTCTATCAGGGCACGACCGGCAATCTGGAGCCCGACTTCGTGGAGACGCTGCAACGCATCGCGATTGATGGCGTTTTGCCGGAACTGACGCTTATCTTCGATATTGCCGCTGAAAAGGGACTTGCGCGTGCCAGAAAGCGCGCGGACGAGGGGGCGGCCCCTGACAGATTCGAAAAAGAAGAAATCGACACCCACGAGAAGCGGCGCGAGGCCTATCTGGATATTGCGCTTGGCGAACCGCGTCGTTGCAGGATCGTGAATGCAGATCAGCCGGAAGACAAGGTGACGGAAGACGTCATGTCATTCGTTGAGCCATTGCTTTCGCGTGTCGGAAACGCTTCGGACGCGGCGCATGAGTGACGTTCCGGGCGTTCTCGACGGCGCCATCGCGCCGCAGCAGAACACGAAGCTTTTCGGCCATGAAGAAGCGGAAGCGTTTCTTGCGCAATCCTATCGTTCCGGCAAGGGCCACCACGCGATCCTGATCGAAGGGCCGGAGGGTATCGGCAAGGCGACGCTTGCCTTTCGTTTTGCCAATCATGTCTTGAGCTATCCTGATCCGACCCAGGCGCCGGATTATCTCGCCGACCCCGATCCGGAGTCGCTCGTCAGCCGCCAGATTACTGCCGGCGCCTCGCATAACCTCCTGCATCTCACGCGCCCGGTCGATGAGAAGAGCGGGCGCGTCAAATCCGCGATCACCGTGGATGAGGTGCGGCGGGCAGGGCACTTCTTTTCGCAGACATCGGGCACAGGAAACTGGCGGATCGTCATCATCGATCCGGCCGACGATCTCAACCGCAATGCCGCCAATGCCATTCTTAAAATACTGGAAGAGCCGCCGAAGCGGGCCATGTTCCTCGTGCTGTCGCACGCGCCGGGTAAACTGCTTCCAACCATCCGATCGCGCTGCATGCCTCTGAGACTGCTGCCGCTTTCCGACGAAGCCATGGTGCAATCGCTCGATCATCTCGGCATCAGTCCTGAGGGCGAAAAACGCGACGCCCTGCTTGAGGCCTCGAAGGGCAGCGTTGCGCAGGCGCTGAAGCTGATGAATTACGGCGGCTCCGACATTGTCGAGGCCTTTGCCGAGGTCATGTCGGCCGAAGGGCCAGCGGCGCGCAAGCGCATGCACAAGCTGGCAGAGGTTCTGGCGCAGAAGGACGGCGACATCGTCCTTGGTTTCTTCATGGAGCATGTGACCGAAGAGCTGATGGCCTTGGCGCGGGCATTCGCAATGGCTGGCGACATTGCCGCGGCGGAAAAAAATGCAAGGCTTTCTTCGGCGCTTGCCGAACGTATCAGCGTCGCGCAGGCCTATAATCTCGACAAGAAGCAAATGGTGCTTTCCATTCTGGAAGATATTCGGGGCGTCTGAAGGCGAGGGATCGCACGGAACGTACGATTTCCTCTTCCTTCATGCCGGCCTCGAGTCGGTATCCAGCCAAGGCGCGCCGGCGGGCGAGAGGAGCCTTTTGCGATCAAGGACTTGATCGCGCTGAACCCGGATTTCGTCCGGGGTGAAGGAGTGCGGAATCAATCCTCCGCCAAAACCCCACTTTGTCCGCAAGCCCTCGTACAAAATGTACTCTTTTTCTTTCGCTGCTGCGAACAATGGTTTATGAGCGGTCTATCCAAAAAACAGCCTGTAAAGTCGATAGACCGTCATGACAGACAAAACACCATTCTACATCACCACCGCGATCTCCTATCCCAATGGCAAGCCGCATATCGGCCACGCCTATGAGTTGATTGCGACGGACGCCATGGCGCGCTTTCAGCGCCTGGATGGAATGGATGTGTTCTTCCTGACCGGGACGGACGAGCACGGCCAGAAGATGCAGCAGACGGCACGTGCGGAAGGCATTTCGCCGGAAGAACTGGCGGAGCGAAATTCCAATCAGTTTCTCGAAATGGGCAAGCTGCTCAACGCGTCCAACGACGATTTCATCCGCACGACGGAAGAACGTCATCACGAGACCTCGCGCAATATCTGGAACCTGATGGCCGAAAGCGGCGACATCTACAAGGACAGCTATGCCGGCTGGTATTCCGTTCGTGACGAGGCGTATTACGCCGAGGACGAGACCGAAGTGCGCGCCGATGGCGTCCGTTACGGCCCGCAGGGCACGCCGGTGGAATGGGTTGAGGAGGAAAGCTACTTCTTCAAGCTCTCCGAGTACCAGGACAAGCTGCTGAAGCTCTACGAGGAGAACCCTGACTTCATCGGTCCGGCAGAACGCCGTAACGAAATCATCTCCTTCGTGAAATCCGGTCTGAAGGACCTGTCAATTTCCCGCACCACCTTCGATTGGGGCATCAAGGTTCCCAATGATCCGAAGCACGTCATGTATGTCTGGGTCGATGCGCTGACCAACTACATTACCGCAACGGGTTACCTCGAAGACAGGAACGGTCCCCGCGCCAAATACTGGCCGGCCGATCTGCATATCATCGGCAAGGACATCATCCGCTTTCACGCGGTCTATTGGCCGGCCTTCCTGATGTCGGCGAACCTGCCGCTGCCAAAGCGGGTTTTCGCCCATGGGTTCGTGCTGAATAACGGCGAGAAAATGTCGAAATCGCTCGGCAATGTCGTTGATCCATTCGACATCATCGAGACATTCGGCATCGACTATGTCCGCTATTTCCTTTGCCGCGAAATTGCGTTCGGGCAGGATGGAAACTGCAACGATGCCCTGATCACCACCCGCGTCAACGCCGACCTTGCCAATGGCATCGGCAATCTCGCCAGCCGTTCGCTGTCGATGATCGTCAAGAATTGCGATGGCAAGATCCCGACGCCCGGTCCTTTGACCGACGAAGACAAGGCGATGCTGGCGTCTGCAGACGGTCTGCTCGCCATTTGCCGTGAGGAGATGGGCAAGCAGCTCATTCACCGCGCGGTAGCCGCCATCATCGCGGTCGTTTCCGAGACCGACCGCTATTTCGCATCGCAGGAACCGTGGGCGCTGAAGAAGACGGACCCTGAGCGGATGGGCACCGTGCTTTACGTCACGGCGGAAGTGGTGCGCCAGATCGGTATTCTCTTACAGCCCATCATGCCGGGTTCCTGTGAAAAGCTTCTCGATCTCGTTGCGGCGCCCGCCGACAAGCGCGACTTCGCGGCGTTGGGCGAAGCCGGTCGTCTGGTGCCGGGCACACCACTGGAAGCTCCGAAGCCCGTCTTCCCGCGTTACGTCGCGCCGGAAGCGTGAAGGCCACCACGATGCTGATCGATACCCATTGCCATCTGGATTTTCCCGATTTCGAGGCTGAGCGCGACGACATCATCGCGCGCGCCCATGCCTCCGGCGTCAGCCAGATGGTGACGATCTCGACCCGGGTGCGTCGTCTGCCCGAACTGTTGAAGATCACGGAAAAATACCCGTCCGTCTTTTGCTCGGTGGGCACCCATCCGAACAATGCCGACGAGGAGCTGGATATCTCCGCCGATGAGCTGGTAGAGCTTGCCGAGAGCCATGAGAAGATCGTGGCGATCGGCGAGGCGGGTCTGGATTATTTCTACGACACGCAGAAGCCGGAAGACCAGAAGACCGGCCTTCTCCGCCACATAGAGGCCGCAAGAAGAACGAAGCTGCCGCTTGTCATCCACAGCCGCAGCGCCGATGACGACATGGCCGCCATCCTGCGCGCCGAAAGCGGGAAGGGTGCATTTCCTTTCATTCTACACTGCTTTTCCGCTGGTCCCGAGCTCGCAAAAACCGGTGTGGAATTGGGTGGATACGTGTCTTTTTCGGGCATTCTGACCTTCCCGAAATCGCAGGATATCCGCGATATCGCCGCCACCGTGCCGCTCGATCGCCTGCTCGTCGAAACGGACGCACCCTATCTCGCGCCGAAGCGCTGGCGCGGCAAACGCAACGAGCCGTCCTATGTGGTCAATACCGCGGAAGTTCTGGCCGAGGTACATGGCGTTTCCTTTGAAAGGATGGCCGAAATCACCACCGAAAACGCCTTCCGCTGCTTTTCCAAGATGACAAGGGTGTAGGCGTGGCAATCTACCGTCGCCGCTTCACGGTTCTCGGATGCGCCTCCTCACCCGGCGTCCCGCGCATTAACGGCGACTGGGGAGCCTGCGACCCTGACAACCCGAAGAACCGACGCACGCGTGCGGCCTTCATGGTGGAGCAGATCAGCCCGGATGGCGGCAAGACCACCGTTGTCATCGATACCGGCCCGGATTTTCGCGAGCAGATGATCGCCGCGAAGGTGGAGGCTATCGATGCCGTTCTCTACACTCATGCTCATGCCGACCATCTGCATGGCATTGACGATCTGCGCATCTATTTCGCGCTCCAGAAAAGCCGCGTCCCGATCTATGCCGATCCTGTTACCATGGCGCGCATCCGCGATGGTTTTGCCTATTGTCTCGAGACGCCGGCGGGCAGCAATTATCCGCCGATTGCGCGACCCCATCTGATCGCCGATATCAACGAGCCAGTCGTAATTGATGGAGCCGGAGGGCCAATCGCCTTCCAGGTACATATGCAGCAGCATGGCGACGTCCATTCCCTGGGTTTCCGCATTGGTGATGTGGCCTATTGCACCGATATCAGCGATTTTCCGGCCGAGAGCCTGCCGAAACTCGCCGGGCTTGAGGTGCTCATCATCGACGCCCTGCAATATCGCTATCACCCCAGCCATCTTTCACTCGAACAGGCGCTTGGCTGGATCGAAAAACTGGCACCTACAAGGGCGATCTTGACCCACATGCATATTCCGCTCGATTATGAGACGGTGATGCATGAAACGCCTGATCATGTTGAACCGGCTTATGATCAGATGCGTTTCGAAATTGAGATCGATTTAGAAGCCGCCTGACGCCGCCTGAAAAGGAACAGCATGTCGACCAAGCCTTTCCGTGCACCGAGTATGGCGAGCTTCTTCGACAATCTGCGCGCCAGCCGCCTGCGCGCCATGTTCCGGCGCGGCGAACTTGGCCTTGTCGCGCTTGCCGTGCTCATCGGCATCGCAGCCGGCCTTTTGGTAGCCTTGATCGGTGCTTTGAGCACGGCATTGCACGTGCTGGTCTTTGGCGTCGAACGTCTGAGCAGCAGCGATCTCTCTGGTCAGATCGTGCTGCTGGGGCCGATCATGGGCGGTGTCCTGCTTGGCCTGATCATCTTCATCCTCTCCATAACGCGCAAAAAGCCGATGGTCGACCCCATCGAGGCAAATGCGCTGCATGGTGGGCGCCTGTCGCTCACGGACAGCATCATCGTCTGCGTTCAGAACATCGTTTCCAACGGTTTTGGCGCCTCCGTCGGGCTTGAGGCGGGTTACACACAGATCGCCAGCGGCGTCGCATCGAAGATCGGCATCAAGCTGAAACTGAGGCGAGGGGACATGCGCATCCTCGTCGGCTGCGGCGCCGCAGGCGCCATCGCAGCGGCGTTCAACGCACCTCTGACTGGCGCATTTTACGCCATCGAACTCATCATCGGTACCTACACTGTCGTGACGCTAGCACCGCTGATCGTTTCAGCGCTGGTGGCGACAACGGTTATCGGCCTGATTGGCGGCCATGGCCTCTCCATCGATATCGTCGACGCCAGCCGCGTGACGCCTGCCGATTATGTGCCGGCTATTTTCCTTGGGGTTGTGTGCGCGGCCATCGGTATCGTGCTCATGCAGGCGGTATCCTTCATTGAGGAGACGGCCCGCAAAAGTGCTATTCCTAGCTGGCTGCGTCCGACGCTCGGCGGCATCGTTGTCGGTGGGCTGGCGTTGATTTCACCGCAGGTTCTCTCGAGCGGCCATGGGGCCTTGCATCTCAACATGGATGCCGACTTGACGATCTACGGGCTTGCGGGCTTGTTCCTGCTGAAGGCTGCAGCCAGCGCGATCTCGATAGGCTCGAACTTCCGCGGTGGTCTGTTCTTTGCGTCTCTCTTCATGGGCTCGCTGCTCGGCAAGATTTTCGCCCTCTGCGCACCCTATATCGGCTATGGCTCGACAGCGCCCATCGTTTACGCCGTAATCGGTATGAGCGCCTTTGCCGCCGCCATCATCGGCGGTCCGCTGACAATGACATTTCTCGCGCTGGAACTGACGGGCGACTTCCAGATCACCGCGCTGGTTCTTGCGGCCGTCATCACCACGTCGCTTGTGGTGCGCACGACCTTCGGTTACTCCTTCGCCACCTGGCGCTTTCACCTGCGCGGCGAAAGCATTCGCAGCGCTCATGACATTGGCTGGATCCGTGACCTGACGGTCGGCAAGATGATGCGCGCCGATATCCGCAAGGCCAATGTCAGCATGGGACTGCCAGCCTTCAAGGAAAAATTTCCGCTCGGTTCGACCCAGCGCGTGATCATGACCCATGACGACGGACGATACGCCGGTATCGTGCTCGTGCCAGAAATCTACGCCGATCCAATGGACCGGGATCCGAGCAAGATCAGCATGGAAACCTATTTGCACTACAAGAACGACGTGCTGCTACCAACCATGAACGCCCGCCAGGCAGCCGCAGCCTTCGATGCCGCGGAAAGCGAAGCGCTCGTGGTGGTCAACGACAAAATCGAAAACCGACCCGTCGGCCTGTTGACGGAGAGCCATACGCTGCGGCGCTATAGCGAAGAGCTCGACCAGAGACGCCGGGAAGCCTCAGGCGAGCTGTGACACAAGATTAGGAAGCTGCTTTATCGCTCTGAATTTTCAAGATCAATTGAGAGCTTTATATGGCATATGGACGGATGGTTTCGTCGATTGTTGATGATGTGAAGACTGTGTCCGAGGTGGTGAGTAAAGAGACCCGCACTGCGCCATCCATCTGCATAAGTTCCATAATCTATCTTATGCGATTAGCGTTTGTGGCCGCAAAGTTAAAGTGTCCTGTTTCTGCGAAGTTGGAATGTCACACTCCCCGGGTCAGATTGACCTCAGGGAGATTGCAGATGGGACTGATTACGATGAGCGAGCGCGATTTGCAGCGAATTGAGGTTTTGTCGAAAGTCGTTGATGGCCACATGACCGTTGTCGCAGCGGCACATGTACTGGCAATCTGCGCCCGGCATGTTCAGAGACTGATTTGTCGTAAAGAGGCTACCGGCGCTGCTCGATCAGACACAAGGCAATTAGTCGCCCGTCAAACAATTTAATCGCCACCGGCGTCCGCGATTACGTTTGGTTGCTGGTGCGCAAACGCCGCTTCCTTGATTTCGGGCCAACGCTTGCGGCCTAGAAGCTTCAGGAAGAGCATGGCGTCGCAATCTCGCGGATGCGGATGAATGAAGCGAGCTTCTGGCCGAGAGCGGCGGCCAACAGGAAGAGTTTGTTTATTGCGAAAACCACAATACATTAGTCATATTTATTGCAATTCACGGCACAGTCAAACTCGTTCAGTCTTGGGTTCTGGATATTTCTCGATAGAGCCAACGATGACGAACGAAGCAAACACACCACGCGTTGAATCTGCAAACCACGGCGTTGCCTGGGAAAAAGCATTTGGCTACGCACAAGCGGTCAAGGTCAAGGATACGATCTATATTTCCGGTCAGCTCAGCCACGATAGTCAAGGGAGTTTGGTCGCACCTGCCAAAGTCGATGCCACTGGAAAGCCGGTTTCGTTCGAGGCGATGGCAGCTCAGATTCGCCAAACTTATGAGAACGCACGTACCATTTTGCAGCAGTTTGGCGCGACCTTGGATGATGTTGTTGAAGAGACGCTCTACGTGCTGGACGTCGACGCAGCATTCGGCCCTGCAGCGGAAATCCGAAAGAGCGTTTACGGTTCCGATCTCCCTCAGCTGGCTAGCAACATTATTGGTGTTACGCGCCTCGCCTTTCCCCAACAGCTCGTTGAGATCACATTCCGGGCGGTCGTGGACCGTTAAATGGCTGCGATGATCCTCAGATAGAAAAGCATGGTGTGCAAAAAATCGCGCAGGTCTATGCCTCATGCGACAGGCTGGTTACTTCCTCGATGGTCTCTCTTTGCGTGACGACCGAGGAAGCTAAAGCCAGGTGAGCTTATCACCCGCCCCTCCCCGCCCTTGCAACCCGGCGCAGCCGGTCCGGTCGGGGCGGGTCGTCGATGCCAGGGTAGCCGGGTTGGTCAACCCGGCTGTTTCACAGCGGAGGCTTAAGCAGACGTTACCGGGTGACCAACGAAAAGGCTGGCCATTTGACGCAAAAACTCTAAGCTCCTGCGCCAGACATGGATTTCGAAAACCCCCGTTTTTTTTCGGAACAAGCATCAGGGAGAAAGCATCAGATGAGCTTGCGTATCAACGATATAGCACCCGACTTCACGGCCGAGACCACACATGGTCCGGTGAGCTTTCACGACTGGATCGGTGACGGCTGGGCGGTGCTGTTTTCGCATCCGAAGAATTTCACGCCTGTTTGCACGACGGAACTTGGCGCGATGGGCGGACTGCAGCCGGAATTTGAGAAGCGTGGCGTCAAGATCATTGGCATCTCGGTTGATCCGGTCGAGAGCCATGAGAAATGGAAAAACGATATCCGCACGGCAACAGGCTTCAATGTCGACTATCCGCTGATCGGCGACAAGGATCTGAAGGTCGCAAAGCTCTATGATATGTTGCCGGCGGGCGCTGGCGACAGTTCCGAAGGCCGAACGCCGGCGGATAACGCCACCGTGCGCTCCGTCTTCGTCGTGGGTCCCGACAAGAAGATCAAGCTGATCCTCACCTACCCAATGACCACAGGGCGGAACTTCGAGGAAATTCTTCGCGCGATCGATTCCATCCAGCTGACGTCCAAACACCAGGTGGCGACGCCAGCGAACTGGAAACAGGGTGAGGATGTCATCATCACCGCCGCTGTTTCCAACGAGGATGCAATTGCCCGGTTCGGGTCCTACGACACCGTTCTTCCCTATCTGCGCAAGACCAAGCAGCCCGGCTGATCTCATAATCGGATGGGGCATGGCAGTACCATCGCTCCATCCGCTTTTCTCTCATGGCTTTATGATCCCGCCGTGATAGTCAAGGCGGTATGTCTCGACATGTCCGCGGTAAATCCGTTCGAGGCCGGTAAAGGAGTTGAAGTCTCCAGTATTGGTGTCGACATAGGTCAGGTCGTCGACCGGATGGGTGAAGCCGCCGAGAAACCGGCCCTCCCGATAGAGCATGGAAAGCGAGCGCTGTATGACCTCGCCGGCCGTGGTTCCGTCGATCATGTCGGGCCGGAGAATTCGACCATAATAACTCATTGCCCACACCGGCACGCCCAGATGCCAGACGACCTCTTGGCCGATGAAGTCGGTTCCTCCGAAATAACTGTCGATATAGTGCCAGTCGCCTTCGCGGTAGCTGAGATCGTGCGACCCCGGACGCGTTGGCGCTGCGGATTGATCGCCGCCACCGACATAGGTATTGGACTTGGCCTGCACGATGAACTCTTCCAGCATTTGATCAACCTGCCCGAATGGAACGTAACGTGAACATAGCCACCTTTTGCTCTCGCGACAAGGATTTTTCACGCGACGCCTCATCGCTATTTCGGCTTTGATGGGCTTGGTAATCGTGGCGTTTAGCCTTAGAAGCGTGGCGGGAAATAGCCATCAAGAGTGTCCATGTCACAAAAGCCGCAAATCTATGTCGATGCCGATGCCTGCCCCGTGAAGCCGGAAGTTCTCAAGGTGGCGGAACGGCATGGCCTGGAGGTGACCTTCGTTGCCAATTCCGGTCTGCGCCCATCGCGCGACCCGATGGTAAAAAATGTGATCGTGTCGGCTGGTTTCGACGCCGCGGATAATTGGATCGCCGACCATGCCGGTGAGAACGATATCGTCATAACCGCCGATGTGCCGCTCGCGGGCCGCTGTGTTGCAAAGGGCGCGCTGGTGACCGGGCCGACGGGGCGCGTGTTCGATCCATCGAATATTGGCATGGCGACGGCGATGCGTGACCTCGGTGCGCATTTGCGCGAAACCGGCGAAAGCAAAGGCTATAACGCCGCTTTTTCGCCGCGCGACCGTTCGGCTTTTCTGGAGACGCTTGACCGTTTCTGCCGCCGTGTCAAAAAGTGAGGGTGCCAACAGAAAGGTGCCGCCCATGACCTCGGCCAGTCCGAAAAGCAACAGCTATCGCCGCCATCAACCCTTCGTCATCGCTTTCCTTGCTGGCGTCATTGGCCTCGGCGGCGCGCTGGCTTTCGCTCCGTCCGAGGCAATCGAGTTTGCGGCGGTGCTGTTTTTCCTGACCTATCTCACCTTGATTGCCTTTCGGCTGTCGAGCCTCACGGCGCAGCATTTGAAGGCCCACGCCGATAGCGACGATCTGCCAGCGGTTGCCATCATCGCCGTCACGCTGCTGGCCGTTGCTGTTGCGGTTGTCTCGCTGTTCCAGGCGCTGAATCACAAAGGCGAAACCGTCTGGACGCTGCTCATCGCTTTCGCTTCGGTGATCTTTGGGTGGATGACGATCCATACCATGACCGCCCTGCACTACGCCCATCTCTACTGGCGGCCAGCTACGGTGGATGGGAAAAAGCAGCCTCGCGGCGGCATGGATTTTCCGGCGACGAAGGAGCCGTGCGGATATGATTTTCTTTATTTCGCCGTCGTGATCGGCATGACGGCGCAGACGTCGGATGTGGGCGTGACGACGACCGCCATGCGCAAGGTCACGTTGCTCCACTCGGTCGTTTCTTTCTTTTTCAATACGGTTCTGGTAGCGGCGGCTGTGAATGCCGCCGTCTCGCTTGCGGGCTGAACCAATTTTCTTTTCAAGAGGACTGTCTTCATGAACATTATCTCGCAAAATACGGCCTTTGGCGGCATGCAGGGCGTATTTTCCCACCAGTCGGAGACCCTGAAATGTGAGATGACCTTTGCGGTTTATGTGCCGCCGAAGGCGATCCATGAGCCCTGCCCCGTTGTCTGGTATCTCTCAGGCCTTACCTGCACCCACGCCAACGTCATGGAAAAAGGTGAATATCGCCGCATGGCGTCGGAACTCGGACTGATCATCGTCTGCCCGGATACAAGCCCGCGTGGTAATGACGTGCCGGACGAACTGACCAACTGGCAAATGGGCAAGGGCGCTGGTTTTTATCTCGACGCCACGCAGGAGCCGTGGTCCGAGCATTACCAGATGTACAGCTATGTCACGGAAGAACTGCCGGCCTTGATCGGCCAGCATTTCCGGGCCGACATGAGCCGGCAGAGCATTTTCGGCCATTCGATGGGTGGCCATGGCGCGATGACCATCGCACTGAAGAACCCGGAGCGCTTCAAGAGTTGCTCCGCTTTTGCGCCGATCGTGGCACCCTCCTCCGCTGACTGGTCAGAGCCGGCGCTGGAAAAATATCTTGGCGCCGACAGGGCCGCCTGGCGGCAGTATGATGCCTGCGCGTTGGTCGAAGACGGCGCGCGCTTTCCCGCGTTTTTGATCGATCAGGGAAAGGCCGATAGTTTCCTTGAAAATGGCTTGCGGCCCTGGTTGTTTGAAGAGGCAATCAAGGGCACGGATATTGGCCTGACCCTGCGCATGCACGAGCGTTACGACCATTCCTATTATTTTATCTCCACCTTCATGGATGATCATCTGAAGTGGCACGCGGAGCGGCTTGGCTAAGCATATGGATCGTAACGGCGGTACTGCGCATGAGCCGCCGTTACAGCCCTGCCCGCATCACGGTATGCGGGCAATAACCTTGATCTCAAAGTCAAAGCCTGCGAGCCAGTTGACGCCGATCGCGGTCCAGTTCGGGTAAGGTTTCTGGCTGAAGATTTCGTTCTTCACGGTCATGATCGTTCCGAACTGGTTTTCGGGATCGGTGTGAAACGTCGTCACATCCACGATGTCGTCAAAATCGCAACCGCCGGCATTGAGCGTGGCCTTCAGGTTCTCGAAAGCCAGGCG
Source organism: Agrobacterium tumefaciens (assembly GCF_017726655.1). NCBI lineage: Bacteria > Pseudomonadati > Pseudomonadota > Alphaproteobacteria > Hyphomicrobiales > Rhizobiaceae > Agrobacterium > Agrobacterium tumefaciens. The sequence goes on from NZ_CP072308.1 coordinate 645,711, forward strand.
AACCTGCTGTTCGAAATCAGGCTCAGCCGTTCCATCAGCGCGGCTGCCGACCTGGCCCGAAACGAATAAAAGGTCGCCCGAGCGGATGGCTGCCGAATAGCCATGCTCCTCATATAGCGCGTGTCTGCTTGCCGGAAAAACTGCGTCGCGTTTACCCATTTCCATCTCACTTTCCGCTTCGTGACGTCTCGATGTTTGAAACCATCAAGGTCAATTTTACATACGTTACGTATGTGAGATAGGAACATACATCGCGTATGTCAAATAACAGACCGAAAGTATCTGAGCGTGCACCTGAGACTGACTGGTGTCAGGGGAAGAGCGCTGTTGCAAGCGTCGTCGGTCCCGGCCGATTTAGCCGGAATTCGCGGATCACGCGCTCGGCTACGCCGTAAGCGAGCTCCTGCTCTATAGCGCTGTCATCGAGACTGACGACGGTCGCCGTGAACCGCGCTTCCGCGATCACCTCCCCTGTCGCAACCGCGGCGGCGCGAACGATGACCTTGGCTGACGCCCTTTCTCCGAAGAAAAAAGGAGCGCGCGTTACAGACGCAAGGCGGATGGTCAGAACGACGCGCGGGCGAATTTCTCCCCGTGCCGTGGTCTTGATCGCATTTTGCACCTGTGCATGGATGGATTGCATCAGCGCCGGTGCGACATCTGGTCGTGCGGCGACAAAGGCGCCCCGCACATCGTAAAGGAGCCGGTCGCCATTGGTTGCTTCCGGTTCCAGCCTGAAAGACATGAGCGTGAAACACGCCAGCAAAACTATGCCAAAGCGCTTCAGCGTGGTGATCATCTTCAGCGGCTCCCCTCGTACACCGGCTCGAAAATCAGAACGAATTTCGACGGAAACGATGCACAAACTCACGCGTCCAGAGTGCCCTTTCGGCCCCTTCGTCGGGTGAGCGGGACTTTGGTGTGAGATAACCGCATGATCGTTGATCAGGGTTAGAAAAGCGTTAAGCGGCGCCCTTCAGGGACTCCAGGACGTTGCATGCCGCGCGCATGTCAACGAGCCTGACAGCGCGGCGCTCCAGTGCTTCCTCGTCCTCGCCCCATTGTTCTGAGGTCCAGTCTTCATCGAGATGCGCAAGCGCCCACGCCTCTTCCAGCGAGACTTGGCCCTCGGCCACAGCCAGCGCCAGAATGGCGGAGCCGGTCAGCGACGTCATGGTGTGAAGAGCCGCGAGCGCAATCGGTGTGTCGTATTTTTTCAGCGTCACGGCAAAAGCTGAAATAGCCTCGCGCGGCTGGTCCTGATGCATGACGCCTTCGACGAGAATGAACCGCGCACCGAGCACATTGGCGGCCCAGTCTAGCACCGGATCCCAATGATCCGTCTGCCGCTGGACAAGCGCTTCCGGGTCGGCGGCGCGGTAGCAGAGGAGATCGGAGGAGGAGAACCTCAGAATATCTTCGAAAACCGCCTGCGTGTCATTGGCAACACCGTCGATGGCCGTGTTGACATGTCGTGAGACGGGCATGACCACAGGATTGACGACGTCTTTCTGAGCGTCCCACTCGTCGCGCAGCAGTTGCGCAAGCGCGCGCGTCGGCATGGTGAGGGCTTTTTTGGCAGGGGTGCGCAGCGGCTTTCCATCGAGGAGAATGGTGAAGCCGCCCTCCTCTGCCTCTCCAACCGTCACGTCCTTGTAGAACCGTTTCGGCAGGGGCTTCTGCATCTGAATTTGCGCACGCAGGATCGGGTCGGGATGGCTCAAGCCCTCCGTAAGGTCGTTCAGGAGATCACGCATGGCACGTCCTCATCAGTCGGATAGAGAAGATCATTCGAAAGTATCGGCCGGAACAAAGGCCGGAATTTCACGCGGGTGGCTGACAACCGCATCGGCGCCCGCTTTCCAGAGATCGTCGACGGAGGCATACCCCCAAGAGACACCGATCGCCTTTGCGCCCGCGGCTTTCGCCATCTGCATATCGTAGATTGCATCGCCGATCACGACAGTATCGGCCGGAACCATGCCGGTTTCATGGCAGCATTCCATAACCATGGCCGGGTGCGGTTTTGACGGACAGTCATCCGCCGTGCGCGAGACGATGAAGTGTTCGGTAAAGCCGTGGCTTTCAAGAACCTGGAGAAGGCCGCGCCGGCCCTTGCCGGTGACTGCGCCAATCAGCACGTCGTCCCGTTTCGCCAGCATTTCTATCAAAGGTGCAATGCCCTCAAAAAGCGGCGTTGGATTTTCGGCCCGTTCCTTCAGTGGAAGGTAGTTCTCTTTGTACCGCAGCGCCATGGCCGACGCCTCGTCATCGACGTGGGCCCTGCCAAGCATGCGCGCGATCGCGATGTCCAGCGTCAGGCCGATGATCGCCTTCGTCTGCGACATATCAGGCCGCGGCTTGCCGAAGTCGGCGAAGGTTTGAGCCATAACCGCATGGATGAGACCGGCGCTGTCCACGAGCGTACCGTCGCAATCGAAGAGAACCAGTTTCATCTGATATCAGTCTTCCCTGTCGCCGTCGGCCACATCGAGACCGAGCAGGTTCCACGTTTGCACCATATGCGGCGGCAAAGGCGCGCTGACCCGAAGCCGGCCGCCATTCGGATGGGGAATATCGATATGACGCGCATGGAGATGCAGGCGCTTCTGGATGCCACCCGGAAAATCCCAGTTCGGATCGTCGATATAATATTTGGGATCGCCGATGATCGGATGGCCCATATGGAGCGCGTGAACGCGCAGCTGATGCGTGCGGCCGGTATAGGGCTCCATCTCCAGCCAAGCGAGGTTCTGGGCAGCCGTATCGATGACGCGGTAATAGGAAACTGCGTGATCGGCGCCATCCTCACCATGTTTGGCGATGCGCATACGGTCGCCATCCATCGTCTGTTCCTTGACGAGCCAGGTGGAGATCTTGTCCTGATGCTTGCGAGGCACGCCCTTGACCAGCGCCCAGTAGGTCTTTTTGGTGTCGCGCTCTCGGAAGGCGGCGGTCAGTTTCTGTGCTGCGCCGCGTGTTCGGGCAACAACCAGCACGCCTGACGTGTCACGGTCGAGGCGATGCACCAGACGCGGCTTCTCGCCTTTCTGGCTTGTCCAGGCTTCCAAGAGCCCATCGATATGGCGATTGACGCCGGAGCCTCCCTGCACGGCAATGCCGGCCGGCTTGTTGAAGACGAAGACCTTGCCATCTTCGTGCAGCAGCATGCGCGCCAGAAGTTCGGAATCTTCTGAATGTTTGAGATCTCGCGAGCCGATCGGCCCGCTTTTTACCTTCAGATCGGAATCAACCGGCGGCACACGCACCATCTGACCCGGCTGCACGCGTGCATCCGTTTTCACCCGGCCGCCATCCACACGTACCTGACCGGAGCGCAGCAGCTTCTGCAACTGCCCGAACCCAAGTCCCGGATAATGAATCTTGAACCAGCGATCGAGGCGCATACCGGCCTCGTCGGCCCCGACCTTGATATGCTCGATACCTGCCATGAAAATTCCAGTCTCTCTGTCTTTATCGCGCGCCCGCTGTTCGGCGCGCTGTTTGGATCAAGCCTTTAGAACAAGTTGCGGCCCAAGGCCAGCCCGGCGAAAACCGCGGCGATGGAAACGATGAGGCTCGCCAGCACGTAAACGATCGAAAGGCCCGTCGCACCACGCTCGAGGAGCGAGGCAGCGTCAAGCGTAAAGGACGAAAATGTCGTGAACCCGCCAAGGACACCGGTCACGAGAAACAGCCGCATCTCCATTGAAGCGTTCAGTCGTCGTGCCACGAGCTCGACCAACAGGCCGATCATGAACGAACCCACCACATTGACCGCGAGCGTGCCCCAGGGAAAATTCGGCCCGGCCAGTCGCACGCTCCAGACGCCGACGAGATAACGGAAGACGGAACCGATTGCGCCGCCTGTCGCGACGAGGGCGATGTTGAGCATTGGTATCGTGTCTCCGGATTTGCGGACCGTTTCGTCCGGCGCAATTTCTAGATCATGGGGAAAGAATGCGAAACCCCTCGGTGCCCGGCCCTTCCGTTAAAATACGATTAAATTCTCCGCCTCCGGTTTAGTCTTCCAACAAGAAGCAGATGCTAATGTTTGGTTTTTTAAGGGTCGGCCGCGATTGCCGGGGGTTGCATGACACAGGTCTTTTCCGTTTCTGCCAATACGGCCGCCTATGCACTGGAGGCCGTAAAACCGTCTCAGCGCGCCCCGCGCAAAAGTGAAGTGGAAGAAGCCATTCACGACTTGGCGCGCAAGGCGGAGAGTGGAGACGATTTTCAATTGCGCGGTCTGATGACTGTGATCAAACCGCCGGCCCTGACGCTCTATTTTCTGACGGTTGCCAGCCAGCGCCAGGAACGGCAGGCGACGCTGGAACAGGCCCAGCAGGCATATGACGATAATAATGGAAATAAATCAATTTAAATTCAATAGTTTACCTTAATGACTGCATGTTTTTCCTGATATATGTCATTTCGATTTCACGCGTTCAGGTTGCTGTCAGTTGGAAATCCTAGTTCTCCAGCGTCAATTGGAGGACCGTCATGACATCAATGATCCGCTATGCAACTGCCCTCGCAGCAGTTCTGACAATGTCAGTGCCCGCTTTCGCAGCCACGACAATCAAAGTGACAGAGGGTGGTGAAGGCGGCGGGCCGATGACGCTCGTGCTTGACCAGACCACCGTCAAGGCCGGCGATGCGGTTTTCCATGTGCACAACGATGCGATGAGCGAAGAGCACGAAATGATCCTCGTGAAGCTCAAGTCGGCCGACCAGAAAATTCCGCTCAACACCGCCAAACATCGCGTTAATGAAAAACAGTTGAAGAGCCTCGGAGAGGTTGCCGACCTCAAGCCGGGTGGTGATGGGCAGCTGAAAGCAAAGCTGACGCCTGGCAGTTACCTTCTCTTCTGCAATATCAAGGGTCACTACGAAGCAGGCATGCAGGCCAGGCTGACCGTTACAAAATAAGAATGGCCAAACAAATTTGGGCTGCCGGATGGTTACAGCGTTCCGGCAGCCCATTTTATTGTCAGTTGTGCTGGTGCCCGCCCTTGTCGTCACCGCCCTTTGCAGAGCCGGTCGCCAACACCACGTCGACCTTTCCGGCCTTTTCAAAGACAAGGGTCACAGGCACCTTGTCACCTTCCGCGAACGGTTTTTTGACGTTGAAGAACATCATATGCAGGCCGCCGGGCGTCAGCTCGACGGTTTTTCCTGCGGGAATGACGATACCCTCTTCCAGCTTGCGCATTTTCATGACGTCGTTGACCATGGCCATCTCATGGATTTCCGCGCGGCCGGCCGTAGACGATTCGATGCCGATCAGCCTGTCGTCGGCATCGCCGGTGTTCTTGATCGTCACGTAACCGCCACCCACCGGCTGTCCCGGCAGCATGGCTTTTGTCGCGCCCCCAGACACTTCGAGGCTACCCGCCTTCACGACATCCGTGTCCATCGCCATGGCGGCGTGGTCGTGGCCGCCTGCATGATCGGACTTTGCGGTGACCTTGATGGTCGGCGCCGGGCTTTTCAGGGAATGCGGATCAACGCCAGCGGCTGCGACCTCATCCCACGAGACCTTGCCCTTGTCGCCGCAAAGCTGGGTCACTTTGAACGCCAGGTCCTGCCCTGCTTCGATGCCGGAAATCTTACCCTGCACGGCGAAGGTGTCGTAGAACTCATCCGGCAGATCGCCACCCTTCCAGCGGATTTCAATCGGGCCGCTTTTGATCTCCTTGCCGTGGTTCGCATAGGTCTTCTGATAGTCGCCCTTGATGACCTCCAGCTGCCAGCCTGCCTTGGGCTGCGGCTTGGCGGAAATAAAGCCCTCAGGCAGTTTGATCTGAACCTCGGTGGTGGCGAGGCCGCCATCGCATCCATGCGGCACCTGAAGGGCGGCTACGATGGTACTATCCTGCTCAGCCGAGCCGTCGACGAAGGTGGCGTGCGCAAAAGCCTGCGACGCCGAAATTGATGCGACGACGACGCCGCAGGCGATAATTTTGGTGCTGTTCATTTGCTTGTCCCTGCGACTGCGACCCCTCCGGGTCCACGCAGCCGCGTGCTTGCCGCAGAAGCGGCGATGATCCGAAAACGAAAATCAGGCTGACAGCGCTGGTGGGCCGCGCGCAGACGGTCTCTGGATCGTCAGGACAGGATGGAAATGCCACTCCGCCGACAGGCGATTGTCGAGCCAGGCGAATTCGGTCTTCAGCCAGCCATCCGTTTGCGGCACAGGCAGAAGAATTGATGATGCAAGCAGGCAGGCTTCGCAGAAGAGGATGGCATCACCCGAGTGTGGGCCATCATTCTTGTGGGAACTGTTCAAACCATCGGCGTGGCCGAGGCAAATTTCCGCGAACGTACCATCCGGCAGTCTGTAGCTCTCATCAAGAACGACCGCGGGCGTCCCGGCGAGCGCCGGTTTATGGGCAAAACCGAGCGACAGCATCAGCATCGCGCAGAAAATGCGAAGCATCTTCCCCTGTCCCCTCAGCTGTCGTGTTCGATCTGCACCCATGCTCAATGCGATAGCTCGCTTTGCCGACGATATCAAAGGGGAATTTTGACGCAGGGACAGAAGCAGATTGGGAACAATCGACCCGAGGCGACATTTTCTTTGCTTAACCACTGCTTAAGGGAGATCCGCCATGCCAGCCAAATCGAAAGCCCAGCAGAAAGCCGCCGGTGCAGCTCTTTCTGCCAAGCGGGGTGAAACAAAGAAATCCAGCTTAAAAGGTGCTTCAAAAAGCATGGAGAAGTCTATGACGGAAAAGGAACTTGAGGATTTCGCTTCGACGAAACGCAAGGGGTTGCCATCGAAGAAATCCGACTAGGGAACCATCTCCACATCGGGCTTGTAAGGCCCGCTCAGAGAACGCCATAAGCAGAGCCAGTCGCTGCGCGGCCGATGGTGATGGCGCAGATGGAGCAAAAATCTGTTCAGATGCGTCATTTGGTCCTTGCCAATATGCGGGCTTCGAAGATAATGAGCGTCGCATCACCGTTGGGAGAAACCGCTTCAATGCGGTGCCGAAGGAGCAACCGCCCCGGAAACTCTCAGGCAAAAGGACCAACGTTGACGACGGAACTCTGGAGAGAAGCCACCTTGATCTAAGGACGGCTCGCCGAAGGGATAACAATCTCAGGCGACAAGGACAGAGGGGGCTCTTGAACCGGCGCATCGCGCCATGACCTGAGCCCGCGCGTTAAGCCGCGCTACCCCTGGAGGCGTCCTTGGACGATACCGCCGCGCTGAAAACCACGCCGCTCCACTCGCTTCACATTTCGCTGGGCGCCCGCATGGTGCCGTTCGCCGGTTACGACATGCCCGTCCAATATCCTTCAGGCGTGATGAAGGAGCATCATCAGACACGCACTTCGGCCGGTCTCTTTGATGTGTCTCACATGGGACAGGTCATCGTTAAGGCGAAGTCCGGCAACAATTCGGATGCTGCCCTCGCGCTGGAAAAGCTGGTGCCGGTCGATATCCTGGGCCTCAAGGAAGGGCGCCAGCGCTATGGCTTCTTCACAGACGACAACGGCTGCATTCTGGACGATCTGATGATCACCAATCGCGGTGATCATCTTTTCGTCGTCGTCAACGCCGCCTGCAAGGATGCCGATCTCGCCCATATGAAGGCGCATCTTTCCGATGCGTGCGAGATCACGCTGCTGGAAGACCGCGCCCTGATCGCGCTGCAAGGCCCGCGTGCTGAGGCCGTGCTGGCCGAATTGTGGGCTGGCGTTTCCGCCATGAAGTTCATGGATGTGCAGGAAGTGCCTCTGCACGATATTCCCTGCATCGTCTCGCGCTCGGGTTATTCCGGTGAGGATGGCTTTGAAATCTCCGTACCATCAGATAAGGCCGAAGAGATCGCCAGGGCACTGCTCGAACATCCCGATTGCGAAGCCATCGGGCTTGGCGCGCGCGACAGCCTGCGTCTGGAAGCCGGCCTTTGTCTCTACGGTAACGATATCGACACGACCACCTCCCCCATCGAAGCCTCGCTGGAGTGGGCGATCCAGAAGGCGCGCCGCGCCGGTGGCGAGCGTGAAGGCGGTTTCCCGGGCGCGGAACGCATTCTCGGCGAGCTCAAAGACGGCACATCGCGCCGCCGCGTCGGTCTGAAGCCCGAAGGCAAGGCGCCGGTTCGCGGCCATTCGAAGCTTTTTGCGGATGCAGACGGCAAGACTGAAATCGGTGAAGTAACGTCGGGCGGCTTCGGTCCTTCGGTCGAAGGTCCCGTGGCCGTGGGCTATGTGCCCGTTTCCCACGCTGCTGCCGGAACGGTGATCTTCGCGGAAGTGCGCGGCAAGTATCTGCCCGTCACCGTCGCTGCCCTGCCCTTCATCACGCCCACCTATAAACGCTAATTTCATCACATTTCCGGAGAGAACACGATGCTGAAATTTACCGCAGAACACGAATGGCTGAAGTTTGAAGGCGATGTCGCCACCATTGGCATTACCAGCCACGCCGCTGAACAGCTCGGCGATCTCGTTTTTGTCGAATTGCCGGAAGTGGGCGCAACCTTTGCCAAGGATGGTGACGCCGCGACCGTCGAATCCGTCAAGGCAGCGTCGGACGTTTATTGTCCGCTGGATGGAGAAGTGGTCGAAATCAACCAGGCGATCGTTGATGATCCGTCATTGGTCAATTCCGACCCGCAGGGCGCTGGCTGGTTCTTCAAGCTGAAGCTCTCCAATCCGGCCGACGCCGAGACGCTGCTCGATGAAGCAGCCTACAAGGAGCTGATCGCGTAATGACGACGCCCACCGAGTTTCATTTTACCGATTATCAGCCCTATGACTTCGCCAACCGGCGGCACATAGGGCCGTCGCCCTCGGAAATGGCCGAGATGCTGAAGGTCGTTGGCTATAAGAGCCTTGATGACCTTATCGACGCCACCGTCCCCTCCTCCATCCGCCAGAAGGTGCCGCTCACCTGGGGTGCTGCGCTGACCGAACGCGAGGCGCTGGACCGTCTTCGCGAAACGGCCAACAAGAACCAGGTCCTGACCTCGCTGATCGGCCAAGGCTATTACGGCACCATCACGCCGCCGGTCATCCAGCGCAACATTTTGGAAAACCCGGCTTGGTACACGGCTTATACGCCCTACCAGCCGGAAATCAGCCAGGGCCGGCTTGAGGCGCTGCTGAACTACCAGACCATGGTTTGCGATCTGACCGGCCTCGACGTCGCCAACGCATCGCTTCTGGATGAAGCCACTGCTGCCGCCGAAGCCATGGCCATGTGCCAGCGCGTCGCGAAATCCAAGGCGACCGCCTTTTTCGTTGATGCCAATTGCCACCCACAGACCGTCGCGCTGATCGAGACCCGTGCGGCCCCGCTCGGCTGGAAGGTGATCGTCGGCAACCCCTTCACCGATCTCGATCCGGTCGACGTCTTTGGCGCGATCTTCCAGTACCCGGGCACCCACGGCCATGTCAGCGATTTCTCCGGCCTGATTTCCCGCCTGCACCAGACGGGCGCGATTGCGGCCGTCGCCGCCGATCTCCTGGCGCTGACGCTGCTGAAATCTCCTGGCGAAATGGGCGCTGACATCGCCATCGGCACCTCGCAACGTTTTGGCGTTCCGGTCGGCTACGGTGGACCGCACGCGGCTTACATGGCCGTCAAGGATGCGCATAAGCGCTCCATGCCCGGCCGCCTGGTCGGCGTGTCCGTCGATGCGCGCGGCAACCGCGCCTATCGCCTGTCGCTACAGACCCGCGAGCAGCATATCCGCCGCGAAAAGGCGACGTCGAACATCTGCACGGCGCAGGTCCTGCTCGCCGTCATGGCCTCGATGTACGGCGTCTTCCACGGCCCGCAGGGCATCAAGGCGATTGCCCAGCAGACCCACCAGAAGGCCGTTCTCATGGCCAAGGGCCTGGAAAAGCTCGGCTATACCATTGAGCCGGAGACTTTCTTCGACACGATCACCGTCGAAGTCGGCCATATGCAGGGCGTCATCCTGCGTTCTGCCGTCGCGGAAGGCGTGAACCTGCGCAAGGTGGGCGCGACCAAGATCGGCATGAGCCTTGACGAGCGCACGCGCCCGGCAACGCTGGAAGCCGTGTGGCGCGCTTTCGGCGGTAATTTCTCGATCTCGGACTTTACGCCGGACTATCGGTTGCCGAAGGACCTGCTGCGCACCAGCGAGTACATGACGCATCCGATCTTCCATATGAACCGTGCCGAAAGCGAGATGACCCGTTACATCCGCCGTCTTTCGGACCGTGATCTGGCGCTCGACCGCTCGATGATCCCGCTCGGTTCCTGCACCATGAAACTGAACGCCACGGCTGAAATGCTGCCGATCACCTGGCCGGAATTTTCCGACATTCATCCCTTCGCGCCCGCCAATCAGGCGCTCGGTTACAAGGAGATGATCGATGATCTCTCGGAAAAACTGTGCTCGGTCACCGGTTACGACGCCTTCTCCATGCAGCCGAATTCCGGCGCGCAGGGCGAATATGCGGGTCTTCTAACGATCCGGAACTATCACCTCGCCAATGGCGATACTCATCGTGATGTCTGCCTCATCCCGACGTCCGCGCATGGCACCAACCCTGCCTCGGCGCAGATGGTCGGCATGAAAGTGGTGCCAGTGAAGGTGCGAGATAACGGGGACATCGATATCGATGATTTCCGTGGAAAAGCAAGGCAGTACGCCGAAAACCTCGCGTGCTGCATGATCACCTATCCGTCCACGCACGGCGTGTTCGAGGAAACGGTTCGCGAGATCTGCGAGATCACCCATGAGCACGGCGGTCAGGTTTATCTCGATGGCGCCAACATGAACGCCATGGTCGGTCTCGCCCGCCCTGGCGATATCGGCTCCGACGTTTCCCACCTTAACCTGCACAAGACCTTCTGCATCCCGCATGGCGGCGGTGGTCCGGGCATGGGGCCGATCGGCGTCAAGGCTCATCTTGCTCCTTACCTGCCCGGCCATCCAGCGACGGATGGTCGCGAGGGTGCGGTGTCTGCCGCCCCGTTCGGTTCGCCATCGATCCTGCCGATCTCATGGAGCTACTGCCTGATGATGGGCGGCGAAGGGCTGACGCAGGCAACCAAAGTCGCGATCCTCAACGCCAATTACATCGCCGAGAGGCTGAAGGGCGCTTACGACGTACTCTACAAGTCCGAAACGGGACGTGTGGCGCATGAGTGCATCATCGACACGCGACCGCTCGCAGACAGCTGCGGCGTAACCGTCGATGATGTTGCCAAGCGCCTGATCGACTGCGGTTTCCATGCACCGACCATGAGCTGGCCGGTTGCTGGCACCCTGATGATCGAGCCGACGGAATCCGAGACCAAGGCGGAAATCGACCGTTTCTGCGATGCGATGCTGGCAATCCGTGAGGAAGCCCGCGACATCGAGGAAGGGCGCGCGGACAAGACCAACAATCCGCTGAAGAATGCACCGCACACGGTGGAAGACCTCGTTGGCGAGTGGGATCGTCCCTACAGCCGTGAAAAGGGCTGCTTCCCGCCCGGCGCATTCCGCATCGACAAATACTGGTCACCGGTTAACCGCATCGACAATGTCTATGGTGACCGAAACCTCATCTGCACCTGCCCGCCGATGGAGGCATATGCTGAAGCGGCCGAATAGGAGATAGGTGCAAACAACATGCAAAGGCCCGGAGCGATCCGGGCCTCTTTTTTTGCGCTCAGGATTCGCATGGGTGTTCCAGCTTTCTCGCGATTGATCATGGCTCGGCCCGTGCTAAACAGAACGGGTATTCGAGCCGGGACGGAGGGGGAATGCGTCTGATTTGCCTGAATGGTTGGGGCGGCAAGCTTCACGATGAGCTCATTTCCTACATCACGTCATACGACCCTGATATCCTTTGCCTGCAAGAGGTTGTGCACACGCCGGAAGCCAAGCGCGAATGGTTGAGCTACCGCGACCATGGCACCGAGCTGCCACAAAGGGCAAATTTCTTCCGGGACGTCATGGACGCCCTGCCCGACCATGTGGCGATATTCTGCCCGGCCGCGCGGGGAGACCTCTGGGATGGTGATACGCGGTATGATTCCCAATGGGGGCTGGCGACTTTTGTGCGCAGATCCTTCGCGGTCGTCGCACAGTCGCAGGGTTTCGTTCACGGAGCCTTTTCGGCGAACGGCTATGGTGAGCACCCACGCTCGCGAACAGGCCACGCCGTCAGGATTTTCGATTTTGCAACGGGTCAGCCTGCCGTCATCGCCCACATGCATGGGCTGCGTGACCTCGCCGGAAAACATGACACTCCCGCTCGGCTGGAGCAGGCTAAAAATCTCGTTAAGCTCGTCAGGAATGTTGCGGAAGAAGGCGATCGGATAATCGTTTGCGGCGACTTCAATGTGCTTCCTGACAGCGAGACGTTCGAAGTGCTAAGCGACCTTGATCTGGTCGAGCTCGTGACCGGTAGAGGGTTCACCGATACGAGAACGTCGCTGTATCCCAAGCCGAACAGATATGCGGACTATCTTCTGGTCAATCCGGCTGTGACAGTCGATCGTTTCGACGTGGTGAGAGAGCCGGAGGTCTCCGACCACTGCCCCTTAGTGCTCGAGTTCAGCTAAGCGCGGTTGCTGGGGTAGCTCCAATCACCTTACCAGTCTGATGTCACTCGTCACCACGGTCTTCCCGGTCTTGCCGTCCTTGTCGGTCGTGCGCAGCCTCAACCCGTTCGCGCCGACTTTTTCTATTGTCATGGCGGCAACGCGGTCGCCGTTGATGTCGCGGTTCCAGCGTACGGTGAGATTGATGGCATTGCCACGCCGGTTTCCAGAGAGGGCGGAGGGACGACCGGAGGGGCCCGTGTAGCTTCCGCTATAGCTCGCGCCACTGGCGGTGAGGTTGGCGGCGATTGCACGTTTCACAACCAGAAGACCGCGACACGTTCCGGCCATCTGCAACGCAGAACGTTGGGCGTTGGAGTTCAATGTGCAGTCGACGTTAATGGCGGGCGCACCGATCCGAGTAATAATCGTCCCTTTCCCCTTCCAGGTGCCTTTGAGGGAGGAAAGGAATGCGCTTTCGTCAGCGTAAGCCGGTTGTACTGCAAGCATGCCGGTCAGCGACATTAGAAATGCAAGCGAAGCTTTCATGGCAACCATCCATATTGTTGACGAATGCCAACTCGCAGAGCAACGGAAATGTTCCTGAGGAAATGCTTGTTTTAAAAAAGAAGTGGACGGACATTTTTTTGTTTGCAAGCGCAACTATTTCCGAAGAGAGATGTTTCACGCGAACCTTACCAAACACGCCTTCAACACATCATACCTTCGGAGCGATTATCATGACGGCCATCGGTGTTACCGCTCCGCAGACTTCGTCGGGCCTGCCTTCGGGTGATAGGCCAAGGAGCGGCGGAATATCGGACAAGACGCTGTTTGCGCTCGCCGCGCTCAATTTCTTTCTTGCCGACGCCCGGGATGGTCTTGGACCGTTTCTGGACGCGTTCCTGGCAACCAAAGGCTGGTCTTCCCTGTCGCTCGGATTGATCGCCACCGTGGGTGGCCTCGTTGGCCTGCTCGCCACGCCACTCTGCGGCGCATTGGTGGACGGCACGACATGGAAACGCACGCTGATCGCAATCCCTGTCGTTCTGGTGACCATCGGCGCCCTGGTTACGCTGATCTTTCCGGATGTGTGGATTGTCTGGACGGGGCAAATCATGACTGCCGTCGTCGGAGCGGTTGTCGGTCCGGCGCTCGCCGGCCTCACCCTGGGGCTCGTCGGCGAACGGCTTTTCTCTCACCAGATTTCAAGAAATGAGTTCTGGAACCATGGCGGCAATTTCGCTTCGCTTTTCGCGACCTATGTCGTCGTCACCTTTTTCGGTTTGAACGGCATCATCGGACTGATGCTGTTGACCGCAGCCGGTGCGCTGGTCGCAACGGCCGCGATCGACCCCGCCCGGATAGACCACAAGGTGGCGCGCGGCCTTGGCGAGGACAAGGGCGAACCCGGGCCTTCCGGTATCAACGTGTTGTTGCACGAACGCGGGCTGATCTTCCTTGCCATCATCCTTCTCGTCTTCCACTTCGGCAACGCACCGATGGGCCGTTTGATTGCGCAGGATTTCGCCATCGAGCTGCAGACGCCCTTCCGCACCACCGCCATCATTACCGGTGTCGCGCAGTTCGCGATGATCTTTGTCGCCGCCATGGCGCCATGGCTGATCCGGCGCTTCGGCCTTTCGACCGTCTTCCTTATTGCGCTCGCTGCCCTGCCCGTGCGCGGCGTCCTTGCCGCTGCCTTTACGGATTTCTGGGTCATCTTTCCGGTGCAGTTTCTTGATGGTGTGGGCGCCGGGCTTCTCGGTATCGTCACGCCCGTTGCGGTGGAAAGGATCCTTAAAGGGACCGGCCGCTTCAACGTTGGTCTCGCCAGCGTCATGATGGTTCAGGGCGTCGGCGCATCATTCAGCAATGTCGTTGCGGGATGGTTGGTCACGAAGGGCGGCTATTCGTTGTCTCACTTGGTCGGTGGCGGCATTGCCGCGATCGCCATTGGTCTCTTCCTAGTCTATCGCCACGACATAGCGCCGAAACAAAATGACGATACCCCGTCCCATGAGCCGGACAAGGCTTAAGAAACAAAAAAGAGGCCTGACGGCCTCCTGAAATTTTCGATGTGCCTGCGATCAGCCGACAAACGCACGTTCGATGACGAATTCGGCAGGCTTGTTATTGGCGCCTTCGGTCAGACCGGCTTTTTCAAGCAGTTCCTTGGTGTCCTTCAGCATGGCGGACGACCCGCAGATCATGCCACGGTCAATCGCGGGGTCGAGGGCGGGTACGCCGAGATCGGCAAACAGCTTGCCATTCTCGATCAGCGTCGTGATGCGGCCCTTGAACGGGTATTCTTCGCGGGTAACGGTCGCATAGTGCTTCAGCTTGTCGCCAACGATATCGTTCAGGAATTCGTGGTTGCGGATTTCCTCAACGAGATCGAAGCCGTATTTAAGTTCAGCAACATCGCGGCAGGTGTGTGTGAGAATGACTTCTTCGAACTTCTCGTAGGTTTCCGGATCACGGATAAGGCTGGCAAAAGGCGCGATGCCCGTACCGGTCGAGAACATGTAAAGCCGTCTGCCTGGTGTCAGCGCATCCAGAACCAGCGTGCCTGTGGGCTTCTTGCGCATCAAGACCGTGTCACCCGGCTTGATCGCCTGCAGATGCGACGTCAGCGGACCATCGGGAACCTTGATCGAGAAAAACTCGAGTTCCTCATCCCAGGCAGGGCTTGCAATCGAATAGGCGCGATAAATCGGCTTGTCGCCAACCATCAGGCCGATCATCGCAAACTCACCGGAACGGAAACGAAAACCGGCAGGGCGCGTCATGCGGAAGCGGAACAGGTGGTCGGTATAGTGCTCAACCGACAAAACCGTCTCGGCGTAAACACCGTCAGGTATCTTGATCGCGAAATCTTCCGTCTTGGCTGGCGCGTTCATTTCAGGTTCCGTCCGTTCCTATTCGATGCGACATTCTCCGACCGGGCAATTATACCATTTCCGCCTCGGTTTGAAGGCATGAGAATATCAATACTGCCATGTCTGTAGGAAATATGTATCACGCACTCATATTTCCAGGCGCCGTGTCATGAAGACGCACGGCGTCTCCAGCTATAGGTCTCACCACCCGCAGCAGGCTTGGCCGTCGGCTGGTAATAGACCGGTATTTCCGGCAGGCGGTTTTCGGACAGACGGCGAAGCGCCGTGCCGTTCGTGACTGCGAAGCTGGTAAAGCCGGTGCGCAGCATCAACGGCACCTGATCGATCAGCACGTCGCCAACCGCCCTCACCTCGCCTGCAAAACCGAGGCGACTGCGCAGCAACGAAGCGTGGCTGAAACCACGGCCGTCATTGAAGGCGGGAAAGCTGATGGCAACCAGGTCGAGACGGTCGAGATAGGGCGCTAGCTTGAGAACATCGTCGGCGGGCGTGATGAGCACGCCGAGGCCAATGTCATTGCTTTCAGCCGCCCGAACCAGAAAATCGGCAAGCGGCAGCACCGGCTTCTGCTCGGCTGTCGCCTTCACTTCTTCCGTTTCGATTACCCACGGATCATTTTCCACGAAGCCGTCGCGGTTCCAGATTTTCGTCATAAAGTTCTCCTCAGGCGGCTTCGGCAGCGGAACCGTAGAGCGCGTCCTTGAACGGCTGGGGTCCGACACGGCGATAGGCTTCGAGGAAGCTCTCTTCCCTCGAAAGGCGCAGGCCCAGATAGGTATCGACGATGGTTTCCACCGCGTCTGTCACCTTTTCCGGTTCGAAACCACGGCCGATGATCTCACCGATCGAGGTGTTTTCGTCGCCCGATCCGCCAAGCGTGATCTGGTATAGCTCCGCACCCTTTTTCTCCACACCCAGGAGGCCGATATGACCGACGTGGTGGTGGCCACAGGCATTGATGCAGCCGGAAATCTTGATCTTCAGCTCGCCGATTTCCGCCTGACGCTCGGGTGCACCAAAGCGGGTGGAAATTTCCTGCGCCACCGGAATGGAGCGCGCATTGGCAAGTGCGCAATAGTCCAGCCCGGGACAGGCAATGATATCGGTGATGAGCCCGGCATTGGCTGTTGCAAGCCCTGCACCCACAAGCGCGCGATAGACCGGCTCAAGATCGGCCAGCGCAACATGCGGCAGGATGATATTCTGCTCATGGCTGATGCGGATTTCATCAAAGGCATATTCGGCGGCAATATCGGCGACCAATTCCATCTGCTCGTCCGTTGCATCGCCCGGAATGCCGCCGATCGGCTTCAGCGAAATCGTCACCATGCCGTAGTCGGGATGCTTGTGCGGCGCGACGTTCTGCTCGACGAACCGGGCGAACCCCTCATCAGCACGCTTCCAGCGCGCCAGGCTTTCCCAGCCCTCGGGCCGGTCCTTGAGCGCCGGCGGCGCAAAATAGGCGGTGATCGCCGCGATATCGGCATCAGGGAGTTTCAGTTCCGAGTTTTTCAGCTCAGCAAATTCGACTTCGACCTGCCGCGAAAGTTCCTCTACGCCTGTCTCATGCACGAGAATCTTGATGCGCGCCTTATACTTATTGTCGCGACGGCCGTGGAGGTTGTAAACGCGCATGATCGCCGTGGTGTAGGACAGGAGGTCCTCTTCCGGCAGGAAATCACGAATTTTCTTGGCGATCATCGGCGTGCGGCCCTGCCCGCCGCCGACATAAACGGCAAAACCGATCTCGCCCTTGTCGTTCTTTTTCAGGTGAAGGCCGATATCGTGAACCTGAATGGCGGCACGGTCGCGCTCAGCGCCCGTGACAGCGATCTTGAACTTGCGCGGCAGGAATGAGAACTCCGGGTGTACGGAGGACCATTGCCTGAGAATTTCGGCATAGGGCCGCGGGTCAGCCACCTCATCTGCCGCAGCACCGGCGAAATGATCGGCAGTCACGTTGCGAATGCAGTTGCCTGATGTCTGGAGCGCGTGCATTTCAACGCTTGCGAGCTCGGACAGAATGTCGGGCGTGTCCGAAAGGCGGGGCCAGTTATACTGGATGTTCTGACGCGTGGTGAAATGGCCGTATCCCCGGTCGTATTTGCGGGCGATATGGGCCAGCATCCGCATCTGCTTCGAATTCAGCGTTCCGTATGGGATGGCGACGCGCAGCATATAAGCATGCAACTGAAGGTAGACACCGTTCATCAGGCGCAGCGGCTTGAATGCGTCCTCGGCCAGCTCGCCGGAAAGGCGGCGCTCGACCTGATCGCGAAACTGTGCCACGCGGCCTTCAACAAATGCGTGATCGAACTCGTCGTAACGGTACATATTCTTCCTCAGACTGCGATAAAGGCTGCATCGGCCGGCTTGTAACCGGCAGCATAGTGCATGGTCGGGCCAGCGGCGCGAATACGCTCACGAAGACGCGTCGGCCACAGCTGTCCCTTCTCCTCGACAACATCGATGATATTGACGTCAACGACCTTGTTGGCAGAAAAGTCGCGTTTGCCGATCTCCTCGAGCGAAGCAACGGCTTCGGCATGGCGCGCAACCAGCGCGTCCTGCAGCTTCTCGGTCCATTCGCCATTGGCATCCAGCCAGACAGCGATGCCATCGCTCAGGCGGTTGGCGGTCAAAACCTTGTCAGCCATTCACATACTCCCGTTTCAAGTCCCCCGGCGCTCCTGAAAGAGCAAGCGATTCGGACTTCTCAAAATTTGCGCCAGCAACCGCATCGCCAATAATGACCATGACAGGGCCGGTCATTTCATCGCGATGTTCAAGGTCGGGCAGATCGTTCAACGTGCCGTGCAGCAGGCGGCGGTCCGCGCGGCTGGCATTTTCGATGACGGCAACAGTCGTTTCAACGGCGAGACCTGCGTCAATCAACCGCTTGGCCACCGAGGCGGCGACGCTGCGGCCCATGTAGACGGCGATCGTCGCGCCGGAGACCGCAAGACGCGCCCAGTCCGGCAGAACGTCGCCCGCCAGATCATGGCCTGTGGTAAAGATGAGTGACGATGCAACGCCGCGCAAGGTCAGCGGCAACTCAAAGTCCGCAGCCGCGGCAAATGCCGATGTGATGCCGGGGACGATCTCATAAGCGATGCCCGCGTCGCGAAGCGCCGCCATTTCCTCACCCGCCCTGCCATAGACGAGCGGATCGCCGGATTTCAGACGCACAACGCGCATGCCTTGCCTGCCGAGACGGACCAGCAGGCGGTTGATGTCGTCCTGCGACTTGCTGTGACAGCCTTTTCGCTTGCCGACGGAAAGCCGCTCGGCATCGCGGCGGCCCATATCGACAATCGCCTGCGGGACCAGGGCATCATAAACAATCACATCGGCTTCCATCAGAACCCGCTGCGCGCGCAATGTCAGCAAATCTTCCGCGCCCGGTCCAGCACCGACAAGCCAGACACGTCCCTCCGCCTTTTCCGGCGCATCGAGAAGCTGCTCGACCGCTTGATGCGCGGTAAGCGTGTCGCCATTCGCCATCGCATCTGCGACAGCGCCCGAGAAAAACCGCCGCCAGAAATTACGGCGCAACGCGCCCTTCGGCACATTGTTTTCCGCGGCATCACGGTAATGCACCGCAAGTCGCGCGAGTTTGCCGAGCGACGGAGACAACATCTGGTCGACACGGGCGCGGATCATCTGAGCGAGAACAGGTCCGGCGCCTTCCGTCCCGATGGCGACAGCGACCGGTGCGCGCGTCACGAGGGCCGGCGTGAAGAAATCGCAGAACTCAGGCTGGTCCACGGCATTGGCGGGTATTTTGCGCGCGCGCGCCGCCACAACGATGTCGCGATCCAGGCGCTCGTCACCGGTTGCAGCAAAAACGAGCGTTGCGCCGTCGAGCAGCTTTTCGGCAAATGCGAGGGCCCGATGGTCGATACTGTTGTCAGCGAGATATCGGGCGAAATTGTCATCCGGTTCGTCGGCGTAGGCAATGATATGGGCATTGGTGTTCGAAAGAAGTCTGACCTTCGCGAAAGCCTCGTCACCATTGCCGAAAACGGCGACCCGCCGTCCCTCAACCCGGAAAAATGCGGGGAAGGTCGAAAGGCGGTCGCCAGCAGCGGAGAAAACATGTTCTGTATGCATTGGACATATATCCCGCATCGGCGCGCATTGGTGAAGAAACAGAAATTCAAGCCCTTCCGGTGGCTGGATTTTTATTTCTCGAACACCCCAGTTTTGGAGGAAAACCAACCGGCGTTGCGTTTTCGCCCTATTGGCTCGTGCCACGGAAGTCGGGAATCCCTTGACAAAAACGCGGATGCGCCGAACAAGGGGCAGCAGCAAGCACCAGACGTCTCCCAAGCAGACACCGCCTTTTAATGAAGGCGGAACGAAGGATCAGACCCTTGACCAACCAGCCACTCGCGGCCCGCCTTCTCGATGTCATCGAACACGATATTCTGCCCTTGACGGCACGCGGCGTCAGCCTAGGAAACAAGGTCTTCGGTGCGGCGATCCTGCGCAAATCGGACCTTTCACTGGTGGTCGCCGAGACCAATAACGAGCTTGAAAACCCGCTTTGGCACGGCGAGGTCCACACGCTGAAACGGTTCTACGAGTTGGGCGAAAAGCTCAACACCAGGGACCTTATCTTCCTGTCGACGCATGAACCCTGCACCATGTGCATGTCCGCCATCACCTGGGCCGGATTCGATAACTTTTATTCTTTCTTCAGCCATGAGGATTCCCGCGACGCCTTCGCGATTCCGCATGATCTTAAAATCCTGAAGGAGGTCTTCGGGCTGGAGCCGGGTGGATATCGCCGAGCCAATGCTTTCTGGAATTCGTTTTTCATCGCCGATCTGGTGGAGGGTGAGGAAGACCCGCTGCGCACAACGCTGAAGGCGCAGACTGCCCGCATCAAGGCTGCTTACGACGACCTGTCGAACAGCTACCAGTCCTCAAAAAGCGGCAATGATATTCCGCTGAACTGATAAGCATGAAGGTGTGAGACACATGGAAGCCTCGAAGGATATTTCCCGCCTGATCGAGATCATGGAAGCGCTTCGCCAGCCGGAAACCGGTTGCCCCTGGGACATCGTCCAGACCTTCGAGACGATCAAGCCCTATACGATCGAGGAGGCCTATGAAGTGGCCGACGCAATCGAGCGCAATGATATGGACGACCTCTGCGAAGAGCTGGGCGACCTTCTGCTTCAGGTTGTGTTCCATGCGCGCATCGCCGAGGAACGGGGCGAGTTTGCTTTCGGGGACGTGGTGAAGGCGGTGACCTCAAAGATGATCCGCCGCCACCCGCATGTTTTTGCTGTTTCCGATGCGGACACCGCCGACCGCGTGAAGCTGCAATGGGATGTGATAAAGGCCGAAGAAAAGCGCGAACGTGCGGAGCGACGCGCGCGCCGTGGCATCACCGAAGATTTCAACGCCGGATTTCTTGGCGGCGTCCAGCGCAGCCAGCCGGCGCTGACGGAAGCCTTGAAGTTACAGGAGCAGGCCGCGCGTGTCGGCTTTGACTGGTCCGACCCTGCTCCCATCCTCGACAAGATCGAGGAAGAAATCGCCGAGTTGCGCGAGGCGCTGGCGCAGGGACGGCCGGAACAGGTCTCCGACGAATTGGGCGACCTGATCTTTGCCCTCGTCAATATCGGCCGACATGTCAAAGCCGATCCGGAAGATGCGCTGCGCGGCACGAATACAAAATTCCGCAGGCGTTTCAATCACATCGAGACATCGCTCAGCGACAATGGCGAGACGCTGCAAGGCGCGAGCCTCGAGAGAATGGAAGAGCTGTGGCAGGCAGCGAAACGGATCGAGCGTTCGCTGGATTCGCTTTCACTCTGATCGTGCAGGTGCGGCGGGTGCTCCGGCTGGCGCCGCCAGAGGAACTGTGCGTCCCGCCAATCACACCGACGTCATCCTTGCATCCTTTTCGGAGCGCTCAGCGTTCCCAGTCTTCCCGCTCGCTGATGGTCGTCTTGCCGAGCTTGCGCTCCAGCTCCGCAGCCTGCGCTTCCGATAGGCGCACATCGAGAGAAACCGATCCGTCCTCATGGTCTTCACGGCTATCGACGATGGAATTGCTGTAGACCCAGGAAATCAGCGGGAGCTGCTCCACCGAAAGCAGAACGGTCGTCTCCGTCAGCACACCGGACAGGCGCTTGGAAATCTCATCCATGAGGGCATCGACGCCCTCGCCCGTTATCGCCGACACCGCACGGATATCCGATCGCCCCTCGGCACGGTGCATGATGGCGTCATGCGCTTCCGGATCAAGACGGTCGACCTTGTTCCAGACTTCGATGATGCGCTGCTCGGCTTCCTTCTCATCGATGCCGAGATCGCTGAGGATACGCAGCACGTCTGCCGATTGCGCCGCATTGTCAGGGTCGGACATGTCGCGGACATGCAGGATCAGATCGGCTTCGAGTACCTCTTCCAGCGTGGCACGGAAGGCCGCAACGAGGTGGGTCGGCAGATCCGAGATAAAGCCGACCGTGTCCGACAGGATAACTGTGCGGCCGTGCGGCAGCTTCATGCGTCGCAGGGTCGGGTCGAGCGTCGCGAACAGCATGTCTTCGGCCAGAACGCCAGCACCGGTGATGCGATTGAAAAGCGTTGACTTGCCAGCATTGGTGTAACCAACAAGAGCCACGATCGGATGCGGCACCTTGCGGCGCTTGGCGCGGTGCAGCTGGCGCGTGCGAACCACCTGCTCGAGCTCTTTTTCGAGCTTGACGATACGATCCTGCAGCAGCCGGCGGTCGGCTTCGATCTGTGTTTCACCCGGACCACCCATGAAGCCTGCGCCGCCGCGCTGGCGCTCAAGGTGGGTCCAGCTTCTGACAAGGCGACCCTTCTGGTAGTTCAGATGCGCGAGATCGACCTGCAGCGTGCCTTCCTTGGTGGAGGCCCGGCGGCCAAAGATTTCAAGGATGAGACCCGTGCGGTCGATGACCTTGGCGTTCCACTGTTTTTCGAGGTTGCGCTGCTGGACCGGCGTCAGCGGATGATCGACGATGACGAGGCCGGAATCGGTTTCATCAAGCAGATGACCGATTTCCTCAATTTTGCCGGTTCCGAACAATGTCGCCGGGCGTGGCTGGTTGACCGGAACGATAAGGCCCTGTGTCACGTCGAGATCGATGGCAAGCGCAAGCCCCTTCGCTTCCTCAAGCTTGGCTTCAACCGAGCGACCGGGTGCCACAGGTGCGGCCGGATCGCGATTGTCACGCTGCTGTTTGAGGACCGGAACGAGAACGACGGCGCGCATGTCGTCGCGGCGTTTTTCCTGCTCCGGGATGATCGATTCGTTCGAGGTGTCGCGTGTGGAAATGGGCTCGGCCTTATTTAATGGGTTCATGGCCGACCGCATCCGCGGGAACGGCCATTGGAAAGAACCTCGCGAAACGGGAAATGTTCCCGCTTCGGGTCAATCTAAAGCGAATAGGCGTCGAGGGAGGCTATCAGGCCGCGCCTTCTTCGCTTTCGAACATCTGCATCGGCTGACCGGGCATGATGGTCGAAATCGCATGCTTGTAAACCAGCTGCGAATGACCGTCACGGCGCAAAAGCACGCAGAAATTGTCGAAGGAGGTCACAACGCCCGTCAGCTTGACGCCGTTGATGAGGAAAATCGTGAGCGAGATCTTCTGCTTACGAACGGTGTTGAGGAAGAGATCCTGAAGGTTTTGAGAACGTTCCGCCATGGCGCCGCTTCTTTCTTTTTTGCCGGCAGGGATACCGGAAAATAATCAATCAATAATAAGCCGGCCGAGTCATGTCCCCCGCTTGGCCGACCTCAAACTCTGGTATCAAATCATGTTCCGTTCCGCAACGGTCAAAACAGTGTGACGGCTACGAGTATTGACCCGCATTTTCAATTCGGAACAGTCAAAAATATTGTATCGAAACCCGGAAAAGTTGTTCCACGTCCCGCACCGCATCGGCGGATGCAAAAAGCACGACGCGATCCTTCGCCTTGATCTTGGTGCTGCCGTCGGGACGTATGACGATACCGTCGCGATAGATCGCGCCGATGCGTACCCCCTCGGGCATATCGATGTCGCGGAACGCCTGTCCCACAAGCGGCGAGGTTTCCAGCGCCTCCGCCTCGATGACCTCGGCCGAGCCGCGCTGGACCGCATAGACCGAACGGATACGACCCTTTCGAACGTGCTGGAGTACGCGCGATATCGTCACGGCCCGGGGATTGATGTAGGCATCGAGACCAAGCGAATCTGCGACATCGTGGAACGACGTACTGTTCAGGAGCGCAAGGTTCGACTTGCAGCCAAGCTGCTTTGCCATGACAGCGGCCAGAATATTGGTCTGGTCATTGTTGGTGAGCGTGACGATCAGGTCCGCGTCCTGGATATCTGCCTGCAGGAGGATTTTCTGGTCGAGCGCCGAGCCATGCATGACAATCGTCTGGCTGAGGTGTTCGGACGCTGCCACGGCCTTGTCACGGTCTGCCTCAATGATTTTCACCCGCGTCTTCGGCTGCATCTCCTCGATCTTGCTGGCGACGAAATGGCCGATATTGCCGGCACCTGCAATCACGATGCGTTGCGCTTCCTGCTCGTCATGGCCGAAGAGGCTCAAGGTGCGACGGGCGTGCTGGCGCTGGCATATTACATAGGCGAGGTCACCTACTCGCAACTGTTCCGCCGAATTGGCGACCTTAAGGATACCATCGCGGTAGATGCCGACGACCGTAGCGACGAGGTCGGGAAAGAGGCTGGAAAGCTGCTGCAGCGGCGTGTTGATGACAGGGCAGTCTTCCATGCACTCGATGGCGAGCATGTAAACGGTGTCATCCGCAAAGCGCACGACGTCGGTTGCGCCGGGGAACGCGATGCGCCGCAGCACCATCTTGCCAACCTCAACCTCCGGGGAAATCGTCACGTCGATGGACATGTTCTCACGGCTGAAGAGATCGGCATATTCCGGCTTCAGATAACTCTGGTCGCGGATTCGGGCGATCTTGGTCGGCACGCTGAAGAGCGCGTGCGCCACTTCGCAGGCGACGATGTTGATCTCATCATGCAGCGTCACCGCGATGATCATGTCGGCCTGATCGGCGCCCGCCTTGGCCAGCATGTCCGGATGCGCGCCGTGGCCGACATAGCCGCGCACATCAAGCGTTTCGGTGATCGCAGTGATGAGCGATGCTGCCGTGTCGATAACGGAAACGTCGTTATCTTCACGCGACAACTGTTCGGCGATGCCGTAACCCACCTGCCCTGCACCGCAAATGATGACTTTCATGCTGTCTCTCTGCCAGAATAATCCGATGCGGCGAAGCGCCCGACTTTCTTATACGCCGAGAGATTTCAGTTTGCGATGCAGTGCCGAGCGTTCCATGCCGACAAATTCCGCCGTGCGGGAAATATTGCCGCCGAACCGGTTGATCTGGGCCACGAGATAGTCCCGCTCGAACATCTCGCGGGCTTCGCGCAGCGGCAGGGTCATGATGTGCTGATCGCCCTGCGCCGCGATCTTGGGCAGCATGTCGCCAATGTCAGATGGCAGCATGTCGGCCGAGATCGGCGCGTCACCGCCTTCAGGGCGGGCGAGTATCATCAGGCGCTCGATATTGTTACGCAGCTGACGGATGTTACCCGGCCAGTCATGCGTCTGGAGAACAGCCATGGCGTCGTCGCCGATCTTGCGGGGACGAATGCCCGCCTGTTCGGAAATCTGCCGCATGAACATATCGACGAGGAAAGGAATATCCTCGCGCCTTTCGGAAAGCGCCGGCACCTTCACCGGCACGACGGCAAGGCGATGATAGAGGTCTTCACGGAACGCCCCTTCCGCGATCAGGCTTTCAAGATGGTGTGCGGTCGAGGAAATGATGCGCACATCCACCTTCACCCGCTTGCCGCCGCCGACACGTTCGAACTGCTGATCGACAAGAACGCGCAGGATCTTGTTCTGCGTCTCGCGCGGCATTTCACCGACTTCATCGAGATAAAGAACGCCCCGATGGGCTTCTTCCAGAGCGCCCACCTTGCGCGGCTGGCCCGGCAACCCCTCCGTGCCGAAGAGTGCGATCTCCATGCGATCAGGCGTGATCGTCGCCGCGTTCAGCGCCACGAAAGGACCGGTTGCCCGGGACGATTTCTTGTGAATCATGCGCGCCACGAGTTCCTTGCCGGAACCGGACGGACCCAGGATCATGATGCGGCTGTTGGTTGGCGCCACACGGTCGATGGTTTGACGTAGTTGCGACACTGCAAGCGACGCGCCGACGAGTTCAACTGCGTCGCCGGTGCGCTTCTTCAGCTCCTGAACCTCACGCTTCAGCTTGGAATTCTCAAGCGCCCGCTCGGCGATCAGGATCAGGCGGTCGGCCTTGAACGGCTTCTCGATGAAGTCGAAGGCTCCCCGCTTGATGGCGTTAACGGCTGTCTCGATGTTGCCGTGGCCGGAAATCATCACGACCGGGATTTCAGGGTGGCGGCTCTTGATTTCGTCAAGCAGCGCCAGACCATCGAGCTTCGAACCCTGCATCCAGATGTCGAGAAAGATCAGGCGTGGTACCCGCTCTGAAATGGCGGCGAGCGCGCTGTCACTGTCAAAGGCCATTCGTGTCTCGTGGCCCTCATCGGAAAGAATGCCTGCTACGATTTCGCGAATGTCCGCCTCGTCATCCACGACCAGAATATCAGACGCCATATGCTGCTTCCTTGTTATTTTCGCTGCCGACCGCCTCGATATAGGGCAGCAGCACTCGGATCATGGCACCATGGCCATGGTCGAATTCGGCTGGGGCATCATGGAGTTCCAGATACCCGCCATGCTCTTCGATGATTTTCTTGACGATCGCGAGACCAAGGCCGGTGCCCTTGTCGCGCATGGTCATATAGGGTTCGAGAATGCGATGCCGGTTCTCGACGGGAAGGCCGCGGCCATTGTCGATGATATCAGCCACAAAACGGGAGTTGGCCTCGTCGAACGACGCGCGCACCAGGATTTTTCCCGGCCGCTTTTCGCCTTCCACCGCTTCGATGGCTTCCGTAGCATTCTTGATGAGATTGCCGAAGGCCTGACCCAACATGCGGGCATCGAACATGCCCTCCAGCGGGACATCGCCAAGCTCGGTGGAAAATTTCGTGTCGGCGGCGCTGATTTCGCGCAGGAAAGCCGCATCCTTCAAAATAGCCCGCAGGTCCGATTTTTCCTTCGTCGGCTTTGGCATGCGCGCGAAGGCGGAGAATTCATCGACCATGCGCCCAATGTCACCCACCTGCCGGACGATCGTATCGGTACACTGATCGAAGATGGCCCGGTCGTTTTCATCGATCTGCTTGCCGAAGCGGCGTTTGATGCGCTCGGCAGACAGCTGGATCGGCGTCAGCGGATTTTTGATTTCATGCGCGATGCGCCGGGCCACATCCGACCATGCGGTGGAGCGCTGCGCGATCACGAGATCGGTGATGTCGTCAAGGGTAATGACGTAGCTATCGCGGCTGTCGCGGGCATCCTCGCGCGTCACCTGCACATTCAGGGTACGCTCCTTGCCGCGTCGCATGATGTTGATCTGCTTTCGGAAGTTCCCGCGCGCCCAGGTATTGGCCTCCGTGACCACCTGCTCGATCTCGGGCGCGATATCAGACAGTTGTGCGCCAATGAGCTGATCCGATGTCTGCGCCAGAAACTCCTCGCCGGATGGATTGACGATGGTGATCCTGCGGTTCTCGTCAACACCGATGACGGCGGCGGTAACGCCTGATAGCACGGCTTCGATGAAGCGGCGACGATCGTCAATGTCGTCCTTGGCCTCGATGATCTGCTCCTGCTGGCTGCGCAGTTCCGACACCATTTTATTAAAGGTGCGCGACAGACGCCCAACGTCGCCATCCACGGCGCGCACCGGCACCAGCACATGCATGTTGCCGGTTGCCACGCTGTCCGCGGCGCCGATGAGAAGGCGGATCGGCCGCACGATCCGGTCCGCGACCGCAATCGCCGTCCAGATAGCGGCGAGCAACACAATCAGCGCAAAACCGAGATACAGAATGGCAAAGGCGATCTGCAGCGGCGCGCGACCTGCTTCCATGGCCTTGTATTCCGCGCGGTTCTCCTCCATCAGCCGCATCGCGCCCATGACCTTGGGGTCGACGGCCCGGACCGTGTATAGGAAGGTGCCGCTGATGCCTTCGAGTTTGATGATGGCGCCAACGAGATTGGTGATACCGGGCGGTATCAGCGTCGGCTGCCCCGCAGCCGCCTTTTCGAGCGCGTCATGCGGAATGGCGGGAAGCGGCTTTTCGGTCTTGATATCGGCCTGCGCAACCGCATCACCGTCTTCCTGCACCAAAAACGCGCCAAGCAGGCCGCGTCCCTTGGCCTGGCGAGTCATCAGATCGATAAAGCCGGTACGGTCGAGGTAAAACAGCGCACGATTGCGATCGAGATCGGTCGCCATCGACAGGGTCTGGCCCTGAAGATAGCCGGCATTCTCCATCATATAGGCCTGGGCGATGTTGCTGGATGAATCGACGATCGACTGCGTGCGCAGCGAAAACCAGCGGTCGAGACCGACATTCAGCGTCAGGCTGGCGAAGATGGCGACGAGGACGGCGGGCGTGATCGCCACGATGGAGAAAAGGACGACAATGCGCACGTGAAGCCGTGCGGCCGCCCTTCCCTTTTTCCGGGCCTTGAGCAGCCGATTGATTTCGCGACCGATCAGGAAGATCAGACCAATGACGAAGATCGAATTGATGATGACCGATGCGATGACGACGTTCGAGGTCGGGGCGATCGGTGTGACGCCAAGGAGGACGAAAAGGGTGATGATGGCGCAGACGAGCGCGACCCCCGCGAGCACAAGCCCCGGCAAAGCGAAAGACATCCGGCGATCGGCAACCACCATGCCCGCTGCTTCATCGGCAACGGCGTTTTCGGCGGCGGGTTTCCGCATGCACTACTCCCAATCGCTGGCCTACCAGCGTCACATTCACGAAAGTCGGACCGAATCCGCTGCTTAGCGAATCTTGAGCGTCCTAGTGTTGTCCAAGCAACACAATGTGGCGAAAATGCAACGACAACGACGGACTTGTCAACATCGTCAGGTTGGGCGGGAGCTGCGATAGACGGAAACGCCGAGCTCGCGGATTTTTTTGCGCAGCGTATTGCGGTTGAGGCCAAGCAAATCGGCGGCCTTGATCTGGTTGCCGCGTGTCGCCGTCAATGCTGCGAGGATCAGCGGATATTCGAGTTCGCGCAGCACCCGGTCATAGAGGCCGGGCGGCGGCAGGCCATCGCCGAAGCTCGCGAAATAGTCGCGCATGTTTTCTTCGACCGCCTGCGAGATCGTCAGCGAGCCCGTGCGGACAGCCATCTTGTCGAGCGGGCTGTCCGGCACATCCGACTGCAATTCCTGCTCTATGATCTCGCGGGTGATGACTTCCTGCGGATAAAGCGCCATCAGGCGGCGGATCAGGTTTTCGAGTTCGCGCACGTTTCCGGGCCAGGCATAGGCCTTCATGACTTCCAGCGCCTCATTCTCGAAACGCTTGCCCTCCAGCCCTTCCTTCTCGCCTGTCTGGATGAAATGGCGCACCAGATCAGGAATATCCTCGGCGCGGTCACGTAGCGGCGGAAGGCGTAGCGGGACGACGTTCAGGCGATAATAGAGGTCTTCGCGGAAAAGGCCCTGATTGATCGATTGTTTCAGATCCTTGTTGGTTGCGGCGACGATGCGCACGTCGGTGCGGATCGGTGTACGGCCGCCAACTGTCGTATATTCGCCCTGTTGCAGAACACGGAGCAGACGTGTCTGGGCATCCATCGGCATATCGCCGATTTCATCGAGGAACAGCGTGCCGCCCTCGGCCTGTTCGAAACGACCGGTGGAGCGGTTCTGGGCGCCGGTGAATGCACCCTTTTCGTGACCGAACAGTTCCGATTCGATGAGGTCCCTAGGGATTGCCGCCATGTTGATGGCGACGAAGGGGCCGTTGCGGCGCTTGCCGTAGTCATGCAGCGCGCGCGCCACCAACTCCTTGCCCGTACCGGATTCGCCCGTGATCATCAGCGTCAGATCGGTCTGCATCAGACGGGCAAGAACGCGGTAGATTTCCTGCATCGCGGCGGAGCGGCCCACGAGCGGCATCCCGTCCTGCATGTCGTCATCGAGTTTTGCCGGCTTGCGCTTCGGCTCAGACAAGGCACGGCCGATGATGGCGATCAGCTCCGTCAGATCAAAGGGCTTTGGCAGGTAGTCGTAAGCGCCCTTTTCCGAGGCCTTGATCGCCGTCATGAAGGTGTTTTGCGCGCTCATGACCAGAACCGGTAAGTCCGGGCGCGCCTTCTTGATGCGCGGCAAAAGGTCGAAGGCGTTTTCATCCGGCATCACGACATCGGTCACGACGAGATCGCCCTCGCCTGCCGATACCCAGCGCCAGAGCGTCGCGGCATTGGAGGTGATTCGCACATCATAACCGGCGCGGCTCAGCGCCTGGTTCAGAACGGTGCGGATCGCGGCATCATCATCGGCGACGAGGATCGTAGCTGTCATCTGTCATTTCCTGTCGGGTTCGGCAAGCTGTCGTCAAGCGCCACTTCCGGCGAGACGGGCATCAATACGCGGAATGTCGTGCGGTGGTTCTGGCTGTCGCATTCGACGATGCCGCCATGGGCGCCGATGAGCTTGGCGACCAGCGCGAGACCCAGGCCCGAACCATTTGTCTTGGTGGTGATGAACGGATCGAAGAGATGCGGCAGCAGGTCGGCCGGGACGCCCGGGCCGTTGTCGTGCACGCAGAATTCCAGCGGCAGCGAGATGCGTTCGCGGCTGCCGGCAACCGAGAGACGGATGCCTGGCCGGTAGGCGGTCGTTAGCACGATCTCGCCATCCGGCTGGTTGGCTACGGCTTCCGCGGCGTTCTTCACCAAATTGAGAAACACCTGCACAAGCTGGTCACGATTGGCATAAACCGGCGGCAGCGAGGGGTCGTAGTTCTCCGAAATCTTGATGTTTCGGGCAAAACCGGCCTTGGCAATCGCCTTGACGTGGTCGAGCACGGAGTGGATGTTGACCGGCATCCGGTCCACCGGCCGCTCGTCGGAAAACACTTCCATGCGATCGACCAGAGAGACGATACGGTCCGTTTCATCGCAGATCAGCCGCGTCAGTGCCCGATCCTCATCGGCAACCGATGTCTCCAGCAGCTGTGCCGCGCCGCGAATGCCGGACAGGGGGTTCTTGATCTCATGCGCAAGCATGGAGGCAAGGCCGGTGACCGAACGGGCGGCGGCGCGGTGCGTCAATTGCCGGTCGATCTTGTCGGCCATCGACCGTTCCTGAAAGACGACCACGACGGAGCCGGGCTCGCTCACGACAGGCGCGACATAAAGATCCACCAGCTTGTCCTGACCAAGGCGCGGCGAACTCAGGTCAACGCGGTACTCGTTCACCGGCGCGCGGCGTTCCCGCACCTGATCGATGAGCGCCAGGAGCGGGCTGCCGAAGGGAATAAAGGTGGAGACGCGGTAGCGCGCAAGGTGCGAAGCGCTGGCGCCGAAAAAAGCTTCTGCCTCCCAATTGGCGAAGGCAATGAAACCTTCGGCATCGACCAGAATGACCGGGTTCTGAACCGCGTTCAGCACCGCCATGGCGAGTGGGTTCGTATCTGCCGGGCTGTGTTTGTCAGCGCTCATGCGGCCTTCCTTGGGGCGTCTTCGCCCGTAGTTGCGGAAAGGGCGCGGCGTAACCGGTCCGCCACCTCGCCCGTGTCACGCGATGTCATGATTTCGGCCTTCTCGGGCGTGGCGAGGTCAGGTGCAAATCGCTCGAGATACCAGCCCAGATGTTTGCGCGCATGCCGCAGGCCCGCTTCCCGTCCGTAAAAGTCCAGCATCATCTCGTAATGTTCGACGGCGATTGCAGGAATATCGGCGCGATCCGGCGGCGCATGGCCTGCAAGGACCGCCGGCAGCCACGGCTGGCCCTGCGCACCGCGGCCGACCATGACCGCATCCGCGCCGGAACGACGCAGGATTTCGCGCGCATCTTCAGGCGTTTCAACATCGCCATTGGCTACCAGCGGTACGGCAACGACCTCGCGAACGGCGCGAATGGCATCCCAGTCCGCACGCCCTTCGTAAAACTGCATGCGAGTGCGCCCGTGGATGGTAATGAGCTGAACACCAGCCGCTTCGGCGCGGCGGGCAATCTCGGGCGCATTGATGGAATTTTCGTCCCAGCCAAGACGCATTTTCAGCGTCACGGGGACGTCGACGGCATTGACTGTTGCCTCGATGAGCGTGAGGGCATGATCGGGGTCCCGCATCAGCGCCGAGCCGGAATAACCGCCCGTCACCTTCTTGGCCGGACAGCCCATGTTGATATCGATAATGCCGGCGCCGTTGTGCGCGGAAATTTTTGCCGCCTCGGCCATGTAGTGCGCCTCGCGCCCGGCAAGCTGAACCATGTGCGGAACCATGCCGGCATTTTTCAGACGCGCCCAGGATTCGCCCCGGTTGGCGACGAGCTCGCGGCTGGCAACCATTTCGGTTACGACGAGACCCGCGCCATAACGCCAGGCAAGCTGCCGGAACGGTAGATCCGTCACGCCCGACATGGGCGCCAGCACGGCACGATTACGTATCGTGACTGAGCCGATGCTGAACGGTTCTGACAACTCCGGAAGATGCAATTGATGATCTTTCATGCAGAAGGTTTATTTGCATTATTTTTAGACAGTGTTTGTGCGGTTGCCAAGCACTTTTAGGTGCTTGCCCCTTTTATTTGCGGGGCAGCTGCCTGCCTGTTTTGCTGTCGGCAGCAATTTGTGCAGGTTTAAAGCACGATCGCAGTCTATCCCGCGACATC
Source organism: Agrobacterium tumefaciens (assembly GCF_017726655.1). Classification (NCBI taxonomy): domain Bacteria; kingdom Pseudomonadati; phylum Pseudomonadota; class Alphaproteobacteria; order Hyphomicrobiales; family Rhizobiaceae; genus Agrobacterium; species Agrobacterium tumefaciens. The sequence continues at coordinate 677,980 of NZ_CP072308.1, forward strand.
GAGGCGCGACTGTGCGTCTTATCGGGCTGGCCATTCGGGTTTTGAAACGCTAGAGCAGGACTGTCAACCGCTAAGGGTTGCGCACAAAGCATATGACCAATGCAGGAAAGCACTATGAAACTCGGCATCGTCATCGTCGCCGCCGGACGCGGTGAAAGGGCAGGCTCTCCCGAGGAAGGTCCCAAGCAATATCGCTCGATCGGCGGTCGGGCCGTGATCGAGCACACGTTGGCGAGATTTCTCAGTTGGAACGACACCTCGCCTATCGTTGTCGTCAGCCATGCCGACGACGCAGCACTTCTTTCGCCGATCCTTCAACGACTAAGCGCGGATGAGCGTATCCTCACGGTCACGGGCGGCGCGTCGCGCCAGCAATCGGTGTTGGCCGGCCTGGAAGCGCTTGCGCCGGAAGAACCAACCCATGTGATGATCCACGACGGCGTGCGGCCCTTCGTTGACGCCGACATGCTGGACCGCATCGTTGCGTTGCACGCGGCCGGAGCGGACGCTGTGCTGCCGGCCCTTGCCGTTACCGACACGCTAAAACGGGGCGATGACGGACACGCCGTGGAGACGGTGTCCCGGCAGGGGCTTTATGCGGCGCAGACACCGCAGAGTTTCGCTTATCGCGACATCCTGGCCGCCCATCGCGCCGCTGCTGCTTCCGGCAAAACGGACTTCACCGACGATGCATCGATTGCCGAATGGGCTGGCATCCCTGTGATGTTGACCGACGGGTCGGTCGACAATGTCAAACTTACACTCAAGCGGGATATCACCATGGCCGATGAAAAGCTTTCTCTCGGATTGCCGGACGTTCGCACCGGCAATGGCTACGACGTGCACCAGCTGGAGGCCGGAGATGGCGTGACCCTATGCGGCGTCTTCATCGAACATAATCAGAGACTGAAAGGCCATTCCGATGCCGACGTGGCGCTGCATGCGTTGACGGATGCACTGCTTGCCACCTGCGGCGCCGGCGACATCGGCGATCACTTCCCGCCCTCCGATCCGCAATGGAAGGGGGCCGCCTCGCGCATTTTCCTCGAACATGCGGCCAAGGTGGTGCGGGACAATGGCGGCACGATCATGAATGCCGATGTCTCACTGATCGCTGAAGCACCGCGGATCGGGCCGCATCGGCAGGCCATGCGGGAAGCGCTTTCCGACATGCTCGGCATCGCGCTGGAGCGCTGCTCGGTAAAAGCGACAACCAATGAGACGATCGGCTTCGTTGGCCGCCGCGAGGGCATCGCAGCGATCGCCACGGCCACGGTCGTGTACAAAGGCAGACCGTTATGAGCCTCTTTCCGGCAGAGATTGAGTACATCGCGCAGCGGATCATCGCGGACTTCAGTGCCAGCGGCTTCATGGTAGCGACGGCGGAAAGCTGCACGGGCGGCTTGATCGCCGGTGCTCTGACGGACATTGCCGGTTCTTCCGCCGTCGTTGATCGTGGGTTCGTCACCTATACCAACGAGGCGAAGATGGACATGCTCGGTGTGCTTCCTGAAACACTGAGGGTTTTCGGTGCGGTGTCGCGAGAGACCGCGCTGCAGATGGTCCAGGGCGCACTGTTTCGGTCGCGGGCCGATTTTGCGGTGGCTGTCACTGGTATCGCCGGTCCAGGCGGCGGATCCCTCGATAAGCCCGTTGGTCTGGTTCACCTTGCCGCACAGTCCCGCCGCGGGACGATCCTGCACCGTGAGATGCGGTACGGCGACATCGGCCGGACGGCTGTCAGGCTTGCAACGGTCAGAACCGCGCTTGAAATGCTGACAGAGATCAATCAGGCCGGGTCAGCATAAATCTTATCGGCACGTGCTTCGAAGGCTTCGGCAAACATACGGAAGGCGCGGTCGAACATGGACCCCATGACCGCGCCGAGCAGCCGGTTCTTGAATTCGTAATCGATGAAGAAATGCACCGTCGAGCCGTTTTCCGTCGCCTCGAATCGCCAGCGATTGTCGAGGTACCGGAACGGGCCGTCGATATATTTCACGTCGATCGCGCGTTCTGCGGGGTTCAGCAGAACCTGTGTGGTAAAGGTCTCGCGAAACGCCTTGTACCCGACCGTCATATCGGCCACCAGTAGCTCCTTGCCATCCCTCTCCTTGCGGGAGCGGACGGTGAGAGCCTCGCATAGGGGCAGGAATTGCGGGTATTTCTCCACATCCGCCACGAGGTCGTACATGCGGTCTGGAGAATGTTTGACAAAACGATGCGTTTCAAACTTGGGCATGAGCGGCAGTTAATCCTCGATATGCAGAAGATCAAGGAGGCGACGCGTCTGTTTTCTGCTTTTCACCTGCCAGATCGGCACATCAGGCCCATAGAGATCGAAGTTTCTCTCAAAGATCGGTGCGTGACGCCTCTCGAAATTCCAGATGTAGCGGAGAAATGCGCCGTCGAGCCTTTCCGGGCAACCGTCGGCCATCTCGGGTCTGGCTTTGCCAAATCCCTTAATGATTCGAGTGATTGCGCCCCAGAGGCAAAGCCAGCGCGGCATACGGATCCAGATGACGATATCTGTTCGGGGCAAGCGCAGATCAAAAGACGAGGGATTGCTTCCGTCCATCAGCCATCGTTCGCGGGAAACGATGCGGGCTATGATCTGACGCTGTTCGGGCCGAGGGCGGGCTTGCCACCCGGGAAGCCAGAAAATCTCCCGGTCCATCGATATGTATTCCAAGCCAAAACGCTGTACAAGCTTGCGCGAAAGCGTTGATTTGCCGCCGCCAGGACAGCCGACGACCATGATGCGCTGCGCCTTGGCGATGATTCCGGCGGCTTCTTCGACAGCATCAAGGTAGTTCGGCATTGTGCGTGACCTCATCCGCGTGTTCAACATTTACTGCCGCGCAATCCGGTATCATGACGGCGGCGCATGGCGGTTACGGAAAATTGACTATTGCAACCCCTCGCCTGGGATTGCTATTTAATTGCGACTAATATTACACCCATTGGATGCAAACGTGCCGGGCCCTCCCAATTTCCCCGCGCCTCTTCATCTCTGGGTACAGACCCACAAACAACGCTTTGAGCCACTGAGTGAGCCGATGGACGATTTTTCCAGTATCATCAACCTTCTCGAATCCGCCAAACAACTGGCATCGATGAACGAAATGCCCATGCTTGCCTATCTGATCGACGTCGCAAAATGCGAGGCGAGAGAAAACAAGCCGGTTCTGCGCAAGCGCAAGCGTGGCGAGTCGACCGCCAAGGAAGATGTTTGATCGTTAGGGCCGTTATGGCCGACTGACAAAGGCGGCTGGCACTAACTTCAAGGCGATGTCATAATCAGATGCTGAAGGGCCGCTTTCCGAGGCGGCCATTTCTTTGCACCATGGAATATCGTGTGATGACAGGCGCATCGGCCCACATCAGAAGTTACCGGCAGGAAAGGCCCGACGAGCGACACGCCTTCGTGCAGATCGTTCTTCCGGTTCGCGGCCGTCTGTGGATCGATGTCGCTGGCCGGCAGGAGGAACTGTCTTGCGCACGCGGGGTCTTCATTCACTCCGGAACGTCCCATGCGCAACGTGAGACGGCGGGCAACCGTTCGCTGGTGGTCGAGCTCGATGAACATAGGATTTCCGAACGGGCCCTCGAAAAGCTATCCCACAATCCATTCCTCCATGTTGCCTCGGATACACGGCACTTGATCGACTTTATGCGCGGGGTCATCGGCTTAGACGGATGTCGCGACGACGTCGTGGGGCTTTGGGCGCCCCTGCTCATCGACAGTCTTGCCGGAGAAAAACCCGGGATACGCGCGCGCTTGAACAGCTTGGCTGCGCTGGTGGAAGCAGAACCTTTCTCTCCATGGACGATCGATCGATTGGCGACCTGCGTATCGATCAGCGAAAGTCGCCTTCATGCCTTGTTTATAGAGGAGTTTGGGCTGTCGCCTCACCGCTGGCTGGCCGGGCTTCGCATGCGCAAAGTTTGCGCCCTGTTGCAAAACCCGAGCCTTCCAATCGCTGAAATTGCGCTCCGCGCCGGGTTTTCAGACCAGACGGCTTTGACCCGCGCGATGCGCCATATCGTTGGCGAAACACCGGCTGCCTATCGTCGCAGCCGCGGTATCCAGTGAACCGGCGGCCGTAGGCATCAGGAGTTTTTGTCAAGACAGCCTGTGACGGCTGTGGCACACCGCAGGCTGATGGCAATGCGGATGTGGCAGGACATGAACAGGACAGGTCTCGGTGTTTTTTACGGCATGCTGGCAGGGGCTATGTGGGGCGGCATCTTTCTCGCCCCCAAACTCGTGCCCGATTTTTCAGCCCTGCAACTGTCAACGGCGCGATACCTGACCTACGGGCTGATTTCGCTTGCCATTATCGGGCCGCGCATGAAGCAGGTTTCAGCCAGCTTCGGCAAACAGGAGTGGATAGCGCTCGCCTGGCTGAGCATGATCGGCAATATCGTCTACTACGTCTTCATCTCGACTGCCGTTAAACTGAGCGGCGTTGCCTTTACCTCCATCATCATCGGCTTCCTGCCTGTTGCCGTGACCATCATCGGCAGTCGCGACCATGGCGCCGTTTCGCTACGCCGGCTCTGGCCGTCGCTTCTATTTGGCGCGATCGGCATTGTCGGCATTTCGTGGCAATCGCTCATGCAGAGCGACGGTGGTTTGGACGTCTCCCGTGTCGTCGGCCTCATCTGCGCGCTCGGCGCGCTGGCCTCCTGGACAGCCTTTGCCGTCGGCAACGCGCGTTGGCTTTCGAGACTGAAGGACGTCAGCGCCGACGACTGGAACATGATGACCGGTGTTGTGACTGGCGCACTGGCGCTGGCCCTTGCCATTCCTGCCTTTGCATTCGAGTCAGGAACCCACGACGCAGCAGAATGGCTTCATTTCGCAGCCATCGCCGCCGGGCTGGGTTTCACGGCTTCCATCCTCGGTAACGCCTTTTGGAACCGCATGAGCCGCATGCTCCCGCTGACCATGGTCGGGCAGATGATCCTGTTCGAAACCCTGTTTGCGCTGCTCTATGGGTTTCTGTGGGAAGGGCGCGGGCCGACATCGATCGAGGCCATCGCAATCTGCGCCGTCGTGCTGAGCGTTGCCCTGTGCATGCGCGCGCATCGGCCGGAAAAGCTCATGGCGTGAGTGATCAGGATAGCTTCAATTTCCGCCTTAACGGCCTTCAGCCATTATCCAGCAAGCCCAAGTCTATGGGCTCAAAAGCCTTGCCGCCGCTCCGACGCGCGTCGGCGAAATTCCGTCTTAAGGCCGGAATGATAGAGTGACAGACGCACCATGGACGCGAAACTGCCCTGCCTGAGCTTGCTTACTCCGCAGCCACCAGCAGCTTCTTTTCGCGGGCCGCGCGCAGGCGCTCGAAATCGTCACCGGCGTGGTGGGAGGAACGGGTCAGCGGGCTGGAGGAGACCATGAGGAAGCCCTTGGTATAGGCCACCGTCTCGTAGGACTTGAATTCCTCAGGCGTGACGTAAGCCTCGACCTTGTGGTGTTTGCGGGTCGGCTGCAGATATTGGCCGATGGTCAGGAAGTCCACGTCCGCGCTGCGCAGATCATCCATCAGCTGCAGCACTTCATTGCGCTCTTCACCGAGGCCAACCATGATACCAGACTTGGTGAACATGGTGGGATCGAGTTCCTTTACCCGTTGCAACAGGCGCACGGAGTGGAAGTACCGCGCGCCCGGACGAACCGTGAGGTAATTGCCCGGAACGGTTTCCATGTTGTGGTTGAAGACATCAGGCTTGGCGGCGACGACACGCTCCAGAGCGCCAGGCTTCTTCAGGAAGTCTGGCGTCAGGATTTCGATGGTCGTCGTCGGAGACGCGGCGCGGATCGCCCAGATCACCTTTTCGAAATGTTCAGCGCCGCCATCCGCAAGATCATCACGGTCGACAGAGGTGATGACGACGTGGGAAAGGCCCATCTGCTTGACGGCCTTGGCGACGTTCTCAGGCTCGTTCATATCGAGGGGATTGGGCTTGCCGGTCGCGACATTGCAGAAGGCGCAGGCACGGGTGCAGATTTCACCCATGATCATGAAGGTCGCGTGTTTCTTGTCCCAGCATTCGCCGATATTTGGACAGCCGGCTTCCTCGCACACGGTCACCAGCTTGTGGCTGCGCACCAGCTCGCGCGTCTCGTGATAGCCTTTGGAGGTCGGCGCCTTGACGCGGATCCATTCGGGCTTGCGCATCACCTCGGTATCGGGCTTGTGCGCCTTTTCCGGGTGGCGGATACGCTTTTCGTCGGATGACGTCCTGTCGAGAATAGTGACCATAAAAACCTGCTTCCATCGCCCTTGGCGATCCAGACATCTTTGGTGCGATGCTTTAGAACAATTCCAGAAAAAGCGTAAGCCCCTTCCGGTCACGAAGCCTTGTCAGCGCCGCACGAGCTTTGCCATGAACAGCAACAGGCTTGCGCCGAGAAACGAGGTGACGAAATAACCGAGCCTGCTATCCTGTACGAAGACATCGAAGGTTCGCAGCACTGCAACAGCCACCACCGAACCGACAATGCCAAGCACGATGTTCATAAAAATGCCGAAGCGCATATCCATGAGCTTGCCCGCAAGCCAGCCGGCGAGACCGCCGATGATGATTGCTGCAATCCAGCCTACACTTTCCATTCCCACGCTCCCTGAAACAACAGCCCCGCCTTAAGGCTTCATCGAGACATATGGGACACCCGGCATGGTTAGACAATGCCGGGCATCACGCGGCACTTATGCGTTCAGCACACGGCCATAGGCGTCGAGCACGCTTTCCTTCATCGACTCGGAAATGGTCGGATGCGGGAAGATCGTGTGCATCAGGTCTTCTTCGGTCGTCTCCAGATTCATGGCGACCACGAAGCCCTGGATGAGTTCGGTGACTTCCGCGCCCACCATATGTGCGCCGAGCAGCTCGCCGGTCTTCTTGTCGAAGATGGTCTTGACCATACCCTGGTCTTCGCCGAGCGCAACCGCCTTGCCGTTTGCCGCAAAGGAGAAGCGGCCAACGCGGATGTCGCGGCCCTGTTCCTTGGCCTTGGCTTCGGTGAGACCGACAGAAGCGACCTGAGGATTGCAATAGGTGCAGCCCGGAATCTTGAGCTTGTCCATGGGATGCACATTCGGCAGACCGGCGATCTTTTCGACGCAGATGACAGCCTCGTGCTCAGCCTTGTGGGCGAGCAGTGGCGGACCCGCGACGTCACCGATGGCGTAGATACCGGGCACGTTGGTCTTGCCGTAACCGTCGATGACGATGAAGCCGCGATCGGTCTTCACGCCAGCAGTCTCAAGGCCGATGCCCTCGATGTTGGCAACGACGCCGACGGCGGAGATCATCCGATCGGCCGTAATCTTTTCAGAAGAACCGTCCTTCTTCTCCAGCGTCGCGGTGATGGAGTTCGCGCCCTTCTCCACCTTGGAAACCTTGGTTTCCAGATGGATCTTCATGCCCTGCTTCTCGAGCTGCTTTTTGGCGAAGGCAGAGATTTCGGCGTCTTCGACCGGCATGACCTGACTCATGATTTCAACCACGGTCACGTCGACGCCCATGGTGCGGTAGAAGCTGGCGAATTCGATGCCGATGGCGCCAGAGCCCATGACGAGCAGCGACTTGGGCATTTCTTCCGGCTTCATCGCCTCGAAATAGGTCCAGATCAGCTTGCCATCCGGCTCGATGCCGGGCAGCGCGCGCGGGCGGGCGCCCGTTGCGACGATAATGTGCTTGGCAGTGTAAGTGCCCTCGCCCAGCGTGTTTTTCGGCACGGGCCCCTGCGGCTGAACCACCGGCTTGGTGGATTTGCCGACGACGATCTCGCCCGGCTTGGTGATCTTGGCTTCACCCCAGATGATATCGACCTTGTTCTTCTTGAACAGGAAACCGACGCCATTGTTCATGCGGGCTGCAATGCCGCGCGAGCGCGCCACGATTGCCTTGACGTCCGGCTTGATCGAGCCTTCCAGCGTCAGGCCATAATCCTTGGCGTGGGTGGCGGTGTGCATGACATCGGCGGTGCGCAGCAAGGCCTTGGTGGGAATGCAGCCCCAGTTGGAGCAGATGCCGGCCAGATGCTCACGCTCCACGACGGCAACCTTCATGCCGAGCTGGGCTGCGCGGATCGCGGCAATGTAGCCGCCCGGTCCCGAACCGATGATGATGACGTCATATGATTGAGCCATTGGAAATCCTGCCTTGTCCTATCGGGTCGCGAGCAGCGCCACGACCGGGAATTGTTCTTAAAGTCCGAGCATCATGCGGACGACGGGCTCCAGCCCTCGTCCAATGGCCCGCGTATTTTCAGCATCGAGATGAACGCCATCCACCGGCGTCGTGCGCGCCACGGAACCCGCATCGAAAAAGCCGCAATCGAGCTCGTCGGCCAGATCCCGGTAAACGGAGGCCAGCATCGCCGATTCATCGATCGCATCGCGAAAGATCGCGCCCATAAACGGGTTGGCCGTCTCGCACAGCGGCGGCGGCGCGACGATCAGCACGTCGGGCGCCTCCCAGTCCGGGACCTGCCAGATATGGTTGCGCGTGAGTTTCACCAGCCGTTCGACACCCTTCATGGCGACAATTGCCGATCCATGGATCGATGGTTTCAGGTCGTTGGTGCCGAGCATGATAATCACCAGATCAAGCGGCGCATGGCTGTGCAGCAACGTAGGAAGAATCCGCGCGCCGTTGCGGTCGCAATCGGCGGTGTTATCGTCATAAGCGGTAGTGCGACCGCCCAGCCCTTCGTGGATCACATGCACATCAGGACCGAGCGCCTTCTGCAAGACGCTCGGCCAAAGATCGTCATGGCTGTGCCGGCCACCCGTTTCCGCATTTGATCCCCAGGTAAGAGAATCGCCAAAGCAGAGGACCGACTTCACCATCTCACTCTCCGATCAAACCAGCATGCCCATCGGGTTTTCGATGTAGCGCTTGAAAGCGCCGATCAGTTCGGCTCCGAGCGCGCCATCGACACAGCGGTGGTCGGTGGAGAGCGTGACCGTCATGACATTGGCGATCTTGATCTCGCCATTCTTGACGACAGCGCGTTCTTCACCCGCGCCGACGGCCAGGATGGTGGCATGTGGCGGGTTGATGACAGCCGAGAAGCTTTTTACGCCCATCATGCCCATGTTGGACACGGCGGTCGTGCCGCCCTGATATTCCTCAGGCTTCAGCTTGCGTTCTTTCGCGCGCTTGCCGTAGTCCTTCATCTCGTTGGAGATGGTGGAGAGCGACTTCTGCTCAGCCTTGCGGATGATCGGCGTGATCAGGCCACCGGGAATGGACACGGCAACGCCGACATCCGAATGCTTGTGCTTGACCATGGCGCTTTCCGTCCAGGAGACGTTGGCGTCAGGCACGTCACGAAGCGCCAGCGCCAGCGCCTTGATGACCATGTCGTTGACCGACAGCTTGTAGGCCGGCTTGCCGTCCTTTTCGGGGGCAGCGGCGTTGAGCTGGGCGCGCAGCGCCAGAAGCGTATCCAGCTCGCAATCCACGGAAACGTAGAAATGCGGAACCGTCTGCTTGGATTCGACCAGACGCTTGGCGATGACCTTGCGCATGCCGTCATGCGGCACGAGCTCGTAGGAGCCTTCTTCGAACAGCTTGAGAACGGCTTCGTCCGACTGGCCCTTGGCAAGCGCCGGAGCCGGTGTGCCTGCGGATGCAGCAGCGGCGCTTGGCGCAGCCTTCGCACCGCCGGAGGCGGCAGCCTTTTCGACGTCGGTCTTGACAATACGGCCATGCGGGCCGGAACCGGAAACGCTCGAGAGGTCGAGACCGGCTTCCTTGGCAAGACGGCGCGCAAGCGGCGACGCGAAGATGCGCTCGCCAGACTTGGAAACCGGCGCTGGCGTAGACGAAGCAGCAGGCTGGTCGGCAACCGGCTTTTCAGCCTTTGCCGGGGCAGCCTCTTCCTTCGGCGCTTCCGCCTTGACGGCGTCCTGCTTGGGCGTTTCCGCCTTTGCCTCAGCCTTGGCAGGAGCCGCATCGCCGCCCTTTGCCGCCTCGGCCACATCCTCGCCATCGGCGGCGAGGATTGCGATGAGGGCGTTGACCTTCACGGCTTCTGTGCCGGCCGGAACGACCAGCTTGGCAACAGTGCCTTCGTCCACGGCTTCCACTTCCATGGTCGCCTTGTCGGTCTCGATCTCGGCGATCACGTCACCGGGAGCGACCTTGTCGCCTTCCTTGACCAGCCACTTGGCCAGATTGCCCTCTTCCATCGTCGGAGAAAGGGCAGGCATGGTGATATTGATAGGCATCGAAACGCCTCCCCTTACTTGTAGCAGACGGTTTTTACGGCCTGGACGACTTCATCGACATTCGGAAGCGCCAGCTTCTCCAGATTGGCCGCGTAAGGCATCGGAACGTCCTTGCCGGCAATCGTCAGGATCGGCGCGTCGAGATAATCGAAAGCAGCGCGCTGGACCTGGTTGGAGATGAAGTCACCGACCGATGACTGCGGGAAACCTTCTTCGACAGTAACGAGACGGCCGGTCTTCTTCACCGATTCGATAACGGTCGGCAGGTCCATCGGACGGATGGTGCGCAGGTCGATCAATTCGACGTCGATGCCGAGTTTTTCGAGTTCCGCAACAGCCTTGACCGCATAGGTCATGCCGATACCGAAGGAAACGATGGTTGCATCCTTGCCCTTGCGATGAATGCGCGCCTTGCCGATCGGCAGCACGAAATCATCCAGCTTCGGCACTTCGAAGCTCTGGCCGTAGAGAATTTCGTTCTCGAGGAAGATGACGGGGTTAGGATCGCGGATGGCGGCCTTCAAAAGACCCTTCGCATCGGCAGCCGTATAGGGCATGACGACCTTGAGGCCCGGAATATGGCTGTACCATGCGGCGTAACATTGGGAGTGCTGGGCCGCAACGCGGGCAGCAGCACCCGAAGGACCACGGAACACCATCGGCGCGCCCATCTGGCCGCCCGACATGTAAAGGGTCTTGGCCGCCGAGTTGACGATCTGGTCGATCGCCTGCATGGCGAAGTTGAAGGTCATGAATTCGACGATCGGCTTCAGGCCGGTCATGGCTGCACCGACGCCGATGCCGGCAAAGCCGTGTTCGGTGATCGGGGTGTCGATGACGCGGCGCTCGCCGAATTCCTGCAGCAGGCCCTGGGTAATCTTGTAAGCGCCCTGATATTCGGCGACCTCTTCACCCATGATGAAGACTTTTTCATCGGCGCGCATTTCTTCAGCCATGGCGTCACGCAGCGCTTCACGCACCGTCGTCATAACCATTTCGGTGCCCTCCGGAATGTCCGGGTCGGCGGCGACGTCGATCTTGGGTGCTGCCGGAACCTTCGCGGCTTCCTTGGAAGCGCTCGGCTCTTCGGTGGCTTCGCGGGTTTTGCCGCCGGCGGCATCAGAACCCGAGTTGGCTGCTTCGGCCTTCGGCTCTTCCTTCTTGGCAGCGGACGAGATGTCGTCGGCGCTTTCGCCTTCCTGGATGAGCACGGCGATCGGGGTGTTGACCTTGACGCCTTCGGTGCCGGCATCGATCAGCAGTTTGCCGATGACGCCTTCATCCACGGCTTCCACTTCCATGGTCGCCTTGTCGGTTTCGATCTCCGCGATAACGTCGCCGGAGGTGACCTTGTCGCCTTCCTTTTTAAGCCATTTGGAAAGCGTACCTTCCTCCATGGTCGGGGAAAGGGCGGGCATAAGAATTTCTACAGGCATGGGTTTCCCTTTCCCGATCAGAGCAGAATGTCGGTGTAGAGCTCGGATGCATCCGGCTCGGGGTCGTTCTGGGCGAAGTCGGCGCTGTCGGCAACGATATCACGGACATCCTTGTCGATGGCCTTCAATTCGTCTTCGCTGGCCCAGCCCTGCTCCAGAAGGCGTGCCTTCACCTGCTCGATCGGATCATGTTCCGAACGCATCTTCTGCACTTCATCCTTGGAACGGTACTTCGCCGGGTCGGACATGGAGTGACCGCGGTAACGGTAGGTCAGCATTTCAAGAATGATCGGGCCCTTGCCGGAACGGCAATGTTCCAGCGCCTGATCGGCTGCGGCCTTGACGGCGCGGACATCCATGCCATCCACCTGGATACCGGGAATGCCGAAGGACTGGCCGCGCAGCGAATAGTTCGATTGTGCGGTTGCGCGGGCGGTCGAGGTGCCCATGGCGTAACGGTTGTTTTCGACGATATAGATGATCGGCAACTTCCAGAGAGCTGCCATGTTGAAGCTCTCGTAGACCTGACCCTGGTTCGCCGCGCCGTCACCGAAGTAGGTTACGGAGACGTTGTCGTTACCGCGATAGCGGTTGGCGAATGCGAGGCCGGTCCCGAGCGAGACCTGTGCGCCGACGATGCCGTGACCGCCATAAAAATGCTTCTCTTTCGAGAACATGTGCATGGAGCCGCCCTTGCCTTTCGACAGGCCGCCCTTGCGGCCGGTCAGTTCGGCCATGACGCCACGGGCGCTCATGCCGCAGGCGAGCATGTGACCGTGGTCGCGATAGGCGGTGATGACCTGATCACCTTCCTTCTGCGCCATCTGCATGCCGACGACGACAGCTTCCTGACCGATGTAGAGGTGACAGAAACCACCGATGAAGCCCATGCCATAGAGCTGGCCGGCCTTTTCTTCGAAACGGCGGATCAGCAGCATTTCACGATAGGCGTGAAGCTCTTCTTCCTTCGAGAAGTCCGGGCTGTTCTTGCCGGTGAATTCGGTTGCGGACTTTGCCGTTGTCTTCCGGCCGGATACGGTCGCTGATTTTCGCGGCGCCATTCATCCCTCCCTGAGTTGCCGTTTGAATGGATAGAGTGGCGCGTACCATATGCAAGAAAGCGCCATGCAGCAATGCTATAAACGCATGGCACATATTCACGCTAAGATGCTGTGAATAAATCAAAAATGTTGAATTAACCGAATTTCGGTTAATCAGAAATATGTGTTCATGATGACGATTTCGTCCGTTCGGGACATGTTCAGCTGGTACCGGGAAATCTCGTCGATCATGTCCCGTTCGAGCGAACCGTCACTCAACAGCTCCACTTGACGCTCCAGCGCCACGCGCGCCTGCGTCAGCTTTGCAAGCTCCGCCGTCCGGGTGATACGCTGCCGCTCCAGCCGCTCGGTTGCCTGAAGGCCGAAATCGCCATGGATCGAATGATAGCCGAAATAGGAAAGAAAAGCGATGGTAATGGCTGGAACGATCAGCCGACCGAATCGTCTCTTTTTATGATGCCTGGTCCACATGCCGGAGAGATGCCTCAAAACGCGTAACGTGAGTCTGAGACTAGAGCGGATTGTTTAACTATCCGTTGACCTTAAATTATGAGCAGCAATTGGACATGAAAAAAGCCCGCCGGAAGGCGGGCTGTAATGGCAACGACGTTAAGAGAACGCTCGTCATGCCGGACTTGATCCGGCATCAAGCCACAGCGCGTCTGTGCTGTGAGAAGTGTCTTTCGCGATCAAAGACTTGATCGCGCTGGACCCCGCATCAAGTCCGTGCGGACTATACCGCTCGCCCCTGAAACGAGCCCGCCAGGCAGCGGGCCATATCATGAACTCCGAACGCGAATTAACCGCGAAGGATCGAACGGCCGGCGTAAGCAGCCTGGGGACCGAGCATTTCTTCAATGCGGATCAGCTGGTTGTACTTTGCGAGCCGGTCGGAACGGGCGAGCGAGCCGGTCTTGATCTGACCGCAGTTCGTGGCGACTGCGAGATCGGCAATGGTGGAATCTTCCGTTTCGCCCGAGCGATGCGACATGACGGCGGTGTAGCCGGCCTTGTGGGCGGTTTCGACCGCGTCCAGCGTCTCGGAAAGCGAGCCGATCTGGTTGACCTTGACGAGGATGGAGTTGGCGACACCCATCTTGATGCCGTCGCGCAGACGTGCGGAGTTGGTGACGAAGAGATCGTCGCCGACCAGCTGGCACTTGTTACCGATGAGATCGGTCAGCGCCTTCCAGCCATCCCAATCGTCTTCAGCCATGCCGTCTTCGATGGAGATGATCGGGTACTTGGCAACCAGGTCTGCGAGATATTCAGCCATCGCGCCCGATTCCAGCGTGCGGCCTTCGCCCTCGAGAACGTATTTACCGTTCTTGAAGAACTCGGTCGATGCACAGTCGAGGCCGACATACATGTCTTCGCCCGGACGGTAACCGGCCTTTTCGATCGACTTCATGATGAAATCGAGCGCTGCGGGCGCGCTTTCGAGGCCGGGGGCGAAACCGCCTTCATCACCGACATTGGTGTTGTGGCCCTGCGCAGACAGTTCTTTCTTCAGCGTGTGGAACACTTCCGAACCCATGCGAACGGCTTCGCGAATGTTTTCCGCGCCAACCGGCAGGATCATGAATTCCTGGAAGTCGATCGGGTTGTCGGCATGCGCGCCGCCGTTGATGATGTTCATCATCGGAACCGGCAGCAGATGCGCGTTCGGGCCACCGACATAACGGTAGAGCGGCAGACCCGAGGCTTCGGCTGCAGCCTTGGCGATGGCGAGCGAAACGCCGAGGATGGCGTTGGCGCCAATGCGCGACTTGTTCGGCGTACCGTCCAGCGCGATCATCATCTGGTCGATCTGGATCTGGTTTTCAGCATCGAAGCCGCCGATGGCGTCGAAGATTTCCATGTTGACGGCTTCAACAGCCTTTTCCACGCCCTTGCCGAGATAACGCTTGCCGCCATCGCGCAGCTCAACCGCTTCATGCGCGCCGGTGGAAGCGCCCGACGGAACGGCGGCACGGCCCATGGAGCCGTCTTCGAGGTACACATCGACTTCAACGGTCGGGTTGCCGCGGCTGTCGAGGATTTCGCGCGCGATGATATCGGTAATGGCAGTCATGGTCTCTCCCTTGGGAATGGAACAGATATTTTCCGTCGCCTGTCTTAGACGATGGCGAAGAAATTACAATGACGGCGGGCGGCAGAAACGGGGCGCCCGCAATTAAAATCGATTGGCACGAGCCGCGTCGTACAATCAGCCTTTAGCCACCGCGTCAAAGGCAAGCAGCTTTTCAAGCAGTTTCGGCATGTCCTTCAGATGCACCATGTTCGGGCCATCGGAAGGCGCATTGTCCGGGTCCTCGTGGGTCTCGATGAAGAGACCTGCAACGCCAACGGCAACTGCTGCGCGAGACAGAGTCTCGACAAATTCGCGCTGACCGCCGGTGGAACCGCCCTGCCCGCCAGGCTGCTGCACGGAATGGGTGGCGTCAAACACGACCGGCGCGCCAAGCGACGCCATGATCGGCAGCGAGCGCATATCGGACACCAGCGTGTTGTAGCCGAAGGATGCGCCACGCTCGCATAGAAGCACGTTCGGATTGCCGCTTTCATTCAGCTTGGCCAGAACGTTCTTCATGTCCCAGGGCGCCAGGAACTGACCCTTTTTGACATTGATGACGCGACCGGTTTTTGCAGCCGCGACGAGAAGATCGGTCTGACGGCTGAGGAAGGCTGGAATTTGCAAGACATCCACCACCTCGGAAACGATGGCGCATTGTTCTTCGGTGTGAATGTCGGTCAAAACCGGAAAGCCGAATTCCTTCTTGAGATCGGCGAAAATCTCCATAGCGCTATCAAGACCGATGCCGCGCTTGCCGGAGAGCGAGGTGCGGTTGGCCTTATCGAAGGACGACTTGTAAACAAGACCGATGCCGAGCTTGTCGCAGAGTTCTTTCAAAACCCCGGCGATCATGAAGGCATGCTCGCGGCTCTCCATCTGGCATGGGCCGGCGATCAGCGAGATGCGCTCGCTATTGGAAAAGGAAACCTTGCTGGCGCCATCGCCGGCGGTGACTTTGAGATTGTTCGTAACGCTCATCATTTTTCCTCGAAGGCGAAGGCAACACCTTGACCGGGTGCGGCGGGGACCACCAGACGGCCACCCACTTCTGCTGAGGACACGCCATTAGCAGCAAGCACCGCCGCTGTCACGGCAAGATCGCGAACGAAAAAGACGATACCCGTTCCGCGCAGACCGCCTGCGGTTTCGCTGGATGCATCTATCGCCGCGTCGCCGAAGGCAGGCTTTTCCGTCACTCTGATCGCCGCATTTGCCGTCGCAAATATGGTGTCACCATCGGGAGACAGAGTGGAGGAAACGCCGAACACCGCCTCGACCAACTCCCCCGCCCTCTGATCCGCGCCCGGGCTCAGGACGATTTCAGCGAGCCCGGTGACGCCGTTCGCATGGCGCTCCAGCGCGGACCGGTCACCCGGCAAGGCTTTGACACGCTGGCAGCTGAACAGGAAAAAATCTGCAGCCGATCCGCTTGCGGCAAACGCCAATCGAAATGACGCTTCGCTTCTCGATCCATCTGGCATCTGCACCGGTCGCGAAAATTCGAAAATATCGCCGGCGGTTAACTCCGATGAGATAAACCGCTGATGATCGGCAAGGGCGTCTTTTGTTGCTGCGACAAGGGCGGAGAAACCTTCTCCGTGCCGCGCCCGGAAGTCGCAATCCCTGCCGGTGAATACATCGGACTTCGCAACAGATTGACGGTATTTAGCCGGATCATGAACTGCAAGTGGCTCCAGATAGGTGCCGTCTGCGATGAAGACACAAGCGTTCATCGTGCCGAAGGGATGGATCGCCTCAGGCGCCACCGTGAAACCCAGGTTGGACAATCGCGCCGTGGCGACATCGACATGCGCAACGGGCAGGACGAGATGATCGACAGGATAAGGTTTCAACTGAACGGCCTCCGCGGACACAAAATCGGTCCGGCCACAAAAGCACGCCGATGATCAAGAGGCAAACGGTCAGAGTTTGGAAACGCAGGCTCGTGTCCGCGGTGTTTCAATTCTGAAACGCCCATAATTGTTGACTTGTAAACAATCCATTCGTAGAGTTATAGAGGATTGGCCGGGTTTGATGTGGCTTCCTGTGAAGGGTATGATGATGCTGGCCGCGCTCCGTTCGAGAGACGCGGTTCGCGCCTCGCAAAGCATGAAACGGAAATAGCATGGACCAACTCCCTCGCAGGATGACCGACGTCAATCTCGACCGGCTGGAGACAGCGCTCGGTTTCCTCATCCGCCTCGCCCAGCTCAAGACCTATGACGATTTTTTCACGGCACTCGGGGATTCGGGCATGCGGCCGGGGGAGTTCTCCGTGCTTTTCGTCATCATGCACAATCCCGGCATTCGTCAGACAGCGCTCGGCCAGCGGCTGATGATCAAGCGCGCGCATATGACGAAACTGATCCGTGCTTTCGAAGACAGGGGCCTGGTGACCCGCCGTGTTCCCGATGACGATCGCCGCGCCATCGAACTGACGCTTTCCGCGGAAGGCGTCGCGCATGTGCGCAAGGAAAGCGAGTGGTTCTTTTCGCACGAGGCAACGCTCGGCGCGGGCCTGACCACGGTCGAGCGCGATCAGTTCATCGCCCTGCTACATAAATTTCTAGGCATGAATTTGGGAGAAACAGGCCGTGAATATTGATGAACTCGTCGCCATAGATGTGCATACCCATGCCGAGGAGCCGTGCTGCGGCCCGCGCGATGATGGTTATGATGAATTTCAGGCCGGCATGGCGAAATATTTCAAGAACCCCGCCGGTCACAAGGGCATGTTGCCCACGGTGCAGGAAACCGCCGCCTATTATCGCGAGCGCAAAATCGGCTGCGTGATTTTTCCGGTCGATGCGGAACGGGAAACCGGTTTTCGCCGCTATGAAAATGAAGAGGTGGCGAAGATCGCTGCCGAGAACAGCGACATCATGATCCCTTTTGCGTCGATCGACCCCGCCAAGGGCAAGGCCGGCGCTCGCGAAGCGAGGCGTCTGGTGCGTGAGTTCGGGGTGAAAGGTTTCAAGTTTCACCCGACGATGCAAGGCTTTTACCCCAATGACCGCATGGCGTACCCGCTTTACGAAGCAATCGCCGAGGAAGGTGCAATCACACTTTTCCACACTGGTCAGACCGGGGTTGGCGCTGGCCTGCGCGGCGGCATGGCAATGCGGCTGAAGTTCTCAAATCCCATCCACCTCGATGACGTCGCGGTCGATTTCCCCGACATGCCGATCATTCTCGCGCACCCCTCCTTCCCGTGGCAGGAAGAGGCGCTCTCCGTCGCCACCCACAAGCCGAATGTGTACATCGACATGTCGGGGTGGTCGCCAAAGTATTTTCCGCCGATCCTCGTGCAATATGCCAATTCGCTGCTGAAACATAAGATGCTGTTCGGATCGGACTGGCCGGCGATGACACCGGAGCGCTGGCTCAACGATTTCGCCAATATTCCGATCAAGGACGAGGTTCGTCCGCTGATCCTCAAGGAAAACGCAAAAAGGCTGCTGAAGCTCTGAGAACAGAGGCACCTGTCATTCCATGGGCCCCGGTGTGGAACCGGGGCCTTTTGTTTGTACGAATGAGCGCCTGAAGGGTCGGCAATCGTCGCAAAAAGGCAAAGGCCCACCGTTGACGGCAGGCCTCTTTATTCGTTCACGCGGTTCCAGTGAAATCTGGACGCCACTCAGTTCATTGCATTGTTCAGGTCTTCAGGGCCGCAAAACTCACTGACGCGCCTTTGCCGGGCCTGCGCGGGGTCGCGCCGTGTCATCTGCACGGCGCAACCTCAACCCTGTCAGAAGGCTTTTTTGGTGCGCCAGCTGTCTGCGTAATTGTCACGGGCTTCGGCTGCATAGGGCGTCGGCGAGACGCGGACACGGATTTCTTTCTGCTTGTGGCGCTCCGTCGAGGTCTTGCCAGACCCGCCATTCGGCTCTCCCCAGACGAGGGTGAGAACGTCGCCGACGTTGATATCGTGTTCAACGATGCCAAGCGAAAGCATGCAGCGTTCATTGTAGGAATAGCCGGTGAACATTGACATGCCGACCTGCTTGCCACCCTTCAAGATCAGATCCGCGCCGGTGGAAGCGTAGTTGGCCTGCGGGAAGTCGATCCATTTGTAATGGTCTTCGCCCGGACGGAACGCGGATGCGATGACATCCACCACATCATCGGCATTCCACTCGAAGGTGACCTTCTTGCGCTGCGTCTTGCCTTTCATGGCCTCCAGAGCCGACTTGCCGATGAAGTCATCCTTTTTCCAGCCGATATAGAAGTCGTAGCCCAGCTCGAACGGGTTGACGT
The DNA here is from genome assembly GCF_017726655.1 of Agrobacterium tumefaciens. Lineage (NCBI taxonomy): Bacteria > Pseudomonadati > Pseudomonadota > Alphaproteobacteria > Hyphomicrobiales > Rhizobiaceae > Agrobacterium > Agrobacterium tumefaciens. The sequence goes on from NZ_CP072308.1 coordinate 697,064, forward strand.
AATAGTCCTCGATATTATCGGAAACGAAGCTGCCGCCGATCGCACCCGTCGCCTCATAGCTGTCGGCGCCCAGCCAGTCGCGATAGTCCTTCAACATGCCGTCGCCGGTGTAGATGCCCGGCAGTGGCGACGGGATCCAGCCCGATTCAAGCGTGTTGGTGGAATAGGCGCGGCTGCCGCAACGCACGAGATTGACGCCGGCCTCCTTGGCTGCTTCCAGAATGCAGGAGAGGATGTAGCTCTTGTCTTCATAGGGCCCCCAGACCTCGAGGCCCGGCGCGCCAGACATGCCGTGGCGGAGCGCCTGGACCTTCTTCGAGCCGATATTGATCCAGTCGACATGGAAGAACTTGATGTCAGGTATTGGGCCGCGGTTCAATTTCTCGAAGATCTTCGGCGCATCGGGGCCTTGGATTTGATAGCGGTAATGGGTGCGCAGCACGCGCTCGCCTTCCGGCCGCGACGGGGACCGCGGATCGTGCTTGATGCGGACGTTCCACTTCCCATAGGCCGCGCAGAACATCAGCCAGCTGGAGGTCGGTGCACGGCCGACGAGGATGAACTTGTCCTGCCGTTCACGGAAAATGATGTGGTCCCCGATGACGTGCCCGTTCGGCGTGACCGGCACAAAGTGCTTCGCGCGATTGAGGTCGAAATTCGAGAAAGAGTTGATGCCGTGATGGGCAAGAAATTTTTCGGCGTCGGGGCCTTCGACGATCAGCTCATCCATATGATGGGACTGGTCAAACAGGACCGCGCCATCGCGCCAGGCAGCCTGCTCGGAGCGCCAATTGCTAAACTCCCCGGCGACAACCGGGTATACATACATACCGATTTTCGAGTTGCGAAGCATTTCAACCGGGTTCGGATATTGCTTCAAAACCTCGGTCAGACTGGAATTCGCCATCATTATCTCCTCCCTGGCAATCGCGTCTATGTATACATGAAACGCCGGGCAACGATAAATTGCAAGCGGAAAATTTCGCCTTTCAAGAGCGCATCGGCAAAAACAAAGGCGGCTCCCAAAGGGGCCGCCAGTATATTTCCTGAGGTTTCCGGGGCTTAGTCGCTGATCAGCGCCAGACCCGGCATCTGCGCGATCAATTCCGGCGCTTCGCGGATCATGTATTCAAGATTGGTGCGCGCCGTGCGCGAATGCTCCCGCGCGATTGCCTCCGCACGTGCGCCCTCCCGCGCAGCAATGGCCGCCACGATTGCCTTGTGCTGCTCCTGCGCACCCCTTAGCGACCGGCGAAACGCGCCGATATTTGCCTTGTCGGGAAGGAAAGCGGAAGGTGACGCGAACGGCAGTGAACTTGCGCGCTCCACCTCACGGCGGATCATCTCGCTGCCGCAGAGCGCCGCAAGCTGATGGTGAAACACCTGATTGAGCGCGGAGTAACGATCAAAATCGACGTCATCGACACGGTCGCCAAAGCACAGATCCAGCTCGTGTATCGTGCGCCCAATCTCCTCGAGCGCACCCCTTGAAGCGCCGCGTTCCGCCGCTAGCCTGGCTGCCGTTCCCTCCATGACGCCGCGAATTTCAATGGCATCCACGACATCGGCGTAACCGAACCGACGCACGACAAACCCGCCGCCAGGCAGGCGGTTGAGCAACCCCTCCTCCGTCAGGCGGGAAAGCGCCTCGCGCACGGGGGTTCGGGAGATATCCAGAAGTTCGGCTGTCGGCACCTCAAAGAGCCGCATACCGCCGGGGAGCTCGCCACTCAGGATTTTTTCCCTGAGTTCGATCACCGCCCGGCCGCCATGTGTTGCCGCATCGCCCTTCATACCACCCTCCGACCTACCGCCATTACGTCGCGGCACATGTTCCACAGTGTATACACCGCCACTCGCCCGTTACGAGATATAATCCTCCCCGTGGTTTGTGACCAGTCAAGGATAGCGTGAGCTCGACGTAAGAGATTGGAATACCCCGAAAAATTCGAACGATGTATTCACCGAAACTAAATAAGCCAAGCAAAAATGTCAATATTTCAGATTTTTTGCGACTTTTCGATTGAAACGCCGAGCATTATGTATACATAATCGAGCCTCGCTAAGGGAGAAAGCGATGGGATGGTCAAGTTTCTGGGAGAATTCGGCTCCGGTGGAACCCGCGGTTGCGGCCGGCGACATCGTTCGTGGATGGTCAATCGAGGTCATGCCGCGCACGGCGGCGAAGATAACCAAATTCAAGGATATCCTGCCTGAGGGCACGCGGGTCTATATCGCCCACATAGAGGGCACGCCGATTGCCGACATGGTATCGACCGCGAAACGCCTGAACGATGAAGGCTTTCCAGTGATGCCACACATTCCGGCCCGGGGCATCGGAGGTAAAAGCGAGCTTGAGGACTGGCTGAAGCGCTATAGGGGAGAGGCTGGCGTGACGCAGGCGCTCTTGCTCGGCGGCGGCCAGAAAGAAGCGGTCGGTGCCTTCTCGAGCTCGATCGACATGATCGAGACGGGTCTTTTTGACCAGATGGGCTTCACGCATCTTCATCTGGCCGGTCATCCCGAGGGCAATCGCGACATTGATCGCGACGGCTCATCGCGCGGGGTCGATCAAGCCCTGTTGTGGAAGCAGAATTTTGCTGACCGGACAGACGCCCGGCTCGCTTTGACCACGCAGTTCGCCTTCGATGCTGATGTCGTCACGGAATGGGCGACGCGGATCCGCGCGATGGGCGTCACGATCCCGATCCACGTCGGCGTTGCCGGACCGACAAAGCTGCAGACGCTGATAAAATTTGCCATTGCCTGCGGTGTCGGGCCGTCCCTGAAGGTGCTGCAGAAGCGCGCGCTCGATCTTTCGAGGCTTTTCGTTCCCTATGAGCCGACCGATGTCATCGCGGGGCTCGTTGCCCATAAGGCGGCTCATCCCGATAGCCTGATCGAGCAGGTTCATATCTTTCCGCTGGGCGGCATTACGCCAGCCGCTGAATGGATGAAAAAACATGCATCATCAGCGGCTTTCGCCAATGTCGCCTGAGAAAACCTTTTCCCAGGCGGCATCGCCCTATTGCGAGGTGACCGCATTTATCGACGGATCAGGCCGTCGCATCCGGCGCTTTCAGCCTCGCGGCACGCTTTTCAAGGAAGGCTCGCAGACGCTCCTCGGCTTCGGGGCTGGCTGCAGTGAAAGAGGAAATGAAGGATTCGACGAACAAGCCGTCGTCCTTGGCCATGTCCTGAATGCGGGGAAGCGCATTGATGACCGCGTAGTTCGACAGCGGCGCATTGGACGCGGCCGCGGTGGCGAGCTGATGCGCCTTGGCGAGCGCCTCACCGCGCGGCACCACATATTGTACGAGGTTCCATCGCTCGGCTTCGTCCGGCGAGGCAACACGGCCGGTCAGCATCATGTCGCTCATGCGGGCAACGCCCATCAGCCGGGCGATGCGTACAGACCCGCCGCCTCCGACGAAGATGCCGCGCTGGCCCTCTGGGAGCGCAAAAAAGGCGCTCTCATCGGCAACGCGCAGATGGGTGGAGGCGGCAAGCTCCAGTCCGCCGCCGACCACGGCGCCGTGCAGCGCCGACACCCAGGGAATGGTGCCGTGTTCGATCTGCGAGAAGACGGCATGCCAGCGGCGGGAGCCACGCACGCCTTCGATCGGGGTCTTGGAAATATGCTCGCCGAGATCGAGACCGGCGCAGAAATGGTCGCCGTGCCCGAAGATGACGGCGGCGCGCGCTTCACTTTCCGCCCTCGCCGCGGCACCGGCAATGGCTTCCACGAAACGGTCGCTAATGGCGTTGCGTTTTTGCGGCCGGTTCAGCCCCACAAGGGCGACGTCGCCGCGCAGTTCATAGGTGACGAATTCGTCTGTCGTTTTTTCGTTCATGCCGACGTCTCCAATAGTCCAAGGCAAATACACAATTAGCTTTCCGCATTTTGTTTACAAGGATATTATTTTCTTGTAATCATTTTTTTGACAAAAGATTATTTGCACGGTCACGTGAATGACGTCTGGGAGGAGGTCGTGACGATGAAGGTGAAGCTTTGGTCGCCCGATGTCGCATGGGAGAAGCGGCCGAACGGCGAGATCATGGTCTGGCGGAACGATCCGCTTGGCCCCTACCCGCACAAACTCAATGAACGCCTCGTTCACTGGGCGGTGACAACGCCCGATCGCACCTGGATGGCGGATCGACAGGGGCGTGAACCGTGGCGTGAAGTCAGCTATGGGCAGGCCCTCGATAAGGTCCGCCGTATCGCCCAGTTCCTGCTTGACAAGGATCTCTCGGTCGAAACGCCGCTTCTGGTCCTTTCGGAAAACTCCATCGAACATGCGCTGATGGTGCTTGCGGCCCAGCATGTCGGTATTGCCTCGGCAGCGATCACCCCGGCCTATGCAACCGCGTCCGATCTCGGCAAGCTTCACGATATCCGCAGGCAGATCACACCCGGCATGGTATTTGCCGAGGACGCGGCACCGTTCCGGCGCGCCCTGGAAGAGGTGTTTGGTGACGGCACGCCGCTCGTCGGCCTCAGCAATCTGCCGCAGGATCGTCCCAACACATTCCGGTTCGACACGTTGCTCGAGACCGTGCCTACGCAAGCGGTGGATCGCGCCTTCGATTCGGTTGGCGCTGATACCGTTGCCAAATTCCTTTTCACGTCAGGCACGACCGGCTCGCCCAAGGCCGTCATTCAGACACAGCGGATGCTGTGCTCCAATCAGGAGATGATTGCCGACTGTTATGCCTATTTTCGCGATGAACCGCCCGTGGTCGTTGACTGGGCGCCGTGGAACCATACGGCAGCCGGCAACAAGGTTTTCAACCTCGTCATCTATAATGGCGGCACCTATTATATTGATCGGGGCAAGCCGAGCCCGGCGCTGATCGGCCAGACCATCGATAATCTGCGTGACGTTTCTCCTACCTGGTATTTTAACGTTCCCGCTGGCCACGAGATGCTGGTTCAGGCGATGCGCAAGGACGAGGCGCTGTGCCGCACCTTCTTTCGTGACCTGAAATTGCTGATGTATGCCGGCGCGGGCATGGCCCAGCACACCTGGGATGCGCTGATCGAGCTTTCGGTTGCGACGGTTGGCCATGCGGTCCCGATGGGTGCCGGCCTCGGCTCGACGGAGACTGCCCCCTTCTCGCTGTTCTGCACCGAACCGCAGGAGAAGCCAGGCAATATCGGCATCCCCGCGCAGGGCGTAACGATGAAGCTCGTGCCGGTCGATGATCGATTTGAGCTGAGGCTGAAAGGCCCGAACATCACGCCGGGTTACTGGCGTAACGCAGAGCTGACCGCGGCCGCTTTTGATGAGGAAGGCTTCTATCGCATCGGCGATACGGTGAAGTTCGCAGTTCCTGAGGATCCTCGCCAGGGCTTTTATTTCGATGGCCGCATTGCCGAGAATTTCAAGCTACAGACAGGCACCTGGGTTGCTGTCGGGCCGCTGCGCGCTCAATTCGTCAACATGTTCTCGGGCCTCATCCGCGATGCTGTCATCACCGGCGAGAACCGCGCCGAACTCGGAGCGCTAGTGGTTCCCTTCATGCCCGCCCTGCGCGAGCTTGTTCCGGGCTCACACCAGTTGTCCGATGCAGAGATCATCCGGCATCCCATTGTGAGGGCGCAAATTGCTGCAAAGCTTTCCGCGCATCAGAAACAGGCAAGCGGTTCTGCAAGCCGCGTCATGCGCCTTATGGTCATCGAAGAGCCCCTTCGCTTCGAAAAGGGTGAGGTCACGGACAAGGGATCGATCAATCAGCGTGCAGTCCTTCTGCATCGCAAGGAACTGGTCGACACACTCTACGGCGATGCGCCCCAGGTCATCACGGTCAACAAGGAGGTGGCAGCATGAAAATCGAAGGCGCAGGCGCTCTTGTAACAGGTGCGGCATCCGGCCTCGGCGCGGCAGTGGCCCGCATGCTCGCGGCCCGCGGGGCTGCGGTCACGATTTTTGACCGGAATGGTGAAGCCGGCCAGAAACTGGCGACGGAAATCGGCGCTACAGCCATCGAGGGTGACGTGGCAAGCGATGCCGATGCGCAACTCGCAGTCAACGCGGCAGCCTCCGCCAGGGGCGGGCTTCGCATTCTCGTCAATTGCGCCGGGGTCGGCACGGCTGGCCGCATTCTCGGGCGCGAAGGCCCTCAGCCGCTTGGTGATTTCGAAAAGGTTATCCGCGTCAACTTGCTCGGTACCTTCAACATGATGCGCCTTGCAGCCGCCCGTATGGCTGAGGTGGAGCCGATCGACGGCGCAGACAACGGCGTGATCGTCAATACGGCCTCGGTTGCCGCCTTTGAAGGTCAGGTGGGACAGGCAGCCTATGCCGCGTCAAAAGGCGGTATCGTTTCGCTGGCCCTGCCCGCGGCGCGTGAGCTTGCCCGCTTCCGCATTCGGGTCAACACCGTCGCGCCGGGCATCTTTATGACGCCCTTGCTCCAGGGTTTGCCACAGGAGGTTCAGGAAAGCCTTGCGAGCCAGATACCCCATCCGTCCCGGCTCGGCGATCCCGCCGAATTCGCCGATGCGGTCCGGTTCCTCATCGAGAACGATTACATGAACGGCGACGTCATCCGGCTGGATGGCGCGATCCGCATGCAGCCGCGGTGATACGATGAGTTTTTCAAGGCAGGCCACAAGCACATTAGAGCTTCTGAAAGCAACGCCGGGCTGGCGTCGTATCCAGTCGGTTCGCGGCGATTGTGACGATGCTCTCGCCGAGGCCGTTCTCCACGAAGCGGCACGTTTTGCCGAAACCGTTCTTGCGCCGCTGAACACAGCGGCCGATCGTCAGGGCTGCACTGTCGTCGATGGCCGCGTTCTTGTTCCCGACGGTTTCGGTGATGCTTTCAGCCAGCATGGGGCCGATGGCTGGCTCGCCATGGACGTGCCGGAACGCTTCGGTGGCCAAGGCCTGCCGCTATCGATCCAGACCGCTTGCGCACCGCTTTTCGAACGCGCCTGTGTCGCGTTGATGATGGCCTCCGGGTCTACCCGAGCGGCCTGCCATCTGATCGCCGAGGTGGCGGACGATGCCGTTGCGAAGGAATGGGTTCCGCGTCTTGCGCGCGGAGAATGGGCGGCGACCATCTGCATCTCGGAGCCGGATGCCGGTTCTGATCTTGCGCGGCTGCGCAGCCGCGCTGTCTTGAGAGACGGTGCGTGGCGCATCACCGGCTCGAAATTCTGGATATCTTTCGGCGATCACGACATGGCGGGCCGCATCGGCCACTGTCTGCTTGCCCGTACCGGTGAGGAGATCGGGACACGCGGCCTCAGCCTGTTTCTTGTGCCGGATGAAATCGACGGCCACCGCAATGGCGTCAGCTTGGACCGCATCGAGGAAAAGATGGGCCTGCACGGCTCGCCCACCTGCGCCCTGCGTTTTGAAGCTGCACGCGGCATCTTGCTCGGCGAAGAAGGACGCGGTCTTGCCCAGCTATTTGCCATGATCGAGTTGATGCGCCTGCAAACCGGCTGTCAGGGACTGGGGCTCGCCTCGGCCGCCATCGACATTGCGGAGAGCTATGCGCAGGAGCGTCTCCAGGGTGGCGATCCGGCAAAACCCGCCATCCCGATCGCGCGCCACCCTGATATACGCCGCCAGCTCGAAGAGGCGCGGCTGCGCACGGAAACGCTGCGGGCCGCAACACTCGAACTTGCCACCGTCATGGACCTTGCCCGGCTCGAGCAGAATGAGAATTTGCGGGCCGATTTGCGGGCGCTGTCGGGCTGGCTGTTGCCGCTCGTCAAGAATTTTGGTGCGGATGCCGGATTTACCGTCGCCAATCAGGCCATACAGATCTTGGGCGGGGCGGGTTACACGCGGGAATGGCCGCTGGAGCAATATCTGCGCGATGCGCGCGTGATGACCATTTACGAAGGCACCACTGGCATGCAGGCAATCGACCTTCTGACCCGCCGGCTTTGGCGCGATGGCGGAAGGGGCCTCGAGGTTTTTCTGGAACGCGCCCGCGAGGACCTCGCCGATTGTCCGACGGCAAAAGCAGGAGCGGCGAAGGCTACGCTTGAAGCTTTCGAGGCCGAGAGCCGGCGCATGGCCGCACTCGTAGATCAGCCTGAGACGGGCCTCTGGCAGGCCAACGCCTATCTAAATGCCGCCTGGGATGCTTTCGCCGCCTGGATGGCTGTTCGGGTCGAAGCCCTTTCAGCACTGCAACATTCGACGGCGGGGGAAGCTGCCTGATGTCGACGAGATACTGAAATGCATTTCCGGGCGCTCGTGAACGTCCGATCATTGGGAGGAGAGACAATGAAAAAGCGTATGATGACATGGATGGCAACGGCTGTTGCCCTGACGATGACGGCCGGCTCGGCTTTCGCCGATATCACCATTGGCGTGACCATTCCGACGACCGGCCCGGGCGCTGCACTCGGCATACCGCTCAAGCAATCGATCGAATTATGGCCGTCCGAGATCGACGGTGAAAAGCTGAAGGTCATCCTGCTTGACGATGCCGGTGACCCCTCGGTTGCCACCACCAACGCGCGCCGCTTCGCCAATGACGATAAGGTGGATGTGATCGTCGGTTCTGCCCTCACGCCGGCTGCGATTGCTGTCGCAGGTGTGGCGAACGAGACGGAAGTGCCGCATTTCGCGCTCTCGCCAATTCCGCCGACGGCCGCAAAGAAATGGAACTTCGTCATGCCGCAGTTCTCCACCGTCCTGGTGAAGAGCATGTTCGCCCGCATGCAGAAGGACGGTATCAAACGCGTCGCCTTTATCGGTTTTGCCGATTCCTACGGCCAGCAGTGGGTCGATGCGCTGAAGACCACGGGCAAGGATTATGGTCTCGAACTGGTTGCGGAGGAGCGTTATGCCCGCGCCGATACCTCTGTTTCCGGCCAGGTGCTGAAGTCGCTTGCCGCGCGTCCGGATGCCGTGTTCATCGGCGCATCCGGCACGGGTGCCGCCCTGCCCCAGATCGGCGTGCGCGAGCGTGGCTTCAAGGGCAAGATCTATGTCGTCTCGGGTGCGGTCACCTTCGATTTCCTGCGGATTGCCGGCAAGGCTGTTGAGAACACCGTGTTTTCCTCCGGCCCGGTCATGGTCGCGGAAGATCAACCGGACAGCTCTCCGACCAAGGAACAGGGCCTTGCCTATCTCAAGGCTCTCGAAGCCAAGTTCGGCGCGAACGCCCGAACCCAGTTCGGCTCGCATGTCTGGGATGTGATGGTGATCCTGAAGAAAGCCGTTCCGGTTGCGCTCAAAAAGGCAAAGCCCGGCACGCCCGAGTTCCGTGTCGCACTGCGCGATGCCATCGAGACAAGCGGGCCCTATAACGCCACGCACGGTGTCTATGAGTTCAAGGCAGACGATCATTATGGCCTCGACCAGCGCGGCGTCGTGCTTCTGACGGCGAAAGACGGAAAGTTCGTACTACTGCCCGACGATAAATAATCGCCGGCACTTAACATCGACCGGGGAGCCTGCCTCCCCGGCCCTGCCGCAAGCCCTTGGCGTCAGCGATACCCGCCGCGGATCGCCTGCCATTCAAAATATCCGTCACGCCTTACCGAGAGCCAAACCAAAGGGTGCATTTTGGACGCGACAATTGCCACATTCCTGATCCAGGACGGCGTCACCAATGGTGCGATCTACGCGCTGCTGGGGCTTGCCCTCGTTCTGGTCTTCGCCGTCACCCGGGTGATCTTCATTCCACAAGGTGAGTTTGTCGCCCATGGTGCGCTGACGCTCGCGCTACTCGATGCCGGGCGCGTACCTGGCACGCTGAAGCTGCTGTTATGCATGGGCGCCGTGGCCCTCCTGCTCGACCTCTGGGGAATGCGTCGGGGCCTGCGCCTCTCGGCGCTGCTGCGCGCGATGGCCATCAACCTTGCGCTGCCGGGCCTCATTTACGGGCTGGTCGCCATTCTGGCGCCCATGCAACTGCCATCGTTCCTGCGCGCGCTCATTACGATCGCGATCATCGCGCCGATGGGATATTACGTTTACCGTATCGCCTACCGTCCGCTTGCCGACGCCTCCGTGCTCGTGCTTCTCATTGCTTCCGTTGGCGTGCATCTGGCACTGATGGGGCTCGGGCTTGCCTTTTTCGGCCCGGAGGGCCTGCGTGCAGCGCCGTTGAGCGACGCCGGCTTCACGCTCGGGCCGATGCTCGTCAGCGCGCAAAGCATCTTCATCTATCTCGCGACAATTCTGGTGATGGTCGGCCTTTACTTCTTCTTCGAAAAGACGCTGCTCGGCAAAGCCCTGAAGGCAACGGCCATCAACCGGCTCGGAGCACGCCTCGTCGGCGTTCGAACGGAACTGACCGGTGTCACCGCCTTTGTGCTCGCCGCTGCAATCGCGGCGGTATCGGGTGTACTGATTGGTCCAATCACCACCATCTTCTACGATACGGGCTTCCTGATCGGCCTCAAGGGCTTCGTTGCCGCCATTCTCGGCGGCATGGCAAGCTTCCCCGTCACGGCCATTGCCGCGATCGGCGTCGGGCTGATCGAGGCTTTCGCCTCCTTCTTCGCCAGCGATTTCAAGGAAATCATCGTGTTCGGCCTGATCGTGCCTGTGCTGATCTGGCTTTCCTTCGGTGCCAGCCATCATGAGGAAGAGTGATATGACCCTCGGCAGACATCTTTATCCCGCCATTGCCGCGCTACTTGTCGTCGCTCTCTTCCCGCTCATGCCGATCCCGCCATTCTGGGTGACGCTCGCGAACAATATCGGGCTTGCGTCTCTGGTTGCCATCGGGCTCGTGCTGTTGACCGGCGTTGGTGGCATGACTTCTTTCGGCCAGGCGGCCTTCTGCGGTTTCGGTGCCTATACGACAGCGGTCCTCACCACGGCCTATGGCTTTTCACCCTGGCTCACATTGCCACTGGCGCTCCTCGTCGGCGTCATCGTCGCGCTGCCGCTGGGGTTGATGACGGTCAGGCTTTCCGGCCACTACCTGCCGCTCGGCACCATCGCCTGGGGGCTGGCGATCTATTACCTTTTCGGTCGCGTCGAGCTCCTCGGCCGGTACGACGGAATCTCGGGCATTCCACCGCTGTCCATCGGCAACGAACCGCTGATGAGCAGCAGCTCGGTCTATTACGTGATCTGGATATTCGTCATTGCCGTGGCGATCGGCGCGCAGAACCTGCTCGACAGCCGTGTCGGGCGCGGCATTCGCGCCCTGCGTGGCGGCTCGCAGGCAGCGGAGGCCTTCGGCGTGAATATCGAGCAGGCCAAACTGACCGTTTTCGTCTTCGCAGCCGTTGTAGCAGCGCTGTCAGGCTGGCTTTACGCCCATATGCAGCGCTCGATCAACCCGACGCCTTTCGGGCTCGACATGGGCATCACCTATATGCTGATGGCCGTCGTCGGCGGTTCGGGACGGGTCGTCGGCGCCATCTTCGGCGCAGCCGTGGTGCTGGTGCTGAAAGAGGTGCTGCAACGGGTCCTGCCCGGCCTTGTCGGCACCTCGGTGAATGTAGAAATGATCGTGTTTGGCGTGCTGCTCGTGCTGATCCTGCAGCTCTCGCGCGACGGTCTCTGGCCGCTTCTGGAAAAATACCTGCCGGCCCGGCCGCCTCGCGCCATCCGCCGGGCAGGCCCCGGTCTCGAAATGCGGGACATGCCTGCAACCGGCAGTCCGCTGGTCCGGGTCGATCGGGTGCGCAAGACATTCGGCGGGCTGACGGCGGTCAACGATGTCAGCTTTGACATCAAGGCCGGGCAGATCGTCGGCCTGATCGGTCCGAACGGCGCCGGCAAGAGCACGACTTTCAATCTCATCACCGGAATCCTCGACCTTTCGGGCGGTGACGTCACCTATCAGGGACAGACGCTTTCGGGCCTCAATCCGCGGCTCATCGCCAAACGCGGCATCGCCAGAACCTTTCAGCACGCCAAGGTCCTTCCGACCATGTCGGTCCTCGAAAACGTCGCTCTCGGCGCGCATCTGCGCGGCAATGCCGGCGTCTTCCGAAGCTTCTTGCGATTGGAGCGACAACAGGAGCAAGCTCTGCTTGCGGAAGCCGCGCATCAGCTCGATCGCGTCGGTCTCGGTGCCCATCGCGACCGCCCCGCCGGCGACCTCGCTCTCGGGCAGATCCGAATTCTGGAAATCGCCCGCGCGCTTTGCCTCAACCCAACCCTGCTGCTGCTCGACGAACCGGCGGCCGGTCTGCGCCACGGGGAAAAGCAGGAGCTCGCGACGCTGCTGAAAAAACTGCGGACCGAGGGCGTCAGCGTCCTGCTTGTCGAACATGACATGGGTTTCGTCATGGGGCTGGTCGACCACATCGTCGTGCTCGATTTCGGTACCCTGATCGCCGAAGGCAAGCCGGCTGAAATCCGGCAACATCCGGCCGTGATCGCGGCTTATCTTGGGGGGCAGCGTGAGCGGACATCTACTCGACATCAAAGACATCCACGTTGCCTATGGCCGGGCGGAAGTGGTGCATGGCATCTCGCTATCCATGACATCGGGCAGCATCGTCACGGTCATCGGGGCGAACGGAGCGGGCAAAACCACGCTGCTGAACGCCATCATGGGTGTCGTGCCTTCGCGCGGGACCATTCTTTACGACGGCGCGCCGGTGCCCGAGACAATCGAGGGCCGCGTTGCCGCCGGCCTTTGCCTCGTGCCGGAAAGGCGAGAATTATTCGGCTCGATGACGGTTGAGGACAATATCGAACTTGGCGGTTTCCTGCGTTCCCGTCAGGAGCGCGACGAGACACGCGATGCTGTTTACACACTCTTCCCGCGCCTTCGCGAACGCCGCAAGCAGCTCGCCGGAACACTGTCCGGCGGCGAAAGGCAGATGCTGGCGCTCGCGCGGGCGTTGATGAGCCGGCCGAGACTGCTGCTTCTCGATGAGCCGAGCCTTGGACTTGCACCGCTGATTGTCGCCGAAATCCTGCGTATCGTCGCCGACCTGCGTCAAACCGGTGTCTCCATCCTGTTGGTCGAGCAGAATGCCCGCGCCGCGCTCGAAATTGCCGACGAAGCTTATCTCGTCGAACTTGGTGAAGTGCGCCGCTCAGGCCCAGCTTCCGAACTCGCCGTCGATCCCGCTCTGATGGCGAGTTATCTCGGGCCGGGCGAACACGCCATCCAGTGAAATCCGCGACCGCTTCGTGCTGACGCTCGGCCCCGTGGAAACGGGGCGTGGCTCCGCGTGGGCGCCGCTATGACAGCAGTCCAACCGCAACTCCATCTTCCAGGAGGCTTTAGATGAATTACGTCCTGACGCTACGCTGCCCCAACAGAAGCGGAATTGTCGCTGCGGTCTCGGGCCGCATCGCACAGCATGGCGGCGATATTTATGAAGCTCAACAATTCGACGACCATGAAACGGGCATGTTTTTCATGCGTGTCGCCTTCTCCATGGCCGGCGACGAGGCAGGCTTTCGCAATGGACTTGCCGAGGAGATCGATCGCTTCGCTCTCGACGCCACGCTGCGTCCAGCAGGTGCGCCGCGCAAGCTGCTGCTGCTCGTTTCCCGCTTCGACCACTGCCTCGGCGATCTTCTCTATCGCCACCGCATCGGCGAATTGAATGCCGAGATCGTCGGCATCGTCGGCAACCACCCCCGCGAGGCCCTGAACCTCACGCTGATGGGCGGTATAAAGTACCATCACCTGCCGGTGACAAAAGACAACAAGGCCGAACAGGAAACACGCATCAAGGACATCATCGAAGAAACGGGCACCGAACTCGTCGTTCTTGCCCGCTACATGCAGATCCTGTCGGACAACTTCTCCGAATACTTATCCGGGCGCTGCATCAACATTCATCACTCCTTTCTGCCTGGTTTCAAAGGCGCAAAGCCCTATCACCAAGCCCATGAGAGGGGCGTCAAAATGATCGGTGCAACGGCCCATTACGTCACCCGCGATCTCGATGAAGGGCCGATCATCTGCCAGGACGTCGAGCCGGTCAGCCACGCCGATACACCGGATGAGCTGGTCCGCAAGGGACGCGACATCGAGCGACGCGTGTTGGCCCGGGCGGTCTCATGGCACCTTGAGGACCGGGTGCTTCTCAACAAGAACAAGACGGTCGTTTTCGCGCGATAGCACAGCCCGATCTACCCCTTGCCTGAAACGCCGAACGAATGGGACGCGTCGGGGCCTCGCCTGGGAACGACTTCTGGAGCTTTGGTTACCTCCAATTTGCAAAATGTAAATCCGAGCGGAGCTTAACCAGATTTTAGGGGATTGCGGAACACATATGGAACATATAGTGTTCGTTCTGTATTTGTTTCGCGACTCCAACGACGATTCTCAAGGGTGTTTTCCTCATGCTCACGCGCAAACAGCAGGAATTGCTTCTCTTCATTCATGAGCGAATGAAAGAGTCCGGCGTGCCGCCCTCCTTCGATGAAATGAAGGATGCACTCGATCTTGCTTCCAAATCCGGCATCCACCGGCTGATCACGGCGCTCGAAGAGCGCGGCTTTATTCGCCGGCTACCCAACAGGGCGCGAGCGCTCGAGGTCATCAAGCTTCCGGAGGCCTATACGCCGGGCGCAAGGCCGCAGCGCGGCTTCTCACCGAGCGTTATCGAAGGCAGTCTCGGCAAACCGAAAACGCCGGAGCCGCCCCCTGCTCCCAAGGCACCCGCAAACGACATTGCAGGTGCGGCGACCGTACCTGTCATGGGCCGGATCGCTGCCGGTGTGCCGATCTCGGCCATTCAGAACAATACACATGACGTGGCCGTTCCAATGGACATGCTAGGCTCAGGCGAACATTACGCGCTTGAGGTCAAGGGCGATTCGATGATCGAGGCCGGCATTTTCGATGGCGATACGGTCATCATCCGCAATGGCAATACGGCCAATCCGGGCGATATCGTTGTGGCGCTGGTGGACGATGAGGAGGCGACGCTGAAGCGGTTCCGCCGCAAGGGCGCGTCCATCGCGCTGGAGGCTGCAAACCCGGCCTACGAGACCCGCATTTTTGGGCCTGATCGGGTGAAAATTCAGGGCAAGCTGGTGGGGCTTATCCGGCGCTATCATTGATGCCGCCGCCGGTCCGGATAAAACCGGATCGATTGGCAAGACATATCTAGCCTTCAAGATGAATGGCGCGTCATTCCGGTGGATTGATGCGCTTTTTTTCTTTTGAAGCGATGAAGGTGCTTTTGAAAGGGTCAAGGCACGAATTCGGCCTGGATGTCGTTCACCCATCAACGGGCTTTATGAGTGCGATGGATTCTTTGCGATATTCGCCGCAACGTCGCTGGTATAAAAACCGCGACATAGTCAGGAGACACGCCATGTACGATCTTTATATCGCAAACAAGAACTACTCCTCCTGGTCGCTGCGGCCATGGGTGTTGATGCGCACGCTCGGTATTGCCTTTGAAGAGAAACTCGTTCCCTTTGGCGAAGGCGTCTCATTTTCCACTTTTTCTCCCACCGGCAAGGTCCCCTGCCTCGTCGATGAGGGTGTGACGGTCTGGGAATCGCTGTCGATCGCGGAATATCTCGCCGAGCGTCATCAAGGGGTCTGGGCAAGCGACAAGCAGGCCAGAGCCTGGTCGCGTTCGGCGGCAAGCGAAATGCATGCTGGATTTTCGTCGCTGCGCAATCTCTACCCCATGTCGGTCGGCATTCGTGTCACGCCAAAGGGTGGTGATGCCGGGCTGGCAGCTGATATCAAGCGTATCGATGTTTTGTGGAGCGAAGGCCTTTCGACCTTCGGTGGTCCTTATCTCGCCGGCCAGAAGTTCACGGCAGTGGACGCCTTCTTCTGCCCCGTGGCATTCCGTTTCCAGACTTACGGTGCGGATCTTTCCCCCGCAGCAAAGGCCTATTGCGAGCGCCTGCTCGCCCTGCCCGCCATGCGCGAGTGGTATGAGGCAGGCCTGAAAGAAATGTGGCGGGACCCGGCGCATGAAGACGAAATCGCCAGCATCGGTAAGTTGACTGCGGATCTGCGCGCGAAGGCTTGAGACGCTTTGCCGGCGGCAATCATTGCGACGCCGCCAGCAGACGCGTGATCGTTTCCGGTAGCTCATGCTCGTAGCGACCAGATTTCCAATCGTAATATCGATGTTCGCTCCAAGGCCGGTTCATGCCTGCGGTCGAAGCGCGCAGTTTCTCGACGACGCCCGGCTGATTGGCTGACGCGAACTTGATCTCCACCGAACCAATGCGCCGCAAGATGTCTCGATTGAGAAGCAGCGCGCCTGAGCGGCAGTGTGAAAACGAGGTTCTCTGGGAAACAATGACGACGTCGGCGATGTCACATGCCTTTCCAGCCAGACGCCCTTCCTCCAGCACGATGATCCATTCGCCGCTCTGTGCCTGCGCCACGCACCAGCGACCCCGCTTGCAGGTGAAAACGCCCGGCGTTCCCGCTTTCAGCGCAACCGCCATCTCGCGTGCGGCGGATCTCAACTCCTCCTGCGACAGCTTTGCTTTTTTGGTAAACGTCTCTGGCCGGTCCCGCTGCAGAATAACCGGCGCCTGCGGTGTCTTGGCAAGCAGCAGCGCCCTCTGCCACTGGTCATAAATAAAGCCATGGGGTCGGGTTCTCGTCGTGTAAACCTTCTCATCGGCAAGAAGCGCCACCAGCGAGCCATCTTCATGAACGAGGAGATCCGGCAGATCGCGTTGAAATGTCGTTGCCGAGAGCCCGAAGGCAAGCAGCAGAGGCGGGATGCCCAAGAGCGCCAGGCGGCTGCGCAACAGGGTGAGCAGCAGAAAGCCGGCCGAGGCGATACCGATGAACCAGCCATGCGGGCGTCCGGTCGCTGCGCTTCCGCCCCAGGACGCAACTTCGTCCGCGACCTCGATGACCATCGCCATGCCATAGCCCATCACCTTCAGAAATGGCGCGTCGAGCCCGAACGGCATCAGCAGCATGGCGATCAGACCGAAGGGCATCACAATCAGCGACATCAGCGGCGTCGCGGCAAGATTGGCGAAAAGTCCATAGGTGGTGACACGTTGGAAATGTTCGGCGGAATAGATTGCCGTCGAAAGCCCGCCAATCAGCGACGTCGTGATGACGCCCGCCATCACAGCGCCTGCCATCTGCGCGACCGTGATCCAGCTGGGCTTTCTTCCCATATAAAGACGCTCGCGACCACTACGCCGGCGGCTCCAGGCGGCGTAGGCGGAAACAAGCGCGATTGTCGCCGCAAAAGACATCTGAAAGCTTGGCCCCATCACTTCGGAGGGCGAGAGCGCGAGAACAATGAGAGCGGAAAGCGCGACGTTTCTGAGGCTGAGCGACGGCTGGTCAAAGAGCACCGCGACCAGCATGATCGACATCATCAGCCAGGCCCGTTCTGCTGAAACCGCAAAGCCGGAGATCAGATAGTAGCATAGCGTCATGACGAGCGCTGCGAAGGCGGATATCTTCTTGACTGGCCATCGCTGGGCAAAGGCCGGAAACAGGCTGAACCCCATCCTCATGCCCACAAAGAAGATGCCTGACGCCAGGGCCATGTTGAGCCCGGATATGGCGACGATATGGGCAAGCCCCGACACCCGCAACGCCTCCATTGTCTCCGGCGATATGGCCTGTCGCTCATCGGTGACGATGGAGGCGGCGAAGGCACCCGCGTCGCCTCCGATCGTCGTGCGAATGCGCTCGGCGATGGCGGCGCGCAGGCGATAGAGCCACATGTCGGCCATCTCCAGCCAACCCTCAGCCCCAAGGTTCGCCATCGCCAACGGCTGGGGCGGCTGGTAAAAGAAGCCTGTCGCTCCGATACCGCGGAAATAGGATGAAAAGGCGAAATCGTTCAATCCCGGCAGAGCCGGTCCGGACGGCGGAGAGAGCCGCGCCTTGCCGCGAATGATCGCGCCTATCGGCATGGGTTCGCCGCCACCACGCGCGAGAAGCGACACCCTCCCCGGCGAACGCGTAAGTGATGGTGCTTCAGTGGAGTGGAGCTCGACGAGATATCGCCAGTCACCCCGCGCATCCACCTCACGCCGGACGACCTTCCCGGTAACCGTCGTGGTCACCGGCGTGTCCAGAAGGACAGTCGCGGCGCGGCGGGTTTCCAGTTCCGCAAAAAGCATGCCGAGCAACATCAGCGCGACAACGCTGCAAACCCTTGACCCGGCATCAAGGCGATATCTGGTTAGCAGCGCCAAGGGGGCCGCGACCAAAATCGCGACGATCAGAAGCGGCAAGGAAGGCGTGGTCCCAAGAGAAAACCACAGGATTGCCCCGCAGCCGATGAAGACGGGTACAAAGAGGAAATCGTGACCGAATGCGCGTTCTTCCGTCAGCCATGCGGCAAGTTTTTGAGAAACGGAAATGTTCCGCGCCGCCACGTCAACCAAGGCCGGCACAACAGCGGTCGGAACGGCGCCTGAGCGCCGCAGCGGCGCCAGGATATCCACCGTGCCGGGGGTATCTCCCTGCAGCGTTTTGACATATCCGAAATGCTCTTTTTCACCTTGACCAAGCATTCTGGGCCGCGCCCCTGCCGCACTGAAGACAGGTTTGCAGATGGACTGCCGGTATTGCAATGCTTTCCTTTAACTCTGCGTTGACCGAGATTGAATTGCTGCCAATCACAAGGCCAAAAGCAAGGCGTTCACCTTTGCCGCAATGCACAATTTGACCTTTGGATAGCTTGGCATCTGCGACAGGATCATATAGCTAATCGGTAGACGCTTAACCGCGGGGCGCATCCAAACGCCCCCACCCGCATGTTTTCGGAGGATCAGTATGACGGAAAAAAGCGCTACAGTGACACTTGGCGACAAACAGGTCGAACTCCCTGTCAGGGAAGGCACGATCGGGCCGAGCGTCGTCGATATCGCCACGCTGTATAAGAACACCGGCTCCTTCACCTACGACCCGGGTTTCACGTCGACAGCCTCCTGCGAATCCAAGATCACCTATATCGATGGTGACGAGGGCGTGCTGCTGCATCGCGGCTTCCCGATCGAGCAGCTGGCCGAACAGGGCGACTTCCTGGAAACCTGCTATCTGCTGCTGTACGGCGAACTGCCGACGGCTGCGCAGAAGAAGGACTTCGACACCCGCGTCACGCGCCACACCATGGTGCACGAGCAGATGAGCCGCTTTTTCACCGGCTACCGTCGCGATGCGCATCCGATGGCCGTCATGTGCGGCACGGTCGGCGCTCTCTCGGCTTTCTACCACGACTCGACCGACATCACCGATCCGCACCAGCGCATGGTCGCTTCCCTGCGCATGATCGCCAAGATGCCGACGATCGCCGCCATGGCCTACAAGTATCATATCGGCCAGCCCTTCGTTTACCCGAAGAACGATCTGGATTACGCCTCCAACTTCCTGCACATGTGCTTTGCCGTACCGTGCGAGGACTACAAGGTCGATCCGGTTCTGGCACGTGCCATGGACCGCATCTTCATCCTGCATGCCGATCACGAGCAGAACGCCTCCACCTCCACGGTGCGTCTTGCCGGTTCTTCGGGTGCAAACCCGTTCGCCTGTATCGCGGCTGGCATCGCCTGCCTCTGGGGTCCGGCTCACGGCGGCGCCAATGAAGCGGCGCTCAACATGCTCAACGAAATCGGCACGGTTGACCGTATTCCGGAATATATCGCCCGCGCCAAGGACAAGAACGACCCGTTCCGCCTGATGGGCTTTGGCCACCGCGTCTACAAGAACTACGACCCGCGCGCCAAGATCATGCAGAAGACGATGTATGAGGTGCTGGAAGCTACCGGCAACTCCGACGATCCGATCATGCAGGTCGCGCTGGAACTGGAAAAGATTGCCCTTTCCGACCCTTACTTCGTCGAGAAGAAGCTTTACCCGAATGTCGACTTCTATTCCGGCATCACGCTGAAGGCGCTCGGCTTCCCCACGACCATGTTTACCGTTCTCTTCGCCCTTGCCCGCACCGTTGGCTGGATCGCGCAGTGGAACGAAATGATCGAAGATCCGCAGCAGCGTATCGGTCGTCCGCGCCAGCTCTACACGGGCGCCGGCAAGCGCGATTACGTTCCGGTTTCCAAGCGCTAAGCAGCGAAACCAACCAACAGCAAAGGCCGGCAGGTTTTCACCTCCGGCCTTTTTCTTGTTCGTCCTGATGGTTCTCAGTGGCGTGCGGCGACACCGAGAAACTGCTTGAGTTCAGGGGTCGCGGGATTGGAGAACACCTCTTCCGGTGGGCCGATTTCATGGACCCTGCCCTCGTGCATGAAGACGACGCGGGAGCAGACGTCGCGCGCGAATTTCATTTCATGTGTTACCATCAACAACGTCATGCCTTCACTGGCCAATTCACGCACCACCGCCAGCACCTCCGAGACCAACTCGGGATCGAGTGCCGAGGTGATCTCGTCGCATAGCAGGGCGATCGGCTGCATGGCGAGCGCGCGGGCAATGGCGACGCGCTGCTGCTGACCGCCTGATAGTTCATCGGGATAGGCATCGAATTTATGAGCCAGACCCACCCGTTCCAGCATCTTGCGGGCGACGGCTTCCGCTTCCGGTTTGGGTGTCTTCTTCACTACGGTCTGCGACAGCATGACGTTGCCGCCAACGGTCTGGTGCGGAAAAAGGTTGAACTGCTGGAAGATCATGCCGACCTTCAGCCGCAGGGCTTTCAGATGCAGATCATCATCGAGAAGCTGCGCGCCGGCGACCGATATGGAACCAGCCGAAATCGTCTCCAGCCCGTTGATGCAGCGAAGCAGGGTCGACTTTCCAGAACCGCTCTTGCCGATGATGGCGATGACTTCACCCGGCTCCACATCGAGATTGATGCCCTTCAGAACCTCGTTGCTTCCATAGCTTTTACGGACTTCAGTGATTTCGATGAGCGACATTGAGCTTCCTTTCCAGGATCTGGCTGCTCTTCGACAGAGGCCAGCACAGCGCGAAATAGATGAGGGCGACGAGGCCATAAACGGTGAAGGGCTGGAAGGTGGCGTTGGTGACCACGGTGCCCGCCTTGGACAGTTCGACAAAACCGATGATCGAGGTCACGGCCGTTCCCTTGATGACCTGCACGAAGAAACCGACGGTTGGCGGAATGGCGACCCGCATGGCCTGGGGCAGGATGACATAACGCATCTGTTGCAGACGCCCCATGGCTAGGCTTGCCGAGGCCTCCCACTGTCCTTTGGCAACGGATTCGACGCAGCCGCGCCAGATTTCCGTGAGGAAGGCCGCCGCCCACAGGATCAGAGTGAGGCCTGCCGCGAGCCAGGCGGGCACATCGATGCCGAACAGGCCGAGGCCAAAAAAGGCGATGAACAGCTGCATCAGAAGCGGCGTGCCCTGAAAAAGCTCGACGTAATAACGAGCGAAGGCCCGCATCGATTTTTTTCGGGAAATACGCATGAAGAGCAGAAGGAGCGCCACCAGACCACCGCCGACGAAGGAGACGAGCGAGAGAAGCACGGTCCAGCGCGTGGCAAGGAGCAGATTTCTGAGAATATCCCAGGTGGAGAATTCGATCATCGGACACTCCTGCGCGGAAAGATGACGTTGCCGCCGATGACCAGCACCTGCCGGAGAAGAATGGCGAGCACGAGATAGATGAGGGTGGAAACCATGTAGGCCTCGAAGGCGCGGAAGGTACGCGACTGGATGAAGTTGGCCGCGAAGGTCAGGTCCTCGGCAGCGATCTGCGAGACGACCGACGATCCGAGCATGACGATCACCACCTGCGAGGAAAGCGCCGGCCAGATGCGTTGCAACGACGGCACCAGCACCACATGCCGGAAAGTTTCGAAACGGGTCATGGCAAGGCTCGCGCCGGCCTCGAACTGGCCCTTGGGCGTCGCCTGAATGCCCGCGCGTATGATCTCGCAGCTATAGGCCCCGAGATTGACGACCATGGCGATATTGGCAGCGCTCAGCTCCGACAATTGCAGGCCAAGCGATGGCAGGCCGAAAAAGATGAAAAACAATTGTATGAGAAACGGCGTATTGCGAATGAGCTCCACATAGGTCGCGACCGGCGGCCGCAGCCATTTTGGCCCAAGCGCACGCACCCAGGCGCAGAATATGCCAAGAGCGATGCCAAGAACGCCGCCGACGGCGATCAATTCCAGCGTGACGCCGATACCCTTGGCGATCTGGGGATAATAGTCGAGGAGCCATCCAAAATCGAACGTGTATTTCACCCGATGTATCCTTTCGGGGAAGACAAGGCGTGCGCCAGGCAGGATCGGCCCGACCGGCGCAGCTTTGTCACGGTTGGTCAGAGATCCTTCGGAAGATCGGTTTTCAGCCACTTCTGGGCGATGGTGTTCAGCGACCCATCGGTCTTTGCGGTGGCGATGATGCTGTTCACCTTTTCAAGAAGGGCCGGCTGTTCCTTGTTGAGGCCGATAAAGCAGGGCGAATTCTTGATCAGGAACTTCAGTTCGGGCCGCTTCGGCGGGTTCTTTGCGAGAATGGCGGCGGCGACGACGTTGCCGGTGGCGACTGCTTCAACCTGCCCGGCAAGGAAAGCGGAGATCGTGCCGTTGTTGTCTTCGTAGCGCTTGATGGTCGTATCGGCGGGTGCAATCTTGGTCAGTTCCAGATCCTCGACAGCGCCGCGGGTGACACCGACGGTCTTGCCGGCCAAATCTTCCGCCTTGGTAACGGCGACAGAGTCCGGCGCAAAGACGCCATTATAAAAGGGCGCATAGGCGGTGGAGAAGTCGATGACCTTTTCACGGTCCGGGTTCTTGCCGAGGCTCGAAATGACGAGGTCGACCTTGTTGGTCTGCAGATAGGGAACGCGGTTGGCGCTGGTGACCGGCACGAGTTCGACCTTTACGCCGAGCTTCTCGCCGATCAGATTGGCAACGTCGATATCGTAGCCCTGGGGCGCCATGTCCGTGCCGACGCTGCCGAAGGGCGGAAAGTCCTGCGGGACGGCGACACGGATCGTGCCGCGGGAGGTGATGTCACTGAGTGCATCGGCAAAGGCTACGGGCCCAAAACCGATCGTTGCCGAGATCGCGGCAATGGCAAGCAATGAACGTCTTGAAAACATGGGAGGTTACTCCTTGGGGCTTGGGGAAAGCGGTTGCAGTGAAAGGGAATTGCGCAGCTCGTAGAGCGGGTCCGGCCTGCGGGTGAGATCGAGACCCGTTTCAACTTCATCGAGATGGCGGATGGCGAGTTCGGCGGCGGCGTGGAAATCAGCCGCCTTCAGTGCCTCGAAAATGCGGCAGTGCCCGTCATGCGATTGCTGCGCATGGAAATCGGACTGGTAGAGCATGGAGATGAGAATGGTCCTAGCCGTGAGGTCACGCAGCACGTCGATGATGATCTCATTGCCCGCGATTTCCGCAATGCGAATGTGGAAATCGCCCATCAGGCAGGTCAGTCGCTGGCGATCACCCTTGGCGATCGCTGCTTTCTCCTCATCCAGATGATCGGCGAGGATTTTGAGACCTTCGCCGCTGATGCCCGAAAGATTGCGTAACAGGCCATATTCGATGACCCGCCGCGCTTCATAGACTTTGATGGATTCTTCGGCAGAAGGCTCCACGACAAACCAGCCACGGCGCGGGCTGACAGTGACGATGCCGCGGGTTTCCAGCCGCATCATCGCCTCACGAATACGGGTGCGCGAGACGCTAAAGAGGCTTGCGAGCTGGTTCTCGCTGAGGCGGGTGCCCGGACGGATGCGCGCCGAAAGAATGCCCGAGATGATGGCGTCTTCTACCGCGCTCTGGGCGCTTTCGGATGTATGGCTATCTTGCATACAAGATTGAATGCAAGAGGTGTGCCAGACGTGGATCTAACCCTTTTTAGACTTGACGGAACGCTCGACTGCTGCGCTCGTGATCAGATGCGCCACGGCGGTATCCACATCTGCCTTGATCGTTAGCATTGTAGCAAGCTCTAATTCTCGCTGGCGGGAATTCGCTCCTGAATGGATCAGGCTTGGCGGCCGGTCTTGCTTTTCAAAACATCAAGAACGATGCGCGCGCTGGTTTCTCCCGGTGGGACCTCGGTGTGCAAACGCTGTTGTACCAGCGCATAACCTTCAAGCATCGCCTGCCGTTCGATTGTATTCGACGACAGACGTTCGGCCCAGCGCAGCATGGACCCAGCCCTGACGACCTCGTTGAAATACTCAGGCACGATGGCGTAGTCAGCAATCAGATTCGGCAGGGCGCCCGTCCAGGTCTTCACCCGCTTGCTCAGCATGGTGAAAATCCAGTCTGTCTTGTAGACCGAAATGGTTGGCACCCCCGCAAGCGCCAATTCCAGGATAACCGTGCCTGACGCGGCGATGGCCGCATCGGCTTCAGCAAAGGCATTCCATTTAAATGCGGAGTCGACGCCGATCTGCGGCCTGATATCCTCTGGCCATGTCGCCGCCATATCGCGGATGCGCTGTTCCTGCCGCGGCACGGTCGGCAGCAGGAAACGCGCCGGGCCATTGCGTTTCACAAAGGCTTTCGCTGCCTCCAGAAACGGCTCCATCAGCCGCGTCGTCTCCGTAGACCGAGATCCCGGGAGGAGAAGAATGGTCTTCGGCTGGCCCGCCTCCGGAAGAGCGCGCCCCGCCCGCTTCTGACGCACCGCCAGGACATCGGAATCGACGCTCAGGCGATGGCCGACAAAGGTGGTTGGCGGCCCGCCAAGACGTCGCATCGCCTCCGGCTCGAAGGGCAGCAGCGCGAGCACGTGATCCACATAAGACAGCATCGCCGTGGCGCGATATTCCTTCCATGCCCAGACGCTGGGACAGACGTAATTCACCACCGGAAGATCGGGCAGCTGCTTGCGCACCTTCTTGGCAACGCGGTGCGTGAAATCCGGGCTGTCAATGATCAGCAGCACATCCGGTTTCGCGGCGGCAATCGCCGCGGCGGTCTGGTTGATGCGGGCGATCAGCTTCGGCAGCTTTTTCAGAACCTGGGTGAAACCCATGATGGAAAGCTCGGAGTAGTCGAACAGGGAAACCAGGCCCTGCGCCTCCAGAGCCTCACCGCCAACCCCGACCAGCTCGACAGGCCCGTTATATTGCATCTTGAGCGCCCGGATAAGATCGGCACCAAGGAGATCGCCAGACACCTCACCGGCAACGACTGCCACTTTCAACACTGCCGTCATCCGATCAGGCCTTCCCCATCATGTCTCCGCCGAGTGACGTATCGATACCGCAGACGAATATGCCTGCCTCGTCGGCTGCTTTCAACATCGCTTCGCGATCCAGCACGAGCGCGCGTCCGGCTTCGACGGCGATCCCGGCCAATCCGGCTTTTCGGGCATTTTCCACCGTCTCGATGCCGATGGTGGGAAGATCGGCGCGCACATCCTGCTGCGGTTTGCAGAGTTTTACGAGCACGCCTCTGCGGCGTGGGGATATTCGGCCTTCGGCGCGCAGGTCCGCAACGCGCGACAGCATGGCATCGGTGCCCTCAACGCCTTCGAGTGCAACAATGCGGCCACCAACGGAGACCGCACCCTGCCCCACATCGAGCTTGCCGAGCGCAAGTGCCGCCTCGGCCGCCTTGCGAATATCCCGCAGATCATCCCCGGTAGGCTCCTGCGCCGCCAAAGGACCCAGGGAGGCCAAAAGGCCCGGTGCTATCTCATGGGCGCCGATGACGTCTGCACCGAGCGTACCGATGATCTTGATGACCATCTGCAGGACGGCATCGTCACCGCCGGATAGAAGCGTTTTCACGATCGAGGGCAATTTGAGCAGAATGCCGACCGTCGGCCGGATTTCCCGCCATTCGGGACGCCGGGCAACGCCGCCCGACAGCACCACGCGGTCGACCCGATTTTCTTTCAGAAGGCGGCCAAGTCCCGCGACATCGCCGACGCTGATCACGGCATTATCGAAGCCACTCCAGTCGAAACTGGAATCATCGCGCAGGCGGACGATGAAGGGATTTTCCCCCATCTCACGGGCGGCAGTTGCCACATAAAGCGGCAACTGGCCGCTGCCTGCCACGATGGCAAGACGCCCGCCGCCTGTCACGGCTCACTTGCCCCGGTTGGGCGACGAAATCGCGCGATCGGTGCCTGCGCCAATGAAATCGATGACTTCAAGCGCCTGCGGGCAATCCAGATAATCGTTACGGTCAATGGCTGCCGCATTGGCGCGGATGGGGCCATCCGCTTCGAAAATGGCCTTGTAAACGCGCCGGACCTTATGGATGTCGGCGCGCTCGATGCCGGCGCGTGTCATGCCGACGACGTTGAGGCCACCAAGAATCCCCGGATTCCCGTTCAGCATGCCATAGGGAATCACGTCGTAATTGACAGCGGAGAGCCCGCCGATAAAGGCCTGCCGGCCGATACGCGTGAACTGGTGCACGGCGCAACCACCGCCCAGAATCGCGCGATCTTCAATCGTCACATGTCCCGCCAGCATGACATTGTTGGACAGGATGATGTGGCTGCCCAGGCGGCAATCATGCGCCACATGCGAATTGGCGAGGAACAGGTTGTCGTCACCGATGATGGTCTTGCTGCTGCCGTCGGAGCTTCCGGCGTTCATCGTCACGCCTTCGCGCATGATGCACCGCTCGCCGATCTCCAGCGTCGTCTCAGAACCATCATGACGAACCGCCTGCGGCGTTCCGCCAATAACCGCCATAGGATGAATGACCGAATCGCGGCCGATCACCGTCAGACCGGACACCACGGCATGGTTGTGCAGCCTCACACCGTCATGCAGCGTCACCTTCGGACCGACATAGGCAAGCGGGCCGATGACAACGCTTTCACCGATCACCGCGCCGTCCTCAACGACCGCGCTCGGGTGAATCCTGGCCGAAGCCGCAATCGTGCTCATTGCTGGTCCTCGGGGATCATCATGGCGCCCACATCGGCCTCCGCCACCAGCGCGCCGTCCACCTTCGCCTCACAATGGAATTTAAATACATTGCCGCGCTGACGCTGCTTGGTGACGTGGATTTCGAGGCGGTCGCCGGGAACCACTGGCTTGCGGAAACGCGCATTGTCGATCGTCATGAAGTAGACCAGATAGCCGCCCTCACCCTGGCTGCGCGCGCAAATGGCGCCGGCCGTCTGGGCCATGGCTTCGACGATCAAAACGCCCGGCATGATCGGACGGTCTGGGAAGTGACCGGTAAAATGCGGTTCATTGACCGTGACGTTCTTGATGCCGATTGCCGAATTGTTGCCGTCGATTTCGATGATCTTGTCGATCAGCAGAAATGGGTAACGATGCGGCAGAAGCTTCATGACTTCCAGAATGTCAGCCGCGCCAAGCGTCGTCTTCGTTTCTTCAGTCATTGTTTTTCTCTCCTGTTTTTTTATCACGCCCTTCAGCGCGGGCCAGAATCTCGGCCATGTCGCGCAGGAAATATTTCATCGGCCGCGCCGGCGTTCCGCCGTAACGCGCGCCTGCCGGCACATCGGCCACAACACCGCTCATCGCGGCGATCTGCGCGCCATCGCCAATGGTGATATGGCCGTTGATGCCGGCCGCGCCACCAATCATCACACCGTCGCCGATGCGGGTGCTGCCTGCAATGCCGACCTTGCTGACGATGCCACAATGGCGGCCAATGCGCACATTATGACCGACCTGAACCTGATTATCGATCTTGGTGCCTTCACCGATGACCGTATCATCCATGGTGCCGCGATCGATCGTGGTATTGGCGCCAATCTCGACATTGTCCTGAATGATGACACGGCCAACCTGCACGATCTTCAGCATGCCACGCGGACCGGGAGCGTAACCAAACCCATCCTGACCGATACGGGCGCCGTTGTGGATAATCACATTGTTGCCGATGAGCGCCGCAAGCACGCTGGCGCCACCGGCGATGGTGCAATCGCGGCCAATCCGCACATCCTGTCCAATGATCACGCCGGGGCCGATGCGCGTGCCCGCGCCGATATGGGCACCCGCTCCGATGACGGCAAGTGCCTCGACGATGACGCCTTCTTCCAATTTTGCGGATGGATCGACATGCGCGGCATGGGAAACTTCTGCTTCCATGCGCGCGACTGGTCCCGGACGCATCGCCGAAGGATGCAGCAGAGCACCCACCTGCGCAAACAGCGTGTGCGGATTTTTTGATATCAGCGCGGGGATATTGGACGGAAGCATATCGACAAGCGCTGCGTCACAAATGACGGCGCCTGCTTCGCAGGTCTGCAATTCATCGCGATTCTTGCGCGACAGTATATAGCAGAGCTGATCGGGCTTTGCCCGATAGACGGGCGAAACGGATCGGATCATCCGTTCACCTGCCGCCTCATCAGACAGTTCCGTCCCAAAACGGTCTGCGATGTCTATCAATCGCAGTCCCTCGTGGGGCGGAAAAAATGCGTTGTATTCCATCAGCCGGAAACTCCAGAACGTTCAAACTTGCAGTTCTGGACTGCCGATATCAGAAAGTGTTGGACATGCCAAACCGGAAACGCTGTTCCTCGTCGTAGTCTTCCTTGGCGAAAGGAACGGCGTAATCGACGCGGATCGGACCGAAAGGCGATGCCCACATCACACCGATACCGGCAGATGCGCGGATGGAGTTGTCGTCCTTGACGGTCTGCGATGTGGAGACCTTGTTGCCATACATCGTGCCGGCATCGACGAAGCCGGCAAGACGCAGGCCGAAGTCTTCCGGAACGCCAGGCATTGGCGCCGTCACTTCAGCAGAAGCCGCAAAATAGGTCGTGCCGCCGATGGAGTCATAACCGATACGCGGACCGATACCATCGTTCTTGAAGCCGCGAACCTGACGACCGCCGAACTTGAATTGATCGAAGACCAGAAGATTGTCATTCGTCGGCATGACATGACCAGCCTGACCGGTCAGCGATCCGATGATGTCATACTCGTCGGACAGCGTGTGGTAGTACCGCGCCTTGGCATAGATCTTGTAGTATTCGGAGTCGCCACCGAGACCCGCAAATTCGTTCGTCAACGCAGCCTGCCAGCCTTCGCGCGGCATGTTGCGGTCATCGAGCGTGTTGTAGTTCAAGGTGTTCGAAATGATCGACTGGGTCCAGTCACCACCGCGGATCAGAGCCTGATAAGGTTCTGCGAGATTGGCGTTGTTCTGCCAGTCGCCCTTACCGTCATAATTGATCTGCTTGTAGGTGTATTTGAATGTCGTCGACAGATCTTCCGTGATCGGAGCGGTGACGCGCAGTGCAAAGCCCTGTTCGTCGTAGTTATAGAAGTCTTCGCTCTTGCTCTGGTTCTTGAAGAGGTCGAAGCCGGCAGCCAGACGGTAGCCGAGGAAATAGGGCTCCGTGAAGGACAGCGAGTACGTACGCGCATCGTCTTCACCAGCACCAGCGGCGACACGGATATACTGACCGCGACCGAGGAAGTTCTTTTCTTCGACCGATGCTTCGAGCAGCACGCCATCGTTCTGCGAGTAGCCCGCACCGATACCGAACGAACCCGTCGACTGATCTTCAACGTCAACCACGATCACGACGCGGTCAGGCGCGCTGCCGCCGGCGGTCGAGATATTGACCTTCGAGAAGTAACCCAGCGCTTCGAGACGACGCTTTGCAGCGGTAATGACCGTCTGGTTGAACGCATCGCCTTCGGAAATATCGAATTCGCGACGGATGACATAGTCACGCGTGCGGGTGTTACCGCGGATTTCGATACGCTCGACGTAAGCGCGCTCGCCCTGATCGACGATATAGGTCACGCCAATGGTGTTGCCAGACATGTCGCGGTCGCCGCGCGGCGTAACACGAGCGAAAGGATAACCTTCACCGGCAACGCGCTTGGAAATCGCTTCCATGCTCTGCTGAACTTCCTTGGCGCTGTAGCTTCCACCCTGACGGGTTTCAACAAGACCCTGAAGCTCGGAACCATCGACGCCCGGAACGGTCGATTCGACCGCGACGTTGCCGAAGTTGTACTTCTTGCCTTCGTCAACGGTGATGGAGATGGTGTATTCGTTCTTTGCCTCGTCCAGGACCGCCTCGGAAGAGACGACGCGGAAGTCGGCATAACCGTGGTTGTAGTAGAACTGGCGCAGCGCCTCTTCATCGGCGCGCAGCTTGTCCTCATTGTAGACGTCCTTACGCGTCAGGAACGACAGCATGTTGGACTTCTTGGTATTGATGACGGCGGCGAGACGACCATCGCTGTAGGCATTGTTGCCAATAAAATCGATGCGGCCGATCTTCGTACGCTCACCTTCGTTGATGACGAAAGCAATGTTTACACGGCCCTGACCGACAGACACGGTCTGCGTGGTGATTTCGACATCGCTACGACCGATGGCAGCATAGGCGTCCTTGATGCGGGCGATGTCAGCCGTCACGATGGCCTGATTGAACGGGCCCATCGGCTGGGTCTGCACGACGCCGGCGAGCTTGTCGTCCTTGATCTTGCGGTTGCCGTTGAACACCACCTGGTTGACAAGCTGGTTCTCGTTGACCGTCACGACCAGCGTGCTGCCGGAAACGCGCATGGCGACATTCGAGAAGTAACCGGTGGCGTAAAGACGCTTCACCGACTCATCGATGTCCGAATTGGAAAAGTTCTTGCCTGGCGCAATGGTGATGTTGGAACGAACCGAATCCGCACCAGACCTTTCGGCCCCGCGAACGTCAATTCTGCTGATGACGGCTGCCTGTGCAACGCCAGCAGAGGCAAGCACACCAAGGCCCGCAACCGAAGAAACACCGGCAGACAGAGCAACCGCCGACACAGCGTTCAAAAATCTTGAACCAGCCTTCATTTCAATTCTTACCCTTTTACGTTGTCCCTCAGCGGGCGGAACCCGACTCCGGCCATGTGCGTCGTTTTACCTGCTTTTCCCCTACAAGCAAGCGTGAACGTTAAATTCTGTTTACTTCGTGCTCCAGAGTGGCTCATTCGCCACTTTGGCATAAAAACAAGGTAAACAACCGACTAACAAAACCGTTAAAACACAATCCTCAGCCAATCAAGCTGCTGATATCATTCCATGTTGCAAAAACCATAAGGCCCAAAATCATCATCATTCCGATACGGAACGCCACTTCCTGCGCGCCGGCGCCGAGCGGCCGGCCTCTAATTGCCTCGATGGCGTAGAACACGAGATGGCCGCCGTCCAGAACCGGGACGGGCATCAAATTCAGGAGACCGATCGATACCGAAAGAACCGCGGCGAGCTGGATAACGGCGGAAATTCCGAGTGTCGCCATCTGTCCGGATGCCTGCGCCACCCGCACGGGACCACCCAGCTGATCGGCATTCATGCGGCCGGTGACGAGGTTTCCGATATAGTTGAACGTGCCGGTGATGACATGACCTGTTTCACGCACACCCTCGGCGAGCGCCTGGACCGGCGAATATTCGATGTGGCGGAAATTGCCGCTGGTCTGGTCGGTGACGATGCCGATGATGCCCATTTCGAGCTTGTTACCGAACTGGTCGGTCGTCTCGGTGCGGGTCGGAACCATCGGCAGCGTCAGTTCCTCGCCTGCCCTCTCCACAGTCACCGTAATCGGCGTGCCGGGACGAATGCCGACATAACGGCGAACATCCTCGAATGTCAGTACCTTTTCGCCATCGATGGCAATCAGACGGTCGCCCGCCTTGACGCCGGCAACCGCCGCCGCACTGTTTTCACGAACTTCCGCAACGACCGGATCGGCAATCATCCGACCATAGATGCCGAAGAGCACTGCAAAAATGAGAATCGCGAGGATGAAATTCGCGATCGGGCCTGCAGCGACCGTCGCTGCCCTTTTCCACAGCTTTGCGCCGGAAAGCGTTTGCGCCCTCTCCTCCAGCGACATGTAAGAAAGGCCGGAACTGTCAGGCTTGCTTGCGGCATCCTCATCGCCAAAAAATTTGACGTAGCCGCCAAGCGGAATCGCGGAAATCTTCCAGCGCGTGCCGCGCTTGTCGGTAAATCCGACCAGTTCCGGGCCAAAACCGACCGAGAATGCGGTGGAGCGGATGCCACACCACCGACCGACAAGATAATGGCCCATCTCATGTACAAAAACGAGCAGGGACAGGACCAGGATGAAGGGCACGATATAGCCGGTCAGAAAACCAGTCGCCGCCATTACTGTGTTCATGACAATCTGCCCTTTATATCGTGACCTTTTGCGCCGCCTAGAAGCCCGGCAACAGCCCGCCGCTCGATCCGGGCACGTCGCCGGTTGCCGCCGCATGCACGAAAGCTATGAGGAATACCGTAAAGCAGGCGAAAACAAGACCGTCAACACGGTCCATGAAGCCGCCATGACCAGGAATGAGATGGCTTGAATCCTTGACCTGAAACCGTCGTTTCACGAAGGATTCGAAGAGATCGCCAATCTGGCTGAAGATCGAAAGGATCAGCGCCAGTCCCAGCACCAGCAGGCTGATGCGACCATGATAGGCCATGGAGACCAATGCACCGCCGATGATGGCCGCAACCGCCCCGCCGATCGCGCCCGACCATGTCTTACCCGGAGAGATGGCAGGCGCGAGTTTTGGCCCGCCGATGGCGCGACCAACGAAGTAAGCAAGAATGTCCGTCGACCAGACAACCGCAAAGATGAACAGGATGGACGCGAGGCCCGTCAGTTCGTCACCACGAATGGCTGCGAGCGATATGCCGCTCAGGCCCGCGTAAAATATGCCGCCCACCAGCCACCAGTTCCGGCCGCGCAGCACCGGAAACAACGCCGCTGTCAGCGTGAAGCCGGATAAGAGCGGCAGGTCCAGCGAAGCTTCACCGAAAATCGTATTGCCGGCAATGACGGCGACAGAAAACCAGCCCCAGGCATTTCCGGTGGGGTTGCTCTCCGACATCCGGGTAATCGTCGACCACTCGTAATAGATGAGAATCGCGAGAAGACCAGCAACGATGCGGAACAGGATGCCGCCATACCACGTCGCGGCCAGGATGACCGCGGCCATGACGATCGCGGAAACGATCCGGAGCCTGAGTTCACGGCTCATCAGGCACCTGCCACGGCAACCTGCTCGGTGAGCGCACCGAAACGGCGGTCACGCGTTGCATATTGCTCAATTGCAGAGAAGAATCGCTGGCGGTCGAAGTCGGGCCAATATTCCGGCACGAAGAGGAATTCCGAATAGGCTGCCTGCCAGAGGAGGAAGTTGGACAGACGCTCTTCGCCACTGGTGCGGATAATCAGATCCGGATCGGGAATCCCCGATGTGTCGAGCCGGGACGAAATCATTTCCGGCGTGATGGAGGCGGCGTCGAGCCTGCCTGCGGCAACATCAAGCGCGATTGACGCCGTTGCGCGAGCGATCTCGTCACGGCTGCCATAGTTGAAGGCGATCACCAGCGTCAGCTTGGTATTTTCGGCCGTCATCTGCTCCGCCTCTTCCAGAAGCGCGCGGATATCGTTCTTCAGCCCCTGCCGGTCACCGATGATCCGCACGCGCACATTCTCGCGGTGCAGCTCGGCAAGGTCGCGCCGGATGAAGGCCTTCAGCAGCCCCATCAGATCACTGACTTCGGATTCCGGCCTGCGCCAGTTTTCCGAAGAGAAGGCAAACAGGGTGAGATAACGTATGCCGCAATCGCCGGCCGCGCGCACGGTCTCGCGCACGGCCTCCACACCGCGGCGATGCCCCATCACGCGCGGAAGACCGCGCTGCTTTGCCCAGCGGCCATTGCCATCCATGATGATGGCGACGTGCTCGGGTATGGAGGAACGTGTCGTCGTCGGCATATCGATCCAGTAATAGGGCGGCGCGGAATTCAAACGGAAAAAGCAGACGTCTATCGCAAGCGATATCAGACCTGCATGATTTCCTTTTCCTTCTCGGCAAGCAAGCGGTCAATTTCCGAAATCGTGTCGTCGGTCATTTTCTGCACTTTTTCCGACTGGCCACGGCTTTCGTCCTGACCGATGTCACCATCCTTTTCGGCTTTTTTCAGACCGTCCATGCCATCACGACGCACATGGCGAATAGCGACCTTCGACTTTTCGGCGTAGTCGTGAGCGACCTTGACGAGGGATTTGCGGCGCTCTTCGTTGAGTTCAGGCAGCGGAATACGGAGGTTCTGGCCGTCAACGATGGGGTTGAGGCCGAGGTTGGATTCGCGGATGGCGCGGTCCACGGCATTGACCATCGACTTGTCCCAGATATTGACGCCGAGCATGCGCGGCTCGGGAACGGTGATGTTGGCCACCTGGTTGAGCGGCACGCGCGAGCCGTAGGCATCAACGGTGACCGGGTCCAGAATATTGGCCGACGCGCGGCCGGTGCGCAGCGACGCGATATCGCTCTTGAATGCATTGATGGCGCCATCCATACGGCGCTTGATATCGTTGAGGTCAACACCACTCATCTTGATACTCCATCTTGTCGGCCAGCGGCCGTATTCGCCCTCAAGGGCGGCATCGTTTTGGATTACTTGTCGTGCACGATGGTCTTGCGGCCGCCGCCGGTCAATATCTGTGCAAAACCGCCCTTCTCATGGATCGAGAAAACAATGATCGGGATGTGGTTTTCGCGGGCAAGCGCCACCGCGGCGATATCCATGACGGCGAGCCCTTTGCCGAGCACTTCGCTATGGGTCAGCTCGTCGAAACGGGTCGCTGTCGGGTCCTTCTTCGGATCGGCGGAATAGATGCCATCCACCTGGGTGCCCTTGAAGATCGCCTCGGCGCCCATTTCGGCCGCGCGCAGCGCAGCAGCAGAATCGGTGGTGAAGAACGGGTTCCCCGTGCCGCCGGCAAAGATCACCACGCGGCCCTGGGCCAGGTGATGGAGGGCAGCACGTTGGGAGAAACTCTCACAGATCTCAGGCATGGCGATTGCCGAGAGAACCACGGTATCGATGCTCAGCTTTCGCAGCGAGGTTGCGAGCGCCAGTGCATTGATCACGGTTGCCAGCATGCCCATATGGTCGCCGGTGACGCGGTCGCCCCCCTTGGATGCCACGGCAACGCCGCGGAAAATATTACCGCCGCCGACGACCACGCCGACTTCAACGCCCATCGCCCTCGCCTCGGCGATATCGGAGGCAATACGGTCGGCCACCGCCACATCGATACCGAAACCCTGATCACCCATGAGGGCTTCGCCGGAAGCCTTGAGAAGAACGCGTTTGTAGATCGGCTTGGAAGACATCATGACTCCTCGGAAATGTAACCGAAACGCGGATACACGAAGGGCACCGCGTTGTCACGCGATGCCCTCCCGTTTTCCCAAGATTGGGTAAATATAATCAGCCCTTGGCGACTGCAGCAACTTCAGCTGCGAAATCGCTTTCTTCCTTCTCGACGCCTTCGCCGAGCAGCAGGCGAACCATGCCGGTGACTTCGATGGAAGCGCCAGCTTCCTTCTCGGCTTCCTTGACGGCAGCGCCGACCGTCAGGTCGGGGTTGATGACGAAAGCCTGCGACAGGAGGGCGACTTCTTCGAAGAACTTGCGCATGCGGCCATCAACCATCTTTTCGATGATGGCTTCCGGCTTGCCGGATTCGCGGGCCTGTTCGATGAAGACGTTGCGCTCGCGCTCTGCAACCGCGGCGTCGACTTCTTCAGCGCGGATGGCAAGCGGGTTGGTCGCAGCAATGTGCATGGCAACCTGGCGGCCGATGGAATTGAGAACTGCCTTGTCGCCTTCCGACTTCAGGGCAACGAGAACGCCGAGCTTGCCGATGCCGTCGCCGGCAGCGTTGTGGATGTAGGTCGCAACAACACCGTGCGGCACTTCAAGCGCAGCGGAACGACGCAGCGTCATGTTCTCGCCGATCGTCGCGATCGCGTCCTTGATGCTGTCGGAAACGGACTTGCCGGTTGCCGGATAGGTGGCAGCGGAAACAGCGTCGACGGTGCCATCGGTGGAGAGAGCAACCTGGGCGATGCCGCGGATGAGGTCCTGGAAAGCGTCGTTACGGGCAACGAAGTCGGTTTCCGAGTTCAACTCGACAACAACAGCCTTATGACCCATGGTGGCAACGCCGACCAGACCTTCGGCAGCCGTGCGGCCGGACTTCTTGTCGGCCTTTGCGATGCCCTTGGCGCGCAGCCAGTCGATCGCCGCTTCCATGTCGCCATTGGTTTCAGCAAGAGCCTTCTTGCAGTCCATCATGCCTGCGCCAGACTTTTCGCGCAGTTCCTTCACCATTGCGGCTGTGATTTCGGTCATTGTGTGCCTCTTATCGGTTCGATCGGTCAGCCGGCGGATTTTGCCGTGCCGAAGTTCTGGGTGATGACTGTACCCGGCCGCACACCCTTCGAAACCCTGAGGTTCCGGCAAGGGGCATGCGCATTCCCAAGTGCTGCGGCGTCGCCAAACATCGAAATGATGGGTGCCGCTCTAGTGTGACAGCGTTATGAAGACTGCCTGCCGTTCCAACCACCTCGAACGCCTGCGGTTTCCGAAAACCACGGCGGAGCGGTTAGAAACGAACAAGGCCGTCAACCCATTGAAGGTCTTTGACGGCCTTGTCATATCCTGGTCGAGGAGACGGCGAAACGGATCGCCGCCAGACAGGGCCTAAATCAGGCGCCAGCCTCGTCTTCGAGAGCGGGCTCGATCGGAGCTTCTTCAGAAGCGCCGATGTCGCGGCCGGAAGCGCCCTGCTGACGGGCAATGCCGTCGATGGCAGCGCGGGCGATCAGGTCGCAGTAAAGCGAGATGGCGCGCGACGCGTCGTCGTTACCCGGGATCGGGTAGTCGATGAGGTCCGGATCGCAGTTGCTGTCGATGATAGCAACGACCGGGATGCCAAGACGCTTGGCTTCTTCGATCGCGATCTTTTCCTTGTTGGTGTCGATGATGAACATCAGGTCCGGAACGCCGCCCATATCGCGGATACCGCCGAGAGCCTTTTCAAGCTTCTCGCGTTCGCGCTCGAGGTTCAGGCGTTCCTTCTTGGAGTAGCCGGAGCCTTCCGAGTTCAGGATCTCGTCAACCTTGCGCAGACGCTGGATCGAGTTCGAAATGGTCTTCCAGTTGGTCATCATGCCGCCGAGCCAGCGGGAGTTGACGTAGTACTGGGCCGAACGCTTTGCGCTGTCGGCGATGATTTCCGACGCCTGGCGCTTGGTGCCAACGAACAGGACGCGGCCGCCACGGGCAACGGTGTCGGACACGACCTGAAGGGCGCGCGACAGCATCGGAACGGTCTGAGCCAGGTCGATGATGTGGATGTTGTTACGGTCGCCGAAGATGTACGGCTTCATCTTCGGGTTCCAGCGGTGCGTCTGGTGGCCGAAGTGAACACCAGCTTCCAGAAGCTGGCGCATAGAAAAATCGGGCAATGCCATGCCTTGTTACTCCTTTTCCGGTTTAACCCCCGCGAAGCGAACAGCACCGACTTTCATCGATACCACCGGGCGGAACGAACCGGATTTCTCCCGGAACATCCCAAGCTTCGCGTGTGGAATGGTGAGCCGCATACAGTCGCCCGCGTTAAAATGCAAGCGATTATGCGAAAAAACCGCGCAAATTGCCCTGTTTCAGCGCACGGGCTTGTTTTCACAGGTTTCGGGCTTGAGAATATCAAGCTTCGCAAGCTTTCCAGTCAGAACAAAATCACCGTAATCCATCGTCAGATCGCGGGTGATTCCGTTTTCGTAGAGCTTGAACGACATGCGATAGATCGGCAAAGCGTCCGTACCCGTCTTGTCGTTGTAATAGGCGATCGTAACAGGCCAGTAGGCGGTCTTGGCAAATTCGCCTGCCTTGCCGGCGTCCACGTCGCCATCCTTCGGCATCTGCGACTTGCCGACCAGCGTCGACGTGATCAGGCTTTCATCGCCATCGTCAGACCCATCGAAAATGCGCGATTCGAAGATGCGTTTTCCCTGACGGGCATTTTCGATGACCTGGAACATGTGCTGCGTCGGAAACTCGCTGGCGACGAGATTGACCTGTCGCGCATCCGGACGTTTCAGATCGACCTTCACGCCATCCTTATCATCGGTCGCGGCACCCTGCACTTCCTTGTCCAGCTTGTCGTCGGTGTAGGACTTGGTCTCGAAGGTGAATTTTTTCGCCGCGAGGTCCTCGAAGGTTTTGGTCTGCTGGTCGGTCATGCGCACGGCATCGCCGGTGTTTATCTGCGTGACGAAACGGAAATCCGTCTTGTAACCCTGGCAGGCCGAACCCGTGAACTCATACACCATGCGGCCTGTCATGCCTTCGATGCCGGAGCGATCGGACGCGTCCTTCAATTCCAGATCATAGACGGCGCGATGGGCAATGAGATCCGGAACTGCGACGGGCAAGGCGCTGGCGGCGTTCGACAGGCCGGTCATCAGCCCTGTTGCGGCAACGAAACCAAGCGTCCTGACAAACATGCAATATCTCCTGTTGGACTCGCCGCTCATATTGTACAAGCAACCGCCCGGCTTTTGGATCAACATCTTCTGAATGCCGGATTCTTGAAGGATTTACAACAAAACCGGAGACGAAAATGTCCGAAGTCATCGAAGGCCGCCTCAAGGAACTTGGCTTTACGCTTCCCGTCGCCGCAGCACCAGCTGCAAACTACGTTCCATTCACCATCAGCGCCAATCTGCTTTACGTATCGGGTCAACTGCCGATGGAATCGGGCAAGATTGCGGTGACGGGCCTCGTTGGTCGCGATGTCGACGTTCCAGCCGCCCAGCGCGCAGCCGAACTTTGCGCCGTCAACATTCTCGCACAGGTCAAGGCCGCATTGAATGGCGATCTTTCAAAAGTGCGCCGTGTCATCAAGCTGAACGGCTTTGTCGCCTCTGTGCCTGAGTTCGTCGAGCAGCATCTCGTCATCAACGGTGCGTCCAACCTCATCGCCAATGTTCTGGGCGAGGCCGGTAAACATGCCCGCGCCGCCGTCGGCATGGCCGCCCTGCCCTTCAATGCCTCGGTCGAAATCGACGCCATTGTGGAAATCGACGTATGACGCTGAAACTTTCCTGGCTGACGGCCCAGCCCGTTGCCCATCGCGGTTACCACGATCTCAACAAGGCGGTCTGGGAAAACACGCTTTCCGCCTTCTCCCGCGCCGTCGATGCCGGTTTTGCGATCGAATGCGACGTTCAGCTGGCGGCCGACAGTGTGCCGGTGGTTTTCCACGACCACGACCTGGAAAGACTGACTGGAATCAAGGGCGATGTGCGTGAACGCACCTCGGCGGAACTGGCAATGCTCTCCGTCGGCCAAACCACGGATCGCGTTCCGAGCCTCAAGCAGCTTTTGGCTCTGGTGGCTGGCAAGGTGCCGCTGGTTATTGAACTGAAAGGCCGTGACGGCGAAGGCGTCGATGACGGCTTTGCCGAAGCGGTGCTGGAAGACCTCGAGGGCTATAACGGCCATGTGGCGCTGATGAGCTTCGATCACCATCTGCTGAAGGACCTGAAAGCAGCGGGCTCGCCCTGGCCGCTCGGGCTGACGGCAGAAGGCGACAAGCCGGAGGACTTCTTCCAACATGACGACGCCATGCAGCTGGGGCTCGATTTCATCTCCTATCATTGGGGTCACCTGCCCAACAGCTTCATCGAAGCGCAAAGAAAACTCGGGCTTCCGGTCATTACCTGGACGGTCAGGGATGAAAATGCGCGCGAGACGACCTATAAATATGCGGACCAGATGACATTCGAGGGTTTCGACCCGAGAGAGAGACCGTCCGCCACGGCATGACAAAAGATTACTCCATCCGCATTGCGCAATCCTTCGAGGATATCGATCCGGAAAGCTGGAAACGGCTTTCCGGAACGTCGCGCAACGCATCAGGAAATGCTTACAACCCCTTCATATCGCATGAATTCCTGTCTTCCATGGAAGACTCCGGTTCGGCCACCGCCAAGACCGGCTGGCTAGGACACCACCTGCTGCTGGAAAACGCGGCAGGGGCCCTCATCGGCGCCGTTCCTGCCTATCTGAAAAACCACAGCAAGGGCGAATACGTCTTCGATCACGGCTGGGCGGATGCCTTCGAGCGGGCTGGCGGGCATTATTATCCCAAACTGCAATGCTCGGTGCCCTTCACTCCTGCGACGGGCCCACGCCTGCTGGTCGCCACTGGCCAAGATGCCGGACAATTCAAGCCGCTCCTCGCTTCCGGTCTCGCGCAAGTGACTGACAAGATCGGCGTCTCTTCGGCGCACGTCACCTTTCTGGAAGAGGATGACCTCTCGGCACTTTTGCCGAGCGATTTTCTGCACCGCACCGACCAGCAATTCCATTTCATCAATGACGGTTATCGCGACCACAATGACTTCCTCGAAGCGCTATCATCACGCAAGCGCAAGGGGCTCAAGAAGGAGCGCCGGGCCGCGCTGGAAAACGGGATCGAGATCGATTGGCTGACAGGCTCTGACCTGACGGAGGAGATCTGGGACCAATTTTTTGCCTTCTACATGGATACCGGCAGCCGCAAATGGGGCAGGCCTTATCTGACGCGGAAGTTTTATTCGCTGATCGGCGAGCGCATGGCTGATGATGTGTTGCTTGTCATGGCGAAACGCGAGGGGCGTTACATCGCCGGTGCGATCAATTTCATCGGGTCGGACGCGCTCTACGGTCGGCATTGGGGCTGCATCGAGGACCACCCCTTCTTGCATTTCGAGGTCTGTTACCATCAGGCCATCGATTTTGCGCTCGCGAAGGGATTGAAACGGGTAGAGGCCGGCGCCCAGGGCGAACACAAGCTGGCGCGCGGTTATGTACCGGTCACCACCCACTCGGCGCATTTCATCGCCCATCCGGGCCTGCGTCGAGCCATTGCCGATTATCTTCAGCGCGAGCGCGAAGAGGTCGAGCACATCAACGATTATCTCGATGAGCACACGCCCTTCCGCAAGGGCGAAAGACAGGAACCGGACACATAGTCCGACATCAGGAGGGACCAGAATGGCGGCCAGCGCTTACGACGACAACAATATCTTCGCAAAAATCCTGCGTGGCGAGATTCCGAGCCATAAGCTTTACGAGGACGAGCATACCCTGGCCTTCATGGATGTGATGCCACAGGCTCCCGGACACCTCCTCGTTATACCCAAGGTCGGCTCCCGCAACCTGCTCGACGCCGACCCCGACGTGCTCGCAAGAACCATTCCCGTCGTGCAGAAACTCGCCGTCGCGGCGAAGGAAGCCTTCGATGCAGATGGTGTCTTCGTCGCTCAGTTCAACGAACCGGCCGCTGGCCAGACTGTGTTCCACCTGCATTTCCACGTCATTCCGCGCAAGGAAGGCGAGCCACTGAAGCCGCATTCCGGCGTGATGGCCGATGGGGAGGTGCTGAAGGCCCATGCGGAGAAGATAAAGGCGGCGCTTGCTTTGTGACGGGTGATGAGACGCCTCAGCGTCTGGCAGAACAGCGGCATCCGCACGCCCTCACCCCGGATCTGATCCGGGTCCAGTGCGATCAAGTTCCTGATCGCGGAATAACTCGTTCACGGCGCAGACGCGCCGTGGCCGGATGCCGGATTTAGTCGGGCATGACGAGAGAGGTGTTTTTCCTCATTCCACAGGACCATAGGCATTTCGCTCCGGCCAGGGCCAGCCTTCAAGCACCGCCATATCCGGCCGGAATATTTCCACCTTCAGCGGATAACAGGCCGCCGTGTCGCTTGAATGCGTGGTGCTGCAGTCGCCGCCGGGACACGCGGAAAGCGCGCCGATGAGGTCGATTTCCGCGAAGAACTCGAGATAGTCACCCGGACGTACCGGGCTCGCTTTCATGAAATACTGGTGGGTATCACGGGTGAAACCGGTGCACATGAAGACATTTAACACGTC
The DNA here is from genome assembly GCF_017726655.1 of Agrobacterium tumefaciens. Taxonomy (NCBI): domain Bacteria; kingdom Pseudomonadati; phylum Pseudomonadota; class Alphaproteobacteria; order Hyphomicrobiales; family Rhizobiaceae; genus Agrobacterium; species Agrobacterium tumefaciens. The sequence goes on from NZ_CP072308.1 coordinate 738,625, forward strand.
ATGAACATGCGGCTCCGCCTGCCGGAAGGAAAGGCCTTTGGCGGAAGCAAGCGCGTTCGTCAGGTTCGAATGGCAGCAATGGTGATAATCGCCCCCGCTCAACAACTTGTTGGTATAGGGATCGCAGCGGGTGCCGATCACGTCATGCACACCGCCGCCATCCTCGTCGAAGCCATACCATGACAGCGTATCATGGGTGATGGTCGCCATTGGCCGTAGCGACGGCAGGTTGCTCCACAGCCGGTTGCCAACGGAAAGATGGGTGGCATGCAGCGCGCGCGTTTTGCCGCTGAAAAAACGCTCATTGAGGTCATTCGCATTCCACAGGTTCAAATCACCGACCTGCGGGCCTTCGACGCTGACGATACGAAAAAAATGCCCTCTCGGGACAGTAAAGGTGCGGCCGTCACGCGGCGGCACGATGACTTCATCCACCTTCTCCATGCCCTGCTTTGCCTGCGCAAGACGCGCAAGGTCAGGCACCTCAAGCGTGCCGTTGGGATAGACGACAACGGGACGGACAGCCCGGCGCGTGGCGGCGTCGGCGGGTTCGGCAGGCAGGGTGGTCATGAAATCCTCTGAGCGATAAAAAGTTGGACACGAAATTGCGTCAGGAACAGCGGCATGACAAGACGGGTTTTTCTTGCGCTCAGGCCAAGTCTGGCTTAGCCTCGACCGTTATGAAGCTGCCGCCGATTTCCACCCTCCGCGCTTTCGAAGCAGCGGCCAGAAGAACGAGTTTTTCTCTGGCCGGCCAGGAGCTTGGCATGACGGCGACTGCTGTCAGCCAGCATGTGCGCAATCTGGAGGCCTGGCTTGGCGTGGCGCTGTTTGAGCGGCATGCCAGGGGCGTGAGACTTACGCAGGCCGGTCAGGAGTTCGGCGCGACGGTTTCGAGCGGATTGAGGCAAATCGCGGCTGGTGCCGCCCGGCTGCGCCAAGGCCAGGACTACAAAACGGTTCGCTTGGCGAGCCTGCCCTCCGTTGTCGCGCATTTTCTGACCCCGCGGCTACCGCGCTTCCGGGCACTTTTTCCAGACATCCAGGTGTCGATCAGTTATTCTGGAGCCCAGCACGCGATAGAACCCGACCTCACCATTGTTCATGGACCGGCTCCCCAAAAAAACGCCGTCGCTCTGTTCAGCGCGGAAACCCGGCCCACAGGTGCTCCAAGCTACGTCGCACGGTTTGGTCCCTTCAATGCCGTTTCCGACCTGGGGGGAGCGGAATTGCTGCACGACGAGTCTGAGGCCGCTTGGCAGACATGGCTTGCTCTCGACGGCATACCCCTGCCCGCCAATGCCGGTCCCGTTTTCGCGGATTTCAATCTGCTTGTGACCGCCCTCAAAGCCGGACAGGGAATTGGCCTTTGTCCAACCGCCCTTCTCCACGACGAAATCGCGAGCGGGGAACTGACGGTGCTTTTCGATAGAGCTGCCGGCGAGGATAGGCATTATTGGCTCAGCCGTGCAGACGATCTGGCTGCGCCGGCAAAAATTCTCGCGGACTGGCTTGTTGCGGAAGCGCTTGACAGCCCAGCGTGACTACTCCGCCGCAACAACCTCTGTTGGCGCGGCTTCCAAAGCGCCATTGCGCTCTCGCGCCGACAACCAAGCCAGCAGCTTTCCCGACGTGGGACATATAATCGCAAAGGCGATAAGGCCGCCGAAGATGTCTGAAAGATGATGTCCGCCCTGCACCAGAACGGCCGGTAGCATCAAGATATTCAGAACCAGAATCACCGCTATCATCACAGCGTGCCGCGGTACAAACCAGACGCACATCGCAGCAATGAAGGTGTGGAACGATGGAAAACTGATCAGGCCAAGGACGTTCCGTGGCGAGATGAATTCGACGCCCTCCGTTGCCAACCGGGCGACCTCACGCGCATATGTCATATCCAATGCAATCGGTATCGTCCCGGCAATCCAAGCTGGCAAATCCTGATAGGCAGGCGCTCCAAAGGTAGGGAAAAACATCCAGAACACAATGCTGGCGGATGCTCCCATGACGCCGGTCAGCAGAAAATGCTGCAGTTGATGATCCTTACCGCTGAACCCGAGGACAATGATGATTACCAGAATCTGAGGTAGGGACGTCGCGTAGACGGCGAACAGGGCCCCTCCAATCCCTCGATATGTCGCAGCCCACTCGACGAATCCCGCCCAATTGTATCCCAACATTGCGTCCGCGCCGATAAGCGCCTGATCGATGGCCGGGAACGAGAGTGGGAGGATGGCATAATTGAAAACCGAGGCGGCGAGCGTGAACAAGATGAACAATCCGCCTGCAATGAGGGCAGATGCAATACGCAGATCGCGCGCGCTTATGCGGTAGAATTGGCCAAGGACAAAAACCCCCGCACCGGCGAGAACGCATACGAGATACCCGGCATAGTCGACGCGAATACCTTTGGCTGCAATCAACGCTGCATCAATGAGAAATAATAAGATGATGAAGCCAACTATAAAACGCTCTGCCGCAAAGAGTCGCATCGAATTGCCGTTCCTGTTCCAACTTTCGACAAGCTAAGGGAACGGCTTTAATATTCGGATAAGCGCGTTAGAATCCAAGCACGAACAAACCACCCGCCAACAGCACGATCGGGACCGCGACGCCGACGATGACGCGTTGGCCGGCAGCCAGAAAGGCAATAAAGCCGAGTACTGCAGCACCGATGCGCAGCCACATCGGCGAGGACTCAAGCGTTCCCGTCGGAAAAACGATCAGTTTGGCGGTGACGGCCATGACGAGGGCGGTTGCGACCGCCCTCACCCAATAAAGCGCCTCGGAATCTTCCTTCAGCCGATTGCCTGCAAGCACGCCGAGCCAGCGCCAGATATCGGTCGCGAGCCAGCCTGCGATGGCGATGAAAAGATAGGGTGCCCACCAATGGTCAGTCATCATGGTTCCCCTTCCGGCGACGTCGGTTTGATCTTGCGGCGGAAAACCAGACGGTCGATCACATAGGCCAATGTTCCGCCGCCGATGCCGGCATAGAGAATGTCGAATTCCGGGGCGATCACAGCAAAGGCGGGACCGGCGATAACGCCGATGACAAAGGCGACCTTGACGACCGAGTGACGCGCCGAGGCCCAGATGGACGCGATAAAATAGACGGGCGTCAGGAAGAACAGGACCCCAGCAACCAGCGGCGGAAATGCGGCGACGACACCGTAGCAAAGGCCTACGATAATCGCGTTGACCACGGTGAGCGTGATACCGAAACCGGCAAACCAAGCAGCGCGGCCCTCACGGGGCACCTTCGAGAGGTTCTGCGTCGCGAAGACCCAGGCTGTGATCGCAACGAAGTGGGAGAGAAACAGCAAGATCCAGGTCGGCGTCTTTGCGCCGCGCATCTCGGGAACGATGGAGGCAACCATCGGCATCATGCGGACAGATGACAAAGTCACCGCCAGAAAGCACGCAGCGAGATTGGCGCCGCCAACCATGGAGCCGATCAGGATCATCTTGGCGGGCAATGCCCAGATGAACAGCGTCATGAAGACGGCCTCGCCGCGGGCCACGCCCGATTCCATTGCAAAAGCGCTGAAACCGACGAAGGATGTCATGAGAATAAGGGAGGGCAGCGAGAAGATGCCCCGCATTCCCCTGAAAAACCAGCCGCGCAATGGGATGGTTTGGCTGTCGGCATTTTGCATTGCGAACCCACTCGTGCATGTCGTCTGAAAACGCCGTGGCGTCGGGGCGACGTCATACTGGATGAAATATGAAACTATGCCCTCAATGCCAGAAAGAGCGGCACGCTTCATGCATAAAAATGCCGGGCTTTCGCCCGGCATCTCCTCATCGATCAAAGACCGTGATTACTTCTTCTTCGGCACCTTGGGTACCGCATTGGTCTTGCGCCGCGGCTTGTCGGCGTCGTCGGACTTATCGGCTTCGGCGACGAGAACATCCGCCTCTTCCTTGGCTTTGGCTGCCTTGGAGGAGGTTTTCGACTTTGCCTTGCCGGGGGACTTCGCCGCCTTCAGCTCGGCTTCCGGCTGCGGCTTGACAGGTGCGGTCTCCGGCAGAACCTCGAGTATGAGGCCATCGGCACCGTCATCCTTCTTGCCGACGGTGACGCTGACGACGCCGCCCTTCTTCAGCTTGCCAAAGAGGATTTCATTGGCGAGCGGCTTCTTGATGTTCTCCTGGATCACGCGAGACAGCGGGCGAGCGCCCATCTTTTCGTCGTAACCCTTCTCCGCCAGCCAGGAGATCGCATCTTCATGCAGATCGAAGGTGACGTTGCGCTCGGAGAGCTGGGTTTCCAGCTGCATGACGAACTTCTGCACGACCTTGTGGATAACGGCGGTCGGCAGCGGCGAGAACGGAATGATCGCATCCAGACGGTTGCGGAACTCCGGTGTGAACAGGCGGTTGATCGCCTCTTCATCTTCACCGGTGCGGCGCGAAGAACCGAAACCGATGGCGGACTTCGCCATTTCGGAGGCACCGGCATTCGTCGTCATGATGAGGATGACGTTGCGGAAGTCGATCTTCTTGCCGTTATGGTCGGTCAGCGAGCCGTGGTCCATCACCTGCAACAGAATGTTGTAGATGTCGGGATGCGCCTTTTCGATTTCGTCCAGCAGCACCACGGAATGCGGATGCTGATCGACGCCATCGGTCAGGAGACCGCCCTGATCGAAGCCGACATAGCCGGGAGGTGCGCCAAGCAGGCGCGACACGGTATGACGCTCCATGTACTCCGACATGTCGAAGCGCAGCATCTCGACGCCGAGCGAAGCGGCAAGCTGCTTGGCCACTTCCGTCTTGCCCACGCCCGTCGGGCCGGAGAAGACATAGGAGCCGATCGGCTTGTTCGGTTCGCGCAAGCCCGCACGGGCTAGCTTGATGGCCGTAGCCAATGCCTCGATGGCGATGTCCTGCCCGTAAACGACCGAGCGCAGTTCCTTTTCGAGGTTGGCGAGAACCATCTCGTCATCCTTGGAAACCGTCTTCGCGGGAATACGGGCCATCGTCGCGATGGTAGCCTCGATTTCCCGTTCGGTGATCAGCTTGCGGCGCTTGGACGCCGGCAGCAGCATCTGCGCCGCACCGGTTTCATCGATCACGTCAATCGCCTTGTCCGGCAGCTTGCGGTCGGAAATATAGCGGGCCGACAGCTCGACGGCAGCCTTGATCGCCTCATTGGAATATCTGAGGTGATGGTAATCTTCGAAATAGGGCTTCAGGCCCTTCATGATCGCGATCGCATCATCGATCGACGGCTCGTTGACGTCGATCTTCTGGAAGCGACGCACGAGTGCGCGATCCTTTTCGAAGAACTGGCGATACTCCTTATAGGTGGTCGAGCCGATGCAACGGATTGCACCCGACGAAAGCGCAGGCTTCAGCAGGTTAGACGCATCCATCGCGCCGCCGGAAGTCGCGCCCGCACCGATGACGGTGTGGATTTCATCGATAAACAGAACCGCGCCCGGAAACTCTTCGAGTTCCTTGACGACCTGCTTCAGACGCTCCTCGAAATCACCACGATAACGGGTGCCGGCCAGCAGCGTGCCCATGTCGAGAGAGAAGATCGTGTCGTTGGCGAGCGCCTCCGGCACCTTGCCTTCGACGATGCGCTTGGCGAGACCCTCGGCGATCGCTGTCTTGCCGACACCCGGATCACCCACATAAAGCGGATTGTTCTTGGAGCGGCGGCAGAGGATCTGGATGGTGCGGTTGACCTCGTCGTGACGACCGATCAAGGGATCGATCTTGCCGTTCTTGGCTTTCTCGTTGAGGTTGACGCAATAAGCCTTCAGCGCATCCTGCTGCTTCTTGGCGGACGATCCGTCCTCTTCCGGATTACTCCGGTTCGGCTTGTTCTCGCTTTCCGGTTCGTCAGCGCCGCGCGGCGTGCGCGTCTGAGACGTGCCGGGGCGCTTGCCAATGCCGTGGGAGATGTAGTTGACCGCGTCGTAACGGGTCATTTCCTGCTCCTGCAGGAAATAGGCGGCATGGCTCTCGCGCTCGGCAAAGATTGCCACAAGCACGTTTGCGCCGGTCACTTCCTCACGACCCGACGACTGAACATGGATCACGGCGCGCTGAATGACGCGCTGGAAGCCGGATGTGGGTTTGGAATCCTCGTCGTAACCGGTGACAAGGTTGGTCAGTTCATTGTCAACATAATCGTTGACAGTCTTGCGAAGCGCATCGAGATCGACATTGCAGGCGCCCATGACGGCTGCGGCATCCGCGTCGTCGATCAGCGCCAGAAGGAGATGTTCGAGCGTCGCATATTCGTGGTGACGCTCATTTGCAAAGGTCAGTGCCTGGTGCAGCGCCTTCTCGAGACTCGGGGAAAAAGTTGGCACGTTGCGATCCTCATTTCTTTTCCATGACGCACTGCAGCGGATGCTGGTGCTGTCGGGCGAAATCCATGACCTGGCTTACTTTCGTCTCTGCGACCTCATATGTAAACACCCCGCATTCGCCGACGCCGTGCTGGTGCACGTGCAGCATGATGCGCGTCGCCGCTTCGCGATCCTTCTGGAAGAAACGCTCCAGAATATGAATAACGAATTCCATGGGAGTGTAGTCGTCATTCAGTAAAAGAACACGGTACAAATTCGGTCTTTTCGTCTTCGGCTTAACGCGGGTGATAACAGACGTTCCGCGGTTGGTACCGCCCCCGTCTTCCCCTTCGCCCTCGCCCTGCATGTAGATCGGCTTAGCGATCATCTTTCATCATTCTCCAAACTGTTCTCAAACCGACAGCTGATTGCCAGGAGGGAGAACTTCGCCTCTCCATATCTAGGTCGTTAAAATGCGATTTTAAGCCCCTTGCGCTAGCGTGCAATCACTATTGCGTTTGCGAAGCGGCGAAACATCATGAAAAGTGCGGATAGAGCCCAGCCCGGGCAAGGCACGACGCCCAGCCTTGGTGTCGGCAGGCATTTCTGCAGTGGGTTGACGCGGTAGAGCGACGACAGGACAGACGAATCTGCGCCGCCCGTGCTCCCTACTCCTTGTCGTCCAGCATCTCGCGAACGGCGATGGCGAGTTGCTTCAGCGAGAAGGGTTTCGGCAGGAAACCGAACTTGGCGTCTGCCGGCAGGTTTTTGGCAAAAGCATCTTCGGCGTAACCGGATACGAAGATGAATTTCAGATCCGGGTAGGACTTGCGCAGCTCTCTCAGAAGCGACGGGCCATCCATTTCCGGCATGACAACGTCTGAGACGACAATATCAACCTTGCCTTCCAGTTCCTCCATCACCTCCAGCGCCTCTGTGCCGGAGCCTGCCTCGTGCACGGTGTAGCCGCGCGTTTCCAGCATGCGCTTGCCGCCGCGCCGCACCGCCTCCTCGTCTTCGACGAGAAGCACGACGGCGGATTTGCCGGTGAGGTCGAGCGGTTCTTCCTTTGCGGGTTCCGCCGCCACGACAGGCGCGAGTGCGGCCTCACCCACTTGCTGGCCGCTCACCTGAACGGCCTCGACAACATGGCGTGGCAGGTAGATGCGGAAGGCCGTTCCCTTGCCAACTTCCGATTCGGGATAGATGTAGCCGCCCGACTGCTTGACAATGCCATAGACCATCGACAAGCCGAGGCCCGTGCCCTTGCCCACTTCCTTGGTGGTGAAGAAGGGTTCGAAGATCTTGTCCATGATCTCCGGCGGGATGCCCGTCCCGTTATCGGCAACTTCCACCATCACCATGTCTTCGGCCGGGAATTCGGGACGGCCGAGCGCACCGATCTCTTTTGCGTCGACATTGCGCGTCCTGATGGTGATCTTGCCGCCATCGGGCATGGCGTCGCGCGCATTGACACAGAGATTGATGAGCACCTGCTCGAATTGCGACAGGTCTGTCTTCACCGGCCACAGATCCCGGCCGTAATCGACCTCCAGCTTGACATTGGTGCCCGAAATCAAACGGTCGACCAGCATCCGCAAATCGCCGATGACGTCGGTCAGGTTGAGGATTGCCGGGCGCATGGTCTGCTTGCGCGAGAATGCCAGAAGCTGGCGTACCAGCACGGCGGCGCGGTTGGCATTGCGCTTGATCTCCATGAGATCGGCAAAGCTCGGATCGGCCGGACGCGCCTGCAGCAGCAGATGGTCCGACGACAGCAGGATCGCGGTCAGCACGTTGTTGAAGTCGTGGGCGATGCCGCCCGCGAGCGTGCCCACCGCATTCATCTTCTGCGTCTGCGCCATCTGGGTTTCGAGCGCCTTCTGCTCAGTCACCTCAATGGCGTAGACGATTGCCACCTCTTCCGGCGCCTCGTCGTCCTGATCGATGACGGCGTTGACGTAGAATCGGAAATGCCTCGTCTCATCGCTTGGATGGCGGGAATCGAAGGGCGCGATATCGCCCTGGCGATCCTTGGCTTCGGCGAGCGCCTGCTCCAGCCGCGGCTTCTCATTGTCATGTAGAACAGTTTCAAGCGCGACGCCGCGGTCGATATCGTCACGCCCGACGACGCCGGAAAACAGCTTGAGGAAAGGCGCATTGATGCGCAGGATTCGGCCTTCCCCATCGAGTGAGGCGATTGCCATCGGTGTATTGTTGAAAAAGCGTGTGAAGCGCATGGCGGACGAGGATTCGGTATCCTCCTGTCCCTTGGGCCGCATCAGCACGATCGTCCGGCTCTCGCCCGGGGCTCCATCCTTGGCGGTGACCTGATGCACGAGGCGCGCGGGCATGCTCTGGCCATTGACGCGACGCATGTCGAGGTCGAGAATTTCGGTGCGCTTGGCAGCACCCTGCGGATGAACGGATTCGATGAGGGCCATGCCTTCGCCGGCCACGATGTCGGAGATCGTCATCGAGCCCGGCGAAAACTGTGCAAGATCAATGCCCAGCCATTCCGAGAGCGTGGCATTGAGATAAACGATCTCGCCCTTGCGTCCCGCGGAAAAGAACCCAGCCGGTGCGTGGTCGAGATAATCGATGGCGTTCTGCAACTCGCGGAAAAAGCGCTCCTGATCCTCGCGCTCAGGGGTAATATCGGCGATCTGGAAAACGTGCAGCCCCTCGCCGCCCGCATCTTTCAGCACGCGGCCCTTCAACCGGTACCAATGTGGACCCTGATTGGAATCCTCCCCCAGCGGCTTCAGCAATCGGAACTCTTCGTAGCCGTCGCGGCCTTCGCGCAGAACGTTGATCAGCCGGTAAAGGGCCTCCGTCGATTCGCGACTGCGCGACAACAGTGTCTCGAGGCTCTGTATGTCGCTTGCCTTGGTGGTGCCGCTCATCCGGCAATAGGTTGCATTGGCGTAGACCATATGCCCCTTGGCATCGGTGATCAGCGTGCCTTCGGGGTGGGCGGAGAGGAACCGGCGCGCAAGGCCATCTGACTGCGACTGCGGCATGACTTCGATGAAGCCGATGATCGACGACACCAGAAAGAAAATGCCCATCATGGCCAGCACACCAAGAATGCCGAGCACGATTTCGTTTTCCAGCGAATCCTTGAAGTAGACGAAAGCGGCCGCAGCAGCGATCAGGACGACAGCGAGAAGCAGAATACGCAGCACCGTGCCGGAACGGGCGCGCCTGTCCACCAGCGGAAGGTCGTTGTCGCTTGTCTCGCGCACCCGTGTCATCTTGGCCTCGCAGTCGTGCAGGTCGTCATTCGGTCGGCCTTATTCCTCGACGGAATCGGGCAGCAGAATTTCTTGTAGCAACTCGCTTGACCTGCAAAAAGCTCCGCCAAGACACAAAGGCCTAAAAACGCACAGCGAAAACACCTGATCCGCCTGAAAAACCGGTGAATTTACGGCTTCGTACACACGAGCGGCTTGATCTGGCACTGAATCCGCGGCGCAGAGCAGGAAATTTCTCCCTGCGAGACAGTGCAGACGGAGCAACCATCGGTGAAATCGATACAGGAGGGGTTTTCCTGTACGAATTGCTTCATCGTCTTTGACGTTTGGGCACTATCGTCCTCTGCCCTCACAGTCGATGGCCCTACGAGAACGAAGGCCAGGGCGAGTGTCGAATAAATCCTAGAAAATCGATTATAGAGCAACACAGCAAACAATTGGCAGACCCTTGGGCTTGAAATTGCAACCTTCGGTGTCGCTGAGCATTGAAAGCCAGGATGTGGCGCTTTCGTGGCGGGTATTCGGCTGGATTGACTAAACTGTGGGGCGGCGGGAAGAAAGCTTGTATCTTCCCTTAAAAAATCGTCTTTTCCTGCTCGACGTTCACATTATGAGAACCGCGGCAATATTAATTGCTCGAAAAAAGTCTGAAGGGATGATGTCCATGATGGATGATTTTATCGGCACCTATGGAAACAATCTCATTGTCGCCGTGGTCGGTGTTGGCGTGGCGCTGCTCATTCTGGCGATCGTGCTGTGGCTCATTCGGCGCCGCAGCGGTTCGGCCCCGTTCATCCGGGGCGGCCGCAACCGTCAGCCGCGCCTCCAGGTTCTCGACGCAACGGCCGTCGATGCGCGACGCCGCCTGGTTCTGGTGCGGCGCGACAATGTGGAACATCTGGTGATGATCGGCGGCCCGACGGACATCGTGATCGAGAGCGGCATTGGCGCCATTCCTATTGTCAGGGATGTGCAGGAGCCGGAATTGAAGGCGCTGCCGCGCCAGGAGAGCGAAGCAAAGAAGGGCGAAGCCATTATCCAGCAGGAGCGCCGGGCATCTCTGCCGCAGCAGGCGGCGACCGCTTCCGTCTCGATCCCGGAAGAACCCGCAAGGCAGACACAGCGGCCGGAGCCTATCGCGCCTTCCGCTCCCCCCGCGCCTGCGCCGCGCCCCGCACCGGTCGTGGCAACACCTGCGCCCGCGTCGCCACGGCCCTCGACGCCGCCTCAGCCGCAGCCGCAACTTCAGCCTCAGTCAATTCCGTCCGTGACAGCGCGTCAACCGGCCCCGCCAGTAAAGCAGGCATCCCCAGAACGGGAGGCCCCGCGGCCCACGCCGCCGCCAATCCCGGTCGTCGCGCCGACCGCCGCGATCCTGCCGATGGCAGCCGCACCCGTGGAAACGCCAGCGGCGAGGACCGAACCCGCCCGCGTCGATCCTTTTGTATCGACCCCGGCCCCCATTGCGCCGCCAGTCGCGGCCTCCCCCAAAGTTGAGCCGAAGCTGGATCAACCGACAGCTGAACCCGCGCCACCCGTGTTCGCAGCGCGTGAACCGGTGGTCGATCAGTCCATCGCTGCCGATTTCCTCGATGCGGCCCGGGATCGGGTTCTGCCAGACCTGAAGTCTGCCCAACCGCCATCCCCGGCGCCTTTCCCGCCCAAACCCGAGACCCCGGCTGTGGCTCCGAGCGGCCCGGAGCCTAAATTTTCCGACGAGCTCGCCAGCGATTTCGAAAGCTTCCTCGAGGCTGAGATCGCCAAAAGTAAGGAGGCGGAAAACGAACCCTCCGCTTCCCTCGCCGCGGAGAAGCCGGTCAAGAACCAGCCCGCGCCAGCGCCCGTTACGGGTGCAGTTGCTGAAGGCGACATGCAGAAGGAAATGGCGCGTATCTTCGGAGAGCTCTCCGTCACGCGCGACCGGTGACGACAGCGGGTCTATCACTCAGACACGAAAACGAGAAAGGGCACGGAAGCGAGTTCCGTGCCCTTTTGTCTGTCTTCTTATTCACCAAGGCAACAAGGCGTCGCCTTATTCGTCGCGATAAACCTTTTCGCGGCGCTCGTGACGTTCCTGCGCTTCGATGGAAAGCGTGGCAATCGGACGCGCATCCAGACGTTTGAGGCCGATAGGCTCGCCCGTTTCCTCACAGTAGCCGTAGGTGCCGTCTTCGATCCGCTGAAGGGCTGCATCGATCTTGGAGATCAGCTTGCGCTGACGATCACGGGCGCGAAGCTCGATCGCCCGGTCTGTCTCGGAAGAGGCCCGATCGGCGAGATCGGGATGGTTGGCGCTTTCTTCGGCGAGATGTCCGAGCGTCTCGCGCGCTTCTCTCAGGATATCGTTTTTCCAGGCTATGAGCTTCGCGCGGAAGTAGGCGCGCTGGCTGGCATTCATGAACTCTTCGTCTTCCGAGAGCACATATTTGCTAAGATCGATCTTCTCACTCAACGCGATTCTCCTCGAAGAACATCTCAATGCGGCGGTGTATACTCCAATGATAGTGGCCGGTTCAAGTGTACAGATCAGTTTTCGGGCATTTTTAAAACTGACACAAAAATCATCTAAATGACTAATTTTTATCCTTTATTCGTATTGAAGCGATCTCTTCTTCAATCACTTCAGCGCGACTTACCAGCAGGAAAGGGGACTTGCGGTCCGGCAACCCTATCCTGTAGCATTCAGTCACCACCCTGCCACTCGAAAGCCGGTCCCGCCCTTGACAGCATCTTCCCCGAGCCGCGTTTATCTTCTGCGCCACGCCAAGGCCGCCTGGGCCGCCCCGGGGGAGCGGGATTTCGACCGGGGATTGAACGATGCCGGTTTTGCCGAGGCGGAGGTCATTGCGGACCTTGCTGCCGACAGGCATTACCGCCCCGATCTCCTCCTCTCCTCCACCGCCACGCGCTGCCGGCAGACGACGCAGGCATGGCAACGGGCCTTCAATGAGGGCATCGATATTTCCTACATCGATGAGATGTATAACGCGCACAGCGAAACCTATCTGTCGCTGATAGCCGCGCAGGCGGAAGCCCGATCAGTGATGCTGGTGGGCCACAATCCGACCATGGAGGCGACGCTGGAAGCGATGATCGGCGAGGACCTGCTGCACGCCGCCCTGCCCTCGGGCTTTCCAACATCGGGTCTTGCAGTTCTCGACCATGATGACAGCCTTGCGAACGGTAGAGATCGCTGGTGGCTCGTCGATTTTCTCGCTCCAGGAAAATAATCTTCAAAGATTTTTGGAGGAATTCCACCAAGCCGCCCGCTGAAAATCGGTTGGGACGCTTCTTTTTTGGGCAGGCGCACCTCCCTATATTGCAGCCGTGACCGATAAACACAGCCAGGAAATTGCCATTGTCGCCTTCCTTTACGTCCCTGACAGACAGCGCGCTGATCGCTTTCGATAATCTGGCCGACCGTGCAAGCAACCTCACCCATCCCACATTGCGGCTTGGCGTCACCGGCCTTTCGCGCGCGGGAAAGACGGTTTTCATCTCGTCCCTCGTCCATAATCTCCTGAATGGCGGTCGGCTGCCGCTGTTCGAGGCCATCCGCTCTGGACGCGTGTCGAATGTGCGGCTTGAACCGCAGCCGGACGACGCAATCCCGCGCTTTCAATATGAAGATCACATTCAGGCGCTCGTCCGCGACAGGCTGTGGCCGGATTCGACCCGCGCTATATCGGAATTACGGATCACGCTCGATTACCAGAGCGCCAGTGGCTGGGGTCGCTGGTTTTCCGCCGGAAAGCTGTCCATCGATATCGTCGATTACCCCGGCGAATGGCTGCTTGACCTGCCGCTGCTTTCCCAGGATTACAAGCAGTTCAGCGATGCGACCGTTGCCCTTGCGCAAAGTGGCATCCGCGCCGAACTGGCGCAGGAATGGCTGGCAATCGCTTCCTCGCTGGATATCAATGCACCTGCTGATGAAATGACGGCCAGGCGGCTGGCGGAAAGTTTCGCAGCCTATTTGAAGGCCTGTAAATCCGACGAAAGATCGCTTTCCACGCTGCCGCCCGGGCGCTTTCTGATGCCGGGCGATCTCGAGGGATCGCCAGCGCTAACATTTGCACCCCTGCCGGGCCTCACTGACGAAAAAGCACCGAAGGGCTCGCTGCGTGCGATGATGGAGCGGCGCTACGACGCTTACAAATCGATCGTCGTCAAACCCTTCTTCCGCGAACATTTCGCCCGCCTCGACCGGCAAATCGTTCTGATCGACACGTTGCAGGCCGTCAATCGCGGCCCGGAGGCCGTACAGGATCTGGAACGGGCGCTGGGCGACGTGCTTGCCTGTTTCCGCCCCGGCACCAACAGCCTGCTCTCCTCCCTGATCGGCAGGCGTATCGACAAGGTGCTGATTGCAGCCACCAAGGCCGACCATCTGCACCATGAAAGCCACGACCGGCTGGAGCGCCTGACCCGCCGCCTGGTGGATCGCGCCATCACCACCATCGGCATGAACGGCGCCGGTATCGAGGTCATGGCGCTCGCCTCCGTGCGCGCCACCAGAGAGGCGAGCGTACGGCAGGACGGCCACGAACTTCCCGTCATCGTCGGCACGCCGATGGCCGGCGAAACCATCAATGGCGAAACGTTCGACGGCAATCGCAAAACGGCGATCTTTCCCGGCGACCTGCCCGACGATCCGGAACCGCTGTTCCGCAGCATCGACCGGGATGGAGACAAGGCCTCGCTGCCGGACGTGAATGTCGTGCGCTTCCGGCCGCCCAACATTGACGAGCCGGGCAGCGGCGGCATCCGGCTTTCCGTTCCCCATATCAGGCTCGACCGCGCCATGCAGTTCCTGTTCGGAGACAAGCTCGCATGAAGGCTCCCACTCAAAACGATCCGCAGACACGCCGCCCGGCTGCTTTCACGCTCGAGACAGAGGACACGGCGAGCAAGCCCGCTGCGCAAAAACGTTCGCCGCGAAGCTTCGACGCCGAGGTTTCCCTGACACGGGACGAGGACGATCCGTTTCTGGCGCCCGAGGATATCGACGCCGCCGCGCTTCCGGTCGCGACTCCGAAGAAAAGCCGCTTTTCCTTCGGCAAAGTGGCGCTCGGCGCATTGGGGGTGCTTTTCTCGCTCGCCTTCGGACTATGGGCGGATCAGCTTATTCGCAATCTGTTTTCGCGGTCCGACTGGCTGGGTTATACGGCGACGGTGTCGCTTCTCGTTGCGCTTGCTGCGATTCTCGCCCTCGTCGGGCGCGAAGTCTTTGGCATCATGCGGCTCAATGCGGTGCAATCCCTTAAGGCAGATGCCGAGACAGCCAGCCTTGAGAAAAGCGCCAAGCCCGCGCGCGCCATCGTCACACGGCTCAATGCTGTGCTTTCGCACCGTGCGGAAACCTCCAAGGGGCGTGCAGCGCTGAAGGACACGGAAAATGACGTCATCGATGGCCCGCATCTGATCGAACTTGCCGAACGGGAATTGCTCGTTCCGCTCGACCGTCAGGCACGGGCCCTTATTCTCAATTCATCCAAACGCGTGTCCGTCGTCACAGCGGTCAGCCCGCGAGCGGTTGTCGATCTTGCTTATGTATTGTTCGAAGTCACACGCCTCGTCCGCGCCATGGCGGAGCTCTATGGCGGACGGCCGGGAACGCTTGGAATGCTGAGGCTGCTTCGGGATGTCGTTGCGCATCTTGCCGTTACGGGCTCCATTGCCGTCGGCGACGGGCTCGCCCAGCAGGTTCTCGGCCATGGTCTCGCCACGAAACTCTCCGCCCGTCTGGGTGAAGGCGTCATCAACGGGCTGATGACGGCACGAATCGGTATTGCCGCCATGGATCTTTGCCGACCCCTGCCATTCCGGGCGGTGAAGCGGCCAGGGATCGGCGATTTCATGTCTGACCTCACACCCGATTTAAGCGGCGGAAAAAGCGGTGATAAAGCCTGATTTTCGGGCCTTTGATCTCCCAAAAAGGTTACGGACAAATCCGCAAATTAGCTCGAAATAAACCAAGCATTAACCATTCCGCCGCTAGATTGAAGCCTATCGCACAGGCTTCTTCGCCGGGGAAAGTATCATGTATTCGCGCTTCTTTTCGCTTATGGGCGGACTTGCCGCCATATTGTCCGTCAGTGGCGGCTTCGGTCTGTCTGACGTCCATGCCGCACCGCGCGATCGTGACGACGTGTTCTTTCGCTCGGTGGCTGGCGTCTGGAAAGGCCCGGGCGAAATCGTTGCCGGCAAGTACAAGGGCACCAAGTTCACCTGCGACCTGACGGGCGAGCCACTCGACGACAAGCAGACCGGCATCAAACTCGGCGGCACCTGCCGCGTCGGCGTTTTCAGCCAGCCCATGTCTGCCGTCATCAGCCAGAAGGGCAACAGCTACGAGGGCAAGTTTCTCGATGGCGCTGGCGGCAAGGGGCTCGACATCACCTCTGGTCAGGTGAGCGGTGACAAGGTCGTCGTCGGCATCAACCGCGCCAAGCTGAACGGCGCGATGGTTGCACGCGTGTCGAACGACAATTCGATGAATATCACCATTTCGGTCAAGGTCGCAGACCAGATGATCCCCGTCATCGGCGTGACGCTGGCGCGTGATATCGATCAGATCGCCGTCGGCTCTATCAAGCCGTAAAAGCCATCATTTTCTCAGCTGTCGCCAAACGGGAGTGTCCACCACTCCCGTTTTTTGTTTGCGCGGACAATGCCATTTACATCTGCTTGCTGCAGCCATTCGCTGACAGGCTTTCCCTTGACGCTGAGATCAGGCGCGATGTCGGCGAGCGGCAGCAGCACGAAAGCGCGGTCAGTCATGCGCGGATGCGGCACTTCAAGGCTTTCCGTAACGACAGACTCATTACCGTAGGTGAGCACGTCGATGTCGATGGTGCGCGGTCCCCAGCGCTCCGTCCGCACCCGCTTCATGCCCTTTTCGATATCGAGGCAGAGTTGCAAAAGCGCGGGCGGCGTCAACCCGGTCTCGACCAAAGCGCAGCAATTGAAAAAGTCCGCCTGATCCGTCTTGCCCCATGGCGGGGTACGGTAGAGGTCGGAAACGGCAAGCAAATGGCAATCGGCATGCGCATCGAGTTCGCGCAGTGCTCTCGCCATCGCGGCGGCTGGATCGCCGATATTGCCGCCAAGACCCAGTGCGGCCACCGTCATCGTCTCAGGCACGATGTTCAACGCTCACCTGGGCGTAATCGAGAATGCCGGGAACGGGCGCAGAGGGTTTACGCACGGTGATCTTGAGCCAGACGATCTGCGGGTAGCGCGCGCGCAGCGCCTTGGCGATATCGTTCGCCAAGGCCTCGATCAGGTAACGGCGCTGTCCCACGACAATCTTTTCGATGACGGCGAAAGCCACGCCGTAATCGACAGTGTTTTCGATATCGTCCGTTTCCAGCGCATCGCCCGCTTCGACTTCCATCTCGGCATCCACGAAAAAGCGCTGGCCCAGCACCTCTTCCTGCTCGAGGAGACCATGACGGGCGAAAAAGGAACAGTTTTTCAGGATGATGGTATAGCGGCTCATCGCATCGCCTCCATGGCAGGACTGTTTTGCAGCAACATCGTCCCATCTTCGGGGGACGGCATTCCCGCACTCGTTAAACTAGGCATCGGCCTTTGCAGTGGTTTTGGCAAGGACCGCATCGGCAATTGCCAGGGCATCACGCGTCGCGGCGACATTGTGCACGCGGAAAACGGCAGCGCCGGCCAGCCTTAGCACGACCGTTGTCGCTGCCGTTCCGATATCGCGATCCGCAGCGGAATCCCGGCCCGTCAGCGACCCGATGAAACGCTTCCGCGACGTGCCGGCCAGAACCGGCAGCCCGAACGCCGAGAGTTCACCGAAGCGCGCCATCAGTGCGACATTCTCTTCCTCGTCCTTCGCGAAGCCAAATCCCGGATCAAGCACGACGGCCTCGCGGCTGATGCCGGCATTATCAGCGATCTCAAGCGATCGGTCGAGAAATTCGAACTGATCCTTGATGACGTCGGCAAGCTTCTGCCTGTCGCGGCCGGTATGCATGATGCAGACGCCGGCGCGAAACGCGGCAACAACGCCGGCCATGTCAGGATCTTTCTGCAGCCCGAAGACATCGTTGACGATATGCGCGCCCGCTGCGATCGCCAGCCTTGCCGTTGAGGCGCGATACGTGTCGATGGAAATCAGCGCATCCGTCTCGCGACGCAATTTTTCGATGACGGGCAGGACGCGGTCCTGCTCTTCGGCTTCCGTCACCGCCGCTGCACCCGGACGGGTTGATTCGCCGCCGATATCGATGATGTCAGCGCCCTCCTCCACGCAGGTCAGCGCATGGGAAAAGGCCGCATCGATGGCGAGATAACGGCCGCCATCGGAAAAGGAATCAGGGGTGGCGTTCACGATGGCCATAATACGGCCACGCCCATCAAGTTTCAGGGAGCGGCCATGGGCCGCTTGCCAGGCGTTGCTGCCGACTGTTATCACGTAACACGCGCCTTTCGGGAATAACGGAGTGTTATGCCAATTCTTATAAGTTCCACTCCGCCTATGCAGCAAACCTTTTTCAAGTTCAACCGGAAGGCCGGGTCATGACCAAATCATCACGTGCTCTTTGCGCCGCAATGGCGGTCGTAGCAGCGCTTTCCCTCCCCGGACCGGCTTTTTCCGATACCATCGTCCGCAAGACCTATTCCTATTTCTCGATCGGCGGCAAGACGGCGGCCGATCTCGATCAACAGCTATCCAAACACGGTCCGCTGACCCGCAATACCGGCGCACGTCATCCCGGCGCGACGGAAATCAAATTCGGTGGCGAACTGACCTATGTCGAGAAGAACGGCCTTTGCAGCGTCGGCACGGCGAAGGTTCTCCTGAACACGCGCATTCTGCTGCCGCAGTGGAAGAACCGCCGCCGCACCACGGCGGAACTCGCCTTCATCTGGGATACGCTGCTTGCAGACATCAAGCGCCACGAGGAGCGTCACGCGGAAATTGCCCGCTACTATGCCCGCTCTCTCGAACGGCAGCTGACGTCGCTCCGGCCGCAAAAGAGCTGCGAAACTCTGCAGGGCATGGTCGGCAAGATCACCCAGACCGTCATGGACGAGCATGACAAGGACCAGATGCGGTTCGACATGGTGGAGTCGAAGAACTTCGATGCGCGCATGACCCGGCTTCTGAAGAACCGGTTGGCCCAGGGTCAGACGCGCCGCTGAACAGCCCCAGGCAGTCCCATTTATCACCCTGAGTGATGGGGCATGACGTTACGTCATGTCCTATCTCACCCGTGAATTCTCGCCATGGTGCGGGCGCCAAGACTCATTGTACGTTCTTCGTACGGTATAGGACCTTGCAGCCAGGCGGCCTCGGGGACATGCCGCCTCCGGTTCTCCCGGTACGCACTTGAGGGCTCGCAGGTGTTTCCTCCCTCGCCTGCATGCTGCGTACCCGCCTCGCCCCGCTCCCCGCTACCAGGTGAGCGGGGCTTTTTCTGTCGGGAACCAGCGCTTGACGGCTTCAGCCCTGGCGTTCGGGAACGTGAACGACGAGACCATCAAGGTCGTCATTCATCTTGATCTGACAGGAAAGCCGGGATGTCGGCCGAACGTCGAAAGCGAAGTCGAGCATATCCTCTTCCATCGGTTCCGGTCCGCCGACACGCTCGGCCCAGGCGTCATCGACGTAGACATGACAGGTCGCACAGGCACAGGCGCCACCGCACTCCGCATCGATGCCGGGGATGGAGTTGCGAACCGCGTTCTCCATGACGGTGGAGCCATTGCTGACGTCGAGTTCATGAGGCGTGCCGTCAAAGGCAACGATGGTGAGTTTTGTCATGCTGGAAATCCAAAATCTGGTCTGAGAACTGTTCTAAACACATAGAAAGGCCGGCCCGCCTTGGCAACCCGCTTCACGAGCTTCAGGCATGACCGGCTTGGGCGAAACGGCAATTGTATAAGAACCGCCTTATCGGCAAAGTTTCAAAATGAAATTTTCGGCCTCGACAATGGCAGCTGCGAGTTTCGCGATTGCCGCGGTGTCATTGCCCTTTTCTTCTACCGAAGTCGCGGCAGCCGAAACTGCGGATGCGCCGACCGACTGAGCCGAACCCTTCAGCCGGTGCGCCGTCGCAATAACCGACTTGTCATCCGCTCCAATCATCTCGTGCAGGGCGGCACGCGCGTTGCGGCTGAAGAGCTGCAACACCTCGATTTCCAAATCCTTGTCGCCCATTGTCTGTCTGGAAAGATGATCGAAATCGATCGGCTTTTGACTGGCGGCAGGCATGCCGCCGTAATTATCGGGCGCTTCGAAAACAATACTGACCGCTGCCATGGCTGGAATCCTGTCTCACCATTTCCTGTTTCGTGTCACATCTGTGTCGTATTCACGCATTGTGGCAGCTGCTATCGGCTTAAATTACGGCGTGACGCTGGCGAAAATCTTCTGCTATGGTTAATTTATGTTAAACTTAGGCGAAACAAGGCGTTCAGCGCGAAACTCCGGTTTAAAAACTGTTAAAAAGCCGACACTTCGCCCCTGCCGCAAATCCGCATTAATTGTTTCGAACACCTAAATGTGTCACTACGGTACTGCCGTTCTCTCAGGGCTTAAGCTCAAGCTTTGTTATTGCGGCATGGTGATGTAATTTCGCCCGAAAGCTGGGTCACCAGCAGTCGGGATTTGGTAAATGGCGGGACTGTTCTCTCTTGAGGGTCGAGTTCCGCTGGCATGATGGCGGCAGTCTGCTTGCGTATCGCAGGTGGGTCAACGGCATGAAGCCGGGCGTAAGTGTAACGAGGCGTAACCGCATGGCGAATAACAAGATCAGCGACTCTGTCGACGAGACTGCTTTTCAGGCGTTGGAAGATGCCCTGCAGCTTGGCGCTTTCGAAGAGAAGCCGGAGACGCGGAAACCTGCAGCGCCGAAGCAGCCGGAGGCCAGAGTGAAGGAAGCAAGCAGACCGTCCCCTGCTCCCGAGGCCGCACGCGCGCCTGTCGAACAGACACCCCGCTCGCCCAATCTCGAAGCCGCCAATGACGGATCCAAGCGCAGCCCGGCCATGATCCTGAAATCGCTGGAGGGCGGATCGATCGGCGGCGCGCTTCGCAACGCCACGATCATGTCAATCATCTGGGCGCTCGGCGGCCTCGGCGTCGCCCACCTTCTTTATGGCAACGCCCTTTGGAACATCGGCTCGCTGGCTGATCTCACAGCAATTCCGGGCCTGATGGCCATCGTCGTCGGCATACTTGTGCCGATCATGCTGTTCTTTGCCTTCGCGATCATGATGGCGCGCGCGCGCGACCTGCGCAACGCCGCCCGCTCGATGGCGGAAGTCGCGCTTCGTCTTGCCGAGCCGGAAACTGTCGCCTCCGACCGCATTATGTCCGTCGGTCAGGCGGTGCGCCGCGAAGTTTCGGCCATGAATGACGGCATCGAGCGCACGATTGCCCGTGCCACCGAGCTCGAAACGCTTGTTCATTCCGAGGTCAACGCGCTCGAGCGCAGCTATGCGGACAATGAACTGCGCGTGCGCAGCCTCGTGCAGGAGCTGACCGCCGAACGCGACGCGATCGTCAACCATGCCGAGCGCATCCGCTCGTCCATTGTCGGCGCCCAGGAACAGATCAAGGAAGAACTGTCCATCGTCGGCGAAGAGCTTTCGATGCGGATTGCGACGACCGGCGAAGCTTTCGCTTCGATGATCGATACGCGTTCCGCCGCTCTCCTCGAAAAATCCCGCGCTTCGACCGAAGCGATGGGCAGCCTGATTGCCGCCAAGACCGAAAACCTGCTTCAGGCGCTGAATTCCTCCGGTTCGACGATTTCGAACGAATTCGACATGCGTCTGCATAACCTCACCTCGACCCTCGACGAGCGCGGTGAAGTGTTGCTGGAGCGTTTCGCAATCCATGCGTCGACGCTGGATAGCGGTGTCGAGAGCCTCAACAGCGCTCTTGAAGAACGCACCCGCCAGCTTAACGAGACGCTCTCGACGCGCACGCTGGAGCTCAACCGCAATATCGAGCGCGGCCAGCAGGTCATCGGCGGCTCACTGGATACGGTTCTCGACAAGCTCTCCACCACGCTCGAAGAAAAAGGTCTCTCCTTCCGTCAGAGCTTGCAGAGCACCGCTGACGACGCCATCATGGACCTCGATCTTCGCTCGGGCCTCTATGAAGAGCGGTTGCAGGCGACCGTCGGTCAGGTCAATTCCGCATTCGACGAGCATGTGTCGCAATTTGCCAGCGCCTTCGATCAGCGCGCCGGCAGCCTCGACAGCAAGCTTATGGAAAGCCTTGCCCGCATCAATGAAACCGTCGCCGGTGGCTCTGAAGCCCTCGATACGATGCTGAATTCCGGCCTCGAGCGCATCGGCGCCACCATGACCGATCAGTCATTGGCGCTTGCCACCGCGCTCGGCACGGGTCAAGAAATGCTGGAAAGTGCCCTTGAAAGCCGCACACAGGCTTTCAACGAGGCAATCGGCCAGCGCACCGCCGAAATTACCGATGCTTTCGCCAATTCGCATGAGAAGATCGACGCCGTGCTGGCGGACCGCAGCAATGCCCTGTTCGGCGCGCTTTCGGCCAGCCAGGACCGCTTCGACGAGGCCCTCGCCAGCCGTTCGTTGGCCATCACTGGCTCCGTCTCCGGTACGGCGGAACGCCTTGCCGCCATGCTCGACGAGCGCGCTGCCGCCATCAATAATGTTGTCGCCGATGTTGAGCGTCGGCTTGCCGAAACGCTTGAAACCCGTGCCGCCGCCATCACGGGCGCTGTCTCCGGCATCGAAGACCGCATCTCAGACACGCTGGAAAGCCGCACCGCGGCGCTGCACGATGTCGTCTCCGGTGCGGAAAACCGCATCGCCGATACACTTGACGGCCGCACCGCCGCCCTCACGAGCGCGATTTCCGGCGTCGAAGAACGCATCGCAGACGCCATGGACAGCCGTACCCTGTCGCTCGACATGACCTTCGCCAATGTCGAGGAACGCCTTTCCGAAACCCTCGACCACCGGACGTCGGCCCTGACAGGCATCGTGGCAACCGCCGAAGAAAAAATCGCCGGCGCGCTCGACAGCCGGACAGCCCTGTTCGGCGACGTCGTTGCCGGTGCGGAGCACCGTATCGCCGAAACGCTGGACGGCCGCACCGCCGCGCTCAACGCCGTTGTCTCGGGCGCTGAAGAACGCATCGCCGATGCGCTGGACAGTCGCACCATGGCGCTCGACATGACCTTCTCCGGCGCAGAGGAAAAAATCGCCGAAGCCCTCGACACCCGCACCGCGGCCCTCGGCGATCTGGTTGCAAGCGCCGAGACGCGTATTGCCGGCGCGCTCGACAGCCGCACGGATTCGCTGAAGAACGTTGTTTCCGGTGCCGAAGAGCGTATCACCGACGCGCTCGATAGCCGCACCGTGGCTCTCGACATGACCTTCTCCGGCGCGGAAGAAAAAATCGCCCAGGCGCTCGACACGCGTACCGCCGCCCTTGGCGATCTGGTGGCCAGCGCCGAGAACCGCATCGCCGGCGCGCTGGACAGCCGTACGGACTCGCTGAAGACCATCGTTTCGGGTGCGGAAGAGCGGATCACAGATGTGCTCGACAGCCGCACCATGGCGCTCGACATGAGCTTCTCCGGCGTTGAGGAGAAGATCACCGATATTCTCGATGGCCGCACCGCCGCCATCAACAGCGCCGTTGCCGGCGTTGAAGACCGCATCGCGAGCGCTCTCGACACCCGTACCGCTGCCCTATCGGGCATCGTTTCTGGCGCCGAAGAGCGCATTGCGGAGGCGCTTGACAGCCGCACCATGGCGCTCGACATGACGATTTCGGGTGTCGAGGAGCGGATCGCCGAGGCCATGGATGCGAGAGCCTCGTCGCTTTCGCTCGCCGCTGCCGGTGTCGGTCAGCGTCTGGAAGCGACGGCCTTCACGCTCGAAAACGCGCTTGCCAGTGGCCATGAGCGGCTCGAAACCATGCTCGGTTCCCAGGCGGAACGCATCGCCGGTTCGCTGGAACGCAACAGCGGCCTCATCGAACAGAGCGTATCGGGCGCCGCCAACCGCATCGAAAGCGTCGTTGAAGACGGCAGCAGCCGCTTTGCCCAGACAGTCGAAGCGGGTGTGACCCGCCTCGAAAGCAATCTCTCGCAGTCACATGATGAAATCCGCACGACGCTCGAGCAGCGTCAGGCGGAGATCGCCGCGACCCTTAACTCCGCGACGACCCAGATGGGCGACATGCTCTCCGAGCAGGCGATGATGATCGGCACAACGGTTGCTTCCAGCGCCAGCATGCTCGAACTGTCGCTCGAAACCCAGCAGGAAACCCTGCAAAAGGCGATTGACGGTAGTGCTCAGACGCTGGAAGAGCGCCTTCGTAACAGCGCCGGCGATATAGCCGTGAAGATCGGCGAAGCCGCACGCGAGATCGGCGGGGCGACAGATGCCCTCTCCACGCGAATCGAGACCTCGATCGGCAATGTCACCACCCGTCTGGACGAGACCGGCGCCCGCATCGAGACCTCGCTCGACGCTCTCCAGACCAGAGTCGGCGGCGACCTTGCCAACGTCAACAGTTCGATCGACGACGCTGGCCGCCGCTTTGCTGAAGCGCTTGAAGACAAGACAGCCGTTTTCGCCCGCACCAGCGACGAAGCAGCCGAGCGCATCACCGGCATTCTGGACGAACAGACCACACGGGTTGCAGACACGTTCGAAAGCCGCACGAGCCGTCTTGCCGAGACATTTGATGCCGGCGCGGCCCGCATCGACGAGCGTCTCGGGACCATGGACCGAGCTCTCACCATCGGCCTCGAAAACGTCAACCGCACGATCGAAGGCAAGGCGACAGATCTCGCCGTCAGCCTGCGCGGCGCGGTGACGTCCGCCACCCAGAGCATCGGCGACGAAGCCGCCCGCTCCTCTGCCCTGCTTTCGAAATCCGGTTCGGAATTCGCAGAACAGGTGCAGGCGCAGAACGAAGCTTTCACGAAGGCAATCGAAGAAAAGTCCGGCGAGATCGTCAACCGCATCTCGGATGCGCAGACGCGCCTTTCCGGGCAGGCGGCTGCCGTCGCCCAGACCTTCTCGGAAGCCGGCAACATCATCGTCAACAAGGTTGCCGAAGCCGAAGCGGTCGTTCGCTCGCAGGTGGGCGTCATCTCGGAGACGCTGACCGGGGTGGAATCCGCCCTCGACGCGCGCGGCGAATCGATCCGCTCGGCGCTTGATAATCGCACCCGCGAACTCAACTCGATGCTGGCCAGCCGGTCTGCCGAACTCTCGCGCCTCATCGAAGAGAAAGCGAAGCCGGTCGTTGATGAATACGCCACCATTGGCCGTGAGGCCGCAGAGAAGATCGTTTCCGCCGCCCAGCAGAGTGCCGAGCTTCTGACCCAGAGCAACAGCGGCATGGTCGGGATGGTGGAACAGGTCATCAGCGATTACGCAGCTGCCGGAACGGATGCGGCGAGCAAGCTCGTTGCCGCCACCCGCCAGAGCACCGACATGCTGTCGGAAACCCACACGGCCATGGCAGACGCCGTCGAACAGGGTATCGACAAATATGCCCGCGCTGGCAGCGATGCGGCAAACAAGCTCGTCGCGGCCACCCGCCAGAGCACCGATATGCTGTCGCAGACCCATAACAGCATGGCCGAAATCGTCGAGCAGTCGGCGACCAACTTCAACTCGGCTGTCGAGCGCGCTGCACAGGAATTCGGCTCGGCTGATGCCGCATTGAATGCCTCTGCGACACGCTTCTCCGAGTCTGCATCGCAGGCCGCCGACATGGTCTCCAGTTCCAGCCGCCTGCTCGAAGGGAAGATCGACCGCCTGTCGAACATTTCCGGCCAGACGCTGGCCCAGGTCGCCGGTATCGTCGGTCGCTTCGAGGAACACTCGAAGGTGCTGAGCCAGGCATCCGAACTGCTCAACGCAGCGCAGTCGAGCCTCGTCGGCACGCTGGAAGAACGTCAGGAAGCGCTTCGCAGCCTGTCTGTCGGTCTCGTCAAGCGGTCTGAAGAAATCGAAAATGCGATGCGCAACGTCGTTGGCGTCGTTGAAACCACGCTCAACGAAGCCGAGGAGCGCTCGCAGAACGTTGCCGGCAACCTGCGTGACAATCTGCAGGCGTCCTTCTCGGATATCGGCCGTTCGCTCGAAGAGACGGAGCAGCGCGCCCGCTCGGCAGCGCAGACCATGCGCGGTGCCCTGCTGGCTGCAGGTCAGGATGCGAGCCGTTCGATCGAAAGCACGCTAACGGACGCGCAGAAATATTCCGACGAGTTGGTCAACCGCCTGCGCGGCGGCGTCGAATCCTCGCTTTCGGAAGTCGACAACCTTCTCGGCAGTGCGTCGGAGAAATCCAATGCCGCGGCGGCCAACCTCAAAGAAACGTTGCGTCAGGCCGTCGAGGAAGCTGTCAGCCGCTTCGCCGGCGCCACGGACGAAATCCGCCGCTCAAGCCACGATATCCGTCGCGAGCTGGATGCAACACGCGCGGAATTGAAACGCGGTGCGTTCGACCTGCCGGAGGAAGCCAAGGAAAGCGCGGCCGCCATGCGCCGCGCCGTTTCCGAGCAGATCAAGGCGCTTCAGGATATTTCCCAGCTCGTCGGCCGCTCGGCCCATCAGATGGAAGTGTCCGAACCTGTCGCCCGCGCCATTGCCGCAACCCAGCCCGCCGCAGAACGCCGCGTTGAGCCGCGTCCGCAGCCTGCAGCCCCGGCGGCGGTTCAACAGCAGCGCCCGGTACAGCAGCAGCCAGCACCTGCCCTGCGCGGCACGCTGCCACTCGAGAACCGTCAGGTCGAAAACCGGCAAGTTGAGAATCGTCAGGCACCCGCTCCGTCGCAGCCGGTTTCACCCAGCCAGGCTGGACGTCGCGAAGAAGGCGGCGGCTGGATCAGCGATCTGTTGCGTGGCGCATCGCAGGAAACGCCTGCCGCCTCGACACCGCGCGCCACGGCCGAGCAGCAGCCGACCCGCGCGGCCGATACCCGTAATCCGCGCCATATGGTGGAATCGCTGAACTCGCTCTCGGTCGATATCGCCCGGGCCATCGACCATGATGCCTCCGTGGAACTGTGGCGCCGTTACCAGCGTGGCGAGCGCGACGTCTTCACCCGTCGTCTCTACACGCTGAAGGGGCAGACGACCTTTGACGAGATCAAGCGCAAATATGAGCGGGAAGCTGAATTCCGCACCGCCGTGGACCGCTACATCAATGATTTCGAGAAGCTGCTTGCTGATGTCGCCCGCACCGACCGCGACCGGACCGTCACCCAGTCTTACCTCACCTCCGATACCGGCAAGGTCTATACGATGCTCGCCCATGCCGCGGGTCGGTTCAACTGACACCAGCAGCGCAGATACAAGAAAACCCCGGTTGAAAGGCCGGGGTTTTCATTTGTCGTCGCTATGCTTCGTTGTTTGCAACAACCTAATGTCAGGGAATGGCGGCGTTAAATCTCAAACGTGCCAGACGCCACACGAATCGCGTGACCGCCGATGCGGGCCCGGGCGATTTCGTTGTCCTTGATGTCCATGCGCAGATGGATGTGGGATGGTCTTTCCATCTCCACGCCCTGCTCTATCAGCAGTGGGTAGTGGCCATCCGTCAGGCCATCGAAATGGTGGATCGCGCCAGAGAGGGCGGCGGCGGCCGAGCCGGTAGCCGGGTCTTCGGCAATTCCCATTTCGGGGGAGAACATGCGGGCGTGGAACTTTGCCGCATGATTGACCCCGCCGCGACAATAGATGTAGGCGGCCGTCAGCCGGCCTTCGACCAGCGGGGCTGTGCGCAGCCACAGATTGGCGTCAAAATCCATCTCCCTGATCGCGGCGATATTGTGCATCGGCACCAGCAGGAACGGCACGCCTGCCGTCCAGATCGATGGGACGTGGTTCTCGAAGCCCAGATGCCCTTCGCTCACGCCCAAGGCGTCGGCAAGCGCTGCGTGATCGAGCGGCAGATCAACGCGGGAGGATTTGCGCGGCAGATCGAATTCCGCAAAGCTGATAGCGCCTGAGCGCATCTTCACGGCGCATCGCACCGGACCCACTTTTTCCTCGAGCACGCAAACCATATCGATGTCGTCATCGCTCTTACTGCGGTTACGCTCGGCGATGGCGACGGCCGCACCAACGGTCGGGTGGCCGGCGAAGGGCAACTCGCCTGACGGCGTGAAGATGCGCAGCGACGCGGCATGTGCCGGGTTGGTGGAGCGATTGATGAAAACCGTTTCGGAAAGGTTCATTTCCCGGGCAATCGACTGCATCGTGGCCTGAGAAAGATCATCGGCGTCATACATCACCGCGAGTGGGTTTCCCGCCATCTTCGTCTCGGTAAAGACATCGTAGATATCGTATTTCAGCGCCACGTCCGTCTCCTGCCACTCGCCATGTCATTAGCCATCGCAAACTGCATCAGCCGGCCCCGCACCGCAACCCTTGTTGAAGGGCAGAAATCAAGAAGCTGTGGACCGGAGCTACACGTACGGCGCTCGGCGAACGGTTGCGTCAGCGAAAGACCTTGTCGCAGGCAGCAGACTTCATGTACCAAGGGTGCATCTTGCGGCTAGATCTCCACCTCGCTCTGAGGTTTCTTGGGTTTCCAGCCGCTTCAAGAGGTTGCAGCGTCTGGCAGACCATTCGGGTTCTGTCCCGCTGTCGAGGGAAGCGGATGTCGCATTCTACCTACTCACTCTCCTTCGTTGCTTCGCCAGCCGAGGACGCGCAGTCGGCGCTGACGGAGCTGAAGGCCGTTTACGGCGACACGCCGTTTGAGGAGGCGGAGGTTATTGTTGCGCTCGGCGGCGACGGCTTCATGCTGCAAATTCTCAACGAGACGATGAATTCCGGAAAGCGCGTCTATGGCATGAACCGCGGCTCCGTCGGCTTCCTGATGAATGACTATCGGGTGGACGGCCTGCTGGAGCGTATCGCCGTGGCAAGCGGCAATGATTTTCACCCGCTGCGCATGACGACGACGGACGCCGATGGCGACGAATTCACCGCCCTTGCCATGAACGAGGTGAGCCTGTTTCGTCAGTCGCATCAGGCTGCCAAACTTCGCGTTGAAGTGGACGGCAAGGTGAGACTGGAAGAGTTGATCTGCGACGGCATGATGGTGGCAACACCGGCAGGGTCGACAGCCTATAATTTTTCCGCCCATGGCCCCATCCTGCCGCTGGAATCGCCACTTCTGGCGCTCACCCCGGTCAGCGCTTTCCGACCGCGGCGATGGCGCGGTGCCTTATTACCGAATAAGGTAACCGTCGATATTCATGTGCTGGAGCGCGACAAACGGCCTGTGAACGCGGTTGCCGACCACACGGAGGTGAAATCCGTTCGTCATGTCAGGATTGCACAATCACAGGACAGGACGGCAAGAATTCTGTCTGATCCGGATCGTTCATGGTCTGACCGGGTTCTAGCCGAACAGTTCAATAACTAAGCCAGTGACCACGATTGCCATGCACACCAAGACATACCTCCTTGCTGCTCTCTTGCTTGCCTCGGCTGCCTTCCCGGTATCAGCGCAGACGGCGGCAATCGATACGCTGCCCGTTTCGGCCATATTCGTCGTCAGCAGCGGCCTGTGGGAGGACAGGAATCTCGAACCGGTAAAGGGTCCCGACGGGCAATTGCACCCGCCACCCGCCTCGCCCACACGCGGCTATTACAAGGTCATCGCCATCCGCCAGACCGATGGGACGGCAAAGGTTTATCTTCAACGTATCGTCTTCACCGCCGAAGGCCCGAAGCTTCTCGAAAACATCGAACTCGACGAGTTCAATCAGATGAAGTCCTACGTCACGGATATCCGCCCGGAAAGCTCGAACGGTGCCCCCACCTCGCCCGGCCTCTTCGTCACCGTCTATCTGAAGACGGACCCGATGGCCAAGGAGGCAGAGAGCTGGACGATTCTCATCGACGAGCTAGGTGAGATGAAGGTGGAAAAAGCGTCCAACTGATCCTCGGACACATGGCCGAACACGCTTATGCGCGCAGCGCCTCTGGCCCAGCAAGAACCGCTCCAAAATGATGCTTCCACAATCTCGCACCAAGCTTGCCGCTGCGATCGAGGCTGGAGCCGACCGTTAGCCACGGCAAAAGCGTTGGGTGCAACCCCGCATCGAAAAGGGCGAAACCGGCCGCGAGCACGCACGTATCCGCCTGGATGCCGCACACGAGAACCCTGTCGAGTTTCAGCGACAGCAGGTACTCTATAACGTCCCGCGGCGGGCCATAGCCGTGTTTGATGAAGATGCGATCGGCGGGGACAAGCGACGGGTCGTCCGCACTTGGTTTCCAGCCGAGCTGACGCTCGAAGGGTGTTACGCTTTCATCATGACGCTCGACGGTCGCGATGCTGGGCATGGTCGCGGCAAGCGCTGTAATCTCCGCCACCAGGGCTGCCGGAGGATGAAAGCTTGGCTGGACGTCAACGATGTAGAGCGCCTGTTTCACACCTGTTCTCCAACGAAAAGCCCCTCGCAATGGGATGCGAGGGGCGATGTTTCATTCCATGTTCCGCAACAGTCTCAGTCGATATCCGAGACTTCGACATCCGCGCCGCCGCTGATCCGGTGGGCGAGTGCGGCTTCCATGAACTCGTTCAGGTCACCGTCGAGCACGTTGCCAGGGGCCGTGCTTTCGACGCCGGTGCGCAGATCCTTGACCAGCTGATAGGGCTGCAGAACGTAGGAACGGATCTGGTGGCCCCAGCCGATATCGGTCTTGGATGCGGCCTGCGCATTCGCAGCCTCTTCCCGCTTCTGCAGCTCCACCTCATAAAGGCGGGCGCGCAGCATGTCCCACGCCTTGGCGCGGTTCTTGTGCTGGGACCGCTCCTGCTGGCAGGCAACGGCGATACCGGTCGGAATATGCGTGATGCGTACGGCCGAGTCCGTGGTGTTGACGTGCTGGCCGCCCGCGCCTGACGAACGATAGGTATCGATGCGGCAGTCGCTTTCGTTGATGTCGATCTGGATCGAATCGTCAACGACCGGGTAGACCCAGACGGAAGAGAACGACGTGTGGCGGCGCGCATTGCTGTCATAGGGAGAAATTCGGACGAGACGATGCACCCCCGATTCCGTCTTCAGCCAGCCAAACGCATTATGACCCTTCACGAGGATCGTCGCGGACTTGATGCCGGCTTCTTCACCATCGTGAACTTCCAGAACCTCGACCTTGAATCCTTCACGATCCGCCCAGCGGGTGTACATGCGCAGCAGCATGTTCGCCCAATCCTGGCTTTCCGTGCCGCCCGCACCTGAGTGCACTTCGAGATAGGTATCATTGCCGTCGGCCTCGCCCGATAGCATGGCTTCCACCTGACGGCGGTTGGCCTCGCTCTTCAGCGCCTTCAGTGCGTCTTCGGCTTCCTTGACGATTTCGTCATCGCCTTCCATTTCGCCGAGTTCGATCAGCTCGATGTTATCCCGGAGCTGCTGCTCCAGCGCCTTGACGCCATTGATGCTGTCATCCAGCTGCTGGCGCTCACGCATCAGCTTCTGGGCCTCTGCGGCATCGTTCCAGAGGGTCGGATCCTCTGCCTTGTTATTCAACCAGTCCAGTCGTCTTATCGCCTGGTCCCAGTCAAAGATGCCTCCTCAGCAGGCTTATGGCCTGCTTGATTTCGTCGACGACATTCACGATTTCATTGCGCATTTCGCTGGTTCTTCACCTTCATTAAAACTCGTTGCTCAAATAAATGCGGGGGGCGCGGATGTAAAGACCCGCGCCCCCCGATGATCCCGGAACTTCAGCTCAATAAAGCCCGCCGCCGCCGCCAGTGATGGCCTGCTGCGCTTGCGGCGACGTTTTGAGGATGTCTTCCTGCGACATGTAGTTCTCCGCGCCGATCACCGAGAAGCTGTCGGCCGGGCCGGTGCCGGGCTTGAATGCCTCCATGATGGTGTCAGGTTCGCCCTCTACTGCCGCCATACCGGTCTTGCGATTGACGGCAATGAACTTCATGCCATCGGGAACGATGAACTTCGATGGCTCCAGATGCTTGGCCGCATCGGCGATGAACTCACCGAAAATCGGTGCCGAAAGCGAGCCACCGGTGCCGCCGCGACCGAGGGGAGCGGGAGAATCAAAGCCGATATAGAGACCGGCCACCATGTCCGGCGTGTAACCGACGAACCAGGCGTCCTTTTCATCGTTGGTGGTGCCCGTTTTGCCGGCAACCGGTAGATCGACCTTGATCTTGCCCGCTGCCGTGCCGCGCTGCACCACGCCTTCCAGCATGGAGGTTGTCTGGTAAGCGGTCATCGGGTCGAGGACCTGCTCGCGATTATCGACGATGACGGGCTCGTCCTGGTTTTGCCAGCTCGTCGCATTGCAGCCTTCGCATCCACGCTCTTCGTGCCGGAAGATCGTCTTGCCGTAGCGATCCTGGATGCGGTCGATCAGCGTCGGCTTGATCTGCTTGCCGCCATTGGCAAGAACCGAATAGGCCGAGACCATGCGCATGACGGTGGTTTCACCCGAACCGAGGGACATCGACAGAAGCGGCGGCATCTTGTCGTAGATGCCGAAGCGTTCGGCATATTCCGCCACGAGGTTCATACCCATGTCCTGTGCCAGACGCACGGTCATGAGGTTACGGGACTTTTCGATACCGAGACGCAAGGTCGAAGGGCCAGCCGAACCGCCGCCGTAATTCTGCGGTTTCCAGACCTGGTTGCCGGAGACGACCTCGATCGGGGCGTCGAGGATGACCGAGGCCGGCGTATAGCCATTGTCGAGCGCGGCTGCGTAGATGAACGGTTTGAAAGAGGAGCCGGGCTGACGCATGGCCTGCGTCGAGCGATTGAATTCTGACTGCGCATAGGAGAATCCGCCGACCATGGCCAGAACACGGCCCGTATGCGGATCCATCACTACCATGCCGCCCTGCACTTTCGGCGGCTGGCGCAGGCGATATTCATTGCCGGAGCCGGAGAGCGGCTGCGCATAGACGACGTCGCCGACGGAAAGCACGCCAACTGGCGACTTGGCGGTCGCGCGCTTGCCGGCTGCATCGCGAAATGCCCAGCGCATGTTTTCTGCCGAGATATGCCCGCGCGTGCGCTTGTCGCCATCTTCCGCGTCGGGATCGGCCTGAAGGCCGATATCGACGCCATCGGCAGCAACAGCGAGTACCACTGCCACCTTCCACTCGGGAACGTCGCGCAGACCCTTGACCTTCGCCAATGCCGCCGTCCAGTCACCAGCTGTTTCGATCTTTTCGACAGGGCCACGGAAACCGCGACGCTCGTCATACTGTACAAGCCCGTCCTGAAGCGCCTTGCGGGCTTCGCGCTGGATTTGCGGATCGAACGATGTGCGGACGGAAAGCCCGCCTTCAAGCAGCGCTTCCTCGCCATATTTCTCGACGATCTGGCGGCGAACTTCCTCTGCGAAATAATCGGAGGCGAAAATATGCGCCCCACCACGACGCAGATTGACACCGAGCGGCTGCTTCTTGGCGTCTGCGGCGTCATCGGCAGTGATGTAACCATTCTCGGCCATGCGGTCGATCACCCAGTCACGACGCTCGAGCGCAGCCTTCTCGCGGCGGATCGGATGGTAATTGTTCGGCCCCTTCGGCAGAGACGCCAGATATGCCGTCTCGGCAATCGTCAGTTCGGTGACGGATTTGTTGAAATAGGTCAGCGCCGCCCCGGCGATGCCGTAGGAATTCAGGCCGAAAAAGATCTCGTTGAGATAAAGCTCGAGGATCTTGTCCTTTGAATAGGTTTGCTCGATGCGGAAGGAGAGGATGGCTTCCTTGAGCTTGCGGTCGATGGTCTGGTCGTTGGTCAGAAGAAAGTTTTTCGCAACCTGCTGGGTGATCGTCGATGCGCCGACGGGACGACGGCCGGAGCCGACATTCTGGAGATTGACGAGGATGGCGCGACCGAGGCCCCAGATATCGACGCCCGGATGGTTGTAGAAATTCTTGTCTTCAGCGGACAGGAAGGCTGCCTTCACGCGGTCGGGTATCGCCTGGATCGGCAGGAACAGGCGCTTCTCATGCGCATATTCCGCCATGAGCTCACCATTGCCAGCGTGTACACGGGTTGTTACGGGCGGCTCATAGGTGCTCAGAACTGCGTAATCCGGCAGGTCCTTCGTCACGCCGTGCAAATAAATCGCACCGACGACGGCGGCGCACAAAAACAGCACGCTGGCCAAGCCGAAAAAATATCCAATCAGTCTGATCATACCAAGCTACCGATAATTCGAATCGTAACCATCAACGCCCGACGATTTACGGGCGCATCCTTGCATATCGCGTGCCGTTTTGCACACCATACCTTCGATGACAAGCCGATACGGCAGCATTCGCTGATATGTTACCGGGCCGAATGCCCGCAATCATGCATCGAAGCTTACGGATTGCCACCGAATCCGCTTCCCGAGTAACGCGGGGAATGTGAGTAAAATAGGGCTCAGCGGTCGCAATCGTTGCCAAGGGTCAAGAATTGAACAGCTTTTCGGCTGTCTCTGGCGGCGTAGCCACACTTTTGGTTGGCCCGTCGGCGGCCTGTCAGCCACCGTTTGCCATGGCCTTTGCGCGGTATCGCCCGACGGCCGTCGCCAAGGTATCGGCAACCTTTTTGCGCCACGCGTCATCGAGAAGCAGCTTTTCGTCTTCCGGATTGGAGAGGAAACCGAGTTCCAGCAGTACCGACGGCACATCGTGGGCGCGTAGCACCATGAAGCCGGCATAGCGATGCGGATTATTGATGAGACCCACCTGCCCCTCGAAGGATGAGACGATGTTTTCGGCAAGGGTCACCGAAAAGGCCTGGGTCTCGCGGCGGGTGAAGTCGAGGAGAATGTCGGCGACCTCGGGCGGTTCGGAGGAAGCGGCAACACCGGCAATCTGGTCGGACTTGTTTTCGCGCTCCGCCAGTTCCTGCGCCTGCCGGTCAGAAGCACGATCCGACAATGTATAGACGGTCGCGCCGCGGATGCCCTTCTGCTTCAGCGTATCGGCATGCAGGGATATGAAGAGATTGGCATTGTTCTGCCGGGCGATCGTCACCCGTTCGGACAGAGCGAGAAAGGTATCGGAATCGCGCGTGAGAAAGGCCTTGATGCCCGGTTCCCGGTTCAAACGATCGGCAAGCTCCTTGGCAAAGGTCAAGGTAATGACCTTTTCCTCCGTGCCCGTGGTGCCACCGGTGGCGCCGGCATCGATGCCGCCGTGGCCCGCATCGACGGCGATGATGAATTCTGCGGGACGCGAGGTTTTGTCGTCGGCTGTAATCGCCGATGTCGTCACCGGCGCAGGCGCGCGCCATTGCTGGTCTTTCACCAGTTCCGCAAACTTGCCCCTGGTGGTGATTTCCGCGTCCAGCACAAACCGGAACGACTGCCCGTCATCTGCCTTCTTCGTTTCTGCGACCGCCACCTGAACCGGCTTTTTTGCCGTCAGAACGATGCGGGCGCTGTTTTCGCCCATGGTGCCAAAGCGGATATCGGAAAAAAGGCCCGTTGGCTTGAGATCGGAGACGGGGAATTTAAAATTGACCGCCGGAAAGTCGACTACGATTCGTGCCGGCGAATCGAGGTAATGAACGTCGAACTCCGGCTCTTCCGCAAAATCGAGAACGATACGCGTGCGAGCCTCGTCGCCGATGATGCGCGCCTGATGGGCGACGAGCGGCTCGACCGCATGCGCTGCCGGGATAAGGGAAAAAGAGGCGGCGACCCCAAGCGCCAGGACAGCCGCAGCCCGCGCGATTCGCACGCCAAGCCACCCTGCCCCGCCTGATATCGCTGCGCTGCGCGTAAAATTCATGGCCCTCGAGAAATTCCGTATTTCAGTCATTTTGGATAAACAGCGATGAAAAACGCCGCGAACGGAGCCGTTTCAACCACGCCGTACGATAGTTTGCACGTTTGCGCCCCACAATCGCAGGCGTTGGTGAACCAATTGTTAACCCGGAAATTCCACCAACAATATGGCATATTTAGCCAGCCTATTGCTATTATGACAGAGAAAACATACAACGCATGTGAGGGTTAAAAGTGTTGACGGGATAGATGCCCGCCGGCTGCCAATCGAAAAAGACGCTGGCGCTGCACATCGGGCAATCATCTGCCGTCGTTACATTTATCCTGAAACTCGATCAATTCCGGCCGTGGCCGGAGACCTACCCGGTGGCAATGCCACCGCCGCTCTGAGGAGAGCAAATTCATCGGACCCCAAGGGGTCTATATATTATTGTCGTTCCGCCTGGCCAATGATGTCGCAGCAGTTTTCACATGAACCGGATACCAGGAGCAGGCCAAGCGCCTCGCCGTCGGTCCGGATGCTGCCAGTTTACAGAGGCCCGGGTGGAGACTTCATTTCCGGCACATCCTTGCACTCATATGAAAGGCTCGTCCGTGTGGCGGGCCTGTTCTCGTATAAAACAAGGCTGCGCCGAGGAGCACAGCTTACATGGCAGACAAAATGCTTATCGACGCCTCCCACGAAGAGGAGACACGCGTAGTCGTTGTCCGTGGGAACCGGATCGAAGAATTCGATTTTGAATCGGAGCACAAAAAACAAATCCGCGGCAATATCTATCTTGCCAAGGTCACCCGCGTTGAGCCCTCGCTTCAGGCGGCTTTCGTGGACTACGGTGGAAATCGCCACGGCTTTCTCGCTTTTGCGGAAATCCACCCGGATTATTACCAGATCCCGCTCGCTGACCGACAGGCACTGCTGAAAGCAGAAGCCGAGGATCATCGCCGTAGCGACGACTTCGAATCCGCCGACGCTCCCGAGCCAGCCGCCCCCATGATCGACCTTTCGCAGGTGGACCAGCCTGACGTCGGCATCGTTTCGGCGCCCGAAGTGGTCGAAACCGTGGCAGCCGAAGAAGCAGCCCCCGTTGCGGAAACGGTTTCTGAAGAAGCAGCCGTCGAGGTTGTGGCCGAAGAAGCGCCCGCCGAGGAAGAAAAGCCGAAGAAGCGCGTCCGCCGCCCCCGCGCCAAGAAGAAGACCGCCGAAGAAGAGGCCGCAGCGGTTGACGCGTCTGAAGCGTCACCCGAAGACGACGGCAGCACCGGCGGCGACATGGCCGCCATGGTTGATGCCGATACGATTTCCGAGGAAGTCGAAGGCCTTCGCCGCGGCAATGACGATGATGACGACGATGATGACGATCATCACGAAAAGGAAGTCATTGAATCCGTCGGCGCCGAAGACGCCATGGAAGAGGTTCCGGACCGGGTTGCCCGTAAGCCGCGCAAACAATATCGCATCCAGGAAGTCATCAAGCGCCGCCAGATCCTTCTGGTGCAGGTCGCCAAGGAAGAACGCGGCAACAAGGGTGCCGCACTCACCACCTATCTGTCGCTGGCTGGCCGATACTCCGTGCTGATGCCGAATACGGCGCGGGGCGGCGGTATTTCCCGCAAGATCACCCAGCCGACAGACCGCAAGCGCCTCAAGGAAATCGCGCGCGACCTGGAAGTGCCGCAGGGCATGGGCGTCATTCTGCGCACCGCCGGTGCCAACCGCACCCGTGTCGAAATCAAGCGCGACTTCGAATATCTGATGCGTCTGTGGGAAAACGTCCGCACGCTGACGCTGAATTCCACCGCTCCCTGCCTCGTTTATGAGGAAGGCTCGCTGATAAAGCGTTCGATCCGCGACCTTTACAACAAGGATATCAGCGAGATCATCGTTTCCGGCGAAGAAGGCTACCGTGAAGCAAAAGACTTCATGAAGATGCTGATGCCGAGCCATGCCAAGGTGGTTCAGCCTTATCGCGACATTCACCCGATCTTCTCGCGCTCCGGCATCGAAGCGCAGCTCGACCGCATGCTGCAGCCCCAGGTCACGCTGAAGTCCGGTGGTTACCTCATCATCAACCAGACGGAAGCGCTGGTTTCGATCGACGTCAACTCGGGCCGTTCGACACGCGAGCATTCCATCGAGGAAACCGCGCTGACGACCAACCTCGAAGCCGCGGAAGAAGTGGCGCGCCAGCTGCGTCTGCGCGACCTTGCTGGTCTTGTCGTCATCGACTTCATCGACATGGAAGAAAAGCGCAACAATCGCGCTGTCGAGAAGAAGCTCAAGGATTGCCTGAAGAACGACCGCGCCCGTATTCAGGTCGGCCGCATCTCGCATTTCGGCCTTCTGGAAATGTCTCGCCAGCGCATCCGCGCTTCGGTGCTGGAATCGACCACGCAGGTCTGCCAGCATTGCGGCGGCACGGGCCACGTTCGCTCGGAATCCTCCATCGCCCTGCATGTGCTGCGCGGCGTCGAGGAATATCTGCTGCGCAACACCACCCACAATATCACCGTGCGGTGCACGCCGGAAACGGCGCTCTACCTGCTCAACCACAAGCGTGGCACGATCGTCGATTATGAAGGCCGCTTCGGCGTGTCGATCATCATTGCCGCCGACTCCGGCGTCGGCGCCCAGCATTTCGCGATCGATCGCGGTGATGCCGTCGAAAATCCCGTGAAGATCGAAAGCCTCATTCAGATGCTGCCGAACTTCGTCGAGGAAGAAGACGATTTCGTCGCTGAAGTGGAAGAAGACGAAGACGAGGAAGAAATCGTCAAGGCAGAAAGCGCCCAACCGCGCCAGCAGCCGCAGGGCGACAATGGCGAGGAAGGCAAGCGCAAGCGCAAGCGTCGTCGCCGCCGTCGTGGCAAGGGTGGCCAGGGTGACCAGAACGGCACTGTCGATGCCCAGTCCGGTGATGCGGACGGCGATGATGCCGAGGGTGACGATGACGGTATCGAAGCGGATGACACCGGCGCTGATGTCGAGAACGGGACGGCGGAAGCAGCAGGCTCCGATGAGGACGGCAAGCGCAAGCGCCGCCGTCGCGGCAAGCGTGGTGGCCGCCGCAACCGCGCCGAGGACGAGGCACTTGACGGAATTGACTCTGCCGATGATGAAGCTGAAGGCGAAGAGGTCGCTACTGCGGCTGCCGTCGCTGAAGAGCCGGCTGCGGCCGAGGTCGTGGAAGGCACGGTTGCTGATGTAGCCGTCGTTGCTGACGAGACCGCGCCGAAAAAGCCACGCCGCACCCGCAAGGCCAAGGCCAAGACGGAGACCGAAGAAGCGCCGCAGGCCGAAGCTGTCGAAACGGTGAAGCCGGTCGTCGTTGAGACGACTGTCGTTGATGTCGCCGTCGAAGAAGCAGGCGAAGCCTCTGCCGACGTTGCACCGGAAGCGGAAGCGCCGGTAAGTGAAGAGAAGGTTCGCGCGAACCGGGGCAACAATGTCTCGAGCTCCGAACCGGTCGTCACGTCGTCCGCGCCAGAGGGCGATGAGCCGAAGCCGCGCAAGGGCGGCTGGTGGCAGCGCAAAGGCTTCTTCTAAGCGAAGAGAAACTCCATAAACGACGCCCGCAACATCGTTGCGGGCGTTTTGCTTTGCGGGTAGCGGAGTGTGATGTCGCCGCTGCTCCTATGCTTTTCAGACTGGAACGAGGCGGCAAGCGGATGAGAAGAGCCCATCTCTTCCGCCACTCCGGGCTTGAGCCGGAATTTCGCGGACGCACGCCTGCGCCGCTTAAACCGAGCGTGTCAGCCCTCCGTCAACCCGGATATTCTGGCCGGTAATATACCCTGCTCCTTCGGATGCGAGAAAT
This sequence comes from Agrobacterium tumefaciens, assembly GCF_017726655.1. NCBI lineage: Bacteria > Pseudomonadati > Pseudomonadota > Alphaproteobacteria > Hyphomicrobiales > Rhizobiaceae > Agrobacterium > Agrobacterium tumefaciens. The sequence goes on from NZ_CP072308.1 coordinate 777,796, forward strand.
GCCACCGTGGCAGCGATTTCCTCGCTCTTGCCGTAGCGCTGCATCGGCACAGATTCGCGGCGCTCCTCTGTTGCCGGCAAGCTGTCGATCCATCCCGGCAGAACATTGTTCATGCGGACATTGTCGGCCGCATAGGTATCGGCAAAGATCTTGGTGTAGGAAGCGAGGCCCGCGCGGAAGACGGCGGAGGTCGGGAACATGCTGCTGGGTTCAAAAGCCCATGCCGTCGAGATGTTGACGATCGCGCCCGCCTTCTGCTTCACCATGACGGGCGCGATTATCCGCGTCGGGCGAATGACGTTCATCAGGTAGACGTCGAGACCCGTGTGCCATTGCTCGTCGGTGATGTCGAGAATAGCGGCCCTCGGACCGTGCCCTGCACTATTGACCAGCAAGTCGATGCGGCCGAATTTCTCGAGCGTCTGATCCGTCAGCCGCTGGAGATCGTCATTGGACTGGTTGGAGCCTGTGACACCGATACCGCCCAGCTCCTTCGCGAGCGCCTCCCCTTTGCCGGAGGAAGACAGGATCGCAAGCCTGTAACCATCCGCGGCCAGACGTTTCGCCACAGCCGCTCCCATGCCGCTACCTCCAGCGGTTACTACAGCCACTTTTTCTGCCGACATTGCTATCTCCTCGTTTGATCGGGGTGCCCCGCACCACATGGCTCATCTATAACGGGTTTCAACGAGGAGTTCGAACCAGAATGGCTTGCAGCGGCATGCAGAAAAACTGATGCGTGCAAGGCCAACCCTAGTCCGCACTCCCCACCGGATGGGCCTTGCGGCTGTCGACAGGCGCTTCCTGTCGCTCCGCCAGACCATAATCGCGGATCACATGGGCGATACGAAGCCGGTAATCAGAAAAGGTGCCGGACCGTCCGAGCACCTGCGCCCGGCGGTGTGAAGGCCGGTTGCGCCAGGCCATCACCGCTGTTTCGTCCCGAAAAAATGACAGGGAGAGCATCTTTTCGGGATTACTGATGCTCTGAAATCGTTCGACTGACACGAAGCCATCGATGTCTTCTAGCTCGGCGCGCAGGCCTGCTGCTATATCCAAATAGTGCTGCTTTTCGCCGTCGGCCGGCCAGACCTCAAAGATGACGGCGATCATTGTCCGCCTCCGCCGTGCGGGCCAGAGGCAAGGCGCAGAAACAGGCGATCCTCGCGTCGGATGAACCGTTCCCGGCGCGCGAACTCGTAATTCTCCCGCCCGACGGGATCAGCAGCAAGCCGCGCCCTGTAGGCTTCGTAGGCGGCAAGGCCTTCAATATTGTAGACGCCATAGGCAATCGTGCTCGATCCTTCCTTTGGCGCAAAATAACCGATGAGATCGGCCCCGCAACGCGGGATCGCCTCGCCCCAGTTGCGGGCATAGAGGTCGAAGGCATCGACCTTGAAGGGGTCGATCTCATAACGAATGAAACAGGTCAGCATTATTTCTCTCCTGATGTAATACGCCACCTGTTTACCCTGTTGCGACACGTCAATGCTTCGGCTACCATCGAAGCATGAAAGACGGACCTCTTATCGCCAATGTCGCTGCGCTTATAGGCGACCCCGCCCGTGCCAACATCCTGACGGCACTGATGGATGGACGCGCGCTCACGGCAAGTGAACTTGCAGAAGCCGCCGGCGTAACCCTGCAAACTGCCAGCGGGCACCTTTCCAAGCTCTCAGAGGCGCAATTGCTGAAGGCGGAAAAACAGGGGCGTCATCGCTACTTCCGTCTCTCTGACGAAGATGTGGCGCATGTGCTGGAAGCTTTGATGGGGCTTGCGCAACGCACAGGCGCGGTTCGCATCCGCACCGGACCGAAGGACAAGGCGCTGCGGGAAGCGCGCATCTGCTACGATCATCTGGCCGGGGAAAGCGGCGTGGCCCTGCTTGCGGCCATTACCGCCAGAGGATTGGTAACCTCAAGTGCTGACCCTGCCCTGACGGATGATGGGCGTGACTTCTTCTCCAGCTTCGGCATCGACCTTTCGCCGCTCGAAAAGGCACGCCGGCCAGTGTGCCTGCATTGTCTTGATTGGAGCGAGCGCCGCCATCATCTCGGCGGCGGGCTGGGTGCCTCTCTCCTCGACGCCATGCAGCAGCGCGACTGGCTGCGGCGCGGAAACGGTCGCGTGCTGACCTTCACCGCAAAAGGCGAAAAGGCCTTTGTCAGCACCTTCGGCTGCACGCCCGCCTGATGTCCCGACGAGCCAGGCGCTTCGGCCTATTTCAGCCAGCCAGCGATCCGTCCCACCGCCTCGGCAATGTCAGATACCGAACCCGCATAGGAAATGCGTAGTGCCCTGTGGCCCTCTTCGGGATCGAAATCCATTCCCGGCGTCGCCGCCACATCGATTTCCGCCAGCATGCGCTTGGCAAAATCCATGCTGTCATTGGAGAAGCGGCTTGTATCGACATAGGCGTAAAACGCGCCATCCATCGGGGACGCCAGCGGCAGGCCTATTTCCGGCAGCCGCGCCATCAGGAAATCGCGGTTCGTGCGATAGCTTTCCCTGTAGACATCAAGCTCCTCCGCGGCCGAAAAGGCGGCACATGCCGCGAGCTGAGAGAGTTCCGGTGCCGAAATATAAAGGCTCTGGGCAAGACATTCGACAGGGCGAACCAGATTCTCCGGCAGCACCATCCAGCCGATGCGCCAGCCGGTCATGCAATAATATTTGGAGAAGGAGTTGATGATGACGGCTTTGTCGGTGATCTCCACCGCGCTTGTCTCTTCTCCGACAAAGGTCAGGCCGTGATATATTTCGTCTGAAATGAAGGCCATGTCGCGGCTGTCGCAATAGCTGGCGAGCCGCTTCAACGCTTCGCGTCCGGTGACCGTGCCGGTCGGGTTGGCCGGGCTTGCCAGAAGCACGCCCTTCAGTTTGCAGCCCGCCCGGGTTTCCGCCCGTTCGAGGCTTGCGGGTGTCAGCGTGTAGCCGGTTTCTGCCGTGACCGGAACTTCCACCACGTTAAGGCCGAGCGCTTTCAGAATGTTGCGATAGGCGGGATAACCAGGCCGTGCGATGGCGACGTAGTCGCCAGCGTCGAACAAACTGAGGAAGGCAAGGTTGAAGGCGGCTGATGACCCTGTCGTCACGGCGATGCGCGCCGGATCGATCGCGACCTGATGGCGCAGACGGTAGTGGCCGGCGATCGCTTCACGCAGCTCGCGCAGGCCGAGCGCGTCGGTGTAACCGATCCGCCCGTGTTTCAGCGCGTCTTGAGCCGCTGCCAGCGACGCCTTCGGTGCCGGATGGGAAGGCTGGCCGACCGCCATGGAGATGACGGGACGTCCCGCCTGCCTGCGCCTGTTCGCTTCCGCCAGAATATCCATGGCGTGAAAGGGTTCGACTGCGCTCCGCTTCGATATCGTAATCAAGGGCATGCTCTTTCCTGAACCGTATTTCGCAGACTTGCAGCAGAATCACAATCTTCACAATCGTGAGACCATAATGCGGACAAGTATTTTTGCCGTATGGCATTTGGCTTAAAGTAAGGTAATTGCCTTCATAAGATTCCAAGAGGCTCCGGCCGCATAGAATGAGGACCGATATGGCGCATTTTCTCCGTTCCACCCTTCTTGCCAGCGTGACGGCCCTTTCGACGGTATTCGCCTCCCTGCCCGCCCATGCGCTCGATGAGCAGCAGAAGAAGGAAATGGGCGAGTTCATCAAGCAGTATCTGATCGAGAACCCTGAAATCATGCTGGAGGTTCAGGACGCGCTTGAACGCAAGCAATATGCGTCGCGCAACGCCAAGGCTGCGGAAGCCGTTGCCGAGAACAAAAAGGCGATCTTCGAATCGAAATACGACCTCGCGCTCGGCAATCCCGATGGCGACGTCACACTCGTTGAGTTCTTCGATTATAATTGCGGCTACTGCAAACGCGCCATGGGCGACATGGACAACATCCTGAAGAGCGACAAAAAAATACGCGTCGTGCTGAAGGAATTTCCGATCCTCGGCCCGGAATCCGTCGCTGCCCATCGCGTGTCGAACGCCGTGAAGCTGCTTGCGCCGGCAAAATATCCGGAATTCCAGCGCACGCTGCTTGGCGGTCGTGGACGCGCCAATGAGGACAGCGCGATGGAAGTCGCGACTTCGCTTGGCCTGAAGGAAGCCGATATCCGCAAGTCCATGGCGGAAAACCCCAATGATGCGCAGGTGCAGGAAACCTACAAGCTGGCAAACAACCTCGGCATTACTGGAACGCCCTCCTACATCGTTGGCGACGAGGCTGTCTTCGGCGCTGTCGGTGCGGACCCGCTCAAGGAAAAAATTGCCAATATGCGCAGCTGCGGAAAAGCCACCTGCTCCTGATTCAGACTAAACCGCGTTCATTGCCTGTGAGATACGGAGCACCCCCTGCGCTTTAAGGCTTGCAGGGGCTTTTCCTTAAAGGCTGCGCAGTCTATAGGTGTCGCTGATTTTCTTATGGAAACGCGAATGAGCAACATCATCATCGTCATCAACGGCCCCAATCTCAATCTGCTGGGAAAACGGGAACCGGGTATTTACGGTGGCAAAACGCTGAAAGACATAGAAAACGATTGTGTGAAGGCCGGTGCCGAACTCGGCTTTTCGGTGGAGTTTCGCCAGTCCAACCACGAAGGTGTGCTTGTGGACTGGCTGCACGAGGCGGGCGAACGGGCAGCGGGCGTTGTGATCAATCCCGGCGCTTACAGCCACACCTCGATCGCGTTGCACGATGCCATCCGCGCAATTCCTGCTCCGGTCGTGGAGGTGCATATCTCCAACATCCATGCACGGGAAGAATTCCGTCACAAATCGATGATCTCGCCCGCAGCCAAGGGCATGATCTGCGGTTTCGGACCATATGGATACGTCATGGCGCTTCATGCGCTGAAGAACATCACGGCATAAAAAGAAACAAAGAATAGGGTTTGTCATGTCTGAAAAGAAACAGGGTATCGACAAGGAACTGATCCGCGAACTCGCGAATATCCTCAACGATACCGACCTTTCGGAAATCGAAGTGGAGCAGGACGACCTGCGCATCCGCGTTTCCCGCGCCGCTCCCCCAGCGACGGTCTATGCCGCAGCACCGCCCGCTTACGCCCCCGCTCCGGCAGCAGCCCCTGCCGCACCGGCAGTCGCGGCCCCTGCTGCGCCGGCAGCCGCCGCAGCACCGGCACGCAACCCGGCCAACACCGTGTCTTCGCCCATGGTTGGCACCGTTTATCTCTCGCCCGCCCCCGGCGCCCGCCCCTTCATCGAAGTGGGTGCGACCGTGAAGGAAGGCCAGACGATCCTCATCGTTGAGGCCATGAAGACCATGAACCAGATCCCGGCCCCGAAGTCCGGCAAGGTCGTGGAAATCATCGTCAACGACGCTCAGCCCGTGGAGTATGGCGAAGCCCTCGTGGTCATCGAATAAAGGCGGTTCAGCATGGTTTCGAAGATCCTCATAGCCAACCGCGGCGAGATCGCGCTGCGCGTTCTGCGCGCCGCCAAGGAGCTTGGCATTCCTACGGTGGCCGTACACTCCACGGCCGACGCGGATGCCATGCATGTGCGCCTTGCCGACGAGAGCGTCTGCATCGGCCCGCCGCCTTCGCGTGACAGCTATCTCAACATCCATCAGATCGTTGCGGCCTGCGAGATAACAGGTGCGGACGCCGTTCACCCCGGTTACGGCTTCCTGTCGGAAAATGCCAAGTTCGCCGATATTCTCGACGCGCACGGCATTACCTTCATCGGACCGACCGCCGAACATATCCGCATCATGGGCGACAAGATCACCGCCAAGCAGACGGCGCAGGAACTGGGCATTCCCGTGGTTCCCGGCTCCGATGGCGAAGTGAAGCCTGAAAACGCGCTCGAAATCGCCCGGACGATCGGCTTCCCCGTCCTCATCAAGGCGACGGCGGGCGGCGGCGGTCGTGGCATGAAGGTGGCGAAGACCGAGGCCGATCTGGAAGAGGCCGTTGCGACTGCCCGTTCCGAAGCGGCAGCAGCATTCGGCAACGACGCCGTCTATATGGAAAAATACCTCGGCAAGCCGCGCCATATCGAGGTGCAGGTTTTCGGTGACGGTGAAGGCAACGCCATTCACCTCGGCGAGCGCGATTGCTCGTTGCAGCGCCGTCACCAGAAGGTGCTGGAAGAAGCCAACTCTCCGGCTCTGACGGTCGAACAGCGCATGAAGATCGGCGAGATTTGCGCGAGCGCCATGCGCAAGCTGAAATATCGCGGCGCCGGCACCATCGAGTTCCTGTATGAAAACGGCGAGTTCTACTTCATCGAAATGAACACGCGTCTGCAGGTGGAGCATCCGGTGACGGAAGCGATTACCGGCATGGATCTCGTGCAGGAACAGATCAGGGTCGCTTCTGGCCAGGGGTTGTCGGTGACGCAGGCGGATATCGAATTCCATGGCCACGCCATCGAATGCCGTATCAATGCCGAAGACCCGCGCACCTTCGTTCCCTCTCCGGGCACGCTGACCTATTTCCACACGCCGGGCGGCCTTGGTGTGCGCGTCGATTCGGGCGCCTATCAGGGCTACAAGATTCCGCCCTATTACGACAGCATGATCGGTAAGCTCATCGTTCACGGCCGCGACCGTGACGAGTGCATTCGCCGTCTGCGTCGGGCGCTCGACGAGTTCGTCGTCGACGGCATCAAGACCACGCTGCCGCTTTTCCAGGATCTTCTCCAGAACGAGGATATCCTGAAGGGTGATTATGATATTCACTGGCTGGAAAAATATCTGGCCGGTGACGCGTCTCACTAAGACGATATGGCTGGGCGGCGCAGCAGAAATAACGACATAACGGTCGACATTCTGCTGCGCGCCTACGCCGCCGGCCTGTTTCCCATGGCCGACTCGGCCGATGACCCCGAGCTGTTCTGGGTCGAGCCGGAAATCCGCGGTATTATTCCCCTCAACGATTTTCACGTTTCCAAAAGCCTCGCCAAGGCGATGCGAAAGAAGCCGTTCGACATACGCTTCAACACCGCTTTCGAGGCTGTCATGGCGGGCTGCGCCGCAGAAGCGCCGGATAGGCCGAGCACCTGGATCAACGCCACCATCCGCAAACTCTATACCGAGCTGCACCAGATCGGCCACGCCCACAGCGTCGAGGCCTGGGAAGGCGATGAGCTTGTCGGCGGGCTTTACGGTGTCTCGCTGGGGGCTGCCTTCTTTGGCGAGAGCATGTTTTCTCGCCGCACCAATGCGTCGAAGATTTGCCTCGTGCATCTGGTGGAACGGTTAAGAGCTGGTGGTTTCGTGCTGCTGGACACGCAGTTCACGACCGATCATCTGAAGACATTCGGTGCAATCGACGTGCCGAAGCTGGAATATGCGAAAATGCTAGACCTCGCCGTCAACCGGCCAAGCCTGCGATTCTGAAAACTTTACGTATGGTTATTTGCTTGCCGTTGAGGGAGCGGGAACGTCCGAATCCTGCTTGCAGCCTGTCAGCCACACGTCGTAGATCGGGTGCTCGACAGCGTTGAGGCCGGGGCTATCAGCGAACATCCAGCCGGTAAAAATCCGCTTGATCTTTCGGTCGAGGGTGATCTCATCAACCTCGACAAAAGCATCGATCTTTTGGGTTTCCGTCTGATCACGGGAATAACAGACTTTCGGCGTCACCTGAAGCGCGCCGAACTGCACGGTCTCATCGATATAGACGTCGAAGGAGGTGATGCGGCCGGTGATCTTGTCGATGCCGGAAAAGACGGCAACGCGGTTTTCCAGACGGGCGGCGGAGACGGGTGATACGAGGAGAACAGCAGAGACCGCTGCAAACAGCGAGACTGTCAGCGCACGCAAAGAACGATCCCGCGTGAATTTCCTCATACGATATGTCTCCAAATATTTGCCTGTGTCGAACCGCCGACCGGATCAACGCCTAAGGGCGGAATGTGGCAAAAACCGGTGAGGCCGGAAGTAGGCGCGGCGTTTTGCACAACACCGCGCGTCGCGATAACTCAGTTGCCGGGTGTCCAGGCGTCGTAGTCGCCCGTCACGCGCGGGCGCTCGCCTGCAACGGCCAGCGAGCCTTGAGGGCGATAGGCCTTGGAGGAACCGGTGAGGTTCGGCTGGTGCGGCTTCTGCCAGTCGCGTGCTGCGTAGCTCTCCTGGCTCGGCGGCACGTCGGTGCGGTAATGCATCCAGCCGTGCCAGCCGGGAGGAATGGCCGAGGCTTCGGCATAACCGTTGTAGATCACCCAGCGGCGCGGCATGCCCCAAGAGGTGGTGCCGCCTTCGTAATAGGTGTTACCAAACTCGTCCTGCCCGACCTTCTTGCCGAAACGCCAGGTGTGAAATCGCGTTCCGATCGTCTGGCCGTTCCACCAGGTGAAGATTTGCGTCAGGAGAGTCTTCATTCTACGTTCCTCGGGCTTGAATGCACCGCAGCGATTTTCCATGCACGGCACAAGACATGCTTATGCCGCCCCTCACGCCAATTGTCCAGCATTTCGAGATATATCCGCGCTATTTCAGCGTCATCCTGAAGCCAAGATGCCGCTTCTCGAAACCCAGCCGCTCGTAGAAGCGATGCGCATCGAGCCGCGCCATGTTGGAGGTGAGCTGCGCGGCTTTCAGGCCCTGCCGGCGGGCTTCATCAAGACAATAGTTGATCATCACCGCGCCAATGCCGCGACCGCGCATATCGGCGCGTGTCTGCACCGCCTCGATCACCATCGACTTCGCCCCTCGCCCAACGAGCTTGGTGAGGATCGCCGTCTGAAAGGTGCCGACCACCTCGCCATCCAGTTCGGCGACGTAAAGCGTTTCCCTCGGCGACGCCTCGATTGCCCGGAAGGCGGCAAGATAATCGGGCTGTGCCGATTCGTCGGCCGTATCGCCGTGGCCGCCGATCTCGTCAGCGGCAAAAATGGCGGCGAGCGCCGGCAGATCGTCCTCACGGGCCGTTCGAATTATCAGATTCTCCAAGGTCGCATTCATCGGGTCAGGCTCTTTTCCATCACGATGCCGGGCAACCCCTCGATACCCGCCATGCGCTCGATTCGGTCCACCTCGACAAATCCGACGCCTTCATAGAAGTTGATTGCGACAGTATTTTTTGGCTCGACCTCCAGCCGCATGATTTCCGCGTCGGGAAAGCAGGTTTCAAGCTCCGCGAAGAGATCGCGGCCGACGCCTTGCCGCTGAAGATCGGGCGCGACGTAAAGTTGGTGCAACAGCGCCGTCTTCGCCATCTTGGTCGACATGGAGCCGTAAGCCATGCCGCCGATCCGCTTGCCGTCATCGGCAACAAGGAACTCGCCACCCTTCTTCTCGACGCGGTCTTTCATGGCCTGCGGCGAATGCCAGGCTGCGATCAGCTCATCGACCTTTTCCGCGCCGTAGATCGCGTCATAAGTGGCGTGCCATGTCGTCGCGAGCAGCGACCGGACCGGCTCGATGTCACGCAGGCTGGCTGTGCGGATGAAAAACATGATCTGGCTCCGTCTTGAAACAGAAATGCCGGGCGTCGATCCCGGCAGAAGTGATGTCAGTCGCCCTTACTGGACGTCATCCTCGGCTTGTACCACTGTGTGGCTTAATCGCGAATAGTCTGGGCTTGCGTCATGCCGGACTTGATCCGGCATCCAGCCGACGCGCGTCCGCGCGGTGAAAAGAGTCTTTTCAGCCCAAGGACTTGGGCTGGCTGGATCCCGGTTCAAGGCCGGGATGACGGAACCTCTATGCCGTTACTCGAGCAGGAAGCAGCCTTCGCTTACTCTTCCTCGATACCAAGTTTCGCCTTCACGAGCGCCTGCACCGCCTGCGGGTTGGCTTTGCCGCCCGTCGCCTTCATCACCTGACCGACGAACCAGCCGGCGAGTGTCGGCTTTGCCTTGACCTTCTCGACCTGATCGGGGTTGGCGGCGATGATCTCGTCAACGGCCTTTTCGATGGCACCGGTATCGGTCACCTGCTTCATGCCGCGAGCTTCGACGATCTCAGCCGGATTGCCGCCCTCGTTCCAGACGATCTCGAACAAATCCTTGGCAATTTTGCCGGAGATGGTCTCGGCCTTGATGAGATCGATGATGCCGCCAAGCTGTTCGGGCGACACCGGAGTCGTCTCGATGTCTTTGCCAGACTTGTTCAGCGCGCCGAGCAGGTCGTTGATGACCCAGTTGGCGGCAGCCTTCGGATCGCGGCCGGCAGCGACGGCTTCGTAATAATCTGCAATCGCCTTTTCTGAGACCAGAATCGAGGCGTCATAGACCGAGAGACCGAGATCGGCGACGAAACGGGCCTTCTTGTCGTCAGGCAGTTCCGGCAGATCGACCTTCAGCGCCTCGACGAAGGCATCGTCAAATTCCAGCGGCAACAGATCCGGGTCGGGGAAGTAGCGATAGTCATGTGCATCTTCCTTGGAGCGCATGGACCGCGTCTCGCCCTTGCCGGGATCGAACAAGCGGGTTTCCTGATCGATGACGCCGCCATCTTCCAGAATGGCGATCTGGCGACGCGCCTCATATTCAATCGCCTGACCGACGAAGCGGATGGAATTGACGTTCTTGATTTCGCAGCGCGTGCCGAAGCCTTCGCCCGGACGGCGCACGGAGACGTTGACGTCGGCGCGCATCGAGCCTTCGTCCATGTTGCCGTCACAGGTGCCGAGATAACGCACGATGGAGCGCAGCTTGGTCAGATAGGCCTTCGCCTCATCCGACGAGCGCATGTCTGGCTTCGACACGATTTCCATCAGCGCCACGCCCGAACGGTTGAGGTCCACGAAAGACATGGTCGGGTGCTGGTCATGCATCGATTTGCCGGCATCCTGTTCCAGATGCAGGCGCTCGATGCCGATTTCGATATCCTCGAAGTTGCCCTGGCGGTCGGGACCGAGCGAAATGGTGATGGTGCCCTCACCGACGATCGGATCCTTGAACTGCGAAATCTGGTAGCCCTGCGGCAAATCCGGATAGAAATAGTTCTTACGGTCGAAGATCGATCGGTTGTTGATCTTTGCCTTGAGACCGAGACCCGTGCGGACCGCCTGCTTCACGCATTCCTCATTGATGACGGGCAGCATGCCAGGCATCGCGGCATCGACCAGCGACACGTTGGAATTCGGCGCATTGCCGAAGGTGGTGGAGGCGCCGGAGAACAGCTTGGAATTAGAGAGAACCTGCGCATGCACCTCCATGCCGATCACGATTTCCCAATCGCCGGTGGCGCCGGGAATGAAGCGTTTCGGGTCGGGGGTGCGCACGTCTACAAGGGTCATCTGAAGCTCACGATATACGGGTTCTTTGGCCTTGGTGGGTAGAACAAATGGAGCGTGGGCGCAAGACATGTTGCGCCCCGTCACGCCCGGCTCACGATTTTCGAGAGTGCCGGTTACGCGTTTTTTATGCTTACGGGTTTCAAATCACGCCATGCAAACGATCGCTCTCTGCTTCCTCGCTTATCTCGCCTTCAATCTCTTCGTCTTTCTTGTCTACTGGTGGGACAAGGAAGCGGCGAGACAGGGCGGGTGGCGTATCCGGGAAAGCACGCTGCTTTTGCTCGCGCTCGTAGGCGGCAGTGCGGGCGCTATCTCGGCGCAAAGCTTGCTGCGGCATAAAACACGCAAGGAGCCATTTCGTAGCAAGCTGACATCGATCGTCATATTGCAGGCGGGCCTCGTCGCGTCGCTCCTCATCACGCCGGACTGGCCGATGCGGCTGATCGCCACTCTACGAACCATGTCTCAGAACGCCGGTCCGTAAAGCCCGCTCTCGACCTCGGCCAATTGTTTCTGAAGACCCACCGATTGCACCTCACGGTCCAGCTTCGGCGCATAGGAAACAGATAGCCAGCGAACGCTATATCCGTGGTGACGAAAAAAGGCGACGGCCGGTTCATTCTGGGCGTGTGTCTCAAGCCGGATTGTCTCGAAGCCCCTGTCTTCTATCAGTCGTTCGACATCTGCGAGCAGACGGCTGCCGACGCCTCTTCGCTGAAAATCCGGATCGATCCAGAAATCGGAAATAGCATCGTCAAAATGCTCCCGCGCGGCCCACCCCGCGACCGAGCCGCCCAGCTCTGCCACGCGGATGGCAAGCCACGACGAGCGGGTGAAGTTGGAAAAGGCGCTGGCCGCATTGTCGTAAAGCGTGGGCGTGATGCCAAGAGCCGCGGTCGCCTGCCGCCATGCCCTGATGCCGATGGCCGCCAGCACGTCCGCTTCCTGCTCATGCGCGTTGCGAATGACGATCAAGCCGCGCCCTCCTTGGCCGCGAAAATTAAACCATTGCGCGTGTGATTCGACCAGCGCGCTTTCGCTTGCTTTCATCTAACTTGACCGCATAGGGCCTGCCCGCTATCCAGAACCGGTAAGAACGGAGTTTTTATGTTCGCTCAATCGGAGTCCCGGTAAAGGCCCTGCCCGCGAGTTTCTTGCGCGCCGGGCCATATGAAACCGAGCCGGCTGCCTCAAGGCACCCGGGTTTGCTTTCACGCGTCTTTGAGACGCCGACCGGACTTCCAAAAATGGACATTTCCCGCGCAGAACAGCGCATTCTTCACCTGCTCGCCCAGGGCGGCAGAATTGAACTCGTTCGAGACGATGCCCGCAAAATCGAAAAACTCTCGCTTTTTACGCGCGAGGGCTGGATTTTCAGCGGCCTCGATCTCCTCACCTTCCGTAAGCTGAAACGCAAGAGAGCCATCGCCTCCTGCGGCGGCAAGCCCTACCGGATCACGTCCCGTGGGCTGGAACTCGTACGGGGTGAGCTGGACAACCGATAAACCGACCGGGCGGCGGCAATGCCGTCGCCCGCCATTTCGCCACGCAGCATCGACGGTGCAAACACGTTACGTCGAAAGTTTTTGCTCGAGCTTCACCTTCTCGAGTTCGAGTTTCATGATGTCGGAATATTCCATGCCGCGCCAGACGATCTGAAAGCCGCAACGCTCGTATAGACCAATGGCATTGCGATTGTTTGCATGGGTGTCGATGGTGGCGAGCGGCAAGCCTTCGGCCCGCATCTTGTCAAGAAAATGGACAATCAGCGCTTTGCCAATCCCCTTCCCCTGCCAGGCTGGGTTCACCCACAGATCGGAAATGTGATGAGGCTTGGCATCGCAAGCGCCCCAGCCGACAACATCACCGTCGATTTCGGCTACGACGACGTCACCGGTCGGAGACTTGGCGAAGCTTTCGAATTCGCCCCTCACCCGCTCGATGACACAGGAATCGAGATAGGCGGCGTCGAAGGCTTCGCCGGCACGCCAGGCGGCAAATCCGACAAAGCCGACCGCATCGCGATCGGCTTCATTCATCTTTCGAATCGTAATGCCGCTTACCACCACTTGGCGGGGGTGAACTTGCCGGCTGCCTGCTCGATGGCATGAGCCGTCTTGAACAGCGTTTCTTCCTCGAAAGGCTTGCCGATGAGCTGCAGGCCAAGCGGCAGGCCCTTGCCGTCGAGACCGGCGGGAACCGAGAGGCCCGGGAGACCGGCCATGTTGACGGTGATGGTGAAGACGTCCTGCAGGTACATCTTGACGGGATCGGAAGCGAGCTCTTCGTCCCCGACAGCGAAGGCGGAAGACGGGGTGATCGGGGCCAGGATCGCGTCAACGCCTTCGTGGAAGACGTTTTCGAAGTCGCGCTTGATGAGCGTGCGGACCTTCTGCGCCTTCAGGTAATAGGCGTCGTAGTAACCGGCCGACAACACATAGGTGCCGACCATGATGCGACGCTGCACTTCCTTACCGAAACCGGCGGCGCGGCTCTTTTCATACATGTCGGCAATGTCCTTGCCGTCAACACGCAGGCCGTAGCGGACGCCGTCATAACGGGCAAGGTTGGACGAGGCTTCTGCCGGCGCGACGATGTAATAGGCGGGAAGCGCATATTTGGTGTGCGGCAGCGAGATGTCGACCACCTCGGCACCGGCGTCGCGCAGCCATTCGACGCCCTTGGCCCAGAGCTTTTCGATTTCATCAGGCATGCCGTCAACGCGGTATTCCCGGGGGATACCGATCTTCAGGCCCTTCAGCGACTGGCCGATGGCCTTTTCGTAATCCGGCACGGGAAGGTCAACCGAGGTCGTGTCCTTGGCGTCGACGCTTGCCATCGTCTTCAAGAGGATGGCGGCATCGCGCACGTCGCGGGCAATCGGGCCAGCCTGATCGAGCGACGAGGCGTAAGCCACAATGCCGAAGCGCGAGCAGCGGCCGTAAGTGGGCTTGATGCCGACGGTGCCTGTGAAGGCTGCCGGCTGGCGGATGGAGCCGCCCGTGTCGGTTGCGGTGGCGCCGGCGCAGAGATGCGCGGCAACGGCTGCGGCCGAACCGCCCGAGGAGCCGCCCGGCACCAGCTTCTGTTCGGAACCATTGGCGCGCCACGGGTTGATGGCCGGGCCGTACCAGGAGCTTTCATTGGACGAGCCCATGGCGAATTCGTCCATGTTGAGCTTGCCGAGCATAACGGCGCCTTGGTCCCAGAGGTTCTGGGTAACGGTGGATTCGTATTTCGGCTTGAAACCATCAAGGATGTGCGAGCAGGCCTGGGTATGAACATCACGCGTTGCGAAAAGGTCCTTCACGCCCAGCGGAATGCCTTCCAGCTCACCCGCGGAACCCGCAGCGATACGACCATCGGAGGCTTTCGCCATCTCGCGCGCCTTCTCAGGCGTCGTCGCGACATAGGCGTTCAGCGCGCCGTTGGCGGCGTCGATGGCGGAGAGATAGGCGTCCGTCAGCTCAAGGGCGGAAAAATCTTTCGCCTTCAGCTTCTCACGGGCTTCGGCAATGGTCAGGCTCGTCAGGTCGGTCATGGTCGGCAACGGCTTTCGAAAATCTCGGAAAAATCAGGCGGCAAGATGGATCGATTATTCGACCACTTTCGGCACCATGAAGAAATTGCGATCGGTCGCGGGCGCATTGGCGACGATATCATCCGCCTTGTTGCCATCGGTGACCTCGTCGGCGCGCTTTTTCATCGCGACCGGCGTTACCGACGTCATCGGCTCGACGCCGTCGACATTCACTTCCGAAAGCTGCTCCACGAAACCGAGTATGCCGTTCAGCTGGCCGAGCATATTCTGTGCTTCATCTTCGGTGACAGCGATACGGGCAAGGCGCGCAACGCGCTTTACGGTGGCGAGATCGACGGACATGGTTTTACTCCGGTCAGAATTTTCCTACCCGCTATAATCACCATGTCCGTCCTTCGCAACGGTAGAAAGCATGTCGCATCACACTGCGGAGCGGTTTTGCGGCAACGACATGCTCTCACGGAGCTTTAGAAGGACAAGGTATCGCCCGCCTTCGGCGTGTGGACACGCGCTTCCGCGCCTTCCATGGCGGCCACAAACTTGTCCGGCGTCTGATCGATGATCGGGAAGGAGCCGTAGTGGCAAGGAACGACATTCTGGAACTTGAAGAAGCGCTGGCAGGCAAGCGCCGCCACGGCCCCACCCATGGTGAAGCGGTCGCCGATCGGCACGAGGCCGATATCCGGCTGGTGCAGTTCATTGATGAGTTTCATGTCGGAGAAGATGTCGGTATCACCCATGTGATAGACGGCCGGGCCGTCCTCGAAATGCAGCATCAGGCCATTGGCATTACCGAGCGAATGGGAAACGCCATCTTCGGTAATCTGGGCGGAGGAATGCAGCGCGTTAGTGAAAGTGACGGAAAAGCCGTCAAAATGCACGGTGCCGCCGGTATTGCCCATGTCGACCTTTGCGACACCCTTGGCGGAGAGCCAGGCGGCGAGATCGGCATTGGCGAGTACCGTTGCGCCCGTTTCCCGGGCAAGCTGCACGGTATCGCCGACATGGTCGCCATGACCGTGGGTGAGGAGAATATGGGTGATGCCTTCGGCCGCCGACTTTGCATCCTGTCCAACGAAACCGGGATTGCCGGTGAAGAACGGATCGATAAGGATCTTCGAGCTGCCGTTTTCAAGGCGGAAGGCGGAATGGCCGAGCCAGGTGATTTTCATGGGAAGTTCTCCTTTGTATTGCCGGTATAGTATGACATAGGACGGCCTGAACAACCGCACTACCGATAATTAAGAGAGGCGACAATGGCCGCTGACAATGACGATTATGTGTACGACGAAGCGACCGGTGAATGGCGGCCCGCTTCCGAACTGGCTGCGGAGGCAGCGCGCGCGAATGAAGTGCGCGATGCAGCTGGAAACGTCCTCGCCGACGGCGATTCTGTTACGCTGATCAAGGATCTCAAGGTCAAGGGAACCAGCACGGTCATCAAACAGGGAACCGTCATCAAGTCGATCCGCCTTACCGATAATCCCGAAGAGATCGACTGCAGGCACGATGCGGTCAAGGGACTGGTGCTGCGCACCGAATTCGTCCGCAAGCGGTAAGGACGGCGCAGGATATGGCGACACTCACCATCGAGGAACTGGCGCAGGTGCTTCAACCCGGTCAGGCTGTTGCCGGCCTGGACCTCGGCACGAAGACAATAGGGCTTGCCATGTCTGATCTGTCGCGACGTTTTGCGACGCCGCGCCCGGTATTAAAGCGTGTGAAATTCACGCAGGATGCTCAGGTGCTGCTGGCTTTTGCGGAAAAGGAAAAAGTTGCGGCATTCATCATCGGCCTTCCCATGAACATGGACGGTTCATCCGGACCAAGGGTGCAGGCAACCCGCGCCTTTGTGCGCAGCATGAGCGAAAAAACCGATCTGCCCTTCATTTATTGGGATGAGCGGCTGTCGACTGTCGCGGCCGAGCGTGCGTTGCTGGAAATGGATGTGTCTCGCGCCAAGCGGGCCGAACGCATCGATTCGGCGGCGGCTAGCTTCATTCTTCAGGGTGCCTTGGACAGGCTTTACGCGCTCGCACGCGCAGCGGACTGACGGGCCTGCCACCAGGCGGCGATCTGCTTTCTCTTACGGAAACCAATAATCGCAAACACGATCAGGCTATCGATCGCGATGGCGCGCGCCACCAGCGGCGGCAGGCTTTCCGGCGGAAGACCGAGGATATTCCCGTAAATCTCGAAGACGAGATCATGGGTCTGGCGCGTCAGCATGAAGAAACCGAAGCTCATGTCGTAATAGGAAAGCCAGTACCAGCTGCCTAACAGCGCGACCGGGCCGGCCCAGAGGATCAGAAACCACTTCATGCCGCCTGCCCCCTTACAACAACCGTATCGGGAACGCCGGCAAGCACCGCCCAGCGCGCCAATGCCATGATGCAGAGGTTTAGCGCTGGCACATCGATATCCAACGGCAGCATAACAAAAAACGTCATCATGACGCTCAAAGCTGTCCAGCGGCTCACTTGCGGCTCCCTTATGCGCAATCATTGCGCATGGTTAACAGTTCATTAATCCACACTGGACCGCCAGCTTCAGTGACGCAAACAAAAGCTGCCATTATGGTTAATGGCGGTCGGTCGGCATGTGGAAAACGCTGTCGATGGAGCAACGGAAAAGAATGCCGGACGGTTGCCTGGCGATGGAAACATGGTTGAGAAGGTCTTAAGATGATGCCTGATCAAATCCGCGCGGTCTGCGGCACAGGATGGTCAGCCGTAAACGCCACGCACCAGCCTTTTGACGGCGGTCGTGATCTTTTCCCAATCACGCTCCGATTTCAACGGCACGCCGGCAAATTGGCCGCTGGTGGCCGCGGAAATGACAAGGTGCTGAATGGCGGCAAACAGCACGGCGTTGACGGCGGCCGTGTCCACGCCCTTCGGTGCAGCGAGCGAGCCGCGCATGCGCTCCAGCCATTTCCCTAGCGATTTGGCGCGGGCTTCGGCGAGTTGGCGCACCTGCGGGGAGCCGTCAGACACTTCCCAGGCGATGATCTTGCAAACGAGCGGGTCGCTGCGCAGTGCGTCGATGAAATAGAGCGCGAGCTTCTCCATGAGGTCGCCATAGGTCAGCAGGAACATCCCGCCCGTGTCTTCGGGGATGCGATCCTTCACCCAGGAGCCGAGATCCTCGCCGATCGACTCGATCAAGCCGTCGAGGCCGCCAAAATAGCGATAGATGAGTTGCTTGTCGCAGCCGGCCCGCCGGGCAACGGCATTGATGCCGAAACCCTGAAACCCCTCTTCGGCAAGCAGCGACCGCGCCGCATTAAAAATCGCCTTCTCGGTCTGAGCGCGATCCTTGATGCGCTTTTCCGGTCTGTCGGCTGAAATCGCCTCTGCAGTCGCCAGCATGATTCCCTTACCCGTGTTTCGAAGGCCTGACCGCAGGGGTTAACAAAGCGTGAAGGGAAGGACAATGTGGAGGTGGGATTGAGCCTAAGGTTCCTGTGGATGACGAGAACGATATGCGCTTCTGGTCCAGAACGCGACGCATTTGTTATTCTTAGGCGCTGATTTCCCCATAGTCATCAGGCAGATGCCGCTCGATCTCCATGGAATCATGAAGGACTCGGCCGACGCCGACCAGATCCTCGTTCAGAACGCGATAGAGCAGCAGATGTCTTGGATTTTTGACGAGGCCGTTCTCACTTCTTGCCCTCTCCCGGCTATGCCGAAGATGATAGGTGCGCACCTCATCAGCTATTTCGGGTCGCAAACTTGTTCCTGCACGGAATGGATTCTGCGCGATATCGCGCAACGCCGTCGCAAGCAATTTCTCGTAGCGCTTTCTCGAATTGCCACCAAACGTCGCGTGCGTCCATGCGAGGATTTCGATAATGTCCGATCGCGCGGCTTGCGAAAGCCGATACGTCTTCATTTTTGATCAAGCTTGGCGGCACGAACTTCAGCTTCGCGCCCCAGTGCGGCCATGAAGTCGTCGAGATCATCATCTGCGACATCAGTGAAGCGTCCCTGATCTAGGTCCGCAAACCCCTTTTGCGCGGCTCTCTTTAAGGCTTCCACTCGAGCCGCCTCAAAGTACTCGCGCCGTTCGATCAATCGCAGGCCCTCGCGCAAGACTTCGCTCGCGTTTTGATAGCGCCCAGATCTGACGAGCTCTTCTATGATATCTTCATGGTGTTGTGTCAGGACGACATTCCGCGTTGGCATCCGCGCCTCCAACGATATTACCTGCCTCAATTCATATCATCTGATGGCATAATCTGCCAATCTCATTCCAGCGCCATCCCAAACCAGACGCTGCCTGGAGTTTCGTGGCTGTCCAGGCGTTTGAACCCACGCGTTTCCCAAAAGCGCATGCCCGCATGGTTGCGCTCGCTGGCGCCGAGGTGGATGCCGTAGACGTCGTTCTGTCTGGCCATATCCAGCCAGCGCGACAGGAGCCGGGTGCCGCCGCCTTTGCCCTGCGTGCGCGGCAGAAGGTTCATGTGGATATGAGCGGGGAACGGATCGGTAAGCCAGACTGGCGTGCGGCGTGGATGGTGGATGAAATGGGCGCGGCGTTGATCTGCATTCCATGTCTGCTGGTCGCCACCTGGATCGGGGTAGAGCGCGCGCAAATGCGGCCACCATTCCTGTTCCAGACGTTCTTCGTGGGCCGCCGTGTCGAGCGCGCCGGCGATGTAGCCGCAGACGCCCTCTTCATCCTCGGCAACAAAGACGGCATCGGGCCACAAATGCAGATACGGAACAGAATAGATGTGACCGACCATGCGCCCGTCGGCGTAAAGCGACGTCGCGTCCTGCCCCGCGTCGCCCGTCGCAAGACTTATGGCATACAGCGCGTCTTCATCCTCAGCGCGGGCGGAACGGAAGGTCAGCATTGGCAGCCACCCTCCCGCGTGGTCGACAAACCCGCAAGGGCGTTATGACAGCAACGATCACTTTGGAAACCCGTAAATGTTTTCAAAATAAAGACCCCTCCCACCGGGACTGCAAAATCATTTTCCGCATGCCCAAAATCACGATGCAGGCGGATACAATAAATCGATTATATACGTCGGATCAAAACGGGAATCGAGCATGCCGTAAGTATGCCGCCAGCCGCCCGCAAGGCGGGTTTCAAGGAATGCATCGGCGATCTTGCCGGCGCCGAGGCGGCAAAGCTCGGCGGCAGCGGCCGCAAGCGCGAACTGCTCGACCAAGAGGCGAGCCGCACCCTCGTCTCGCTCCGCAAGCGCGATCGCGGCGCGCAGCACGTCGGTGGTCTTCTTGCCGGCAGGGCCGAGATCACGCTCCAGCGTCTGGAAGACCAGATCGAACAGGTCCTTGCCACGCTGGAGAACCCGCAGCACATCCAGCGCCATGACGTTGCCGGAGCCCTCCCAGATGGCATTAACGGGCGCTTCGCGATAGTGGCGGGCAATCGGTCTCTCTTCCACGTAACCGTTGCCGCCAAGGCACTCCATCGCCTCATAGATGAGCGCCGGCGCAATCTTGCAGCACCAATATTTGACGATGGGCGTCATGACCCGGGCATAGGCGGCTTCGGCCGGATTGTTGCGGGCGGCATCGAAAGCACTCGCAAGCCGGAAGGAAAGCGCGGTCGCGGCCGCAACATCCAGTGCCATGTCGGCCAAGACCCGCGTCATGATCGGCTGCGTGACCAGCATCTTGCCGAAGACCGACCGACCGCGGGCGTAGTGCACGGCTTCGGCAAGCGAGGCGCGCATCATACCCGCAGACGCCAGCGCGCAGTCGAGCCGCGTCAGTGTCACCATGTCGAGAATGGTGCGGATGCCGCTGCCGGGATCGCCAAGCAGATAACCGAAGGCATCCGTAAACTCGACTTCGGCTGACGCGTTGGAGCGGTTGCCAAGCTTGTCCTTCAGGCGTTGGAAATGCAGGCCGTTCTTCGAACCGTCCTCCAGGTAACGTGGCACGAGGAAACAGCCCATGCCGTCGCCCATCTGGGCAAGCATGACGAAACCGTCGCTCATCGGCGCGGAAAGGAACCATTTGTGGCCGGAAAGACGGTAGATGCCCTCGCCCACCCGCTCCGCCGTGGTGCGGTTGGCGCGCACATCCGTGCCGCCCTGCTTTTCCGTCATGCCCATGCCAATGGTGACGGCGGTTTTCTGCAGGGCCGGCTTCTGCGCGGAATCATATTTGCGCGACAGAATTTTCGGCGCCCATTCCTTCTGCACGCGCGGCGACGCCATGATGGCGGCAACGGAGGCGCTGGTCATCGTCAGCGGGCAGAGATGGCCTGCTTCGAGCTGCGAGGTCAGGTAGAATTTCGTGGCGCGGGCCTTGTGCTCATTGCCGCGCGTATCGGGAGAATTTTCCCAGACGCTGGAATGCAGACCTGATGACATGGAACGGCGCATGAGGGCATGCCAGGCCGGGTGAAACTCCACCTGGTCCAAGCGCTCGCCGCGCGGGCCATGGGTGTGCAGCTGCGGCACGCCCTGGTTCGCCATGCGCGCCAGTTCCTGCGCCTCATGCGAGGTAACGTAGCGACCGAGCTGATCGTACTCATCCCTCAGATTACGCGACAGGCCGGAGGTCAGATCGACGATCAGCGGATCGGAACGATAGGCGTTAATACCTGACCAGAGGCTGGGCTGGTTCAGTTCGGCGAGCTGTTCTTCTGTCCGATTCATGCCTGTCATTCGCATCCTTCTATCGGGATTCGTGCTTTATTGCGTGTATATGCCAAAACCCGGCTTATCGCATGCTTGCCCGCAACGCCACCTGTCTTTATAGACCCGTTGACTATTGCGACCCGGAGGACAATTTCCATGGTCTTTTTTCCCCATCGCCATCTTCTCGGCATCAAGGGGCTTTCCCATCAGGATATTACCCTGCTTCTCGACAAGGCGGACGAGGCCGTGAAAATCAGCCGCCAGCGCGAGAAAAAGACCTCGACGCTTCGGGGGCTGACGCAGATCAACCTGTTCTTCGAAGCTTCGACGCGGACGCAATCTTCCTTCGAACTTGCCGGAAAACGCCTCGGAGCTGACGTGATGAACATGTCGGTCGGCAATTCCTCGGTGAAGAAGGGCGAAACGCTGATCGATACGGCGATGACGCTGAATGCCATGCGCCCGGATGTGCTTGTCGTGCGCCACTCCTCGGCCGGTGCGGCAGCGCTTCTAGCGCAAAAGGTCGCCTGCTCGGTGGTCAATGCCGGCGACGGCCAGCATGAGCACCCAACACAGGCGCTGCTTGACGCACTGACCATTCGTCGCGCCAAGGGCGAGCTTTCTGGTATCACGGTGGCAATCTGCGGCGATGTGCTGCATTCGCGCGTTGCCCGCTCCAACATCATCCTGCTCAACCAGATGGGCGCGCGCGTGCGCGTCGTCGCCCCTGCGACACTTCTTCCATCCGGCATTCGCGACATGAGCGTGGAAGTTTTTCACGACATGAAGGAAGGGCTTCATAACGCCGATGTGGTGATGATGCTGCGCCTGCAGCGTGAGCGCATGTCCGGCTCCTTCGTGCCTTCGGTGCGCGAGTATTTCCATTATTACGGTCTCGACGCCGAAAAGCTGAAGGCGGCGAAGGAAGATGCGCTCGTCATGCACCCCGGCCCGATGAACCGCGGCGTGGAAATCGCTTCCGAAGTCGCCGATGGCCCGCAGAGTGTCATCGAAAGCCAGGTGGAAATGGGGGTTGCCGTGCGCATGGCCGTCATGGAAACCCTGCTTGTCTCGCAAAACCAGGGTGAACGCGTATGAGTGCCGCGACCGTTCTCAAAAATCTCCGTATCGTCGATCCCTCCCGTAATCTGGATGAGACCGGTAGCATCGTTATCGGTGCGGACGGCACCATTCTCGCAGCCGGCAAGAATGCGCATAATCAGGGTGCGCCCGAGGATGCGACGGTGCGCGACTGCAAGGGTGTGGTGGCCGTTCCCGGTTTGGTGGATGCGCGCGTTTTTGTCGGCGAACCCGGCGCGGAACACCGCGAGACGATCGAATCCGCCGCCCGCGCGGCAGCGGCAGGTGGCGTCACCAGCATTATCGTGATGCCGGATACCGACCCCGTCATCGACGACATTGCGCTGGTCGAATATGTCAAGAAGGCGGCGCGTGACAAGGCTATCGTCAACGTGCATCCCGCCGCGGCCCTCACCAAGGGTCTGCGGGGCGAAGAGATGACCGAATTCGGAATGCTGAAGGAAGCCGGTGCGGTGGCATTCACCAATGGTCGCAAGGCGCTTTCCGACACGCTGGTGCTGCGCCGCGCCATGACCTATGCGCGTGAACTCGGGGCTGTGATCGCGCTCGAGACCCGCGACAAATATATCGGCGGCGGTGACATGAATGAGGGGCTTTTCGCAAGCTGGCTCGGACTTTCAGGCGTTCCAAAAGAAGCAGAGATCATTCCCCTGGAGCGTGATCTGCGCATTGCAGGCCTGACGCAGGCGATCTATCACGCCGCCAAGATTTCCGTGCCGGAATCGGCAGACGCGATCCGGCTTGCGCGGCTGCGGGGTGTGAAAGCCACCTGCGGCATCTCGATCAATCATCTCACGCTCAATGAAAACGATATTGGCGAATACCGGACCTTCTTCAAGCTCTCCCCACCGCTGCGCGCCGAAGACGACCGCAAGGCGATGGTTGAAGCGCTGAAGGACGGCACCATCGATATCATCGTCTCCTCGCACGACCCGCAGGATGTCGATACCAAGCGCCTGCCGTTTTCGGATGCGGCGAGCGGCGCTGTCGGGCTCGAAACCCTGCTGGCGGCGGCGCTTCGCCTCCACCATAGCGGCGAGGTTCCGCTGATGCGGCTGATCGATGCGCTCTCCACCCGCCCGGCCAAGATTTTCGGTCTCGATGCAGGGACACTCAAAGTCGGCGCCAAGGCCGATATCACGCTGATCGATCTCGACGAGCCATGGCTTGTGGCGAAGGAGCAGCTGGTCTCGAAATCCAAGAATACGCCGTTCGAGGATGCCCGATTCAGCGGTCGCGCAATCGCCACTTATGTGGCTGGCAAAGCCGTTCATTCCTTGGCATAAGATCATCAAGAGATCACGCGGCAGGCGGGACAGAGGGGACATTGGATGAGTGCTTTGACTGACTGGCAGACCGCGCCTGCCCTTCTCGCGCTTTCGGCGCTGATCGGCTATCTGTTGGGCTCCATTCCCTTCGGCCTCCTTCTGACCCGCATGGCCGGGCTGGGTGACGTGCGCAAGATCGGGTCCGGCAATATCGGCGCGACCAACGTGCTGCGCACCGGCAACAAGAAGCTCGCCGCCGCAACACTGCTGCTCGACGCTTTGAAGGGCACGGCGGCGGTCCTTGTCGCCAATGCGCTCTGGGGTTACGAAGCGTCGCTGGTCGCCGGTTTTTTCGCTTTTCTCGGCCATCTCTTTCCCGTGTGGCTCGGTTTCAAGGGCGGCAAAGGTGTTGCGACCTATATTGGCGTGCTTCTCGGCGCCGCCCCCCTGATGATGCTCGCCTTTGCACTGGTCTGGATCGCGACCGCCTTTATCACGCGCTATTCGTCACTCTCCGCGCTGGTGGCAATGGTGATCATCCCTGTCGCGCTTTGGGTGCTTGGTCCTGAGAAGACGGCGCTTCTCGTGACGCTGCTCAGTGCGATCTCCTGGCTGAAACACCACGAAAATATCAGGCGTCTGATGGCCGGCACGGAAAGCAGGATCGGACAGAAGGGCTAAGCTTCATCTCGGGGACATGTCATGCCGAATAAGGAACCGACACGGCAGGGCATAGAGCTTTCCGCGCGGCAGCGGGTGGCATGGTTGCGGTTGATCCGTAGCGACAATATCGGTCCCGTGACCTTTCGCGAACTCATCAATCATTTCGGCAGCGCTGAAAAAGCGCTGGAGGCGCTGCCCGAACTGTCGCGCCGTGGCGGTTCGTCGCGCAGCCCGCGCATCGCCACCCAGGCGGAGGCGGAACGGGAGCTTGAGGCTGCCGAGAATTTCGGCGCGCGTTTCGTTGGCATCGGCGAGCCGGACTACCCGCCAGCCCTGCGGCAAATGGATGGCGCGCCGCCGCTCATCGCCATGAAGGGCTCGGCAGACGCAGCAACCCGGCCCAGCATCGGCATTGTCGGCTCACGCAACGCCTCCATCAATGGCGCGAAATTCGCGGCAATGCTGGCGCGCGATTGTGGTCGGGCCGGCTATACGATCGCATCGGGGCTGGCGCGCGGGATCGATGCGGCAGCGCACCGGGCAAGCCTTGCAACCGGCACGGTGGCGATGCTGGCCGGTGGTCTCGACCGCCCCTACCCGCAGGAAAATTTCGGCCTTTTGGATGACATCTACGATCAGGGCGGCGCAACGATCAGCGAAATGCCCTTTGGCTGGGAGCCTCGCGCGCGGGATTTCCCGCGCCGCAATCGGCTGATCGCGGGCGTCTCGCTCGGCGTCGTCATCGTTGAGGCCGCGGAACGTTCGGGTTCATTGATTACGGCGCGGCTTGCAGGTGAAGCCGGGCGGCTTGTTTTCGCCGTTCCCGGCTCCCCGCTTGACGCGCGCTGCGAAGGGACGAACCGGCTGATCAAGGAAGGCGCCATGCTGACCACGGGAGCGGCCGATATTCTTGATGCACTGCGACCATTGATGGAACCGCAATTGCCCTATGACCGCAAGATTGAGGAACCGGAGCAGGATGTGGAAATGTCACCGCCAGGAGACGACGAGCGCAGCATCATCGCCGCCGCTCTCGGTCCCTCGCCCGTTGAAACGGATGACATCATCAGACATACGGGTTTCTCAGCCGCAACCGTTCATCTTGTGCTGCTGGAGCTCGATATTGCCGGGCGTCTAAACCGGCATGCCGGGGGGCGCGTGTCGCTCATCATCGCGGATTGAGAGTTTGCGCCGGCCGCTCTGGATATCACCGACTTCCACATAGGCCATCTCGATCAGGTAACACAGCATGTCGGCACCCTCCCGGTGCGCTACCTGCCGTAGCTCAGCCAGCATCTGGCGGATGTAAGCCAAGCTCTCTCTGGTCCCATCCTTGTCGGCATTATTGTTTGTTGCGTTGGGGACCATATATTTATCCTGAAAATTCACCGTGAAACGGGAAGCAATACGTCTTCTCAAATGATGTTTCCCATCATAACCAATTTACCAAAGATTGCAATACAACAATAGATTATCCATAGGTTGCAGTCATCTCGAAACGAGAAAATCGGGCTTGCCTCTTGACCAGCGGGCATTACCTGTCCATGTCGAATTATAAAGAAGGCCAATTGCGGCAATAGGCTGCAACCGGGGCCACGTTAACGGACCAGTTCCAGAGAAGAACAATATGAATGTCGTCGTCGTAGAATCTCCTGCCAAAGCCAAGACGATCAATAAGTATCTTGGCTCGGGCTATAAGGTTCTTGCATCCTTTGGCCACGTCAGAGACCTTCCTGCCAAGGACGGCTCGGTGCTGCCCGACCAGGATTTCGAAATGTCCTGGGAGGTCGATAGCGCGTCCGCCAAGCGCATGAAAGATATTGCCGATGCGGTAAAATCCTCCGACGGCCTCTTTCTCGCAACCGACCCGGATCGCGAAGGCGAAGCCATTTCCTGGCACGTTCTTGATCTCCTGAAGAAGAAGCGTGTGCTTGGCGACAAGCCAGTGAAACGCGTGGTCTTCAACGCCATCACCAAAAAGGCGGTTCTGGACGCCATGGCGAACCCGCGCGACATCGACGTGCCGCTGGTGGACGCCTATCTCGCCCGCCGTGCGCTCGATTATCTCGTCGGTTTCAACCTCTCTCCGGTTCTGTGGCGCAAGCTGCCGGGCGCCCGTTCCGCCGGCCGTGTGCAGTCGGTGGCGCTGCGCCTGGTCTGTGACCGCGAATCCGAAATCGAGCGGTTCGTATCCGAAGAATACTGGAATATCAGTGCCCTGCTGAAGACACCGCGCGGTGGCGAGTTCGAAGCCAAGCTGGTTTCGGCCGATGGCAAGCGATTGCAGAACCGCGCGATCAAGACCGGCGACGAAGCCAACCGGCTGAAGTCGCTGCTCGAAGGCGCGACGTATCTGGTCGACAGCGTCGAGGCCAAGCCGGTCAAGCGCAACCCCGGCCCGCCCTTCACCACCTCGACGCTGCAGCAGGCGGCCTCGTCGCGCATGGGCTTCGGCGCCTCGCGCACGATGCAGGTGGCGCAGAAGCTTTATGAAGGTATCGATATCGGCGGCGAGACCGTCGGTCTGATCACCTATATGCGTACCGACGGCGTGCAGATGGCCCCGGAAGCGATCGATGCCGCCCGCAAGGCTATTGGCGAGCAGTTCGGTGACCGTTACGTGCCGGAAAAGGCGCGTTTCTACTCGACAAAGGCAAAGAACGCCCAGGAAGCGCACGAGGCTATCCGCCCGACCGATTTCAACCGCACACCGGATCAGGTGAAGCGTTACCTCGATGCCGACCAGCTGCGTCTTTACGAGCTGATCTGGAAACGCGGTATTGCGAGCCAGATGGCGTCAGCCGAAATAGAGCGCACGACGGTAGAGATTCTCGCCAGCAACGGCGGCGAAAGGGCGGGCCTGCGCGCCGTTGGCTCCGTCATTCGTTTTGACGGCTTTATCGCCGCTTATACCGACCAGAAGGAAGATGGCGAGCAGAGCGACGATGGTGACGACGAAGGCCGTCTGCCGCCGATCAATGAACGCGAAAACCTCGCCAAGCAGAAGATCAATGCCAGCCAGCACTTCACCGAGCCGCCGCCGCGTTATTCGGAAGCGTCGCTGATCAAGAAGATGGAAGAACTCGGCATCGGCCGTCCTTCCACCTATGCGGCGACGCTGAAGACGCTGAGCGACCGCGAATATATCGTCATCGACAAGCGCAAGCTGGTGCCGCATTCGCGCGGCCGGCTGGTGACTGCTTTCCTCGAAAGCTTTTTCACCAAATACGTCGAGTACGACTTTACCGCCGCCCTTGAAGAAAAGCTCGACCGCATCTCCGCCGGTGAACTGGACTGGAAGCAGGTGCTGCGCGATTTCTGGAAGGATTTCTTCGCCCAGATCGAAGATACCAAGGAACTGCGCGTCACCAACGTGCTGGACGCGCTGAACGAGGTTCTGGCGCCTCTGGTCTTCCCAAAGCGCGAGGATGGTTCCGATCCACGCATTTGTCAGGTTTGCGGCACCGGCAATCTGTCACTGAAGCTTGGCAAATACGGCGCTTTTGTCGGTTGCTCGAACTACCCTGAGTGCAACTATACGCGTCAGCTGACCTCCGACGGTGCGGAAGCCGAAGCCGCTGCTCTCAACGAGCCGAAGGCGCTGGGTGCCGACCCCATGACCGGGGAGGAGCTGACGCTTCGCTCCGGCCGCTTCGGACCCTATATCCAGCGCGGCGAGGGCAAGGATGCCAAGCGCTCTTCCCTGCCCAAGGGCTGGAAGCCTGAGGATATCGACCACGAGAAGGCGCTGGCCCTCATCAACCTGCCGCGCGATATCGGCAAGCACCCGGAAACCGGCAAGATGATTTCCGCGGGCCTCGGCCGCTACGGACCTTTCCTGCTGCATGATGGTTCTTATGCGAACCTCGAAAGCATCGAGGACGTGTTCTCGATCGGCCTCAACCGCGCCGTGACCGTCATTGCTGAAAAGCAGAGCAAGGGACCGGGACGCGGCCGTAGCGGCACGCCCGCTGCTCTCAAGGAGCTGGGCGACCATCCCGATGGTGGCGCTATCACCGTTCGTGACGGGCGGTACGGGGCCTATGTGAACTGGGGCAAGGTCAACGCCACCATTCCCAAGGGCCAGGATCCGGCCTCTGTGACGCTGGACGAGGCGCTGGTGCTGATTGCCGAGCGCATTGCCAAGACCGGCACCGGCGGCAAGCCCGCCAAGGCCAAGAAAACCACCGCCAAGAAGGCCGATGGTGACGCCGCGGCCAAGCCGAAGGCGACCAAGGCCAAGGCGGCAACAAAGAGCAAGACGGCCGCCAAGCCGAAGGCAGCGGCCAAACCCAAGAAGGCAGCAGAGTGAGCAAAGCGCCGCGTCAGAGACAGGGTTCCGCCAGCGACGGTTTCGGACGCACCGGGCGCGGCAAACGGGTGAGTGAAGGCGAAGGCATCATCCACGGCGAGGTGCCTTCCCGCGAAGTGCTGCTGAAATTCATTGCGGATCATCCGCAACAGGCCTCCAAGCGGGAAATCGCCAAGGCTTTCGGCCTGAAGGGCGAAAACCGCGTTGTCCTTAAGGCTCTGCTGAAGGAACTCGAAATCGACGGCATGGTGCACAAGAGCCGCAAGTCGCTGACGCGGCCGGGCGGCCTGCCGCCCGTGACGGTTCTCGACATCACCACCCGCGACAAGGACGGCGAGCTGATCGGCCGCCCGGCGGAATGGCCCGAGGATCTGGGCGCAGCGCCGGCCGTGCTGATCCGCCAGTCCTCGCAGGACCGCGGCAAGAAAGCGCCAGCTGCCGGTCTCGGCGACCGCATTCTTGCGAAAATCTTTCCCTCGAAGGAAAGCACTGGCCCTGCTTACACCGCCCGCGTCGTCAAGCTGATCGACCGCCGCCAAAATGCATTGCTTGGCGTGTTCAAGGCAACGCCCGGCGGCGGCGGACGGCTGATGCCGATTGATCGGCGCGGCGAGGAAATGGTCATCGACCCCGAAGGCGTCGGCGATGCCAAGGATGGCGATCTGATCGAGGTTGAAACCTCGCGCAACAGCGGCCGCTACGGCCTGACGCGCGCCAAGGTTCTCTCGGTCGTTGGCTCCGTCGCTTCGGAAAAAGCGATCTCGATGATCGCAATCCACGCCCACGGCATCCCGCATATATTCCCGCAGAATGTTCTTGCCGAAGCGGATGCGGCCAAGGCAGCGACCATGTCCCATCGCGAGGACTGGCGCGACCTGCCGCTCATTACCATCGATCCGGCCGATGCCAAGGACCATGACGATGCGGTCTATGCCGAGCCGGACACGTCACCCGACAATCCTGACGGTGTCATCGTTACCGTCGCGATTGCCGATGTCTCCTGGTATGTTCGGCCAGGTTCGCCACTGGACCGCGAGGCGCTGAAACGCGGCAACTCCGTCTATTTCCCGGATCGCGTCGTGCCGATGCTGCCGGAGCGCATCTCCAACGATCTATGCTCGCTGAAGGAAGGCGTCGACCGCCCTGCCCTTGCGGTGCGGATGACCTTCTCGAAGGAAGGCCGCAAGGCCGGGCACACCTTCCACCGCATCATGATGAAGAGCGCCGCCAAGCTTTCCTACCAGCAGGCCCAGGCGGCGATTGATGGCAAGCCCGACGACAAGACCGGACCGCTGCTGGAGCCGATCCTCAAGCCGCTGTGGCACGCTTATGAGGTGATGAAGCGAGGCCGTGACCGGCGCCAGCCGCTGGAACTCGACATGCCCGAGCGCAAGATCAAGCTGCGTCCCGATGGTACCGTCGACTCGGTGGTCATTCCCGAACGTCTCGATGCGCACAAGCTGATCGAAGAAATGATGATCCAGGCGAATGTCGCCGCCGCCGAGACGCTGGAAAAGAAGAAGCAGCCGCTGGTCTACCGTGTCCACGATGCGCCCACGCTTTCCAAGCAGGAGGTGTTGCGCGAGTTTCTCGGGACGATTGGCATTACCATGGCCAAGGGTGCGGCCATGCGCGCCAATTCCTTCAACGGCATTCTGGCGCGCGCGCTCGATACGCCGCACCAGATCATGGTCAACGAGATGGTGCTGCGCAGCCAGAGCCAGGCGATCTACAGCCCCGAAAATATCGGCCATTTCGGCCTCAACCTGATGAAATACGCCCATTTCACCTCACCGATCCGGCGTTATGCCGACCTCATCGTGCATCGCGCGCTGGTGGGTTCTCTGGGGTTGGGTGAAGGCGGCATCACCCCACAGGAAGAAGCGACTCTCGACGATATCGCTGCGGAAATCTCCACCTTCGAGCGCCGCGCCATGGCGGCCGAGCGCGACACCGTCAACCGGCTGATCGCGCATCATCTTTCCGAGCGGGTTGGCGAGGAATTCGAGGGTCGGGTCGGTGGTGTCACCAAGGCAGGACTATTTGTCGCGCTTCCGCAGTTTGGCGCTGATGGATTTGTTCCTATATCTACGCTCGGAACCGATTATTTCCTGTACGACGAAGCCCATCAGGCTCTTACGGGGGAAAAGACCGGTCTCGGTTATCAGCTTGGTGACACGGTGCAGGTGAGGCTCGCGGAAGCGGTGCCGCTGGCGGGTGCGCTCAGATTCGATATGCTGAGTCCTGGGCGCAAGATGCCGATGGGCGTACGCTCGTTCCACAAGGCCGGACGGCGGACAGCGCGGGCTGCCGCCAAACCCGGAACACGGCCGCCGAGAAGGCGACGATAACAAGGCGGCCTCAACGGCCGAACGGACGGGAAGGACTTAAGGATGAGTGCACATCAGGGCTCGGAGACCGTTACCTTCGGAGACGATAGCGCCGAACGGCCACTTGGCCGATCCATCATGCGCGGCATGGCCAACCGTTGCCCGGCCTGTGGCAGCGGCCGTCTGTTTCGCGCATGGCTGAAGCCGGTCGATGCCTGCGCGTCCTGCGGCGAAGAAATGCACCATCACCGCTCGGACGACCTTCCACCCTATATCTCCATCGTCATCATCGGCCACATCGCGGTCGGCGGCTTCATGATGACCGACCTGGTCCTCAATATCCCCATGTGGGCGCATTTCGCCATCTGGGTGCCGATCACCATTCTGGCAGCGCTTCTGACGTTGCAACCCATCAAGGGCGGTGTCATCGGCCTGCAATGGGCGCTGCGCATGCATGGATTCGACCGACGGGAGCCGAAAGTGCAGATAGACGGCTCTTCCCACTGATCGAGGGAGAGACCTTGCAGATGCTTCAGCATCCGGTGGGTAAAAAAGCCGCTCATCCTCCGATGCGGCCGCGCGATGCGGCGTCCATCATCCTGTTCGATCGTGCCGGACCAAGGCCGAGGGTCCTCATGGGCCAACGGAGCAAGGCTCACGTCTTCATGCCGGGGGCTTATGTCTTTCCGGGCGGTAAGCGCGACCCTCGCGACCATGCGCTTCCCTTTTCCGGCGATCTCCACCCTGTCGTTCTTCAGCGCCTGACGCTCTCTGCGTCCCGGCGTCTGACCTCCGCCGGCGCCAGAGCGCTAGCACTTGCCGCTGCGCGTGAGCTTTTGGAGGAGACCGGTATGGACCTGGGTTTTGCCGCAGGCGGACCCGATCTCTCCCATTTCCGATATGTGGCCCGCGCCATCACCCCGCCCGGCAATGTGCGGCGCTATGACACGCGATTCTTCTGCTGTTACGCCGATGAATTGCAGCTCGATGTGAGCGGTGCCCGCGATTCCGATGAACTCGGCAACGTGCAATGGCTTGACACGGCAGACCTTTCCGGTCTGAACATGCCCCAAATTACGCGCACGGTTCTCGAAGATGTCACAAAACTCATGATAGGTGATCCCTCACTACCATTTGAAAGCCCCGCGCGGCTCTATGTCACGCGCCACGGCCGCTTCATTCGAGACTTTGTATAAAGGCCGTCATGTCAGATATGAAATGCGAAGAAGCGGACGCCATTCACTGGCCCTCATTGATTGCCGCCATCTCCGCCATCAGTGCGGTGGGCGTCGCCATTGGTCTCGGCCTGCCGCTGCTCTCCATCATCCTTGAGAAGCGCGGTATCTCCTCCACCATGATCGGGGTGAACTCGGCCATGGCGGGCGTCGCGGCAATGATGGCGGCGCCGGTCACCACCAAGATCGCCCATGATTTCGGCGTCGCGCGCACCATGCTGTTCGCCGTCGTCATTTCGGCACTCAGTGCTCTCGGCTTCTATTTCGCCGACGCCTTCTGGATGTGGTTTCCACTGCGAATCGTGTTCCACGGTGCGACCACGACGCTCTTCATCCTGTCGGAATACTGGATCAACATGTCCGCGCCGCCGCGCAAACGCGGCATGGTTCTCGGCATCTACGCCACAGGCCTCGCCGTCGGTTTTGCGGTGGGTCCATTGCTGTTTTCCGCGGTTGGCAGCGAAGGCATCCTGCCCTTCCTCGTTGGCGCGGCGATCATTCTTCTGGCAGCCATCCCGATCTTCATGGCCCGAGGCGAAAGCCCGGAGCTCGATGAGCGGCCGAACCATCATTTCGTGCGGTATGTCTGGCTGGTGCCCATGGCATCCGCCGCGGCCTTTGTCTTCGGGTCGGTACAGGCGGGCGGTCTGTCGCTCTTTCCGATCTATGCCACCCGAGAGGGCTTCAACGAATCACAGGCGGCACTCCTGCTTACCGTGATGGGGATAGGCAACATGGTGTTCCAGATCCCAATTGGCCTTCTTTCAGACCGGATGAAGGACAGGCGCACCATGCTCGGGCTCATGGCCCTTGCGGGCGTCTGTGGCACTCTGGCGTTGCCTTTCCTTGTTGACAGCTGGCTGCTCGTGGCTGCGCTTCTCCTGTTCTGGGGTGGTCTCGTGTCCGGCATGTACACGGTTGGACTGACCCATCTCGGCTCGCGCCTGACGGGTGCCGACCTCGTTGCCGCCAACGCTGCCTTCATCTTCTGTTATGCCGTCGGCACGATTGCAGGACCGCAGGCCGTCGGTATTTCGATGGACCTCGCCGGCACCGATGGTTTCGCCTGGTCTCTGGCCGCATTTTTCGGACTTTACGTGGTGCTTTATATCGTCCGTTTTGTTTTCCGGGCAAAACAGGCTTGACTTTTCGGGCGCGATACGTAGTTTCGCGCCAGATTTAGCCGAGGTCACAAGAGCCTGCGGCTTCTCTTTTGTTTAAAGGCAGGACGACCATGGCGAAAGCTACAACAATCAAGATCAAGCTGCTGTCGACAGCCGACACCGGTACCTTCTACGTCACCACCAAGAACAGCCGTACGTTCACGGACAAGATGACGAAGACGAAGTACGACCCGGTTGTACGCAAGCACGTTGAATTCAAGGAAACCAAGATCAAGTAATTTCTTGATCGGTTCTCCGGCAAATAGCGCGCCCCACGGGCGCGTTTTTTGTTTGTGGCTTCCCCGGCATTCCATCAGGTCGCCGGCTTCGCCGCCCTTCCCTCGTTTGAAAGACGGTGCAAAAAGCCGCTTCCGGTGTGCAATCACTACCTCCCTGGACGCGACGCCCGATCGCAAGCAGCGATCGTCATGCAGAGGCCCGCCTGCAATAGGCACGGCCGGGCAACCAGGCATGGGATGAAGTGGCGCCACAGCCTTCCCGCGACGCGTGCAAGTGATTTCACGTTCGGAAAATGCGACGCGACGGCAGGAAGACCACATTCGCCAACAGGCTCAAACCCGCGTTGCAACAAAGCAAAGAAAACGCCGCTCGCACCCGAGGGCGAGCAGCGTTAAGGCAGGCCAATTTTCAGAAACAAGGCGGTCGACCAACGATGCGATTACGGCACGAGGAACCGATTCGAACATCGCCAGCCGACCGACCCCACGATTCAGGAGATGCGGCGGACCTGAGCATCATGGGGCATTCAAACTACGCAATACCAGCCCCTGACAAGCGAAATCGCGACGGTTAGCCGCCATCATTCATCATCATGAAACGGATAAACCGCTGGGAAGAACTGTTATTCTCAACAATGAGTTTGCGCAGAAGTAAAATAAAAATCAACAAAATCTTAGGCTAAAGTACGGGACCAGGTAGACATGGTTAAGTTTACAAATCTGGTACACTATAGTTCGTGAAACGGCAGAATTCAACGCATTTCTCAACTTTTACTATATTTACATCGACTCATTACATCTTTTCATTGTGAAATGATAAAATACATCCGAACTCAAAGACTTGCAGCATCACACCCCGGCATTCTCCCGTCGGGCCCGCGCTTCCGTCGGACATGACGAAGAATAGCGCAAGAGTGATGACGGCATGCGCGTAGCCGGCTCAGGCAGCTGCTGCGACAACCCGGTTGCGTCCGGTGTGCTTTGCCTCGTAAAGCGCCCTGTCTGCCTGCTTCAGTATTTCGTCCGGCGTGCCGAAGGCACCACTGCTCGTCGCGATGCCGAGCGACGCGGTGATACTCAGCTGCCGGTCTATGGAACGGACGTAAAAAGGCTTGTCCTCTACGATCGACCGCAGGCGCTCTGCAACACTTGCCGCGAGCTCCATTGGCGTATCGGGCATAACGACGACGAATTCCTCTCCGCCGTATCGGCAGGCGAGATCCGCACCTCGCACCGTGCTGCGGATGCGGGTGGCAAATTCTCGCAGAACCTCGTCACCGACATCATGACCATAGGTGTCGTTGACCAGCTTGAAGCGGTCTATATCCGTCATGCAGATGGAGATAGGGCGGCCGCGAACGGCGGCGCGATCGAACAGTATCTTCAGGTGATTGTCGAGATAGCGACGATTGTTGAGCCCGGTCAGCGCGTCAACGATGGCGAGTTCCATCGTGTGCTGAAGGTTCAACCGCAGATGCTCGTTGTACCGTTTGCGCCTGATCTGCGTCAGCGTGCGGGCGACGAGTTCATTCGGATCGATCGGCCGGAGGATGTAATCATTGACGCCAAGATCGAGCGCCCGCGCCACCATGTCATCCGCCCCCTGCTCCGCCACCAGAAGCAATGGCAGGAAGCGGGTGCGCTCCAGCGAACGTAGCTGCGAGCACAGCCGCAGCGGATCGTAATCCTCAAAATTGGAATTGACGATGACCAGCTCGAATGGATTGCTCGCGGCCTTCAGCAGCGCCGATTGTGGCTCCGTGACGGCATCGACGTCGGCAATCGGCTTCAGTGCCCGGACGATCCGCTCCTGCGAGCTGGCGCGGCCATCCGCCACCAGCACGCGCCCCGGCGTCTGCATCAAGCCATCGCTGCGCAGCATCTCCTCGATGCCGATCTGGCGTGCCGTCTCGGCGCGCAGCCGCAATTCGTCACTGACGGCTTTCAGACGCACGAGGCTTTTGACGCGGGCGATAAGCTGCAGGTCATTGACCGGCTTGGTCAGGAAATCGTCGGCTCCAGCCTTCAGACCCCGCACGCGGTCCGAGGGCTGATCCAGCGCAGTGACCATCACAACGGGGATATGCGCCGTCTTCGGATTGCTCTTCAGCTTCTCGCAAACTTCGAATCCGTCCATGCCCGGCATCATGATATCGAGGAGGATGATGTCCACCTGCTCGTCGTCGCAGATGGCCAGAGCCTTGAACCCATCCTCGGCCGTGACAACGTCGAAATATTCCGCCACAAGACGGGCTTCCAGAAGCTTCACATTGGCCGGAATATCGTCAACAACCAGAACTCTCGCTGTCATTCCCGTTCCCCAGTCGCCTTACGCGTCGCCCAGATAGGTCTTGATGATCTCGATGAATTTCGGAACGGAAATCGGCTTCGATACATAGGCCTCACATCCGCCCTGGCGGATACGCTCCTCATCACCCTTCATGGCAAAGGCCGTGACGGCAATAACCGGGATGACGTGCAACTCGTCGTCCTCCTTCAGCCATTTTGTCACTTCCAGCCCGGAGACTTCCGGAAGCTGAATATCCATGAGGATGAGGTCAGGGCGATGCTTGCGGGCGAGATCGAGCGCTTCCATGCCGTTACGCGTCTGGATCGTCGTGTAACCGGACGCCTCGATCAGGTCGCGAAAGAGCTTCATGTTCAGCTCGTTGTCTTCGACTATCATGACCTGCTTGGGCATGTGAGAAGTCCCCGTTTCCCTTTGAAACCTTCATCCAGACATATAAGTTGCCAAGATGCCGATTCCATCGTCCATTCGTTGCGCAAAGCTAGAGGGATTTGGTTTCAAAAAAGGTAACTTCGGGGAAGAAATGCTGCGCGATACAAAAAACAAGGGCACAGCCGCCCAGGATCCGCAAGAAACAGCCGCCGCCATACTTGGCTGGCTGGCAAATGAGCCTGATATGCTGGGACGTTTTCTGGCGCTGAGCGGGCTGCAGGCCAACATGCTGCGCCAGGCAGTCACCGATCCCGGCTTTCTGGCGGGTCTCACCGATTTCCTGATGAGCCACGAACCGGACCTGATGGCATTCTGCGCGGCGACCGATACGTCACCCGAAACGGTGGCCGCCGCCTGGCATCACTTTTCCGGGCCGGGACTGGATTCAGGCGTGTATTAAGATGGCGGCCTCTTGAGCCGCTGTCACGGCCGGAGTATGGTCGGGGACGTTCTGGTTTTGTTTTCGGTTCATGTCCACGTCGCAGCACTATGATCCCGGTTTTTGCCGTGACTGTCTGGCCGGCCAGCCAGAAGGGGTCAGGCGTTGCCGCGCATGCGGCAGCCCGCGCCTTCTCTACCATTCCGAGCTGTATGATCTGAGCATTGCCCATATCGACTGCGACGCGTTTTATGCATCCGTCGAAAAACGCGACAATCCGGAGCTGGCAGACAAACCACTGATCATCGGCGGCGGCAAGCGCGGCGTGGTGTCGACCGCCTGCTATATTGCCCGAATACACGGCGTACGTTCCGCGATGCCCATGTTCAAGGCGCTGGAAGCCTGTCCTGACGCCGTCGTCATCAAGCCTGACATG
Organism: Agrobacterium tumefaciens; assembly: GCF_017726655.1. Classification (NCBI taxonomy): domain Bacteria; kingdom Pseudomonadati; phylum Pseudomonadota; class Alphaproteobacteria; order Hyphomicrobiales; family Rhizobiaceae; genus Agrobacterium; species Agrobacterium tumefaciens. Next base: position 815,055 of record NZ_CP072308.1, read on the forward strand.
GAAAAATACAGCCGCGTCGGGCGGCAAATCCGAGAGATGATGCAGGAGTTAACGCCGCTGGTGCAGCCGATCTCCATCGACGAGGCTTTTCTTGATCTTTCCGGCACCGAGAAGCTGCATCACGATCCCCCGGCACGTGTTCTGGCGAAATTCGCCCGGAGGGTTGAAAAGGAGGTCGGGGTCACGGTTTCGGCCGGGCTTTCCTATTGCAAATTTCTCGCCAAGGTGGCGTCCGACCTGCAAAAGCCACGCGGCTTTTCCGTGATCGGCGAAGCCGAGGCGCTTACCTTTCTGGCGACGCGCCCCGTCACGACGATCTGGGGCGTGGGCAAGGCCTTCGCGGCGACGCTGGAAGCAGACGGCATTCGCATGATCTCGCAATTGCAGGAGATGGAGGAAAGCGAGCTGATGCGCCGTTATGGCGGGATGGGGCAGCGCCTGTTCCGGCTCTCCCGCGGCATCGACGAACGGCATGTGCATGACAATGATCCGGCCAAAAGCGTGTCATCGGAAACCACTTTTTTCAACGACATTTCGCGCCACGAGGATATCGTCCCGATCCTGCGCTCGCTTTCGGAGAAGGTTGCCTGGCGGCTGAAGAAGAGCGGTATTTCCGGCCATACGGTGGTGCTGAAGATGAAAACGGCGGACTTCAGGCTGCGCACCCGCAATCGCCGACTGGACGACCCGACGCAGCTTGCCGACCGGATTTTCCGCACCGGCCTCTCGCTGCTCGAAAAAGAAATCGACGGCACGAAATTCCGGCTGATCGGCATTGGCGTCAGCGACCTGCGCGACGCAGCGCTTGCCGATCCGCCTGATCTCGTTGACAAACAGGCGGAACGCCGGGCTGCGGCAGAAGCGGCGATGGACAAGCTGCGCGACAAGTTCGGCAAGGGCAGCGTCGAGACGGGCTATACGTTTGGACACCGCAAATAGCGGTTGCAGCGTTGCATCACGCTGCCGCGCCCGTCTTGTTGTGGATATTTCAGATTTTACACAAATTAGTGATGTCCAAAATTCCCGGTCCTTAAGCTTCATTAAACTTCCCGTGGTTGAATGAAGCAAGTTTTGTGCATGTGGTGTATTGCGTCATGTCCTTTCGCCTTCGTCTCTTGGCTGGCATGCTGTCAGCCAGCATTCTTGCGTTTCCGGCGCTTGCCGCCGACGGCCGGTCGTTGCAGATCCTCGTTTCCAAAAGCGATCAATCACTGGCGCTCTACGAAAACGGTGAGATCATCGCCACCTCGAAAGTGTCCACCGGCAAGCCCGGGCACGAGACGCCGAGCGGCATCTTCTCCATTCTGGAAAAGCGGAAATATCACGAATCGAATATCTACTCGGCTGCGCCCATGCCGTTCATGCAACGGCTGACGTGGTCCGGCATTGCACTGCATGAAGGCAAAGTGCCGAACTACGCGGCCTCGCACGGCTGCGTGCGGTTGCCATCCAAGTTCGCCAAGTCACTGTTCGGCGATACGCGCACCGGCGTTCATGTCATCATCACCGACCGTCCGGTGTCGCTGCGCTTCGTTCAGCATCCGGCTCTGTTTGTTCCGCGTGACGATACCGATGACGGGAAGCTGCTGCTCTCGGATGTCGAGTTGCGTCCAGCGACTTTCGATGCGGCCTTGGGCGCAGTCGAAGTGGCCATTAATGAAAAAACCCAGTCTCTCAAGCCGACAGCGAAGGTGAAAGACCCCTCGCCGCTGCGCATTCTCATCACCCGGCGTGGGGAGCGGGAAAAGGTGATGGATATTCAAACGGTGCTGACGCGTCTCGGCTTCGACGCCGGTGTGGCGGATGGTTACGCGGGAGAAATGACAATCAGCGCCATCAACGGCTTCAAGCGCTGGAAGGGTCTCAAAACAACCGGCCCGCTTTTGACCGACGCCTTCGTGACGGCGCTGTACGCCTCCGCCGGTGAAGACCATCCCCCGACTGGCCAGATCATGGTGCGGCAGGATTTCAAGCCGCTATTCGAAGCCGCCATCGACATCAAGGACCCGGAAGTCGCGCTCGGAACCCATTTCTTCGAAGCCGTCTCCGTGGATCGAGCGGCCGGAACTGCGGAATGGAATGGCGTCACGCTGGAAAACCACTTGCCGGCAGCCGCCCAAAAACGGCTCGGAATCACCGAGACCGAAGCCCCCGGTGGTTTTGATCAGTTAAGCGCCGTGCTGAGCCGCGTCGATATACCTGCAGATGTCCGCAATCGGATCGAGCAGGAGCTTTCGAGCGGTAGCTCCATCACCGTCTCCGATATCAGTCACCAGCTGGAGACAGGGACCGGTACGGACTTCATCACCGTCACGAAAGAAGGGCCAATGTGAGCACTGGGTGAGCTGTGTACCTCACACCAGCTCCACATCGACCACTCCCGGTGCAGACCTGAGCGCAGCGGCGATCTCAGGTGAGATGCGGTACTTCTCCGTCAACTCCACCTCGATCTCCCGGCTTCCTTCATCCTTGATGACGATGAAATAGACGGAGCCGTCACCCTTGGTGTTGAGGTGGCGCGCCACCGTTTTCAGCGGACCGGAATCGCGCACATAAACACGCAGCGCCTTCTGCATCTGCACGGATTTTTCTTCCAGCGACTGCGCCGTCTGAATACGCAGACCAATGCCTTCCGGGCGCTCTTCCGCCTGCACGGTGATGACAAGAGACTTGCCGACCTCAAGCAGATCGCGGAACTGGCCGAGCCCTTCGGAAAACAGCACGGCCTCATATTGTCCTGAAGCATCCGAGAAGGTGACGATACCCATCTTGTTGCCGGTGCGGGTCTTGCGCTCCTGCTTGCCGGTGACGGTCCCGGCGAGGCGGCCGGCCGTCGCACCCTGTTTTACCGCGGCCGAAAAATCGGCGAAGTTCTGCACTCGCAACTTCTCCAAAATCGGGCGGTAAGTATCGAGCGGATGGGCGGTCAGGTAAAAACCGAGAACCTGATATTCGCGCAGCAGCTTTTCCGAGGCGAGCCATGGCTGAAAGGCCGGCAGAACCAGCTTTTCCGGCCCATTGCCGCCACCGGAGCCGAACATGTCCGACTGGCCGATGGTGCGGTTGTTCTGCGCCATCTGCGCATAACCGATGATCCGGTCCAACCCGCCGATCAATTCTGCACGGTCGCGGCCGAAACAATCGAAAGCGCCGGCATTGATGAGGCTTTCCAGTACACGCCGGTTGATCTGCTTCGGATCGATGCGCAGGCAGAAATCCTCAAGACTCGTAAATGGCTTGTCGCCGCGGACCTGGACGATGTGCTCTACCGCGCCCTCGCCCACACCCTTGATGGCGGCAAGCGAATAATAGATCCGGTTCTCACCCGTCTCGAACTGACGGAAAGAAGTCTGCACCGACGGTGCGACGATCTCGATGCCGAGACGCCCCGCGTCCTGACGGAAATCGTTGAGCTTTTCCGTGTTGGCCATGTCGAGCGTCATAGAGGCCGCCAGGAACTCCACCGGGTAATGCGCCTTCATGTAGGCGGTCTGGTAGGAGACGATGGCGTAGGCCGCGGCATGGCTCTTGTTGAAGCCGTAATTGGCGAATTTCGCGAGAAGATCGAAGATCGTGTCGGCCTGCGGCTTCGAAACGCCGTTCTTGATCGCACCGTCCACGAAGCGCTCGCGCTGCTTGTCCATTTCCTCCTTGATCTTCTTGCCCATGGCGCGGCGCAGAAGATCGGCTTCACCAAGCGAATATCCCGACAGAACCTGGGCGATCTGCATCACCTGTTCCTGATAGACGATAACGCCCTGCGTTTCCTTGAGCAGATGGTCGATGGTCGGGTGGATTGATTCCAGCTCCTCCTCGCCGTGCTTGCGCGCGTTGTAGACCGGGATGTTCTCCATCGGGCCCGGACGATAGAGCGCGACCAGTGCGATGATGTCCTCGATGCAGTCAGGCCGCATGCCGATCAGCGCCTTGCGCATGCCGGCGCTTTCCACCTGGAACACGCCGATGGTTTCGCCGCGCGACAACATCTCGTAGGTTTTGACGTCCTCAAGCGGAATTGCCGCAAGATCGACCTTGATCCCGCGCTTGGCGACGAAATCGACGGCGACTTTCAGCACCGTCAGCGTCTTCAGGCCGAGAAAGTCGAATTTGACGAGGCCGGCGCTTTCCACCCACTTCATGTTGAACTGCGTGACGGGCATATCGGATCGCGGATCGCGATACATTGGTACAAGCTTCGACAGCGGGCGGTCACCAATGACGATACCGGCGGCATGGGTGGAGGCGTGCCGGTAAAGCCCTTCGATCTTCTGGGCGATATCCAGCAAGCGGGCGACCACCGGCTCCTTGTCCGCCTCCTCCTGCAGGCGTGGCTCTTCCTCGATCGCTTTGGACAGCGGTGTCGGGTTGGCCGGATTGTTGGGCACGAGCTTGCAGATCTTGTCCACCTGCCCATAGGGCATTTCCAGCACGCGGCCGACATCGCGTAGCGCGGCGCGGGCCTGCAGCGAACCGAAAGTGATGATCTGCGCCACCTGCTCACGGCCATATTTTGCCTGCACGTAGCGTATGACCTCTTCGCGGCGATCCTGACAGAAGTCGATATCGAAGTCGGGCATCGATACGCGTTCGGGATTGAGGAAGCGCTCGAAGAGTAGCGAGAACCGCAACGGGTCGACGTCGGTGATCGTCAGCGCATAAGCGACAAGCGAACCCGCACCCGAACCACGGCCCGGCCCAACCGGAATATCGTGCTGTTTCGCCCATTTGATGAAGTCGGCAACGATGAGGAAGTAACCCGGGAACTTCATGCGCGAGATGACGCCGAGTTCGAAATCGAGGCGGTCGCGATACTCCTGCTCCGTGTAACCGGGCGCCATGCCGAGGGCAGAAAGGCGCTGATTCAACCCCTCCACGGCCTGGCGGCGCAGTTCCTCGGTCTCGGCGCGCTCGGCCGCCTCCGGATCATCGCTGGCGCCGGTGAAACGCGGCAGGATGGGCCCACGTTTTTTCAGTACGTAAGAGCAGCGCAGCGCGATCTCGACGGTGTTGTCGAGCGCCTCGGGGAGATCGGCAAACAGCGCCGTCATCTCCGCACGGCTCTTGAGGTAGTGATCAGGCGTCAGCCGGAAGCGGCTGTCGTCCGAGACGATAGCATTGTGCGCGACGGCCATCAGCGCATCATGCGCCTCATAATCGGCCTTCGACGGAAAGAAGGCTTCGTTGGTCGCAACCAGCGGAATATCGTGCTCATAGGCAAGGCCGATCATGCGCCGCTCGTGCGAACGATCGTAACCTGACTGGCGCTGCAACTCGATATAGAGGCCGTCACCGAAGAGTGACTTCAGCGCCAGAAGCCTCTCTCTGGCCTGCGCGGCGTGGCCGTCCTTCAGTGCCATATCAACTGGCCCGCCGGATGCGCCGGTCAGTGCAATGAGCCCCGCATTGGAAGCTTCTTCCAGCCACGCGCGGGTTATATGCACCGCGTGACCACTGCCCTCGCCGTCGAGATAAGCGCGACTGACGAGATCGACCAGACGCTCGTATCCTTCCGCATTGGCGGCAAGGAGGACGATGGCGGGAAGTTTCTGAAGATGGCTATTATGGCTGCGGCGGTCATCCGCCGCATCCTGCATGTCGATCGATAGCTGGCAGCCAATGATCGGCTGCAATCCCTCGTCACGGGCCTTTTCGGAAAATTCCAGCGCCACAAAAAGGTTATTGGTATCAGTGATGGCAATGGCCGGTTGACCGTCTGCGACGGCCTTGGCCATTATTTTCTTGAGCGGCAAGGCCCCCTCAAGAAGAGAATAGGCGGAGTGCACCCGAAGATGGACGAAACCGGGAGTTTTCACGGTGTCGCCAGAGCTCTCCCCATGCACAACCATATCGCCCATATCATCATCCTGTCATTCTGAATCACGGGGGCGATTTTCCGATTTCCGGCGCTCAATGTCCACCGCCTTGCGGTGTCCATACACGCTTCTGCGCCGGTGTCTTCTTCACAGGGCGGTGAGGATCACCGAAAAGCTGGCAACGAAGACAGCGATGGAGGTGAAAGCGGCAACGTCACGGATGAAATCAGTCATTGGTCTCTCCTTACTCGTTATGTTCTAACTTTGTTCTCATTCTGTTCGTTTGTCAACAGGGTTCTGTCGATGTTCCTCTTGCCAATGCAGGAGAATCGCCGCGGGTTCCCGCGAGCAGCCAAACAAGTGGCTGACTCCAAAGCAAAAAACCCGGAGGTGAAAAAACCTCCGGGTTCAAAAAAATCATGTAGTAAGGATGCTTATCCTTGGATCGCGACGCCGACATCACCCAGGCCAGCAACCCAGCGCTTTGCTATGGCATGGTCTCGGCGTCCAGATGACGATCCGCCACTGCGGTCGGAATGCTGAGAGACAGATGCTGCCCTGCCGGTCAGGGTCAGAAGTCGACGATCTTTCCTTCGGCGAGCGTCACACGCCGGTCCATACGGCCGGCAAGCTCGTGATTGTGGGTGGCGATGAGGGCGGCGAGGCCCGACTGTCGCACCAGCGCCTCCAGCGCGTCGAAGACATAGGATGCCGTTTCCGGATCGAGATTGCCGGTCGGTTCATCAGCCAGAAGCAGGAGGGGCGCGTTGGCGACCGCGCGGGCAATGGCGACACGCTGCTGTTCACCGCCGGAAAGTTCGGCCGGCCGGTGTTCTCCGCGGTGTCCCACCCGCATGTAATCCAGCAACGCACTCGCGCGCTTGCGGGCCTCTGCCTGCGTGAGGCCAGCAATGAGCTGCGGCATCATCACGTTCTCAACTGCTGAAAACTCTGGCAGGAGATGGTGGAACTGATAAACGAAGCCGATGTCACTGCGGCGGATCGCCGTGCGCGTCTCATCCGGCAGGCCGTTACACGGCGCGTCGTTGATATAAACTTCGCCGGCGTCTGGATGTTCGAGAAGCCCAGCGAGATGCAGCAGGGTCGATTTGCCGGTACCAGAGGGGGCGACCAGCGCCACCATCTCACCGCTCTTTAACTGGAAATCCGCCTTGCGCAGGATGGAAAGCGATGTCTCGCCCTGACCATAGGTTCTTTCGACACCGGTAAGCCGCAGCACTGTTTTTTTTGCCATATTGCGAAGCGGTCCTTATTCGTAACGCAGGGCCTGAACCGGATCGAGCTTGGAAGCACGCCAGGCCGGGAAGATCGTTGCCAGGAAAGAGAGCGTCAGAGCCATGATGACGACCGTGATGGTCTCACCAATATCCATTTCGGCCGGAAGCTGGCTGAGGAAATAGAGCTGCGGATCAAACAGCACCGTGCCCGAAATCCAGGAGAAGAACTGCCGGATGGATTCGACATTGAGACACACGAGGACACCAAGCGCCACGCCAGCGAAGGTACCGACCGTGCCGATCGCCGCTCCAGTCATGAAAAAGATGCGCATCACGGCACCTGAGCTTGCGCCCATGGTGCGCAAAATGGCGATATCACTGCCCTTGTCCTTTACCAGCATGATCAGGCCGGAAATGATGTTGAGCGCCGCCACCAGAACGATGAGCGTCAGGATCATGAACATCACGTTCCGCTCCACCTGCAGGGCGGAGAAGAAGGTCTGGTTCCGCTGCCGCCAGTCGGTAATGTAGACCTGCCTTTCAGCCGCCTGTTCCACCAGCGGGCGGATGCCGTCAACGTCATCCGGGCGGCTGACATAGAGCTCGATGGACTGCACGACTCCGTCAGCGTTGAAATAAAGCTGCGCCTCCGAGAGCGGCATATAGATCATCGACGCGTCGTATTCGGACATGCCGATCTCGAAGACACCGGAGATCTTGTAGGATTTGACGCGCGGATTAACCCCCATCGGGGTCACGTCACCTTCCGGTGATATGAGGGTGATATCGTCGCCAGCCGTGACACCCAATTGCGATGCAAGCCTGGAACCGACGAGGACGCCGTCACCTGCCATGAAGCCAACGAGATCGCCGGTCTTGATGTTGGTGGCGACCTCCTTGACCTTGTCGATATCCTCCTGGCGCACACCGCGGACCAGAGCGCCGGAGCCCGCACCGCCGCGGCCGGAGGCGAGCGTCTGGCCCTCCACCAGCGGCAAGGCCATGGTCACGCCGGGAACGGCGGCGAACTTCTTCGCCAGTTCATCGTAATTGTTGAAGGGCTGATCGATCGGCTGCACGATCATGTGGCCGTTGATGCCGAGAATGCGGGAGATCAGCTCCGTGCGAAAACCGTTCATGACGGCCATCACGATGATGAGCGTCGCTACGCCCAGCATAATGCCGACAAAGGAAAAACCGGCGATGACGGAAATGAAGGCTTCCTTGCGCCGTGACCGCAGGTAGCGCCAGGCCACCATCCGTTCAAAAGCGGAAAACGGCCGGGCGGTCTTTACCCCGGCGGAAACAGCCGCACCCTTTTCAGCCTCGGCTTGTGCCATGTCGTCTCCCTGATTTCAAACTGCAAGGCCGGCTTTTCCAAAACCCGGCCTGTATTTCCTTGGCATCGGCGATGCAAAAGCGGAGCGACCATCAACTGGGCCGCTCCGGCTAGCGCTTGCGCTCAGGCCAGCACCCTGTTCATTGCCGCCTCGACGGTGACGGTTTCCCGCTCGCCGGTCTTGCGATCCTTCACTTCGACTTCACCATTCGCGACCGAACGCGGACCGACGATGATCTGCAGCGGCACGCCAATCAGATCGGCCGTGGCGAATTTCTGGCCCGCACGGTCGTCCGTATCGTCGTAGAGAACATCCTTGCCGGCGTTGGAGAGCTGGTAATACAGCTTTTCGCAAGCTGCATCGCAGGCCGCGTCTCCAGCCTTCATGTTGATGATCACGACGTCGAAAGGAGCGACCGAAGCCGGCCAGATGATTCCGTTCTCGTCATGCGATGCTTCAATGATGGCGGGAACAAGGCGTGTCGGTCCAATGCCGTAGGAACCCATGTGGACAGGGTGTTCTTTTCCGTCCTTGCCCTGCACTTTTGCGCCCATCGGCTCGGAATATTTCGTGCCAAAATAGAAGATGTGGCCGACCTCAATGCCGCGTGCCGAAAGGCGTTCGCCCTCAGGAATCGCGTCATAGGCGGCTTCGTCATGCATTTCAGAGGTGGCGGCGTAATCAGCCGTCCATTCGTCAAACACGCCCTGCAATGCTTCGACATCGTCGAAGTCAGTGCTTTCAGCGGGAATCGCGCGGTCCAGGAAGCTCTTGTGGCAGAAGACCTCGGATTCGCCTGTATCTGCCAGAATGATGAACTCGTGGCTGTGATTGCCGCCGATCGGGCCGGTATCGGCGCGCATGGGAATGGCGCGCAGGCCAAGCCGTTCGAAAGTGCGCAGGTACGCCACGAACATCTTGTTGTAGGAATGGATCGCGTCTTCCTTCGTAAGGTCGAAGGAATAAGCGTCCTTCATCAGGAACTCGCGCGAGCGCATGGTGCCGAAGCGCGGACGCACCTCGTCGCGGAACTTCAGCTGAATATGATAGAGGTTCAGCGGCAGGTTCTTGTAGGACTTCACGTACGAACGGAAGATGTCGGTGATCATCTCCTCGTTGGTGGGGCCATAGAGCATCTGGCGATCCTGGCGGTCCTTGATGCGCAGCATTTCCTTGCCGTAGTCGTCATAACGGCCGCTTTCCTGCCACAGCTCTGCCGACTGCAGGGTGGGCATCAGGAGCTCGATGGCGCCGGAGCGGTTCTGCTCCTCGCGGATGATCTTGTTAACCTTATCGAGCACTCGTTTGCCGAGTGGCAGCCAGGAATAGATGCCAGCCGATTGCTGCCGGATCATCCCGGCACGCAGCATGAGGCGGTGAGACACAATCTCGGCTTCCTTGGGGTTTTCCTTCAGGATGGGCAGGAAATAACGGCTAAGACGCATGACGGCTTCCATTGATGCGGACGACAGCGCGTGAAGCGCGGGAATCGCCCCGAATAGAGGGATATTGGCGCCGGATATAGCCGTTTCCGGCCCGGATGAAAACCCGCCATGAAAAGAGCGATAAAGGCGATTTCAAGGTATTTTCGCGATAGCTAATTCTCGTCAAAACGCTTTGGCCGGAATATTATTCTTGCTTGGGTGCGACATAATGCACCACAGGGAATTTTTTGCCGACTGTAACAAATATGCAAAAAATAAGATGACAAGCATGGGGCTTTGAGCTAGCTTTAGCTTACAAAAGAGGCAGGAAGTTTAAATTCTTGTCATTTCGCGGTCAGTCTTGGGAGGATTAGATCTTAGGCGCGCTCGTTCGCTGCCCCGGTAACGGTTACAGATCACGCGAAAACTGGAAAACAAGGCTGAAAGGCCTTGTTTTTTTTTGCTTCGAACCCGGTTTCGCTCTTTAGCTCATTCATTTGCGCGAATGCCGACCGTCGATGCACCACTTTGGATGGTGTGTGCACGATCCATGTGACATCCGTATGACGCTTTGCACGAGAGATCCGCGCCGAGTTGCCTCCTTAACAGGCACTCTCATTCGCTAGCAGCGAGATGTCACGCGCCACGATGACCCGCGTGGCGGCGGCGCCATTCAATCAAAAACGGGGATAATTCTCGGCAGGTCATCAAGGCTCACGCCGAACCACCAGCTTCCACCGTACCAGATCCCACAGATCAGCGCCGAAATGAGGGTCGTCCACAAGACGATCCGTCCGCCCCTGAAGCTGGATGGGGCGCTGGCAACCGTGCCCAGCGCCACGTCGCCGTCATCGTCCTGGGTGCGCAGACCAATCGGAAGCACGATGAAAAGCACCGTCCACCAGACGATGAAATAAACGGCGAAGAGCGAAAGAAACGGCATGTGATCCTCCTGCACAATGCGCCCTTGTATCGCATTCATCCGCAAACCGGAATCACTTCTCTGCAAGAAGCGCAAAAAGCCTTGGAAGGACGACCAGAACCGCGCTTTGAGCAGGTACCGTGAGGTCGCTCACGAAGGCGGAGGACCTCTCCTCCGCCATGCCGCACTTGATCCGGCATCCAGCCACGGCGCGTCTGCGCCGTGAGACGAGTCTTTACGCGATCAAGGACTTGATCGCGCTGGACCCCGGATCTAATGCGGGGTGACGGAGAGCGGATAATACTATCGCCCGAAAGCTCCTGCTTCCCGGCTTACACCTTCGTCACAAAAACCGTCACGATCGGCTTCTTGCCCCAACTCTGATTGGCGGCGGCGCGCACGGCGCGGCGCACGGCTTCGCGCAGCAATTCCAGATCTTTGCGGCGGGCGCGCGGAATGCTTTCGACGGCGCCGAGCACGGCGTCATAAAGCGTGTCCTCCATCGCCTCATCCTCGTCATCGAATTCCGGCAGGCCGAAAGGCACGACATCGGGATCGCCGAGGAAATCATAACGGCTGTCCAGCACGACATTCACCGAGACATGGCCCGCAAAGGAGAGCTTGCGGCGGTTGCTGATGCCCATCTCGTCCATGTCACCGATGAGATTGCCGTCCTTGAAGACGCGGCCGTGTGGCACGTCATCGATCACTTCGGCAGGACCGGGTGCGAGGCGCAGAACGTTGCCGTTGCGCACCTTCGGCACCTGGGAAATGCCAGCCTGCTCGGCCAGTTCCTTCTGCGCCACGAGATGCGCCGCTTCGCCATGGACGGGCACGACGATCTGCGGCTTTGTCCATTCATACATCCTGAGAAGCTCGTTACGGCGCGGATGGCCGGAGACATGAACGAGCGCCTCATTGTCGGTGACGATGTGCACGCCCTGTTCGATGAGGCCGTTCTTGATATCGATGATCGCCTTTTCATTGCCGGGGATGGCGCGTGACGAAAATACGACCGTATCGCCGGACGCGAGCGCCACATTGCGCATCTCATCCCGGGAAAGCTTGGCGAGCGCTGCACGCGGTTCGCCCTGCGAACCGGTCAGGATCAGCACCACACGATCACGGGGAATATAACCGAATTCATCTTCGGCGAGGAACGGCTTGATGCCTTCCATGATGCCGAGATCCTGCGACACGTTGACGACGCGCTTCAGCGATGAGCCAAGCAGCAGCACTTCACGACCGGCAGCCTCAGCCGCCTGCGCGATCGAGCGGATGCGCCCGACATTGGAGGAGAAGGTGGTAACGGCCACGCGTCCCTCGGCATTTTCGATGATCTGGCGCAGGCCTTCCGAAACCTCATGCTCGGAAGGCGACACGCCGTCGCGCACGGAGTTGGTGCTGTCGCACATAAGTGCCAGAACGCCCTCTTCACCGATGGCGCGGAACCGGGCTTCATCCGTCAACGGCCCAAGTGACGGCGCTTCGTCGATCTTCCAGTCACCGGTGTGGATGACATTGCCGAGCGGCGTGCGGATTACCAGCGACATCGGCTCGGGAATGGAGTGGTTGACGCCAACGGCTTCGATTTCAAAGGGGCCGACATTAATGCGGTCGCCCGCCTTGAACGGCGTGATCGGAATTTCCGCGCGGGTGCCTTCATAAGCGCGCTTCGCCTCCAGCATGCCGGCGGTGAAGGCCGAGGCATAGACCGGCACATTAAGGCCGGGCCAGAGATCGTTCAGCGCACCATAGTGGTCCTCGTGGGCGTGGGTGATGATGATGCCCTTGAGGTTTTTCTTCTGCGCCTCGATATAGCTGATATCGGGCAGGACCAGATCGACGCCCGGCAAATCCAAGCCGGCAAAGGTCACGCCGCAATCCACCATGATCCATTCCCGCCTGCTTGCCGGCCCGTAGCCGTAAAGCGCCAGATTCATGCCAATTTCACCAACGCCGCCAAGCGGCACAAAAACCAGTTCGTCCTGTTGAGCCATTGTTTTTCTTATCCATTCACAAAACGCGCGCAGGACGGCGTCATGCCGCGCCCTGCCGCTGCTATCCCGCATCGGACCTGTTGAACCATCTGATCGACCGGGCCGATGCGGATCCGGTTTGTCGCCCTGCATTTCATGAGCCGCAGGAAAGCTCCAACCTCTGGGATAGGGTTCGGCGCGGATTTTTTGCCCGCACCGTTCGCCTCATCCGAAAAACACGTCGCCGGCGGCGATGGAGCGTCTTGCGCCCTCGTCCTCATCCAGCAGCAGATAACCATTATCATCAATTCCGACAAAACGCCCGCCAATCGAACGATCCGGGAAGTTGACAGTGATATGCTCGCCGATGCCGCAGGCCGCCGCCCGCCAGCTGGCGATGATGCCAGATACGCCCCTGCCCTCGTCCCATTCGCGCAGAACCTCGGCCGTCTCACGGAAGAGATGGGCAAACAGTTCCTCGGGCGAGCAGGATGCACCATGTTCCGATAGCATCGTGACGGGATAAAGCGGATTGTCGGGCTTATGGGCGATATTGATACCAATGCCGATAACGATGGCGCGGCGGCCGTCTGGCAAAAGCTCCGCCTCCATCAGGATGCCGCAGGTCTTGCGGCGGCGGATGAGCACATCGTTTGGCCATTTGATTTCAAGCGCGTCGCCGCCCGGCGGCAGCACCGCGCGAATGGCGCGATAAACCGCCAGCGCAAAAGCGAGCGGCAGAGAGCCGATGCGCTCCATCGGCGCGGGATCGATCAGAAGAAGAGAAGCGTAGAGATTGCCGGGCTCTGAGACCCAGGGCCGGCCTCGGCGGCCCCGGCCGCCGGTCTGGCGGACGGCGGTAACCCACAGGTTGCCGCCATCCCCCGCCCGTGCCCGGGCGAAACATTCCAGATTGGTCGATGGCGTTTCCGCCATCGCCTCGTGCCTGATATCATCGATGGACATCCGGCCCGTATTCGTTCGTGTACTGCTCAAAAGAAGGTCTTCGCCGCAGCCGTGACCGCGTTGCCAAGCGCACCGCCGAAGACGATGAAGGCGACGGTAAAGAGAGCCGAAAGCGCGTAAACCACCTTCAATTCGCCCGACGGACGCTCGAAGTCGTCCTTGGCTTCATCGAACCACATGACCTTGACGACGCGGATGTAATAATAGGCGCCGACAACCGAGCCGATCACACCGATGATGGCGAGCGGGTATAGCTTCGCTTCGATGGCGGCGAGGAACACGTAGTACTTGCCGAAGAAGCCGGCGAGCGGCGGAATGCCAGCAAGCGAGAACATCAGGATCGTCAGCACAACCGCCATGAAGGGATTGGACGACGAAAGACCGGCGAGATCTTCGACATTCTCGACATTGCCGATTTCCTTGCGGCGCATGGCGAGGATGCAGGCGAAGGTGCCAAGAGTCATGACCATGTAGACGGCCATGTACAGGATAACGCCAGCAACACCCGCTTCGGTGCCCGCGGCAAGGCCGACCAGCGCATAACCCATATGACCGATGGAGGAATAGGCCATCAGGCGCTTGATGTTCTTCTGGCCGATTGCGGCGAAAGAACCAAGCAGCATGGACGCGATGGAGATGAAGACGACGATCTGCTGCCAGTCGGCGAAGACGGGCTGGAAGGCCTCGATGACGATGCGAACGAGGATCGCCATGGCGCCGATCTTCGGCGCGGCCGAGAGGAAGGCCGTGACCGGGGTCGGAGCGCCTTCATAAACGTCCGGCGTCCACATGTGGAACGGAACGGCGGAAATCTTGAATGCGAGACCGGCCAGCACGAAAACCAGACCGAAAACGAGGCCGAGCGAACGGGTTTCCGAGGCCAGTACCTGGGCGATTTCGGTAAAGCCGGTATTGCCGGTGAAACCGTAGACCAACGACATGCCGTAAAGCAGCATGCCCGAGGACAGTGCGCCGAGAACGAAATACTTCAGGCCCGCTTCCGTGGAGCGCAGGCTTTCGCGGTTGATGGCGCAGACGACGTAGAGTGCCAACGACTGCAGTTCCAGCGCCATGTAGAGCGAGATCAGGTTATTGGCCGAGATCATCAGCAGGATGCCGAGCGTCGCGAGAACCAGCAGCACCGGATATTCGAAACGGCCGATCGGCTCGAAGCGCCCTTGGCCGACGGCAAGGATCATGGCGGTGATGGAGCCGATCAGCGCCAGCACCTTCATGAAGTTCCCGAAGGCATCGGCGATGTAGACACCGCCGAAAGCAACGCCCGATGCGGGGGCAAAGATGATCCAGAGACCGACGACGAGCAGGAGGGCAACGGCAAGGCCGGTGACCGTCGTTGTCGACTTGTCGCCCGAGAAGACGCCAATCATGAGCAGCGCCAGCGCGCCGACCGCAAGGATCAGCTCGGGCGTCGCAATGTGCAGACTGGCAAAAAGGATTTCAGCGGTCATGTCCAACGGGTCCTGTCGTCAATTCATAGAGAGCGCAACATTTTGCGCCGCCTGCAGTGCAGCCGAATAGTTGTTTACCAGAAGATCGACCGAGGCGGCTGTCGCATCGAACACCGGTGCCGGATAGACACCGAAGAAGATCGTCAGCACGACCAGCGGATAAAGGATGACCTTTTCGCGGGTCGACAGATCGAGCAGGCTCTTCAGGCTTTCCTTCTCCAGCGCGCCGAAGATCACGCGGCGGTAAAGCCACAGCGCATAGGCGGCCGAGAGGATGACGCCGGTGGCAGCAAAGAGTGCGACCAGCGTGTTGGCGCGGAACACACCGATGAGCGTGAGGAATTCACCGATGAAGCCGGAGGTGCCGGGCAGACCGACATTGGCCATGGTGAAGATCATGAAGGCCACGGCATATTTCGGCATGTTGTTGACGAGGCCGCCATAGGCCGCGATTTCGCGGGTATGGAGACGGTCGTAAACGACGCCGACGCAGAGGAAGAGCGCGCCCGACACGATACCGTGCGACAGCATCTGGAAGATTGCACCCTGCACGCCCTGAACGTTGGCAGCGAAGATGCCCATGGTGACGTAACCCATGTGAGCAACGGAGGAATAGGCGATCAGCTTCTTGATGTCGTCCTGCATCATCGCCACCAGCGAGGTGTAGATGATGGCGAGAACCGACAGCGTGAAGACGAAGGGTGCGAAATAATCCGACGCTAAGGGGAACATCGACAGCGAGAAGCGGATGAAACCGTAACCGCCGAGCTTCAGCATGACGCCAGCCAGAATGACGGAACCTGCGGTCGGCGCCTGAACGTGGGCATCGGGCAGCCAAGTGTGCACCGGCCACATCGGCATCTTGACCGAGAAGGCGGCAAAACAGGCAAGCCACAGCCAGGTCTGCATGCCAGCGGGGAAGCCGTATTTCAGCAGTTCCGTCATATCGGTCGTGCCGGCCTGCCAGTACATGGCCATGATGGCGAGCATGGTCAGAACCGAGCCGAGCAGCGTGTAGAGGAAGAACTTGTAGGACGCGTAAACGCGAT
The DNA here is from genome assembly GCF_017726655.1 of Agrobacterium tumefaciens. Taxonomy (NCBI): domain Bacteria; kingdom Pseudomonadati; phylum Pseudomonadota; class Alphaproteobacteria; order Hyphomicrobiales; family Rhizobiaceae; genus Agrobacterium; species Agrobacterium tumefaciens. The sequence goes on from NZ_CP072308.1 coordinate 831,255, forward strand.
CCTTGCCGCCCCAGACACCGATGATGATGAACATCGGAATCAGCGTCGCTTCGAAGAAGACGTAGAAGAGAACCGTATCCAGCGCCACAAAGACGCCGATCATGACGACTTCCAGCAGCAGGAAGGCGATCATGTATTCCTTGATGCGCTTTTCGATCGAATCCCAGCTTGCCAGCACGCAGAACGGCATGAGGAAAGTGGTGAGGATAACGAACAGCATGGAGATGCCGTCGACGCCAAGATGATAGGCGGCGATGTTACCGAACCACTGATGCTTCTCGACCATCTGGAAGCCGGGGTTCGAATTGTCGAAACCGATCCAGATGAACAGCGACACGATGAAGGTGAAGACCGTCGTCAGCAGCGAGACGTTGAGAATATTGCGGCGACCATAGGGGCCGTTCTCATTCGTCAGAAGCAGGAGCACCACGCCGACGAGCGGCAGAAAGGTGACCGTTGAAAGAATGGGCCAATCGGTCATCAGAGGGCACTCCCGAGCATCATCCAGGTGACAAGCGCCGCGATGCCGATCAGCATCGCAAAGGCATAGTGATAGAGGTAACCGGATTGCAGGCGGACCATGCGGTTGGTCACGTCAACCACACGCGCTGCAATGCCGTTCGGTCCATAGTGGTCGATGACGGCGACGTCGCCCTTCTTCCACAGGAAGCGGCCGAGCGCCTTTGCGGAACGAACGAAGAGGAAGTCGTAGAGTTCGTCGAAATACCACTTGTTGAGAAGGAACTGGTAGAGACCACGATGGGTCTCGGCCAAACGCTTCGGCGTCTCCGGCGACTTGATGTACATGTACCATGCGGTCACGAAACCAAGCGCCATGGCGACGAACGGGCTCCACTTCACCCACAGCGGAACGTGGTGGAACTCTTCGAGGATCTCGTTTTCCGGGAGCGTGAAGAGCGCGCCCTTCCAGAACTCGGCATATTCGTGGCCGAAGAAATAACCTTCGAATGCGACACCGGCGAAGATCGCACCAACGGTGAGGATGAAGAGCGGGATCAGCATGACCATCGGCGATTCATGCACATGGTGCATGACGTCGGCGGAAGCGCGCGGCTTGCCGAAGAAGGTCATGAAGGCCAGACGCCAGGAGTAGAAGCTGGTGAACAGCGCGGCGATAACCAGCAGCGTGAAGGCTAAACCGGACAGAACCGAATGCGAGGCATAAGCGGATTCGATGATGACGTCCTTGGAGAAGAAGCCGGCAAAACCGATCATCGTGCCCGGAATACCGACGCCGGTCAGTGCCAGCGTGCCGACAGTCATGGTCCAGAAGGTGATGGGGATATGCTTGCGCAGACCGCCCATGTAACGCATGTCCTGCTCGCCATCGACGGCATGGATGACCGAGCCGGCGCACAAGAACAGGAGAGCCTTGAAGAAGGCGTGCGTGAAGAGGTGGAACACAGCGGCACCATAAGCACCGACGCCAAGCGCCACGAACATGTAACCGAGCTGCGAGCAGGTCGAATAGGCGATAACGCGCTTGATGTCGTTCTGTACGAGGCCGACGGTTGCCGCGAAGAAAGCGGTGATCGCGCCGATCAGCGTTACGACGGTGAGCGCATCATGCGACAGTTCGAACAGCGGCGACATGCGGGCAACGAGGAAGACGCCGGCGGTGACCATGGTTGCGGCGTGAATGAGGGCAGACACGGGTGTCGGGCCTTCCATCGCGTCCGGCAGCCAGGTGTGCAGCAGGAACTGCGCCGACTTACCCATGGCGCCCATGAAGAGCAGCAGGCAGACGCCTGTCATCGCATTGGCCTTATCCAGATGCATGCCGAACAGGTTGATGACGGTTTCCGTCGAGGCAGCGCCTTCGGCCGGCAGATAGGTTGCCGCAGCCGCGAAGATCGTTTCGAAATTGATCGAGCCGAACAGCACGAACACGCCGCCAATGCCGAGAATGAAACCGAAGTCACCGACGCGGTTGACGATGAAGGCCTTCATGGCGGCAGCCGATGCGGACGGCTTCTTGAACCAGAAGCCGATCAGCAGATAGGACGCCAGACCCACGCCTTCCCAGCCGAAGAACATCTGCAACAGGTTGTCCGAGGTCACCAGCATCAGCATGGCGAAGGTGAAGAGCGACAGATAGGCAAAGAAGCGCGGACGATGCGGATCGTGGTGCATGTATCCGATCGAATAGAGGTGCACGAGCGTCGAGACGGTGTTGACGACGACGAACATGACGGCCGTCAGCGTATCGATGCGGAACGCCCATTCGACATCGATGCCGCCGGACTGGATCCAGCGCAGCACGGTGACCTTGATCACCTCGCCCGGCTCGCCATGGGCAAGCGCGACGTTGAAGAACACGATCCACGACAGAATGGCGACCACGATCATCAGACCGGTGGTGACGTATTCCGAAGCCTTGGCGCCGATGGACCGGCCGAACAAGCCGGCGATCAGGAAGCCGATCAGTGGAAGAAAGACGATAGCCTTGTAGATCATAGCCTTATCAGCCCTTCATCATATTGACGTCTTCGACGGCGATCGATCCGCGGTTGCGGTAGAAGACAACGAGTATTGCAAGACCAATGGCCGCTTCGGCAGCAGCAACGGTCAGGATGAACAATGCGAAGACCTGGCCGACGATATCGTTCAGGAACGACGAAAACGCCACCATGTTAAGGTTGACCGCAAGCAGGATAAGCTCGATCGACATGAGGATGACGATGACATTCTTCCGGTTGAGGAAGATGCCGAAGACGCCGATCGTGAAGAGGATGGCGCTGACCGTCAGGTAGTGGGAAAGACCGATTTCCATATTCTTTTTCCTTGGATCCGTTCGCCTTCAGATGCCTTGGCCCGGCTTGACCTTGACCGTGGTAACGGCGGTCTTCGGGTCGCGACCAACCTGCGTGGAGATGTCCTGTCGCTTGATGTCGGTGCGATGACGCAGCGTCAGCACGATGGAGCCGATCATGGCCACCAGCAGCACGAGACCGGCGAGCTGGAAGAAGTAGACGTAATTGGTATAGAGCACGTCACCGAGTGCCGCCGTATTGGTGCGTTCGGCCACAGGCGGGATGGGCATGGTGATGGACTTTGCCGCGATCGGGTTCAGCATGCTGCCACCCACCACAACGATCAGTTCCGCCGCCAGGATGACGCCGATCAGCGCGCCAACAGGAGCATATTGCAGCACACCGGAGCGCAGCTCGGCGAAATCCACGTCCAGCATCATGACAACGAAGAGGAACAGCACCGCCACCGCGCCGACATAAACCACCAGCAGGATCATGGCGAGGAACTCAGCCCCCGTCAGCAGGAACAGCGCGGCTGCGTTGAAAAAGGTCAAAATCAGGAAGAGCACCGAATGAACGGGGTTCTTCGAGGCGATGACCATGAACGCAGACGCCACGGCGACGAAAGCGAATATATAAAAGAATACAGCGTGCAGACCCATCTTGGTGCCTTCTTGTCCTCATCGGGAGAAGAGGGCTTAACGCCCCCTCGCCCGTTTCGTCCCCGCCGGCGAAAACCGCGCAGGCATTTTACTTTTCATCGCTCTCCGGGATTGCCCCCGGAAAGACGGTTGCACCTTAACGGTAAGGTGCATCCAGTGCGAGGTTGCGCGCGATTTCACGCTCCCAGCGGTCGCCATTGTCGAGAAGCTTCTGCTTGTCGAAATAAAGCTCTTCGCGGGTTTCCGTCGCGAATTCGAAGTTTGGGCCCTCGACGATGGCATCGACCGGGCAGGCTTCCTGGCAGAAGCCGCAATAGATGCACTTCACCATGTCGATATCGTAACGCACCGTGCGACGCGTGCCGTCGTTGCGACGCGGGCCGGCTTCGATGGTGATCGCCTGAGCAGGACAGATCGCTTCGCACAGCTTGCAGGCGATGCAGCGTTCTTCCCCGTTCGGATAACGGCGCAGCGCATGTTCGCCACGGAAGCGCGGCGAGACCGGACCCTTTTCGAAAGGATAATTGATCGTCGCCTTCTGCTTGAAGAAGTGACGCATCGTCAGGAAGATCGCGCCGACGAATTCCTTGAGGAACAGCGAGTTGACGGCTTGGGAGAGGCTTGCCATCTCAGTCTCCAGATCTTTGAGCGAGGAGTTTGGACATCAACCGGCCCACCCCGTCAGCTTCAGTACGAATGCAACGATAACGACCATGGCGAGCGACAGCGGCAGGAAAACCTTCCAGCCAAGGCGCATGAGCTGGTCGTAACGGTAACGCGGAACGAAGGCCTTGGTGAGCGCGATCATGAAGAAGACCATGCAGCCCTTCAGCGCGAACCAGATGATACCAGGCACCCAGTTCAGGAACCATACATCCACGATTGGCAGCCAGCCGCCAAGGAAAAGAATGGTGGTGAGGCAGCAGATCAGGACGATTGCGGCATATTCACCGAGCATGAACATCATGTAGGGCGTGGAGCCATATTCCACCATGTGACCGGCAACCAGTTCCGATTCCGCTTCCGGAAGGTCGAAGGGAGGACGGTTGGTTTCGGCAAGGCCCGAGATGAAGAACACGATGAACATCGGGAACAGCGACAGCCAGTGCCAGTCAAGGAACGAGGCGGGCAGGCCGAGCATGGTGCCGAGGCCGGTACGCTGCGCCAGAACGATATCCGTAAGATTCAGCGAGCCGACGCAGAGCAGAACGGTGACGATAACGAGACCGATCGAGACTTCGTAAGACACCATCTGCGCGGCAGAACGCAACGCGCCAAGGAAAGGATATTTCGAGTTCGAAGCCCAGCCGCCCATGATGATGCCATACACTTCAAGCGACGAGATCGCGAAGATGTAGAGAATGCCGACATTGATATTGGCGACAACCCAGCCATCCGCAAAAGGAATGACCGCGTAGGTGGCAAGCGCCAGCGTCACGGCAACAAGCGGCGCCAGGAGGAAGACCGCCTTGTTCGCACCCGCGGGAATAACGGGCTCCTTGAGGATGAACTTCAGCAGGTCGGCGAAGGACTGGAACAGACCAAAGGGACCAACGACGTTCGGACCACGGCGCAGCTGAACCGCCGCCCAGACCTTACGGTCGGCAAGAAGCAGAAACGCGATCGACACCAGAAGAACGACAAGAAGCAGCAGGGACTGGCCGACCATGATCAGCGCGGGCCAGACGTAGCTCCAGAAAAACGATTCCATAATCCCCTACCCTTACTCTGCCGCAGCCTGGAAATTGTTGCGGGCCAATGCGGAGCACTCGGCCATGACGGCAGAGGCGCGCGCAATCGGGTTCGTCAAATAAAAGTCTTTTACCGGCGAAGCAAACGCCGACTTCACAAGCGAGCCCGTTTTAGCAGCCAGAGCCTCGATATCGGAAGCCTTGCCGGCAACGATCTCGTCGGTTTCCGCCAGATGCGGATGCGCGACGTAGAGCTGGCCGCGCAAGGCAGACAGCGAATCGAAGGGCAGTTTCTTGCCGAGGACGTCGGACAGCGCACGCAGGATCGCCCAGTCTTCACGGGCCTCGCCCGGTGCGAAACCGGCACGGTTGCCAACCTGCACACGGCCTTCGGTGTTGACCCAGATACCGGATTTTTCGGTATAGGCCGCACCCGGAAGGATAACGTCGGCGTTCATCGCGCCCTGATCGCCATGGCTGCCGATATAGACGGTGAACTTCGCGCCCTTGTTCGACAGGTCGAGTTCATCGGCGCCGAGCAGGAAGAGAACATCCATCGAGGCGACCATGTCGGCTGCGGCGACACCGCCCTCGCCCGGCACGAAGCCGATATCGAGACCGCCAACACGGGCAGCGGCAGTGTGCAGAACCGAGAACCCGTTCCACTCTTCGGTGACAGCGCCGACCGAGGTCGCGAGCTTGGCAGCAGCCGCAAGAACGGCAGCGCCATCAGCGCGGGACAAAGCGCCCTGACCAACGATGATCAGCGGATTCTTGGCGGACTTCAGCTTCTCGATGAAGCTGTGGGAGCCATTGGCGAGATCGGACAGGGTTTCAGCACCCGAACCGAGATATTCGTAATTGTAACGCAGCTCACCGGCTTCGCCGATCACACCGATCGGGAAGCCGCCACGACGCCAGCGCTTGCGAATGCGGGCGTTGAGGACAGCCGCTTCGTAACGCGGGTTGGAACCAACGATCAGCAAGGCGTCGGCCTGTTCGATACCTTCGATGGTGGTATTGAACAGATAGCTGGCGCGGCCGAGCGACGGGTCAAGCGCTGCACCATCCTGGCGGCAATCGACATTGGCGGAGCCGAGCGAAGCGAGAAGCGACTTCAGCGCGAACATTTCTTCGACGGACGACAGATCGCCAGCGATCGCGCCGATCTTGTTGCCGGACGTTGCGGCAACAGCCTGCTTGATCGCGCCGAATGCTTCGCCCCAGGTTGCGGGCTGAAGGCGACCATCCTTGCGGACGTAAGGCCGGTCAAGGCGCTGCGTCTTCAGGCCGTCCCAGATGAAGCGGCTCTTGTCGGAGATCCACTCTTCATTGATCGCCTCGTTGACGCGCGGCATGACGCGCATGACTTCGCGGCCACGGGTATCGACGCGGATGGCCGAACCGAGAGCGTCCATCACGTCGATGGTTTCGGTCTTGTTCAGCTCCCACGGGCGGGCGGTGAAGGCGAAGGGCTTGGAGGTGAGCGCGCCGACCGGGCAGAGATCAACGACGTTGCCCTGAAGCTCTGATGTCATCGCCTGTTCTAGATAGGTGGTGATCTCGGCATCTTCGCCGCGGCCGATGAGGCCGAGTTCGGCAATGCCGGCCACTTCCGTGGTGAAACGGACGCAGCGTGTGCAGTGGATGCAACGGTTCATGACCGTCTTGACGAGCGGCCCGATATATTTGTCTTCGACCGCGCGTTTGTTTTCCGCGTAACGCGAACCAGCGATACCGAAGGCCATCGCCTGGTCCTGCAGGTCGCATTCGCCGCCCTGGTCGCAGATCGGGCAATCCAGCGGGTGGTTGATGAGCAGGAATTCCATCACGCCTTCGCGGGCCTTCTTGACCATCGGCGTGTTGGTGAAGACCTCAGGCAATTCGCCGTTCGGGCCGCCGCGAACATCGCGCACGCCCATGGCGCAGGAAGCGGCCGGCTTAGGCGGTCCGCCCTTCACCTCGATGAGACACATGCGGCAGTTACCCGCGACCGACAAGCGCTCATGAAAACAAAAGCGCGGAACTTCGGCGCCAGCCTCCTCACACGCCTGCAACAGCGTGAAATGATCCGGAACCTCGATCTCTTTACCGTCAACCTTGAGCTTTGCCATGGTCCTACTTACGTCCTGTTGCCTGTTCGTCCCGTGTCTCACACGGTCCGCAACAAATCCTTAATCGCACCCGGCAATTAACAGCCAGGCGCTTCATGGTGTCGCGAGACCGGAAATTCTCCGGCTTCGCCCGAAGCCTCAACGCTTATTCAGCGGCTTCCAGAACAGCGCCATCATCCATGGCCCTGTAGGTATATTGGTCGATGCGCTTTTCGATTTCCGGACGGAAATTGCGGATCAGCGCCTGTACCGGCCATGCGGCAGCATCGCCGAGCGCGCAGATGGTGTGGCCTTCGATCTGTTTCGTCACTTCGAACAGCATGTCGATCTCGCGCTTCTGCGCATTGCCCTTGACCATACGCTCCAGCACGCGCCACATCCAGCCCGTGCCTTCGCGGCATGGCGTGCACTGGCCGCAGCTTTCGTGCTTGAAGAAGGCCGCGATGCGGGCAATCGCCTTGATGACGTCGGTGGACTTGTCCATGACGATCATGCCACCGGTGCCGAAGGAAGACTTCACTTCGCGCATGCCGTCGAAGTCCATGATCGCGTCCTTCATGTCCTCACCGCGCACGATGGGGCAGGATGCGCCGCCGGGGATGACGCCAAGCAGATTGTCCCAGCCGCCACGGATGCCACCGCAGTGGTGTTCAATCAGTTCGCGGAAGGACAGACCGAGCGCGTCTTCGAACGTGCAGGGACGCTCAACATGGCCGGAGACCATGAACAGCTTGGTGCCGACGTTGTTCGGACGGCCAATCGACGAGAACCAGGCCGCGCCGCGACGCAGAATGGTCGGCGCAACGGCGATGGACTCAACGTTGTTGACGGTGGTGGGGCAACCATAAAGGCCCATATTAGCCGGGAACGGCGGCTTGAGGCGCGGCTGGCCCTTCTTGCCTTCGAGGCTTTCAAGCAATGCCGTCTCTTCGCCGCAGATATAGGCACCTGCACCGTGATGGACGTAGATGTCGAAATCCCAGCCGTTCTTGTTGTTCCCGCCTAGCAGGCCTGCATCGTAGCATTCATCGATGGCTGCCTGAAGCGCTTCGCGCTCGCGCATATATTCGCCACGAACATAGATGTAAGCCGTATGCGCACCCATGGCGAAACCAGCGATCACGCAGCCTTCGATCAGCGTGTGCGGATCGTTGCGCAGGATTTCGCGGTCCTTGCAGGTGCCCGGTTCGGATTCGTCGGCATTGACGACGAGGTAATGCGGACGGCCGTCGTTTTCCTTCGGCATGAACGACCACTTGAGACCCGTCGGAAAGCCGGCGCCGCCACGACCGCGAAGGCCGGACGCTTTCATCTCATTGATGATCCAGTCCCGGCCCTTTTCGATGATCTGCTTGGTACCATCCCAGTGGCCGCGCGCCAGCACGCCCTTCAGGGACTTGTCCTTGAGGCCGTAGAGATTGGTAAAGATGCGATCCTGATCTTTCAACATGGTTCAACCTCTCACTGCGACTTCTTGCCGGCGTCTTCGGTCTCGGCAGCCTTGGCGTTTTCAGCGGCAGCCTTCGGCGCCGTTGCCGGTGTCTTCAGCTTCGGATCGGTTTCCGGCGCGTCGGTCTTCGGCTTGGCAGCATTGGACGGCGGCGTCTGGGCGGCGTCGGCTGCAGGCTCTGCGGGCTTATCGAGGTTGGAACGATCCGGCTTGATCTCTTCCGTCAACGTCGTCAGGCCGCCAACGGGCACGGACTGATGACGGTCGATCTGCGGACCGGTCTTGACGGTATCGCCCTTGCCTGCCTCGAACGTGTCGATGATCTCTTCCAGACGCTCCGGCGTCAGGTCTTCATAGGCATCCTTGAAGATGATGACCATTGGCGCGTTGACGCAGGCGCCCTGACATTCCACTTCTTCCCAGGAAAGCGTGCCGCTTTCGTTGGTGTGCAGCGGATCGTGGTGGATCTTCTTGCGGCAGACATCCATCAGCGCTTCGGAGCCACGCAGCATGCAGGGCGTGGTGCCGCAGACCTGAACGTGAGCACGCGTGCCGACAGGCTTCAGCTGGAACTGCGTATAGAAGGTCGCCACTTCCAGGACACGGATATAGGCCATATCAAGCATGTCTGCGATTTTTTCGATGGCGGCGCGGGTAACCCAGCCGTCCTGCTCCTGCGCACGCATGAGCAGGGGGATAACGGCAGATTGCTGACGTCCCTCGGGATATTTCTTGATCGTCTTCTCAGCCCATGCGGTGTTTTCCGCATTGAAGGCAAATGCCACGGGCTGGAACTGATCTTCGGCTAGTCGACGAACGGACATACTTCCTCACGACTTTTCAGTTTAACGTCTCACACCGCGATCTCGCCACCGTGACGAATTCGCAGGCATAAGCCGCCTTGTCTTTTTGCATGAACACGATGAACTTGCTGCCATTGGGAACCGAGGCCTTGATCTCGTATCCCGACGACAGAAGCTGCTTGATGGTCGAAGAGCCGCCGCTCGATAGCGCAACAGCACCCTCGTCCGTTGCCGTCTGGGCAAGAACGGGTGCCGTCATCGCTGCGAGAAAAGCCGGAATGGCCAGCGGCAAACGCATCAGCGGTCGACCTCCCCGAACACGATGTCGAGAGAGCCGAGCACGGCTGTAACGTCGGCAAGCTGATGGCCCTTGCACAGGAAGTCCATCGCCTGAAGATGGGCGTAGCCCGGCGCGCGGATCTTGCAGCGGTAGGGCTTGTTGGAACCATCGGCAACCACATAGACGCCGAACTCGCCCTTCGGCGCCTCGACGGCGGCGTAAACTTCGCCGGCGGGAACGTGGTAACCTTCGGTGTAGAGCTTGAAGTGGTGGATCAGCGCTTCCATCGAACGCTTCATCTCACCACGCTTGGGCGGAACCACCTTGCCATCGAGCGAGGAGACCGGGCCGATGCGATGCTTGCCGGACAGAAGCTCAACGCACTGCTTCATGATCTTCACGGATTCGCGCATTTCCTGCATGCGGATCAGATAACGATCGTAGCAGTCGCCGTTTTTGCCGACCGGAATGTCGAATTCGAGATCGGAGTAGCACTCATAGGGCTGCGCCCGGCGCAGGTCCCAGGCAGCGCCCGAGCCGCGAACCATGACGCCCGTAAAGCCCCATGCAAAAGCATCCTCAAGCGAGACGACGCCGATATCGACGTTACGCTGCTTGTAGATACGGTTGTCCGTCAGAAGACCCTCGATATTGTCGAGGACGGTGATGAAGGGATCGCACCACTTGCCGATGTCGTCGACCAGTTCCGGCGGCAGGTCCTGGTGAACACCACCCGGGCGGAAATAGGCAGAGTGCATGCGCGCGCCGCAGGCCCGCTCATAAAAGACCATCAGCTTTTCACGCTCTTCAAAGCCCCAGACCGGCGGCGTCATCGCGCCCACGTCCATCGCCTGCGTGGTCACGTTCATGATGTGCGACAGGATGCGGCCGATTTCCGAATAGAGAACGCGGATCAGCTGGCCGCGCATGGGGATTTCCAGGCCCAGCAGCTTTTCGACGGCAAGCGCGAAAGCGTGTTCCTGGTTCATCGGCGCGACGTAATCGAGGCGGTCGAAATAGGGAACGGCCTGCAGGTAGGTCTTGGTCTCGATCAGCTTTTCGGTGCCCCGATGCAGCAGACCGATATGGGGATCGACGCGCTCGACGATTTCACCGTCCAGTTCGAGAACCAGACGCAGCACGCCGTGCGCGGACGGATGTTCCGGACCGAAGTTGATCGTGAAGTTGCGGACGTTATGCTCAGTCATTCTAGTGCTCCGCCGAGGTGATCATGGCGATGAATTCGGGGCCGGTCATGTTCTGCGTGGTCTCGGCGAATGAATAGTTCGAAGGCTTTTCATCCGTGAAAATCTGCGACGCGAACGTGAAACTGGACGGGTTGTCAAAAGCCTGCAGCGACACGGCGAAATGCTTGCCGTCCTTCGAACGCCACATCAGCGTGCTGCCGCAGTTCGTGCAGAAGCAACGCTCGCCCCATTCCGAGGACGAAAAGACGCCGAGATGCTCGTCGTTCTGGAAGGACACGCCAGCGCATTCCACAGCCATGAACGTACCGCCCGACCAGCGGCGGCACATGGAGCAATGACAAACGCCGAATTCGCGGGCGCCTACTTCGGCTTCAAAGCCGACGGCGCCGCAAAGACATTGCCCATGCTCTGTCGCGGAGACCTGGCTCATTGCTTGGCCTTTTCGTCGCCGGGAAGAACGTACTCGGTCCCTTCCCAAGGGGAAAGGAAATCGAAGTTACGGAATTCCTGCTTCAGTTCGACCGGTTCGTAAAGAACCCGTTTCAGAACGTCATCGTAACGCACTTCCACAAAGCCGGTAACCGGAAAATCCTTGCGCAGCGGATGGCCTTCAAAGCCGTAATCGGTGAGGATGCGGCGAAGATCCTTATGGCCTTCGAAAGGAATGCCATACATGTCCCATGCTTCACGCTCGAACCACTCTGCACCCATGTAAACGGATGTTGCAGACGGCACGCCCTCGTCTTCTTCCACCTGCAGCTTGACGCGCACGCGCAGGTTCTGGCGCGGCGACAGCAGATGATAGACGACATCGAAGCGCTTTTCGCGCTGCGGCCAGTCAACGCCGCAGATATCGATGATATTGACGAACCCGCATTGAACGTCATCACGCAGGAAGGTCAAAAGCGCGATCACGTTGTCAGGCGTCGTATTCAGCGTCAGTTCGCCATAGGCGATATCAGCCGACACGACGAGTGAACCGCGCGCTTCCTTAACGTAAGCAGCAAGATCGTTGAGAGCTTCGCTCATTCCAAAATCGTCCTTTGCCCTTAGCGCTCGATCGTACCGGTACGGCGGATTTTCTTCTGCAGCAGAAGCACGCCGTAAAGCAGCGCTTCCGCCGTGGGGGGACAGCCCGGAACGTAAATATCCACCGGGACGACGCGGTCGCATCCACGCACAACAGCGTAGGAATAGTGGTAATAGCCGCCGCCATTGGCGCAGGAGCCCATGGAGATGACGTAACGTGGCTCCGGCATCTGGTCATAGACCTTGCGCAGAGCGGGCGCCATCTTGTTCGTCAAGGTACCGGCCACGATCATCACGTCCGACTGGCGCGGTGAGGCGCGCGGGGCAACGCCGAAGCGCTCCATGTCGTAACGCGGGCCTGAGGCCTGCATCAGGCCTTCAACGGCGCAACAGGCAAGACCGAACTGCATCCACATCAGCGAACCGGTACGGGCCCAGGTGATCAGTTCGTCGGTAGAGGTAACGAGAAAGCCCTTGTCGGCGAGCTCGTCATTGATCTCAGTGAAGTAGGCATCGTTGCTGCCAACCGGCTTGCCGGTCGAGGGATCGATGATCCCCTTCGGCTGCGGCGCAACGAGCGTGGTGTTGTTCTGGCTCATGCCCATTCCAGCGCTCCCTTCTTCCACTCATAGATAAAGCCGATGGTCAGGACGAGAAGGAACACCATCATCGACCAGAAACCGAACCAGCCCATCTCACCGAAAGACACCGCCCATGGGAACAGGAAAGCGACTTCCAGGTCAAAGATGATGAACAGAATCGAAACCAGATAAAAGCGGATATCGAACTTCATGCGGGCGTCGTCGAAGGCGTTGAAACCGCACTCGAAAGCAGACAGCTTTTCCGGGTCCGGCGCCTTGTAGGCAACAGCAAATGGCGCAATGAGAAGCGCCAGGCCGATGACGAGAGCGATACCGATGAAGATTGCGATCGGAATGTAGGAACTGAGGAGTTCAGTCATGGTCTCTTCCTTGCCCGGCCGGGTGCCGGGCCTGCCTTTGTGACCTTGAGTCTCAAAAAGCGGACAATATGTTGCAACGCCAAAGTGGTTAGCGCAGCCGCGCCCTCTCTGCAAGAGTTTAGGCACCTTTTCAAGACACCTGCCGCATTCATTGGCAACAATATTGCCGGAATTGACGCAATTTTGGGCCACAATTCCGGCCTAAGCCACTCAAATACAATAATAATCGATTGAACGACGCAGCCGCAAAAAAGTCACACGAATTTTACGTCAAAACAGCGGCGAAGTGACGGTTTGCGAGAATCGAAACTTGACTTAAAAACCCAGGAAAAATCATGGCCGAAAAGGCTAAAACCAGTGGAACGGATGGTGCGATTGACGCGCTTTCGGCGAGCGCGCTCGACATTATCTGGAGAAGCATTTCAGGAAAGAAATGGCGCGAGTGACGGGGCTCGAACCCGCGACCTCCGGCGTGACAGGCCGGCACTCTAACCGACTGAGCTACACCCGCGCACCACAGACATTCATCTGCGTTTTCCGAGGAACAGGATGGCGCGAGTGACGGGGCTCGAACCCGCGACCTCCGGCGTGACAGGCCGGCACTCTAACCGACTGAGCTACACCCGCAACTCCTGACGACAGGAGCTTGTCCCGCCGCTCGAACCAGCCTCGGCTGTTCGATGAGCGGCTAACTACGGCGTTCGTGCGGGGGTGTCAAGCAGGTTTCACGACAAAAGAATAAGCTTCTTCATTTTGATTGGGAAAAACCGTGACGCCATTAAGGAGGATGGCCGCTAACGCCGTGATTTCCCGGGTTTTCCCAACGAAAACAAAAAACTTGTCCACAGTCAGCCATATCATCAAGCGGGCTTCCGGAGCGCGACAGGGACCTCGCGGGTTTCATGTTTCCCATAAAAACCCCGCAGTTGCCGGGTTTTCTCCCCTGCCCTGCGATGACGAAAAAAGCCGTGGCGAAAAAAAACGAAAAAACTTCAGAAAAGCCCTTGCGGTTTTTTTCCGATCCGAATACATCACGGCCACCGACGCGGCGGACACGATCCGAGACACGCGAAGGGCGATTAGCTCAGTTGGTAGAGCGCCTCGTTTACACCGAGGATGTCGGGAGTTCGAGTCTCTCATCGCCCACCATTTTCCTGATCTGTTAAAATATATGCATGTGTGGCGCCGTCTTCGCTTTAGCTGGGCGGTTGATTGCACGCACAGGCCATCCGACTTTCCAACGATCTTAACTCGATGCCCTCGCGCCTCTGAGGAAGCTTCCGCACGAGTGATCTATCCCAGAGTGATACGCCTGCCCCACATTCCGACAGGCTCACGGGATCTCTGTATCACTCCGTAACACCCGGAAAAATAACGAGATTTAGACTTTTTAAATAGATTTCAGGCATGCTTGGCTCACCGTTTCATGATGAGCGGTTGAACTGATGGATGAAACCATGTCGATCGACGCGTTTGTTACACTCGCGCTTATTGCGCTGCCTGTTTATATTTTTTTCCGCTGGGTCCAGCAGGACTCAGAGAAACCAGATAGTATAAAGAGCAAAAATTCCATGGGGCGATGATCGGTTACGATCCTTCCGCAGCACCTCGCTGGACGCCGACGGACGACCATCTAAATTCCGATTCCCAAACGGCACCCCGATATTGTCGGCACGCGTGGCGCGGCATCGGCAGGCGGATCGTTCTGACGCTGTTCCCCACAAGACGGAAAAGCCGGGCTCTGCCCGGCTTTTCTTTATGCGCTTGGTGATTGGGCAATCAGTTGATCGCCTTCATCTCCACCTTGAAGAAAAGCGTCTCGCCTGAGGAATCATCGACACCGTCATTGTCTGTCACGGCATAGGCCGTTCCCGCCTTGTCGAAGGTGAAGCCTTCCAGCTTGTCGACGATATAGCCGTTAGTCTGGCCCTTGAGGTCAGGCAGGAAGTCGTGGGCTTCCTGCTTGGCGACAAGCGGCAGCTCGCCACCGATTTTGCCAGGCTTCAGGTCGGCGATCGCGACGCGGTAGAGCTTCTTGATCTTGGCCTTGTCGCCGATCTGGTTGTCGCGCTCGATGATGTAGACATATTCGCCCTGCGCGGTGATTTCAGACAAGCCAACCCAGCCTGCCTCGGTCTTGTCGAGCGGATAACGCACGGCGCCCCACTCCTTGGACTTCGGATTATAGGAGACGAGCTTCACGAAGCCCTTCTCGTCCGTGCCCCATTCGCGCTGCACGGCCATCCACAGCGTGGCGTCATCGCCTTTGCCCACCATGGTCACGCCTTCGAAACCGAAGCGGGTGTCACCGGTGAGGAGTTCCTTCGGTAAGGCGATCTCGGCCTTGATCTCACCCTTGGCGTTGACGTTGTAGAGCGCGTGCGGAACAAGTTTGGCGCTGTCGCCTTCCGAGGCCAGCCAGAATCCGCCCTTGCCATCCAGCGTGACGCCTTCGATATCGAGTTTCTGCGCGGCAATGCCGTCGCGCTTGACACGCAGCACGCTGCTGATGATGGCAGGCTTCCTCGTCGCGTCGATGGTGTAGATCGACGGCTGGTTGCCATAGACTGAGTCGGAGACGGCTTAGAGAATGCCAGGCTTTTCGGCATCGCCAACCAGGCCCGAAAGAGCACCCCAACCGATCGGCGCACCATCGACGGTGGCGGATACCAGCTGCGGATAGGCCGGCTCGCCTTCGGCACGTTCATAGATCATGACATGCGAGCGGGCGCCGCCATCCTCGACCAGATCAGCCTCGTTGGCCGTGACGAAAAGGTTGCGCGCGGGAATGGCGACCGCGCCTTCCGGCGAAATGCCCGAAGGCAGGAGCTGCGTCAGCAGCGGCTCTGCGCCGGTATCCTTGTAAACAGCGGCGATGGAAGCGCGCTCGGCAAGCACGAAAAAGTACTTCTGACCATCAAAGGTCGCCGTTTCGAGGCCTTCCGGCTCAATGCCCTTGGCCTTGGAGCGTTTTTCCGGATAGTGGCCAATGGCGACAACCGCGTGCTCGAGCGAAGCGCCGGCTTCATAACGGAGCTTGCCAGTCTTGTCGAAAATGGTGAAGCCGCGTGCAGCGCCCTGCCAGTCGCCCTCGTTGGCTATGACGATACGGTCATTGTCCAGCCACTTGACCGCATCCGGCTCGCGCTTGCGGCCTTCCTGCTTGTCCGTGAATTTCAGTTGACCATCGGTCTTGGTGTCGATGCCTTCCAGATCGACGGTGCCGGCAGAGAAATGCGTCTTCACCGCGCCTGTCTTGCCGTCGATAATGACGATATGGTTGTTTTCCTGGAGCGTCAGCGCGATCTCGCCATTGGCATTGATCGAGACGAATTCAGGCTCCGGATCCTCAGGCGAAATTTCGGCGAGACCGGTAACGTCGATCTTCTTCAGGCTCGCGCAATCGGCCACGCCGTCTTTCAGGCCAACCGTTACCAGATAACCGGCCGGCATCTGCGGCAGCGCGCCTTCATTCACCTCTTCGTCGCGCTCGTTTTCGATGGCAATCGCCGCGAAGGTCCTGTCCGGGGAAACCGCGACGGAATCGGGCTGGCCGCCGAGATCGCAGCTTACTTCGACCTTCTTGGTGGCGATATCGACCGTCACCAGCTTTCCCGACGGGTTGGCGCGGTTTTCCGAGGTATTCACGCCGGCCAGAACCTTGAGACCGGCCACGGCAACGGAGGTCGGCTCACCTTCCAGCAATAATGCTCCGCCTGCCTTAGGGGCTTTCGCATCGGTGATGTCGATGAAACCAATGCCTCCGAGCGGGCTGTCCGAATAGATCAGCGTCTTGCCGTCTTCACTGGCGGTGATGATTTCAGCCGAGGTGACGGACTTCGTGTCCCTGTCAGCAGGCAGGTTCTTCGCAACGGGAAACGATGCGATGCGGTTAAAGACCGGCTCGGCCGCCGCCGGGAAGGCAGCGGATGTAAGCAGCGCCGCGCTCAAAGCCATATGAGAAAATCGGAACGCCATTGTAATCCCCCTTGGATTCAGAAACACCCCAAGGCTTCTGCGTCAAAGACATGACAGTGACATGACACCCAACGCCGGGAATCAAAAAGCCCGGCCTTGGAGACCGGGCTTTTTTGTTTCTGCGTCCATTCCGCTTATCGGAGCGCCCTCGTGGCCGGATGGAGGCCACACAGGCGCGCCATAATGGCGTTAACGCGTCAAAACATCTATCCTCGTGACCTGAAAAGCCGCTCGCCCGCCGCGGGCGTCGCGACCCTCCGGAAACCTTACGAGTTGACGGCGTCCTTCAGGCCCTTGCCTGCGGAGAACTTCGGAACGTTGCGAGCCGGGATATCGACTTCAGCACCCGTGGAAGGGTTACGGCCCTTGGAGGCTTCACGACGGCTGACGGAGAAGCTGCCGAAGCCGGCGAGACGGATGTCGCCACCGTTCTTCAGTTCGCTCTGTACGGTTTCGAATACGGCATCAACAGCGGAAGCAGCATCTGCCTTCGTGAGACCAGCCTTTTCGGCAACAGCAGAGACGAGCTCGTTCTTGTTCATGTTTCCACCCCTTTCAATGGTTTGAAACGACTCAAATTAAGTCGGCGCAGAATACGTTTGTATCCGCGCGCAGCAACCCAAAAGCGCTGGAATCGCCTGAAAAACAAGGGGTCTGGAGTTTTTTTCACAAAAAAGGCCGACATTTCTGCCGGCCTTCCACATATTCGTGCCAAATTCGCATCACTTGCGCGGGGCTAAACACCGCACTCCCCTTCGAAGGGCTAACACATTGAATCTATGCGACACACGCCACGAAAGGCGATTCCCGCCTTTCGTGTACCTGTGGGCCTTCAATGTGCGATGGTCTGGCTGCCGTCATCAACACCTTCGACCGTTGCAATCACGGGCGTTTCGATGCTGCCATCCCACTCGATGGGTTCCGGCTGGCGGATGAGGGCGTGCTTGATAACCTCGCCCATGCGCGATACCGGAATGATTTCCATCTCGTTCTTTACGTTGTCCGGAATCTCCGCCAGATCCTTGGCGTTTTCTTCCGGAATCAGCACCTTCTTGATGCCGCCGCGAAGCGCTGCAAGCAGCTTTTCCTTCAGGCCACCGATCGGCAGAACGCGACCACGAAGCGTGATCTCGCCTGTCATCGCCACATCCTTCGAAACCGGAATGCCGGTCATGATGGAGACGATGGCGGTTGCCATGGCGACACCGGCCGACGGACCGTCCTTCGGGGTTGCCCCTTCCGGAACGTGCACGTGGATGTCGCTCTTGTCGAAACGCGGCGGTTCGATGCCGAAGTCCACGGCGCGCGAGCGGACATAGGATGCCGCCGCCGAAATGGATTCCTTCATCACTTCCTTGAGGTTGCCGGTGACCGTCATACGGCCCTTGCCCGGCATCATCACGCCTTCGATGGTGAGCAGCTCACCGCCGACTTCCGTCCAGGCCAGACCCGTGACGACACCGACCTGATCCTCGCGCTCGGCCTCGCCGTGGCGGAACCGCGGAACGCCCAGATAATCCGGAACGTTGGCAGCGGTGACTTCCACGGACTTGACCTTGCCCTTGATGATCTCGGTGACAGCCTTGCGCGCCAGCTTCATGAGCTCGCGTTCGAAGCTGCGCACGCCCGCCTCGCGGGTGTACTGCTGGATGACGACCATCAGGGCATCATCGGTGACCGAGAATTCTTCCGGACGCAGGGCATGTTCCTTGATCGCCTTGGGCAGCAGGTGACGCTTGGCGATTTCGCGCTTTTCGTCTTCCGTGTAACCAGCGATGCGGATCACTTCCATACGGTCCATCAGCGGGCCCGGGATGTTCAGCGTGTTCGCCGTGGTGACGAACATCACGTCGGACAGGTCATATTCCACTTCCAGGTAGTGGTCCATGAAGGTGGAGTTCTGTTCCGGATCGAGAACCTCGAGCAGCGCCGACGACGGATCGCCACGGAAATCCATGCCCATCTTGTCGATTTCGTCGAGCAGGAAGAGCGGGTTTGCCTTCTTGGCCTTCTTCATCGACTGAACGATCTTGCCCGGCATGGAGCCGATATAGGTGCGGCGGTGACCGCGGATTTCCGCTTCGTCACGAACGCCACCTAGCGCCATGCGCACATATTCGCGGCCGGTCGCCTTGGCGATCGACTTGGCGAGCGAGGTCTTGCCGACGCCGGGCGGGCCGACGAGGCACAGGATCGGGCCACGGATCTTCGTCGCACGGGCCTGTACCGCCAGATACTCGACGATCCGCTCCTTGACCTTGTCCAGACCGAAATGGTCCTGATCCAGGATCTTCTCGGCGTTGTTGAGGTCGGCCTTGATCTTGGACTTCTTGCCCCAGGGCAGGCCAAGCAGCCAGTCCAGATAGTTGCGCACGACGGTCGCTTCCGCGGACATCGGGCTCATCTGGCGCAGCTTCTTCATTTCCGCTTCGGCCTTTTCCTTGGCCTCCTTGGAAAGCTTGGTCTTGGCGATGCGCTCTTCCAGCTCGGCCATCTCGTCACGGCCGTCCTCGCCGTCGCCGAGTTCCTTCTGGATCGCCTTCATCTGCTCGTTCAGGTAATATTCGCGCTGGGTCTTCTCCATCTGACGCTTGACGCGCGAACGGATGCGCTTTTCGACCTGAAGCACGGAAATCTCGCCTTCCATGAAGCCAAGCGCCTTTTCAAGCCGCTGCTTCACGCTGACGGTTTCCAGCATTTCCTGCTTTTCGGTGATCTTGATCGACAGGTGAGAAGCAACCGTGTCGGCAAGCTTCGAATAATCGTCGATCTGGCCGGCAGCGCCGACAACCTCGGGCGAAATCTTCTTGTTGAGCTTCACATAGCTCTCGAATTCCGAAACGACCGAACGCGAGAGCGCCTCGATTTCGACCGGGTCTTCGGCAGGCTCCTGCAAAGGCGTCGCCGACGCTTCGTAGAAATCCTCGCGGCCGGTGTAGCTGTCGATCTGGGCGCGGCCCTTGCCTTCCACCAGCACCTTCACGGTGCCATCGGGAAGCTTCAGGAGTTGAAGCACATTGGCGACAGTGCCGACCTTGTGGATAGCTTCAGGTGCCGGATCGTCGTCGCTGGCATTGATCTGGGTGACAAGCATGATCTGCTTGTCCGAACCCATGACTTCCTCGAGCGCACGGATGGATTTTTCCCGCCCGACGAACAGGGGAACGATCATATGCGGGAAAACGACAATGTCGCGCAGGGGAAGTACGGGATAGGTACCACCAGATGCCGCAGACGTGATGTTCGTCATATCATTTCCTTTCCTGGTCCCTTTCGGGACACTTTGCCGGACAGCTTGGGGCATCCGGCACATTCATTTCTCGAGACTGAAAGTGGAGTTTCGAAACACCGATTTCAAGTCGTCGGAACAGACAGCCTTACGCAGCGGCAAGACCGAGAAACTCAACAAAACTCAGCGCTGGCTCATACTCCCGACATTCCGGTTATCCTCAAGGGTCAGGAACCGGGTCGCCGACGAATTTCACATTTCCGTCATATCGCGCTGCAAATCAGTTGTAAGACTTTATCAGCAAAGCGCAATCCGCTCCAAACGCAAAATCGGGCTTCATCAAGTTAGACGCAAGTTTCGCAAAGTCGCTCCAATAGAAAAGGCCCGCACGGATGCGGGCCTTTAAATTCGTCCAACATTGCATCAGCCCATCAGGCCGAAACGTTGGTCTTTTCTTCCTGACGGTCCGCATAGATGTAGAGCGGACGGGCGACACCGCTGACGACCTCGTCGGAAATGACGACCTCGCGTACGCCTTCCAGCGTCGGCAGTTCGAACATGGTGTCCAGCAGGATCTTTTCCATGATCGAGCGCAGGCCACGGGCACCGGTCTTGCGGGTGATCGCCTTGCGGGCGATTTCGCGCAGCGCGTCCTCGTGGAAGGTCAGTTCCACATCTTCCATCTCGAACAGGCGCTGATACTGCTTGACCAGAGCGTTCTTCGGCTCGGACAGGATCTGGATCAGCGCATCTTCATCCAGGTCTTCCAGCGTCGCCAGAACGGGCAGACGGCCAATGAATTCCGGAATGAGGCCGAACTTCACCAGATCTTCCGGCTCCAGCTCGCGCAGCACTTCGCCCACACGCCGGTCGTCTTCCGCCTTGACGGTCGCACCGAAGCCGATCGAGGTCTTTTCGCCACGGGCCGAGATGATCTTGTCGAGGCCGGCAAAGGCGCCGCCGCAGATGAACAGGATGTTGGTCGTATCCACCTGCAGGAACTCCTGCTGCGGATGCTTGCGTCCACCCTGCGGCGGAACGGAAGCGACCGTGCCTTCCATGATCTTCAGAAGCGCCTGCTGAACGCCCTCGCCCGACACGTCGCGCGTGATGGAAGGGTTGTCCGACTTGCGGGAAATCTTGTCGACTTCGTCGATATAGACGATGCCGCGCTGAGCGCGCTCGACATTGTAATCCGCTGCCTGCAACAGCTTCAGGATGATGTTTTCCACGTCCTCGCCGACATAACCGGCTTCGGTCAGCGTCGTTGCGTCCGCCATGGTGAAGGGAACGTCGATGATGCGGGCGAGCGTCTGGGCAAGATAGGTCTTGCCGCAACCCGTCGGGCCGACGAGCATAATGTTCGACTTCGCAAGCTCGACATCGCCATTCTTGGAGGCGTGCGCGAGGCGCTTGTAGTGGTTGTGAACGGCCACGGACAGGATCTTCTTCGCCTGCTTCTGGCCGATGACGTATTCGTCGAGGATCTTGATGATGTCCTGCGGGGTGGGTACACCCTCGCGCGACTTCACCATCGACGTCTTGTTCTCCTCGCGGATGATGTCCATGCACAATTCGACGCATTCATCGCAGATGAACACCGTCGGTCCGGCAATGAGTTTCCGGACTTCGTGCTGGCTCTTGCCGCAGAATGAACAATAGAGTGTATTCTTAGAGTCGCCGCCGTTGCTGCCGCTGACTTTGCTCATATCACTTTCCTTCCAGCACGCCGCAGGTCCGCCAAACGGATCGCGGTCAACTTACCGCCCGCAGATACGACCGCCCTTGGGGTGCATTGCCGTATCCGCCTCGTTTAACGGGGTACTAGCCGTATCAGATACAGGACCTGACAACCGGCTGCAACGAATTCCCCATCAAAACCAAAGCTACGTCATAAAATCTCAACATAGCCTTTATATATACTAATATCGCTTTCTGTTGCCGTTGAAAGCCCCGAAATTACTTTTGCGGCTTCAAACAAACGTCAAAAAGCGGCGCGCCTCAATTCGCGGCGGCGCCTTCGATTTCCTGGCGCGACGTCAGGATCTTGTCGATCACGCCCCAGTCTTTCGCCTCGTCTGCATCCATGAAATGGTCGCGATCAAGGGTTTTTTCAACCTCTTCGAGCGTGCGGCCAGTGTGCTTCACATAGACTTCATTCAGACGGCGCTTCATCTTGATGATGTCGCGGGCATGGCGTTCGATATCCGAGGCCTGGCCCTGGAAGCCGCCAGACGGCTGGTGCACCATGATGCGGGCGTTCGGGGTTGCGAAACGCATTCCCTTTTCACCGGCGGCCAGAAGCAGCGAGCCCATGGATGCGGCCTGGCCGACGCAGAGCGTCGAGACCGCAGGACGGATGAACTGCATCGTATCGTAGATCGCCATGCCGGCGGTCACGACGCCACCTGGCGAATTGATGTAGAGCGCAATTTCCTTCTTCGGGTTTTCAGCCTCGAGGAAAAGCAACTGGGCGCAGACGAGCGACGCCATCTGGTCTTCCACCGGACCGGTGAGGAAAATGATGCGTTCCTTGAGAAGACGGGAAAATATGTCGTAGGAGCGTTCGCCGCGATTGGTCTGCTCAACGACCATCGGCACCAGAGCCATGGCGGTATCAACTGGATTTTTCATGTCCGTCCTTTGTCAACTCTGCCCTTCGCGGAAAACCGCTCCGGAATCACTTCTAACCTTCGTTCTCCCTACATAGAGTGTCACTGCCCCGTACTTCAAGACAGGAAGCCGCATATCCTTAACGGCTCAACAGCGTTTACAGGGCTTGAGGGCCAGCACCGGCAGGCTTTTGCACCCGGTCGCCCCAACCGCAGCCACTTGTTTCCGCGCCATCAAAATTTTACCAAGACTGGCGACGACGAAAAATTTCTCCGTCGTGCACAGATATAACTTCTAACCGGCAAGAACTCGTTAGTATTTGCTGCTGATACTGAAAAACGAATTTCGGTTCCCATTGGCGAATAGGCCCGTCCGGGCGGAATGGCAGCTCAACAATTCAGCGGGAATGACGCACGTCGTGCGACCTTGCCCGCTATTGCCGCATGATGGCGCAGATAGGATTTTGCAATGCTGGATGCAAAGACGAGCACGCTACTGTGGGCGGCGGAAACGTTTACCCTTGCCGTGCTTTTGGGAACCCTGTGGCTGCACCGCCCTGCCCGTCGGCATAATCTCTATTTCGCGGCCGGTTTTCTCGTGACCGGCGTCGGCACCGTCATGGTCGCTTTACGTGGGGAGATTTCAAGCTTCCTGTCCATCCAGGTCGGCAACACGTTGGCGCTGGCCGCATTCGGTTTCTGGCTTGCCGGCCTCCTCACGCTGGAGCGACGCAAGCTCGCCGGCTGGATCGCGATCCCGGCCCTGCTGTGGATCGCGGGAATGTTCGTGCCGGCTGTGCGCGACAATATGGTGGCCCGCATCCTGCTTTATCACGCCAGTGCGGCCACGGGCTATTTCATGCTCGCAGGAATTCTTCTCGCGAGCAGTGAGCGCCGCTCGCGCAGCCGAAAGGTCCTGGCGACGATCCTGATCCTGCAGGCTTTCGCCGGCGCTATCGTCGCCTCGATTGTCATCCCGGCCAATGCTGCTGCCCCCAATGCCATTCCGCTGACATCGGCGCTTGCGTTTTCCGGCATGCTCGGCTTCACCGCGATCATCATGATCAGCGCCAAGATTATCATGGAGGACACGGAGGTTCGTCTACAGCGTCTCGCCATGACGGATCATCTGACGGGCGTTCTCAACCGGCGCGGCCTGCTTGAGGAATTCGATCGCATCAAAAAGCGCGCCCATGCCTCTGACCGCTACGTGGCGCTCGCTCTTTTCGACATCGATCATTTCAAGAAGATCAACGACCGCTATGGCCACCAGTCGGGTGACGCCGTGCTCGTTCACTTCTGCTCCATTGCCCAGCGCGTTATCGGCAACCGAGGCCTCTTCGTTCGAATGGGGGGCGAGGAATTTGCTCTGGTCGCCGAGGTGGACAGCCCCTCCAGCACCGTAGCGCTGGCGGAATCCATTCGCAGCAACCTGCGCCACTCCAACATCACCGCGCGCGGTCAGGCGATCGAAGTCACGACCAGCGTTGGCATATCCGAAGCGGTCGTCAGGGATGCCGACCTCAACAAGATGATGACCGAGGCGGACCGCGCGCTTTATGCGGCCAAGAAAGCGGGGCGCAACCGCACCGTCATCCATGTGAATTCAGCCAATGTCGTCGTACCGGCCACGGATCGCGACGAAGATCCGATGGATAACAATGCGGATCGGCAGGTCGCGGCGCTCAACCGTATAGCCGCAATTGCCAGCCGGTAACCCTATCACCGTTGGGTGACACCTCATGGAACGCCAACGAGCTGTCGGACCGACCTTTTCAAAACCCGGCAGTCAGCTTAAACCATCAGCATGACAGCGACATTTCCTTTCCTCCAAATCGATCCCGCCACCCGCCGCGTTTCCCTTGATGCCCGCGATCCGGCCTTCTACAACGATCCGAACCCGGTTTATGCCGCGCTCCATGCACAATGTCCCACCTTCTACTGGGAAGAGCAGCGGCAATGGTTTTTCACCGGTTATGACCATGTCAGCGCCCTCCTGCGCGACCGCCGTTTCGGTCGCGAGATTCTGCATGTGGCAAGCCGCGAGGAACTGGGCCTGCCGCAGCCATTCGAGCATGTGAAGAACTTCGACCTTGCCGAGCAGCATTCGCTTCTGGAACTCGAACCGCCCGAACACACGCGCCTGCGCACCCTTATCAACCGCGCCTTCGTTTCCCGCCATGTCGACAGGATGAAGCCGGAAATCGAGGAACTCGCCAACCGGCTGATCGATGCTTTCGAAAAGAAGGGCGAGACGGAACTGCTCTCCTCCTACGCCGATATCATCCCGGTGACGATGATCGCCCGCATGATCGGCATTCCCGAGGCGATGGGGCCACAGCTTCTCAAATGGTCACATGCCTATGTCGGCATGTACATGTTCAAGCGCACGCCCGAAGACGAACTTCTGGCTGACAGGGCTGCAAAGGAATTTTCGGATTATGTGCGCAGTGTGATTGCTGAGCGCAGGGCGGAACCCAGGGACGACCTTCTGAGCCATATGATCCATACGGAGCACAAGGGCCAGTACCTGACGGATGACGAGCTGGTATCAACAACCATCGTCCTGCTCAACGCGGGCCACGAAGCGACCGTGCACCAGATCGGCAATTCCGTGCGTATCATTCTGGAAAGCGGGATATCGCCGCAGGCCTTGTTCAACGACGAGGTCGCCACGGAACGAACGGTGGAAGAAACCCTGCGCATCTGCGCACCGGTGCACATCTTCCAGCGCTGGGTTCTGGAGCCGGTCGAGATCGACGGCGTCACATTCAAGCGCGGCGACAAGGTGAGCCTCATTCTGGCTGCTGCCAATCTCGATCCATTGAAATTCTCCGACCCGCTGACGTTCCGGCCGGACCGGAACGAAGGCGCCAATGTCTCCTTCGGCGCCGGCATCCATTTCTGCATCGGCGCGCCGCTGGCGAGGCTGGAGCTCAATCTCGCCCTGCCGCTGCTTTTCAAACGTCTGCCCGGCCTGAAGATCGCAGAGCCGCCCAAGGTCAAGGATGTCTATCACTTCCATGGCCTGGAGCGGCTCGATCTCAGCTGGTGAGCGTTGCCTGAGCTTCACGCCTTAGATCTGAGCGAGACCGCCATCAACCGAGAGCTCGACGCCGGTGATGTAGCTCGCCTTGGACGATGCCAGAAAAAGCACGGCCTCGGCAATCTCGTCGGGGTCTGCCATACGACCGATCGGTGCGGCGTCTTTTAGATACGCCTCGTAACCGGCGATCTTCTCTTGGTCCAGCTTCAGGCCGTTTTCCATAATCGGCGTACGTGTCATTCCGGGACTCACCGTATTGACGCGGATGCTCCTCGCCTTCAGGTCATTGGCAAAACTGCGGGCGAATGAGCGAACGGCAGCCTTGGAGGCATTATAGGCGCTCAACCGCTCAAGGCCCTTGTTGCCGACGATGGACCCGGTGAGCACGACCGAGCCGCCATCGCGCAGGACCGGCAGCAATGTCTGCACGGTGTAGAACACGCCCTTGACGTTAATGTCGAAAATCCGGTCGTAGAGGGCCTCGTGGGTATCGCCGAGGTCATTGTTCTCGGCGATACCAGCATTGGCAACCAGCACGTCCACTTTCCGGCCATCGGCCTCGATGCGTGCCTTGAGCCTTTCCAGATCGGAGAGATTGGCCACATCGGACGCAAATCCGATCGCCCCCCGCCCGAGCCTGGCGACTGCGGCTTCGAGATTGGCGGCGTTACGGCCCGTCACATAAACGGCAGTGGCTCCGCCTTCCAGAGCCAACTTCGCGACGGAAAAGCCGATGCCTGTCGACCCGCCGGTAACGACCACGACCTGCCCACTGAATAATCCAGACATTGCACACTCCATGAATGTCATCATTTCCGAATTACCATAATTCGGTATTTCGGTTTTATTGAAATATTGAAGCTTGTCAATCCATATGCTACAGGCCGCTTATGGCTCAGTTTTTTCATCCTGCTCGCGAAGACATCTCGCTCACCGCCGTGCTCGCCGCTCTCGGCGAACCTGCGCGCATGGGCATCGTCAGAAAATTATGGGGTTCCGAGACGGGGCAAAACTGCGGCGCGGCGGCGCCCTGCCAGGATATGCCGCGCTCCACCCTGTCCAGTCATATGCGTATTCTGCGGGAAGCCGGCTTGATTCGCACGCACAAGCAGGGCGTCGAAAATATCAGTGTTGTCCGAACAGAGGATCTCGAAGCCCGGTTTCCCGGGCTTCTGCCGTCGATCCTTAAATTCGAAGCGCAATAGGCGCTGGAAAACACCCGGCTCTCACAGCCGGATGACGTAATCCTTCCGCGTGGTTTCCACCACCTCCCAGGTTCCGGTAAAGCCTGGACGGAGAATGACGCGGTCGCCGGCCCTCAGCTCACGCGGTGTGCCACCGTCTTCGGTCAGGATGGAGTGGCCCTCGAGAATGTTGAAATACTCCCATTCCTCGTAGACCACCCGCCATTTGCCGGGCGTGGACTGCCAGATGCCGGCGTAGGTGCCGCCCGGCGCCTCCTCCAGATTCCACGTGGTGAATTTGGGGTCGCCGGAAAGCAGCCTATCAGGCGCAGGCGCACCGTGCTCCACCTCGACGCTGCTGTCTTCAAAAGGCACGAGATTTGTCATAGCCGCAGGTCCTCAGACTTTCGACAGCGACTGTTCGAGGTCTGCGATGATGTCCTTGACGTCCTCAATGCCGATCGAAAGGCGAACCACATCCGGTCCTGCACCCGCCGCCGTCTGCTGTTCCGGCGTCAGCTGCGCATGGGTCGTGGATGCGGGATGGATGACGAGGGAGCGCGTATCGCCGATATTCGCAAGATGGGAGAAGAGTTGCAGCCCTTCCACCAGCGCCTTGCCGGCCGCGTAGCCGCCCTTAACACCAAAGGTGAAAACGGAGCCCGCGCCCTTCGGGGAATATTGCTGCTGAAGAGCGTGGTTATCGCTATCTTCAAGACCGGCATAATTCACCCAGCCCACCTTGGGATGTGCCTTCAACCATTTGGCAACGGCAAGCGCATTGTCGGAGTGGCGCTGAACGCGTAGCGGCAGGGTTTCGATACCGGTCAGAATGAGGAAAGCATTGAAGGGTGAGATCGCCGGGCCGAGGTCGCGCAATCCGAGAACGCGGCAGGCTATGGCGAAGGCGAAATTGCCAAATGTCTGGTGCAGCACCACGCCGGAATATTCCGGCCGCGGCTGCGACAGCGCCGGATATCGGTCCGTTGCAGACCAGTCGAAGGTGCCGCCGTCAACGATGATACCGCCCATGGAATTGCCGTGGCCGCCGAGGAATTTCGTCAGCGAATGCAACACGATGTCGGCACCGTGTTCGAGCGGTCGCAGCAGATAGGGGCTCGCCATGGTGTTATCGACAATCAACGGCAGGCCGTGGCGGTGGGCAACCTCGGCAATGGCGGCGATATCCACGAAGGTGCCGCCGGGGTTGGCAAGGCTCTCGATGAAAACCGCGCGCGTGCGCTCGTCAATCTGCGCCTCGAAGCTCGCGGGATCAGCAGCGTCAGCCCAGCGCACCTGCCAGTCAAAACCCTTGAAGGCATGGCCGAACTGGTTGATCGAACCGCCATAAAGCTGGCGCGCCGCGACGAAATTGTCGCCATGCTGCAGAAGCGTGTGGAAGACGAGCAATTGCGCCGCATGACCGGACGCGACGGAAAGCGCCGCCGTCCCGCCTTCAAGCGCTGCCACGCGTTCTTCGAGCACGGCCTGTGTGGGGTTCATGATGCGGGTATATATATTGCCGAACTCTTTTAGTCCGAAAAGGGCTGCGGCGTGGTCCGAATCGCGGAAGGCATAGGCCGTGGTCTGATAAATCGGTGTCGCGCGTGCGCCGGTTGTCGGATCAGGTTGTGCCCCCGCATGGACGGCCAGTGTCGAAAATCCGGGATTGCTGCTCGACATGATGTTTCCTCCGTTGGAATTTTGGAGGGATCATAATGCCTTGCCGCCAAATGATAAGTCTGATCCGTACTAACTATCTTGTAATATTGAGACGCGGATACTCAATTGCGGGGCAACGGTCCATCACGACATCCATGCCGTAGGCTTCCGCCTTGGCTGCGGCGTTGTCATCGCGAACGGAAAGCTGGCCCCATATCACCGACGGTCGCTCCGGCAGTACTATCGCCTCTTCAACGATAGCCGACAGATAATCCCGCGCACGAAAGACGTCGACCATATCCACGGGCTCGGGAATATCGGCGAGCCGTGCGTAGACCTTCTGGCCCAATATCTCCTTGCCAGCCTGACCGGGATTGACGGGAAACACACGGTAACCCTTTGACAGCAGAAAGCGCATCACGCCGTGGCTCGGCCGGCCCGGGTTAGGGGACGCGCCGAGCAGCGCAATCGTTTTGACGTCGGTGAGAATTTTCCTGATGTAGTCGGGCTCGTAATGATCATGCTGCATGTCAACTTCTCCCTTTCCAGGTGTCTCGCGGTTGACAGGCGCGCGCTCACCTCTTTCATCTGGTTATTTGATGCGTTAGGCCAGCCTGCATGGTCGAACACGTCTCTTCGATATAGGTCCGGGTCTTCCATCTAGGAAGGCTAGCGGGCAGCTTTAATCCTGCTCCATAGAAATTCATCCTCGAACCACGACTCTGGCGGACAAGCGCACGAACCACAAAACGCAAAACCATTTCATAAGACACGAAAACGCGGATGAAATTGACTGCATTCCTCAGCTTTTGAATATAACGATGAGCGCCGACGAGGGCCGCCGAAAACAACATAAGCGTGCACACGGAGCGCCCTTCGTCTCCTGTTTGTTTTCATTCCGTTCACACTTGAATTAGCGATACCTAATTTTCACAAAGTTATGACCTAAATCGATCGTGGCGAAAACCTGTAACGATATAGGACATAAAACTGGCGCATTATGAAATTTCTTTTCACTCTGACATCAACGGAAAGACTTTGGCAGCTCCAAGGGAATACAATCAGATTCTCGCGCTTGACGTGCTTCGGCAACGTTATCAGGGCTCAGAAAACGCTTCCTCACCATCGCCGAGATCGCCATTTTCTCCATGGAATTGACCAAGGCGCCAACGCAAAATCATTCCAAGGAGAGATCACGCGCAGAAAGGATATTTTTTGCGCGCGTAAAGATTTGGCGCCATGAAGTTAGCCGACTGCCTTCAACGCTCGTGGTTGCGCCGCAAAGCGCCCGGACCAGGTCTAAAATCGATTCCGGTTTTCAGGCTGATGCTGTAGGCTGCAAAAAGTTGCCCGCAAGCGAGTCTTTACCGTGACAATCGACATTCTTCTTCTGGTGCTTCTGGGCGCGATGCTGCATGCCGGATGGAATGCGCTGGTTAAATCGGGAACCGACAAATCACTGGATGCATCTCTGATCGCGGCGGGCGCTGCGGCCTGTTCGCTGCCCTTTCTGCCGTTCCTGCCGTTGCCCTCGCCTGTCGCCGTTCCTTTTCTGGTCGCGTCCGCCGTCCTGCAATTCGCTTACTTCCGCCTTGTGGCCGCCGCCTATACGATCGGTGACATCGGGCTCGTCTATCCCGTCATGCGCGGTGTTGCGCCTTTGATCGTTGCGGCGACGAGCAGCCTGTTCCTGAGCGAGGTTTTAAGTCCCCTCGCCCTCGCTGGCATTGCCATCATCTCCGCGGGCATCCTGACGCTCGCTTTCGAAGCCCGGCGGGGCGGTGGAAAGGCAATCCTCGTCGCCCTCCTCAATGCCTTCGTAATCGCCTCCTACACATTCGTGGATGGCGTTGGCGCAAGGCTCTCTGGCAACGCCATCTCCTATACGCTGTGGATGTCGCTTCTGCCGCCGGTACTTTTGTTCGGCTTCGCCTTTTTCCAGCGCGGCGTCGGGCCAGTCATGCGGCATGTCGGACGCAACTGGTGGCGCGGCCTGATCGGCGGCTTCGGATCCATTCTCTCTTATGGGCTCGCCCTTTACGCTATGACGAAGGCGCCCGTCGCCGTCGTCGCGGCGCTCCGAGAGACCTCCATTCTTTTTGCGCTGGTGATCTCCGTGGTTATCCTCAAGGAGCGCGCGAGCATCTGGCGTTACCTCGCCGGCGGCATCATTGCAGCGGGCGTTCTGGTGATGCGGCTAGGATAAAATAAATCAGTTTTGTGGGGTAAAATATTACCACATACATAACTATATGATTTCATTTGCTTATTTTTACGGCCCGCAAATTCGTTCATATTGACGCTTTGGCTCGCGCACCGTATAAGCGCGCCAGATCGGATTCCAGCCGGAATAGGGTCATTTGCGGTTGTCTTTAATGGCAACCAAACCAAGCAACAAGAAACGCCCGTATGCTCTTCCTGAAGAGGATGACGGGTCCACGTTAGAAAGTGAAATTCATGTCTACTTTCGTTCAGAAGCCCGCTGAGGTGGAGAAGAAGTGGGTCATCATCGACGCCGAAGGCCTCGTTGTTGGTCGCCTCGCCACCATCGTTGCAACCCGCCTGCGCGGCAAGCACAAGGCTACCTACACCCCCCACGTTGATGATGGCGACAACGTCATCGTTATCAACGCGGAAAAGGTTGCCCTCACCGGCAAGAAGTATTCCGACAAGAAGTACTACTGGCACACCGGTCACCCGGGTGGCATCAAGGAGCGTACGGCTCGCCAGATCATCGAAGGCCGCTTCCCGGAGCGCGTCGTTGAAAAGGCCGTCGAGCGCATGATCCCGCGCGGTCCGCTCGGCCGTCGTCAGATGAAGAACCTGCGCGTTTACGCTGGTTCCAACCACCCGCACGAAGCACAGCAGCCGGTCGTTCTCGACGTTGCCGCGCTCAACAAGAAGAACGTAAGGAGCGCCTGATAATGGCCGATCTTTCCTCTCTGAAAGACCTCGCCCCGGCATCGGAAGCTTCGGCTCCCGTGCACGTCCGCAAGGTTGACACCCTCGGCCGCTCCTATGCGACCGGCAAGCGCAAGAACGCTGTAGCCCGCGTATGGGTCAAGGCCGGTTCTGGCAAGATCATCATCAACGGCCGCGATTTCACCACGTATTTCGCACGTCCGGTTCTGCAGATGATCCTCCAGCAGCCGATCGTCGCCGCTGCCCGTACGGGTCAGTTCGACATCATCGCCACCGTTGCCGGTGGTGGTCTCTCCGGTCAGGCCGGTGCCGTTCGTCACGGCCTGTCCAAGGCCCTCACCTACTTCGAACCGGGCCTGCGCTCCGTTCTGAAGAAGGGCGGCTTCCTGACCCGCGACAGCCGCGTTGTCGAGCGTAAGAAGTACGGTAAGGCCAAGGCCCGCCGTTCGTTCCAGTTCTCCAAGCGCTAATCGCTTACCGGAACGGTTCGTTCAGAACTTCGGAAGGCGGGGCTTCGGCTCCGCCTTTTTTCATGGCATTCCTCCCTTGTTTTTTGAGCGCGAAGACAGCAACCTCGACGCAAAACGCAAGGGGTGAACAATGCCATCCAAAACAATCGACCACGCCTTCACCGCGACGAGCCTTACATCGGCCGCTACCGACCCCACCCATGCGGGCGTGCTGTCCTTCATGCGGCGGAGATATACGAAAAACCTCAAGGGTGTTTCGACGGTCGTGTGGGGGATCCCGTTTGATGCCGCGACATCCAATCGTCCCGGCGCGCGTTTCGGGCCGCAAGCGATCCGCCGCGCCTCGGCGATCTTCGACAATGATCCGCAATATCCCTTCGCGCGCGATCTTTTTGCGCATATGCCGACCGTCGATTATGGCGACTGCCTGCTTGACTACGGCAACCACTGGAAAACGCCTGACACGATCGAGAAGGAAGCGCGGTCGATCATCTCCAAGACGGATTATCTGCTGACGCTGGGCGGCGATCATTTCATTACCTGGCCGTTGCTGAAGGCCCATGTCGCCAAGCACGGGCCCCTGGCGTTGGTGCAGTTCGACGCGCATCAGGATACCTGGTTTGACGATGGCAAGCGCATCGATCATGGTTCCTTCGTGGCGCGCGCTGTGCGGGATGGGTTGATCGACGCGGATCGATCCATCCAGATTGGCATCCGCACCCACGCCCCGGAAGATTTCGGCATCCGCATTCTCCACGGTTACGAGGTGGAAGAAATGCGGGCGAGCGATATCGCTTCGCTGATCGTCAAGCACACGGCTGGCATGCCTGCCTACCTGACCTTCGATATCGATTGCCTCGACCCCGCCTTTGCACCGGGAACAGGCACGCCTGTGGCTGGTGGGCCGACCAGTGCGAAAATTCTCTCCGTTTTGCGCGGGCTTGGCCAGCTCGATATTCGCGGCTCTGATGTGGTGGAGATCGCACCCGCTTATGACCACGCGGATATTACCGCCATTGCCGGAGCGACCGTTGCAATGTATATGCTTGGCCTGCGCGCCGAACGGCTGGCCAAGGCTGGCTGACAAAGACAACGGCGCTTGCCAAACTGATTCCGAATACTCTCGCAACACTTTGAAAAGTCAGGACAAGGACATGACAGCGAAGATCTTCATCGATGGCGAACACGGCACCACGGGTCTGCAGATCCGCACGCGCCTTGCCGGTCGCCGCGATATCGAGCTGCTGTCCATTCCGGAAGCCGAGCGTCGCAATGCGGCGATGCGCGAGGATATGCTCAACAATGCCGACATTTCGATCCTGTGCCTGCCCGACGATGCGTCGCGGGAAGCGGTCTCTATGGTCGCTGGCAACAATAATGTCCGCATCATCGATACCTCGACCGCCTATCGCGTCCATCAGGACTGGGCCTATGGCTTTGCCGAAATGGATAAGGATCAGGGCGAAAAGGTTCGTTCCGCTCGCCTCGTCGCCAATCCGGGCTGCTACCCGACCGGTGCGATCGCACTTCTGCGCCCCCTGCGCGCCGCTGGGCTCCTGCCCGACGGTTATCCTGTCAGCGTCAACGCGGTTTCCGGTTACACTGGCGGCGGCAAGCAGATGATCGCGCAGATGGAAGACCAGAGCCGCGACGACGCCATCAGCGCCAACAATTTCCTGTATGGCCTGACGCTCAAGCACAAGCATGTGCCGGAAATGACGATTCATGGCCAGCTCGACCGCGCGCCGCTGTTTTCGCCCTCTGTCGGTCGCTTCCCGCAAGGCATGATCGTCCAGGTGCCGCTGTTCGCGGCCGACTTGGCGGAAGGCACTGATATCGAAACGATCCATGCGGCACTCACCGCCCACTATGCGGGACAGGATATCGTCAGCGTCGTACCTCTGTCCGAGAGCAAGGGGTTGGCGCGTATCGATGCCGAGGAATTGGCTGGCAAGGACACGATGAAGCTCTTCGTCTTCGGTACCGAGGACGGTGAGCATATCAATCTCGTGGCGCTGCTTGACAATCTCGGCAAAGGCGCATCCGGTGCTGCCGTGCAGAACATGGAACTGATGCTCTCTGCATGAGAAGTTTCTCATGAGTGATGCCGCCCCATCTTTTCCGGCCTCGTGGAATATCGAGGCCGCAAAAGAGATTGCCGATACGCCGGCAGGGGTGGTGTACGAGCTTATGCGCAGCAACGGCTCCCTTGCCGTCGCCAAGGTTCTGAAGAAAAAAGCCTTGAAGGACAGCCTTCGCGGCGCGGATTTCATCGAATGGCGCGCCGGTGTC
This sequence comes from Agrobacterium tumefaciens, assembly GCF_017726655.1. Classification (NCBI taxonomy): domain Bacteria; kingdom Pseudomonadati; phylum Pseudomonadota; class Alphaproteobacteria; order Hyphomicrobiales; family Rhizobiaceae; genus Agrobacterium; species Agrobacterium tumefaciens. Next base: position 865,622 of record NZ_CP072308.1, read on the forward strand.
GGCTGCGTCGAACTGCTCGACCGCTCCGATGACATTCTGCTGATGGAACATGCCGGCACGGAAACCCTTCGCGACGTGCTGTTCCGGGACGGCGACGACGATGCCGCAACGGAAATCGCCGCCGAGGTCCTGCTCCGATATCACCAGCCTTCCGATCAGCCGCCGCCGTCCAGCCTACTGACGCTGCCGCTCTATTTCGAAAGCCTGTTCCGCAAGGCCGAACAGGACCGTACTGACGGCGTGGACAGCCCCTATATCGAGGGCGCCGCGCTGGCGCAGGCGCTGATCGACCGGCAGCGAGATATCAAGCCGCTGCACGGCGATCTGCATCACGAGAACATCATGCGCAGTGAACGCGGCTGGATCATCATCGACCCGGCAGGCCTGATCGGCGACGCGGCGCTTGATGTCGCCAACATGTTCTCCAATCCGCTCGACCGTTTCGACCTCACCCGCAGCGAAGCGCGCATCGCCTCCATGGCCGCAATCTTTGCGAAGGCGCTGCAACGGGATGAACGACTGTTGCTGCAATATGCCTTCGCTTATGGCTGCCTCTCGGCCGCCTGGCATGATGAAGACGGCAATGCCGAAGAGCGCGACAACGAGCTTGCTGTCGCGGCAGCCATCAAAAACGTACTTCGACAGTTCTGAGCGGCCTCAGTCCCTGACTTCGACCGAAACGGGCGCGGGATATTCTCCGATGAAACCGCGCCAATGGGCGACCGCAAAGCCCAGCACGAACAGCGCCATGCCCTGATGGGCGAGCGCGACATGGATATCCACATGCAGCAAAAGCGTGGTGACGCCCAGCGCGGCCTGAATGGAGACGAGCACGAAGAAAAGCACTGCGCGTCGGGCGTGTGGCGTGCCGGGCAAGGCGCGGGCCATTGATGCCATATGCCACAGCGTGGCGGCAAACAGTGTGTAAGCACCCAGACGATGGATGAACTGAACCGTCTTCGGATTTTCGAAAAGGTTGATCCACCAAGGCTGCTGCAGGAAAAGATCGCCCGGCACCAGCGAGCCATCCATCAACGGCCAGGTATTGTAGGAAAGGCCGGCATTCAGCCCTGCCACCAGCGCGCCGAGATAAATCTGGAAAAGACAGAGAACCGTCAACAAGGCCGCAAAGCCCCTGCCCGTCTTTTCATTGGCGGCATCAGGCGAATGGTGCGACAGTCCGCGCAGAATCCACATGCAACCCGCAAAGATAAGGCAGGCGATCGTCAGATGCGTGGCGAGACGATATTGCGAGACATCGGTGCGGTTGACGAGGCCTGATGATACCATCCACCAGCCGATAAAACCTTGAAAACCGCCAAGGGCAAGAAGACCGACGAGTGGCAGGCGCAGACGTTTTTCGATGCGGCCGCTCAGCCAGAAGTAAGCAAGCGGCAGGGCGAAGATGATGCCGATCGTGCGGGCGAGCAGGCGATGCGCCCACTCCCACCAGAAGATCGTTTTGAACTCGTCGAGCGACATGCCCTTGTTGATTTCCTGATATTGGGGGATGCGCTTGTAGAGCTGGAATTCCTCTTCCCACTCAGCGACGGAAAGCGGCGGGATGGCGCCGTGGATCGGCTTCCACTCGGTGATGGACAGGCCGGATTCGGTGAGCCGCGTCGCCCCGCCGACGAGAACCAGACAGAACAGCGTGAAAAGCACGACCCGCAGCCAGATCCGCAGCAGTCGACGGTCCTTCTCCTGTTTCTGCAGGGCAGCCTCCACCACCACTTCCGCCGAACCATGTGCCAACGTTACGCTGTTCGAACGCATATTTCGGGTCTCCATCATACAGTCATGTTGATTAGCCCCAACCGGCACTACAAAACAAGGCCTCAGGGTTTGCGGCATGGGGTCGCGGCGCTATAGTCGCAAGACCAGTTCAATCACGGAAGAATGTATGCCTCCTCGCCTCAGATCGCTTATCGGCACCATCGTCATCATCTGCCTCGTCGTCGCTTACGCCGTGGTGGCGACGGCCATTGCATCGGCAGCGCTCGCTCAATCGCCGTGGTGGGTGCATCTTGCGTATTTCGTATTCACTGGGGTTTTGTGGATACTGCCGGCCATGCTCATCATCAAATGGATGGCCGGGCCTAAAAAACAGGACTGAGCGGCAGCGTCTGCATAACATCCACAGGTCGCAATATTATAAACTGATTGTTTGCCGCTCGACGCTATAGTCCCACCGAAACAACCGGAGAGAGTGATGGCGGCTGAGGGGCCTGTCTTCATCAGCGAGAGGCAAGCACCCACCGCCGTCCCAAATGGGCGGCGCGGTTCCGATCGCCTGTTGATCGACCTCGTGAGGGATGCCGCCACCATTCGCGCCGATTGGGAGCGGCTGGAAAGCGACCCGCTCAATTCGCTTCATCAGAGTTTCGGCTGGTGCTCCATCTGGGCGCGGACGCAGAACACCCCGTTACTGACGCTTCGCGGACGGCGCGGCGGCGAGACTGTTTTTTTGCTGCCGCTCGAAATCGTGTCGGAAGGCGGCATTCGCAAGGCCGGTTTTCCCGGCGGCCGCTTCAACAATATCAATACCGGCCTTTTCGAGGCTTCTTTTGCGGAACGGGAGGGAGAGGACATCGCGTCCGCCATTGCGCGGGAGGCGCCGAAGCTGCTGCATGGCCGGGCGGATGTTCTGGCATTTCAGAATGTACCGCTGATATGGCGCGGCAGGAAAAACCCTCTGTCACACCTTGCCTCCGTCGAAAACCAGAATCCCGCCTTCCAGCTTCCTCTTTTCGATAGTTTCGAAGCTACACTTCGGCAGGTCAATGCCAAGAGGCGGCGCAAGAAGTTCCGTATCCAGAGGCGCAGGGCCGAGGAAATGGGTGGCTACAGCCACATCATCGCGCGGACACAAGAGGAAAAATGCGAAATCCTGCAGGCCTTTTTCCGTCAAAAAGCGGCGCGTTTCGCCTCGCAGGGCATACCCGACGTCTTCCGCGACCAGGGGGTGAAAGCGTTCTTCCACGATCTGGCCAATTTGCCGGAAGCGGAAACTGACGCCCTGCTGGAGCTGCACGCCATTCGCCTTCATGGCGCAAATGAAGGTGTCGTCGCCGCGATTGCCGGGCTTTCGCGCAAGCAGGATCACATCATCTGCCAGTTCGGTTCCATCGATGAGGCAGCCTCTGAGTGCAGCCCCGGCGAGTTGCTGTTCTGGCTGATGATTGAGCGGGCCTGCCGAGAAAAAGCCGCCCTCTTCGACTTCGGTGTCGGAGACCAGCGTTATAAGCGCAGCTGGTGCCCGGTTTTCACCGTGCAGCACGACATATTTCTGGCGTTAACGCTGAAAGGTCGGGTTGCTGCCTCCGGTTACGTGGCCATTGCCCGCATGAAGAGCATGATCAAATCGAGCCCTGCCCTCTATACGCTCATTCAGCGTCTTCGCGCAGGATGGCGCAAGACCGACACGGCCGCCGGCACCGACTGAGCATGCGTCAGGCCGCGCTGCGATGGCCAGGCTTGCGCATGCCGGTCATCGGCAGTGCCTCTTCATAACCTGCGGCATCCAGTTCACCCAGTGTCTGCTCGAGAAGATCGCTGTCCTTGCCGGGAACCGAAACGACGATTTCGGCTGGCAGGTTGCGCAGCATTTTTCCAAGGCTTGAAATCTGCACCGCGCCGCACTCGACGAGAACCGTATCGTAAGCGTCCGAGAGCGCGCCGAGTATCATCGTCAGGCGATCGATCGCGCGCATGGCCTCCCGCGGCTGCGCATTGCCGCGCGGCACGATATGAGCGTCGGACAGACGGTCGCCATGAATGGTTTCGCCGAAGGCGGCAGCGCCGGCGAGAAGGTCCATGACGCCGGGAAGTCCGGTTTCGGGCGCCATCAGCCGCGTGGGACAGGCAGACGCCGTCATATCGACGAGAACGACCGAGCGACCGAGTTCCGAGAGCGCGCGCGCCAGCATGACAGTTGTCGTGGAACCGCTATCACCGGCCGGAGACACAACGGCCGCAACCGGTTTGGCAAGGCGGGTCGCAAGATAAGCCGCGACGGCATCGATCGAGAAATCCTCGGATGTCTCCGCATCATCGTGCGCGTTTTCAGAGGCGGCCGGCGTGGCAGCGGCCGGCTCTTGCCTGTGCGGGGCCGGAGCGACCGCCACGGGCATCATCGGGGCGGAGGCCGCTTCTGCGATAGCGGACTTATACGCCGCAGCCGGGACCACCTCTACCGCGGCCGGCGGTGTGGTTTCCCGCGCTGCGGCAGTCGGCTTTTCGGGCAAATCGGCAGCCAATTCCTCATCAACCCTCGCACGCGAGGGCGGTGGATCGGAACGGGGTGGAACCTGGCTTCTGCCAACCGGCTTCAAGGCGCGTCCGGTAAACAGCTCCACCAGCATGACGACGATGCATGACAAGAGGAAGGCCGCCAGCGTCACGACGATGGTGATAGCGCCGGTCTTCGGGAAATAGGGTTCGCGCGGCTCCACTGCCGTCGAGATGACGCGCGCATCTGCTGGCGTCGACTCTGCCGAACCGGCGCGCGACGTCGCCTCGCGATAACGGGCGAGATAGGTTTCGAGAAGCTGTCTCTGTGCGGCCGCTTCGCGCTCCAGGTCGTTGAGGCCCACCTGCTGTTCGCCGGCGCGCACGCTTTCCGACTTCAGCACATTCAATTGCTGCACAAGCTGCCGCTCGCGCAGGCGCGATACGTTCGCTTCATTCTCCAGGCTCGCAAGTACCTTGCGGGTTTCTTCCTGAATCTGGCGCTCGATGCCGGATAGCTGGTTGCGTAGCGCCCGGATGCGCGGGTGGCCCTCAAGAAGCGAGGACGAGAGATCGGAAATCTGGCTGCGGATCGTCGTTTCGTTTTCTTTGAGCCGCTGGATCGTCGGAGATCCTACCACGTCGGGAAAGGTATCGAGCGGGCGACCGCTGGCCAGGGCGTTGCGCACGCCTTCCGCCCGCGCTTCTGCATTGGCACGCTCACCGCGGATGCGGCCAAGTTCGGTCGATATATCGCTCAATTGCCGCGTGGCGAGCGTCTCGCCCTGCCCCGCCGATAGGAGGTCGGATGACGCGCGATAATCCGCGACTTTCCTGTCGGCATCCCGCACTTTTTCGCGAAGACTGGCGATTTCAGGCTCAAGCCAACGCGCCGCTTCCGTGCTGGTGCCAAGCTTCGCGCCGCTTTGCAACGCGATATAGGCCTTCATCATTTCATTCGGGATTGCAGCGGCGAGTTTCGGGTCCTCCGACGAGAACTCGACCGTGATGACGCGCGAACTTTCAACCTGATAGACTTGCAGTTTTTCACGGAACGCCTTCAGGACCCGTTCTTCGGGCAGGACCTGAAGCGGGTCCTTCTTGATGCCAACGGCGATCAGCATCCGGGAGATCAGCGACGGATGAGCGTCCGGATCGAACTCATCCAGTTCATAAAGCTTCATGTCCTTGGCGACCTGCTTGATGAGATCGACCGATTGGAGGATTTGCACCTGGCTCGAAACGGTCAGCTCATCCAGAACCGGTTCAGCCGGGGCGTTCGACTGCTGCGATGCGCCGAAGGAGGCGGCACGGGATTCGATAAGCAGACGCGCCTCGCCCTTGTAGGCAGGCGCCATCATGCTGGCGATCACAAATGCGCAGCCGCCGGCCAGAAGCGTAATCGCGGCGATCCGTCCCTTGCGCCGCCAGATGGCCGCGACAAGCTGCGCAAGATCTATATCCACATCCCTGTCATCCATGCGATCGCCGTTCATGCGCGCTCCGTAACCGACATAAATCGCGGCCCTTAAATATAGATGGTCAATTTCTGCGAAGCTTAAGTGCTGCCGGTAACACAACCGTTAATCCCGGCGGATCAGACAGCAAAAGGCTAATATTAGCATCACTTGCCCGGAGGCGTTTACCGCGCATTAACCCTAACAGAACGATAAGAATGGTCAAAGATCGACTCGGAGCCAGATGAGATGCCGCTCGCCGGATCACGCCATGTCACCGCACTGACGCTTGCCGTTCTGACGGCCCTTTCCGGCTGTGCGGCGTATCAACCCGCGCCGAGGTCCTTCAATGAGGCCGCCCTGCAGCCATATCATGTGGATAGCGGCGACAGGCTGCGCATCAACGTCTTCGAACAGACGGGCCTGACCAACACCTATACGGTCGACCAGGCTGGTTACGTCGCCTTTCCTCTCGTGGGTCAGGTTCCCGCCCGCGGCAAGACGCTCCCGCAACTCGAAGCCGCCATCGCGGCCAAGCTTCGCCAGGGCTATCTGCGCGACCCTGATGTCACCATTGAAATCGATCGTTATCGCCCCGTCTTCGTCATGGGCGAAGTCGGCCGTCCGGGCCAGTATTCCTACGTCCCGGGCATGACGGTTCAGAACGCGATTGCCATTGCAGGCGGCTTCAGCCCCCGCGCCAACCAGGCCGATGTGGATGTTACGCGCAAGATCAATGCCGAGGTACTGACCGGCCGGATCGGTATCACCGCCCCGCTTCTGGCTGGTGACACCGTCTATGTTCGCGAACGCTTCTTCTGACGGGCGGAGCGATCAGCGTGTCGGATGACGGCCCTCCCCTGCGCATCATTCACTGTTTCCGCTCGCCGGTGGGTGGCGTATTCCGGCACGTGCGCGATCTCATCGAAGAACATGTCAAGCAGGGTCACAAGGTCGGCATCGTCTGCGACAGTTCGACCGGAGGCGCGCACGAGGAACGGCTTTTCGCACAGATCACGCCGATGCTGGAGCTTGGCCTTACCCGCCTGCCCATCCGGCGCTCCATCAGTCCCGGCGACCTGCCGGCGCTCTGGACATCCTACAAGCACATTAAAAGTTTGCGGCCGGACATTCTGCACGGGCATAGCGCCAAGGGTGGCGCTCTTGCCCGGCTGATCGGCTCACTTCTGCGGGTGAACAGGTATCGCGTAGCCCGCCTTTATTCTCCGCATGGCGGTAGCCTGCATTACGCCCGAAACAGCGTGAAAGGGCAGCTCTTTCTTCGGTTGGAGCGCTTTCAGGAGCGTTTCACCGACGCGCTCTGTTTCGTATGCCATTTCGAGCAGGCGACTTACGAGGCCAAGGTGGGCATGCCGCGCACCCGCACCGCAATGATCTATAATGGGGTGCAGGAGAGCGAATTCGAGGCCGTCCCCGCCCGTGAAGGCGCTGCCCGTTTCCTCTATATAGGCATGCTGCGCGACCTCAAGGGACCAGACATCTTCATCAAGGCGTTTGCCAAAACGGAACGCAGCCTCGGCAAGCCTCTGAAGGGCGTCATTGTCGGCGATGGGCCGGACAGGGACAAATACGCCGCGATGATCGATGCGGCCGGGCTTTCGCAACGGATATCCATGCATGCCGCCATGCCCGCCCGGCAGGCCTTTGAGCTCGCACGGACAGTGGTCGTACCCTCTCGCGCCGAAGCCATGCCTTACATTGTGCTGGAAGCGCTCGCTGCGGGAAAAACGGTTATTGCCTCGCATGTCGGCGGCATCCCCGAGGTGCTTGGCGAAAACAGCGAAGCACTGGTGCCGACAGGCGATGCGGACGCGCTGGCGCGGATCATGGCAAGGGACGCCGAAGATGACGGCTGGGCGCAACGCGTGATGCCCCACGCGGACAGCTTCAAGGCGAAATTCTCAACCCCCGTCATGGCCAACGAGATGATGAAGCTCTATCGCGATCTGCTGGTTAACTGAAGCGGTTAAAAAACTCGATTTCCGATTGTATATTCCCATCACATTGCAGAAATCAGTCATAAACGTTTCTTAGCATGTTTCGGCTAGTTTTCTGCCGGTAAGGCGCCGCGCCGGATGGTCTGCGTGTACTTTGCCACTTTGAAGTTGCGTCTCGTCCCGGTCGAAAATCAAACGCGACGTTAGGCCGATGCGCTGGAGGGTGCGGATCAAGCGATGACCAAGAGTGACAAGGACAGGCTGCAATTCGACCTGGCGTCGTTGCGCGAAAAAATCTCCGGATCGGAGGCCAAGGAGTCTCCGGCTTCGGCAACCGTCGTCCTTAATCCGCTTGCCCGCCAGATTGCCAACCAGCTGCGGAGCGGCAGCCACTCCCCCAACATGGTGATCGGCCAGCTTCGTCTTCTGGAATTCACCATGCTGGTGGTTATTGCGGCCATCGCCAACGGCATCGCCGCCGATCGCGGTCTTGAAAGCTTTCTGTCGAGCTTTGGCGGCGGTGTTCTGGGGGCGGCACTCTGCGTCATCCTTTTGCAGGCCGGGGACTGCTACCAGCTTCCAACGCTGCGTACGCCGATGTCCATGTTCGCCCGCGTTCAGGGAGCCGTCTGTTTCTCCTTCGTGGGCGTCGCCTGTTTCCTCCTTCTGTTTTTCCCTGGCTCGCTGCATTCCTGGCAGGCCTTTGCGCTCTGGTACGCCGCCGCTGCGCTGGCGATCTTCGCCGGACGTCTGCTTCTTGGTTTCGCCATTCGCCACTGGAGCCGCAACGGCGTCATGGAGCGCCGCGCCGTCATTGTCGGTGGCGGCGATTCTGCTCGGGACCTCATCCGCTCACTGGAGCAGCAATCCGACAACGATATCCGCATCTGCGGAATTTTCGACGACCGCAATAGCGAAAGATCACCGGATGTCGTCGCCGGTTATCCGAAGCTTGGCACCTTTGCCGAACTGGTGGAATTTGCCCGCCTCACCAAACTGGACATGCTGATCATCTCGCTGCCGCTGAGTGCCGAAGCCCGCATTCTCCAGCTGCTGCGAAAACTCTGGGTGCTGCCGGTCGACATCCGCATTGCCGCCCATGCCAACAAGCTGCGTTTCCGTCCGCGCGCCTATTCCCATGTCGGCAGCGTGCCGATGCTCGACGTGTTCGACAAGCCGATCCGGGACTGGGATTCCGTGGCGAAGCGGGTGTTCGACATCATATTCAGCTTGATCGGCATCGCGCTTCTGTGGCCGGTGATGCTGGCGGCGGGCATTGCCGTGAAAACAACGTCAAAAGGCCCCGTGCTTTTCAAACAGAAACGACACGGCTTCAACAACGAGACGATCAACGTCTGGAAGTTCCGTTCCATGTACACGGAACTGAGCGACCCCACCGCCAAAAAGGCCGTCACGAAAAACGATCCCCGCGTCACGCCGGTCGGCCGTTTTCTGCGCAAGTCATCGATAGACGAGCTGCCGCAGCTGTTCAACGTTCTCTACGGCGATCTGTCACTGGTCGGTCCGCGCCCCCATGCCGTCCATGCCCAAACGGGCGATCTGAAATATACCGAGGTGGTGGAGCACTATTTCGCCCGCCACAAGGTCAAGCCCGGCGTGACCGGCTGGGCGCAGATCAATGGCTGGCGCGGCGAAATCGACCATGGCGACAAGATCAAGTTCCGCACTGAGTATGATCTCTACTACATTGAAAACTGGTCTTTGTTTCTGGATCTGAAAATCCTGTTTCTTACGCCGATCAGGCTGCTCAAATCGGAAAACGCCTATTGACCCACACCGGTTACCAGCACGCGGCGAATTTTGACGCACCGTTGGCCACCATGCGGCTCATCGGTTCGTTCTTTATCGCCTTCGGCGTGTTCCTTTCCGGCTTCGTCATCTCCGAACCGGCGCCTTATGAATTGATGATGGTGGGACAGGTGGCGCTGTGGTTCCTGCTGGGCCTTCGTCTGTCGCGCACGGTCGTCCTGCTTCTGTGCCTGCTGCTTGCGTTCAACGTTGGCGGTTATCTGTCTCTCACCACCATGGCCAATTTGGATGAGGGACCGCTTTATCTCGCCGTTTCGACGTTTCTGGCGCTGACGTCGGTGTTTTATGCGGCGATCGTGGAAGACAGGCACCAGCGTCTGCTTCTGATTTTCCGGGCCTGGCTTGCCGCCGCGCTCATTACGTCGCTGCTCGGCATCATCGGATATTTCCATGCCATTCCGGGCTTTGAGGTCTTTACGCTCTATGATCGCGCCAAGGGTGCATTTCAGGATCCAAATGTCTTCGGTCCCTTCCTGGTGACACCGTCGCTATACCTGATCTACGGCCTTTTAACCGGCAAGGCGATGCATGCGCCGCTTCGGGCTGCCGGGCTGCTCATCCTGTCGCTCGGCATTTTTCTGTCATTCTCGCGCGCAGCCTGGGGCCTGTTTCTCTTTTCCACCGTTCTGCTTGTCTTCGTCATGCTGCTGAAGGAGCGCACGGCAGCGTTTCGGCTCAAAATACTTGTGCTGTTCCTCGTCGCCGTCGGGCTCATGGTTGCCGCTGTTATCGTTGCGCTGCAGTTCAAGCAGGTGGCGGACCTGTTCTCCAGCCGTGCGTCGGCGGTGCAGTCCTACGACGGCGGTCACCTCGGACGTTTCGCCCGCCACTATCTCGGCTTTCTGCTCGCCATGGAACATCCGCTCGGGATCGGGCCGATGGTATTCGACGATATCTTCCCGGCGGCGGAACATAATATTTGGCTGAAAAGCCTCACCACCCATGGCTGGTTCGGTTTTGTCGTTTATCTCACCCTGATCTGCTGGACGATTGCCGCCGGCTTCCGCCATCTTCTGAGACCGCGCCCCTGGCAGCCGTTCCTGATCATTTCATGGGTTACTTTCGTCGGGCATGTGTTGATCGGCGCCGTCATCGACACGGATCACTGGCGGCACTTCTTCCTGCTGCTCGGCATCCTGTGGGGGTGCATGGCGCTCGAAAAGCGCGAAAACCTGCGCCGGCGCGCCCACACTGCGTAAAACAGCTTCCCTTACGGAACCTTCTGCTATTGCAACCGTTTAGCCCGCGATTGTGACATGTCCAACGGGGACATCTTATGACGCAGACCAATAATCTCTATCTCATTATCGGCGCCCTTATTGTGGTCATCGCGGGCCTTGGAATTTACGTCTGGCATGAAGAAAGCAAGCCGAAGGGGATCGAGATGAACATCGGCCCGAATGGCGTCTCCGTTCAGGAGAACTAAGCCACAAGCGTCGCGCAAACTCCGGCGATTAAGACCGGGTGCATTCCACGTCAAAGCCGGCGTGGATGCAGCCGGTCTTCTTATGAGAGAAGACGAAAGGCGGGATCGATGCCCGCAGAGCCGGCCCGATACGCATGATCCGTATCGCCCGATCAAGGACACATCCGAGCAATGGTCTCCTCCGTCGACCTTTCCACACGCCTGACCGCCACCAGACTCGCCCTCAAGGCCATCAAGGATCAGGAGGACAGCGCCGCCGCCACGACTTCGTCGGCACGGGCCACGCTCCTCGGCTCCTATGGGCTGGACACGTCCCCGTCATCGACCAATACCCGCCTCACTCAGCTTCTTGCGCAATACGCGCAGTCATCGGACCAGGACAAGACCGACGACGCAACGGCCCAACCCTTATCCGGCGACATCAACAAGTCCGACTTCATGACAGCGCTGAAGACGATGCTGGAAGGGCTTAGCAAGGACCCGGATAAAGGAACGCAGGCCAAGGCGATGCTGGAGGCACTGGAAGCGGGAACGCTGACGGTATCCGATCCCGCCGCGGGCGCGAAAATCGCGGCCTGGGACGTCGGCGCTGACCCGAAAACCGTGTCCAAACCCACCACGGAAATTCCGACTGAAGGCTGGAGCACGTTTTTAAAGGACCATCTGCAGCGCGACGGTTCGACCTACGTCAAAAGTGGAAGTGGCGCCTATGTCGACGCCGCCTCCGGCGACAATGCGTTTTTCGGCAGTGTCGGCAGCCGCTATTATTATCTCACCTGGCCGCAGGCGAAGAATGGCACCCTGACCGTTTAAGCGGCCGGGAAGAGTGACGCTGCGGCATAAGGCGCCGCAGCACGTCGATCTACGCCTGCGTCATATTGCGGGCGTTGCGGCAGGGACGGCCGAGGCCGCGTTACCGGAAAGCGCTTTTTGAAGTTCCGCCTCCTGCGCTGGCGACAGGGATGTCTTGATAACGCGGCCGCGGAGGCCCTCGAACTCGGCAAGGACCTTCTCCGCCTGCACCTTACGGATCAGCACGAACAGGGCGGAAGAACTGTTCGGTATGGTCTCGCCAAGCGACTTGATGAAGTCATCATCGATCCCGAAATCCGTAAGCGAGCCCGCTAGCGCGCCCGTGCCCGCGCCAATCGCGCCGCCAATGGCAAAGCCGGCGAGCGGATTGAGGAAGAGCAGCCCAACGAGGCCGCCCCAGAGGCCGCCGGACAGAAAGCCGGAACTTGCTCCGATGGCGGTGAGGTTGACGCTCTGTTTCAGGTGCACCTTGCCATTCTCATCGCGAACGACAACCACGGCATCTTCGAGATCGACCAGATATTCCTTTTTGAGGCCAGCAAGCTTCAGAAGCACCTGATCGGCGACTTCCGTACCATCAAAACCAATAACGACGAGTTCGGACATAGTTTGTCTCCCTGAGTTTTAAATCGGCTGCCATTCAACGCCCGATGGAGCGGCTTGTTCCGGCCATGATGGAACGGGGATATGTCCGGGGTTTGACGGTTGTCTCCTCGCCGCAAACCTCGTCCAGTCCGCCCCCGCCTGCGGTGGGCTCACTTGGCGTCCACACCTTCTTTTTGTTTTTTTATGAAAAGGCCATTTTCCGCTTGCGCCCTAAGAGGCTTCTATATAAACGGCTTTCAGGTTCGGAGCGTAGCGCAGCCCGGTAGCGCACTTGACTGGGGGTCAAGGGGTCGTGGGTTCGAATCCCGCCGCTCCGACCATTAAAATCAGATAGATAGCCAGTTCCCCCAGAGCTGGCTATATTTGTTTCAGCGGTCTGCAACATCGCTCCTCGCCGCGTGAAAAGACCCGTCCGGGGTTAATCTTTGTCCAAGCCTTGAGAAGCAGGTGTGCGGAAATGGCCAAAAAACCGAAAATTGAGCACTCGGAATTCTCGGGCGAGTTCGAGGATGATGGGGTCACCGTTCTCGTTGATATTTACCGGCCCGCCGGCACCCAGCAGGACTGGACGCTGGAGGTAATCAGCGAGCACGATGATGTCACCACCTGGGACGAGCCCTTCGCGACCGACAAGGACGCGTGGGAGGAGTTTCTGGCCACCTGCGAGAAAGATGGCATCCGCAGCTTTCTCGATGGCGAGGAACCCTCGGTTCACTAGACGCGTTCGTGGCCGATTTCTGAAATCGTTGTTTCCTTACCGCCAACGGCGCCGGCCTGGGATGGCCGATATTGGCTTATTGACTCTCCGCTAAAATTAGAACATTTAGTGAACAAAAGAGAGGTCGCCACCCATGTCCGACGCGGAAAAAATCACCCCCATCCAGCCTGACGACATCGCGGGATACGTCATCCAATGTCATGACGGCAATGCAAAGGCGGCTGTCGAAGCCCTTCTTGGTGAAATCGAACATCTGCAGGATCAGCTTTCGCTCGCCATCGCCCTGATGGGAAGGGGATATACGCGCGGGTGGACGCCGGATATGGAGCGGGAGTAAAACTAAATCGGCACTTCCCGAGCCGCATTCTTGTGGCTCAGGAAGTGCTGACAAGTCCGTGGCAGCAATCAGCCCTTCTCTGCCAGATGTCCAATTTCCCGGTCGATAAGGTAGTCGGCATTGGGGCCGTTGCCGATCAGCTCGATCTTTCCAAGAATCGTGCGGCATAGGCTGTCTTCCTCATGCTGCTCATCGACGAACCATTGCAAGAATGATGTCGTCGCGTGGTCTTTTTCCGCCCGGGCGAGATCGACGGCAGCGTTGATGGCTGCGGTGACGCGGGATTCATGTTCGGTGACGATCGTGAAAAGACCCTTGATGTCATTTGCAGTCACCTGCGGTGCCGGTAGTTCCGCGAACGTGACCTTTGCGCCGAGATCGTTGAGGAACTTGAAGATGCGATGCATATGCTCGAGTTCTTCGGCGGCGTGACCAATCAGAAATTTATAGCAACCGTCGAGGTTGCGTTCCGCCGCCCATGCGGCCGTTTGAAGATAGGCGTGGTGGGCACGTAATTCGCCGTTGAGGAGATCGTTCAGCGTCGCTTCGATGGGCTTGCTGGCCATGGCTTATTCCTTTGTTTGGGGTTCAAAAATGCGTGCCGTCGAGACGGCCATGCGAGGGTGGGCGTTTGGATTTTTGTGGATTACTGGGCCGGCGTTACCTGCGAGAGCGCCGCGTCGAGCCTCTCGGCTTTCATGACCAGTTTGGGCCGGAGCTTCTCGGCTTTCTGCCTGACCGTTTCGAGATTGGCAGGTTTGCCGACCTGGATGACGCCGATCATCGCCATCATCAAATGCGGCGGGCAATAATAGAGATAGACGCCTTCCTGATCGACGGTCACGCTAAAGGCTTCATCTAGCTTGCTTTTCCATGGCGTCACGCCTTCGGGAACAGCATAGGACTGGACGTAGTGGCTCGAATTCTCAGGCACGAACGTGATCGTATCGCCCGGCTCCGCCTTGACATAGGAAGGCTCGAAAACCATGCCACCCTCCTTGCCATAGTTGAGCATCAGCACCCTGTGCTCGGCAGCGACGGCAGTTGCAACAGGAAGAGTGACAGCCAGTATCGTGGCAAGCGTCAATAAAAATCTGCTCATGCAATTACTCCTTCGGAAGTTTCGAAACGGTCTGGCGGCGAACCGCCCGCAGGCTGAATGACGGGGTTGCCGTGTCGGTCCCGCAGCACCTCAACGGCAACGTCGTAGGTGTCTGAAATCAGCGCCGGCGTGACGATGTCACGTGGTGCGCCTGCGGCCTTGAGCGTGCCATTTGCGATGACGAGGAGGTTATCCGCATATTGGCAGGCAAGATTGAGATCGTGCAGCACAACCAGCGTTACCCAGCCGTTGGTTCGGGTTTCCCGCCGGACCAGATCGAGCAAAGCCACTTGGTGTTTCAGATCGAGCGCACTTACCGGCTCATCCAGCAGCACCGCCTGCGCCTGACGCATGAGAACCTGGGCGAAAAGCACCATCTGCCGCTGTCCGCCGCTTAATGTCCCGATGTCCCGGTCCGCCAGGTGAGCAATACCGGCCTGATGCAGACGGGTCATGGCAAGGTCGAGTGTCTCATCGTCGATATGCAGGGATAATCGTTGAAAGCGGCCGAGCGCCACGACCTCCAGGACACTGAGGGCGATATCCGCCCCTGTATCCTGCGGCATATAGGCAAAATTGTCCTGCCAGTTGCCTGCACCTCGCCCTGCCCTCGCTCTGGCGATCCGTTGACGACTTCCAAGGCTGATCGAGCCGGCGGCAAGCGGCAGGTCTCCGAAGATCGCCCGCAACAGGGTCGTCTTGCCTGTTCCGTTCGGGCCGATGACGGCGTGGATCCGCCCGGCATCAAGGCGGGCTGAGAGATCTTTCACGATTGAAACATCGCCACGATCGACGCAGATACCGTCCAGAACCATCATCGGCCACGCCTCTTCGGACTGAAGATGAGCCACAAAAGAAACGGCACGCCGACGATGGCCGTGACGATCCCGACGGGAAACAGCGCGCCCGGAATGATGGACTTCGAGAGAATGGACGCGGCCGACAGCATCAGCGCGCCGCTGAGCACTGACATGGGCAGAAAGAAGCGCTGGTCCTCTCCAACCGTCATGCGGGCAATGTGCGGGGCCACAAGCCCGACAAAACCGATGACGCCGACAAAACTCGTGGCCGTCGCAGTCATGACAGCAACGATGACGAGAACCTTCATGCGCAGCCGTCGGACGTTGATGCCAAGGCTTGTCGCCCGCATTTCCCCCATTCTCAACGCCGTCAATTTCCAGCAGTCGGCCATCAACAGCGCGCAGCAGAGCGCCGTCACGAATGCCGTCAGCGCGAGCGTCGGCCACGTCGCCTTGGTGAGGCTGCCGAAAAGCCAGAACAGAATCTGCTGCGACAATTCCGGCGACGACAGAAACTGGATAAGCGAGAGAAGCGACTGAAACAGGAAGAGAAGAGCAATGCCGCCCAGGATGATGGTTTCAGCGCTCATCTGGCGCATGGATGCCAGCAGATAGAGGAAGAGCGCCGCCAGCATGGAAAAAACGAAAGCGCCAAGGGGAACGGCGATCATGGCATCCAGTCCGAGTCCGCCGAGCGCCAGCACAAGCGCCGCGCCGAAACCGGCGGCCGCAGCCATTCCGAGCGTATAGGGGCTGGCCATCGGGTTATTCAGCAATGTCTGCATCTGCGCGCCGCCCGCGCCGAGTGCTGCACCAACGGCAAGCGCCATCAACGCCATGGGAAGGCGCAGGCCCCGCACGATGGAATCGGTCATCGCCGCCCTTTCGCCAAGACCCGTCAGCGAGCGCACCACTTCGGCCGGGGAGAGCAACGATGGACCAGTGGCGATATCGAGAACAAGACTGACGACCACCATGAGGAAAAAAATTGATACGACGCGCCAGCGGCGACGTTCACGCAGCCGATGGGCGCCGATCGCCTCGGCATAACGGGCGGCAAATGTCATGAAGAACCTGCTTGTAACGGATCGTATTGAGCGAACGCCACGACGCGGCGTCCGCAATAGCCCGGCTGCGCATGAAGACCAGACGCCCTCCACGCAGCAGTAGGGAGCGATCAATCCTTGACGGCGATGGCGAAGGTGCCCTCGGGCGTCACAGGCAGGTATTTCTTGTAATAGCCAAGATAGTTTGCGATCGGATCGATGTCCTTGAACTGCTCGGGATAAAGCTGTTTGGCGATGTATTGGACCATCGCGAAATCAGAGAGCGTGCGCGACGCGCCCTGGTAGACGCCGAAAAGCTGGCCGTTCTTGATGGCCGGCAATTCGCTCCAGCCCTGACGCGTCTCAAAGGCTTGCAGCTTCTCACGGGCATCCGCGGCCTTCACCGCCTGCCCCATCGGCAGGGCAGCCGGGTTCTTGTTGTTCTCACGACCGGCAATAAAGATCGCGTCCGGTTTGGAAGCCAGAACCTGTTCCGGATTGATCGGTCCCCACCATTCGACGAATGGCGCCGCAATGTTGTCGCCGCCGGCGGCGGTGGACATGGCGCCCCACATGTTCTTGCCGTAGGTGAAGGAATATTCGGCCGGGCCCTTATTGCCGAACTCGACATAGACCTTTGGCTTCGGTTTGCCGGACTTCGCAACGCGATCGGCGACGTCCTTCAGCGAACCGGAATAAAATTCCGCGATTTCGTTGCCGCGCTGTTCCTGCCCGGTCAGCTCGCCAAAAAGCCGCGTGGAGGCGACATGCCGCTCGACCGTCTGCGCGTTGTAGTCGACCACGACGACCGGAATGCCCTTTTCTTCCAGACGGTCGGCATCGAGGCCAAGCGCCTTGTATTGCCAGTCCGCCAGGATCACGAGATCGGGATTGAGGCTGAGAACTTTCTCGACGGAGAAGGTCTGTGCCTCGACTTCGCCTACATCGGCAATATCGGCAAGGGAAGCGCGGTGGGCAAGATGCATTTTCCAGTTGGCGGGCACCCAGCCCTCCCAGGCCTCGCGCGAAATCCCAACGACGGAATCATAGGCCTTCTCACCGCCAACAGCCATGTAGTCTTCGAAATAGAAGCCAAGAACGACACGTTTTGCAGGAAGATCAACCTTGACCTGACGGCCGATGACATCCGTGATGGTCTTTTCCGCCGCTTCGGCGGAAGGCACGATCAAGAAGGCTGAAAATAGAGATGCGGCAAGGCCGGCAAGAAATATTTTGTGGGTCATGATGCGATCCGAATGTTGAAACAGAGACGCTCTATAAAAGATGACATATAGAGTCAACTTAAATTCGGAATCGCGTAAGTCGCTAATATAATGAGTGAATTGCTACCGGCCGCGTCACGCCGCATGGGAGACGCACGATATGCCCACGCGGACCCGGACGAAGAGTACCGGGACATTTTAGCCGGATCGGCGATATATTTCTTCCGAGCAAGGCCGGGACGAATCCCGGTCTCGGACACGCCCGGCAAAAGTAAATTGGCCGTTGTTCGTCTGGACCTTGTAAACAATGATGGGGAATTTCGGGTAATGGGGTTTCCTGAGAAAGCACTCTAGAACTCGTTGGAGGCGATTGTCAGGTCGTCGATAAGAGGCATTTCCTCGGCATTTTCCCAGGTGCGGTCCATGGCGTAGGCCGCGGAGAGATAGGGGATGCCGACATGCCCGTAACGAATGGACAGCTGGCTTTCTGCCGCCTCTTCACCCCGCCGGGCAACCCGGCTGAGGTAGAGCGCGGTGGCCAGGCCGGTTCTGTCCGCACCCGATTTGCAGTGGATAAGAATGGGTTTTGGCGCGTCGCGCATGATTGCGACGAGCTGATTGACCTGGCTCATGGTGAGCTCGCGGCTGGCCGACATGCCAAAATCAATATGGTTCAAGCCAAGCTTCTTCGAGGTTTCCAGTTCGTCGCGATACCAGCTTTCACCTTCGTTGGGGCCACGCAGATTGATCACGGTCTTTATTCCATAGTCTTCGGTGTAGCGCGTCAGTTGCTCGGCGGTCGGCTGATTGGAGCGGAAAAACTGACCCGGAACGACCTCGTGAAAATTGCCAAGGAGCTGGATGGCGTAGAGGTAACCGCCTGTCGCGAGGACAACAAAACCCATGCCCCAAAACGGGCACTTCCAAAATTTCCGCATGACTGAACGGTTTCCCTGATTGAACAAGGAACCGATACCGATGGATTCTGACAGCAGGCTGAAAGTTCTGCGACAGTATTGTTAGAGTATTGCCCGCATTACGGATCAGCGCACGAAAACGTAGACGGCATAGACAGCCAGGAGCGCTGCGGCGGCCGCCGCCGTAATGACGCCAAGACGTTTTTCGATGAAGTGGCGGACCGATTCCCCGTATCGTTGCAGCAGGCCGGCAAGGATGAAGAAGCGCGCCCCCCGGGTGACGACGGCTGACAGGATGAAGAGGCCAAGGCTGATATTGGCGGCGCCGGAAAGGATGGTGACGACCTTGATCGGCGGCAGATGCGCGAGCCCCGATGTCACCAACAGGAGAATAATCGTCTCGTAATCCACCGAGCTCTTCAGATGCTCGAAACTGTCGAGCTTGCCGTAAAATTCGAGAATGGGGCGGGCGAGGCTCTCAAAGGCGTAATGCCCCAGGAACCAACCGGCAATGCCGCCCAGCACGGATGCAATTGTGGCCACCAGCGCGTAAAACATCGCCTTCCTGGGCTTCGCCAGCACCATGGGCAGAAAAAGCACATCTGCCGGGACGACAAAGACGGAGCTTTCCACGAAGGCCACGATCGCCAGCCACCAGACTGCGGTTTTGCGCGCGGCCAGCGCCATCGTCCAGGCGTAGATGTTTTTCAGCATGTCATGTCCCCGGGGAAGCGTGTTGGGATTTGATCCAGGAGGTGAAGCACGCCCTGATGATTTGCCGGGTCTGGAGGTGCTTGCCATCGGCGATAAATATCCGACCCGAACGAGAGAATTAGAGACATCGCAGGAGAATGGCAAATGTTGGAAGATTTATTTTGCATCGCAAAAAGTCGCGGAGACGCCTCCTACGAGACGATACCAGATTTTGGTTGCTGCATTACGAAATTTCACCCTGCGGTAGATTGGTGCGCCTTTTTGTTGTAGAATGAAACGTGGAAGAAGAGGAGGAAGTCATCATGGACTATGTCAACTTCGTTACATCGATCAATCCGTTCATTCTTGTGATTTTGCTGGTGGTTCTGCTTGCGGGCGCCTACAGCAACTGGGTTTCGCACTGAAAAGCGCCGAACCGCTCGACCAAATGTGAAAGAGCTGATTTCTATCGGTGATAGGCACTCGGCCCGATGAATGTTATCAAGCCCGGAGTTAAAACAACTTCCGGGACGCCGTATGATGAACGAATTCGCATTCTCTGACACGTCTGAAAAGCTCAGCACGACGCTGGAAAAACTGATCGGAAAACTGAAGGGTCAGACGATCACGTTGCGCGAGCTGATGGAAGCGATCGGCGAACAGGGGCTGCTGCTGATCTGCGCCATCGCGTCCCTGCCCTTTCTTATTCCGGTTTCGATTCCCGGCGTCAGCACTGTGTTTGGCGCAGCGATCATCCTCGTCAGCCTCGCAATCACACTGAACCGCCTTCCATGGCTGCCGAAAAAGATTCTCGACCGGCAGATGGAAACCGCAAAACTTATCCCCGCCCTGCAGAAGGGCGTCAGCATCGTTTCCAAGCTCGATGGCTTCATCCGACCGCGCCTTCCGGCGCTGACGACAGGTGCGATCGCCAACAGGATCAACGGCCTTGCGCTGATGACCGCTGGTGTCCTGCTGATGATGCCACTCGGCTTCATTCCGTTCTCCAACACCCTGCCGGGCGTTGCGATCCTGCTCTTTTCGGCCGGGATGATTCAAAGGGATGGTGTCACGGTGCTTGGCGGTTACCTTTTTCTCGGCTTGACCACCGTTTACTTCGCAGCCCTCGCCTATGCCGCGTTCTGGGCCGGCCAGGGCCTCAGCAGCTCCATCGGCGCATGAAGCCTAGTGTTGGCCCTCGTTGCGGTTGCTGCGGCGGTTCTGGCGGTAGGCCCACCAAACCGCAAGACGCCGACGCCGCCGCCGAACTGCCGGCAGATCGTGGGACAGCACCACGAGACCAAGCGGTATCATCCAGAAGCCAAGAATGGGCAGGAAACCCAAAGTCCCGCCGACAATCAAAGCCGAGCCCGTCGCGATCCTGCCGACCCGTGACCGCGGCATGGCGAGGCTCCATTTTCCTACATTGAGGCGACCCGTTTTGTGGTCGATACCGAATTTCATTCCATCCTGCCCTTTTCATCTGGCCTGTGGATAATTTTTTCTTCGTCCAGAAGCCCGGAAAATCGGGACTCTGCACAGATAAAACAAGGGCAATGCGTTTTTTTTGAAAAAACCGCTTGGCAAATCGGAAAAGCATTTGTATTACCCCGCTCACACCGCGCCAAGCAGCGCACGTTCCCTGGTAGCTCAGCGGTAGAGCATTCGACTGTTAATCGACAGGTCGCCGGTTCGAATCCGGCCCGGGGAGCCACTTTTCTCTCAGAAAGAAAAGTAACGTGCTGCTAAAACATCAAGAAAAATAAATCTGTACGGCTTGCGATTGTTTTCAGCGTCGCTCTCACCTAGTTCCATTTTTGCGAGTTGCGATACTTTTTGGCTACATTTCGTCTCCAGGCGGGTAAACGCATGAAGTGACAAGATGTTTCACAACAACGCTTGCCTGTCACACAGCATCGATAAAGCCGGACTTAGCGGCGGAAGCGCCAGCCTTTGTCGCATAACGCGATAAACTCTCCCTTTACGCCTACGGCGAATTGGCCAAGGTGCAGCAGGCGCAGCGCTAAACCGACCATCGACGAATTTCTTGCCGAGATCGCGCCCATCGCTTGGCCAGCGGCGTACGCCGGTTGAGATAGTCAGAATATTCAGATATCGGTCATACGAATATTAGAAAGATTGGAAATCCATGTTGAGTTTCTGGCGTAAGAAAATCGAAAATGCGGCGACTAGCCAACCACAGCCCGAGCCCTCGGTGGCCCAACCTGCTCCAGTCTCAAAACAGTTCGGCTTGGCTGAGCTGGTTAGCCACGATGCCCGGGGAGCCTCAATCGAAATTGCTGGCTTAAAAGTGCCATTGGACTTGAGGAACAGGCATGAGCGAAACTACTTCGCTCGCCATTTTCTGAGTTCGCCCCATCCGCAAGCCGACATTGATCGATTCATCTTTCAAAAGTTTGTCAGGCCGGGGGATGTTGCCCTTGATGCGGGTTGTAATATCGGAATAACCATCGCAGAATTACTAGATGCGGGGGCTTCGCATGTGCACGCTTTTGAGGCTGTTCCGTCCCTGTACGCAAGAATAGAAGCCATAAAGGACCCTCGGTTTACTGGTTATGGCTGCGCGCTCGGTGATGGAGATGGATCTATTCCAATCTGGGTGTCCCAAACGCATAATCAGGGAAGCACGATCGAGCCAAGAACCGTCGAACTTTTCGCGCCCATTTTTGGGGAGACGCCGATATCGCAAGATGTTCCCTTGAAAAGATTGGACGATGCCTGCCCGGGCGTCCGGTTCGATTTCATGAAGGTTGATGTTGAGGGAGCCGAAGCTGCATTTCTCCGAGGAGCTTCGAGGACATTGACGGCTCATCCGCCCCGCGCCATGTCAATGGAGCTATTCGATCGGTTCTTCGATGAAACAAAGGCGGAAGCCGATAAATATTTCGCGAAATGCGAAAGGTGCTTCATCTTGAAGTCCGATTACTCTCTGTATTTTGCTGACTGGTCTGAGCCGCACAACGACGATCTGTATTACGTCACGTCACCCACGTACGTCTTCTCAAATTAATCCTTCTAAGATTGCCTGTAGGGCCTTGCTCGCAGGTTGGCACAACGTTTCCAGTCGGATCGTCGGGTATTGGGCACTGGTCTTCGTGGGATTTTTCGCATCGATTTTATGCCACGCCTATGTGAGCGTGAGGAATCGATGAGACGGGGATGAAGAAGGAGACCGAAGCAGGCCGCTGCGACGTGGTCGCGTAGCCCAGATGTTATTCGCGCTGGCGGACAATGAATAGCCCCGAGTTTCGTAGACACCCTCGGGTTAGATTTTCTGCTGTTTCTCGAACTCGACGGGCGACAGCATCCCGTTCCTGACGTGTTTGCGTTTCGGGTTGTAGAACATTTCGATGTAGTCGAACACGTCCTGGCGTGCTTCATCGCGTGAACGGTAGACCCTGCGACGTATCCGTTCTCGCTTCAGAAGATTGAAGAAGCTCTCGGCCACCGCATTGTCATGGCAGTTGCCACGACGGCTCATCGAGTGAACCAGATTGTGATGCTTGAGGAACGAGGCCCAGTCCATGCTGGTAAACTGCGAGCCCTGATCCGAGTGGATCAGCACCTTTTCCTTCGGCTTGCGTCGCCACACGGCCATAAGCAGAGCCTTGAGAACGACATCGGTGGTTTGGCGGCTCTGCAGTGCCCAACCGATCACACGACGCGAATAGAGGTCGATGACAACGGCGAGATAGGCGAAGCCCTCGCAGGTTCGAATGTAGGTGATGTCCGTCACCCAGGCAGTGTCTGGAGCCGTCACATCGAATTGCCGGTCGAGCGTATTATTGACGACGACAGACGGTTTGCCACCAAAAATGCCGGGACGGCGCTTGTAGCCAATCTGCGCCTTGATCCCGGCGAGACGCGTCAGACGCGCGACCCGGTTTGGGCAGCACATCTCTCCCTGATCGAGAAGGTCGTCGTGCAGCTTGCGATAACCGTAGACCTTGCCGCTCTCTTCCCATGCCTTCAGGAGCAGCTCGGTCTGGCGCTTGTCCTCGCTGGCTCGCATGCTCAGCGGGTTCTTCAGCTAAGTGTAAAATCCACTCGGATGAACCCGCAGGAGACGGCACATCGTCCGCACTGAAAACTGCAAGCGATGCAAGGCAATGAACGCGTACTTCACTTTGCATCCCTGGCGAAATACGCGGCCGCTTTTTTTAGGATGTCTCGCTCCTCGGTGACGCGAGCCAGTTCCTTCTTCAGCCGCCTGATCTCCTCGGCCTCGTCGTTGCCTTTGGCGTTCGACGCAGCAAACTTCTTCTTCCATTCGTAGAGCGAATGCTGGCTCACGCCGAGACGCTGTGAAACCTCCGCAACCGGATAGCCTCGCTCCGTGATCTGACGCACGGCGTCGCGCTTAAACTCTTCGCTGAAATTCGATTTGCTCATGATGCTCTTCTTGCCTCAAAATTAGGAAAGAAGGTGTCTACAAATCTCGGGGCTATTCACAAATCCTCGCAAAACACCGTGGGAAAGGCGAAGTGCAATTGCACTTCGCGCAATCTGACTTCAGGGGCGTCGCGGCCAGCATAAGCTGGCCGTCAAACGATCACTTCTTCTTCGATGCCCGTTTCGTTGCGTTGGTCGCATTGGTAAGCGCGGGCGGGTCACTCGCGGGAAACGTCTCTTCGAGGCTCTCGGTCAGATCATCTTCGTTTTTGCCCTTGGCCGCAGATTTCTGCTCGTTCTCGAGTGACTTAACCGCCGGGGACTTGGTTTTTGCGGCTGCAGATTTTTTTGCCGGCGCCTTTTTTGCTGCGGCTTTTTCCGTTGGCGCCGCCGACTTTTTCACAGCGCTTTTCGTCTTCCCGGTCTCCGCGGCTGATACTTCACGTTCGGCTTCGCTCCAGTGTCTTTCATGGTGTCCGTCGGGTCGCCCTTCCCTCTCCCAGATTGCCCGTGCTCTTTCACGGATTGCGGCTTCGCGGTCATGGCTCATAACGGACCTCCTCGTTGCGTTGCACCGGATTTGATTGTGCCACTTCAAAAACAAGAAAGGGCAGAGTTGGTTCCGCGTCAACCTGTCGTGACCGAGCATTTGCGAGCAAAAGGGAACCGTCCCTCCCCGCGGATCGTTTGTCAGCCAGAAACCAACAGGAGATTCTCCATGACCAACCCGCAAAAGCCTGCAACCGAGCCACTGGACATCAGCGATGAAGATGTCGCCCGCTTCGAGACCGACAGCGAGCTGAAAAACAAGGAGACGGAGATCGATCCGGATGAGAGCATGAATTTGCGGGCGCGCCGACAGGCAGCACGTCAGCACGAGGACGCGTTTATCGTTGCGACCGATCTGGAAGACGATGACCAGCGCGAGGCAGCTCCCGGCACGCGTGAACAGCCCTAAGCCAGAAATGGAAAAGGCGGGTCAAAGCCCGCCCTTATCCAACGAAGTTTCCCACCCGCCTATCGGCGGACTGAGACGATCGCCTTGCGATTGAAGTTCGATACCTGCACGCGGCCGGACTGATTACCGCCGAGGATCTGGGCGGTCTTGCCGCTCATGCTCTTGAGAATTCCAGCGTGGTAGCCACGGCCATTGCGGATGACCACGACATCACCAGGCTTCGCCTGATTGACCGGAACGGCATAACCGAAGGATGTCCATGATTTGGCGAATCCGTAGGACTTGGGAGACTGCCGCCCGGCCTTGCTGGCGACAGCATGAAGGAAAAGTCCGCACCATGGGGTGCTGCGCGGATTTGCGCCCAGAATATTCTTGAGGCTCTTATTGTTCTTGGACTCATGCAGTCCGGTGTATTTTTCTGCCTGGTTCAGCATGCCAGCAGAGGCCGATGCCACGACTGTAAAAGACAAGGCAACGGATAGAATTAACGCGGATACTCTCAAACGTCTCGCCCTTATGTTGGTGGGCGCTCGTGTATTGTGACAATTTAGCGACAATTTGACGAGAAATGGGCAGGAATCAGACACCTATTCATCGGTGCTGATCTGTCAATGCTTCAAAACAGGTTCCCCTGCGCCTGATCCCTGCGGCTACGGCCGCCTTTTTCGAGATCGAGCATCCGCAATTTGCTAGCGGTTCCTCCCGGTGCGGAAAAGCCACCAAGCCTGCCGCCGGCGGCGAGAACCCGATGACAGGGGATGATCAGCGGCACCGGATTTTTCGCCATGGCCTGACCGACGTCGCGCGCTCTTTCCATGCCGCACCCAAGCGTCTTCGCGATGCCGCCATAGGTCGTCGTATCGCCCCAGCCAATCTGCCGCGCGACCTCGTAAACATCGAGGAAGAACCGCTCCTGTCCGGACAGATCAAGTTCGATCGGTCTGAAATCGACCTCATCGCCGGTGAAATAACGCGTAATCATTCCGATCACGTCGCGCGTATGCGGTTCCGGGACGGCAATTGAGGCAGACGTCAGACGTGCCTGCAGGCGTTTTTCCGTTTCATCAGCATTTGATCCGGGCAATTGCAGCCGCGCGATACCACGTTCCGTCCACGCAAGTCCGCAGTGGCCAAGCGCAGTTGGGAAAACAATATATCCGCAATGAATGGTCATGATCGTTGCCTACGCACTTTATCGACCGCAAGATGCCATATTGCGGATGTGAAACAACCCGTTTCCTGTGCTCAACAAAAAGGCCACCCGATTTAGCGGGTGGCCTGTCGCTATCATCCTAAAAATCGGCTCAGGAGGCGATTTTCGCCTGCTCTTCGACGAGGCATCGCGCCTGTCTGCTGGCGGCGATAAAAGCGGTGCGCGCGATTTCTCCTGCCACGTCGCCCATCAGTGAGGCACGGCACAGGCGAAGCGCTTGTTCATGTGTCTTGTCACCGCGTTGAGGCCATTCGTGCTGAAGAAAATCGAAGGCTTCGTAAACGCCATTGAAAATGCGGGGGGCGCCATTTTCAAGAGAGATCGTGACAGGCTTTTCCCACTTAACGTCGTTCAGCAACATTGATTGTACTTCCATGCTCAATTAACCCGCGACAAACGCCGGCTCCTCCAGTTGGTTCCCTTCACAAGCGGTTTCAAGGTCAAAAAAATAACCACCCATAAACCGTGTTCCCCATCTTCCCATTGTAACGGATTTGCGGAACAAAGCGGTTCAACACTCGTTCAAGCGGAAGTGAACCGGGACCTCCTATGTCAAGCAAAACCGCCGCCGCTATCATCTGGTTCCGCAAGGATCTGCGCCTTTCCGACAATCTTGCCGTCCTTGCCGCATTAGAGCACGGCGGGCCCGTCATCCCACTGTATATCCACGAAAAAACAGGTGGAGCACTCGGCGGTGCGCAGGAATGGTGGCTGCATCATTCGCTGACGGAACTGAGCGGCGCACTCGAGAAAAAGGGCAGCCACCTCCTTCTCGCCAGCGGCAAAGCGGAGACGGTGCTTCGCGAATTGATATCAACGACCGGCGCTGATGCCGTCTTCTGGAACAGACGATATGATCCGGATGGGATCGCCGAGGATAAGGCGCTCAAGCAGAAGCTGCGGGAAGAAGGGCTGACAGTCCGTAGTTTTTCCGGCCACCTTCTGCATGAGCCTTCCCGGCTGAAGACAAAGTCCGGCGGGCCTTACCGCGTCTACACACCCTTCTGGCGCGCGATCGAGGGCGGGGATGAGCCGCACGCGCCGGCGGATGCGCCGAAGAGCCTGAAAGCGCCCAAGACATGGCCAAAATCGGAGACGCTTTCCGACTGGAAGCTTCTGCCGACCAAACCAGACTGGGCAAAACATTTCGGCGACGTCTGGACACCTGGGGAGAAGGCGGCGCGGAAAAAACTCGATGATTTCGTCGATGGCGCGTTGAAGGGTTATGAAGAAGGCAGGGACTTCCCGGCAAAGGATGCCACGTCGCTGCTCTCACCGCATCTGGCGCTTGGGGAAATTTCCCCTGCCACGGTCTGGCATGCCACGAAAGGGCTTTCCCGCCACATCGCGTCGAACGATATCAGCCGTTTCCGCAAGGAAATCGTCTGGCGGGAATTTTGCTATCATCTGCTGTTCCATTTCCCAGAGCTCGACGAAAAGAACTGGAATGACAGTTTCGACGCTTTCGCCTGGCGCGATGATGAAACGTCCTTTAAAGCCTGGACGCGCGGCATGACCGGCTACCCGATCGTGGATGCCGGCATGCGGCAACTGTGGAAGCACGGCGTGATGCACAATCGCGTACGGATGATCGTGGCGTCCTTTCTCATCAAGCATCTGTTGATCGACTGGCGGAAAGGCGAAAAGTGGTTTCGCGATACGCTGGTTGATGCCGACCCCGCCTCCAACGCCGCGAACTGGCAATGGGTGGCCGGCTCGGGCGCGGACGCATCACCGTTCTTCCGTGTCTTCAATCCCATCCTCCAAGGCGAAAAATTCGATGGCGACGGAGAGTATGTCCGCCGCTTCGTGCCAGAGCTCGAAAAGCTCGAGTCGAAATATATCCATAAGCCGTTCGAGGCGCCAAAAGAGGTGCTTAAGAAAGCAGGCGTTGAACTTGGCAAGACCTATCCGCTGCCGATTGTCGACCACTCGGAGGGCCGGGAAAGAGCCCTCGCCGCCTATTCCCGCATCAAGAAGGACGCATAAAACTGGGTATCGGGAAAATTTTGCGTGGCTAAGGCGAAGCCGGGAAGATAATTTCTTGCCTTGAAGCGGTTGTAACGGGACATAACGGCACCTAATTTCCGCTCAGACAAGAAGGCTCAACCATGACCATTCACCCCTCTGCGCTCAGTGCTATCGGCAACACGCCCCTTATCCGCCTGAAGGCTGCCTCTGACGCGACGGGGTGTGAAATCCTCGGCAAGGCGGAGTTCCTGAATCCGGGCCAGTCCGTCAAGGATCGGGCCGCACTCTACATTATAAGAGATGCCGAAAGGCGCGGGCACCTGCGGCCGGGCGGCACCATCGTCGAGGGAACGGCGGGCAATACCGGCATCGGCCTGTCGCTCGTCGCCAATGCGCTGGGCTACAAGACGGTCATCGTCATCCCCGAGACGCAGAGCCAGGAAAAGAAGGATGCGCTGAAACTTCTCGGCGCCAAGCTGGTCGAAGTTCCGGCTGCTCCCTACTCCAATCCGAACAATTACGTGAAGGTGTCCGGCCGGCTCGCCAAGCAGCTCGCGTCAGCCGACGAGAACGGCGCGATCTGGGCCAACCAGTTCGACAACATCGCCAACCGTCAGGCTCATATCGAGACGACGGCGCCCGAGATCTGGGACCAGACGGATGGCAAGGTGGATGGCTTCATCTGCGCTGTCGGCTCGGGCGGAACGCTGGCGGGCGTGGCGGATGGCCTGCGCGACTTCAATCCCGACATCAAGATCGGCCTTGCCGATCCTGAAGGGGCAGCACTTTATGAATTCTATCAGCATGGCGTGCTGAAGTCCGAGGGCTCCTCCATCACCGAAGGCATCGGCCAAGGCCGCATCACCGCTAATCTGGAAGGTTTTACGCCCGACTTTTCCTATCGCATTCCCGATGCGGAAGCGCTTCCCATTCTCTTTGATCTCGTCACCAAGGAAGGCCTGTGCCTTGGCGGTTCGTCGGGCATCAACATTGCCGGCGCAATCCGACTTGCCCGCGATCTCGGTCCGGGGCATACCATTGTGACGATACTGTGCGACTACGGTAATCGCTACCAGTCGAAGCTGTTCAACCCGGAATTCCTGCGTTCCAAGGGCCTTCCCGTTCCGCAGTGGCTGGCAACGAAAAGCGATATACCGGTTCCCTATGAAACCGCCTGAGGACATGCCGAAATGCCTGTGAATGCCCTGTTCCGTGACGATTTTTATCTTGCTACCGCAGAAGCGATCGTCACGGCGGTGCATGAGGATGGCGGCATCGAGCTCGACAAGACCTGCTTTTATGCGACATCCGGCGGCCAGCCCGGCGATAGCGGCTTTCTGGAGCGGGCCGATGGCTCGCGCATCGAACTTGGGATAACCCGGCATGGTGGAGACAAAAGCGTCATCATCCATGTACCACTGGAAGGCCAGCCCTGCCCGCAGATCGGCGAGAAGCTGACCCTGCATGTGGACTGGCCGCGCCGCTACAAGCTGATGCGCATGCACACGGCCTGCCATCTGCTGTCCGTCGTCTGCCAGTGGCCGATCACGGGAGCAGCAGTCGGCGAGGACGAATCGCGTGTCGATTTCGACATGTCGGAAACCATCGACAAAGACGAGGTGACTGCAAAGCTGATGGAGCTGGTGAAAGCCAACCATCCCGTCTTCCTGCAATGGATCACCGATGAGGAGCTTGCTGCCAATCCCGGCATCGTCAAATCCAAGAATGTACGCCCGCCAATGGGCCTCGGCCGGGTCAGCCTCGTCTGCATCGGCGAAAATTCAAGGATCGACAGCCAGCCCTGCGGCGGCACCCATGTTTCCGAAACGCAGGAAGTGGGCGATATCCACATTGCCAAGATAGAGAAAAAGGGCAAGGAGAACAGGCGGTTCCGCATTCGTTTCGGCACCCCTGAAGCTGCTGCCTGAGATCGGGAGAGACATCGTGAGCACGGATAAGAGCCGTTTCGTCGTTTCGGCGGACTGGGTGGAAAAACAGCTTGGCACATCAGGCTTTCGTGTCGTGGATGCCTCGTGGTATTTGCCGGCGCATAAGCGCAACGGCGCGGAAGAATACGCGGCCGGCCATCTGCCGGGCGCGGTTTTTTTCGATCAGGACAAGATTGCCGATCATACGACCGGTCTGCCGCATTCCCTGCCCGCACCCACATTCTTCGCAGAACAGGTCGGCGCACTGGGCTTGAGCGACACGGATACGATCGTCGTTTATGACGGCCCCGGTTTCTTCTCCGCGCCGCGCGTCTGGTGGATGTTGCGGGTGATGGGGGTTGCCAAGGTCTATGTGCTGGACGGCGGTCTTGATGGCTGGAAGCGTGAGGGCCGACCGCTTGAAACGGGGACGCCGGAGATCACGCCCGCAACCTTTACGCCGGACTTCGATGAGAAGCGCGTTACCTCGCTCGGCGCCATGCGCGGCATCGTCGATAGCGGCGAAAAGCAGATTGCCGATGCGCGCGGTGCCGGACGCTTTACCGGCGACGAGGCGGAGCCGCGCGCCGGCATGCGTTCCGGCCATATGCCCGGCGCACGCAACCT
The DNA here is from genome assembly GCF_017726655.1 of Agrobacterium tumefaciens. Lineage (NCBI taxonomy): Bacteria > Pseudomonadati > Pseudomonadota > Alphaproteobacteria > Hyphomicrobiales > Rhizobiaceae > Agrobacterium > Agrobacterium tumefaciens. Next base: position 895,888 of record NZ_CP072308.1, read on the forward strand.
GCCAGCGACCGCCTTTTCCGAAAACGGCCATTTCAAGGACCTGACCACCATTCGCAAGATGGTGGCCGATGCCGGGATCGACCTGACGAAACCTGTCGTGACCAGCTGCGGCTCGGGCGTGACCGCCGCCGTCATAACGCTCGCACTGGAATCGCTCGGCCATCAGGACAATTCGCTTTATGACGGTTCGTGGTCGGAATGGGGCGGATTACAGGATACGCCGGTTGTTACCGGTCCGGCCGATGCCATCCCGACCCTGTCGCACGGACCGCTCAAGGCACATGTGACTCAGCTGGAAATGACGGCGCCGCCAAAGGTCAGCCTGCCGATCCCGGTCAATATCCAGACAGCGCTGATGCGGGTCAACAACATTCCCCTGCACTTCTATCGCTACCTCTATTGGCGGGTGGGCAAGCGTTGGCACTGGCAAAAGCGCATGCGGATGAGCGACGCGGAACTCTCGGCGGTCCTGCGCGACCCGAAAAACAGCGTCACGGTTCTCTACATGAACGGCGCACCGGCCGGTTTCTTCGAATTGAACAAGGCGAGCGACGAGGTGACAGAGCTGTCCTATTTCGGGTTGCTCGAGGAGGCTATCGGCGCAGGTGTGGGCAAGTGGTTCCTGTTACAGGCGCTTTATGCCGCCTGGCAGGACAATCCGCAGCGGGTGACGGTCACGACCAACACGCTCGACCACCCGCGCGCGCTGCAGCTTTACCAGATGATGGGTTTTTCCCCAGTCGGCACCTATGAGGCATGGGTGGAGCCGCTTGCCGATACCGAGCTTTTGGAAATCTCTCTGCGTCATTGAGCTTGTTTCAACGTCACGCTTCCCCATCGTCGTCAGTCAAGGATGGGGAGCGACGTTAAGCTTACACTTTTTCGACAATCAGATGGGTGGCGCCCTCACCCGCCACGGTACCGGTACAGCGGTAACCGAGCGACGCCCAGTCCATGCCTTCGAACAGTGACTCGCCGCGACCAAGGAACACCGGCGCCAGCGCCAGGTGCAATTCATCGATGAGGCCTGCGGCCATGTACTGGCGGATGGTGGAAACACCGCCGCCAATGCGGACATCCTTCCCATTCGCAGCCGTGAGCGCTTTGTCGAGCACTGCCCGGATGCCCTCCGTCACGAAATGAAAGACCGTACCGCCCTTCATCTCGAAGGACGGACGCGCTTGATGCGTCAATACGAAGACCGGAACATGATAAGGCGGTACCTCGCCCCACCAGCCTTTCCACTTTTCATCCGGCCAGGCACCACGCACAGGGCCGAACATGTTGCGGCCTAAAATCCAGGCTCCGATATTGGCGAAACTCCTCTGGGTAAAATCCTCGTCGATGCCGGTCGATCCACCCTCCTTGCCGAACATGCGATGAAAGGTACGGGTCTTGAAGGCCCATTGGTGCAGCTCTTCGCCTTTCGCACCCAGCGGATTCTCCAGGCTCTGGTCCGGTCCTGCGCCATAGCCATCAAGTGAGACGGCGAAATTGCGGACGACAACTTTCGGCATGGCACTCTCCCCCCGTTCAAGAGGCAGATCACCAGCACCCGCTGATCGGCCTCAGATTTCCCGTTCCAGATTGACCGCCGTCGGGATTTGGCCACCGGCGGCGCCCTTGTCCTGCGTGACGGTGTTCATGAGATGATCGGCGATCAGCTCCGCCTGGAATTTGCCAAGCTCGTAACAATAGGTGATTTCGCGCTTTTCCGCCGACCAATAAACATCGGGGCGGCCGCAGGACTTCGCCGTCAGCTTCACATCGCCCTTCAGGCCATAACCACTGAAACTGCGGCTGATGAGATCGAGAACCTTCGATTCCTTGACCATGATGGCATAAGGCTCGAGGTCAGGGTCGCGCGGCGGCACGTAGCTGACGGAAAATTTCGATGGTGTCTGGCTGCGGTGAGGCGCGAGGAATTTCTCCCAGGCCGAGGCTACACCCGGATAGGCAGCAACACATTTGTCGAATTCGGTATTGGGAAGCCCCATCATCGTGGCCAGATCGCCGTACCCGTCCTTGTCGCGGCCGACCATCAGGCAGGCCATGTTACGGTCGCGGCTTCGGTCCGGCACCAGCGCGGAAAACACCGGAGCTTCGTGCTCCGGCAGCGTTTCCGCCTCACGCGCGAGATACCAGCTGTCTGTGGCGTTGACGAGCGCCGTGTCGAGCCATTCCTCATTGGCCTGAAGGATCAGCGTGCCGGCCAGCTGATCGGCTGGCGCCTGGGCGCTTGCCGTCTCCGCCGTGCCGAAATCCGAGATCAGCATGCGCGATCCCTCATGGTAAAGCGAGAAAATCGCGTTGCCGATGACGAAGTTGACTGCCTGCTGTAGCTGATCATCCGACAGGCCGTCGAGCCCGGACGCCATCTGGGCCTGCGTCGGAACCGTCAATGACATGAGAGCCAGCGGAACAGCGGCCATAAAACGACGGAACATAAAATCAGACCTTCCGGGAACGAGGAGCGCCACTGATTCCCCAAGCTAACGAGTCACGCAATGGGCTGGTTGCATCACCTGTCAAGAATCGGGTGGATAGTGCTCCATTTCGGGACCATAGCTGCAAAGAAGCAACGCCGATCACCCCTCAGGAGACCCCGCCATGACAACTATCGTCTTTACTGCAATGCCGGCTAAAGAAGCAGAGGCCTTCCGGGCCGGGGCGGCGGACGCCTATGGCCACACGCCGGAGAAGGTCATTTCGCCCGGCGGCATTCCCTGCCGCCATTGCCTTGGCCAAATTGATGAGGGCGAGCCCATGCTGCTCCTCGCCTATCGCCCCTTCCCTTCACCTCAGCCCTATGCCGAGACGGGACCTGTATTTCTGCATGAAAGAGCCTGCGAGCGTTATCCTGAAAGTGACGAATTGCCAACGATGCTGGACAGCCCTGACTATATTGTCCGTGGATATTCGGCAGACGACCGCATCGTCTACGGCACCGGCGCGGTGACCCCCACCGAAGAAATCGGGTCACGCGCCGGACAGCTTCTGGAGCGCGAAGACATCGCCTATGTGCATGTGCGTTCTGCCCGCAACAACTGCTATCAGTGCCGTATTGATACAGCATAAACCGAGCATTGGATAAGTTTTAACCTAACGGCTAAACCGGTTTCAAACTTTTCAAGTCTAGGATGCCTCCATCAGAAACAATAAATTTTGAGCGTCAACATGGCAAACAACCTCAACATGGCGACACGCAGCGCACCGCGCAGCAAGACGAGAATTTTTGCCACCGTCCATTACTTCAGCCAGTCGACAAGAGGCCGTGTGGTTGATCTTTCCGCCACCGGCATGGCGCTTGAACTGGACGGACCTTTCGCCGCGGCAAAGGGAAGCCGGGTCAAGGTGCAGAGCGACGACCTCGGCTTCATCGAGGGGGTCGTCCAGTGGCAGCACATGAACCGCCTTGGCCTTCAGCTCAAGCTTTCCACCAACACGCTGGCGCAGCTTTCCTCCTACTTCCGCTTCTTCCATGAAGAAGTGAAACCGACGCTGGCGCGCTGATCTGCCCTGCGTCCGCAGAGGAATGCGCGGCAACGATAACGCGCATTCCATGGCCCGGAGACGTCAAGGCCGCATGTCGGCCATAAAAAATTTATCAAACGGTTGAAAAAAGCCCCGTCTGTCACGAGCCTGTCATTTTGGTGATGGACTCCTCGGCGATTGCTTCTACCCTGTCGTTTTCCATGACAGCGCAAGCTTCATCCCAAGGAGTTCCCATGTCGTCGCTTCTCGCTCTCCACCCCATTACCCGGCGCTCGCTTCTCGGCGGCATTGCAGCCTCTTCGGCATTGGTGATGTTGCACCCCTTTGCGGCGCGCGCAGCGTCCAATCAGGCGCATCTGCGCATCATGGAAACGACTGATATCCACGTTCACGTCTTTCCCTATGATTATTACGCCGACAAGCCGAACGACACGATGGGGCTTTCCCGTACCGCCTCGATCATCGACAAGATCCGCGCCGAGGCCGGCAATTCGATGCTGGTCGATAATGGCGACTTCCTGCAGGGCAACCCGCTCGGCGACTATATCGCCTATGAGCGGGGCATGAAGGCTGGCGACAAGCACCCTGTCATCAACGCCATGAACGTACTGGGCTATGATTGCGGTACGCTCGGCAACCACGAATTCAACTATGGCCTCGACTACATGTCGAACACGCTGGCGGGTGCTGGTTTCCCTTACGTCTGCGCCAACCTCACCAAGGGCCAGCTGGCGTCCGACCCCAAGAATGACGAGCTGTTCTTCAAGCCCTACGTCATTCTGGAAAAACAGATCCGCGATGGCGGCGGCGTGACCAGCCCGGTCAAGGTCGGCATCATCGGTTTCGTGCCGCCGCAGATCATGATGTGGGATTCCAAGAACCTCGAGGGCAAGGCGCAGACGCGTGACATCGTCGAGGCGGCGAAAGCCTGGGTGCCCGTGATGAAGGAGGAAGGGGCCGACATCATCATCGCCCTCTCCCATTCCGGCATCGATGGCAAAGGCCAGGCCGAGCGCATGGAAAACGCCTCGCTTTACCTCGCGGGCGTCGAAGGCATCGACGCCATCTTCACCGGCCACCAGCATCTCGTTTTCCCCGGTCCGAAGACCTGGGACGGCATTGAGGGCGCGGATGCCGTGAAGGGCACGCTGATGGGCAAGCCGGCCGTCATGGCCGGCTTCTGGGGATCACATATGGGTCTCATCGACCTGCTGCTCGAAAAGGACGGCAAGAGCTGGAAGATCATCGACTTCACCTCTGAGGCACGCCCGATCTACCATCGCGACGACAGCCGCAAGATCGTTGCTGACTATACCGACAAGCCGGAGGTTCTCGCCGCCGCCAAGGCCGATCACGAAGCGGCGCTCGCCTATGTGCGTCGCCCCGTCGGTAAAACCTCTGCACCGCTCTATTCCTATTTCGCGCTGGTGGCCGATGATCCGTCCGTGCAGATCGTTTCCAACGCCCAGACCTGGTACATCAAGGACATGCTGAAGGAAGGGCAATATAAGGATCTGCCCGTGCTTTCCGCAGCAGCCCCGTTCAAGTCCGGCGGTCGCGGCGGCGCGGATTACTACACCGATGTCCCCGCCGGTGACATCGCCATCAAGAACGTCGCCGATCTCTATCTCTATCCGAACACGGTGCAGGCGGTGCTGATCAACGGTGCGCAGGTGAAGAACTGGCTGGAAATGTCTGCCGGCATGTTCAACACGGTGGAGGCCGGCGCCAAGGATGCGCCGCTCCTCAATGCCGACTTCCCGTCCTACAATTTCGATGTCATCGACGGTGTTACCTACCAGATCGACATTTCCAAACCGGCGAAATTCGACAAGGACGGCAAGGCCGTCAATCCCGACAGCAACCGCATCGTGAACTTGCAGTTCAATGGCAAGCCGATCGATCCCGAACAGAAATTCGTGGTAGCCACCAACAATTACCGCGCCGGTGGCGGCGGCAAGTTCCCCGACATCGCCGCCGACAAGGTCATCTTCGTGGCACCCGATACCAACCGCGACGTGATCGTGCGGTATATTATCGATCAGGGCACCATCAACCCGTCTGCGGATGCCAACTGGTCCTTCGCCCCAGTCGCCGATACTACAGCGATCTTCGAGACTGGCCCCAAGGGCCGCCACTATGCGGCGGAGATCAAAGGCGCAAAAATCGAGGATGCAGGCGACGGTGCGGAAGGTTTCGCGAAGTTCCGGCTGGTTCTGTAGAGAAACACGGCTCTCCCGGCGATACATTGCCGGGAGAGTGTTTCTTCAGACATGAATTGGACGCTGGGGCAAAGAACTGACATGCCGCTTGTTTCTTCTCGATCCAGATATAACGGTGGTGGTTACAGCCAGTATCACTCCGCAGCGACAGCCAGGGTCCTCTGCTTGCTCGCCGCCAGCATCCCGTTGAAATCCTTGTGATTCGGGCACGCCGACAGGCGCTGCTGGAACGCTTCGGAAAGCCACTGGCCAGCGGGCCCGGCAGGCGAATCGACCCGCCGCAACGTGAAGAGTGGATATTCGCCCTGCTCATAGGCCTCAAGTTCAAGCGCCTTCAGACTTCCATTGGTGAGGTCATTGCGGACGAGCGAGGCCGGCAGGCCGCCCCAGCCGAGGCCACCCTTGATGAGCTGGTACTTGGTGGCGATATCGCTGACGCGCCATGTCTTGTAGGACAGCACATTGAAATCCCGCCCCTTGGTCAGACCTGAAGCATCGGTGACCACGAGCTGAACTTCCTCGCGTACGTCGGCAAGCACCAGCGGGCGTTCGATCTGCGCCAGCGGGTGATCGGCCGCAACCACCGGCAGCATGAAGGAGTGGCCGACCTTCTCCATCACGAGTTCATCATCCTGGCGCAAAACCGCCCCACCGATGCCGATACCGGCCTTGCGGGATAAGACCATCTCCATGACCATGCCCAGTTCGCCGACGTTGAGGCTGAGCGTCACAGTTGGGAATTGTTGGCGAAAATCGCGCAGCACCGCAACGACGGCCTCCGCCGGCACCATGGTGCTGATGGCAACGGAAAGTTCCGCTTCCAGCCCCTGTTTCAGCCCCTTGGCGCGGGCGCGCATTTCCTGCAGGCCGGCAACGATGCGCCTTGCGTCCTCCAGCATGGCGCGGCCTTCGTCGGTCAGCTTGGGCTGGCGCACACCGTTGCGCTCGAACAGGGTGACCTCCAGCTGTGCCTCGAGATTGGCGATCGTATAGCTGACCACCGACTGGGCACGATTAAGCGCCCGCGAAGCCGCAGAAAAACTACCGGTCTCGGCAACCGTTAAAAATACCTGCAATTGATCGAGTGTCGGGTTCGCGTCCATGTCCCATCCATTTCATCGATAGATTGCTTCCACATTATCACAGTTTTCTTGATGGCAGTAATTTTTCATATAAGGCCCAAAGGCAGGGCATCGTGCTCTCCCGCCCTCCCAAGGCGCCCGTGAATTCACCGCATAAGCAAGGAAAAGACCATGTCCAACATTCTGCTCATCACTTCCAGCCCACGTGGCGACGAGTCGGTTTCCAACAAGTTCGCCGGTGAACTGGCGGGCAAGCTGAAAGCCAAGTCGGCTTCGAACACGCTCGTCCACCGCGATCTGGCGGCTGATCCAATCCCGCATCTCGACACCGTCAAGACTGCGGCCATCCGCAAGGCACCGGACCAGCGCACGGCTGAAGAAGCGGTTGCCGCCGACTATTCCGACAAGCTGGTTGCCGAGCTTCTGGCGGCCGACACCGTCGTCATCGGCACCGGGCTCATCAACTTCAACATCTATTCCGGCCTGAAGTCGTGGATCGACAACGTCGCCCGCGCCGGCCAGACCTTCAAATACACCGAAACCGGCCCGGTCGGTCTCGCCACTGGCAAGAAGGTGTACATCGTGCTCGCCGCTGCCGGCGTTTATTCGGAAGGCCCAGCCGTATCGATGAACCACGCCGTGCCCTACCTGAAGACCGTTCTCGGCTTCATGGGCATGACCGATGTGGAAGTCATCTATGTCGAGGGCCTGGCATTCGGTCCGGAAGCCGTCGAAAAGGCTGTTGCCGCCGCTGAAGCCAAGGTTGAAGAACTGGCCCAGGCCGCCTGAGGCATTTGGAGCTGATATCGAAAGATATCAGCCGACCCACATTCCGTAACGGCCGTGGACCTGGTCCCGGCCGTTATTTTTTGCCGCATACAAACGCGCATCTGCCTCGGAGAGAAGTTCGAGAAACAGCCGGCCATCTTCGAGGCCCGTTGCCACACCGATACTGACGGTCAGGAGCGTACCGTCCGGCCTTCGCAGACCCGCAAGGACAGCGTTGCGCAACTCTTCGGCAAAGCCGAGGGCCGTTTCATGTGTCATGGCTGGAAGCAGAGCGACAAATTCTTCGCCGCCAAAACGATAGAGGTGGCCATGGGGCTGAACCAGCTGCTTCAGCACAGCCGCGAAGTTTCGCAGCATGTCGTCGCCCTGAAGGTGACCAAAACTGTCGTTGACCGTCTTGAAGTGGTCGATGTCAACAATCATCACGCTGACGGGTCGGCGCTTCTCCGTGCAGTCGAGAACGATGGAGGGCGCATCAAGCTCCATGCGGGCGCGGTCTGAGACGCCCGTCAAAACGTCGCGTCCGGAGCGGGACAACAGCTCTTCGTAACGCTCCCGGAAAGTGAGATCGTTGAAAACATCCGCAATGTTGCGGCGTATCAAAAAACGGCCCTTGGCGGAGGTCAGCCACAGGTAGACCGCAAAAAGCAGGGAATAGACGGCGACCGCCGCCATCTTTGCCTTCCAGCCATCATAGAACACGTCGATCGGCGCGTCGAACAGCAAACGCAATGCGCCATAAAAGCCCGCCTGATCGAGGCTGAGGATAACGACACCACAGATGCCGAAACGCAGGACGATATGGCGCTGCAGATACCGGCCCAGCTTTTCGTAAAACAGGATGATGGCGATGGCATCAATATAGAGCAGGCTGGTGCCCCACACCATCAGCACGCCCATCTCATCCAGAAAGGCGGTGCTGGCGGCCTGTCCGGGCACGATCGCCACCGTCTCGTGAAAACGGATGAGCTGGGCCATGATGACCGTCAGGATGTTGCCGAGAAACAGGCCGTAGATCGGCTGTCGCACCACCGCCGCATCCTCGCGCATGTAAAGCATGAGGATCATCATCAGCTTGCCGGCAAAAAGGATGGAGGAGCCGGGAGATGCCACGCCGAAAGGCAGCTGTACGTAAAAGACGGCCGCCAGATAGGTTTCCATGAAATGCATGACACCTAGGGCGGTGAGAAAGACACCGATGCCCAGGATATGCCGATAATGCAGGAAAGCCGTCATGACCGAGAAATAGACGACGGCTTCCGTTAGAAAGAGGGCGAGATTTGCCCAATGCATCGGCTCATGCCTTACCTGTTAACGCCGCATGGCGCCCTTGGCACGCGGCTTCATTGTTTTAGGATAGGCTGAAGCAACCAACGGAATCTTAATGTCCGCAGCGAGAAAAGGTCATCACCCTCAGGGGAAGAGCGAAGCGCCGTTCTGATCAATGATGAGCTTTGCCTTGCGAATCGTGAACTCCACCGCGTCATCCATGCTGGTGAAGACATCCGCGCGGACGAACTCGTGCACCAGCACCTCATCACCCGCCTTTTTCTCGATGCGGCCCGCCAAGCGAAACTGGCCGCCTTCCTTGATCGGCGTCGCATAGATCAGGTAATCGCCATGGGCATGCGGCTCGGCCTGCGCTACTTTCTGCGGCGCGTCAGAGGACGGCTGGCCGGAGCCGAAGGCCGAGAGGATTTTTGAAAAAAACGATGCCATGGCTTTCACTCCCTCAATTCGTCTAAGATGCGAAGGGCGGCATTGGCCTGCCCCTTGCTGTCATCCTGTCCGGATCAGATGATCAGGTTCGACAGGATGTCATTTTCGGTGATGTCTTCATAACCGAGACCAGCCGCTTCAAAGCGCTCCAGCAACCCGGCGAAGTTTTCCTGCGCGTTGGTTTCGATGCCGATCAGGATCGAGCCGAAGTTGCGTGCCGATTTCTTCAGATATTCGAAACGGGCGATATCATCGTCCGGACCGAGCAGGTTGAGGAAGTCGCGGAGCGCGCCCGGGCGCTGCGGCAGGCGCAGAATGAAGTATTTCTTGACGCCGGTGTAACGCATGGCGCGTTCCTTCACATCCGGCAGGCGTTCGAAATCGAAATTGCCACCGGAGACCACCGCAATCACGGTCTTGCCTTCCAGCCTCTCGCGGCCAAGCTTTTCCAGCGCGGCGATGGAAAGCGCGCCAGCAGGCTCCAGCACCACGCCTTCCAGGTTCAGCATCTCGATGATCGTCACACAGATGGCGTTTTCCGGGATGAGCTGGACCTGATCGGCCGGAAAATCCTTGAGCGCCTTGAAATTCAGGTCACCAATGCGGGCGACGGCTGCGCCATCAACAAAGTTGTCGACCTTGTTCAGCGTCACCGGCTCGCCGCGCTCCAGGCTCTTCTTCAGGCTCGGGGCGCCCTCGGGCTCACAGAACACGAAGTTTTCCTTCGCCACGGTCCCGGCCAGGAAACCTGTGAGGCCGGCCGAAAGACCGCCGCCACCGACCGGCATGACGACGATGTCAGGCTTCGTGCCTTCCGGCAGCTGGTCCATGATTTCGGCCGCGACAGTTGCCTGTCCCTCGATGATGTCCTCATGGTCGAAGGGCGGCACCATGTAGCCGTCATTATCCTGCACGTGTTGGCGGGCAGCCGCATAACACTGGTCGAAAATGTCGCCCACCAAACGGATCGAGATGAATTCACCGCCGAAGATGCGGGTTTTTTCGATCTTTTGCTGCGGTGTGGTCACCGGCATGAAAACAACGCCGTGAACGCCGAAATGGCGGCAGGCGAAAGCAAAGCCCTGGGCATGGTTGCCGGCCGAAGCGCAAACGAAAATCTTGTCTTTTCCGGCTTTTGCGACGGCCTTGCGCAGAAAGTTGAACGCGCCTCTAATCTTGTAGGAACGAACCGGGGACAGATCCTCACGCTTCAGCCAAATCGACGCGCCATACCGACGGCTGAGATGTTCATTCAACTGCAGCGGGGTTTCGGGGAATATTTCCCGCACTTCCCGCCGCGCTGCTTCCACAAGCTGCTTGTCCACGATAGTCAATCCATTGAAATTCATAATGGCACCCGCTATGCCATAGGACGGCGTCAGAGACAAAGATTCATTTCAGCGCGGCCACGAACCCTGGGTTTCAATTCTTGAACAGCAATCTCCTGCGCTCCGTCATTTATGTCGCGTCCATCTTCGGGCTTTACCTTGCGACGGCCATGTTCCTGCCCGCGCTGACCGATCTTTATTACGGCAATGACGACTGGATGGTGTTTGCGCTTTCAGGTTTCATGTGCGGCGGCTTCGCACTTGCCTGCGCGCTCGCGACGCGTGGGCCGATCGCCTCCTTCAACAAGCGTTTCGGCTTCCTGCTCGTCAATGTGCTCTGGCTGGTATTTTCGATTGTCGGCGCCGTTCCGCTTTACCTGTCACAGCTCGATCTGTCCCCCGGCCAGGCGCTGTTCGAATCCGTCTCCGCCATCACCACGACGGGATCTACCGCCATATCCGGCCTCGATAACGCGCCGCAGGGCATTCTTCTCTGGCGTTCCCTGCTCTGCTGGCTCGGCGGTATCGGTATCGTGGCGCTCGGCCTCTTCATCCTGCCGCTCCTGCGTGTCGGCGGCATGACCTTCTTCCGCATGGAATCGTCCGATACGGGCAACGATCGGCCTTTCGCGCGGCTGGCAAGCTTCACCCGCGCTTTTGTGGCGATCTACATCGTCATGACCATCGCCTGCACGGTAGCCTTCGATTTTGCCGGCATGTCGCATTTCGATGCGCTGAACCACGCCATGTCGACAGTGGCGACCGGCGGCTTTTCCACCCATGATGCCTCTTTCGCCTATTTCAACAATACCGCGCTGCTTTGGATCGCCACCATCTTCCTGATCTTCGGCAGCCTGCCCTTCTCGGTCATGATCCTGCTCGCCGTGCGCCGTCGGCTGGAGACGCTGCGCGACCCGCAGATCGCCGTTTTCCTCGGTTATCTCTGTGCGATCTCGATTGCCGTCGGTGTCTACCACCATTTCAGGAACGGCGTGCCACTGGATGATGCGCTGAGCCATTCCTTTTTCAACATGACCTCGATCCTTTCGACGGGCGGTTTTGCCAGCGACGATTATACGCTCTGGGGGCCCTTCGTTGTTGTCGTTGCCTTTTTCGCAACCTTCATGGGCGGCTGTTCCGGTTCGACCGCGGGCGGCATCAAGGCCTATCGTTTCCTCATCATGTTCAATGTCGTGCGGGCCGGCCTCAAAAAACTGATCTATCCCAACGCCGTCTATTCCGTGCGTTACGGCCAGCAGGTGGTCGATCCGGATACGATCCGGACGATCTTCCTTTTTGTCAGCTGCTTTATCGCCCTGTGGATCGCCGGCAGCCTTGCCATGAGCCTGATGGGTTATGACTTTCTGACTGCCACCTCGGCGGTTGCGACCTCGCTCGCCAATGTCGGCCCCGGTATCGGCCCCATCATCGGTCCGGCAGGCAATTTCTCCACCATCAGCGATCCCGCGCTTTATCTCCTGTCCGTGCTGATGCTGCTCGGACGTCTGGAAATCCTGACGGTTCTGGTGCTGATGATGCCGATTTTCTGGCGCAGTTAAGGTGTTCGCACCCATGATGCGATGACATGAATAAAGCGCTTGACCTTCCCACGTTGGAATAGTCCAGGCTCTGTTGTGTTAGACTTCCAAACCACGGAGACCGCCTATGTGCAATGGCCATCAGCACCATCACGAAACCACCGCCGCCCCTGTCAACGCAGGCCTTTCCTTTCACGTTGAAGACATGACCTGTGGCCATTGCGCCGGTGTCATCAAGGGTGCGATCGAAAAGACCGTTCCCGGTGCCGCCGTGCATGCCGATCCGGCAAGCCGCACGGTCGTCGTCGGCGGTGCATCCGATGCTGCTCACATTGCCGAAATCATTACTGCGGCTGGATACACGCCAGAAGCGCGCGCCTGAACAGAAAAGATACCGGCGGCGCTCCACTGCCGCCGCCGGATCGCACTGCCTGCCCCGCCTGACGCTGTACGGTGCGAAACGGCCATTGGACGACATCGAGTTTCGTCCCCCGTACCTCCCGCAGCAAAAGCCTCTCCCCAAGTCGGTGATGAAGAATTCATTCCTCTCAGCGTCATCCTCGGCCCGGTGCCGAGCATCTAATCACGTCGAATAAAATCAATCGGTGGCAGATCCTCGGGACAAGCCCGAGGATGACGCCGGAGCGTTTGGCGTAACTCGTCATTTCAAATCGACATTATGACCCTTGCCCAGGAATTCCACCCTGCAGCAGCGGAGCTGATCCGGCATCCTAGCTGCGGGGGGGGAACGCCACCATAACAGCCGAAACCCGGCTCTTGCGAGCCGGGCCCTGTTTCGTCAGAACCGTTGGATTGGCTTACTTCGTCGCCAGGTCCTTGGTCATGATGAAGAAGTTGATCGGATGCGGTTTGAAGTTCTCGACCTTGTCCGAATAAGCGTCGAACGCTGTCTCGTGGATCAGATAGACGGTGACCGCTTCGTCATAGATCCTCTTCGCCGCCTCGGCATAAATGGCGTAACGCTTTTCCGGCTCGGCCACCGCGTAGGCTGATTTGATCAGCTTGTCCGTTTGCTCGCTGCAATAGTGCGAGATATTGTAACCGCCTGTGCAGGTGTAGTCAGCATTGAGAAAGCCGATCGGTTCGGCAACATCGGTAGCGTAACCGCGCGACAGAAGCACCATGTCGAAATTGCCGGACAGAAGATCGGGCTCTATCGCCGTGTAATCGGCAACGCGAACATCGACCTTGATGCCGATTTCCTGTAGCTGCGCCTGGATGACGGCAGCAACGTCCTTGAGTTCGGTTCTTTCAGTGTAAGCCAACAGCGTCAGTTTCAGGCTGCCGGGAGCAATTCCCGCCTCTTTCAACAGAGCCTTTGCCTGTTCCAGATCATAAGCAGGCTTGACGTCCTGGGGCGCCCAGGGCTCTCCCGGCGCGAAGGGCATCGTCGCGGGTTTTACCGCACCCTCATAGATGCTGTCGGCAATACCGGCGGTGTCGATGGCGGCCCGGATCGCCTGCCGGACCTTGATATCCTTGAACGGCGCCTTGGAATTATTGAGCAGCATCTCCGTAATCCGGGGCACCGTGATCGGTGCGACCTTGACACCCTTCGCCGCTTCAACGGTCTTTACCGCCCAGGGTGGGATCACGCGCGAAATCTGCACCTCACCGCTTCTTATCTGGGTGGCGCGCGTATCGGCATCCGGAATGAAGTTCACACGGCCGCCTGAAAGCTTCGGCATGCCGTTCCAGTACTCATGGTTCGCGGTCAGCTCCATATATTGGTTTGCATCGACCTTTGTGATCTTGAAAGGCCCGGTGCAGGTTCCAATGGGATCGACCTTGCCATCCTTGTAAGCCGCTGGTGCGAGGATAGTGGTTGCGGGGCTTGCCATCTGCGCCGGGACCAGCACAGACGGCTCGATGGTGGTGATCTTTACGATATCGTCGCCACCCGCCTCAACCGCGGCAATGAGCTTCGGCGAAAAGGCCCGGGCCGGAACGGGCGCCTTCAGGAGATTGGTGAGCGCATTGACAGCGGCGGCGGCAGTGAGCGGCTCGCCATTCTGGAATTTCACGCCCTTGCGAAGTTTGAATTCCCAGACTTTGGGCGAGGTCTGCGTCCAGGATTCCGCAAGGCCCGGTTCCAGCGTCGTGTCATAACCGACACGAACCAGACTTTCGAAACAACCCGCACGCGAACCGAGATAGGCATCGTCAGACGCCATCTGCCAGCCGGTCTTGACGCCGGTGTAATCGTCATAGGTGATCGTTTGGGCCATTGCCGTCTGTGCCCCGAACGAGGCCACAGTGGCGCATGTCGCCAAAATTGCGTACTTCATCATGGAAGATCCCCTTTTATTTTGGTGATAACGCTCACAATGCGTGCATCTTCAGTAAAAATAACATGACAGCAAAATATCCTGTGGATATATCGCGAATATCCATCAGATTAACTTCTATTTTATGTTTTATACTCGGAATTTTATTCCGATATTAATCTGCAAACGCACAATTCATCTGTTTTTACATCGCCAGAGAACTGCACCTACGCGTTCCGTCAACCCAGTTCCTGCCAGCGATGACAGCGGGCGAAATGCTCGCCGGAAACGCCTTCCAAAACGGGCTCCGCCTGACTGCATATCTCTGTCGCGTATTTACAGCGGGTGTGGAATTTGCAGCCGTCGGGAGGATTGAGAGGGCTCGGCAGATCGCCGTCCAGAAGCATTTCCGGAGCATAAAGCCCCGTCTCGTCCAGCATGGACGACGCAATCAGCGCCTTGGTATAGGGGTGCTTCGGCGCTCGGAAAAGCTCCTCGCGGTCGGCGATTTCAACGACGCGGCCGAGATACATCACTGCGATACGATCGCAGAGATATCGCACCACACGCAGATCGTGCGAAATCATCAGAACCGTCAGGCCGTGACGACGCTTCATGTCCATCAGAAGGTTCAGGATCTGCGTCCGCATCGAGGCGTCGAGTGCCGATGTCGGCTCGTCGCAGACAAGGAAGCTTGGATTGAGAAGTAGCGCCCGGCCGATGACGACGCGCTGCAGCTGCCCGCCGGAACATTGGCTCGGATACCGATCGTAAAAGGAGCCGTCGAGCCCGACCTCCTCCAGCATGCGGAAAACCCGGTTCGTGCGTTCCTCACGCGTGCCGAGGCCATGCTGGGCAAGCGGCGCTTCCATGCTCTGGCCGATGCGCATGCGCGGATCGAGCGCGGAATAAGGGTCCTGGAACACCAGCTGTACGACCCGGCGCATGCGCCGCAGCGCCTCTCCGTTCATGTGCAGCATATCGTTCTGCCCGATGCTGACCTCGCCCCTGGTCGCGTGGGTCAGCCGCGTGATCAGCCCGGCAACGGTGCTCTTGCCGCATCCGGATTCGCCCACGAGGCCCAGAACCTCCCCCTCTCCGATTGTCAGGGAGACATCGTCGACGGATTTCACCACCCGGTGACCGAGGCCGGATATCGGGTAGTATTTGCAAAGGTTCTTCGCGACCACGAAGGGCTTGGGCATGGTTTCCGCCGATGGGGCGGTCTGTGTCATTGCTGTCGATAGCATTGTCGTCGCCCTCCTCAGCAGATTGCGTGGTTCTGATGGTCGTGACCGGAATGATCATGCCCCGCATGGTCGTGACCCACCGCCCAGCACCGCGCCTTGCGCCCCTCCGGCAGAGTATTCAAATCCGGCTCTGTCGCCATGCAACGCCCACCCATGCCCGTCGAGTTGGCGATTGCACAGCGCGGATGAAACCGGCAACCGCAGGACATGTCGTGCGCCTGCGCGCTGGAACCCGGGATGGTCAGCAGTTGCCCCTCGCTGTCGGTGGTCAGCAGTGAGCAGCTAATCAGCGCCTTGGTGTAAGGGTGCTGTGGCGCCTTGAGGATCGCCTGGGTCGGCCCCTCCTCGACGATGCGGCCGGCATACATGACCGCGATCCTATCTGCAAAAGCGGCGACAACGGAGAGATCATGGGTGATCAGCAACGTTGCCAGCCGGCGCTTGCGCCGCTCGTCATCGAGCAGACGCAGGATTTGTGCCTGGACGGTGACATCAAGCGCCGTCGTCGGCTCATCGGCGATCAGAAGCTGCGGATTGCCCGACAATGCGGCCGCAATCATCACGCGCTGCGCCATGCCGCCGGAAAGCTCGTGAGCGAAGCACTGCGCTCGCGCCGAGGGATCGGGAATGCCGACGTCTGACAGCAGGCCGACGACCCGGTTGAGCGCAGCATTCCGGCTCATCTTGCGGTGGACCCACAGTGGCTCGGCCACCTGCGTCCTCACGCGGCTGGTGGGATCCAGCATCGCCTGCGGCTGCTGGAACAGCATGCTGATATCGGCACCGCGCAGCGCATCGAGTTCAGAAGATGAAAGAGCGAGAATGTCGCGTCCGGCAAAGGAGATGCGGCCGGAATCGATTTCCGCGCCCTGCGGCAAAAGCCGCATCAGCGACAGTGCCGTCATGCTCTTTCCCGAGCCGGATTCGCCGACAAGCGCGACGACTTCGCCGGCATTGACGGTCAGCGTCAGGCCCGAAATAACAAACTTGCGACCATTCTGCGTCGGCACGGAAACGTGCAGGTCTTCAATCTCCAGAAGCGGTGCGCGCTCGGGAGACATGGCCGTGTTGGCAAGCGTTTGTCCTTCGATATTCATAAGAGTTCCCCTTATTTTTATTGAATCGGAGGCATTTGCGTAATTTCATGCGGCTTCAGGCGATAATACTCTCCTTTTGGTTCTGTTGCGTCATTCATGTTTGACGAATATCAAATCAATCGTCGCCGGTTTGCGGGTTTCATTGACCGTCAGATTTCTTCGTTTCCAGATTGAGCCCGTGGCCGATCCAGGTCACGCTAAGTGCGGCAAGGAAGATGGCAAGACCCGGTGCGATGACCAGAACCGGCATCCGCTCGGCATAGGCCTGCGCATCTGCCAGCATCAGCGCCCAGTCGGCGGCCGGTGGCTGGACGCCAAGCCCGAGGAATGACAAACCACCTACAGTGATCAGCTTGTGGCCGAAGCGTAGAAAGGCCACGGCCGCAATCGGCCAGATGGTGTTGGGAATGATGTGCCGGAAGATGATGAAGCGCCGTGTGCAGCCAAGCACCTCCGCCGCGCGGATATATTCGCGGGAATTGATCGACAGCGTCAGCCCCCGCGCCAGCCGCGCAAAAGGCGTCCAGCCGACGATCGTCAGCGAGGCGATCAAGGTACCATAGCCCGGTCCGAAAATGGCCACGAGGAAAATCGCGATCACGACGTCCGGGATCGCGATGAGCAAATCCACTATGCGCATCAGCACCTCGTCGACGATACCGCGGCTGCGGCCACTGATGATGCCGATAAAGGTGCCGATGGCCACGGAGAGAATGACGGTGATGGCGGCGATGGTCACCGTAAAGCGGCCACCGATCAAAAGCCGGCTGAGCACATCGCGGCCGAGATGGTCGGTTCCGAGCCAGTAAAGACTGCTGGGCGCATTCAACCGCAGGCGGAGGTTCTGCTTTGCGGGATCGTAGGGCGAAATCCACGGCGCGATGATCAGCAGCACGATGATGGCGAGGAAAATCGCCGCCCCCGCATAAAAGGTCCAGTGCCGCCGGCGAATGAAATCCGTAAAACGCGACAGGCTGGAGGAGCGTTTTGGCAGGGCCAACGGCATGGCGGCGGACGCCGCAGCTGGAAAATGACTAGTGGTCATGGTGACCTCGTATCGCTGGATTGATCAGGACATAAAAACTGTCCGCGAGGGTGTTGATGAGAATGGAAAGCGCCACGATGCAGACGAAACCGCCCTGCAACATCGGAATGTCGCGATTGACCACGGCGTCGTAGAGCAGCCGGCCCATACCGGGAATGGCGAAGATTACCTCCACGACCACCGATCCGCCGAGCAGGCCCGCCAGCCACAATGCAAAGAAGGTGACGACCGGCAGCGAGCCATTGCGGATGCCGTGACGCATGACGGTGCCATGCATGCCAAGGCCACGGCTGCGGGCCGCCGTGATGTAGGGGGCACGCAGAACCTCGGCCATGGCGGCACGCGTCACCTGTGTGAAATAGGCGAGCGGTCTGAGCGTGAGCGTCAGCGCCGGCAGCACCAGCGAGCGCCAGCTGTCCCATCCGGCTGAAGGCAACCAGCCGAGATAGAGCGCAAAGACCAGCGCCGACATGGGCGCGAACCAGTATTCCGGCGTCGCGACGAACGTCTGGATCATCAGCGTCGCGAAATTGTCGAGCCGCCCGCCGGGGCGCATGGCGGCCAGCGTGCCGAGCGGGAGCGCAACCGCAACCGCAATGGCAAGGGCCGTCAACGCCAGGGTGACAGAAACCCAGAGCGATCGCATCAACTCTGCGGCAACCGGCTGGCTGCTGGTGAAGGAAAATCCGAGATCGCCCCGCAATGCATTCCCCAACCATGCGAAATATTGCACGTAGAGAGGCCGGTCGAGACCGAGGCTGACCCGCAGCGCCTCCACCGCGTGCGGATCGAGCGCCGTATCCCGCATGCGCGAAAAGAGGATGGTGCGGGCCGGATCACCGCCCGCCATATAGGGCAGGAGAAACGCGATAACGGACACGATCGCCAGCATCAGGCACAGAATGAGAAAGCGCTGTAATATCCGTATCCACATAGCTTGGTCTCCTTCACCGTCATTGGTGTCTGCACTGCACTTCAAACCGGCTTTTCACCGGGAAAACGGCCGCTTATTTCGCGAGGCGCTGTAGCTCCATAATCGGACCGGAGGTCCCCTTGAGCATGCCGGACCTTTTCGGCACGACGGCAACCGGGGCAAAATCAACGTCGTCGGAATGGGCCAGATCCTGAATGATCGGGCATTCCGGTTCTCCGTTATCAGGGCAATAGGTGGCGAGGTTTCGAAGCGTATCGGCCATTTCCCGGAGCGTGTGCATCTTTGCCTCCAGATCGACCACATGCTCCATGACGATGCGTTTGACATCGCAGGAAGCGCCGCCGGGATCGCGCCATAGAGTCATGAGCTGCCTGATTTTTTCGATCGAAAAGCCGAGATCGCGGCCGCGTCGGATGAAGCGCAGCGTTTCCAGATCGTTGGTCGTGTAGACTCTGTATCCGGAATCCGTGCGGTTTGCGGATTTGATCAGGCCGATGGTCTCATAGTGCCTGATCATTTTCGCAGAAACACCGGAGGCGGCGGCGGCGGTGCCAATATTCATCGATCCTGCTCCTATCTTTCCGAGGTTAAAACGATGTCAGCATGACTGTCGGAGAGCGCGTCGGCGCCGTCGATCCAGCCGATCACCACGTCACTCGATGGTATCGCCCGGCATGCAAGCGTCAGGCCATTTGCCTTGTCTTCCTCCGTCAGCGAAAAAGGCGTGTGCTTGAGAAGATCGACCTCGCCCGAAATCAGCCTCGACTTGCAGGCGCCGCAGCGGCCCATGCGACAGCTGTGCGGATAAGCAACGCCCGCCGCCAGGGCGGCCTGAAGCACGGTCTCGCCCTGTGCCACCGTAATGCTGCGGTCGATCTGCGGCAGGTGAATGGTATGGGGAAGAGCCATCTGCCTGCTCCCTATTCCGCCGCCGCGAGCTTCAGGCCCGCAGGTGTGTCCGTGAGCGGCGCCCGGAACGTTTTCAGGCGCAAGGCATTCGTCAGCACGAAGACGCTGGAAAGCGCCATGGCTCCGGCGGCAAGGACAGGCGACAGCAGAACGCCGTTGACAGGATACAATATTCCAGCCGCGACGGGAACGAGAGCCGCGTTATAAGCGAAGGCCCAGAAGAGGTTCTGACCGATATTGCGGATGGTCGCCTTCGAGAGCGCAATCGCATTGGCCACGCCGCGCAAGTCGCCGGACATCAGCACCACATCGGCGCTTTCGATCGCGACATCCGTGCCGGTGCCGATGGCCAGACCAACATCGGCGGCGGCAAGCGCCGGCGCATCGTTGATGCCGTCGCCGACAAAAGCGACACGTCGTCCACCGGCAGAAAGCTTCTTGACCGCCTCCACCTTGCCATCGGGCAGCACTTCCGCAACCACCTCGTCAATGCCGAGGCGACGGGCGATTGCTTCCGCGGTGCGGCGGTTATCCCCGGTGATCATCACGACCTTGAGACCCAGCGCATGCAGCGCTGCAATCGCTTCCGGTGTCGATTGCTTGACCGGATCGGCAACGGCGATAATTGCGGCCAGCCTGCCATCGACGGCAGCATAAAGCGGCGATTGCCCTTCCCTGCCCAGGCGTTCGGCATCATCTGCGAAACTGCCGACATCGTAACCGAGCTTCGTCATGAACCGGTCCGCACCGGCCTCCACCTTGCGGCCATCCACCTGCGCTGCGACACCGAAACCTGGCGTGGCCTCGAAGGCTTCAGCATTGGCGAGCACCATCCCGCCATGTTTCGCGGCCTCGACGATCGCTTCCGCAATCGGATGTTCGGAGTGATTTTCCAGCGAGGCGACAAGGCGCAGCACTTCATCCGTGTTGAACCCCTGCGTCGTCGCAAAATGCACCAGTTTCGGCTTGCCGAGCGTCAGCGTGCCTGTCTTGTCGACCGCGATCACATCGGCGTCGCGCAGCGTCTGAAGCGCATCGCCACGGCGAAACAGCACGCCCATTTCGGCGGCGCGGCCGGTACCGACCATGATGGAGGTCGGCGTGGCGAGACCCATGGCGCAGGGGCAAGCGATGATGAGAACTGCAACCGCGTTGACGAGCGCGAAGGTCAAAGCCGGATCGGGGCCGAAGATGAACCAGACGGCAAAGGTGGCGAGTGCGGCAAGCATGACGGCCGGCACGAACCAGCTGGTCACCTTGTCCACCAGCGCCTGGATGGGCAGCTTGTCGGCCTGAGCCTCCTCAACCATGCGGATGATCTGGGCAATCAGCGTATCGGCACCCACTTTGGTGGCGCGGAATGTCAGGGAACCATTGCGGTTGACCGTACCCCCGACAACCTCCGAACCCGCCGTCTTGGTGACAGGGACCGGCTCGCCCGTGATCATCGACTCATCGACATAAGAAGAGCCGCTGAGGACCAACCCATCGACCGGCACCTTTTCGCCTGGGCGAACGACGATGACATCGTCCACGCGCACGTCCTGCAGCGGCACATCGACGGTTTCGCCATCGCGCAGCACCCGTGCTGACTTGGCCTGCAGGCCGACCAGCCGCTTAATTGCTTCGCTGGTGCGGCCTTTGGCCCGCGCCTCCAGAAAGCGCCCGAGCAGGATCAGCGTAACGATGACCGCTGCGGCTTCATAATAGACATTGGCCGTGCCGCTCGGCAGGATTCGTGGCAGGAAGGTGGCCACAACCGAAAATCCCCAGGCGGCCGCCGTGCCGAGCACGACGAGCGAATTCATATCCGGCGCAAGCCGCAAAAGCGCTGGGATGCCTTTTTTGAAGAAGCGCAGGCCAGGCCCGAAGAGAACCAGCGTCGTCAGGACAAATTGCAGATACCAGCTTTCCCGCATGCCGATCGTTTCCATGACGACATCATGGATGGCGGGTATCAGATGCGAGCCCATTTCCAGCACGAAGACCGGGAGCGTGAGAACCGCCGCCAGGGCAAGGCTGATGTTGAGGTGACGGAGCTCCGCTTCGCGCTTGTCCTGCTCCTCACCGGGCGCCTTGTCGGCAACGATCTCGCTTGCGCTGTAACCGGCCTTCTTGATGGCGTCAGCAAGCTGGGCAGGCGATGCGGCGTTGCCGGCAACGCGAACGGTTGCGCGCTCGGTCGCCAGGTTGACGCTGGCGCTCGAGACACCGGAAACGGCCTTCAACGCCTTCTCGACGCGCCCCACGCAGGAGGCGCAGGTCATGCCTTCAATATTGAGCTCGATCGTTTTTTCATCGACGCCGTAACCGGCCTGCCGCACCGCCTCGATAACGGCGGGCACATCCGGCGGCCCGGAAAAGGCGATGTCGGCCCGTTCCGTTGCCAGATTGACCGAGGCCTTCACAACGCCGGGCACCTTGGCAATCGCCTTTTCAACGCGACCGACACAGGAGGCGCAGGTCATGCCGTCGATCGCGATCTGGTGACTGGCACGGATCTCCATTTGTGACATGCGTATGACCCCTTTCTTCCTGTACTGGAAAAAAGATAGGGCTTCCCATCGTGGCAAGGTCAATAGGTTCTTTTCGATAAGTTTCACCTTCGCACAAATGCCGTGTTTGGCGGTATCTCCCCGCCCCCCTCACCGACACAAATGATGGTAATCCAAAGGAAAAACAGCTTCGATGTACGGTTTCTTTGGGTCGCTTCAGGAACAATCCACCTGCACCTCGGTTGGATTGGCTCCAACAATCAGGAGGCCGATTGATGAAGAAGACCATTCTAACACTCGCGCTCGCGCTCGCCGCCAGCACCGCCATGGCGCAATCCGCAACGGAAACGACGGGCATTAATTCCGCGCTCGGCGTTGCGCCAAAAACCGAAGACTTCGTGATGCAGGTCTCTGCCAGTGACCTCTTCGAAATCGAATCGAGCAAGCTCGCGCTGACCATGGGCGACGAGGCGACCAAGGCCTTCGCCCAGCAGATGGTTACAGAACACGAAAAAACCAGCTCGGAACTGAAAGCTCTTCTTTCTGGAGGCAAGGTGAAGGGGACGCCCGCTACTGCGCTCACCGATGATCACAAGGAAGAAATCGACGATCTGGCCAAACTCGATGGCGCCGAATTCAACGAAGAATATATCGACGACCAGGTCGACGCTCATGAGGATGCGGTCGACCTTTTCAAGCGCTATGCTGAAGGCGGGGACAATGCGGAGCTGAAGGCTTGGGCAGCAAAAACCCTGCCGGCGCTGCAACACCACCTTGAAATGGCTCAGGGTCTCGACAAGAAGTGACCATCACCGCCCGGCCAGCCGCATCATAGCGCTGGCCGGCACCAACACCCTCCATTGACAAGGAATGGAGCTGGTGCGGACGGCGGGACTTGAACCCGCAAGACCAATGGTCGGCAGATTTTAAGTCTGCTGCGTCTACCGATTTCGCCACGTCCGCATCGCGGCGTCCCCTGTCGTTCAGATGCAGGGGCGCTGCGGCTATATTCCACTCGGGCAGCAACCATATGGCGTTAAACCCAAGTGAATGGTGCCTCATCTACACAGGCTGGCATGCCCCGGTCAACGGGGCCTCAGCCACACCACGACTGATTTTTTGCAGATGCCGGGTGGGCGAGGCCTTCGCGAACGAGTTGATCGGCGAAGGAGACGCCGGAACGGGAGAGCCGTTTACGCTCTGCCGCCTGCCCGCCCGCATCACCTGAAGAGGAGACGTCGAAAGCGCCGGCATTCAACATGTCGCGAAGCCTGACCTTTGCGATGAAGCCGCGCTGACGCTCTTCCATGCAGCGCGCACGGTCGATCTGCGGCACCTCAATGCCGGCAAGCTGCATCTTCACGCCCTTCATCCAGAAGGTATTGCCGTCCGCGACGCAGTTGTTGAGGCCAGAGCGGCCGCAAAATGCGAAGGTGCCCGCCTTTTCGCCAAGCGATACTTTCTCGATTGCTGGGCGAGGTTCAGGCTGGATAGCGGCAACCTGGGTGGGCTGCGAGACGGATGGCATGGCGATGGCGCGCGGCGGCACGGGACCGTTGCCGGGTAAGGCGGGCGATGAAGGACGGATAGAAGCGACCTTCTCTGGCGTGACCGCCTCGCGCTTGGGCACGGTCGCGACCTTCGGAGCGCTGGCGGATGACGACGACGTGGCCTTCGCGAAGTGACGTTGCGGCATAAGGCTATCGCGATGTTCATAGGCCTGGATGCCGCCGGCGACCACGCCCAGCATCAGCACCCAGGGCCAAACGCTGCCGCCGCTCGATTTCTTCGCCGTGCGGCGTCGCGCTGTCGATTTTCGGTTGCTCACGATCGGACTCCTTTCAACGGAGCCGCATTATCGGCCAAAGGAGTTTCCGAAAGGTTGGCGAGCAGCCGGTGCTTCGCATTTCGCTCTATCCGCGAAAATACCTAACTCTTTGTTTTTTCAGGGACGATGTGCGGGAACGATTAAAACAGCTGTGGAAAAACCGTTAACGCACCTGATCGAGCAGGCGTTTGCATTCGAGGAGATCAAACAGCGCTTCCTGCAACAGGGCCTGATCGTCCTTGCCGATGCTTGATTTGCCCACCGAAATTTCAGCATCACTATTGCCGCCGCCGAAGCCGAAAAAGCGGCCGCTCGGCTTGGCTTTCGGGCGACCGACAACCTCGTCACCATCGGTATCGATCACGCGTGGCTCGGCGACTTCCTTCTCACCGCTTGCAGCCATGATGGCTTCCATGGTCGCGAGATCACCGGAGGCAATGGCTGCCACGAAACGGTTGCCGTTGGCTTTCAGGAGTTTTTGTACACCCTTGATGGTGTAGCCATGGTCATAAAGAAGGTGGCGAATGCCCTTGAGCAGATCGATATCGTCGGGACGATAATAACGGCGGCCCCCACCCCGTTTCATCGGCTTGATCTGCGGAAAGCGCGTCTCCCAGAACCGCAACACATGCTGCGGCAGGTTCAGCTCGTCCGCCACTTCACTGATCGTCCGGAACGCGTCGGGGCTTTTGTCCAAATTTCCACTCCTATCCAAACCGGAGCGCCATGCACCTGGCCGGACACTGAACGAGAACGCCTGTCACCGCTGGGAACCATTGCTGTCTACCAAGACCCGCGCAGACACCGTTGCGGTAAATACAAATCACTAAAATTGATTATGATGTGAGTCGACCAGATTTCAACGGCTTGCCCGTTGAATTTCAAGTGTGTTCACAGGAAGAATGGTAAAACTGTGTTGCAATGTCGCCCGAAGACGAGGTCCTGGCGGACTGTGGGACTGCTCAAGCCCCGGTCTTCTGGCCCTTCTGCTTGGCCTTGCGGGCCGTGTGAGCTTTCAGAATACGCTGTTTCAGCACGTTCGATGCCTTGAAGGTCATCACCCGACGCGGCGAAATCGGAACTTCCTCACCCGTCTTCGGGTTGCGTCCGATACGCTCGTTCTTTTCCCGGATCTGGAAAGTTGCGAACGACGATAGCTTTACGACCTCGCCACGGGTGATCGCGTTGCATATTTCGTCAATGATCGTTTCGACCAGTTCGGCGGATTCGGTGCGGGACAGCCCGACTTTACGAAACACAGATTCTGCAAGATCTGCGCGTGTCACTGTCTTCCCGGCCATTTTTCCCCACAAACCGTGTCTGAATTTTTCTCTAGGAGCCGCCGAGATTATTTCCCTTGTGGCGACCGGTCAAGGGATTGTTCCAGATTCATTGGAGGCTTTCGGCAATCACTGCAAGGGCTTAGGTGACCGATACGGTTTTGCAACAGGGCGGGGCCGCTTTGGCGCTTCGTGAGGGGCGCGGGGGCAAAAAACACGGCGGAATTCGCGCCACCGCGCTCCCAAACGCAGAGAAATGCCCTACCAGCGCAGCAGGACGGCGCCCCAGGTGAAACCACCGCCCATAGCCTCCAGCATGACGAGATCGCCCTTCTTGATGCGTCCGTCGCCCGCCGCAACCGCAAGCGCCAGGGGAATGGAGGCAGCCGAGGTATTGCCGTGCTGATCGACGGTTATGACGACCTTTTCCGGGTCGATGTTGAGCTTCTTGGCGGAGCCGTCGATGATGCGCTTGTTGGCCTGGTGGGGGACCAGCCAGTCGAGGTCATCCGATGTCGTGCCCGTCGCTTCGAAAGCCTGCTCGATGACGTCGGTGATCATGCCAACGGCATGCTTGAAGACCTCCCGGCCCTCCATGCGCAGATGGCCGACCGTGCCGGTCGTGGACGGTCCGCCGTCGACATAGAGCTTTTCCTTGTGCGAGCCGTCTGACCGCAGCTGCGCCGTCAGAATACCGCGATCGGCAGAGGTGCCCTCGCCTTCGCCCGCTTCCAGAACCAGCGCGCCGGCGCCGTCGCCGAAGAGAACGCAGGTGGTGCGGTCCTTCCAGTCGAGGATCCGCGAGAAGGTTTCAGAACCGATCACCAGGACGCGCTTGGCCATCCCGCCGCGGATATAGAGATCGGCGGTCGACACCGCATAGACAAAGCCTGAGCAGACGGCCTGCATGTCGAAGGCGAAGCCATGGGTCATGCCAAGACGGTTCTGGATGTTTACAGCCGTCGCCGGAAACGTATTGTCCGGCGTCGAGGTAGCCAAAATGATGAGATCGATATCGTCGGGCGTGAGTCCGGCATTGTCGAGCGCCGCACGCGCTGCTGCCTCGCCGAGCGACGCCGTGGTTTCGTCATCGCCAGCGATATAGCGCTGCTTGATGCCGGTGCGCTGCACGATCCATTCGTCGGATGTCTCCACGACACCTTCGATTTCGCTGTTGGTCATGACACGCTTCGGAAGCGCTGCCCCGAAACCACGAACTATAGAGCGGATCATTCCCTTATTCCTCGTCAGCCACGAGAGCTTCGGGCGCCGGGGGCGGAAGCCGTCTTGCGTGGTAAATTTTCAGATCATTCTCAATCTTGGCCGTGAGGCCGTTATGAACCATGTCGTAGCCGACATCCACGGCGGAGGCAAAACCAACGGCATCCGTCCCGCCATGGCTCTTGATGACGATGCCGTTGAGGCCCAGAAACACGCCACCATTGACCTTGCGAGGGTCCATTTTTTCTCTCAGCACATCGAAGGCGCTTTTTGCCAGAATATACCCGATCTTCGCAAAGAAGCTGCGGGAGATCGCCTCACGCAGAAGCGTGGTGATCTGGCGTGCGGTCCCTTCGGCGGCTTTCAGCGCGATGTTGCCGGTAAAGCCTTCCGTCACCACCACATCCACCGTGCCCTTGCCGATGTCGTCACCTTCAACGAAGCCGCGATAGTCGATGGTGCCAAGATCGGCCTCGCGGATCAGCCGGCCTGCCTCGCGAACCTCTTCCTGGCCCTTGACCTCTTCAACACCGACATTGAGCAGGCCCACGGTCGGACGGTCGATATCGAACAGCGCGCGGGCCATGGCCCCGCCCATCAGGGCGAAATCGAGAAGTTGCTGGGAATCGGCGCCTATCGTTGCACCAATGTCGAGCACGATGCTTTCGCCCTTCAGCGTCGGCCAGATGCCGGCGATTGCCGGGCGCTCCACCCGCGCCATGGTGCGCAAACAGAATTTCGCCATGGCCATCAGCGCACCTGTGTTTCCGGCAGAAACGGCCACGTCGGCTTCATTGAGTTTGACTGCCTCGATCGCGCGCCACATGCTGGAGACGTAGCGGCCACGGCGCAAAGCCTGGCTCGGCTTTTCATCCATGCTGACCGAGACTTCGCAATCATGGAAGACCGATTTCTCCCGGAGTGCGGGATATTGTGCCAGAATGGGCTCGCATTTGCTCTTCTGCCCGTAGAGCAGAAAAGTTACATCGTTGTGCCGCTCCAGCGCCTTGGCAGCGCCGGGGATGGCAACATCTGGGCCGAAATCGCCACCCATGACGTCAATTGCAATTCTGATCACGCGTCCCTTATCCTTAACTGCCGCCAATCAAGCGGATTTTGCGCGAAAATACCTTTTCCGGCCTTCGTTACAATAAAATTATTTCCGCCCGGCTGGGCCATTCAGTCTTTTTTCCAGTCTTTCAGCACGGCAAAGGGCGATGGCCGCTTCTCTTCTTCAGGTTCTTTTTCGGCCGTTTCGGGAAACGCCGCATCCGGTTTGCGCGGATAGGGATCGATGGCAAGGGCGGCAAATTCGGCAACGACGGCGCCGACATCGATGCTGTCGCCTGTGAACTGATCGGGAATATCAGGGCCATCCGGATCGAGCACGATTTCGCCTTCCTCGTTGGTGACCATGCGGGCCAGTTTCGAGCCTTCCGGCACGAAAATCTGCTCGATGGTCTCATCGATCTTGCTCGAAACCGGCTCCAGCGTCACGACGCAGGACTGCGTGACCGCCCCGTGCACCTCGCCTTTTACCTTCACACCATCCTTCTTCCAGCGGGATACCTGCAGCTCTGCCTTCAGATATTCGACGGAAACCACATCCCAGAATTTCGCCAGGGCCTTGAGTTCATCGGCGCTGGCTTCCAGACCAATCCTCACCGGATTGGCGGAAATATGGCCTACCTTGACGGGGTAGGAAAACGGCAGGTCGTCATTTGCGGGGTGTCGCGCGTTCATCGTGAACCTCATTGTCCAGGCAGGGGCAGCGTCAGGCTTCCGGTTGCTATCGTTTCTTCGGACTGGGCGGCAATGGCATCGGATGCTTGCATCATCCAGCCCGCCAGCCCTTCCATGTCCCGCGCCTTGTCATCTGCCTGCGGATATATATTGCGCCGGAGCGCTGCGGCAAGAGCAGCGCGGTCGGAGGCATCCAGCGCCGAAGCGTAGGATTCCAGCCGTCCATAAAACATACCGGCAAATTTCTTCATGCGTTTCGGCACGCCCTGGTCACCGATCCCAAGTTCCCTGATCGAATGATCGAGGTCCTGAAAAAAAGCGTCGACGATTTCCTGGGCGATTTCCTGGCCGCTGACGCCAGAGGATTTGGTGCGACGGAAATAGAGAATCATGACGGCCGAGAGCATCTCGAAACGGCCCATGACCGTATCCGGCACACCCAGATCGAGATAAAACCCAGGCGTGCGGGCCGCCGCCGTCAGCGTGGCATATTGCCTGTCAACGACGGCCCGATTGTTGTTTTTCTGTCTGAAAAGCCCGAATATCATCGTTTTTTTTCCGAACGGGACGGGTGAATGCGCTAACCGCCCATCGCACTTGTTGCATGATCGTCAAAGCTGGTTTACCGAAGCATCCACGAATTGCAATGCTGTCGCGGTCACGTTCGTCTTTGGGCTGAAACAGTCGAAGAGAACCGGAGGAGCTCCAAACGTCCGGGAAAGCATTGAATTTGGGGGGTGATCGGGATTTTCCGTCCCCGGATTGACACAATCATGTGCACAGACACTGTGCACCACGCAATGCCGGAAGGTGCCATTCATGATCGCAGTCGGGGAAAAGCAGTTGAGCAAGCAGAAATCCGCAAGTCACGGCAAAATTCTGAGCAAGACCGCCATTGCAATCGTGCTCGCATCCGGTCTGCTTTCCGCCTGCACCAGCACGACAGATGTTTTCCACAACGGCTACGTCATGGACGAGCAGTCGCTCCAGCTGATCCCCGAGGGTTCGAGCCGCGAGCAGGTGCTGCTGACCATGGGCACGCCCTCCACGACCGCGACGTTCGGCAACGAGGTGTTCTATTACATCTCGCAGAAGCGCGTGCGCCGTGCCGCCTTCATGAAGCCGTCGCTGGTCGAGCAGAACATTCTCGCGATCTATTTCAACAAGGATGGCGTGATCGAGCGCAAGGCCAACTACACGCTGCAGGACGGCAAGGTCTTCGACACGATTTCGCGCACCACGCCGACGGGCGGCAAGGACCTCACCTTCCTCCAGCAGCTGCTCTCGGGCGGCACGTCGGGCGCCAATATCGCCAAGAGCATTCTCGGCCAAAGCGGCAACGCTCCCTGACGGTGGCGGGAGTGAGACATTCAAAGGCCCGGGGATCGCTCCCCGGGCCTTTTCATTTGGCGGATTAACAAGCCTTAGTGGGCGAGAACGGCGAGCAGCAGCAAGGCTACGATATTCGTTATCTTGATTGCAGGATTGACGGCCGGACCAGCCGTATCCTTGTAGGGATCGCCGACCGTATCACCCGTTACCGACGCCTTGTGTGCGTCCGATCCCTTAACGTGGCGCACGCCATCCTTGTCGACGAAGCCATCTTCGAAGCTTTTCTTGGCATTGTCCCAGGCGCCGCCGCCCGAGGTCATGGAGATCGCCACGAACAGGCCGTTGATGATGACACCAAGCAGTGACGCGCCCAATGCTGCGAAGGCCGATGCCTTGGAACCGGAAATGGCGAGCACGCCGAAATAGACGACGATGGGCGCCAGAACCGGCAGCAGCGAAGGGATGACCATTTCCTTGATTGCCGCACGCGTCAACAAGTCTACGGCCTTGCCATAGTCCGGCTTTTCCGTGCCGGCCATGATACCGGGCTTTTCGCGGAACTGCCGGCGCACTTCCTCGACAATCGAACCCGCGGCCTTGCCGACAGCCGTCATGGCAATGCCGCCAAAGAGATAGGGAATGAGACCGCCGAACAGCAGGCCGGCAACCACGTAAGGATTGGCGAGGCTGAAGGAAATCTCGCCGACATCCTTGAAGTAGGGATAGGTATCGCCATTGGCCGCGAAAAAGGAAAGGTCGTTGGCATAAGCGGCAAATAGAACCAGCGCGCCGAGACCGGCCGAGCCGATGGCATAACCCTTGGTCACGGCCTTGGTGGTGTTACCGACCGCATCCAGCGCATCGGTCGCCTTGCGAACGTCGGGGTCGAGGCCTGCCATCTCGGCGATACCGCCCGCATTATCGGTGACGGGGCCGAAGGCGTCGAGGGCGACGATCATGCCGGCAAGGCCGAGCATGGCCGTCACCGCGATGCCCGTGCCGAAGAGGCCACCGAGCTGATAGGTGCCGATGATGCCGCCGACGATGACGATGGCGGGCAGCGCTGTCGACTCCAGAGAGACGGCAAGGCCCTGGATGACGTTGGTGCCGTGGCCGGTAACCGAGGCCTGTGCGATGGAATTGACCGGACGCTTGTTGGTCCCGGTGTAATATTCGGTAATGACGACGATCAGAGCCGTCACGACAAGGCCCACCAACCCGCAGAAGAAGAGGTTGGTGCCTGTTATTTCCATGCCGGCCACAGTCCCGACCGTGCCCCAGCCGATCGTCGCATGGGTGGCGACCGCAAGACCGACGACCGAGAAGACGCCGGTGGCGATGAGCCCCTTGTAAAGCGCGCCCATGATGGAATTATTAGTGCCGAGCTTGACGAAGAAGGTGCCGGCAATCGACGTCAGGATGCAGGCGCCGCAGATCGCCAGCGGATAGACCATGGCGCTCTCAAGCACCGGCGTGCCGGCAAAGAAAATGGCTGCGAGAACCATGGTCGCAACGACGGAGACGGCATAGGTCTCGAAAAGATCGGCCGCCATGCCAGCGCAATCGCCGACGTTGTCACCGACATTGTCGGCAATGGTTGCGGGGTTGCGCGGGTCGTCCTCGGGAATGCCTGCTTCCACCTTGCCGACGAGATCACCGCCGACATCCGCGCCCTTGGTAAAGATGCCGCCGCCGAGACGGGCGAAGATGGAGATCAGCGACGCGCCGAAGCCAAGCGACACCAGCGCATCGATCACTTCTCGCGAGCCGGGCGCGTGGCCCATCACCGACGTCAGGACGAAATAATAGATGGAGACGCCCAGCAGCGCCAGGCCAGCCACCAGCATGCCGGTGATGGCGCCCGATTTGAAGGCGATATCGAGACCGGCGGAAAGGCTGTGGGATGCAGCCTGCGCGGTGCGAAGATTGGCGCGCACGGACACATGCATGCCGACAAAACCGGCAACCCCGGACAGAACCGCGCCAATGATGAAGCCGATGGCGGCCATGGATGAGAGAAGATACCACGCCAGAACGGCGACGATCAGGCCGACGATGGCGATGGTGAGATACTGACGGGTGAGATAAGCCTGCGCACCTTCACGGATATAACCTGCTATTTCACGCATGCGCTCGTTGCCCTGATCGGCATCGAGAACGCTCTTGGTGGCCCATGCCGCGTAAACCACGGACAGGACACCGCATAAAATTACTATCGGTATTACGGTCATGCGCACTTACCTCCCAAAAGGCCGGGTCTCACTCCCTCCCCGGCGCGGCGAAACCTTGTGCAGAGGGGGATGGACGGCGTGTCCGAAGTCCCCCGATTGGGCATTTGTTCCCCTCCCAAGGAAAAATGTCCTCAGTGCCGAGATTGCGTTGGCGAAAGGTGTCGCGTCAAGCCCACAAATTTGCCTGAAACTTGAAAGGGGTAGCGCGCGGCGCGCGACTCAGGCGGCTTTTTTCTGCTTGGTGAGGATAAGTGAGAGGACGAGCAGGAGGCAAAGGCCGGCAACCGGCCAGATAACGAGGTTCATCACCGACCAGCCCCAGGCCGTGAAAACCTTGCCCGATGAAAAGGACGACAGCGCCACCGCGCCGAACAGCACGATATCGTGGAAGCCTTGGACCTTGTCCGCCTCCTGCGGGCGATAGCTGGACGTAATGATGGCGGTCGCGCCAATGAAGCCGAAGTTCCAGCCAAGGCCAAGCAGGATGAGCGCCGCCCAGAAGTTCCACAATTCGATGCCCATATGGGCGACGATGGCGCAGGCCATCAGAATAAGGAGGCCGGAAGCGACGATCTTTTCCGCACCGAACCTGGAGATCAGCATGCCCGTGAAGAAGCTTGGGCCGAACATGGCAAGCACATGCCACTGGATGCCGAGCGTGGCGAGTTCGGTCGGGAAACCGCAGCCGACGACCATGGCGAGCGGTGCGCCGGTCATCATGAAGGTCATCAGCGCGTAAGAGCCGATGCCGCAGATCATGCCGGTGATGAAACGCTGGGTGCGCACGATTTCCGACAGCGGCCTTGCCGCCTCGGCATGTGTCGCGGCGGTTTTTGGGTCGGGTAATTTCAGAAAGGCCAGAATGGCGATCGCAACCAGACCAAGCGGCACGAGGGCGATGAAAGCACCGGCGAAGGTGACCGGAGCCAGAAGGTCCTTGCCGACGATGGCCAGCTGCGGCCCGACAATGGCGGAGATGATGCCGCCTGCCAGGATCCAGGAGATCGCCTTCGGCTTGTAGAAGGAGGGCGAAGCATCGGCGGCGGCAAACCTGATTTTCTGGGTAAAGCCGCCGGAAATGCCGATCAACAGCAGGCCAAGCGCAAACAGCCAGAAATCAGAGCGAAAGAGAGCGACCGCGGCAATGCCGCCGCCGATGGAGCACATCAGCGCACCGACCATGAAGCCCGCCTTGCGACCGAGGAAGCGGGATGCGGCCGCCACGCAGATCGCGCCGAGCGCGACGCCGATGTTGAAGCCTGTCAAGGGCGCAGTCGCCAGCGACTTGTCAGCGCCAAGCAGTTGATAGCCGGCAAGCGCGCCGACCGAAAAGCTCATCGGCGCGGCCGATCCCATGATCGCCTGCGCCATGGTGAGAAGGAAGACGTTGCGCTTCGCCTCGCCCAGTTGAACTTCAAGTCCGGGGACGGAAACGGCGCTCATGTCTTCCTCATCTAACGTATTTTAGCGTTTTGCCTCGCCGCGCACCTGCTTGGCGATGCGGTCCAGAACCGCATTCACCAGCTTCGGCTCGTCGTGCTCGAAGAAAGCACGGGCGATTTCGACATATTCGGTCACGATGACGGCGACCGGTACGTCCTTGCGCTCAAGAATTTCAAAGGCGCCGGCACGTAGAATGGCGCGCACGGTGGCATCGAGACGCGACAGCGGCCAGTCTTCCAGAAGGGCGGAGCGCACCAGCGGGTCGATCTTCGTCTGGTCGCGCACGACGCCCGAGACGATCGAACGGAACCACGACGGATCTGCCTTAAGATAGGTATCGCCATCGACTTCCTGGCCGAGTCGGTGTGCCTCATATTCGGCAACCACTTCCATCACGCCGGTTCCGCCGACATCCATCTGGTACAGCGCCTGCACGGCCGCAAGGCGGGCCGCGCCGCGCTGGTTGGCGGGCTTTACCGAAGGCTGGCGCGGTTCACCGCCGTTTTCAACATCCGACATGCGTTCAGCCACCCAGTTTCTTTTTCAGCTCGATCATGGTCAGCGCCGCACGGGCGGCGAAACCGCCCTTGTCCTTGTCGGTGCGGCGCACGCGCGCCCAGGCCTGCTCATCGTTCTCGACGGTAAGAATGCCGTTGCCGATCGGCAACGATTCGCTGACGGCGAGATCCATCAGGGCGCGGGAGGATTCGTTGGCGACGATATCAAAGTGATAGGTCTCACCACGAATGACCATGCCCAGCGCAACAAAACCGTCATATTCCGTGCCGTCATTGTCGGCGCCGTCAAGCGCCATGGCGATGGCGGCCGGGATTTCGAGTGCGCCGGGAACGGTGATGACGTCATAGGTGGCGCCAGCTTCATCGAGCGCGAACTTCGCGCCTTCGAGAAGGGCATCGGCCATATCGTCATAAAAACGTGCTTCCACGATAAGAAGATGGGGTTTGGACATGATATTTTCCTGAAAAGCTTGATGCCGGATCATACCGGCTTTTGCGGCGGTCAAACCACGGCTGGCTGTTTTTGGCAAGTAATTTCATGTGTCGGCGGCGCAAGAGGCCGCGTCTGCCGGGCATTTGGCCCGGTTTTGCGCTCCCGACGCGGCTCCCCGTGAATCAGGTTTTCTGGAAGGCGAGATGGACGCCGAGCCCCATCAGCACCGTTCCGGCGGCGCGGCGGGCCAGAGCCTGCGCGGTGCTCGATCGTTTCAGACGCCCGACCATCGCGCCTGCAAGAAGCACGCCGACGAGATCGGCGGAGGAGAAGATGAAATTGACGGCGATGCCAAGGATCAGGAACTGCAGCCAGACGGGCAAAGCGGCCGCCGGATCGACAAATTGCGGCAGGAAGGCAAGAAAAAACAGCGCGGTCTTCGGGTTGAGCACATCCACGATGATGCTGTCGACGAAGGCCCGACGTGCCGATTTCGGTTCAACGGTCAGATTGACCGCCTCGCCTTCCATTTTGCTACGCACCATCGAGAAACCGAGCCAGACCAGATATAGCGCGCCGCACAGCTTCACCGCGAGGTAAAGCCACGGCACCGCCTGAAACAGCACGGAAAGGCCGGCGGCAGCCGCGAAGATGTGGAAATAGCAGCCAACATGGATGCCGAGCACCGCCATCAGCCCGGCAAACCGGCCACGCGCCATGGTTTGCGCGGCCGCGTAAAGCATGGCCGGGCCGGGAATATAGGCAAACAGGGCAGTGGTGATGAAAAAGGCTGTGAGCAGCTCATAGGACGGCATGATGGTTCCCCTACCTCATTTGGCAGAAAGTAGACTGCAAACGGCTTTCCTGCTCACAAGCGACCGACCAGCATCTCGACCCGTGCCAGATGCGCCCGTCGTTTTTCCTCGTTCGAACGGTCCATATCGTAAAGATTAACCAGCTTGAAATCGAGACCTCTCGCGCAAAATGCAGCGATGCCCCGCTTGAGCAGCCTTCTCACGGGGTTACCCATGTATAAATGCACGATCCACCATGGAGAGCCAGTCGAGGTAAAGGCCCACAACACGCGAATATGTCTAAGCTTTGGACGGAGGCGACCACCAGCCGGGTCGTTATCGAAGGCGACGCCGGGAACAAAAACCCTATCGACATAACCTTTGAGGATCGCTGGAAAATTGAACCACCACTGCGGGAAAACCAGCACAAGCCCGTCCGCCTGCTGGAGACGGCGGACGAAGGGCTCGGCCTCCGACACATCGTAGTCCGGCTGAAAATAACGGGCGCGCTCCGTAGATGTCAGCCGTGGATCGAAATTCTCTCGGTAAAGATCCAGGAAATCGACCGTATGCCCGTTCGCGAGGAGTTTGCGCCGTATGGTCTCCGCAACGCCGGCGGCGAAGCTTTCCTCCAGTGGATGAGCGAGTACCACCAGAATCCGCATTTCAGGCAGTTGGCTCCTGCCGGGTTGACGCCGAAGGAAACTCTGCGAGCCTTGCCGCGTAGCGCGCCATGGTGTCGACTTCGAAATTGACGAAATCGCCCGGCTGGCGTTCACCCCAGGTGGTGACGGTAAGCGTGTGGCGGATCAGGAGAACGTCGAAATCGGTGCCATCGACGGCGTTGACGGTGAGCGAGGTGCCATCGAGTGCGATGGAGCCCTTGGGCGCCACGAATTTCGCCAGATGTTCGGGCGCACGCAGGCGGATGCGCACCGCCTCGCCTTCCGGCTCAACCGACAGGATTTCCGCCTTGCCGTCTACATGGCCGGAAACGATGTGGCCGCCGAGTTCGTCGCCGATCTTGAGCGCGCGCTCGAGATTGACATGCGTGCCCTTCTGCCAACTCGCGATTGTGGTCAGGCGCAGTGCTTCTTCCCACGCCTCAACCTCGTACCAGCGCTCGTTGCTACCGTCTTCCGGCAGCTTCGTTACCGTCAGGCAAACGCCGC
The DNA here is from genome assembly GCF_017726655.1 of Agrobacterium tumefaciens. NCBI lineage: Bacteria > Pseudomonadati > Pseudomonadota > Alphaproteobacteria > Hyphomicrobiales > Rhizobiaceae > Agrobacterium > Agrobacterium tumefaciens. Next base: position 932,074 of record NZ_CP072308.1, read on the forward strand.
CGTGGGAAATGGATGCGCCCATATCGATGGTCTTCGGATCGTAATTGGTCGCCACGCGCAGGCGAACACCCTCCGGCAGCGCTTCCAGCTCGGACACGGTTCCAACGTCGGTGACAATTCCGGTAAACATCAAATCGGCCTTTCATAACAGAAGCAGCGGTCCGGCCCGTAAGCGGTTTCGCTGATCAGAGCATAGTCGCCCGTGATATCGGCACGGCTGAGCGGCGTTTCAATGCCGCCTTTGCCGATCAAGACAGGGCTTTCGAACAACATGATACGATCCACCAATCCAGCTTCGAGGAATGATTTTGCGGCAAAGGCGCCGCCTTCGACCAGAAGTTCCGACATGCCGCGTTCGGCGAGGGTTTGGAGGAGGTGTTCGAGCGTTGGGGCTTCGAGAATCTGGACACCGGCGTCGGTCAGGAGCTGGCGGCGGCGGTCGGGGTTACCCCCCTCTGCCCTGCCGGGCATCTCCCCCACAAGGGGGGAGATCGGCAAGGGGCTGTCCGCTCGTTCAAATTGCGTCTCGGGCGCAACCTCTTCAGCCGTCGATGCAGGGCGGAGCAGCGCTCCATCGATCTCCCCCCTTGTGGGGGAGATGCCCGGCAGGGCAGAGGGGGGTAACGCCGCAACGATCACCGGGACCTCCCGCGCACTCCGCACCAGCTTCGATGTCAGCGGCAACTCAAACTGCCGATCCAGCACGATCCGCAACGGCGAGCGGCTCTCCATGCCGGCAATGCGCACCGTCAGTTCCGGATCATCCGCAATCGCCGTCCGGATACCAACGAGAATGCAGTCGCAGCGCGCCCTAAGCTCATGCACGGCATGGCGCGATTCGGGACCGGTGATCGCCACCTGCCCCTCGCCTTCCCGGCCAATCATCCCATCGGCGGAAATCGCAAGCTTCAGAATCACATGCGGGCGTTTTTTCATCTGGCGTGTGAGGTAGCCGGCAAGCGCCCTCTTGCCCTCATCGCGCAGCAGCCCGGTTTCCACGACAATGCCGGCATCGCGCAATATCTGATAACCGCGGCCGGAAACGCGCTCATCCGGATCGTCTACCGCCACCACGACACGGGCAACCCCATATTCTACCAGCGCGTTCGCGCAGGGCGGGGTTTTGCCCCAGTGGGAACAGGGTTCGAGCGTGACATAGGCGGTTGCGCCCCGCGCCGCCTCGCCGGCCAGCTCCAGCGCCTGGCGTTCGGCATGGGGCCGGCCGCCGATGGCGGTCACGGCTTCGGCGATGATTTTTCCATCCTTGACGAGAACACAACCGACTGAGGGGTTGGTCAGCGTCTGGCCCTGGTGGCGAAGCGAAACCTCGATGGCGCGGGCCATGAACCTTTCGTCATCGGCACGGCTCGTCACGGCTAGACTCCACCATCCGTATCACGGGCGATCTTGGCGTTGATTTCGGCAATCACGTTCTCGAAATCCTCGGCATGGCTGAAATCGCGATAGACCGAGGCGTAACGCACGAAGGCCACGTCATCGAGGCTCTTCAGCGCCTCCAGAACCTGCAGGCCGATTTCTTCCGAGGGAATTTCCGTCTCGCCGGAGCTTTCCAGCCGGCGGGCAATGCCCGACACGGCCCGCTCGATCCGGTCACGATCGACCGGTCGCTTGCGCAGCGCGATCTCGAAGGAACGCACCAGCTTTTCGCGGTCGAAAGGAAGCTTGCGGCCGCTTTTCTTGATGACCATCAGCTCGCGCAGTTGCACGCGCTCATAGGTCGTAAAGCGGCCGCCGCAATCCGGGCAGATGCGCCGCCGGCGGATGGAGGTGTTGTCCTCCGCCGGACGCGAGTCCTTGACCTGTGTGTCTTCGGAACCGCAGAATGGGCAGCGCATCGTCTTCTGTCCTTACATGTAGGGATACATCGGGAAACGGTCCGTCAGGCCGACGACCTTTTCACGCACCGCAGCCTCGACGGAGGCATTGCCTTCATCCGAATTGGCAACCTTCAGACCATCGAGAACCTCGACGATCAGCTTGCCGATTTCGCGGAATTCCGCTTCCTTGAAACCGCGCGTCGTGCCGGCCGGCGTGCCGAGACGGACACCCGAGGTAACGAAGGGCTTTTCCGGATCGAAAGGAATGCCGTTCTTGTTGCAGGTGATGTAAGCGCGGCCGAGGGCTGCTTCCGCACGCTTGCCTGTCGCGTTCTTCTTGCGAAGGTCAACCAGCATCAGGTGGTTGTCAGTGCCGCCGGAGACGACATCGAGGCCGCCTTCGATCAGGGTTTCAGCCAGCGCCTTGGCGTTCTTGACGACCTGTGCCGCATAGTCCTTGAACTCCGGCTTCAGCGCTTCACCGAAGGCAACAGCCTTGGCGGCGATGACGTGCATCAGCGGGCCGCCCTGGAGGCCAGGGAAGACGGCGGAGTTGAACTTCTTCGCCAGATCCTCGTCGTTGGTGAGGATCATGCCGCCGCGCGGGCCGCGCAGCGACTTGTGCGTGGTGGTGGTCGCAACATGGCAATGCGGGAACGGCGAGGGATGCTGGCCACCGGCGACGAGACCGGCGATGTGCGCCATATCGACCATCAGGTAAGCGCCAACTTCATCAGCAATTTCGCGGAAGCGCTTCCAGTCCCAGACACGGGAATAGGCGGTGCCGCCAGCAAGAATGAGCTTCGGCTTATGTTCCTTGGCCTTGCGTTCCACTTCGTCCATGTCGAGCAGGTTGTCGCCTTCGCGCACGCCGTAGGACACGACGTTGAACCACTTGCCGGACATGTTGACCGGGGAACCATGCGTCAGGTGACCACCCGAGTTGAGGTCGAGGCCCATAAAGGTGTCGCCCGGCTGGAGCAGCGCGAGAAACACGGCCTGGTTCATCTGCGAACCGGAGTTTGGCTGAACGTTGGCGAAGTTGACGCCGAACAGCTTCTTTGCGCGCTCGATCGCGAGCTCTTCAGCGATGTCGACGAACTGGCAGCCGCCGTAATAACGTTTGCCCGGATAACCCTCGGCATATTTGTTGGTCATGATCGAACCCTGCGCTTCAAGCACGGCGCGGGACACGATGTTTTCCGAGGCAATCAGTTCGATCTCGTGGCGCTGGCGACCCAGTTCCTTCTCGATCGCGCCGAAAATATCCGGATCGGCTTCGGCAAGCGGGCGGGAGAAGAAAGCATCTGTGTTCGACATGATGAAGGCTCCTGAAACAGTAATGCGATGGGGTCTTAGCGCCCTGCCCCGACAAGAGCAATACGAGCAGCGAGATTTGCCCGTCAAACTGCGACGTCGCGACGAAAAGTGGCAGTTGTTTTTTTTAAAGTAGCGACGAGAGCAGAAAAAGCTGCACGTAGCGGAGAGGATCAGACTTGTGAGGAAAGGCGACAAGCTTTCCTCGCGTCATGCCGGACTGGATCCGGCATCCAGCCCCGACGCGTCTGCGCCGTGAAAGGGCTCTCTCGCGATCAAGGACTTGATCGCACTGTCCCCGAGATCAGGTCCGGGTGACGGCGTATGAGGGCTACGCCGCACCCGGCTAAGCGCGGCCTTCATTCGCGGTAAGAAACTAACAGCAAAGCCCGATCAGTTGCGCGGCAGCAGATCGTCGTCCACGGCACCAGCCGGCTGTTCCATGCCCGCCGTCGTGTTCAGCGCCAGTTCGGCATTGCCGTCCTTGCCGTAGATATCGTCGCGGAACTGAACCACGCCGTCCTTCGCCGACCATGCGGTGATATAGACGAAGTAGACGGGCACTTCCTGTGCGAGCTTGATCGGCGTGTTGACGCGCGAGGCGATGACGCGTTCCATTTCCTGGCGCGACCAGCCGGGCGTGTCGCGCAGCAGCCACGACGTCAGGTCGCGCACGTTCTGCACGCGAACGCAACCGGAGGACTCGAAACGCATCAGCTTGTTGAACAGGCCCTGCTGCGGCGTGTCGTGCATGTATTCGTTGTTCGGGTTGTGGAAGTTGATCTTCGTCGAGGACATGGCGTTGATCTTGCCGGGGTCCTGGCGGAACATCAGGTTCGGCGCCTTCGGTGCGAACCAGTCGACCGTGGTCGGCGAGACTTCCTGTCCCTTGCCGTCGATGAGGCGGATGTTGTTCCGCTCCAGATAGGTCGGGTCCTTCTGCATCAGCGGCACGATGTCCTTTTCGACGATCGAGCGCGGCGCGGTCCAGTAAGGATTGAGGATGACCTCGTAGATCTTGGAATTGATAACGTGCGTGGGACGGCTGGCGCGGCCGACAACGGCAGTATTGCGCAGCACGACGCGTTCGTTTTCAACGGCTTCGATGGCGGCGGCCGGAATATTCACCATCAGATGACGCTGACCGAGATCGCCGGACATCGACTGGATGCGCACAAGGTTGGTCTGCAGCTGCGCCAGGCGGATCTGCGCGGAGACATTGAGCGCCTTGGTGGTGTATTCGCCGCTGACGCCATCAGCCGGAAGGCCGTGACGGGCCTGGAAACGCTTCAGCGCGCCATCGACATAGGAGTCGAAGGCACTGGAAATGCCGGCCTCACGCGGCAGGTCGCCCGATACCATCAGACGCTGGCGCAGCGCCTGAACGGAGGGATCGGAAACGCCGATCTGCAGACGCTGCTGGGATACCGGCACTTCCGGCCAACCGCCATTCTGCACGATCTGCTGATATTGCATGATCGCCTGCTGCATGTAGACAGGGGCTTCGCGGCCGAGAACCGGATTGTTGGAGACGACACCCACGGCCGAACGCGAGGTATTGGCATCGAACTGGTCATCCCAGTTGCCACGGCGCGACGAGCCCATGAGATCGTTCAGCGCGTTCTGCGCAAGAGCCGGCGCAGCAAGTGCAGCAACACCAACGGAAACGGCCGAACGCAGCAGCGTGCGGCGCGATACGGATTCGGAAACGGGTTTTTTTGTCATTCTACCTACCAGCCACTCTCTCAGGCATTCTGAACAATGCCTAAACCAATATGATTAACAAACACGTATAACGCGCCTGCCGGCCGGTAATACTCGATACGCCATGATCAGGGCGCTGGTGTCTGGCAATACAGTCGCACACTTGCCGCAACAACAGGAGAAACAGCCGGCTCCTATGCCTTTGCGCCTCCCATATCAATATGGCCGATTCGTGTCACGGCGCCGTTCTCACGAAGCTGTGTTCGCCTGAAATACAGGGCGATGAGAGAGATTCGAACCCTTGCTTGACAGCCCCGATCGGACGACGTCAGCCCCCGGAATCCTGTAAGCCGGGAGCATGCGAATGCCCCCGGCCTGAAGAGTGGACCGTCGCGAATTAGAGACGGTAAGCGATCGAGTCGTTCCAGAAGCGATCGAGGCGCTGCAGCAGCTTGTTCATTTCGGAGAACTCGCCGGTGCCGATGCCGCCGACCTTTTCGATGGAGCCAACGTGGCGTTCATAAAGGCGGGCGACCGTTTCGGCGATTTCCTGGCCCTTTTCGGTCAGGCTGATGCGGACCGAGCGGCGGTCGACGCGAGAACGCTGGTGGTTGATGAGACCGAGGTCGACCAGCTTCTTGACGTTATAGGAAACGTTCGAGCCGAGGTAGTAACCACGCGAACGAAGCTCGCCGGCGGTCAGTTCCGAATTGCCGATGTTGAACAGCAGCAGAGCCTGGACGGCGTTGACGTCATCGCGGCCCTGACGGTCGAACTCGTCCTTGATGACATCGAGGAGACGGCGGTGGAGGCGTTCCACCAGATGCAGCGACTCCATGTAGAGCGAGCGGATGGTATCTTCATGTGCATCGGCAACAACGGCCTGGGGCTTAACTTTGCTATTGATCATGACTGCCTCACTGTTTTGTTTGGCGGTGTGTTTGTTTGTCTCCCGCCTTGAGTGAGAACCTAATCAATGCGCATAAAATTCTACTTAAAAGCTACGATTAACAAATGGTTACTGGCATTTTGTCCGCGGGCCCCAACTTGTGGCGAAGCGGGACCCGGTAGATATCGTCTTATATAAATCAACGACTTACAGACAAATATCCGCCTGAAACCCAGCCGAATTGCTTTATTCTTATGGTAAATCAATTCTTGCGCGCTCTTCATTCTGGCGCTGATCCAGCCAGAAAGCGACCAGGAATAGTATATAAATGGTTGCCACAAGACCATGCATGACAGGCACCAGCGTGTTGGCGCCGAAGATATGCGGCCACACCTTATACATGGCGATCTGTGTCCCTGCCCCCATGACCCACATGACGGCGCCCCAGGAGGCGCCGAGCCAGAGACCGAGGGCGGCAACCGGGAAAATGACCGCGAGCGCACTGCCCGCCACACGCCATGGAAGATTCAACATATCGAAGCGCCCATGGCCGCCCAGCGAATAGCCAGTCAGCATCGCCCAATATTGCAGGCCGAACCAGAAACAGGACACGGCGACCAGTCTCATGAAGACCAGAAACAGGATTTCGGAAAGCGGGCGCTTCGGCAGAGGTTGAGAATCAGGTTCCATGGCCGGAAGATACGGTCTCGATGGGCGTGCGACCAGTCCATATTGAAACCCGCCGCCACGCTTGTCAAAGCCGCCGCGCCGGAGCGGTAGTTTAGGCAGGGTAGATTGTCGCATTCGCATGGCGGGCGCTTCATGCTATGCAGCTTTCGAAATCTGATCGAAGGACATTCTCACATGCAGGACAAAACGCATCTGGTCGACGAGATCACCGGCCATCGCCGCATGCGGCGCAATCGCAAAGCGGATTGGACGCGCCGTCTGGTGCAGGAAAACCGCCTGACCGTTGACGATCTCATCTGGCCGGTGTTCGTCGTGCCGGGCAACAATATTCTTGAGCCGATCCCGGCCATGCCAGGCGTCAACCGCATGAGCGTCGATAAGCTGGTGGAAGCAGCGAAGGAAGCGGCCGACCTTGGCATTCCCGCCATCGCCACCTTCCCGAATATCGAGATGGAGCTGCGCGACGAGACCGGCTCCAACGCGCTCGAAGCAAACAATCTGATCAATCAGGCGACGCTTGCGGTCAAAAAAGCCGTCCCCAATATCGGCATGATCACCGATGTCGCGCTCGACCCCTTCACCAGCCATGGCCATGACGGCATCCTGCGCGGCGACGAGATCGTCAACGACGAGACCGTGGATCAGGTCGTCAGGGCGGCGATCCTTCAGGCGGAAGCCGGTTCGGACATTATCTCCCCATCGGAGATGATGGATGGCCGCATCGGCGCCATTCGTCGCGGTCTTGATGCGGCCGGGCACCAGAATGTCGGCATCATGGCCTATGCGACGAAATTCTCGTCGGGCTATTACGGCCCCTATCGCGAGGCGATCTCCACCGCCGGCCTGCTGAAGGGTGACAAGAGCAGCTATTACATCAGCCCTGCCAATGGCATGGAGGCGATCCGCGACGCGGCACTCGACGTGGAGGAAGGCGCCGATATGCTGATGGTCAAGCCCGGCCTGCCCTATCTCGATATCTGCTGGCGGCTGAAGGAAAATTTTGGCCTGCCCACTTTCGCCTATCAGGTCTCCGGCGAATATACCCAGATCAAGGCCGCCGCCATGAATGGCTGGATCGACGGCGAGCGGGTGATGATGGAAACGCTTCTCTGTTTCAAGCGTGCGGGCTGTGATGGCATTCTTACCTATTTCGCCATCGAAGCCGCACGGAAACTGGCGAAGGGCTGAAGGCCGAGGCTTATTGTATTCGGTCGTTTTCTTCCCATATTGTCTGCTGACACGGCACTCATGCCGCGCTGTCATGCCGTCTCAGGAGAAAACGACCGATGAGCCTCGACCAGAACCCCACCTATGCCGCACCGGATGACTGGCGCGCCTATAGCGGCGTCCTGAGCCGGCGGGTCTTCGCATTCCTGATCGATTACGCGATCGTTCTCCTCTTGTGCATCCCGGCTGCCGTGATCGTCTTTTTTCTCGGCATCATCACGCTGGGGCTTGGCTTCTTTCTCTACCCGGCGCTGTTCGTCATTGTCGCGGTGCTTTATTTCGGCATGACGCTTGGCGGCCCCTCGCAGGCCACCCCCGGCATGCGCGCCGTGGGAATTGCGATGGCGCGCATGGATGGTCAGCGAATCGATTTTCTGATGTCCACGGTGCACATCGTGCTCTTCTGGATCATCAACTCGGTTTTGACGCCGTTCATCCTGCTGGCGGGCCTGTTTACGGAGCGCTCACGCCTTGTTCACGACTTCCTGCTCGGCACCGTTATCGTCAGAACGCGCTAATTTAGCGGAAAGCCGCGCAAACGCGGCTTTCCGTGTGCCGAATAGCTCATCCCGCAGTTGACGTTTTCCGTCATTTTGCCATTCTGTGACATTATGCATGTCGCTTGAAGCGCCGCCGCCATCTCCGTGAAGTCACGGGGGCGCTTTATAACAGACGCAGGAGGCGATCACGGTTCGATGAACACGCAGGCGACGCCCTCTCCCCAATTCTATCTTACGGCGCCGGCCACATGCCCCTATCTGCCGAACCAGATGGAGCGGAAGGTCTTCACCCATCTCGTTGGCCCGCGCGCCGCTGAAATGAACGACTTGCTGACCCAAGGCGGTTTTAGGCGCTCGCAGAACATCGCCTATCGACCCGCCTGTGAAACCTGCCGCGCCTGCGTCTCCGTTCGCATCCTCACCGAGCAGTTCCAGCCGACGAAATCGATGCGACGCGTTCTCGCCGCCAACAAGGATGTCGTCGCCACCGTTCATGCGGCCGAACCCTCCACCGAACAGTTCGCCCTGTTTCGCCGCTACCTCGACCACCGCCACCAGTCCGGCGGCATGTCCGACATGTCTGCCCTCGATTACGCGATCATGGTGGAAGACACGCACGTGAACACTCGCATCATCGAATATCGCGTCCGCGAACCCGGCTCTGGCATTGATTCCAGCAAACGCGGTGAGTTGCTGGCCGTGGCGCTCAGCGACGTGATGAGCGACGGCCTGTCGATGGTCTATTCGTTCTTCAACCCGGAACTCGAAAAGCGCTCGCTTGGGACCTACATGATCATCGATCATATCACCCGCACCCGCGCGCTCGGCCTGCCTCACGTCTATCTCGGCTATTGGGTCGATGGCTCGGAAAAGATGGGCTACAAGACCCGCTACCACCCGCAGGAGCATCTGACGCCGCGCGGGTGGGAGGTTTATACGCCGGAAGAAAAGTAATTGTTCGCAAAACTTAGCAGATATATTATGATGCACTCCATTTGATAAGGAGTATTTTCATGAAGATAAATTTAATCACGATCGGTGAAGATACTGGTCTTGTCATCCCCAAGCAAATTATCGAACGACTGGGGTGGCAGGCAGGCGACTTGCTCAACATGCATTGTGATGGTGATCTGCTTGAGTTACGAGCTCACAGCGCAAGCGAACAAGCGACAGACAACTTCAATCGTCAGTTAGAATCTGCTCGGCATGCGATGCGCAAATATCATGTTGCCCTAAAGGCGCTTGCCGAGTCATGACGTCTCCATTGGTCCTGTCGCGATAAGCAAGAGGCTTGAACCGCCCCAGGCTAAGCCGGAGCGGCATCTGAATCCTCACCCGCCAAATTTCCCGCTCCGCGGAAAGCCCTTTGGCACAGTGCGGCCCGCTGTTGCGCGGTCGGCGAGCCATTCGCGCAGTTCTTCGCCAACCTTGGTAAAAATACGCCCGGCCGTGTCGGACCAGCTGAGGCCGTCGGCGAGCGCGAAACATTTCACATCCACGACGCCACCGTCCTTGTAGCGCTGCAGGCGCACGCCCTTGCCGCGCGACATTTCCGGGACCTGCGCCAGCGGGAATGCCAGGAGCTTGCGGTTTTCTCCGACCACAGCGACGTGGTCGCCGCTAACGGGAACCGCGAGCTTGGCTTCGTCAGGCATGGATACGTTCATGATCTGCTTGCCCTTGCGGGTATTCGCGACCATTTCGCTTTCTGCGACGATGAACCCATTGCCGGCGGTGGAGACCAACAGCAGCTTGCGTGAGGGATCATGCACGAAGGCGGTCAGGATATCCTGATCGTTTTCCATATCGACCATGATGCGGATCGGCTCGCCATGACCACGACCACCCGGCAGCTTGTCGGCGCCGAGCGTATAGGCCTTGCCGCCAGTCGTCAGCAGCAAGAGCTTGTCCGTGGTCTGTGCCGGGAAAGCCAGTTTCGGGCCGTCTCCTTCCTTGAAGGTGAGCGATGAGGTGTCGGACATATGTCCCTTCAGCGCCCGGATCCAGCCCTTCTGCGAAATGACGATGGTGACCGGCTCCTTCTCGATCATCGCCTGCTGTATGGCCTCGATATCGGCATCCGGCGCATCCGCAAATTGCGTGCGGCGGCGACCGAGTTCGGTCGCCTTCGCGTATTTCTTTTTGACCTCGCCGATTTCCCAGGCGATAGTCTGCCACTGCTTGTCATCAGAAGCGATCAGCGCTTCGATCTCGGCCTTCTCATTCGTCAGTTCGTCGAATTCCTTGCGGATTTCGAATTCCTCGAGCTTGCGCAGATTGCGCAGCCGCATATTGAGGATGGATTCAGCCTGCAGGTCCGTCAGCGACCATTTCGCCATCATCACCTGTTTCGGCTCATCCTCCTCGCGGATGATGCGGATCACCTCGTCGAGGTTGAGATAGGCGATGAGGAGACCGCCTAGAATCTCCAGCCTGCGGTCGATCGCGGCAAGGCGATGGCGGGAACGGCGGACCAGCACGTCCTTGCGATGCGCCAGCCACTCGGTCAGCACCTCGTTCAGCGCCATCACCTTCGGCACCTTGCCGAGCGACAGCACGTTCATGTTGAGCGGCAGGCGGCTTTCGAGGTCGGAGAGACGGAAGAGCGATTCCATCAACAACGTCGCATCGACGGTGCGGCTCTTCGGAACCAGCACGATACGCACATCTTCGGCGGATTCGTCTCTGACATCTTCAAGCAGCGGCAGCTTGCGCGCGATCAGCAATTCGGCGATCTTCTCGATCAACCGCGATTTCTGAACCTGGAACGGAATTTCGGTGATGACGATCTGATAACCGCCGCGGCCCAGGTCTTCCGTTTCCCATTTGGCGCGCACGCGGAACCCACCGCGGCCGGTCTTGTAGGCATCGAGAATGTTCTCGCGGCTTTCGACGATCACGCCGCCGGTCGGCAGGTCGGGACCGGGAATGAACTCGACCAGCTTTTCAACCGGCGCATCGGGATGCTTGATGAGGTACAGCGCCGCGTCACATAGCTCGTGTGCGTTGTGCGGCGGGATCGACGTCGCCATGCCGACAGCGATGCCGGAAGCGCCATTCGCCAGCAGGTTCGGAAACGCGCCGGGCAGAACAACCGGCTCGGAATTGGATTCGTCGTAGGTGTCGCGGAAATCGACCGCATCCTCACCGATACCCTCGAGCAGAAGCTCGGCCACCGCCGTCATCTTGCTTTCGGTGTAACGCATGGCGGCAGGACTATCACCGTCGATGTTACCGAAGTTGCCCTGCCCGTCGACCAGCGGATAACGCAGAGAGAAATCCTGCGCCAGACGCGCTAGCGCATCATAGATCGCCTGGTCGCCGTGGGGGTGGTAGTTACCCATCACCTCACCGACGATCTTCGCGCATTTGCGGAAGGCGGAATTGGGCCTCAGGCCCATTTCGCTCATGGCATACACAATACGGCGGTGGACCGGCTTCAGGCCGTCGCGAACATCCGGCAGCGCACGATGCATGATCGTGGACAAGGCGTAAGCGAGGTAGCGCTCTTCCAGCGCTGCCTTCAAATCGACCGGATGAATATTATCGTCTCCGCCGGACGGAGGTACAAGATTTTTTCCCATGGTGCTTGACTAGCGGAAATGGCGATTCCCGGCAAGAAACACAGGGGTCGCGGCTGTGGATGAAATCACCGCTGCCATTCGGTTTTTTGTTAACCGCGCTCCAAATGCCGCAATGCCGCCGTCATGGGAATCGATCTAAATCCCCTAGACCTTTGAATATCAGCGAATATAAGTATCACCATAAGCATTGAGGCACGGCTTGCAGCCGTACGTTGAGGGAAGAAACATCATGAGACTGAAATCCACCCGGCAGGTTCTTTTTGCGAGCGCCGCGCTTCTCGCCCTATCCGCGCCGGCCTTCGCGCTGGATGGTGGCGACGTGCTGAAGAAGATCAATGCCGCTTACGCTGCCCAGGGCGGTCAGATCGCGGCCGGTACCGTTGCCGTCAACGGCTCGACGGTAACGCTGAACGACGTGACCCTCAGCGCCGTTGCCGACCCGGCCAAGAAAATCCCGGTTGGCAACATCACGCTTGATGGCGTCGAGGAAAACAACGGCGGCTACAAGATCAAGAACGCCCGTTTCGACAACATCGACTACAAGCAGGACAAGGTCGAGATCAAGGCCAGCGACATCTACATGTCCGGCCTCGTCATCCCCGCTGATGCCACCACCGGCACAGTCGATGCGCTGATGTTCTACGACGAAGCCCATAGCGGCCCGATTTCCGTGTCCGTCGACGGCAAGCAGGCCTTCTCGCTCGAGGAAACCAGCGCAACGATGTCGGTCAGCGACGACAAGAATTCGATCGGCTTCGACCTCGACGCCTCCGGCTTCAAGGCCGACCTCAGCGACGTCACCGATCCCGCCACCAAGGATGCCATCGAGAAGCTGAAGCTGCAGGCGCTTTCCGGCGACATGACCATGAGCGGCAGCTGGGAAGTGGCTTCCGGCACTGTTGATGTCGAAGAATACGCGATCGATCTCGATGATGTTGGCCGTCTCAACATGTCGTTCGGTTTCTCCGGCTATACGCTCGCCTTCATCAAGTCGATGCAGGAAACGGTGAAGGCGCAGGCTGCCAATCCGAACAAGGAACAGGCGGACCAGGCCGCGAGCCTTGCCATGCTCGGCCTGATGCAGCAGCTCTCTTTCGTCAACGCCGAGATCAGCTTTGAAGATGCCAGCATCACCAAGCGCGCGATTGACTATGCGGCAAGCCAGCAGGGCATGACCAGCGACCAGCTCGCCCAGACGATCAAGGGCATGGCGCCGATCATGATGGCCTCGCTCAACGTTCCGGAATTGCAGAACATGGTGTCGGCGGCGATCAACACCTATATCGACGATCCGAAGAACTTCTCGATCACGGCAGCGCCGGAAAAGCCGGTGCCGTTCCCCATGATCATGGGCGCTGCCATGGGCGCGCCGAACACCCTGCCGAAAATGCTCGGCGTGACGGTGACGGCAAACGAATAAGACAAGGAAGCCCCGGTCATTGCACCGGGGCTTTTCTTTTGCGCTCAGTGCAGCGGCGCGGCGGCGCCATCCTGCTTATCGTGCAGGGCGAAGCGGTCGATCATGTGGGCGCTTGCCTCGTTGACGCCGATCACCTCGACCCGCCTGCCGGCCTTGCGAAATTTCAGCACCACCTTGTCCAGAGCGCCGACCGCGGAAATGTCCCACAGATGCGCCTGCGTGACATCGATTGTCACCGCCTCAACCTCTTCGGAGAAATCGAAAGCGGCAATGAAGCTTTCCGTCGAGGCGAAGAAAATCTGACCATCGACGCGATAGATCCGCTCCCGGCCATCGGCCGAAAGCTCCGCCCGGACATGGAAGAGTTTCGACACCTTGCCCGCGAAAAACACGCCGGAGAGAAGGACGCCGGCCAGCACGCCCTTTGCGAGATCGTGGGTCGCAAGCACCGTGCCGACCGTGACCAGCATGACGATGCTGGAGGATGGCGGGTTGCGGCGCAGATCGAGGATGGAGCGCCACGAGAATGTGCCGATGGAGACCATGATCATCACCGCCACCAGCGCGGCCATGGGAATGATACGCACGAGATCATCCAGCACCAGTATGAGGAACAGCAGGAACGCGCCCGCGACGAAGGTAGACAAGCGGCCACGACCGCCCGAACTGACATTGATGACGGACTGGCCGATCATGGCGCAGCCGCCCATGCCGCCGATGAGGGCGGAGGCGATATTGCTCGTTCCCTGCCCGATGCATTCCCGGCTCTTGTTGCTGCCCGTATCCGTCATGTCGTCGACGATCTGCGCCGTCAGCAGCGATTCCAGCAGACCGACGGCGGCGAGCGCCACGGAATAGGGAAAGATGATCTGCAGCGTCTCGAAGGTCAGTGGTACCTGTGGCAGGGCGAATATCGGCAGCGTGGAGGGCAATTCACCGAGATCGCCGACCGTGCGGATATCCATGCCGGAGAAGACGGCGACACAGGTGAGAACGATGATGGCGACCAGCGGCGAAGGCACGATTTTGGTGACCAGCGGGAAGAGATAGATGATCGCAAGACCGGCAGCGATCATGACATAGGTTTCGACCGGGACGCCGATCAGTTCCGGCAATTGCGCCATGAAGATCAGGATCGCCAGCGCATTGACGAAGCCGGTCATGACCGAACGCGAGACGAAGCGCATCACCCGGCCGAGTTTTACAAGGCCCGCCAGAATTTGCAGCACGCCCATGAGGATGGTGGCGGCGAAGAGATATTGCAGCCCGTGTTCCTTGACGAGCGTAACCATCAGGACGGCCGTGGCGGCGGTTGCCGCCGAGATCATGCCCGGTCTGCCGCCGGTGAAGGCGGAAACGCAGGCGATCGCAAAGGAGGCGAACAACCCCACCTTCGGATCGACCCCGGCGATGACGGAAAAGCCGATGGCTTCGGGAATGAGGGCGAGTGCCACGACGATGCCGGAAAGGAGATCGCCGCGAATATTGGAAAACCACTCACGTCTGTAAGTCTGAAATCTGTTCATCTGATTTTTTCGCAAATAATGACGCACCGGCCGGAGCCATGTCCGGTAGATTGAAATGAAATGTCGGTGCTTTGCGTTGTCTGGCGGATCGGCGGCCAGAAGAGCCACCCGGGATTTCACCGGGTCCGTGGTGAGTAATTCACCTATAAACAGCAAAAAAGCGGGCCGCAAGTTGCACTCCCGCTTTCGATGTCTGCAATCGTATGCCTCATGCCGCTGTGCGCAAGACCGCTAGAGCTTCAGCCGCTCGCGAAAGAAGACGAGCGCTACGGCTACACCGGTCGCGACACCCACGATCACATCGACAAAACGGACAAAGCCGGCAACCTGCGGCCCCATGAGGAGGACCAGCATGGCCGAGGCCCCCGCCTGGATCGGCACGACTGCCGGCAGACCGAAGGTGGTGGCGAGGATCATGGCGATGAAGGTCGCCGAGGCGAGCCGGATTTCAGCGAAATCGTGCGGGACGAGAAGTGCCACCTCCCCCACGAGGATACCGATGGTGACGCCAACCATCAGCCCTAGTCCCTGACGGACGTGGCTTGGGATGCCGGGAGAGAGACAGATCAGCGCGCTGATCGCGGCGAAGACCGGCTGGCTGTGGCCAAGCCATTCTCGCGCAATCCAGAACGCAAAAGCGGCCGCAAGTGCGGCCGCCAATGCACGGGTGAAGGCTGCGCGAACACGGTCGAGCAGCGTCTTCAACACGATCAGTCCTTCTTGGACGGAACGACGCGCAGCGCCAGCTCACGAAGCTGCGTCGGCGTTGCCGGCGATGGCGCGTTCATCAAGAGGTCCTGCGCCTGCTGGTTCATCGGGAACAGCGTGATTTCGCGCAGGTTCTTCGCACCGACCAGCAGCATGACCACACGGTCGATACCGAACGCGCAGCCGCCATGCGGAGGCGCGCCGTACTGGAAGGCACGGTAGAGACCGCCGAAGCGCTCTTCAACGTCGGTCTGCGACAGGCCAACCTTCTCGAAAGCCTTGACCATCAACTCCGGCGACTGGTTACGGATCGAGCCGGAGGCGATTTCGAAGCCGTTACAGACCGCGTCGTATTGGAACGCCTTGATGGAGAGCGGATCCTGCCCTTCCAGCGCTTCCAGACCACCCTGCGGCATGGAGAAGGGGTTGTGGGCGAAATCGATCTTCTTTTCTTCTTCGTTGTATTCGAAGAAGGGGAAGTCGACGATCCAGCACATTTCGAAACGGTCGCGGTCGATCAGGTTCAGCTCGTCGGCAGCGCGGGTGCGTGCTTCCCCAGCAAACTTGTAGAACTTGGCGGGATCACCGGCAACGAAGAAGCAGGCGTCGCCAGCCTCGAGGCCGAGCTGCTGGCGCAGCGCCTCGGTGCGTTCCTCGCCAATGTTCTTGGCGAGAGGGCCTGAACCGCCGACCTTGCCGTCCTCTTCCTTCCAGAAGATGTAACCAAGGCCGGGCTGGCCCTGAGACTGGGCCCAGGCGTTCATGCGGTCGCAGAAAGCGCGCGAACCGCCGGTCTTGGCCGGGATTGCCCAGACCTGAACCTTGGGGTTGGAGGCGATCATATTCGCGAAGACCTTGAAGCCCGAGCCGTCGAAGTGCTCGGTCACGGCCTGCATGACGATCGGATTGCGCAGGTCCGGCTTGTCGGAGCCGTATTTGCGGATCGCCTCGTCGTAGGGGATGCGCGGCCACTCTTTGGTTACAGGTTTACCTTCGGCAAACTTTTCGAAGACGGCCGTCATCATCGGCTCCATCGTGGTCCAGACATCTTCCTGGGTCACGAAGCTCATTTCGACATCGAGCTGGTAGAATTCGCCCGGCAGGCGGTCGGCGCGCGGGTCTTCGTCGCGGAAGCACGGCGCGATCTGGAAGTAGCGGTCGAAACCCGCCACCATCAGAAGCTGCTTGTACTGCTGCGGCGCCTGCGGCAGCGCGAAGAACTTGCCTTCATGAATACGCGACGGCACGAGGAAGTCGCGCGCGCCTTCCGGCGAGGAGGCCGTGAGGATTGGCGTCGTATATTCGGCAAAGCCGGCATCGGCCATGCCGGTGCGCATGGCGGAGATGATCTGCGTGCGCTTGACGATGTTCTTGTGCAGCGTTTCGCGGCGCAGGTCGAGGAAGCGGTACTTCAGGCGGACGTCTTCAGGATAGTCAGGCTCGCCGAAGACCGGCAGCGGCAATTCCTTGGCGAAGCCGAGAACCTCGATCTCCTGGGCGTAAAGTTCGATCTCGCCGGTCGCCATGCCCTTGTTGACGGTGTCTTCCGAACGCGCCTTGACGAGGCCGTCGATGCGGATGACCCATTCGCCGCGCACGGTTTCCGCAACCTTGAACGCCGGGCTGTCAGGATCGGCAACCACCTGGGTGATGCCGTAATGGTCGCGAAGGTCGATGAAGAGGACGCCGCCATGATCTCGCACGCGGTGAACCCAACCGGAAAGGCGAACGGTTTCGCCGACGTCGGACTTGCGGAGAGCGGCACAGGTGTGGCTGCGGTAACGATGCATTTTTTTATCCTGGAACGTGTCGTGGGCCCGTTGGAGGCCAGATGGGCGGCACTGTCGAAATTTGCCGGAAAAGCGCATGGCCAGCCCGATTTGTCAAGGCAAAGCGCAACAATGTCGCCTTCAGCCTGTCCTTTCCCCCGCCTTGGCTTTAGATAGTGCTTATTCAGCCCGCCAAACCGAGTCGGCCCGCAATGAGCCAGATCAGACCTCTCATCCCGCTTCTCATCACCGCCGGCATTCTGATCGGCGGCAACGGCCTGCAGGGAACCTATATTGCCCTGCGCGGCATCTCCGAAGGTTTTTCCGCCAGCACCATCGGCGTCATCAGCGCCGCCTACAGCATCGGATTCGCACTCGGCTGCATTTCTGTGACGCGACTTCTGCGCAAGATCGGCCATATCAGAACCTTCGCGACCATGGCGGCGGTCGCCTCGGCCGCTTCGATCGCCATGCCGCTCATCCTGCATCCGCTGTTCTGGATGTTGATGCGTTTCGTCATCGGCATCGCCGTCGCCTGTCTTTTTGCGGCCATCGAAAGCTGGATCAATGCGCAGGTGACGAATTCCAATCGCGCGCGCACGCTTTCCATCTATCGTTTCGTCGATCTCGGCTCCGTGACGCTGGCGCAATATGTCATAGCCGTGATGGGTGTCGAGGGGCCGGTTGTTTTTTCGCTAATCGCGATAGCACTCGTGCTGTCGCTGGTGCCGATCTCGCTTGCCGACAAGTCCAACCCTGCCCCGCCGAAGCAGATTCCCTTCGACCTTTTTGCCGTGTGGCGCATTTCTCCGCTTGCCGTCGTCGGTTGCGTGGCGGTCGGTCTCAGCATGGCGGCCTTCCGCAATATCGGGCCGATCTATGCCGAGCAGATCGGCTTTTCGGTCACGGCCATCGCCACCTTCATGAGTGCGGGCATTATCGGCGGAGTCGTGCTGCAATATCCGCTCGGCGTTTATTCCGACCGCTACGACCGACGCATCATCATTCTCGCCACCACGGCGGCCTCTGTCATCGTCGGGCTGTTTCTCGCCTTCTTCGCCGGCACGGACGAATGGAGCAATATCATCGGCGTCTTCATCTTCGGCGCGTTTGCGCTGCCGCTTTATTCCCTGAGTTCGGCGCATGGCAACGACCACGCCAGGGAAGGCGAACACGCGATGATGTCGGCCGGGCTGCTGTTCTTCTGGTCGGTCGGGGCGACCGTCGGGCCGCTTCTCGCCTCCGTCCTGATCGATCATTTCGGGCCGAAGGCGCTGTTCGGCTATACCGCGGCGATCCAGATCGTTTTCATCGTCTATACCATATACCGGCTACAGGTGCGTGAAGGCGTTCCCGTAGAGGAAAGGAACTGGCGGTTCAGTTCGCTGTTGCGCACCTCGGCCTATTTCCAGAAGCTCGCAGCACCCGCGCCACCCAAAAAAAATGGATTGGAGCCTGATCCGCCCGAGAAAAACGATCCATGAGCCTTGAAAAGCTGGCTTTGTATTGACATGCGCCCGGCAAAGGGAAAGTAAGACGGATAATTTTCACGAGTGGCCATTTGCAATGATTGAAACGACTGCCGCCCTCGCCGAAGCCTGCACGGAACTGGCGAAATCGGAATTCATTACCATCGACACCGAATTTTTGCGGGAAACCACCTTCTGGCCGGAGCTGTGCCTCGTGCAGATGGCGAGCCCGACGCTCGAGGTGCTGGTCGATCCGCTGGCCAAGGGCATCGATCTGACCCCGATGTTCGAACTGATGGCCAATCCAAATGTCGTGAAGGTTTTCCATGCCGCACGGCAGGATATCGAGATCATCTACCATCTTGGCGGCCTCATTCCGCATCCGATCTTCGATACGCAGGTCGCCGCCATGGTCTGCGGTTTCGGCGATTCGATCTCCTACGACCAGCTGGTGCAGAAGATCAAAAATGTGCAGATCGACAAATCCTCGCGCTTTACCGACTGGAGCCGCCGTCCGCTGACCGAAAAGCAGCTGGATTATGCGCTCGCAGACGTCACTCACCTGCGCGACGTCTATCTGGCGCTGAAGGCGCAGCTGGAGCGTGAAGGCCGCTCGCTGTGGCTGACCGAAGAGATGGACATTCTGGAATCGCGCGACACCTATGACATGCACCCTGACGATGCATGGCTGCGGCTGAAATCGCGCCTTCGCAAGCCGACGGAACTCGCCATTCTCAAATTTGTCGCCGCCTGGCGCGAGCGGGAGGCGCGCTCCCGCAACGTACCGCGTTCGCGCGTGCTGAAGGACGATGCGATCTTCGAAATTGCGCAGCAGCAGCCGAAGGATGCCGAGGCGCTGTCGCGGCTTCGCACCATCCCCAAGGGCTGGGAACGCTCCGCCTCCGGCACGGCCATCATCGAGACAGTGAATGCGGCGCTGGCACTTCCGAAGGAAGAGATGCCCAAGGCGCCGCGTCACAGCCATGCACCGGAAGGCACCGGCGCTGCCGTGGAGTTGCTCAAAGTCCTGCTGAAACTGACGGCAGACAAGCACGGCGTCGCTGCAAAGGTCATTGCCAATAGCGACGATCTGGACAAGATCGCTTCCGAAGGCGAAAAGGCGACGGTTGCGGCGCTTTCCGGTTGGCGGCGTGAGCTGTTCGGCGATGTGGCGCTCAAGCTCATCAATGGCGAAGTCGCGCTGCGTTTTGCTGGCAAGAAGGTCGAGGCAGTGGAAGTGGCGGCGAACGGGACCTAATCGCCCGTCCCTGACCCACCTGCCCTCCATCGCGCTGTTTTCTCCGGCGCATTGCTTCGGTAGCCGTCTTGCCGAACCGCGCCTGGTGCAGACATTGAGCCGTCGATGAGGCCTCTCATGCGCGGGGTTCGATGCCGTTGCGGCAAGGGCGCAACAGCGCCACCAATCCTGCGTGCAACCTTACCGATTAATCACTTTTTGCGGCGCATTTTCCACACTAATGTCGCATATGGCCTGAACAGAAGCTGTGCCCGAGAGGGTGCAAGCCTTCCTTTCCGAGATCGGAATCGCCATGAGAAAATTGCTGCCAATTCTGGATTACGTGGTGCTGTTCGTTGCCGTGGCGGGCAGCGGCGTGGCCTACGCATTTCTGGAGTATGGCGGCGGCGCCTTGATCGGCGCGACCTATGCACTCTTCGCCTGCGCCCCGATTCTCGCTTTTGAACGCGGCTACATCATGCCCGGCCTGTCGCGGCAGGTCAGCGCGTTACCCACGCCCGCCTATATCGCCGTCGGGCTTCTCATCTACGCCATTCTCGTCTTTTGCGGCTTTGGACTTGGCGGCACCATCCTTTGGCTCAGCGGCATCTTTCCCGGCACCTGGAAACGCGCGGTGCATGCCGAAGTACAGACGCTGGTCTTCACGCTCATCGTCTGCGGCATCATCGTCTTCATCATGCGCGTGCGCGAGCTTCTGGGCCGCGATATCTTCATCGATCTCATTCTCGGGCGCTATCGCCGCCCGGTCAGCGAAGACCGCGTCTTCATCTTCATCGATCTCGTCGGCTCTACCTCCTTCGCAGAGACCCACGGGGACCTGAAAGCGCAGGAATTCCTGGGCGAAATCTTCGCAAGCTATGCCGCGCCGGTGAGGAGGCATGGCGGGGTTATCGATGATTACATTGGCGATGCCGCCATCATCACCTGGCCCTATCACATGGCGATAAGGCGCGCGGCCTGTGTGCGCTGCGTGTTCGATATTCTGGCAACCATCGAGGAGAAACGCGACATCTGGCTGTCCCGCTTCGGGGAAGTGCCGCGCCTGCGTTTTGCGATCCATGGCGGTCCTGTCATCACGGCGGAAATCGGCGTCGACCACCACAAGATCACCTATTTCGGCGACACGGTGAACACGACCTCAAGGCTCGAATCGCTGAGCAAGATGCTCGGCCATCCGGTGCTGATTTCCGCCGATCTCGCCCACCAGCTGGTCCTTCCCAAGGGCGTGCGCAGCGAATATCTCGGCGAACATGCGGTGAAGGGCCGCGGCCAGACGCTCGGCGTCTGCACGCTCAGTCAATATCAGGCTCCCACCGCATAATTTCATCAAAGCTTCAAACGCCAATCACCTGCCTGTCATGCGACACCCCTATCGCCTCAAGCCTGTCTTCAACAGGTATTGAGAGGGGTCTCATCATGAAGCACGTTCTTTTTGCGTCCTGCGCCATCTTGGCATTCGCTTGCGCATCCCATGCCGCCGAACAGGAATTTCCGGCAAAGCTGGTCTCCCACGCCATCCTGCCGGCAGACACCGTCATTCCAGCGCCTGCTGACGCACCCGACCATCTCAAGACCTCTGCCAAGTTCACCACCGCCGACCGCAAGCGCGCGGAAGGTCTTGGCACCGTGCCGGGCAAGGATGGCGTGCGCCTGACCGGCCTTTCCATGCCGTTCAACGGCCAGCCGATGCAGGGTTTCTCCGGCATCAAGGCGATGCCCGACGGCAGCTTCTGGAGCCTTTCCGACAACGGTTTCGGTTCCAAGCTTAACTCCAGCGACGGCATGCTGATGCTTCACCATCTGAAGTTCGACTGGGACGCCGGCAAGGTCAACGCGCTTGAAACCGTGTTCCTCTCCGACCCTGATATGAAGGCGCCCTTCCCCATCGTCCTCGAAGGCTCGAGCAAGCGTTACCTGACGGGCGCCGATTTCGACGTCGAATCGATTCAGCCGGTTGCCGATGGTTTCTGGGTTGGCGAGGAATTCGGCCCCTACATCCTGAAATTCACCCGTGACGGCAAGCTGACCGACGTGATCTCCACCAAGGCAGGCGACATCGAGGTGAAGTCTCCGGATCATCCGACGCTTGCTCTGCCCGGCAACCCCACGCAGAAAATGCCGGCCTTCAACCTGAAACGCTCTGGCGGTTATGAAGGCATGGCGCTCTCCAAGGATGGCTCCAAGCTCTACGGCCTTCTCGAAGGCCCGCTTTACATGGCCGACGGCCAGGTGGAGAAGACCGAGGACGGCGCAACCGCCCTGCGCATCATCGAACTCGACACCGCCAGGAAGGAATGGACCGGCCGCACCTGGCTTTATCCGCTGGCGCAGGGTGGCGAAGCCATCGGCGACTTCAACATGCTTGATGACAGCACCGCACTCGTGATCGAACGCGACAACGGCGCCGGCACCGCCGACAAGGCCTGCGCCGACCCCAAGAAGCCGGAAGCGAACTGCTTTGCCGTGCCCTCCAAGGTGAAGCGCATCTACAAGATCGAATTTAATGACGCCAATGTCGGCAAGGCCGCGCGCAAGATCGGCTACATCGATCTCTTGAAAATCTCCGATCCCGACAACAAGAAGCGTCAGGGCGGCGGCAATGGTTATTACGACATGCCTTTCGTCACCATCGAGAATGTCGACCGCGTCGATGCCACGCATATCCTCGTCGGCAATGACAACAACCTGCCCTTCTCGGCCGGCCGCGCCCTGGACAAGGCTGACGACAATGAATTCGTTCTGCTTGAGGTCAAGGATTTACTTGACGCGAAGTAACAAAGACAGTCGTGGCGGCGGATCTTTTTCAGCCGCCGCGACTCTAGATGCGCCCTTCATTTCTTTGAAAGCCATATGCTCCGTCTTTACCGAAATCGAATCGGCCGAGCGTTCGGACACAGAGAGGCGTGGCGTCCGGTTTGATCAGTTGATCAAGCGAACCGTCCGGGTTTATGCGAAAAGCCGATGCAGAGCTGATTTCGCATACCTCACCTGCACCTGACAAAATATGCGACATGAATCGATCTTCAAACAGGATGTTGCCATCCGACGTTTCGCACACGTCCACCCGTTCGCCGCCGCCTGGGTCGGAGCCGATTTCGGTTCTAAGCGACTCGCCACCGTGGCGCTCCACCGTCACGAACCGCTTGTATTCTGCCAATAGTGGGTGACTGTTATAGCGTTCGAGTGTTATCTTCATGTCATTCGTTTCAAATGTGGAAATGTCGGCCAGCGGAAAATCACCGCGCTGGTAACGCTCGGACATGCTATTCATGCGCGTTCCCGAAAACGCCGAGAGAGCAATCACGCCGATGACGATCGGCACGGTCCACCTGATAATTTTCATAAATATACATCACCTCAAAAATTGAGATGAGTACGGATAAATTTACGGCTGTATTGTGTCGACCATCTCTTACTCGAATACGAAGGCCATCCGCTTCCCCGTCAGCTTCGCCAGTTGCTGTAAACGCCCGTCCAGCCGCTCGCCGGCGAAATCGCAATAATCATGCGGAACCACAAATTCCAGATCGAGATCGGGATTGTCGGACTTGCGGAATTTCAGGTGATCGACGACACCCGGCATCGATGCGGAGAAAAGATAAACCACTCGCAGCAGGCCGCCCAGCAACTTGCCAAGTTCCTGAAGACGTTCGCCGGCCATCACGGCCAGCGGTTCCGTCACGCCATTGTCGTTGAGGCCTTCAAAGCGGTAATAATTGGCGAGCGCTATGTAGGCGCGGCCAGGATGGGTGATCGCCACGAATGATGAATGGGCGATGATATTGAGCGCCTGCAATCCGCGATAGTCCGGATGCGCGCGCCAGCTGATATCGGCGAGCAGGCAGGCTGCCTGACGGTAGCGGCTTTCTTCTTCTGTCTCCTCGACCCCGAAGACCGGGAAGGTTCGTCCGCTCCAGTCCGCCAGTTCGCGCGCATGTTCGGGCGAACGGGCGCGCAGAATGGCAAGCTCATCGGCAGCGACCAGAAGCGGGTCCGCATTTTGATCGGTTTCGGAGAGCAGCGAATAAAGATAGCCCTCGCGCACGCCCTGTGCAGAAAAAGCGATTTTCGCCGGTTTCATCGCCCTTAGGACTTCGCGCATGGCGATGGCGCCGAATGGCAGAAGCGAGCGACGGTTCTTGGACACCGCCTGCCATGCGGGATCCTTGCTGTCGCGGGAGACGATGACCTCCTCGAGGAAATTCAGCATCTCTTCCAGCGGCAACTCGTAACCCTGCATCATATGCAGCGGGTAACCGGAAATTTCCATGTGCAGCTTGGCCATGTTCCGCCAGGTGCCGCCGACGGCGTAAAAGGTGCGCCCCTCGCCTGCTGCCAGAAGCTTGGTGAAATTCTTCACATGCTTGCGGGCAATCGCAGCCGCTTTTTCGAGCGACCCGTCAGACTGTTCCGACAGCCGCAGGCCACCGAGCGGCAGGGTGATGCCCTCGCCGCAGCTCTTGCCCTTGATGTCGATGAGTTCCAGCGAGCCACCGCCGAGGTCGCCGGCGATGCCATCGGGATCATGAAAACCGCTGATTACGCCGTAGGCCGAATAAAGCGCTTCCTTCTCACCCGACAGGACCTCGATCTCGCAACCGAGGATGGCTTCAGCCTCACGGATGAAATCAGGACCATTCTCCGCCTCACGCGCGGCGGCAGTCGCCAGCACATAAAGCTGCTGCGCCTGAGCCTGCTCGGAAAGCGCATGGAAGCGTTTCAACGCCTTCAGCGCGCGCTCGACGCCTTCCTCATGCATGCGCCCCGTCAGCGCCAGCCCCTTGCCGAGGCCGCATAGGACCTTTTCGTTGAACAGCACCGCTGGCGCGCGGGACAGACCTTCATATACGACGAGACGAACGGAGTTCGAACCAATATCTATGACGGAAACGGGGGCAAGGCCGGTCAGCCGCCCCTGTGCTTCTGATCGAGTCATTCAGCCTGTTTCTTGCGGGACGAAATCAACCCGGCAATCAATTTGGGCGCACTGGATTTCAGGGCTTCACCACGTCCGGAAAGGCTGGGATTGGTCATGAAATAGTGCTGCGCGTTGAACGGTTCTTCGCCTTTACGCACCTCGATGCGCCTCGACGTTCCGTCCGCAAGTATCTCGTAGCTTTGCTGGTTGTCAATGAGATTGCCCAGCATAATCTGTGAAAGAACCTGCTCATGCACCGTGGGATTGGTCAGCGGAACCAGCGTTTCCACGCGCCGATCCAGGTTGCGCGGCATCATGTCGGCCGAGCCGATATAGACCAGCGCCTTGTCAGACGGCAGGCCGAAACCGTTGCCGAAGCAGAAGATGCGGCTGTGCTCCAGGAAGCGGCCGACAATGGATTTGACGCGGATATTATCCGACAGTCCCGGCACCTGCGGGCGCAGGCAGCAGATGCCGCGCACAACGAGATCGATCTCAACGCCGGCAGCGCTTGCAAGGTAAAGCGCGTCGATGATTTCGGGGTCGACCAGCGAATTCATCTTCATCCAGATCGCCGCCGGCGCGCCATTCTTGGCATGCGCGATCTCTTCATGGATATGCTTGAGGATGCGGGGGCGCAGGGTGTAGGGCGAAACCGCCAGCTTCATTCCCTCTTCCGGCTCACCATAGCCGGTGATGAAATTGAAGATATTCGCCATGTCGTGGGCGATCTTCGGATTGCAGGTGAAGAAGGAAAGGTCGGTGTAAATCTTGGCCGTGATCGGGTGGTAGTTGCCCGTGCCGAGGTGGCAATAGGTTCTGAGCTTGCCGTCTTCGCGACGCACCACCATCGACATCTTGGCGTGTGTCTTGAGTTCGATGAAGCCGAACACGACCTGCACACCGGCACGCTCCAGATCGCGCGCCCAACGGATATTTGCTTCCTCGTCGAAACGCGCCTTGAGTTCGACCAGCGCCGTCACCGACTTGCCAGCTTCCGCCGCATCAATCAGCGCACGAACGATCGGGCTGTCATTGGAGGTGCGGTAAAGCGTCTGCTTGATGGCGAGCACTTCGGGGTCGCGCGCCGCCTGCAGGAGGAACTGCACCACCACGTCGAAGCTTTCATACGGATGGTGAACCACCATGTCCTTTTCGCGGATGGCGGCAAGGCAATCGCCCGCATGTTCGCGCACGCGCTCAGGAAAACGGGCATTGTAGGGCTCAAATTTCAGGTCGTCGCGGGGAGCGCGCACGATTTCCGAGATGGTGTTGAGCGCCAGAAGCCCAGGCAGAACCGCGACGCGATTGTCCGGCACGCCAAGCTCATGCACCACGAACTGGCGCAGCGACTGCGGCATCTCGCTATCGGTTTCGATGCGAATCACCGAGCCGCGGCGACGCCGCTTCAGCGCGCTTTCGAAAAAGCGGACCAGATCTTCGGCCTCTTCCTCCACTTCGATATCGCTGTCTCTGATGATGCGGAAGGTGCCGAAGCCACGAACGGTATAACCCGGATAAAGCCGATGGATGAACAGGCCGACCACATCTTCAAGCGTGATGTAGCGGATGGCGTTCTTGTCGTCCGGCAGCCGCACGAAGCGATCCAGCGCAGGCGGCAGGCGCAGAAGCGCCGTCATAGGCTCGCGGCCGTTTACGCTATCGAGCTGCAGCCCCATAGAGAAGCCGAGATTGGGGATAAAGGGGAACGGATGCGCGGGGTCGATGGACAGCGGCGTCAGGACCGGAAAGATCCGGTCTTCGAACTCCGTTTCCAGCCACGTGCGGTCGGCATCCGACAAAGCGGCAGGCCGCACGATGAAGATTTCTTCCTTGGCGAGATATTGCTGCAGAACGGCAAGCGATGCCTGCTGCTCCATCTGCAGATTGTCGATTTCCTTCAGGATGTCTTCCAGCTGCTCGGCAGGGGTCTTGCCGTCCGGCGTCTTGACGGTGATTTTCTGGCGCACCTGGCCTTCAAGACCGGCGACGCGGACCATGAAGAACTCATCGAGATTGGCCGCAGAGATGGACAGGAAACGCAGCCGCTCCAGAAGAGGATGATCGGTGTTCAGCGTTTCTTCGAGGACGCGGCGGTTGAACTGGAGCCAGGAAAACTCGCGGTTGATGAAACGCGCCGGGCTGTCCCAGAGGCTTTCGCCTTCAGTCGGCTGAACCCTGTTGAAGTCTTCCTGCGCGATAGCGTCCATTCCGTGTTCCGTCCCCTGACCAATTTCCGTCCCGTGATCCTGCTGCATCGCGCGATCGTCCTTCTTGCCCGTATAACAGTTTGACGACGGAACTGTGACAGTCAATCGACGTCGAACTCGCCGGGGGCCGCATTGTCCATCGCGTTGAGAACTTCCGCCACCAGCGGCCGGGTAATTCTCGTTGCGCGCGCCAGGGCGAGCCGGTCTATTCTGTCAACGATCGTCTGCGCCGTGTCGAGCGAACGCTCCATTCTGTTGACGATGTAGCCTATGAGTTTGTCATCCATGTAAAGCTGCCGGTCGGCGAAGAGTTTTACCAGCACCTGCGCCAGAAGCCCCTCGTCCGGCTCTCCGGTCTCCACAATCGTGACGGCCTTCAGGCGCGAGCGAAGGTCCGGCAGCGTCACCGGCCACGCGGAGGGCCATTGCCGGCTGGTCATCAGAAGCGTCGTTCCGTTCTGGCGCACGCTGTTGATGACATGAAACAGTTCGGTGTCGTCAAAACCGCGCCGGTCGGCATCCTCGAATAGAACCGGCCCGGTTTCGGCCGTACGCGCCGCATCGCCTCCGGCTGTCGGATGGATGTCGCGGGCCTCGCTGATGTTTTTCCAGATATTGGCGAGATGCGATTTTCCCGAGCCCGGGGGCCCGGCCAGCACCACCACCGGTGACGGCCAGTTGGGCCATTCATCGACAAGGCTGACGGCAGCCTCCAGCGAAGCCGAGACCAGGAGATCATCCCGGCCGGAAGCGGATTGGTGCGAGAATGCGAGCGGCAGCTGCTCGGCCTTCGACCGGGCGTTGTCGGTTTTGATCGGGTCAGTCATCGTCAGCTCTGAGAGTCAGCTTTGCCGGAGGGTTTCTCCGCCTCTTCCAGCGCCGGATTTGCGTCCCATGGAAGATTGGCGGCGTGCCCGTGGTAAAGGTCGCTCTCAAGATACCGCGACAGAGCGAAGCGAACAAGCACACCAACTGCTGCCGCGGCCGGCACGGCGACCAGAAGCCCGACAAAACCGAAGAGCGCACCAAAGGCGAAGAGGGCAAACATGAGCCAGACCGGATGCAGGCCCACGCTGCTGCCGACCAGCTTCGGCTGAAGGATGTTGCCCTCGATGAACTGGCCGGAAAAGAACACGGCGAGTGTCAGGATGACGTAGATATAATCCGGCCAGAACTGCACCAGCGCGACGCCAACGGCCAGAATGAGGCCGACCATGGAGCCGATATAGGGAATGAAGCTGATGAGGCCGGAGAAAAGGCCGATCAGCAGGCCAAAATTCAGGCCCACCAGCGACAGGCCAACCGCGTAATAGACGCCAAGGATCAGGCAGAGCGACCCCTGCCCCCGCACGAAGCCGGCAATGGTCTTGTCCATGTCGCGGGCGATCTGGCGTACGGTGTGCACATAATCACGCGGGATCCAGCTGTCGACCTTGTCGATCATGCGGTCCCAGTCGAGCAGCAGATAAAAGGCGACAACGGGTGTCACGACCAGCAGGGACACCACATCGACAAGCGATTTGCCGGAATTCCAGATCTGGGTCAGAAGCGTGCCGATGAAGCCCGCGCCTTCGGTCAGCAGCTTTGAGAAATTCTCCTTTACCGCGTCGATCTGGCTGCTCACCCAATCCGGCAGAAGATTGGTGTCGGCACCGGCGATCAGTTGCTGGAGCGAAGAAATATATTGCGGAATGCGCGTGATGAATTCCGACGCCTGGGCGGCAATCAGCGGAATGATGATGATGAGCGACAGGGCAAACAAAAGCACGAAGGAGACGAGGATAACAACGGTCGCCATCAATCTGCTGAGGCCGCGCCGCTCCAGCCAGTCGGCAACCGGATCAAGAAAATAAGCAAGCGCCATGCCCGCCACAAAAGGCAGAAGGATGGAGCTGAAGACCATGAGAAAAAGGATAAAGACGACAAGCACGCCGATCCAGAAAAACACCTGTCGGCGAAGATTGGTACCGCTCACATGGGGTTGCATTCATTCATCCTTCTGTCGCCGCATCGTCATCCAGCATCATGGAGATAGGATGGGCGTGGGCATATGGTCAAGACTGCGGCGGCAAAGGTGTGGACCGCGCCGCAGGGGCTGTCGATGCCGCATGTCTGGTCCCGTCTTTGCCTCACCGCGACAAATGCTGTTGAACGCCGGGGTATTCGAACGCTAAAGCCGTTAAAATCAGGAGCTTTTGGCACTCAAACCCTTGCATCAGGCCCCGTCCCGTGCGAATGGCGACGCCAAAGGAACCAGCGGAGACGAGAGCCATGAGCCAGTCGGGCAAGAACGGTCTTACCTATAGTGATGCGGGTGTGGATATCGACGCCGGCAACCTGATGGTCGAAAAGATCAAACCGGCGGTGCGCTCCACGCGACGTCCCGGTGCAGACGGCGAAATCGGCGGCTTCGGCGGCCTGTTCGACCTGAAAGCCGCAGGCTTCACCGACCCGGTTCTGGTGGCCGCGAATGACGGCGTGGGCACCAAGCTGAAGATCGCCATCGACGCCAACTATCACGATACCGTCGGCATCGATCTCGTCGCCATGTGCGTCAACGATCTCGTGGTGCAGGGTGCCGAGCCGCTGTTCTTCCTCGATTATTTCGCGACCGGCAAGCTCGACCCCGATCAGGGCGCCGCCATCGTTTCCGGGATTGCCGCGGGCTGCCGCGAATCCGGTTGTGCGCTGATCGGCGGTGAAACCGCTGAGATGCCGGGCATGTATTCGGATGGCGATTACGATCTTGCCGGGTTTGCCGTGGGTGCGGCCGAACGTGGTCAGCTGCTGCCAGCCGGCGATATTTCCGAGGGCGATGTCATTCTCGGCCTCTCCTCTTCCGGCGTCCACTCCAACGGCTTCTCGCTGGTGCGCAAGATCGTATCGATCTCCGGGCTCGACTGGGACGCCCCCGCCCCCTTCGCCGATGGCAAGAAGCTGGGCGAAGCCCTGCTCACACCGACCCGCATCTATGTAAAGCCGCTTTTGAAGGCGATCCGCGAGACCGGCGCGCTGAAGGCGCTGGCGCATATTACCGGCGGCGGTTTCCCGGAGAATATTCCGCGCGTTCTGCCGAAGCATCTCGCTGCCGAGATCGATCTTGGCGCAATCAAGGTTCCGGCCGTCTTCTCCTGGCTTGCGAAAACCGGCGGTGTCGAAGCCAATGAAATGCTGCGCACCTTCAACTGCGGCGTCGGCATGATCGTCGTGGTTTCTGCTGAAAATGCGGAAAAGGTTACAAACGCGCTCACCGCCGAAGGCGAGACCGTCTTCCCGCTCGGCCGCATGGTCGCCCGCGAAGAAGGCGCGCATGGCACGATCTACAAGGGCACTCTTGGCCTATGATGAGCGCCGCCTTGTCGTCCGGCCGTAAACGTGTCGTCGTTTTCATTTCCGGCAGCGGCTCCAACATGGTGTCGCTGGCCAAGGCCTGTCAGGCGAAGGATTTTCCGGCTGAAATCGCCTGCGTGATCTCGGACAAGGCGTCTGCGGGCGGCCTTGAGAAGGCGCGGGATCTGGGTATCCCGACGCTGGTCTTCGAACGCAAAACCTATGGCAGCAAGGCCGAACATGAAGGCGCGATTCTGGCCGCTCTTGGTGAGATTGCGCCTGATATCATCTGTCTCGCGGGTTACATGCGGCTGATCTCAGGGGATTTCATTGCCCCCTATGAGGGCCGCATCATCAATATCCACCCTTCCCTGCTGCCGCTTTTTCCCGGCCTCCACACCCATCAGCGCGCCATCGACAGCGGCATGAAGATTTCCGGCTGCACGGTGCATTTCGTCACCGAAGGCATGGATGAAGGCCCAACCATCGCGCAAGGCGCGGTGCCGGTGCTTTCCGATGACACGGCCGAAACGCTCGCCGCCCGCATCCTGACCGTGGAGCACCAGCTTTATCCGCTGACTTTGAAGTTGCTTGCCGAGGGCAAGGTGCGGATGGATGGCGCCAAGACTATTTATTCGGGTAACGGCATCAAAGCCGCAAATAACCGCCTGATATCCTTTTCGTAATTTCGGTTTTTCTAAATATAAAACTTCGAATTTTTTCAGTATAAACTGATCATTTACCATAATCATCTTTAATGGCGTCAACGGCCTCCATTTCAGGCCCTCCGGTCATTCAGGAGCGATTATGCCATTTTCAAGATTTTCACTGCCGCTCTCGGTCGCTTTGGCCGTCAGCATAGTTGCTCCAGCACTGGCGGAACCGGGCAATGTTACTGCGTCACTGGATGCAGGCGTTCTCAACATCAAGGCAACGGAAACCTTTTACAACGGCAGTCATAAAAACAGTCAACTCGATTGGAAAACAACGAATGCCATGGCCCTGCGCGGATCGCTCGGTCTGGAGCTTGCGCCCGATTGGCGGGTCAAGACCGAAGGGCGCATCGGCTTTTCCGGTGACGGCTACATGACCGACTATGACTGGCTTTATCCCTATTACAGAGACACATCCAAGGAAGGGTGGAGCGACCGTTCGCAGCATGGTGACACGCGGCTTGATCATTACCTGACCGGCAGTATCGAACTCAACCGCACTCTCCTGGAAGACCCGCTGCAACATCTCAGCGCGGGCATAGGTTTTCGTTACACTGACGTACAATGGTCGTCCTACGGCGGTAGTTACATTTATAGCTGGCGCGGCTTTCGAAATTACGTCGGGGATTTTGGCAACGGTGAAAAGGCGATTACCTACCGGCAGCAAATCCCGGTATTTTACGGCAACCTGACCGGCGGACGCAAATTTGGCAACTGGTCGCTAAACGCCGGAGTGGAAGGCGGCGCGATGGTGTATGCCAAGGCAACCGACGACCATTGGATGCGGTCCATCCGCTTCGCCGATAAATTCGATATTGGCGGCATGTTCGGAGCAAAGGCAGGTATCGCCTATGACCTGACAGAAAATGCCTCCATCTATCTGGACGGCGCTTACGAATATACGAGCTTCGGTCGGGGTGACAAAACCGCGACATCCTTCGGAGGCGGCAGCAGTACGGTTTACGACAATGCGGGCGGCGGCGACATGCAGTCGCTTTTTGTCAGCGCTGGCGTGAAGGGACGGTTCTGACAAGAGAGAGAGAGAGAGCTGCATGAAGTCAGTATGAGTTTCTTCCTGCTTGGCCAACGTCTTGACCAAGTTTACTTCCGCACCCCGCTTGCGATCACGCATAACGCGCCTCTCGCAACTCTTGACAAGACGCTCGCGGCGGCAGCGAAGCTGGAGAACATGGTCTTCGTCTAAAGCTTGCTCAAAGCCGGACGGTTCAACATCGCCCATTGCAGCAGAATGATCGTCTTGGAATCCGTGATCTCCCCTGAAGCGATCATTCCGAAGGCTTCGTCGAGACCGTAGGTCAGAACCTCGATATCCTCGCCTTCATCCTCCAGCCCGCCGCCGCTGCCGGCTTGCATGTCGAGATCGATGCGGGCGACGAAGAGGCTGACCTTTTCCGTCAGCGTGCCGGGGCTGGCATACATGTCGAAGAGGTATTCAACCTTTTCGACGGCGTAACCGGATTCTTCCATTGCCTCGCGGCGGATTGCATCGGCGGCATCGTCGCCATCGAGAAGCCCTGCCGGAACTTCGATCATGAAGTTCGGGTCGCCGTTGACGAAGGCGGCGGGGCGAAACTGGCGCACCATGACCACGCTGTCGCGTTTCTGGTCATAAAGGAGAATGGCGGCGGCGATGCCGTGATCATGGACCTCCCTCATGATACGGATTGTCTTGCCGTCAGGCATGCGCTGGTCGAAAACGAGCTTCTGCAGATGCACGAAGCCTTTCCAGACGGTTTCCTTTTCCACCAGCCGGATTCGGTCAGTCTCGGCAGCGGGCGACTTTAAAAGCGACACGTTCATGGGAGTCTCCGAAAGATGATGAAATCTCAGGCTGTCAGGGAGGCACGGTTCAACGCCGCCCATTGCAGCAGCATGATCGTCTTGCCGTCGCAGATTTCGCCTGTCTCGACCATCTTCATGGCGTCGTCCAGCGGAATTTCCACGACCTCGATATCCTCGTCCTCATGGGCCGCACCGCCACCCTCTTCGACACGATCCGAGGATTCGACAATCGCGGCGAAGAAATGAATGATCTCGGTCACGGAGCCGGGAGACATGAACGACTTGAACAGGAACCGCACGTCCCTCACGACATAGCCCGTTTCCTCTGTCACCTCGCGGCGGATGGCCTCGGCCGGGTTATCGCCGTCCAGCAGGCCAGCCGGCGCCTCAAGGAGCCAGCCGTCATGACCGTTCACATGGGCCGGCATCCGAAACTGCCGCACCAGGACAACCGTCTGGCGTCTAGGATCAAAAAGCAGAATCGTCGCACCGTTGCCACGGTCATAGGCTTCGCGCCTGATGACTTTCGTTTCACCACGCGAATTGGTGTAATTATAGGTGATGTTGCGCAGGTGATACCAGTTCTTTGAAAGCGTTTCGTCTTTCAGAATTTCAATTTTAACCTTATCGAACTTCGTCATTCAAAATCTTCCGTCAGCTCTTGCGCAGCCACACCTTGTTGTCGTGAAAAGCCGCGCCGCCATAGGGGGCGACGGCGTCGGCACCGGTCAGCACATTGATGCCCTCGCCGTCCAGATGCGCCCTGTTCGGCCACAGCCCTTCGGCGATCAGCACACCCGGTCTTGCACCCTCCACGATTTTCGCATGAAGCCGGACCTCTCCGCGCCCGTTGCCGATGCTGACAATATCGCCATCAGAAATGCAGTTGATGGCCGCATCTTCAGGACAAATCATCAATTCCGGTCGGCCTTCCTTCTGCACGGAGGTTTTGGTTTCCGCGAAGGTGGAATTCAGGAAATTGCGCGCCGGCGATGTCGCCAGCCGGAAGGGATGGTCCGCATCCGCAACCTCGATGACGTCGACCTGATCCGGAAATTTCGGAAACGCCGACACCGGCCCCATCACGCCGATGTTCTTCGGTGGCTTGTTGGGAGAAGGCCCGGTTGCCCAATCCGGACTGAAACGGAATTTGCCATCGCTGTAACCGAAACCCTCGAGATAATGCGCCACCTCGAAGGGCGGCTGCGCATCGATCCATTTCTCTTCGGCCAGCGTGTCGAAGTCG
Source organism: Agrobacterium tumefaciens (assembly GCF_017726655.1). NCBI lineage: Bacteria > Pseudomonadati > Pseudomonadota > Alphaproteobacteria > Hyphomicrobiales > Rhizobiaceae > Agrobacterium > Agrobacterium tumefaciens. The sequence continues at coordinate 966,193 of NZ_CP072308.1, forward strand.
CCCCAGCCGCTGGCTTTAAGCATTCGGTCGACATGCTCGCGGGCGGAGAGGCCGAAACCGGGCATATGATCGACACCAAGACGCTTGGCCAGCTCCTCGATGACGAAGAGATTTGTTCGCACCGTTTCTGGCGGCTCCACCAGCTTGGGCCCCAGCAGAATGTGGTTCTGGCCGCCGGCGCGGTAGAGGTCGTCATGTTCGAGGAACATGGTGGCCGGCATCACGATATCGGCAAGCTCGGCCGTTTCCGTCATGAACTGCTCATGCACCGCGACGAAAAGATCATCGCGCAGGAAACCCTGCTTCACCAGCCGCTGTTCGGGCGCGACATTGACGGGATTGGTATTCTGGATGAGAAGCGCCGTTACCGGGCCGCCGTGGCGCAGCGCATCGGCGTCCCCCGTCAGCACGCGGCCGATCTGCGACTGGTCGAGCTGGCGCACCTCAGGGTCGGCATAGGCTGTTCCCATCAGCTCCGCCTTGTTGAGCCGGAAGATATCACCATTGTTGTGGAATGCGCCGCCGCCCTCATATTGCCAGGAGCCCAGGACAGTGGCGATCGAAAGCGCCGCGTGCATGGCGACCGCCCCGTTGCGTTGACGTGCGAAACCATATCCAAGCCGGAAGAAGGTCTTCTTCGTCGTGCCGACAAGCCGCGCGAAAGCCTCGATCTCATCAACGGAAAGACCGGTGATCTCGGATGCCCATTGCGGCGTCTTCGACTTCAGATGTGCTTCAAGCCCCGCCGGGTCGTCGGCGAAGCGCGCCATGTAATCGCGGTCGGCATAACCGTCGCGGAAGGCGATGTGCATGACGGCGCAGGCCAGTGCGGCATCCGTGCCGGGGCGGACGACGAGGCGCATATCCGCCTGTTTCATGGTTGGATTGTCGTAGATATCGATTACGACGATCTTCGCGCCGCGTTCCTTGCGGGCCTTGACCGCATGGGTCATGACATTGACCTGGGTCGCTACGGCATTGGTGCCCCAGATAACGACGACATCGGCCTTGGCGATCTCGCGCGGATCGGGGCCGCGCAGGGCGCCGGTGCCCATCACATAACCGGTCCAGGCCATGTTGGTGCAGATCGAGCCGAAAAACCCGGAATATTTCTTGGCGTGGCGCAGGCGCTCGATGGAATCGCGCTGCACCTGCCCCATCGTGCCGGCGTAAAAATAGGGCCAGATGGCCTCCGCACCGTGCCGGGCTTCTGCCTTGACGAAAGCGTCGGCCACCTCGTCCAGCGCCGCTTCCCAGGAAATTTCCTGCCAGTCGCCGGCGCCCTTTGCGCCCTTGCGGCGCTTCGGCGTTAGCAAACGGCCGGGATGGTAGATGCGCTCAGAATACCGCGCCACCTTGGCGCAGATGACGCCGGCGGTGTAGGTGTTGGCATTGGCGCCACGTACACGGCCGATGCGGCCATCGGCATTGATATCGACCTCCAGCGCGCAGGCGCTCGGACAGTCATGCGGGCAGACCGTGTGTCCGATGCGGACTTCGGTCTTGAGGGCGGCTTTTTCAGCGGAAATCGGGGTCGCAACGTTCATGTCTTTTGTATATTGCATCAAGGATGCGGCAAAAAGGCCGAAGTGACGTCCATCAAGAATATTCATCCTGGCCATTCGCCCGGGGAAACGGCAAGCGAGACATATCCATGAACTACCGCCACATCTATCACGCCGGCAATTTCGCGGATGTCCTCAAACATGCCGTTCTCGCTCGCCTCGTGCGTTATCTCCAGAACAAGGACAAAGCGTTTCGGGTGCTGGATACCCATGCTGGCATTGGCCTCTATGACCTCACCTCAGAAGAGGCGCAGAAGACGGGCGAATGGCAGACCGGCATCGGCAAGCTGATGGAGGGTGATCTGCCCGCGCCCATCGCCGAATTGCTGGAGCCATATCTTGCCGCGGTGAAGGAACTCAATCCCGAAGGCGGCGTAAAATTCTATCCCGGCTCGCCGAAACTCGCACGCATGCTGTTTCGCCCGCAGGACCGGCTTTCGGCCATGGAACTGCACCCGGATGACAGCCGCGCCCTGGCACGGCTGTTCGAGGGCGATTATCAGGTGCGCGTCACCGAACTGGATGGCTGGCTGTCGCTCGGCGCGCATCTGCCGCCCAAGGAAAAGCGCGGCCTCGTTCTCGTTGATCCGCCGTTTGAGTTGGAGAACGAATATCAGCGGCTGGCAGATGGTTTGAACAGGGCCTATCGCCGCTTTTCCACCGGCACCTATTGCCTGTGGTATCCGCTGAAGAAAGGCGCGCCGATCAAGGATTTCCACGAGCGGCTGCAATCCTTCGAGATTCCGAAGATGCTGTGCGCGGAACTCTCCGTCAGAAGCGACAGGCTGGACGGCCTGAGCGGCTCCGGCCTCATCATCGTCAACCCGCCCTATACGCTGAAGGAAGAGCTGCATGTGCTGCTGCCCTACCTGAAGACGGCGCTGGCGCAGGACAGGTTCGCCTCGCAGCGCGCGTTCTGGCTACGCGGCGAGGAAAAGCCGGCAGAGGATTGAGAATCTATCTCAGCCCTTCCCGCCTCTGCGCCTGCGCAAGCTGTGACCGTTCGAAGAACAGGATCACGAACAGGGCCATGATGAAGGGAATGATGAGGTAGAACAGCCGGAAGACCAGAAGTGCGGCGATGACATCCGCCGGATTCATATCCGGCAGACCGGTGACGAAGACCAGTTCCAGCACCCCCAGGCCGCCCGGCGCGTGCGAGATGAGCGCCGCCGAGAACGACACCAGAAATATGCCGAGAATGACCATATAACCGGGATTTCCTGCCTCCGGCAGGGCGAAATAGATGATGCCCGCCGCGCCGATCAGCTCAATGGGGCCGATGACCAGTTGCTGCGCAACAAGCGTCGGCGCGGGGTATGGCAGCACGAAGGAGCCGATTTTCAGCGGCTTCAGCCGAAGCAGGCTTCCGAGGACATAAAGGCCGACGATGAGAAGCAGCAGCACACCGGTTGTCGTGGAGGCTTCGACGGGAAGAATGCCGGTGAAGCGTTCGGTGATGTCGGGCTCATACAGGAGCACAAGGCCTATCAGCATGATCGTGCCGATGAGGAAGGTGAAGGAGCAGAGGCCGACAAGGACGCCCACTTCCGCGACACTCAGCCCCTTGGACGTATAAGCGCGGTACCGCACCACAGCGCCTGAAAAGACCGACGCGCCGACATTGTGGGACAGCGCGTAGGTGGTGAAGGAGGTGAGCGTAATGAACAACCAGTTCACCTTGCGGCCGAGATGCTGCAGCGCGATCCGGTCGTAACCGGCAAGTGCTGCATAGGCCAGCAGGGTTGCAAGGCCCGAGCAAAACCAATCCCGGATGCGAATGGCTTTCAGGCTGTCCCAGAGATCATCCAGCGACAGGCCACGCAGCTCGTGGAAAAGCAACCAGGCGGAAAAACCGATCGTCGCGAAACCAACAATGGGCCAGATGTATTTTTTGAATTTCATGCGGTCATGCCGCCTATTTCCTCCAGCCTGGCCTTATCCCCTCCTCCGTCTTCAGCGGAAGATTCGCTCGACTCTATTCGTTATGCGGCGAAGCTTTCAACCTTTTTGCCCGTTTGCCTCGTTCACAAATTTATGTAACACCGGAGCGTCGCCCAAGGGCGATGGAAGCTGGTCCATTTTCCGGGGAACATGCACGGAATGAAACGTTACGCGGGTTTCATCGCCCTGGGTCTTCTGTCGCTTGCAGCGCTATGGCTCGCGCAGGAAAAACCCGCCTCAAAGGGACCCGCGACCGACCGGCAAACGACGGCTCATCCGCCGCCCGCAGGTGGTCCGCAACAGAATAGAAACCAGCAAAATCCGGACAGGAAGCCAGCTCCGCAGGGAACGGGTTTTGATTTTTATGTGCTGTCGTTGTCTTGGTCTCCTGCATTCTGCGCCAGTCCAGAAGGAGCGGGCAATCGGCAGCAGTGCGGTGGCGACAGACGTTATGGATTCGTCGTGCACGGGCTCTGGCCGCAGAACGATGACGGCTACCCCGAATTCTGCCGAAGCAGCGAACCGGACCGGGTTCCGGACGCGCTCGGCCGCACCCTGTTCGATATCATGCCGTCCATGGGTCTGATCGGCCATCAATGGCGCAAGCATGGCTCCTGCTCGGGCCTGTCGCAGCGAGATTATTTCTCGGCAACGCGAGCGGCCTTCGACGCCGTCCGGTTACCGCAAAGAATCGCCTCCGGTGCCGAGGCCGCCACGCTCTCCGCCGATGCGATCGAAACCGCCTTCACGGACGCCAATCCCGGCCTGTCGAAGCGCGGCATCTCTATCAGCTGCGGCGGCGGGCGGCTGGAGGAGGTGCGCATCTGCCTCAACAAGGATTTGACATTCCGCGATTGCCCGGAGCTTGACCGCAAGGGATGCCGCGCCAACACCACCGAAATCATCCCCATCCGCTGATGAGCACATATCAACCACAGGACCCGACCATGGAACTGCTTTATTCGCCAGCCTCCCCCTACTCCGCCAAAGTGCGCATGGCCGCCCGCCATCTCGACATCGACATCACTTCGGTCCGCGTCGACACCAATGCCGAGCCGGCCACGCTGATGGACAATAATCCGCTCGGCAAAATCCCGGTTCTGCTGCTGGACAATGGAGGTTCGGTCTATGACAGTGTCGCGATCATGCATTATCTCGACCGTCTTTCCGGCGGCAAGCTTTACCCCAAGAAGAACGAGAAGCGCACCGAAGCCGAGATTTTGGAGGCGCTGTGCGACGGCATCATGGATTGCCTGCTCGCCATCGTCTATGAGCGCCGTTTTCGGCCGGAAGACAAAATCCACCAGCCGTGGATCGACAAGCAGTGGAGCAAGGTCGTCCGTGGGCTGGATCATCTGAACGCCAACCTGCCGAAAACCGGCAAGAAACTGCATGGCGGCCATTTCGCCCTCGCAGCGATGATAGGTTATCTCGACCTGCGTTTTGCCGGCGAGTGGGCCGAGGGACGCGATGCGCTGGCGGCATGGCCGGAAATCTTCGGCAAGCGCTTTGACGCCTATGCGGAAATGAAGGCCGCTGCCTGATCGGAGCGCGCCGGACGCCCGGTTTTTGGCCGGGCGTACCATGCAGATCACCGAGGCAAGTCACAGACACAAAAAAGCCGGGGCATGACCCCGGCTTTTCTTTCATCGATCCGAAATGGATCAGAACTTGACGCCGATACCGGCCTTGACGGAATGATCGTCGTAACCACGCGAGAACGCGCCGGAGTCGAGGCTGTAGTCCTTCTTCTGGTAGTCGCTGTAACGATATTCCAGACGAGCGGTGATGTTGTCGGTCACCATGGCTTCTACACCCGCACCAACGGTATAACCGAGAGCGGTGGCGCTGTCCTTCGAGGTCGCGTCACGCACCTTGTTGTCGGAGACTGCGAGACCAGCCGTGCCGTAGAGCAGGAACGGGTTCATGTCGTAACCGACGCGGGCACGTACCGAGCCGTTGACGCCCTGCTTGCCTTCGACGGCGCGGCCAGCAACCGTACCGGCAGAGCCCTTTTCGTCGCCGAGATTGATGTCTGCTTCACCACCGTAAACGATCTGGCCGTTCTGCATGTTGTAACCGCCGTACAGACCGCCGCCGAAGCCCTTGGCATCGCGACCGTTGTCGCTGGAGCTGAAACGGCCCCAGTCATAGTTGACGGTACCACCGAGGTAGGCGCCGGACCAGTCCTTGACCGGTGCAGGCTGGTCGTAGGAAACCGGTGCCTGCGGCACTTCATTTACGGCGTCAGCGGCGTGAGCAGCCGAAAAGCCGGCGGCTGCAATGGTCGAGGCCATAAGGGTTGCTACGAAAATGCGCATGTTATTCTCCTTTCAGGGCCGCTCTGCACTCAAAACATTGTTTTCAGACGCGGCATAATTCGTCGGGTTAATCGCCCCTCTGGAGACAGAATTTGATGGGAGAATGCGGAGATCAAAGAGCCAAAATGTGAATTGTTTGGGGCAGAGACGTGACTAGAATTAGACGTTGCCTAAATGTCACAAGGGTTTTATTAACCCTAACAGAAGCCTAATCAACAATATATCGCCTTTAAACTTGGTTATATTCAAATTAAACCAAAATTAGATTTCAAATAGAAAATCACCCAATTCTTTTGAGGCTGCGCAACAGCTTGCGATTTGGCTCTATATCCCGCACATAGGGGTTATATGAGCAAATGCAGGTTGGCCGTGAGAGAGAATATACAAAAGACAGTCTTGATAACAGGAGCCGCCCGCCGGCTCGGCCGTGCAATCGCAAGCGATCTTGCCGCACATGGCTTCGCGATTGCAGTGCATGCCAACCGGTCCATGGCACAAGCGGAGGAATTCGCTAACGAAATAAGGCAGAAAGGTGGCAGGGCCGCAGCCGTTCAGGCAGACCTGACACAATCTGCGTCAACAATGGCGCTTGTCGAAAAAGCCGCTTCAGCGCTCGGGCCGATTGGAGTCGTCGTCAACAATGCCTCGGTTTTTCTGAAGGATTCGGCGGAAACACCCGAACCCGAAATTTTCGATGCACATTTTGCGGTGCATGTGCGGGCCCCTTCCCTCATCGCCGCCGCCTTTGTCGAACAGCTGCCCTCTGACAAATCCGGGCTGATCGTCAATATCATCGACCAGCGCGTGCTTGCGCTCAACCCGCGATTCTATTCCTATACGCTTTCGAAATCGGCTCTCTGGACCGCGACGCAGACCATGGCGCAGAGCTTCGCGCCGCGGGTGCGGGTCAACGCCATCGGCCCCGGACCGACCTTCAAAAACGAAAGACAGGCGCCCGAGGACTTTCAGGCGCAGATCGACGGCCTTATATTAAAGCGTGGTCCTGCGCCGGATGAGTTCGGCCGGACGATTCGCTTTCTTTACGACACGCCGTCGGTCACCGGACAAATGATCGCGCTCGACGGCGGCCAGCACCTTGGCTGGGAAACCCCTGACGTGGCGGAGATAAATGAATGAACGGAAAGAAGCTGCCTGATGGCGGTATTCTCTTCGATGACACCGACGACGACGATGACGATGCAGGCCTTCTCGCGACTGACGCGACGGATGCTTCGCGCGACGTCGTGGGCATGGACTGGAATGCGGGCTGGAAGAACGAGTCCGGCCTGAAGGGCATGGACCTCATCGCCGAGTTCGTCAAACATCTGCCGAATTCGCCGGGCGTCTATCGCATGTTCAACGATGCGGGCGACGTTCTTTACGTCGGCAAGGCCCGTTCGCTGAAGAAGCGCGTCGGCAATTATGCGCAGGGCCGCGTGCACTCCAACCGCATCGCCCAGATGGTGCGTCTCACCACGCACATGGAATTCGTCACCACCCGCACGGAAACCGAAGCGCTTCTCTTGGAAGCGAATCTGATCAAGCGCTTGCGGCCGCGCTTTAACGTGCTTTTGCGTGACGACAAATCCTTTCCCTATATCCTCATCACCGCGGATAATCGCGCGCCGGCCATCTTCAAGCATCGCGGCGCGCGCGCGCGCAAGGGCGACTATTTCGGCCCCTTCGCATCGGCCGGTGCTGTCGGCCGCACGATCAATTCGCTGCAGCGCGCCTTCCTGATCCGAACCTGTACGGATAGCGTGTTCGAGACCCGCACGCGCCCCTGTCTTCTCTACCAGATCAAGCGCTGTTCCGGGCCCTGCACGCATGAGATCAGCGACGAGGGCTACGCAGAACTCGTGAAGGAAGCCAAGGATTTCCTGTCCGGCAAGAGTCAGAGCGTCAAGACCGCGATTGCGCGGCAGATGAATGAGGCCTCCGAAGACCTCGATTTCGAGCGCGCCGCCATCTATCGCGACCGCCTGGCTGCCCTTTCGCATGTCCAGAGCCATCAGGGCATCAATCCCGCTGGTATCGAAGAAGCGGATGTCTTCGCCATTCATCACGAAGGCGGTATCTCCTGCATTCAGGTGTTCTTTTTCCGCACCGGCCAGAACTGGGGCAACCGCGCCTATTTTCCGAAGGCCGATCCCTCCCTGCCCGGCTCGGAAATCCTCAACGCGTTTCTGGCGCAGTTCTACGATGACAAACCGGTGCCGAAGCAGATCCTGCTGTCGGAGGCGGTCGAAGAACAGGAACTCCTGGCGGCTGCCCTCGGCGAAAAGGCCGGGCACAAGGTGACGATCAATGTGCCCCAGCGCGGCGAGAAAAAGGACATTACCGACCATGTTCTGGCCAATGCCCGCGAGGCGCATGGCCGCAAGCTGGCGGAAACCTCGTCTCAGGCGCGGCTGCTGAAAGGCATGGCGGAGACGTTCAACCTTCCCTATGTGCCGCGCCGCATCGAGATTTACGATAACTCCCACATTATGGGCACCAATGCCGTGGGCGGCATGGTGGTGGCGGGGCCGGAAGGTTTCGTGAAGAACCAGTACCGCAAGTTCAACATCAAATCGACCGACATCACGCCGGGCGACGACTTCGGCATGATGCGCGAGGTGATGACCCGTCGCTTCTCTCGCCTGCTGAAAGAAGAAGGCAAGCCTGATCGCGAACGCGTACCGACGCCAGAGGAAGCAGCCGACATGCCCTTCCCGGCCTGGCCGGACGTGATCCTCATCGACGGTGGTCAAGGCCAGATGACCGCGGTGCGCGCCATTCTCGACGAACTCGGCATTCGTGACTGCGTGACTGCAATCGGCGTCGCAAAGGGCGTGGACCGAGAGGCGGGCCGAGAGCGGTTCTTTGCGGATGGGCGCGCCGATTTCTCGCTGCCACCGCGTGACCCCGTGCTTTATTTCATCCAGCGTATGCGTGACGAGGCGCATCGCTTCGCCATCGGCTCGCACCGGGCGCGGCGCAAGAAGGAAATGGTGCGCAACCCGCTGGATGAGATTTCGGGAATCGGTCCGGGACGGAAGCGCTCCCTGCTGCAGCATTTTGGCACGGCAAAAGCGGTATCCCGCGCCGGCCTTAACGACCTGATGGCTGTCACCGGCATTTCCGAGACGGTGGCGCGGCAAATCTACAATCACTTCCACGAGAGCGGCAGCGATTGACGCAGAACGGCGGGGCAGACCTGCTAAAAAAACATAAACACGTGTTGACGCTATGCCCTAGCGGCGGCATCAAGGCAGCTGATCTCAGACTGACAGGTTTCCCCATGGCTTCGCGCGCATACAGCATTCCCAACCTCCTGACCTACGGCCGGATTCTCGCCGTTCCGGTCATCGTCCTTTGCTTTTATGTCGAAGGAAAACTGGAGAGCTCGGATTTTGCCCGCTGGACGGCGCTGTGGCTGTTCATCATCGCCTCGCTTACCGATTTTCTCGATGGCTATCTGGCGCGTATCTGGAACCAGACGTCGAATATCGGCCGCATGCTGGACCCGATCGCCGACAAGCTGCTGGTCGCTTCCGTGCTGCTTCTGATGGCGGCGGATGGCACGATTGCCGGCTGGTCGTTGTGGGCTGCGATTACCATTCTTTGCCGTGAAATTCTCGTCTCTGGCCTGCGCGAATATCTGGCGGCGCTGAAGGTCAGCGTCCCCGTCACCCGTATCGCCAAGTGGAAGACGACTATTCAGATGGTCGCCATCGCCTTTCTGCTCGCAGGCCCCGCCGGCGACAAGGTGCTGCCTTATACTACGGAAATGGGCATCACGCTGCTCTGGCTCGCCGCGGCCCTTACCATGTATACCGGCTATGATTACTTCAAGGCCGGCCTGAAACACATCGTGGACGAAGACTAATGACACGGATCGTTTATTTCGCCTGGGTTCGCGAGAAGATTGGCACCGATGAAGAGGAGCTGGACATTCCCTCTTCCGTCACCACCGCTGGAGAGCTGATCGCCTGGCTTGCGTCGCGCGGCGAAAATTATGAGACCGCCTTCGAGTTTCCGAACGTGATCCGCGTTGCGGTCAATCAGGAACATGTCGAGCACGACGAAAGCATCGTCGGCGCGCGCGAGATCGGCATTTTTCCGCCCATGACAGGGGGATGAGGGAATGCAGCCGACAGTCCGCGTCCAGACAGATGATTTCGACGCTGCGGCAGAAACCCGCCTGATAACCGAGCGTGACAGAAGCATCGGCGCGGTCGTCGCCTTCACCGGGCTCTGCCGCGACGATGGCGGCACGCTCGCGGCGCTGGAACTCGAACATTACCCGGGCATGGCGGAAGCGGAAATCACCCGCATCGCAACGCTTGCCATGGAGCGTTTCGATCTTCTCGGCCTCACCGCCATCCATCGCCACGGCAAGATCGCAACGGGTGAAAACATCGTTCTCGTCATTGCCGCCTCATCGCATCGACAGGCCGCCTTCGATGGCGCGAATTTCGTGATGGACTATCTGAAAACATCCGCCCCGTTCTGGAAAAAGGAACATCACAAGGATGGTATGGCGGGCGACTGGGTTGCCGCGAAGGTTGCAGACGATACGGCCAAGGACAGGTGGCGATAACGGCCAGCCTCAGGGCGCTTCGACCCTGCTGCGCATGACGATCAGCCAACCGACCAGCATGGCCAGAACCGCCGCATCCCGCCAGGCGACAGGCCCGTAACCGACCCAGAATGTCTCGGCAAAGCCGACTGCGGCTGCCCCCAGGCCGCAGATGAGCGGGCTCGCATATCCGCCCGCTGCCGAAATCAGCACGACTTTAAGACCGAAGACGAGGCCCGCTCCGAAATCCATGGTGCCGTAATAAAAGGTCGCGAGCACACCGGCTGTGGCCGCAACGAGGCCCGCCGCGCAGTAGGACAGCAGAAAAACCCTGCCGGCATTCACCCCGAGAAGCGATGCGGCAAAGCTATCGTCCGATATCGCCCTCCATCGTCTGCCAAAGGCGGAGCGGTTGAGGTAAAGCGAGCCTGCGAGAATGAGCAGGCAGAAGACCGCCGTATTCAGCATCTGAATCGGTGTCAGGGTGACGGCAAAGCCGCCCTCGCTCCAAAAACGCACGGGCTGCGACAAAAAAGGCGGCAGCCACAACTGTTTTGTATCGGCGGCAAGTCTAGCACTTTCCGTGAGCGCGATCAGCACGCCGACGGAGGCGACAGTTACCGTGTTGGGAGAGGCCTTCGCCAGCGGTCGCATGACCGCCCGGCCAATGAAGCCCGCCGCCCACAAGCCCCCCGAAAGACCTGCCCCCGCCCCCAGCGCCAAGGTTGCCGGCAGAACCAGCCACAACCGGTTCCAGCCGAAGTCGGCAAACAGAGGCAAGTCTGCCCGGCGAAGGCAAAGATAGCGCCGTAGGTGACGTCGGCGCGTTTCGTGACGGAGAAGGCAATGGCGTAACCGAAGGCCAGAACCGCATACAAGGATGCGATCGGCACGGCATTCAGCAATTGTTGCAGGAAATAAGCCAAGCCAGTCCTCCCCAAAGGCGATTATAACTGTTAAAATCTGTTTTGGTAGTTATAATATGGTCATGACATTCAGTTGGACGGAACATCGTTTTGCAGGGGGAGCACTGGCGCTCGATGTCGCCAACACCGTCATCCTGCGTGCCGACCCGGCAAGGAGGCTAGACCGCTTTGCTGAGCCGGAGCAGATCGCTGCCTTTGCCGAAGCGGCAACGCGGCTTGGCGGGGAGCGTGACAGGTTTCCCGCCCTCGTCTCACCAGGGGCGACCGAGCGACCGCTTTTTCTGGAGTTGCGCGAAGCGATCGACGATCATTTCCGGTCGTCTGTCGCCGGCGTGGCCGATGACGGTAAGCTGGCCCGGTTTCTCTCCGCCGGCGCCTTGGCACTGAGAGTATTCCCGACCCAGGAGAGTCTTGCCAACGCTACCGTCCATTCCTCCCTGTCGCTGCTTTCCGGCGATGTCAGGGAGAGGCTCCGCATCTGCGCCAATTGCGGCTGGCTGTTTCTGGACCGCAGCAGGAACAGAAGTCGGATCTGGTGTGACATGGCGGTGTGCGGCAACCGGCAGAAGGCCAGCCGGCATTATCATCGCAGGAAAGAGGCGCAGCCATGAAAATTGCCCTGCCCCTGCTGGCGATCGTCGCCTTGCTATCCCTTACGGGTTGCCAACGCGACGAACCTCGCGAGGTGGCGAAGCTTTCCGGGCGCATGTTCGTCTTCAACTACCGCGTGGCTGTCGCCACCTATCTGGTAACGCTGCAGCGCATCGCCCCCATCCGCGATGGCAGCACGGTTGAAGCGGCTTTCGAGAACCCGCGTGGCGGTCCGGACCTCATCATAAACGATAAGATTTTTCCGACAGACGACAGGATCACCGTTCAGAGCCCGCCGGTCGAATGTGTGAAGCAGGATCGGCCCTACAAGGTCTCCATCCGCATCAAAGCACCGGAAGGTGACATTCTCCAGACGATCCAGACCACCATCCGCTCCGATACGGACCAGTCGGTTCTACCGGCGAAGCCGCTGGTGGTTGGCCCGCTCTATACGCCCAATCCGGAGGTGTTCAAGGCTGACGGTTCGACGGATATGCGACCGGTTCAGGGGTGCCCGGCGTCGTAGAGAGCGGCGTGACCTTCCCGCCTCTCAAAAAAACGGAGCCTTTCGGCCCCGTTTCCTTGAGTCTTTTCAGCAGCTTCACCCAATCGCCTGAGAGGGCGATTCAAGCTGTTGAGATTTTGAATCAGCCGACGATTTCGGTTTCGGCGAACCAGTAGGCGATTTCCTGTGCGGCGGTTTCCGGCGCGTCGGAGCCGTGGACGGAGTTTTCGCCGATGGAGAGCGCGAAGGTCTTGCGGATGGTGCCTTCCGCGGCCTGGGCCGGGTTGGTGGCGCCCATGATTTCGCGGTTCTTGAGGATGGCGTTTTCGCCTTCCAGAACCTGAACGATGGTCGGGCCGGAGGTCATGCCTTCAACGAGTTCGCCGAAGAAGGGGCGTTCCTTGTGAACGGCGTAGAAGCCTTCGGCTTCGCGCTTGCTCATCCAGACGCGCTTGGAGGCGACGACGCGCAGGCCGTTGTCTTCAAATACCTTGGTGATCGCGCCCGTCAGGTTACGCTTGGTTGCGTCCGGCTTGATCATCGAAAATGTGCGTTCAATCGCCATGTGTCCGTTTCCTTTTCCTTCAGAGAAAGTGGGCGGTCTTTACCCGCCCAAAGGCCCGAAAACAAGGGGGATCAACGAGATTGCGGCGATGACGCCAGACATTTCACGCCGCTGTCACACTGCGACCCCTCGCATCATAGAGGTCGAGACAGCCTTCGAACCAGTCCCTCACAGGGTCATTCTCGGCGAACAGATCGGCGCCGGTGGTGATCCTCGCCCATTGCAGCGCCCCGAAGACGATGTAATCGGCAAAGAGCGGCGACGTGCCGCCGATGAAGGGCTGGAAGCTCAGCATCCGCCGGATCGGCGCCAGCAAACCGGGAAAGGCGGCAATTTCCGCCTCGCGGTTTGCCACCACATCTTCGAGCGGACGGCCGAGCGCCTTGGTGCGGCTATCCCGGAAATAATGACGGTCAGGCTCATCCAGCATATTGTGGATATCGAGGACCGCAATACGGGTGATGGCTGGGTGCAGCACCGTCTGCGACCAGCTTTCGACGAACCGGGCCATCGCCTTGCCGCCTTCTCCGTCAAATAGCGAGGGCCGTTCCGGATAGGCTTCATCGAGGTAGAGGGCGATCTCGAAACTGTCGCTCACCAGCTGATCACCGTCCCGAAGGATCGGCACCGTTTTGGAAAACCCGTCCTCGACAGTCGGAATGACAGTGAAGGGCAAAGGACGCTCTTCGAAATCCAGCCCCTTGTGCGCCAGCGACAGCACCGTTTTCCAGCAGTGGGGCGAGAACGGGCGCGATGCATCGCTTCCGCACAGGGAATAAAGCGTTCTGGACGTGGTCATGGGCAACCCTTTTCATGAATCTGGATGCGCCGATATTAAGGACCGCGGCAGCGCGAAATCAAATCAGGATTTGTCATACGATTGATCAAGACACGTTTTGCTCAAGCTTCCGCGCCGAAGCGTGAAAAATGCATGACGCGAGATCGAAAGTTCTTCTCGGATTCAGTCAATTTTAAACCGTCGCTTGTAGGCTTCGTGCCATTCAACAATCGGTTATTACCGGCCATTTATAATAATCAAGTGGTATTGAGGCAGTCAGTGACGTCATCGGCGGGCGATAAGAAACGCGAGCAGACAAGAAGCGCACTTGTCGTTACAAAGATCACGCAGTTCATCACCAAGATGAACATCGCGCCTTTGCCGCGTAACTACGAGCTGATCTATGAGATCTTGTCGGGACACAACCCTTCGATGGGCCGGGACGTTCTTGCGCTCGGAAATGCACCGCAACAGCATGAAATCGACCTGATTGGCCAGCGGCACAATCTGCCTGGCTTTTCAAGGATCGAGGCCGAACAGATGGCGAGCGAGGCGCTCGATACGCTGACACAAATCTCCGCGCGACTGGATGCGAGCCTGAAGCGAACGGAGACATTCATGCATGGCATCAGTGACCAGGGCGGCAAGCAGCCGGTGCCGGAACGTGTCGCGGAATTGCTCGGCGATATTCACGAGGAGCAGACAAGCCTTCGGCATTTCATCGCCATGGGCCTCGTGAAAATCCGCGACGTCGAAAGGCATCGGGCCGAGTTGCAGACGGCCTCCCTGCGCGATGCGCTGACAGCGCTGCCGAACCGGGCCGCTTTTCTTGAAAAGCTTCGCGGCCTGTTTGCGGAAGACAAGGCTGCCTCCGCCACCTCACTGGTGCTGCTGGATATCGATCACTTCCGTGAAATCAACGGCAAATATGGCCCGGCCGCCGGCAACAAGGCACTGAGACGCCTCGCCGCGCTGTTCCGCAAGACCATCAAGAAGGACGATTTCGTTGCCCGCATCGGCGGTGACGAGTTCGCCTTTCTGTTTGCCGGCGTCCCGCAGAACACGGCCGAGGCCATTGCGGAGCGACTGCGGCAGAGCGTGGAGGACTTACGCTTCGTCACGAGCGGCGGGGATGGCGAGCATCTGACGGTTTCGATCGGCGTGGCCGCCGTGGACGGCACGACGACGCCGGCCGAATTTTACGGCCATGCGGAACTGGCGCTGCTTTCGGCGCGCAGCAGCACACGAAATTGCGTCGTCGGCTACTCCCGCGACGTCGCGCAGCACAGCCGCCGCAGCTATCTCGAACAACTCGGCGATTGATGGCGTAATCTCGCGCGATGTGGCGCGGGCGCTCTTGCCTTGGCCGGCCAGTTCGGCCAAAACGGCGCCATGATTACGATTACCGATCTTTCCGCTCGCATTGCCGGGCGTCTGCTTCTGGACCACGCCAGCGTGACGCTTCCCGCCGGTGTGAAGGCGGGCCTTGTCGGCCGCAACGGGGCCGGCAAATCCACTCTGTTCCGGGTGATTACCGGCGACTTTTCGGCGGAAAGCGGTTCGGTGACGATCCCCAAACAGGCGCGTATCGGCCAGGTGGCGCAGGAAGCACCGGGAACGGAGGAATCGCTGATTTCCATCGTGCTTTCTGCCGACAAGGAACGCAGCAGATTGCTGGCCGAAGCGGAAACCGCGACCGATCCGCACCGTATCGCGGAAATTCAGATGCGGCTTGTCGACATCGATGCCCATTCAGCAGAAGCGCGCGCCTCCAGTATCCTTGCCGGCCTCGGTTTCGACCATGAGGCGCAGCTTCGCCCGGCTTCCTCCTTTTCCGGCGGCTGGCGGATGCGCGTGGCGCTCGCCTCGGTGCTGTTTGCCGAACCCGACCTTTTGCTGCTTGACGAACCGACCAACTATCTCGACCTCGAAGGCACGCTCTGGCTGGAAGATTACATCAGGCGCTATCCGCACACCGTCATCATCATCAGCCATGACCGCGATCTCCTCAACAACGCGGTCAATTCGATCATGCATCTGGACCAGAAGAAGCTGACCTTCTATCGCGGCGGCTACGACCAGTTCGAGCGGCAGAAGGCTGAGGCCGACGAATTGCAGATGAAAGCGAAGGCGAAAAACGACGCCGCGCGTAAACACCTGCAAAGCTTCATCGACCGATTTCGCGCCAAGGCCACCAAGGCCCGGCAGGCGCAGAGCCGCATCAAGGCACTGGAGCGCATGGGCACGGTGGCCGCCGTGATCGAAGATCATGTTCAGCCGATCACCTTTCCGGAGCCGGAAAAGCAGCCCGCCTCTCCCATCGTCGCCATCAATGGCGGCGCTGTCGGTTACGAGCCCGGCAAGTCCATTCTGAAGCAGCTCAATCTCAGGATTGATAATGACGACCGCATCGCGCTGCTTGGCTCCAACGGCAATGGTAAATCCACCTTCGCAAAATTCATTTCCGGCCGGCTCGCCCCGCAGGCGGGCGACCTTCGCGTTGCGCCCGGCCTGAAGATCGGTTTCTTCGCGCAGCATCAGCTGGACGATCTCGTGCCAGATGAAACGCCGGTGGAGCATGTGCGCAAGCTGATGCCGCTGGCACCGGAAGCGCAGGTGCGCGCCCGTGTCGCCCAGATGGGCCTTGCGACGGAAAAAATGGCGACGGCGGCAAAGGACTTGTCCGGTGGCGAAAAAGCTCGCCTGCTGATGGGGCTTGCGGCCTTCCATGCGCCGAACCTGCTGATCCTTGACGAGCCGACCAACCACCTCGACATCGACAGCCGCCGCGCGCTGATCGAGGCACTGAATGACTATAGCGGCGCCGTCATCCTCATCTCGCACGACCGCCACCTGATCGAGGCGACGGTGGACCGGCTGTGGCTGGTGGCCGATGGTACGGTCAAGACTTTCGAAGGCGACATGGAGGAATATCGCGATCTCGTGGTTTCCTCCCGCAGGAAGAAGGAAGACAAGACAGAGGCTGCTGCCGATCAGGCATCGAAGGCAGATCAACGCAAGGCCAGTGCCGAAAAGCGCGCCCAGCTTGCCCCGCTGAAGAAAAAGATCAACGAAATCGAATCCCTGACGGCAAAGCTTGAGAAACTGATTCAGTCGCTCGACAAGGAGTTGGCGGACCCTGCCCTTTACGAAAAGGCGCCTGCGAAGGCCGCGCAGAAAGTGAAGGAACGCGGGGAAGCCGCTGCCAAGCTTTCCGATGCGGAGGAGCAATGGCTGCTGCTTTCCAGCGAATATGAGGAAGCCATGGCGGGCTGACGCTGGGGTCCGAGCTTCGAGCCGGACCGCACTTGGCCCGGTTGCAGCACTCCGACGGTGAAGTCGTACGCAGATTTCTACGTCCGTCATGTCTGGCTTAGTCCGGCACCGAGACAGCATAAATCCTTTGGCTGGAGGAATTTTTTCGCCACGCAGGCGAGCACCGCCTGAATTCCGGCTCAGGGCCGGAAGAAAGGGCGGCAGGCTTTCGCGCTCCCGGTCGCCGTAAGACTTCTCCCGCCACCGATGGCCGATCCCCACCACAAAGGTTTCAGATCGCTCGTGCGGCCAGCGGCCTTGCTGGAAGCCGCCGCGCCATCGACGTTGCTGACTTCGCGCCGTTGGCGTTCAGACCCTCGCGGGCGCTTTGGTGTCGATGGCGCCCGATGGCGCCCCCGCCGACGCCGATGCCGCCAACGAGGACCGCGCCGATCTTGACAGGTAGACCGCCAGTCTGGACGACGAGCCGGCCATCCATGGTCAGCAGGCCCTCATTGGCCGGCTTGTAGACAACGAACACGGCCATTTCGGAGCACGGTGCTAGGCGACTTGGCTGAGCGGCTTCAACCGGTCAAACGGAACGGCGTGAGAATAAAGATAGCCCTGACCGAAGCGAATGCCCATCTGCATCAAGAGCTTGCTCTGCTCCTCCGTTTCGATGCCTTCGGTCACCAGCTTCGCGCCATAGCGTTCGGCACTTTCGAAGGCGAGCGCAATCGCCTCCCTGAACCGCGCCTGGTCCATGCGCGAGGTCATCCAGTGGTCGATCTTGACCTCTTCGAAGGGAAACCGTGCAAGGAGCGTGAGCGCCGCATAACCCGTGCCGAAATCATCCAGTGCCAGCCGTACCCCCGCGGACACCAGCGCGTCGAAATTGCGCTGCACGACGTCGTTGGTCGGTATCTTGCTCATCTCCGTCACTTCGATCGACAGGCGGTGCGTCGGCACCGCCATGCGGTTCAACAGCGTCACGACACGATCCGCGAAACGATCCGAGGCAAAGGATGAAGCGGAAATGTTCACCGACAGGTGAAAATCCTCGTCGAGCCCGCGCAGATTGCAGAGGTCTCGAACCACGGCTTCGACCGTCGCCCACTCAAAATCCGCAAGCAGCCTGTGCCGCTGCGCGATCTCCAGAACGTAATAGGGCGAAAGCGCCTGCCCTCGACCGTCGGTGGCGCGTAACAGCGCTTCCGCGCCAATCATGCGGCGATTACACATTTCAAATTTCGGCTGGTAGAGAATCGGTGGCCTTCCGGTTTCGATCCAGTCGACCAACATCCGCCGCACATCCTCGTCCCGCGTCGCTTTTTCAGCCAGCGAAAAAGGAAATATCTGAATGGGATGATCGCTGCCTGCCAGAGCAAGGCTCAAGTGGCGGAGGAAGGAGGCGACGTTGCGCTGGGAAAGCACATCGAGATTGGCCCCCCCGATCTTGAGATGCGGAACCGGACCCGCCGCCGCTGCACGGGAATACGCACTCAGCCCGTCGTGCAGGCGCATTATCAGCCGCGCGTTTTCCGATTTCTCCAGCGAAACGCCCTGCATGACGATCGCGAGCGTCGTATCCCCGAACATGAAACAGGCGGGCATATCGGCACTGGAAAGCAGACCATCGTTGCCGCCGCAGATTTCCTGCGCCAGCCGCGGCCAGAAGTGATCGCCCCAATCCTCCCCTTCGTAGGCGGCGACATCGGCGATGTTGACGATTTCGATCAGGATGAGAGCATGCGGAACCGCCGGCGCCTGCAGCATGATGGTTTCAATATGGTCTTTCAGGGCGCGCCGGTTGGGCAGGCCTGTCAGAGGATCGGTTCGCGCCGCCGCCTCCCGCTTTTTCTGCTCTTCCCGCGCCCCCGCCTCGCTCCGCAGCAGGATGAAGAGGCATGCAATCATCGGCAGGCCGACCGCCACGGCCCCAAGCGTGCGACGGCCGACCGCACTGAAGAACAGCGCCTGATCCACAAGCCCGAGGAGATAAGAAAGGTAGATCGCAAACAGGACGCAGACGAATCGCGCCGCAAAAACCGTGACGACATCGCCTGCTTTCAGATCCGTCAGGCGGCGGCGGCGCATCCAGCCGTACATCAGAATTCCGCAAGTCGAAACGACAGCCATATCCTGCAGGGCGGAGAAAAACAGAACCGGGCCGCCGATGATGAGACGGCCGGCCGCAACCAGTACCAGTGTGATCAACCCGCCCTGCCAGGAGCCCAAAACGCCGGCGAGGAACAGCAGGTCCGAGCGGATGTACGGTTTTGAGGGCAACTTGATGAATTCGGAGACCAGGAGGGTCAGCAGAAAACCGGCAACGCCAAAAACAATGCCGTAATAAATTTTATAACGCGGGTCTTCGAGAGCGATGTTTCGTCGCAGCAGGATCAGCATCGAAATCATGCCAACGACGGCTGCCGCCTGAAGCAGGAGAAACGGCAATTCCGCAACGGACGCCGCGGCCTGAGCAACAATCGTTTCCATCATCTGCACTTCCTCCTTGATTGTCCCCGCCACCGCGTTCCATCGCGAGACCTTGTCAAATGCCGCTCCGCCCAACGTCAAATTCCGTCCCCACATCTCTGCCATTCGATGACGTGTCACGGGGCTTCATGCAGCCCAGTTCCGGCGGCCCGGCCATCGCGGCTTTCCGCCCGGGGTCGAGAACCAGGCGGTCCCGGCCTCGACGTTTTGCCTCGTAGAGCGCCATATCTGCCCGCCTGAGCGTCTCGTCGATGAGTTCCGTGCTGCTTTCGGAGACCGCAACACCGAGGCTGACGGTGACGACATTGCGGCCGTCGGGGCGGTTCGGATGGGGAATGGCCTCATCAATGACGGCCAGTCTCAGTCTTTCGGCGATCCTGATTGCAGCTGCGACGACGCAATCGTCGAGAAGAACCACGAATTCCTCACCGCCGTAGCGGGCGATGAAACGTCTGTCGCCGTCGTCTTTGCGCAGCGTGCCGCGCAGCCTTCCGGCGACCCTGCGCAAACAGTCGTCTCCTGCCACGTGCCCCTCCGAATCGTTGTAATTCTTGAAATAATCGACATCGAGAAGGATGAGTGCGCGCGGCCTGTCGCTGCCCGAGATTTCACGCACGGCCTCGTCGAAGCTGCGCCGGTTGCGGATGCCGGTCAGCTGGTCGGTATTGGAGATCCGCTGAAGTTCGTGGTTTGCGGTTTGAATCTGCTGCAGCAATGTCTTTTCACGCAGGGACGCCAGATAATCCCTTCGCTCCACCTTCTCGATGCGATAGGCCGCAAACAGCGAGACGGCGCTGATACCGATGGAGCACATGATTGCCGGAACCTTGGCCACTTCACTCGTGACCGTGACATAGTCCATGCCAATGATGAAAACCGTCATGCAGCCAACGGTGCCAAGCAAAGCCACTGGAAAGGGCTGCCGGTGTATCGTGTTCATGTAGAGGACGACGGTGACGATGCCCATGTAATATTCGCTCGCCGACGAGGTCCGGGCGTTGGCGTAGATGAACATGATGGATCCGACAACGACCATGCAGCCGATGGCATGAAGAACCTCATGCACCACCGCATCCGGTCGCGCCTGAAGCGCATAATGCCGAATGGGGAAATAAAGGAACAACACCGGCGTGATGACCACCAGACGGACGATCAAATCAAGCCAGATGATCTCGGGCACGAGTGTCATGTCGACGAAAATGTACAGATCATAGAGAACGGCACCGAAAATCAGCCCCCATGTATTGAACTGATGGCTGCTTTCGTTGACTTTCTGAGCAAAGCCCGGCGAACGGTCATCTCTAAACAAACCGGAAATCACCTGCCCTCCACGATATTCTATTATATTCTAAAATAACGTCGCAACTTCTAATATTTACTGGGTTCTAGCTTGGAATCCGACTTAAGAATTCAACTTATAACTTCAATATTTTTATTTTCTACTTTATTTTTCCAATACCGAATTCGTACAGTAATCCAACACACCAGATTTGTTATCAGGTTACGGACTGAAAAAGATTGCGCTGGTGAGACGACCGCCTTGCTCCTTTAATCGTTTCTGCTAGAAATCGGTAAAAAGTCACACTTTATCCCAGACAGCATTGCAACAGGTTCATTCCATGTCAGCCACAAAGCTTGCCATCGTCGGCGTCGGCAAAATCGTTCGCGACCAGCACCTTCCGGCCATTTCCGGCAATCCCGATTTCGAATTGATTTGCACCGCAAGCCGCCACGGCACAGTCGAGGGGGTTGCTTCCTTCGGCACGATCGAAGCGATGCTCGAGGCTGTGCCTGATATCGAAGCCGTGTCCCTGTGCATGCCGCCGCAATATCGCTATGAGGCCGCTCATGCCGCTCTGAATGCCGGCAAGCACGTCTTCCTCGAAAAGCCGCCGGGCGCCACTTTATCGGAAGTACAGGACCTCGTTCGGCTTGCCGATACCAAAGGCCTGTCGCTATTTGCCAGCTGGCACTCGCGCTATGCGCCGGCGGTCGAGGCCGCAAAAGCGTTTCTGGGGTCTACGAAGATCAATAGCGTTCACGTCATCTGGAAAGAAGATGTTCGCCACTGGCACCCGAACCAGGAATGGATCTGGCAAGCAGGCGGTCTCGGCGTGTTCGACCCCGGCATCAATGCGCTTTCCATCATCACGCACATCCTGCCGCATGCGCTGTTCCTCACCAAGGCAACGCTGGAATTCCCGGAGAACCGCGACGCCCCGATCGCAGCTGACCTGCACTTCTCCGACGTCCTGAAAACACCCGTCCATGCCGAGTTCGACTGGCGCCAGACCGGCAAGCAGAGCTGGGATATCGTCGCGGAGACCGCAGCCGGGCAGATGGTGTTGTCTGAAGGCGGCGCGAAGCTCTCGATCGACGGGGAAGAAAAGCTGTCGCAGCCGGAGAGGGAATATCCCGCCCTTTACGAGCGCTTCTCGGAAATCATCAAGGCTGGCCGCTCCGACGTCGATCTTGCGCCGCTGACCC
The DNA here is from genome assembly GCF_017726655.1 of Agrobacterium tumefaciens. Lineage (NCBI taxonomy): Bacteria > Pseudomonadati > Pseudomonadota > Alphaproteobacteria > Hyphomicrobiales > Rhizobiaceae > Agrobacterium > Agrobacterium tumefaciens. Next base: position 988,193 of record NZ_CP072308.1, read on the forward strand.
ATGTGGCCGACGCTTTCCTGCTCGGCCGTCACAAATTCGTAGATTCTTTCTACGACTGAGAAAAGAAAACGTCTCTCGAAATGCCAGGCATCACAGGGCGCGGCTGACGAAGCGGTCGCGCCCGGATTTTTTGGCCTGATACAGCGCTTCGTCGACACTGCGCAGAAGCGTGGCGCGGTCCGTGCCTGCCTGCGGGGCCAGTGCACCGCCGATGCTGAGACGCGCGCTGACCTCTTGCCCGTCAATATCGAAAGGATTGCGGAAAGCGGCCAGCAGCCGCTCCGCCACTCCATTCAACATCGCGGCGCTGCTCGGTGGGGGTATGAAAATCGCGAATTCATCACCGCCCATTCGCACCACGATATCTTCGTCGCGGATCACGTCACGGATGCGCGCCGCGGCCTCCGTCAGCACACGATCGCCCGCCGGATGGCCCAGCGTGTCGTTGATGGTCTTGAACCCATCGAGATCAAGATAGAGGACGCCGAAGGCCTGGTTTGCAAGCAGGGCGAGGCCCAGCTGGCTGTCGACAACCGCATCCAGAGCCTTGCGATTATAAAATCCCGTCAGCGGATCGGTCATCGCCGCGTCACGCAGCTCCCGTTCAGCGAGGCTCATCGTGAAATTGGCTTTCTGGAGCCGCAGAAGCGCAGCGGCCAGCAGGGCAAAGCCTCTCAGACTATCGATTTCCGCCTGCGAAAATTCCCGCGTCTCGGTATCGACCAGGCAAAAGGAGCCGACCACAAGACCCGGCTCCAGCTCGATCGGCGCACCGGCATAGGAACGCAGTTCAGGGCCGCCCTTCACATAGGGCATGAAACGAAAATCCGGATGCTTCGTCAGGTCAGCGATAACCACCACATCTTTCCTGCTGACGACGCGGGTGCAGATCGACAGGTCGCGCGGGCATTCCGACAGCTCCATTCCCGCCTGTTCGGCAATATGAAGCCAGTCCTCGTCAACAATATGGATCGCCGCCCGGGACACCCCGAAGATCCCCTGCCCCAGTTGCGACAGCACCTTCAATTCCGGCATTTCGGCATTCTTGAAAGGCATGATCGACCGCACAGCAACCAGACGCTCCATTTCGCCGTCTGGCCGTGAAATTGCCTGTCCCATACTTCGTGTCCTCTGCTGTTTATCCGCCGAACCTGCCTTGAGCAGAATCAACAGATCCGCATCCGAAATGACCGTCTGCTTGCGGGTTTCCCAGCGGGGCATAATGCAAAAACCGCCGGTCGGCGCCACGTGCGAATTGTTGCCGGTCTATTTGCGTATAAAACCAATAACTACAATTCCGCAACCTGCCATTCCATCACGCTTTTTTCTGCCAGCGACCTTCCGGCGACTGCTGCCAGTAGGTCAATGCGTGTCCCTCCGCTTTCAGCCTCTTCCAGTGATTTCGCGCCATTTCCAGCTGGTAGGCGTCGTAGCCGTCAAACATGAAGACGACGCGCTCATAGGCCTCCACCGCAGGCGGCTCCGCACCATCGACGAGAAAGCGGACGCCCGCTGCATTGGCGTTTTCGTCTGATGCCATCAGGAGAATCGGCTGGCTCTCCGGTCCGGGGGCCGTATCGGTGGCGTGCGGCAGGAAGCTGTCGTCCCGAAAGGTCCACAGATGCGTGTCTAGAAAATCCCGCCGGTCCTCATCCACCGTCTGGACCGCGACCTTCCAGCCGCGCTCCAGCGATTTCTCAAGCAAAGGCGGCAGCGCGTCCTCCAGCTTCGATTCCGTCAGGTGATAGAACAGGATTTCCGTCATGCGCCGGCGTGCCGCTCCGCTCGTTTCAATCTTCGTAATGGGCGCGAACGAGTTCGTTCAAAAGACGCACACCGTAACCCGAGCCCCATGACTGGTTGATTTCGGTCAGCGGTGAGCCCATGGCCGTGCCGGCGATGTCGAGATGCGCCCATGGCGTGTCGCCCACGAAGCGCTTGAGGAACTGCGCGGCCGTGACGGAGCCCGCCAGGCGGCCCGAGCTGTTCTTCATGTCGGCGAATTTGGAATCGATGATCTTGTCGTAATCCTTGTGGAGCGGCATGCGCCACAGTTTTTCCGCCGTTACCTCGCCTGCCTGCGCAAGCCGGCTGGCCAATTCGTCATCATTGGAGAACAGGCCGGCCTGCAGGTTGCCGAGCGCCACGGTGATGGCGCCCGTGAGCGTCGCGAGATTGATCATGAATTTCGGGTTGAAACGCTCCTTGGTGTACCAGAGCGCGTCTGCCAGAACCAGCCGACCCTCCGCATCCGTATTGATGATCTCGATGGTCTGGCCGGACATGGAGGCGACGATATCGCCGGGGCGCTGGGCGTTGCCGTCGGGCATGTTCTCGACCAGGCCGATAACGCCGATCACGTTTGCCTTGGCCTTGCGGGCAGCCAGCGTGTGCATCAGTCCGGTGACGGCCGCAGCACCTCCCATGTCGCCCTTCATATCTTCCATATTGAGGCCGGGCTTCAGCGAAATCCCACCGGTGTCGAAAACGACGCCCTTGCCAACGAAGGCGATGGGCTCATCCTTCTTTGAGCCGCCGTTCCACTGCATCACTGCCAGCCGCGGCGGACGGGCAGACCCCTGCGCCACGCCAAGAAGCGCGTTCATGCCAAGCTTTTTCAGTTCCTTTTCCCCGAGGACTTCAACCTCGACTCCAAGCTTGCGCAGCTCTTCAGCCTTCTCCGCAAATTCGACAGGTCCGAGAACGTTCGGCGGCAGATTGACGAGATCGCGCGCGAGAATAACGCCTCCGGCGACAGCTTCCGACGCGGCGAAGGCCTTCTCGGCCTCCTTATGAGCGGCGGTGACGATGATGACGTCGACCTTTTTCGGCGCCTTCTCGTCGTCCGACTTCTTCTTGGTCTTGTAGGCATCGAAGCTATAGGCGCGCAGCATCAGGCCAAGCGCAAAATCGCCAGCCGCCTGTCCGCCAACCTCGACGCCCGGCGCATCCAGATAGATGACGACCTTCTCCGCCTTCTTGAAATGGGCAGCCGCAGTCCCGCCAGCGCGCAGCCAGTCGTGCGCAGCAAGCTTTGCCGGTTTGCCAAGACCGATGACAAGCAAACGGTCGGCGCTCGAGCCCTGCGGCGCGATAATATCGAGCGTCGTCATGGCCTTTGCGGAAAAACCGGCAATCTTCGCTGCCCTTTCGATCACGCTGCCCGGGTCAGCCTCCGAAGCACCGGCAACGGCCTGCCCCTCACCCGAGGCCTGCAACGCGATGGCCAATGCATTTTCCAGTGAGGCGGCGTTGGCGAAAGAAATATCGAATTTGGCGGACATGGTTTTCTGCTCTTCCTGGTCAATTTTCATGGTGCGCCGATCATGGCCTTTTCGGCCGGGGGCGCAACCCTTGCATTCTTTAAAGCCCCACAGTCGTTAAAGGAAAGGCATTTTTGTGGAATGGGAATTCACGTCATGAAACCGACAGCTTGTTCCACAAAAAGACACAGGCGAGGGAAAAATAATCGCGCAAGACATATTTGTGAGCCTGACGGAATAGCCAATTGCAAACGATGCGATTAGATAAGCGGAAACTCGGCGAGCGATCGCGCGAAAAAACAATGTCGAACAGGGCCGAATGAAGCTTCTCGAGAACTATATCCTGCGGCGGACAACGCAGATGTTTCTGGTCGCGCTGTTGCCGGTGCTGGCCATCATCTGGACCATCCAGGTTCTCCAGAGAATCAATCTCGTGACCGATACGGGTCAGTCGATGGGCTCCTTCATGGCGCTCGCGACGATGATCCTGCCCACGCTCATTCCCGTGGTGCTTCCTTTTGCGCTGGTCATCGGCATTACCCAGATCTTCACGACGATGAATAATGATTCCGAGCTGGCGATCATCGATGCGGCCGGTGCGCCGCGCTCGGTGATGTATCGCCCCGTTCTCATTCTCGCCGCCGTACTGAGCGCGCTGTCCTTCACCATCACCAATTTCATCGAGCCGCCTGCCCGCAATTCGGCCCGCCAGATGGTCGCAGCCGCTTATGCCGACCTCCTTTCCTCGGTGATCGAGGAGAAGACCTTCCGCACCATTCAGGACGGTCTCTACGTGCAGATTGCGCAGCGCCAGGGTCGTATTCTCAAGGGCCTGTTCGTCGCTGACCGCCGTGATCCGAATTTCGATCTCATCTATTATGCCAAGGAAGGCATGATCGATGAAAGCGGCACGTCGCTGACAATGCGCGACGGCGAAGTGCAGCAAAAGACGCCCGACGGCAAGGTATCGATCGTCAAGTTCCTGTCCTATGCGTTCGATCTGTCCACCATGTCGGAAAAGCAGGATTCGGAGCCCTCACTGTCCCCTGGCGATGCCAGCCTCGGCTTCCTGCTGTCGCCAGACGAGAATAATGCCAGCTACAAGCGGTCGCCGGAAACCTTCCGAAGCGAATTGCACAAACGCCTGTCGGACTGGATGTTCGCCTTTTCCTTCGCGCTGATTTCCCTCGTCATTGCCGCCGATGCCCGCTCACACCGCGAGGCGCGCATGCATCCGATGGTCGCGGCCCTGGTGACGGCCTTCGTACTGCGCTGGCTCGGGTTCTACGTTACCAATCAGGTGAAGCAGAGCGTGGCGTTTATTCCATTGGTTTACGCCGTCCCCGGCCTTAGCGGTGCTGCGGCTGCCTTCGTGCTGATCACCGGCCGCAAACCGAAAATGCCGAAGGTGGTAACCGACGTGACGGGTCGTCTGCGCCGCCTCTTCTCCAGCCGTCTGGCGCGCAATTCGGGGAGCGGCAACGCATGATCTTCAATACGCTCGCCAGGTATTTCCTGAAACGATATCTCGTGACCGCCATCTGGTTCGTGATTGGCGTGTCCTCAATCATCTACCTTGCCGATTTTAGCGAGACCGCACGTCGCATGTCCGGCCTGCCCGGCTATTCCGTTCCCGCCGCCCTCGGCCTGACTGCGCTTCGGCTGCCATTGATCCTGCAGCAGACGATACCCTTCATTGCGCTTTTCGTCGGCATGACGACGCTCATCTCGCTCAACCGGCGTTACGAACTGGTGGTGACGCGCGCCGCTGGCATTTCCGCCTGGCAATTCATCCTGCCCTTCGTGCTTGGCGCCATATTCATCGGCATTCTCTCGGTGCTCGTTCTTAACCCGATCGCCGCCTGGGGCCAGAACAAGTCGCTGGCAATGGAAGCCGGGCTGCGCAACGAGCAGGGCGGCGGGCGACAACAGCAGATCATTCCCTGGATGCGTCAGTCGAGCGGCGGCAAGGATACGATCATCGGCGCCAAGAGCTTCGAGGACAACGGAACGCTGCTTCTCGACGTGGTTCTTATCGACCTCGACAAGGACGGCAACATCGTCTCACGGAAGGATGCGAAGTCCGCTAAATTAGAAGATGGTTACTGGCTTCTTAACGGGGTTTCGGAAACCCGCGCGGGACATGTGCCAGTTCGGCAAGACAGCATGCAGATCAGTACCAATCTGAGACAGGAATTCGTCCAGGAGCGCATGACGCAGACGGAAACCGTTGCTTTCTTTGATCTTTCTCACAAGATCGAAGTCGCAAAGTCCTTTGGACTATCTTCAAAGGCGCTTGAGACGCAGTATCATTTCCTGCTATCGACGCCCCTGCTTCTGGTTGCGATGACCTTGATCGCCGCGACCGTTTCATTAAAGTTCAGCCGCTTCGCCCAGTCGCGCTCCGTGATTCTGGGTGGAATCGTTTCCGGCTTCGTGCTTTATGTAGTAACCGTGCTCGTAAGGGCATTCGGGAGTGGTGGCGTTGTCCCTCCCACCGTCGCGGTCTGGGTTCCAGTCGTCGTGGCGTTGGCATTGGGGGCAACTATTCTGCTTCATCAGGAGGACGGCTAGTGGCGGTAATTGACCGCGGGAATATCAGGCGGCTTTGGACGGCCCTTCTGACAGGTGCCGCTGTGTGCGCGTATTTGGCATCCAGCCCGGTCGCTTTCGGCCAGGATGGATTGCTCGCGTCGGCAAGCCAAGACGATTCGAAACTCCTGCTCACAGCAAATGAACTGACCTATAATCGTGATTCCCAGCGCGTCATCGCGAAGGGCGTCGTGCAGATGAAATATTCGGGCTACCGTATGGTTGCCCAGCAGGTCGAGTATAACCAGCAGACAGGCCGCGTGATTGCCCATGGCAACATCGAGCTGGTCGAGCCGGGCGGCAACAAGATCTATGCCGACGAGATGGACGTGACCGACGACTTCGGTCAGGGCTTCGTCAATGCGTTGCGCGTCGAGACCACGGACAACACCCGCATTGCCGGTGAGAGCGCCGAGCGTCTCGAAGGCGATGTCATGGTACTGAACAATGGCGTCTACACCGCCTGTCTGCCCTGCGCGCAGCGCCCCGAAAAGGCGCCGCTGTGGCAGGTGAAGGCCGAGCGCGTCATTCAGGATGGCAAGACCCACACGGTGCGGCTGGAAAAGGCCCGCCTGCAGCTCTTCGGCCATTCGATTGCCTATGTGCCGTTCCTGACCGTTCCGGACAACACGGTGAAGCGGAAGTCCGGTTTCCTGTTTCCGCAGATGAGCATGACGAACAAGCTCGGCTTCGGTTTCGGCGTGCCCTATTTCCAGGTTCTCTCCGACACCTCCGACGTGACGATCACGCCGACCTACTATACCAAGCAGGGACTGCTGCTGCAGGCCGAGCTGCGCCAGCGCTTCGAGACCGGCATGCACACGCTGACGATTGCCGGCATCAGCCAGCAGTCTTCGGAAACCTTCATCGCCGGCACCAGCGACGCGCTGAACGATCAGCGTGGCATGGTTGCGAGCAAGGCCGACTTCAGCATCAATCCGCGCTGGGCCTTCGGCTGGGACGCGATGGTCCAGTCCGATAACAACTTCTCGCGGACATACAGCCTGAAGGGCTACAAGAACGACGTCCAGACCAACCAGATTTATCTGAGTGGAACCAGCGAGCGTAACAGTTTCGACGCACGCGGTTACTATTTCAACGTTCAGGACACCGATAATTCCGAGTTGAAGGAGCGCAAGCAGGCGATCGTTCACCCGGCCGTCGATTATCGTTACTTCCTGCCGGATCCGGTCTATGGCGGCGAACTGTCGCTGACGACCAACTTCACGAGCATCAGCCGGTCGACGCAGGATTCCTACGCGATGGGCGGCTACCCGCGCTTCAACGGCCTGGAAGGTTCCTACACGCGCTGGACCACTGAAGCAGAGTGGAAGCGCACCATCACCATGGATAGCGGCCTGCAGATCACGCCGATCTTCGCGGCGCGCGGCGATGCGCTGTGGACTGACATGACGGCGGCAAGCTTTACCTCTGGTGGCACCTCCTACGCCTATGAAGGCACGATCCATGATGATGCGGCGTTGCGCGGCATGGTCACCGGCGGTCTCGAAGTGCGTTATCCCTGGCTGTTCACGGCGCTCAACAGCAGCCACGTGATCGAGCCGATCGCGCAGATTTTCGTGCGCCCGAACGAACAATATGCCGGCCGTCTTCCGAACGAAGATTCGCAGGCCTTCGTGTTTGACGCTACCAACCTGTTTGAACGCGACAAGTTCTCCGGCTTCGACCGGATCGAAGGCGGCACGCGCGCCAATCTCGGCTTCCGTTACAACGGCACATTCAACAATGGTTACGGTGTTCGCGCCATTGCCGGCCAATCCTTCCATCTGGCGGGCGAAAATTCCTTCGCTTCCTACGATCTGTTGAACGTCGGCGCCGACTCCGGCCTCGAATCCGATCGTTCGGATTACGTCGCCATGGCCGCTTTCGACGCACCGATCGGGCTGTCGCTGTCCTCAAGCCTGCGGCTCGACAAGGACAACTTCGAAATCAACCGGTCGGAAACGGGCATCAGCTATTCGGATCGCCGTATCAACGGCAGGCTGAGCTATACGCAGGTCAAGGCACAGCCAAAATACGGCTATAACGAAGACCGCGATATCATTCAGGCATCCGGCTCCCTGCGGATGGACGACAACTGGTCTCTGTTCGGCGCCATCAACTATGACATCAACGGCAAATTTGCCGCTGAGCGCCGGATCGGCATTGCCTATCAGGATGAGTGCACGATCCTGACCGTCAGCTATTCAGACGAAGGCAACATCAATTCCAGCCGACAGGCCGCCAATGACTGGTCGATCAATGCCCGTCTGGCCTTCCGCACGCTGGGCGACATCAGTGTCGGCTCGGCGAACGAGGACTGGAATGAGATGGATATTGGCTGGAAGCCGAACAATTACTGAAATTGACGGCGGGTCAGGCAGTATCGTGACCCGTCGTTTTCATTTTACCAGTAAAGTCACGGTTTCGCCGCAACAACAGGCCATTGTCCGCCAAACTTGAAACCTTCAAGGTTTTTCTTTCAACGAACCAAGACATTGCCGTGGTGCGGATCGCGGTGATATATACGTCGCGAATTCGCGGTGCGGGTGCACAGGTGCAACTCTGAAATGCCGGGATGCTGCGGCTCCCGCTTCGGACGGAACAGACTGGCGGAAGAGGGCAAGGACCCTCTCCGACACAAGGGAGAAACAGATGATGAATTTCGGAAAGTCGGCTTTGCGTGGCGCTGCGTTTGCCTTTGCGATTTTCGCCGTTCCCATGGCCATTGTGCCCTCTGCCGGCCAGGCCTTCGCCGACAGCACCGTCAAGATCGTCGTCAACAAGACCCCCATCACCAATGATGACATTGCAAGGCGCGTCGCCTTCCTGAAGTTGCAGCGCCAGTCCGGCAATCTCAACGAAAAAGCGCGCGATCAACTCGTTGACGAAGCGCTGAAGCGCGAAGAAATCGCCCGCGTCAAAATGTCTGTCAGCACGCAGGATGTCGATGCCGCCTTCGCGCGATTTGCCGCCAACAACAAGATGAAGCCGGACCAGCTGACCCAGATCCTGGCGAAGGCCGGTGTGGGCGCCGACCACTTCAAGTCTTTCATCGCCGTTCAGATGAGCTGGCCGCGCCTCGTGAATGCCCGATATGGAGCACGCGGCAAGATGTCGAACCAGGATCTCGTGACCCGCCTGAAGGAGCGCGGCGAAAAGCCCGTCACGACGGAATACTTCCTGCAGCAGGTTATCTTTGTCATCCCGGAAGCCAAACGCAACGCCATTACCGGCAAACGTAAGGCCGAAGCTGAAGCATCGCGTAAGCGCTATCCCGGTTGTGACCAGGCGATAAGCTTTGCCGCAACGATGCGCGATGTCGCCATCAAGGACCTGGGCCGCATCCTTGCTCCGGAACTTCCGGAAGAATGGAAGGCCCTGGTCGAGAAGGCCAAGGAAGGCGGCACCACCGGCACGCGCGTGACCGAAAAAGGCGTCGAATACCTCGCCATCTGCAAGCAGCGTCAGGTCTCCGACGATTATGCGGCTGAAATGGTCTTCAAGGCCGAAGACCTGATGAAGGCCAAGGACGGCGAAAACCCGAACGAAAAGAAATATATGGATGAGCTGCGCAAGAAGGCGCAGATCGTCAATACCTGATATTGATACGAAAGCCGGGTCTTTCCGTGACACATGCATCCCTGCCGCTTGCCCTGACACAGGGCGATCCAGCCGGTATCGGTCCCGATATCGCCATTACCGCCTGGGCAAGACGGCAGCAGAACGGCGTGCCCCCCTTCGTCTTCATCGGTGATCCCGATGTGGTGGCAAGCCGCGCGGCGCTCATCGGCGTCGAGATCAATATCGAGACCTGTGAGGCGGACAATGCCATCGAGGTGTTTGAGCGCGCCTTCCCCGTTCTTCCCCTTCCGGTGGGCTTCGAGGTACAGGCAGGGCAGCCGCATGTCGGTGCAGCCCATGCGACGATCAAGGCCATCGAAACCGCCGTCTCGCTGACGATTGAAGGCAGGACAGCCGCCGTCGTCACCAATCCGATTGCAAAATCCGTGCTTTACGAGGCAGGCTTCGGATTTCCCGGCCATACGGAGTTTCTGGCCGATCTGGCCCTGCGCCAGACGGGGAAAGCGGTGATGCCGGTCATGATGATCGCGGGGCCCAAGGTTCGCGTCGTGCCTGTCACAATCCATATCCCACTCAAGGATGTGGCGACAGCGCTGACGGAGGAACTGATCGTAACCACCTGCCGCATTATCGACACCGACCTTCGGGAAAAATTCGGGATCGCCGCGCCACGTCTGGCCGTCGCCGGTCTTAATCCACATGCGGGCGAAGATGGCGCCCTCGGCACCGAGGACCGCGATATCGTCCACCCCGCGACCATCAGGCTGCGAAAGGACGGCATCGACGCCTTCGGCCCCCTGCCCGCCGACACCATGTTCCACGACGCCGCCCGCAAGCGTTATGACGTGGCGGTCTGCATGTATCACGATCAGGCGCTCATCCCCGCCAAGGCGCTCGGCTTTGACGATTCGGTCAATGTCACGCTCGGCCTGCCGTTCATTCGCACCTCGCCGGACCATGGTACTGCCTTCGGCATTGCCGGACAGGGGATTGCGAGCGAGGCGAGCCTTGTCGCGGCACTGAAGATGGCCGGTGAAATTGCTTCGCGCAGCCGGGTCGGCGCATAATGGCGGCCATCGACGGACTGCCGCCGCTGCGCGATGTCATTCAGCGCCATGGCCTCGACGCGAAGAAGTCACTCGGTCAGAACTTCCTGTTCGATCTCAACCTCACCCAGAAGATCGCCCGCACAGCCGGTCCACTCGACGGTGTGACAGTCATCGAGGTCGGTCCCGGCCCTGGCGGTCTGACGCGCGCCATTCTCTCACTCGGTGCAAAGAAGGTGATTGCCATCGAGCGCGATAGCCGCTGTCTGCCTGCCCTCGCCGAAATCGAAGCCCATTATCCCGGGCGTCTCGAGGTCATCGAGGGTGATGCACTGAAGACAGATTTCGAGAGCCTTGTCCCCACGGGCGAGCCAGTGCGCATCATCGCAAACCTGCCCTATAATGTCGGCACGCAGTTGCTGGTCAACTGGTTGCTGCCGAAGCATTGGCCACCCTTCTGGCTATCCATGACGTTGATGTTCCAGAAGGAAGTCGGCCAGCGCATCGTCGCTGAAGAAGGCGACAATCACTATGGCCGCCTTGGCGTCCTCGCCGGCTGGCGCACCGTCGCCGAAATGGCCTTCGACGTCCCGCCACAGGCCTTCAGTCCCCCACCCAAGGTCACGTCGACCGTTGTGCATCTGTTACCGAAAGAAAAGCCCCTGCCCTGCGACGTCGCCAAGCTTGAAAGAGTGACAGAGGCAGCCTTCGGCCAGCGCCGCAAGATGCTGCGCCAGAGCGTCAAGAGCCTCGGTGGCGAGGCGCTGCTGGAGAAGGCCGGCATTGATCCCACACGCCGGGCGGAAACGCTGTCGGTGGAGGAATTCGTGACGCTGGCGAACGCGCTGTAATTCAGGTCTTCGAACTAGACCCAGTTTTCAACCCGTAAACCGGGCATGCGCACGAACTCGCGCATGTTGTTGGTCACAACAATCAAGCCTTCGCTACGGGCATGACCGCCAATCTGCATATCGTGAGCGCCACAGGGGGTGCCCGCTCTGGCAAGCTCTGCCCTGATCTGACCGTAATGCGAGGCAGCTTTTTCGGCAAAAGGCAGGACCTCAAGCCGAGCACAAAAGTTCTCGACAGCGTTCAGATTATCATGCCGCCGGGCCGACTTCTCCGCACCATAATAAAGTTCGCCAAGCGTGATGCTCGAAATACATAACTCGTCCGCCAAACTGTTGAATTTGTCCCGGAGATCAGGCGGGTATGTCTTCATCACATAGATACAGATGTTCGTGTCCAACATATATCGGAGCATCAGAAGGCTTCTCGCTCTTCCGACGGCGGCTCTTCACGACTGGGCAGAAAATCCTCGGTGACACGCGGACCAGTCAGAAAAAGGTCGTCCCAACGCTTGCCATAGGGTACGATGATACGTGTCAGGCCGACTTTCAGGATTTCCACCTTATGAACGTCGTCTGGAAAAGCGACGTTCTTCGGCAGCCTGACGGCCTGACTGCGATTACTTGTAAATATAGTAGACGTGGCCATGCCTCGACCCTCGTATATCCCAATGGGATATACGTAGCCCCATTTTGTCTATCGTTCAAGGATTTCGGTCATGATTATCGTCTTCACGAGGACGATAAACCCAAGAGTCTAACCTCCATTCTTCTCTCAGAGCTTCGGCTCTTCCTCAAGCAATGACCGTACGAAATCGAACATGCCGTGGCGGCGGTCGCGGCGGACGCGTTCGGCTTTCACGATGGCTTCGACGGCCTCGAAAGCCGCCTGCAGATCGTCGTTGAGGATGACGTAGTCATAGTCTCGCCAATGCTCGATTTCCGCGCGGGAATTGAGAAGCCGGGTCTTGATGACGTCTTCTGTGTCTTCGGCGCGGCGGTGCAGGCGGGACTGAAGTTCGGTCATGGTCGGTGGCAGGATGAAGATCGAGACGACGTCTGCCTTCATCTTGTCCTGCAACTGCTCGGCGCCCTGCCAGTCGATATCGAACAGCATGTCGCGGCCGGCGGCCATTGCATCTTCCACCGGCTCGCGCGGCGTGCCGTAAAAATTGCCGTGAACCTCGGCCCACTCCAGCAACTCCTCATTGTCGCGCATGCGCTCGAAATCGCGCTTGGAGATGAAATGGTAGTGAATGCCTTCGATTTCACTCTGCCGGCGCGCGCGCGTCGTGACACTGACGGAAAGGCTGATGTTTTTGTCCTTTTCGAGCAGGTTGCGCGCAATCGTGGATTTGCCCGCGCCCGATGGCGAAGAGATCACCAGCATCAGCCCCCTGCGGGCAATCGTAACGGGAGAAATATTCGCCGGGGCCATGGGTTTACTCCAGATTTTGGACCTGCTCGCGGAACTGGTCGATAACCACTTTCAGTTCTATGCCTGCTGCGGTTACCGCACTGGCGTTCGATTTGGAACAGATTGTATTCGACTCACGGTTAAATTCCTGTGCAAGAAAATCGAGCTTGCGGCCGACGGGGCCGCCGATCTCCAGCAGCTCGCGGGAAGCCTGCACGTGGGAGCGCAGCCGGTCGATCTCTTCGCGCAGGTCGGCCTTCGTGGCGATCAGCGCTGCCTCGGCATGGAGGCGGTCACGGTCGAGGCCATGCATGCCGTCGCCGATCAGCGCGATCTGCTGTGCAAGTCGTGCTGCGATCTGCTCGGGCTGACGGGAAGGATCGTGTTCGATGATGTCCGCAAGCTGCTCGATGCGGTCGATATGGCCGGAAAGGATTGAGAACAGCGAAGCGCCTTCCCGCTCCCGCATCTCCTTCAGCTTTTCGACGGCCAGGGCAAAGCCGTTGACTACATCCACATTGCGCGCTGCCTGCGCGTCCGCATCGTCTTCCGCCTCGCGGAAATCGACCAGGCCTCTTATCGTCAGCAACGTATCGAAACTCATCGGCTTGTCGTCAACGACACCGCCAAGCTCCTGCTTGAGCGCCAGAACGGCGGCGAGCGCGTCCCGGTTGATCACGGCCTCCAGCCGGTTCTCGGCAATCGCGAGCGTCAGCCCTGCCTGAATATTGCCGCGCGAAAGATGCTCGCTTGCGATTTCACGCAAGGCTGTTTCCAATGCTTCAAGACCGGTCGGCAGGCGCAGGCGCACATCCAGTCCCTTGCCATTCACCGAGCGCAATTCCCACGCCCAGCGGTGACGGCCAGACGTCCCCTCGCTACGTGCAAAGCCGGTCATCGATTGCAATGTCATATCTGCTAACCCCCGTCATGCCATACGAAACCGGGCCCTGTTGGTGACAAGGCCCGGGTGATGATTATCAGTTGTTTGCGGGTTTCTCCGCTTCGGCGCCGCCTGGCTGGCCATCCACGACAACATCGGGACTGGCGCCGGACGCGGCTTTCTCAGCCTCGATCTTGCGCCAGCGGCGCACATTGGCGTTGTGCTCTTCAAGCGTCTTGGCAAACACGTGACCGCCCGTGCCATCGGCAACGAAATAGAGATCGTCGGTGCGCCATGGATTGGCGACCGCCTCAAGCGCTGCCCGGCCCGGATTGGCGATCGGAGACGGCGGCAGGCCCTTGATGACATAGGTGTTGAACGGCGTCTGCTTCTGCAAATCCGACTGATAGATCGGGCGGTCGGCCGGCTTGCCGTCACCACCGAACAGGCCGTAGATGATGGTCGGATCCGATTGCAGGCGCATGCCCTTCTTCAGCCGGTTGTAGAAGACGGACGCGACATGGGCGCGCTCGTCATCCTTGCCGGTTTCCTTTTCGACGATCGAGGCAAGCGTCACAAATTCCTCAACGGTCTTGATCGGCAGATCGGGATCGCGCCGTTCCCAGATCATGTCGATCAGCTTGTCCTGCGCAGCACTCATCTGATTGATGATTTCCTCGCGCTTGGTGCCGCGGGTGAAGCGGTAGGTATCCGGGCGCAGGCTGCCTTCCGGCGGCAAGGTGGCAGGAAGTTCACCATCCAGAACCTCGTCCGCGGCAAGGCGGGCAAACATCTGCTTGACCGTCAATCCCTCGGGCAGCGACACGGAATAAAGGATCGATTTGCCGGATTCGAGAAGGAGGAGAATATCCTTCATCGATGCGCCGGCCTTGATCTCGTATTCGCCGGTTTTCAGCGTCTGGTCCTTCTGCAGATAGCTGCCGGCCATCAGACGGAAAACGCGCGCGTTGGAGATGATGTCGTTACGCTCCAGATTGTTGGCGATCTCGATGAGGCCCGCACCATTGCGCACGGTAAAATGGGTGTTGGTCTCGAGCGGACCAGGCTCCTGAAACGCATTGATCATGTAATAGAAGGCCACGACAGCCAGCACACAGACGGCGACGGCAAGCGTCATCAGGAAGTTCAGGAAGATCACAAGCTGGCCGTGGGCCTTGCGCGAGCGCTTGGGCGGTGCGGGCACTTTTTCCGGCCGCAAGGCTTCCGTCGGGGATTTCGGGATGATCGGGCCGCGATTGCCTTCGGCCGAACCGTTCTGTCCGTATGGTCCCTGGCTGTTCTGGTTCGTGTCGCTCACCGTCGGTCCTTTTCAGTTCGGCGTTGTCAGCGCTTTTTGCGCAGGTAATGCGGCAAAAACAGGTTCGGAATGTCTTCCTGCACCACATGTAGAAATCGTGAAGCCAATCGCTCGGCTTCGCGACCATCGTTTCGGACAAAGCCTGTTGAGGAGGCAGCATGCGGTTGGAGATAACCGCCATCCGCCTCCTGTAAACGACTACAATATCGGCCCGAAAACCGGAACGGCTTTTGCAGGCCGCAAAAGGTTCCTCCAACGGAAGGAACGGTCCTGTCAGCACCCGGTGGGAGGGCGCGAAAGCGGCGGCGCAGCCGCCGCGATAATCAGGCTTCGTAACGGCGCAGCACGAGGGAGGCGTTGGTGCCGCCAAAGCCGAAGGAGTTCGAGAGCGCCACGTTGACCTGTCGCTTGCGCGCCTTGTGCGGCACCAGGTCGATCTTGGTCTCAACATCGGGATTGTCGAGGTTGAGCGTCGGCGGAACGACGTTGTCGCGAATTGCAAGCGTTGCGAAGATCGCCTCGATTGCACCGGCGGCGCCGAGCAGATGGCCGGTGGCCGACTTGGTGGACGACATGGAGATCTTCGATGCCGATTCGCCGACAAGGCGCTCGACCGCACCAAGCTCGATCGTATCAGCCATGGTCGAGGTGCCGTGGGCGTTGATGTAGTCGATATCATCAGGCGTCAGGCCCGCCCGCTTCAGCGCCATCGACATGCAGCGATAGGCGCCTTCGCCGTCTTCGGATGGCGCCGTGATGTGATAGGCGTCACCGGAAAGGCCGTAACCAACCACTTCCGCATAAATCTTAGCGCCGCGCGCCTTGGCGTGCTCCAGCTCCTCCAGAACGACGATGCCAGCACCCTCACCCATGACGAAACCATCGCGGTCGCGGTCATAGGGGCGCGAGGCCTTTTCCGGATTGTCGTTATGCTGGGTGGAAAGTGCCTTGCAGGCGGCAAAACCGGCAAGCGCGATACGGCAAACCGGCGATTCGGCGCCGCCGGCGACCATGACGTCGGCATCGCCAAGCGCGATCAGCCGGGCTGCGTCGCCAATGGCATGTGCGCCGGTCGAGCAGGCGGTCACGACAGCGTGGTTCGGTCCGCGCAGCTTGTGACGGATGGAAACCTGGCCGGATACAAGATTGATCAGACGGCCGGGAATGAAAAAGGGTGAAATGCGGCGCGGGCCCTTGTCGCGAAGCGTATAGCCCGCCTCGACAATGCCTTCCAGACCACCGATGCCGGAGCCGATCAGAACGCCGGTCGCTATCTGGTCCTCGTCGGTTTCAGGATGCCAGTCTGCATCGGCAAGCGCCATGTCGGCGGCAGCCATGCCGTAGAGGATGAAGGGATCGATCTTGCGCTGTTCCTTCGGCTCCATCCAGTCGTCGGCATTGAAGGTGCCGTTGGAACCATCGCCCACCGGAATGCGGCAGGCAATCTTTGCAGGAAGGTCTTCAACTTCGAATTCAGTCACGAGACGGGCGCCATTCTGGCCGGCAAGAAGCCGCTCCCAGGTCACTTCCGTCCCACATCCAAGAGGAGATACCATGCCGGTACCGGTGATAACGACACGCCTCATCGCCAATGCTCCGCCCTTATCCAAATCATCGGTCGTCGCAGCGATCCGGCCAGGCCATGGCCGCAGACCCCGGAACAACCGTAGAAAACGCAGGCATCAAAGCCCGCCGGTTCACGCGTCTGAAATCAACGCCGCAACGGCGTGTTTCGCCCGCACATAAAGCATTGGCCCGGACATGCCGGGCCAAGACGGGAAGATAGTTCACCTTCCCGATGAAGGTCGATCAGGCCTGGGCCTTTTCGATGAACTTGACGGCGTCGCCGACAGTCAGGATCGAGTCAGCTGCGTCGTCGGGGATCTCAACGCCGAATTCTTCTTCGAAAGCCATGACCAGTTCAACGGTGTCGAGCGAATCAGCGCCCAGATCGTCAATGAAGCTGGCGCCTTCAACAACCTTGTCGGCGTCAACGCCAAGATGATCAATTACAATTTTCTTTACGCGTTCTGCGATATCGCTCATGTCGGTTTCCTCGACCTTTATTTTGAAGGGAATGCCTCTCGGCACCCTGCCCTGTTAGAAGCCCTCGTGCGCCGTTCAAATCCGGCACCGCTGGCAAACCCGTTCAACCCGGTCCAAGCTAGACATCGTCACGCAAAACCGCAACGGCTTCCTGTCTCTCCGGGACGACTGTTCACAGTCTTGGCCCGCTTAACATGGTTTCAATCGGTCGAAAAGCCTGAAAACGCGCTAAGCACAGCGTATGACAGGCAATTTCCCCGAAAACCAGCAGCGGGGCCTTGCGGCGCAAGCCACCATAGAAGGTGCTTAAAGAGCGCCGCAATCCATTTATGACGGCCGCAAGGGCGTCAGATCATCGCCATGCCGCCGTTGACGTGCAGTGTCTGGCCGGTCATGTAGCCCGCCTCGTTGGAAGCAAGGTAAAGGACGGCCGATGCAACTTCGGCGCCGGTGCCCATGCGCTTCATGGGAATGGCGCCCATGATCGCGTCTTTCTGCTTGTCGTTCAGCTTGCCGGTCATCGCGCTTTCGATGAAGCCCGGCGCCACGCAGTTGACGGTGACGTTGCGGGTGGCGATTTCTTGCGCCAGCGACTTGGAAAAACCGATCATGCCGGCCTTGGAGGCGCAATAGTTCGCCTGGCCGGGATTGCCGGTAACACCGACGATGGAAGTGATGTTGATGATGCGACCGAAACGGCGGCGCATCATCGGATGCGTCAGTTCGCGCGTCAGGCGGAACATCGCCGTCAGGTTCACTTCGATGACATTGTCCCAGTCCTCGTCGCTCATACGCACGAAAAGGCCATCCTTGGTGATGCCGGCATTGTTGACGAGGATGTCGACGCCTTCCAGCTCGGCTTCGGCCTTTTCGCCGAGCGCCTTGACTTCAGCGCGATCGGCAAGGTTGGCCGGGAAAATCTTGACGCGATCGCCAAGTTCAGCCGCCAGCGCCTCGAGCTTTTCAACGCGCGTGCCGTGCAGGCCGACGGTTGCGCCCTGTTTGTGCAAAAGGCGGGCGATTTCTTCGCCGATGCCGCCGGTCGCGCCGGTTACGAGAGCCTTGCGGCCTGTCAGATCTAACATGTCCTATTCCTTCTTTAGAGCTTCGGACTGAAATTGGTGAGCGTTGTTGCGCCCCGAGAAGTATTGCCGCGGAGGAGTTCCGCCTCAGCTGATAAGCGTGGCGAGAAGCTGGTCGATATCGGCAGCACCGTTGACGGCGACGCCAGTCACCGTCTTGTCGATGCGGCGGGCAAGGCCCGTCAGCACCTTGCCGGAACCGATCTCATAAAGCTGTGTGACGTTGTTGGCAGCGAACCATTCCACCGTCTCGCGCCAGCGCACCTGGCCCGTTACCTGCTCAACCAGGAGGCCGGCGATCTCGTTGGCATCGGAAACGGGAGCGGCGCGCACATTGGCGATGACAGGCACGACAGGATCGTGCTTTTCAACTTTCGCCAGCGCCTCGCGCATCGCGTCTGCCGCCGGCGCCATCAGCGCGGAATGGAAGGGCGCGGAAACCGGCAGCATGATGGCGCGTTTGGCGCCCTTCTCGGATGCGATTGCCGCTGCCTTTTCGACGGCGGCCTTGCTGCCGGAAATAACCAGCTGGCCGCCGCCATTGTCGTTGGCGATCTGGCACACGCCGAGAATGCCGGCCTCGTCGCAAATGGCGGAAACGGCATCGTGCTCAAGCCCGATAATCGCAGCCATTGCGCCCTCACCCACCGGAACGGCGGCCTGCATGGCATTGCCGCGGATGCGAAGCAGACGGGCGGTATCGGCAACCGAGAAGGTGCCGGCGGCGCAGAGCGCCGAATATTCGCCGAGGGAGTGGCCCGCGACATAGGAGACCGTATCGGACAGTTTTAATCCGCGCGCCTCAAGAACGCGCATGACCGCCATGGAGACGGCCATGAGCGCCGGCTGGGCGTTGGCCGTCAGCGTCAGGGTCTCTTCCGGGCCGTTCCACATGATGTCGGAAAGCTTCTGGTCGAGCGCGTCGTCGACTTCCTGAAACACGGCGCGTGCTTCCGGATAGCTATCCGCAAGCTCCTTGCCCATGCCAACAGCCTGGCTGCCCTGACCGGGAAATGTGAATGCAATACCCATGGGATGTCGTCCTTCTTGTCTGGCCTTGCCTCTATTCTTGTCGACTTCCATTCACATTCCCGCCAGCGAAGTCAAGGCTTGAGGCTGTCTGCCGGCCTGGTGTCAGGGGTTTTGTCGTGCTGTTTTCCCCTTTCTTTTCATCATATTTTTTCTTGCACTGCGGCAAATCCCCATTACTTTCACCCCACCTTCCAAACTATCTGGCCAAGCACCGGGACATTTCCATGAAACAGAGACTATTGGGCCGCACGGGTATTTCCGTGTCTGAAATCTGCCTCGGCACCATGACGTGGGGCACGCAGAACACCGAAGCCGAAGCGCATGCGCAGATGGATTACGCCATCGAAAACGGCGTCAACTTCTTCGATACGGCAGAGCTATACCCCACCACGCCCGTTTCCGCCGAAACGCAGGGTCGGACCGAAGAGTATATCGGGACATGGTTTGAAAAGAGCGGCAAGCGCGATCAGGTCGTGCTCGCCACCAAGGTTGCCGGCTCAGGACGCGATTACATTCGTGGCGGTCGCGATATCGATGCCGCCGCGATCCGCGAGGCTGTCGACACCAGCCTCCAGCGCCTGAAGACCGACTATATCGACCTCTACCAAATCCACTGGCCGAATCGCGGCACCTATCATTTCCGTGGCGCATGGAGCTTTGACGCGTCCGGTCAGGATACCAAGCGCACGATCGCCGAAGTCACCGAGAAACTCGAAACGCTCGGCGAACTGGTAAAGGCCGGTAAAATCCGCGCCATCGGCCTTTCCAACGAAAGCGCGTGGGGGACGCAGAAATATATCGACATCGCAGACGCCAGGGGCCTGCCGCGCGTCGCCACCATCCAGAACGAGTATAACCTGCTCTATCGCAGCTTCGATCTCGACATGGCTGAAGTCGCCCACCACGAAAATGTCGGGCTGCTCGCCTATTCGCCGCTGGCGGCAGGGCTGCTGACCGGCAAATACCAGAATGGCGCCCGCCCCGCCGGCTCACGCGGCACCATCAACCAGGACCTCGGCGGCCGCCTACAGCCGCATCAGGAAGCCCCGGTCAAGGCCTATCTGGAGCTTGCCGCCCAGCATGGCATCGATCCGGCAAAACTCGCCATCGCCTTCTGCCTGACGCGCCCCTTCATGGCCTCCGTCATCATCGGCGCCACCACCATGGAGCAGCTGAAGACCGATATTGCGGCTGCGGATGTGACGCTTTCGGATGAGGTGCTAAAGGCCATCGCAGCGATCCACCGGCAGTATCCGATGCCGATCTGACGATGAAACGGCGCGCTTATTCGCCTCCGCCCTTGCATTCCGGGCAAAAATCCGTATAAGCGCGCTGTTCACAACACTCGGTCCAATTGGCTGGTGGCTGAACGGAGGGCTGGTTCCGGTGACGGAACAGCAGGAACCATAAGGTTTTTCCGGCCTCCCGTGTCTCCGCTCTCGACCGTCTCGAACAACGCTTTTCTTGCTTTAAGGCTTACGCCTTTTCAGGAGCAGTCGTTGAGGCTTAGCGCCGTTGCCGGGTGAAGGACGAAACGCAAGAAAGGCAAAGCTTAAATGGCTCTTTACGAACACATCTTCCTTGCCCGGCAGGATATTTCTGCCCAGCAGGTCGACGCACTTGTCGAGCAGTACAAGGGCGTTATCGAATCGTTCGGCGGCAAAGTCGGACGCATCGAGAACTGGGGTCTGAAGTCCCTCACCTACCGCATCAAGAAGAACCGCAAGGCTCACTACGCTCTCATGGACATCGACGCTCCGGCGGCCGCCATCCACGAAGTCGAGCGCCAGATGCGCATCAACGAAGACGTTCTTCGCTACATGACCATCGCCGTCGAAGCCCACGAAGAAGGCCCGTCCGCGATGATGCAGAAGCGCGATCGTGACGACCGTCCGCGCCGCGATGGCGACCGTCCGGACCGTGGCCCGCGTGAAGATCGCGGTCCCCGCGAAGACCGTCCGCGCCGTCCGCGCGAAGACCGTGCATAAGGAGAATTGACCAATGGCTGACGCATCCTCTTCCCAGGCACGCCGCCCGTTCCACCGCCGTCGCAAGACGTGCCCCTTTTCCGGCGCAAACGCTCCGAAGATCGATTACAAGGACGTACGTCTCCTGCAGCGCTACATTTCTGAGCGCGGCAAGATCGTTCCTTCCCGCATCACGGCCGTTTCCCAGAAGAAGCAGCGCGAACTCGCCCAGGCGATCAAGCGCGCCCGTTTCCTCGGCCTTCTGCCCTACGTCGTAGCGTAATGAATTGAAGCGAGGCTGCGCTCGGCGCGGCCTCGCTTTTCCAGATCCTTCCGCGTTGGGCGCGGATCGATACCATAAAACCCATGTTGGGGATGAGGCTCTCAGGAGCGATCCTCTAACTGCTTAAGTTTCAGCAGGACAGCGAAGTGCAAAAGTTCAACCAGACAGTGCTGATAGCAGGCGTTCTCGCCGGCATATGCGCCGCGTTTCTGACGCTTGGCGCCACCGCACAGTCGTCTTTTTCCTTCCTGCTTTATGCCGGTTCCGCCATGCCGATCCTCGTCGCAGGCATGGGCTGGGGCAATCGCGCAGCTATCGTTGCCATCGTCACCGCCGCCATTATCGGCGCGCTGGTGATGTCGCCGCTTTTTGCCCTGACGATCGCGATCTTTACGCTGATCCCGGCGGGTTGGCTTTCGCATCTGGCCAATCTGGCGCGCCCGGCCTCCGAACTTGGCGGACCGGATGACCTGCTTGCCTGGTATCCCCTGTCCGGCATCGTGCTGCACCTGTGCATTCTGATTTCGGTCGCCGTCGTCATTCTCGGGTGGATGATCGGCTACGGGCCTGATCTCGTCGCGCGTCTGATAGACGTGATTATGACCTCGGTTCAGAACAGCGAACCGCTGTTTGAACCCGATGTCGAGGGGCTGGCGCGGGCGAAGTCCATGTTTGTCCTGACGCTGCCGATCGTTCAGGGTGGTCTCTGGGTTATCCTTCTGTTTGCGGCCTATTATTTCGCGACCCGGTTGGTCGGCGCCTTCGGCAAGGGTCTGCGCCCGCGCGAGGATATTCCGGCCGCATTGCGCATGCATCGCAACGCGATCTTCATTTTCCTCGCAGGCATTCTTGCAATGTTTTTCGGCGGTGTCGCGGCCATGGTCGGCGCAGTCGTCTGCGGCACCTTCGGCGCGGGCTTCCTGATGGCGGGTTACGCCTCGCTGCATAAAAAAGCGCGCGGAAAGGACTGGCGCCTGCCAGTTCTCATCCTCGCTTATCTCTCGGCGGTCTTTGTCTTTCCGCTGTTCATCATTCTCGTGTTCGGCCTCAGCGACGTGCGCAGCACGATCTCCCTGACGCCGGCACGGAAAACAGACACTACGAACGAAACCAACAACTAGAAAGGATCAAGAAGATGGACGTTATTCTTCTCGAACGCATCAACAAGCTCGGCCAGATGGGCGAAACCGTCAAGGTTCGCGACGGCTATGCCCGTAACTTCCTGCTGCCGCAGGGCAAGGCGCTGCGCGCCAACGCTGCCAACAAGACCCGTTTCGAAACCGAGCGCGCAACGCTCGAAGCTCGTAACCTTGAGCGCAAGTCGGAAGCCCAGAAGGTTGCCGAAGCCCTCGAAGGCAAGTCCTTCATAGTTGTCCGTTCGGCTGGCGAAACCGGTCAGCTGTACGGTTCCGTTGCTGCCCGCGACGTCGTTGAAATCCTGGCTGCCGAAGGCTTCAACATCGGCCGCAACCAGGTCGAGCTGAACACGCCGATCAAGACCATCGGTCTGCACAACGTTACCCTTCACCTGCACGCCGAAGTCGAACTGCAGGTCGAGCTGAACGTTGCCCGTTCGGCTGAAGAAGCTGAGCGTCAGGCCAAGGGCGAAAGCCTCACCTCCGCTGACGCCATCTACGGCGTTGACGAAGACGCGCTGCGTCCGGAAGACTTCTTCGACCCGGAAGCCGACAACGACGGCGACGACGAGTAAGATCTGGCCTAACGGTCAAAAGAAAACCCCGGATGGCGACATCCGGGGTTTTTTGTTTGTTGGGTCGTGGAGAGTATGCGGAGAGGCACTCCGGAGCGAGATTACCTCGCCGCCGTCTCCGCCCCATCAGGTGCCTTGGCCTTGTCCACATGCACCACCACGGACATGCCCGGCGAAAGCTCCGCGGCCAGCGGCTGATCCGCGTCTATGGCGATGCGGACACCGAGGCGCTGGGCGATCTTGACGAAGTTGCCGGTCGCATTGTCAGGCTTGATGACGGCGAATTCCGAACCCGTCGCGGGGGAGAAGCGCTCGACGTGGCCGGTCAACTTGCGGCGATGCAGCGCATCGACGGAGATCGTCACCGGCTGGCCGACCTGCATGCCGGCGAGCTGGGTTTCCTTGAAATTGGCGATGACCCAGACATCATGCGGCACGACGGCCACGAGCTGCGTCCCGGCGGTGACATATTGGCCGGTGCGGACCCCGACTTCGCCCAGCCTGCCGTCCACGGGCGCGTGGATTTCGGTATTGGCAAGATCGATGCGCGCGAGTTCGACCGCGGCTTCGGCGTTCGCGACAGCGGCCTGCAGCGAGCTACGGTTGACGATGATCGTCTGCAGGTCCTGCCGGGACACTTCCAGCGCCGCCTTTGCCTGCGATAGCGAGGCCCTCGCCTTTTCCAGCGCGGCATGAGCCTCTTCCTGGAGGCTGGAGGTTCCGACACCGCTCTTGATCAAGTTGTCCTGCCGGTCGGAAGCAAGCTGCGCCTGTTTCAGCGACGCCTCGGCACTGTCGACGGCCGCTTCACTGGAGCGGATATTGGCGTTGGCGGCATTTTCCTGCTGACGGGAATTATCGAGCGCCGCCTTGTGCGTATCGAGCGTTGCTTCCGCCTGCGCCTGCTTCTGGCGGTAGATGCGGTCATCGATCTTGGCGAGCAACGCGCCCTGCTTGACTTCCTGATAATCCTTGACCGGCACATCCACGACATAACCGCTGACCTGCGGGCTCATGGTGGTGACATAACCACGCACGAAGGCGTTGTCGGTCATTTCGACGGTGGAGAGGAACGGCGGCAGCCGCCAGGCATAGAGCACAAGCGCCACGCCGGCGATGCCGCCGAGCAACACAAGGATGGAAACGGGGGTAAAAAACTTCTTCAGCATGATGTCACTCTTGGATGTTCAAGACTGGGCCGCTGGTGCGGCATCGGCATTTCCAGAAAGAAGAGGCCAGATGCGTCGCCAGGCAAGATGGATTAAAAGGAAGGCAAGCGCCAGCGCTGAGACAACCGATATCAGCAGGAATGTATCGTTGTAGGCAAGCACATAGGCTTCCCTGCTGACCTGTTGACCAAGCAGCGCCAGACCTTCCGCCCTCAGCAGGGCGGGATCGGTGATCACATGGCTGTAAGCCCCAGACAGCTGCGAGACACGCTGGGCAACGAGTGGGTTGGTCAGAAGAATATTCTCTACCAGGACGTTGGAGTGGAATTTCTCCCGCAGCGTCACGAAGCTGCCAAGCAGACCCGTCATCAGCATCGAGCCGGTGATTTGCGTGAACAGAAAGATGGTGATGAAGTTCACCAGATAGGGTGCGCCCCTGGCGAGGGCCGCACCAAAGCCCTTGGCCATGACGGGCGGCAGGAACATGGCAGCGCCGAACGCAATCATCATCTGGCTGAGATACATCTGCTCCGGGCGGGTCAGATTGCTCGACTGGCTGTCCATGAAGGAGCCTGCCGCGATCAACGTCAGCGCGATGACGTGCGCGGTATCGACATATTTCGTCAACATCAGCCAGGCGCAGGCCGCACCGCCCAGGACAGTGGCCAGCAGCACCAGCGCGTAGAGCGTGATCGTCTGGTCATTGAGAAGGCCGAGCTGCTGGTAAAAGCTGACAGCTGTTGACGACTGTTCCGACGATATTCCCCTGTAAACCAGCAGAACTGCAATGGCATGCAGATTGGTTCTGGAGAATATCCAGCGCAGGTCGAGCAGCGGGTTCTTGCGCGGGAGTTCGATGAAAGCCATCAGCGTCAAAAGCGCAATCGAGGTCGCAAGCAATGCGCCAAGCCACCAGGTTTCGAACCACCAATAAAACCGGCCGAGCGTCAGCATGACCGCGAGGCAACCGAGACCGCCGGCGAACAGCAGGTAGCTCAGAATATCCATGCGCTCGATAACCTTCGCGCGGGGCGGCGGGGTGACCTTGAGGACATAGATCATCGCAAGCGATATCAGCGCAAAACCAACTTCCATCGAATAAAGGGCATTCCAGCCGTCGATGGCCAGAAGCGATGGCGACACCATGCGCGCAATCGGCGCCGACAACAGCGTGCCCGTCAGCGCGATGCTGAAACCGAGCGAGAATTTCCGGGCGGGCGGAAAAGCCTCCAGAATATAAAGGAAGCCGAGCGAGGAAATCGGTGCCGCGGCCATGCCGCTGATGAAGCGGATGACGATTGCCGAATGCAAATCCGTGACGAAAAGGTTGAGGCAGTTGGCGATCACAAAGGCGACGATCGACAGTTCCGCAAAGGGCCGCAGGCCATATTGCGCCCTGACCTTGAACAGCGCGATGGAAAAGGTCGCATAGGGCGCCATATAGGCGGCGGAGAGCCAGGCAACCTCTGCAACTGTAGCGGAAAACTCTCCCTGCAGCTGATAGATATTGGCCATGACGAGGTTCATGCCGAGGCCCTGCGTGATGAAAAAGCACAGGCCGGCGAAGATGAAGCAGAGACGCAGCCACAGCGGCCGCTCCGGCTGGACAGGCGCTGCCGGGGCGGGCTGTGGGGCCTGCGCAGCCGCAACGTCGTCCTGCCGCGCAGCGGCAGGGTCAGCCTGCGTGATCACGGGATCGGGCGCTTTTTCGAGCCTCGCATCATCATCATTCTGGGACACGATGGTGCTCATGGCTGCGCCCTCCCCGTTGCAAGCTGGTGCAGGTTTGCCGACAGGCGGCGCATGACATCCAGTGCCATCGCCAGATCCTGCGATGAAATGTCGGCAGCGATTTCCGAACGCAGCGATTTCGCCATCGCCTGTACAGTCTCGGAGGTCTTCTCACCTTCGGCCGTCATATGAATGCGTTTTGCCCGGCGGTCATTTTCGTCCGAGCGACGCTCGATCAGATTCTGCTTCTCCATTCCATCAAGCACCCGCACCAGCGTCGGTGTTTCGATTTCCATTTCTTCGGCCAATTCCGTCTGTGTCAGCGGTCCGCGCCGCGAGAGCGCAAAGAGCGCGCGCGCCCGTGCCAGCGTCAGCCCGCTCTCCGCCACCCGCGCGTCGAAGAACGCACGCAGTTTGCGGGTGAAAGCGGAGACTTCATCCAGAAGCTGTTCCTTGTCGGTCTCGCGGGACATTTCAGCAAGCCTTATAATTAGCACACTACTTATTTTCTGCCTATTTATTCGTATGCCTGATGAATTTCAAGTTTCTTTCATGCCGGGTCTGCCATGCGGTAAACTCATGGCAGCGAATCACGTTGCCGGGAATTTTTCCCGCCCCCTGTCCCCTCCCCCTGTGGATTGCTGGGGACAAGTGAAGATGTGATCGAGCGCCATGGGGCAGACGTCAGCCTGCCATAGAGTGTTGCAACAATATCATTGACTGCCGTGCCCCAGGAAGCCAAAGCCTGAGGTGTAAGAAAAGGCAAAGGGAGATCGCGCAAACCATGAACGACGCTGTGAGAAAGATCACCCCCGCGCAACCGGCGGAACCGCATTACCGCGAAGCGCCCAACAACATTGAAGCGGAGCAGGCGCTGCTGGGCGCCATCCTCGTCAACAACGACGCCTATTACCGCGTGTCGGACTTCCTGAAGCCCGTGCACCTCTATGAGCCGCTGCATCGCAAGATCTTCGAGGTGGCCGGCGACATCATCCGCATGGGCAAGACCGCCAATCCGGTAACCATCAAGACTTTCCTTCCCGCCGACGATAAGATCGGCGACCTGACGGTGGCGCAGTACCTCGCCCGTCTTGCAGCGGAAGCCGTTTCCATCATCAACGCGGAAGATTACGGCCGGGCTATCTACGATCTCGCGCTGCGCCGTGCGTTGATCCAGATCGGCGAAGACGTCGTCAACATCGCCTATGACGCGCCGCTCGACATGCCACCGCAGGCGCAGATCGAAGACACGGAGCGCCGCCTGTTCGAGCTGGCGGAAACCGGCCGTTACGACGGCGGCTTCCAGTCCTTCAACGACGCCGTTGCCCTGGCGATCGATATGGCGGGTGCCGCCTTTGAACGCGACGGCAATCTCTCCGGCATCTCCACCGGCATCCACTCGCTCGATGCCCGGATGGGCGGGTTGCAGCGTTCCGACCTTATCGTTCTTGCGGGTCGTCCCGGTATGGGCAAGACCTCGCTCGCGACCAACATCGCCTATAACATTGCTGCATCTTACGAGCAGGAAGTGCAGCCCGACGGCTCGTACAAGGCCAAGAATGGCGGCGTTGTCGGCTTCTACTCGCTCGAAATGTCGTCCGAACAGCTGGCGACCCGTATCATTTCCGAGCAGACGGAAGTGTCATCCTCGAAAATCCGCCGCGGTGACATTACCGAGGCTGATTTCGAAAAGCTCGTCGCCTGCTCCCAGATGATGCAGAAGGTGCCGCTTTACATCGACCAGACCGGTGGTATCTCGATTGCCCAGCTTTCCGCCCGTGCCCGCCGCCTGAAGCGCCAGCGCGGCCTCGATGTTCTCGTGGTCGACTACGTTCAGCTGATGACCGGCTCCGGCAAGAGCGGTGAAAACCGCGTGCAGGAAATCACCCAGATCACCACCGGCCTGAAGGCGCTGGGCAAAGAACTCAACGTTCCGATCATCGCGCTCTCACAGCTCTCCCGTGCGGTGGAAAGCCGCGAAGACAAGCGCCCGCAGCTCTCCGACCTGCGTGAATCGGGCTCGATCGAGCAAGACGCCGACGTGGTGCTCTTTGTGTTCCGCGAGGAATATTACGTCAAGAACATGGAGCCGCGCGATGTCTCCGACCCGAAATATGCCGAATGGGAAGCCCTGTTCGACAAGGTCAAAGGCACAGCCGACGTCATCATCGCCAAGCAGCGCCACGGACCGACCGGCACGGTGAAACTCGCCTTCCAGTCCGAGTTCACCCGCTTCACCGACCTCGCCGATCCGAGCTTCAGCCAGTATGAAGAGCATTGAACGGGGATGGGGCTCAGGTTGACCCGGCCGTAAGTCTTTGTACTGAAGTCGCCAGGCGACTTGCGGGCGGCATTCGATAAAACAGACAGATTGAGGGTGTGCGACGCGCCCTTGCAATCCGGATGTGCGCCAAGCATTTACCGCCAGGCAACCGCGCCGCAGCGGCTTGGAATCTTTTCAAACGCCTGCGGCGCGGGGCTCGGGTGTAGATGGATCGCGGCCGGCCGGCAACACGATCACCTGATCCGCCTCGCGGATACTGCTTTGGCGATGCGTAATGGCAATTATCGTCACGTCGCTGTCGACGACGCGCAGCTGATTCATGATCTCGCGTTCGGTCTCCTCGTCAAGCGCGGAACTGGCCTCATCGAGAAGCAGGATCGTCGGCTCCGCATAAAGCGCGCGCGCAATCGCCACACGCTGGCGTTCGCCGCCCGATAGTTTCAAGCCTCTCTCACCAACGATGGTGTCGAATCCATCCGGCATTTCTTCGATGCGGGTGAGAATGGCAGCGCGCTGGGCCGCGCGGCGCAATCTCTCTTCGTCCGGCACCCGACCCAGAATAATATTACTGCGCAGCGTATCGTTGAGTAACTGAACCTCCTGAGGCACGATGCCGGCGGCGGCGAACCAGTCTTCGCGAGAAATGGTGGAAAGATCTGCGTCGTCGACGGTGATGCGGCCTTGCTGCGGTGCCATCGTCTTCTGCAGCAGTTTGAACAGGGTCGATTTGCCCGATCCGGTTTCACCGGTGATGAAGGTCAAGCGACCGGGTGCGGCGGTAAAAGAGACGCCATCAACACCACGACCGTTGGCGTAACGAAAACCGACCCCTTCAAGCCTGAGTGTGCGCATCGTACCCCTAGGCGCGCTTGACCCGGACGACACCTCTTCGTCGGGCGCGTGCCACATCTGCGCATAAGGCCCAAATTGAGCGAGCGCCCGGGCGGTCTCGGAGATCGAATGTCCGATGAGTTCGAATGGTACGTTGAGCTGCAACAACAGAGTGTTGAAAAGAACGATGTCGCCGATCGACAGCGCGCCCGCCTGGTATCGCGGCAGCAGAAGATAGAAACCGATGATAATCTGGATTCCCAGCGCCAGGGAAATAGTCAAGACGAACCCGATCCGACGGAGCGAATAAAGCCGCCAGTTCCGGTAGATCAGCCCGGCGCTCTCGGCAAAACGACGTTTCATCCAGACGTTGCTGCCGGTGTGTCGCAAAGGCTCGATCATGGAAATGGCGTTGCCGACAAAGCCGGCATTATCCTGTCCGGCGTCCATGGCTTGCTCGAGATAAGGCGTTGTCAGGCGATTGGATGCGAGTGTCAGGGCAACGAAAATGACCCCATAGGCGACGACGATCAGCACCAGATCGGCGCTCAGCACGGCCCCCATGAGTAGGATACTCAGCAAAAATGTCGCCATGCCGGGAATGAAAGAAATCAAACCGATCTGCATGAGCGTGGAGGCTGACGAAGCGCCGCGCGCCTGTGCGGATTGTATCTCCACCGGATTATGATCGTTGAAAAAAGACGGGTGTTTGTGGACGATGCGATCAAAGAAGCTGGTTGAAGCAACAAGCTCAAGACGTTCCGCGTGGATGACAGTGAGATATTGTGTCGAGCGCTCGAGGCCCGAAGCCAGCGCTGTCAAAATGGCGTAAAGCGCAAAGCCCAGCATCCATTGCTTCGGATCGTCAGGCAGATCATCGATGAGGCGTGAAAAGAGATAGGGCGCAGCTGCACTCAATGACGCGCCGATGAGAATCGAAACAAGCAGCAAACATATCGATGGCCACGAGGTTCTAAGGTCCTCAGCATAAATGCTGGAGAGCGGACCAATCACAATATGCTGCTTGCCCACTGTCACTCTCCCCTGCCTGAGCCGACTGAAAGCTATCAAGCAGGTGCATAGCGATACAAAATCGACACCTCAAGGGCTTTGAGGCGGTCGATTTGTAGATTGTATTTCAGGCATAATAGATCTTGCGGTCGTCGCGAAGTCTTTGCGATTGAGGACCCCAAATCTTTTCAACATCTTTCGCCATTTCCCTCACAAACCGATTCCGCGCAGCAGCGCCACCGAGAGGATGCCCAATCCTGCTGCCGGCAGCAGGCTTAGGCGTAGAGCGGCGACAGCGGTGATGGCGCAGGCCATGGTTTCGGCAGGACCGCTGGCGAATGCGGTGGGCGTAACGACGGCCATCAGGACCGCTGGGGGCACTACGCCAAGCGCCATTTTCAGGCGCGGTGTCAGGTTGAAATGGTTAACCAGCAGCAGACCGCCGAGGCGTGTCGCGACGGTTGCCGCCGTCATTGCAAGGATGGTGAAGAACGTGTTTGGATCGAGCGTCATGCGGGCTGTTCCATCTCTTGCCCATGGGCAAAGGCGGCCACGGCGAGCCCGGCGACGGCACCAGCCGCGATATACCAGGCGCCGGGCAGCAACGCATGGGTGAGATAGGCGGCTGAGGCGCTGGCCAGCAGAACAAGGCCGGTCTCCCTGCCCTTCCAGAAGCCCATCAGCAACACGATGAAGACTGCTGGAAAAGCAAAGTCCAGGCCTGTAGCCGACATGTCGCCGACAACGGAGCCGAGCAACGCACCCGTCACTGTCGCGAGGTTCCACACGAGATAGATGGACAAGGCGGCGCCGGCAAAAAAGGCAGCGCTCAGTTTGCCAGTGATAACGCGGAATTCTGCAAGAGCCCAGGATTCATCCGTCAGCACCAGCATGGCCGCGTATTTTCTCCAGCCTTTGAAGTCATCCAGCTTGCCCGCAACCGAAGCACTCATCAGCACGTGGCGAAGATTGACCAGCAATGCTGCGAATCCGAGCCCACTCCAGCTTGCCGGATGTGTCCACAGATCCATGGCGACGAACTGTGAGCCGCCGGCAAAGACAAGCAGCGACATCAGGGACGCCTCAAGAGGCGACAGGCCCTTGCCGATGGCGGCGGCGCCAAAAACCACGCCGATCGGCACCATGGCGACCAGCAATGGTGCGGCGGCCCTCAACCCTTCGATAAATTCGGCGCGTTTTTGCGGTTTCGACATGGCATTCTCCCTTTCAGGCGAAGGGGATAACGCCGAGGCTGGTGTTCGGTCTTGAACAAAAGTGATGTCGCAAGAGGAAGGGTCCCGAAAAAATATCATCCCATCCTGAACTGCCCCGGCGTGACGCCGGTGCGAGCCTTGAAATGGCGGGTGAAGTGCGCCTGATCGGCAAAACCACACATTGCTGCCACCTCCGCTGGCATCTCGCCTGCGCGTAGAAGCCGGCGCGCACGTCGGATGCGGACATCCGTCAGAAAAGCGTGCGGGGTGATATGGAACTCCTTGCGAAAGGCGCGGATGAGATGAGCGCGACTAAGGCCCGCAATGGCAGCAAGTTCCTCCAGGCCGATATCGGTTTCGTAATTGTCGGAAAGATAGTCGCGCGCGGCGTAAACTGCCGTTTTCTCGCGCGTCTTGACCGGCAGGATAATGGCGCTGCCATGCCTGCCGAAAACGGCGGCAAGGACGGAGAACATGCCCTCGTCCGCCTCCAGCGCCCCGGTTATGGCTTCCAGTCGACGATGCGCCATCTGAAAGGCCGCTGCCATATGCGGGTCATAGGGAAGAAATTTCGGGAAGGAGGGCGTACCGTGAAAGGTCCTCCCGGTCACATCCTCGATGATGTCGCGCAAGAGTTCTATATCCGGGTAGATCATCCGGTAGCGATAACCGCCCCCACCCGGGGCACCGTCGTGAATCTCATCCGGGTTGATGAGGTAGAGGTTTCCCGGCCCCGTCTGTTCGGTGGTTCCCTGAATCGTGGAAATCTGCGAGCCGCTTTCGATCGCGCCGATCGAAAACGTGTCGTGCGCGTGCGGCGAATATTCATGTGTTAGAAACGTAGCGCTCAGGCATTCCATGCCGCCAAAACGTCGGTCACGCCAGAACCGGGTGGTCTCTGTCGTGGCGACGGGCATGAAATCAAGGGCCTGTTCCTGCGAAACATGATGCATGAGAAAATTTTAGAACATTCCGCGCTGACCGTCTTGAACAAAAGTGATCGACCTTATCACAGCTTGGGTCAAAGCCTGGCGCCTTGCAAAAATCGGTAACGGTTTGTCCGCCGATGCTGTAGGGTCCCGACCCGTTCAAGATCAACCGGACGCATGGCATGACAGACGACTTCGAAGACAGCTTCCCCGAACACGAAACAGACGCCTTCGAGCACGCGCCACTGCGGCTCACCGTCGATCTCGGTGCTCTCGCCGATAATTGGCGGGACATGAAAAGGCGCTCCGGCAGGGCGCGGACCGCGGCTGTCGTCAAGGCCGATGCTTACGGCCTTGGCATCGAGGATTGCGGTGCGACCCTTTATCATGCGGGCGCGCGCGATTTCTTCGTGGCGACGGTCGCCGAGGGCGCGACCCTGCGCTCCTATGCGCCGGAGGCACGCATCTTCGTGCTGTCGGGCGTCTGGCAGGGGCAGGAACGGCAGGTCTTCGACAATGATCTGGTGCCGGTCCTCGCCTCCGAGGAGCAGCTCTCCTTCTGGATGGCAACGGTCGCCGAGCGTGGCGATCACCCCTGCGCGCTGCATGTGGACACCGGTTTCAACCGGCTCGGCCTGCCGCTTGAGGACGCACTTTTCCTTGCCGACGACGTGACACGTCCGGCAAGCTTCGATCCGGTTCTC
Source organism: Agrobacterium tumefaciens (assembly GCF_017726655.1). Classification (NCBI taxonomy): domain Bacteria; kingdom Pseudomonadati; phylum Pseudomonadota; class Alphaproteobacteria; order Hyphomicrobiales; family Rhizobiaceae; genus Agrobacterium; species Agrobacterium tumefaciens. The sequence goes on from NZ_CP072308.1 coordinate 1,021,139, forward strand.
GTGCTGTCCCACCTCGCCTGCGGCGATACGCCATCGGCGCCGATGAACAGGGCACAGCTTGAATCATTCCGAAAGGTTAGCGCCGCTTTCGAAGGTATTGAATCAAGCCTTTCGGCTTCCGCTGGTATCTTTCTCGGTCCCGATTATCATTTTGACCTCACCCGCCCCGGCATCGCACTTTATGGCGGCGAAGCGGTGAACGACGTCGCCAATCCCATGCGTGCCGTCGCCAAGGCCGAGGCACGCATCATCCAGATTCGTGAGGCGGGCGAAGGCCAGACCGTCAGTTATGGCGGGACTTTCCTGCTGAAACGCGCAAGCAGGCTTGCCATTGCTTCCGTCGGTTATGCGGATGGTTATCAGCGCTCGCTGTCCGGTTCGGGCATCCCGCTACGCGACATGGGCCATGGCGGCGCTTACGGCGTGGTCAACGGCCACAGGGTGCCGGTGGCCGGCCGCGTGACCATGGATCTCACCATTTTCGACGTCACCGATGTGCCCCGCAATGCCATTCGCGCCGGCGATTACATCGAGCTTTTCGGTCCAAACGTGCCCGTAGACGAGGTCGCTCGCGCGGCGGGAACGATCGGCTACGAGATGCTGACAGGGCTCGGCCTTCGGTATGAGCGGCAATATCTGATGGCCGACGACTGAGAGCCGCCTTTAGCGCTTGGAAAGCCGACGCGACCTGTGCTAAAAGAGAACAAAAGGAGATCGAAATGCCCGACATCCATTTGAGCGAGCAGGACGAGAAGTTCATCGAAGAGCAGGTGGCGGCTGGTATCTTCAAGGATGCGGACGCGGTGGTATCCGCCGGTTTGCGCCTGCTCGGCAGTAATGAAGGTAAGCTCGTAGAGCTTCAGCGGCTGATCCAGGAAGGGCTGGACGATGTGGAAGCCGGCCGGGTGATGGAATTTTCCACGGCGGATGATTTAACCGCACATATCATAAAGCTCGCGGGGGAACAGAATGAAGCGAAGGCGTCTGGTGGTCACCGCACGGGCACTGGACGATCTTCTCGCCGATCATAATTATATCGCGCGATTCAATCCCGTTGCTGCTAGGCGCTTTCTGGAAGACATCAACGTCAAAATGATCTCGCTGGCGCGATACGGGATAACAGGTGTGCCTCGGAGCTTCGCGCCGAATTTGCGGGCTTTCCCCTATCGTGATCGATGCATCTATTTCATCGTCGACGACAAGAAGATGTGTGTGCTGCGCGTGCTGCACGGCCATCAAAACATTTCCGCCGACGATTTCAAACAAGAAGAAAACTGACAAAACATGGCCAAAGCCAAGACTCAATTCGTGTGCCAGAACTGTGGTACGGTGCATAACCGCTGGGCGGGAAAATGCGAAGGCTGCGGCGAATGGAATACCATCGTCGAAGAGGACCCGATGGGCGGCATCGGCTCCGGGCCGGGCAAGGCGCCCAAGAAGGGCCGGCCTGTCACGCTCACCTCACTTTCAGGTGAAATCGAGGAGGCGCCGCGCATCCCGACCGGCATCAGCGAACTCGACCGGGCGACCGGCGGCGGTTTCGTGCGTGGCTCAGCCGTCCTGATCGGCGGCGACCCGGGCATCGGCAAATCGACGCTCCTCATGCAGGCGGCGGCCGCCCTTTCGCGGCGCGGCCATCGCATCATCTATGTCTCGGGCGAAGAGGCGGTGGCGCAGGTGCGCTTGCGGGCGCAACGTCTCGGCGCTGCTGACACCGATGTGCTGCTGGCGGCGGAAACGAATGTCGAGGACATTCTGGCCACGATCTCCGAGGGCAAGCGGCCCGATCTCGTCATCATCGATTCAATCCAGACCCTGTGGAGCGATACGGCCGATTCCGCTCCCGGCACGGTGACGCAGGTGCGCACCGGCGTGCAGGCGATGATCCGCTTCGCCAAGCAGACGGGTGCGACCATGGTGCTTGTCGGCCATGTTACCAAGGAAGGGCAGATCGCCGGGCCGCGCGTGGTGGAGCATATGGTCGATGCCGTGCTCTATTTCGAGGGAGATCGCGGCCACCATTACCGTATCCTTCGCACCGTCAAAAACCGCTTCGGACCGACCGATGAGATCGGCGTCTTCGAAATGTCGGATCGCGGCCTCAGGGAAGTGTCCAATCCATCGGAACTGTTTCTAGGGGAACGCAACGAAAAATCACCAGGCGCTGCGGTTTTTGCCGGCATCGAAGGCACCCGCCCCATACTGGTCGAGGTTCAGGCACTTGTCGCGGCGACATCGCTCGGCACGCCGCGCCGCGCGGTCGTCGGCTGGGACAGTTCCCGCCTCGCGATGATTCTTGCCGTACTGGAGGCGCATTGCGGGGTGAAGCTTGGCCAGCACGATGTCTATCTCAACGTCGCGGGTGGCTACCGTATTTCCGAACCGGCCGCCGATATGGCGATTGCGTCTGCGCTGGTTTCCTCGCTTGCCGGTCTTGCCCTGCCCGCCGATTGCGTCTATTTCGGCGAAATCAGCCTGTCGGGTGCGGTGCGCCCGGTCTCGCATACCGGCCAGCGTTTGAAAGAAGCGGAAAAACTCGGCTTCTCCGCCGCACTTCTGCCTTCTGCTTCGGCTGAATTGCCGAAAGGCGGCAAAGGGCGCTGGACGGAAATTGAAAGCCTTCCGGACCTCGTGGCCCGCATCGCCGGCTCCGGCAACCGGTTCAAACAGGTTGAGGACGACGAATATTGATCCTTTCGCCAAGGGAAACAGTGGTGTAAGAGGATCGCAAAATTGGCAAGGCAGCGTCTGACAAGGCGTCGCACCTCCGGAGTTGGTATATGCCCATTACAATTTTCGACGGCATCGTCATCGCCGTTGTTCTTTTCTCCGCCCTTCTTGCGATGGTGCGCGGTTTTTCACGCGAAATCCTGTCGATTGCGAGCTGGGGCGGCTCGGTCGCCGCTGCCTATTATCTTTATCCGGTCCTGCTGCCTTATGCGCGCAACTATACCGATGACGACAAGATCGCCATTGCCGGCTCCGCCGGTGTGGTCTTCCTCGTCTCGCTGATCGTCATTTCCTTCATTACCTCGCGTATTGCGGATTTCATCATCGACAGCCGCATCGGCGCACTGGACCGTACGCTCGGTTTCCTGTTCGGCGCAGCACGCGGGATTTTGCTGCTGGTCGTCGCGGTCGCTTTCTGGAACTGGCTGGTGGATGTGAAGACGCAGCCGGAATGGGTGACCCAGGCCAAGTCCAAGCCTTTCCTCGACGGGCTGGTGGGCAAGCTGGAAGCGGTTCTGCCTGACGATATCGAACCGCAGATCCGCTCGCGAATCCTTGGCAAGCCGCCGGAGCCGACGACAGCGCAGACGCCTGCGGAAGATGTGCCGGCAACAAATCAACCGGCAACGAATAATTGACACAGTGTCGCGTCTTGCAATGCATGCAAGGCGCGCTATTTGTGCTAAATATCAAGCACGACACAGACGGACTGACCGGGAGAGATACTCGCCGGCGAGGTCTTTCTTTTTTCTCGGTAGAGAGCAAGGGCAAGCCGCATGATTGAGCCGCTTTCGCATTCCAAGTTTCCTGAGGCCACTTTCAAGGAAGAGATCGACGGCGATACGCTGCATGAAGAATGCGGCGTTTTCGGCATTCTCGGCCATGCCGATGCTTCGGCGCTGACCGCGCTTGGCCTGCATGCGCTGCAGCATCGTGGCCAGGAAGCAGCCGGCATCGTCTCGTTCGACGGCAAGCGTTTCCACCAGGAACGCCATATGGGCCTCGTCGGCGATCATTATACCGATCCCGCAACCCTTGCCCGTCTGCCCGGCTCCATCGCGATTGGCCACACGCGTTATTCCACGACCGGCGAAGTGGCGATGCGCAACGTGCAGCCGCTGTTTGCCGAGCTGGAAGAAGGCGGCATTTCCATTGCCCATAACGGCAACTTCACCAACGGCCTGACGCTTCGCCGCCAGATCATCGCCACCGGCGCGATCTGTCAGTCGACGTCCGATACCGAAGTCGTGCTGCACCTCATCGCGCGCTCCCGCCACTCATCCACCGCCGATCGTTTCATTGACGCCATCCGCCAGATGGAAGGCGGTTATTCGATGCTGGCGATGACCCGCACCAAGCTCATTGCCGCGCGTGACCCGATCGGTATCCGCCCGCTGGTCATGGGCGAGCTGGACGGCAAGCCGATCTTCTGCTCGGAGACCTGCGCTCTCGATATTATCGGCGCGAAATTCGTCCGCGACGTTGAAAACGGCGAAGTCATCATCTGCGAGATCCAGCCTGACGGTTCGATCACCATCGATGCGCGCAAGCCGTCGAAGCCGCAGCCGGAGCGTCTCTGCCTGTTCGAATATGTCTATTTCGCCCGCCCCGATTCCGTCGTTGGCGGACGCAACGTCTACACGACGCGCAAGAACATGGGCATAAACCTTGCCAAGGAAGCCCCGCTCGAAGCCGACGTCGTTGTCCCGGTTCCCGATGGCGGCACGCCGGCAGCGCTTGGTTTTGCGCAGGAAAGCGGTATTCCCTTCGAATACGGCATCATTCGCAACCATTATGTCGGCCGCACCTTCATCGAGCCCACCCAGCAGATCCGTGCTTTCGGCGTCAAGCTCAAGCATTCTGCCAACCGGGCGATGATCGAAGGCAAGCGCGTGGTGCTAGTGGATGATTCTATCGTCCGTGGCACGACCTCGGTCAAGATCGTCCAGATGATCCGCGAGGCTGGCGCGAAGGAAGTTCATATCCGCGTCGCCAGCCCGATGATCTTCCACCCCGATTTTTACGGCATCGACACGCCTGATGCCGACAAGCTGCTCGCCAACCAGTATGCCGACGTCGAGGCGATGGCGAAATATATCGGCGCCGATTCGCTGGCGTTCCTCTCGATCGACGGACTTTACCGCGCCGTTGGCGGTGAGAACCGCAATCCGGCGCGACCGCAGTTCACCGACCACTATTTCACCGGCGATTATCCGACCCGCCTCCTGGACAAGAACGGCGAGGCGATGGGCAGCAAGATTTCCATGCTGGCCAGCAACGGCTGATAAGCGCGATACAAGAAGCGGCCACCGGTCTCCGGCGGCCGCTTTTTTCTTGCCTTTCATTTGGCAGGCCAGCTGCGACAATTTAATTGCTTGCAGCGGGCGGCTGCGGCTTCGTAGAAGAAGGCGCAATCATTTCGGGGGAGACCATGACTATCGATCTCAAGGGGCGCATCGCTCTTGTCACCGGCGCGTCACGCGGCATCGGCTATTTCACGGCGCTGGAGCTGGCCAAGGCCGGCGCCCATGTCATCGCCTGCGCCCGCACGGTGGGCGGCCTTGAGGAGCTGGACGACGCCATCAAGGCTGCCGGCGGCACCGCGACGCTGGTTCCCTTCGATCTCTCCGACATGAAAGCCATCGACGCGCTGGGCGCGAATATCTACGAGCGCTGGGGCAAGCTGGATATCCTCGTTGCCAATGCCGGTGTCCTCGGCGTCATCTCGCCGGTTGGTCATATCGAGGCGAAGGTCTTCGAAAGAGTGATGAACATCAACGTCACGGCCACCTGGCGGCTGATCCGCTCGGTCGAGCCGCTGCTGATGAAATCGGATGCCGGCAGGGCATTGATCCTGTCTTCAGGAGTGGCCCATAGCTGTCGTCCCTTCTGGGGTGTCTATTCCACGTCGAAGGCCGCCGTTGAAGCGCTCGCCCGCACCTGGGCCGCGGAAACGGAAAAGAGTGCGTTGCGCGTCAACAGCATCAATCCGGGCGCGACGCGCACGGCGATGCGCGCCCAGGCCATGCCCGGCGAAGATCCCGCCACCGTGCCGCATCCTTCCGAGGTGGCAGCGGCCATCCTGCCGCTTGCTTCGCCCGATCTCAAAGAGACTGGCAAGCTCTTCCTGGTCCGGGAAAACCGGTTCGTGGATTACCGTCTGCCGGAGTGATGCCGGTCAGCGGATCAGCCAAAGTGACGAGAGAAACGCTTGACCGCGCATGACCGCCGCGCCATAACGCAAGTCATGAAAACGACGATCTGCACCTGCTGCTGAAATAATTTTGCTGGTTCGCCACCGGCCGGCTCGTTTTCGTCTCCCGCAAGGTCTTACAGACAAACGGCCCGGTCCGCACAACTGACTGCCTTTAGGGAATCGCCGCATGTCCTTGCGCCTGAAACTTCACAACACGCTGACCCGCGAAAAGGCGGAATTTGCGCCCATCGATCCTGAAAATGTGCGCATGTATGTCTGCGGGCCGACCGTTTATGACTTCGCCCATATCGGCAATGCGCGCCCCGTCATCGTGTTCGATGTTCTCTTCCGGCTGCTGCGGCATGCCTACGGCGAAAACCACGTTACCTACGCCCGCAACATCACCGACGTCGATGACAAGATCAATGCGCGGGCGCTGCGGGACTATCCGCATCTGCCGCTCAACGATGCCATCCACGCCGTGACGGAAAAGACGGCCGACCAGTTCCATCAGGACGTCGCGGCGCTGGGCTGCCTTCAACCAAGTGTCGAGCCGCGCGCGACCGACAATATCGCACAGATGATCGATATCATCGAGAAGCTGATCGCACGCGGCCATGCCTATGCGGCCGGTGGCGAGGTCCTGTTCGACACTCGCTCCATGGCGGATTACGGGCAGCTTTCGAAGCGTCCGCTGGACGAGCAGCAGGCGGGCGCGCGCGTGGCGGTGGACGCCCACAAGAAGAACCCCGGCGATTTCGTGCTGTGGAAGCTTTCCTCCGACAACGAACCCGGCTGGGAAAGCCCCTGGGGCCGCGGCCGCCCGGGCTGGCACATCGAATGCTCGGCCATGTCCGGCCGCTACCTCGGTGAAGTTTTCGACATTCACGGCGGCGGGCTCGACCTCATCTTTCCGCATCACGAGAACGAAATCGCCCAGTCCCGCTGCGCGCACGGCACGCATGTCATGGCCAATGTTTGGATGCATAACGGCTTTGTGCAGGTGGAAGGCCGCAAGATGTCGAAGTCCGAAGGCAACTTCGTGACAATCTATGAATTGCTCCACACGGACAAATTTGGCGGACGACAATGGCCGGGCGAGGTTCTGCGCCTTGCGATGCTGATGACCCATTATCGCGAGCCGATCGATTTCTCGGTGAAGCGTCTGGAAGAGGCCGAACGCCTGCTCGCCAAATGGCCGGTGGTAGAAGCCTCCAATGCCGCGCCGGATGAAACCGTGCTGGAGGCACTCGCAGACGATCTCAACACGGTCGCCGCTGTTCAGGCGCTCCATGCTCTCGCTCACGCCGCCAACACCGATGCATCCAGACTGCCCGCCTTCGCGGCCAGCGCCGCTCTGCTCGGCGTCCTCCCGAAGAAGGCGGAAATGGATGAGGCCATTGTATCGGCGGTCAATGCTCTGGTGGAATTGCGTCTGGAAATGCTGAAAGCGAAGAACTTTGCGGAGGCTGATCGCGTTCGCGATGAGCTTGCGGAAAAGGGTGTTCAGCTGAAGGACGGCAAGGATAAGGAAACCGGTGAGCGGACGACGACGTGGGAGTTGAAGCGCTAGGCTTGCATTGGTGGCTGGGGTTTACCCCCCTCTGCCCTGCCGGGCATCTCCCCCACAGGTGGGGAGATCAATCGCGGTTATCGCACGCCCAAATTTAACGTTGCGGATGAGTCAAGGAACGTGCTTCTTGCCGATCTCCCCACCTGTGGGGGAGATGCCCGGCAGGGCAGAGGGGGGCCAGACGGTCACCACAATCCGCTTGCGGTTTTGAATTACCTCAACCAATCTGAGGCAAAGCAGCTAAACGGCGAGCCAAATCATGCCGCATGCAGACGTAGACCCGGTGCATCGCAAATATGCGAAGCAAATGCGTAAAGTAATGACGGATGCCGAGCTAAAGCTCTGGAATGCTATTCGAGTCCATCGCCTTGAAGGCTTGAGTTTCCGCAGGCAAATGCCGATTGCCGGTTTTATCGTCGATTTCGCCTGTTCGGATCATCGCCTCGTCGTCGAAGTGGACGGTTCTCAACGTACATCTGATGCAGCACTACGCTACGATCAGGAAAGAACTGCGCGGCTTGAAAAAGACGGCTGGAACATCTTCCGCTTCTGGAACCACGAAGTCCTCACCGACTTAGATAATGTCTGTCTGCACATTATCAGGACAATCAGGGAGGACCGAGTATGACGACATATACGGGTGGATGCCAGTGCGGCGCGGTTCGATTTCGTGCCGTGGGCGATCTCAAAGACAGCTCCGTCTGCCATTGCCGCATGTGCCAGAAGGCGTTCGGAGCCTATTATGCGCCGCTGGTTTCCGTTCGCGAGGTGGAATTCGAGTGGACGCGGGGAGAGCCGAAGCGGTTTCAGTCTTCGAGCGTCATCAAGCGCGGATTTTGCTCCGAATGCGGAACGCCCCTCACCTATGAAGCGCCGGATGGCATGGCGATTGCGGCCGGTGCCTTTGACGATCCGTCGGCATTTCCGCCCACCATCCAGTGGGGCGTGGAGCGGAAGGTCGCCTTCGTGGATGACATCCACACCCTGCCCGCCGTTCCGACAGAAGACGACCTGACCTCAGTCGACTACCTTGCCAACCTCGTCTCCTATCAGCACCCCGACCACGACACCGAAAACTGGCCACCGGAGAACAGACAATGAGCGAAACGGGTTTTGCCGGGGGCTGCCAGTGCGGCGCCGTGCGGTTCCATGCGGGCAAGCTCAGCAGGCCCTCCATCTGCCATTGCCGCATGTGCCAGAAACATTTCGGAAATTTCTTTGGCGCACTTGTGACTGCCGATCAGGCACATCTGACATGGACACGCGGCCAGCCGTCCCTTTTTCGCTCGTCGCAGAAAATCCATCGCGGTTTCTGCAACAAGTGTGGCACACCTCTGACCTATCACTATCCTGGCGGTGTCGAGATCGCCATCGGCGCTTTCGATCATCCCGAAAAAATCGAGCCGCAGGTGCAGGTCAACATCCACAAGCGGATGCCGTGGATCGAGCAGCTCTTCTCCAAACCGGCAGTCGAACAGGGCGTTGACGAGGCCGAAATCACCTCCTACCAACACCCGGATCATGACACGGCCGAATGGCCGCCTGAGGAACGATAAAACATGACTGAAGAACTGCGCGGCCTCTATCCCCAGATCGAACCTTTCGAAACCGGCATGCTCGATGTCGGAGACGGCCATACCATCTATTGGGAAAGAGTGGGGACGCGAGGTGCGAAACCAGCGGTTTTTCTGCATGGCGGCCCCGGCGGCGGCGTGAACCCGACGCATCGCCGGGTGTTCGATCCAGATCTTTACGATGTTATCCTGTTCGACCAGCGCGGTTGCGGCCGCTCCACGCCGCATGCGGAACTTGAAGCCAACACCACATGGCATCTGGTTGCCGATATTGAACGGCTGCGTGAACTCTGCGGGTTCGAGAAATGGCTGGTGTTCGGCGGCTCCTGGGGTTCGACGCTGGCTCTTGCCTATGCGGAAACCCATCCCGACCGCGTCAGCGAACTCGTTCTGCGCGGCATCTACACCGTCACCCGGTCGGAACTCGACTGGTACTACCAGTTCGGCGTTTCCGAGATGTACCCGGATCAATGGGAAAAATTCATCGCGCCTATCCCAGAGTCCGAACGCGGCCAGATGATGCAGGCCTATAACCGTTATCTTACCGGCACCGACGAGGCAAAGAAGCTCGAATGCGCCAAGGCCTGGAGCCAGTGGGAGGGTGCGACCATTGCGCTTGTCACCGATCCAGACCGCGTCGCGGATTTCGGTGAGGACAAATATGCGATTGCTTTCGCGCGAATCGAGAACCACTTCTTCGTCAATGGCGGCTGGCTGGAGGACGAACAATTGCTGCGCAATGCCGGCAAGCTCAGGGATATTCCCGGCGTCATCGTGCATGGGCGTTACGACATGCCCTGCCCGCTGAAATATGCCTGGCAGCTCGCCAAGGCATGGCCGAAAGCGGACTTCCATATCATCGAAGCCGCCGGACACGCCATGACCGAGCCGGGCATTCTTGACCAGCTGATCCGCGCCAATGACCGGTTCGCCGGAAAACAGGCAGTCCTTTCAGCGCCTTGGCGCGAAAAGGTTAGAGAATGATTCACGCGGGATCTGCTGCGGGAATCACGACCTCAGCCATTATCCAGCTCATTTCCGTGGCAAGGCGCCCTTTATTCGTGCAGTTATTCTCATGAATGCTTCACGGAAATGAATTGGCTCACGCCAATTTGATCCGATATAACGGAGCATCCCAACAAGTGGTGGTACTCCCATGGCACTCGACAAAACGCTCCCGGCCCAAGAGGGCGGCGATAGCGCGCGCGGTTTTGCTTTCGCGCTTTCAGCCTATCTCCTATGGGGCTTCCTGCCCATCTATATGAAGGCGGTTGCGCATATCTCGCCGATCGAGGTGATCGTTCATCGTGTCGTCTGGTCGGTGCCGATCGCCGCAGCGGTGCTTATCGCAATCGGGCGTACATCGGAGATCAGGAGTGCGCTGAGAAACCCGAAAATGCTGGCCATGGCGAGCCTGACGGCCGCCCTCATCAGCGTGAACTGGGGCATTTATATCTGGGCAATCGGCGCAGGACGGGCGCTCGATGCCGCACTTGGGTATTTCATCAATCCGCTGTTCAGTATCTTCCTCGGCGCAGTGCTGCTGAAGGAGAAGCTCTATCCGGCGCAGATCGCCGCCATCGGCCTCGTCTCCGTAGCCGTGGCCATCCTCACCTGGCATGCGGGCAGCCTGCCCTGGGTCTCCATCGCGCTCACCGTCTCATGGGGCTTTTACGCCTTCTTTCGCAAGACCTTGCCGATCGGCGCCACGCAGGGCTTCCTGCTGGAAGTCATGCTGCTGTCCATCCCGGCCGTGCTGGTCATGATCTGGCTTGCCTTTAGCGGACAAGCCCATTTTATGGGCGGCAATTCCGCCGATACATGGCTTCTGGCGGCGAGCGGCGTGATCACCGCTGTCCCGCTTATCCTCTATGGCAACGGCGCAAAATTGCTGCGGCTATCGACCATCGGCATCATGCAATATATCGCGCCGACGATGATCTTCCTCATCGCAATTTTCATCTTCAAGGAACCCTTTGATACGGTGCGCATGGCCGCCTTTGCGATGATCTGGGCAGCGCTTGCGATCTACACCGCCTCAAGCCTGATGCGGCTCAAGAAGTAAGCTGTTCAGACCTCTTCCCCCGTCATAACGGGGGGACTAATTCAGTAATCCACCAGCAGCTGCTGCGCGCCCACTTCTCCAAAGTGGGGTTTGACACCAAGCAGGCCGGCTGTCTGAGCGATGATCTCACGCGTCATCGGGGCGGCTGTCGATGCCGCCGTGCGTCCACCGTTCACCCCAGTCCTCGGCGCATCGATCATGGTCAGCACGACATATTTCGGCTTGTGCATGGGAAAACCGGCCACGAAGGCGTTGAAGTTGATGTCCTTGGCGTAACGGCCATTGATCACCTTGTCTGCCGTCCCGGTCTTGCCGCCGACATGAAACCCGTCCACCTGCGCGCCGCGGCCGGAACCCTTGATGCCGTTCCAATTGAACAGGTAACGCATGTCGGCGCTCGTCTTGCCGTTGATGACGCTGCGCGCGAGCGATGACGCCGCCTCTTTCGAACGCGGCAGGAAGGTCGGCGCGATCAGGTTTCCGCCATTGATCAGCGCGGCAGCGGCCACCGCCGTCTGCAACGGGGTGGTGGCAACGCCATGGCCGAAGGAGATGGTGACGGAATTGATCTTCTTCCAGTTTCTCGGCTGCGTGGGCGTAGCAACGCCTGGCATTTCCGTGTCCATTCTGGTCAGCAGCCCGAGCTTCGTCAGGAACTGCTGATGGCCCTCGACACCGACCCTGTCCGCCACCGCCGCCGTGCCGATATTCGACGAATATTGAAACACTTCAGGTATGGAAAGCGGCCGGTTCCGGCCCTTGAAATCCTTGATGGTGAAACCGCCCATACGGATCGGCCGTGAGGCATCCACCACCGAACCGAGCGTAATCGCCCCGGCATCCAGACCCATGGCCAGCGTGAAGCTCTTGAAGGTCGAGCCCATCTCGAAGGTGGCGTTGCTCATCCGGTTGAACCAGCCTTTCTCATACTCCCTGTCAATGCTGCCATCGGCGAGGGTGCGGGACGGTTCGTTCGGATCGTAGTCAGGCACCGAGGCCATGGCCAGCACTTCGCCCGTTTCCACATCCAGGATCACCGACCCCGCAGCTTCGGCCTGATAAGCGGTTTTCGCCTTCGCGACCACGTCGCGGACAATGTTCTGGACCCTCAGATCGATGGAAAGCCGGACCGGCTCCAGCGGCGCGCCACTGGCGAGACCCACGGCGCGCAGATCGGCGAGCCCCTGCTGGTCGAGGTAACGTTCCATACCGGCAAGCCCCTGATTATCGACATTGACGTGGCCGACAATATGGGACGCTGTCGGCCCACCGGGATAAAAGCGCCGCTTTTCCGGCCGAAATCCGATACCGGGTAAACCGAGGTTCAGGATATCGGCCTGTTGCCGCGGCGTCAGCTGCCGCCGTAGCCACTGGAACCCGGTGTCCGTGCGCAAACGGCGGTGCGTTTCACGCCAGTCGAGATTGGGGATGACGGTTGCCAGCTTCTCCACCACCTCGTCCGGATCGACGATCCGGCGCGGATCGGCGTAGAGCGACACCATGTTGAGATCGGTCGCAAGCAGCGTGCCATTGCGATCGACGATGTCTGGCCGCGAGGCGATGGCGTTGACGCCGGTATTGATCCACGCGGTGGAAACGGGTTCGGCCAGCCCATATTGAACGAGGCGCGCCGCGGCGACGGCGTAAATCGCAACGAAGACAGCGATCACGAGCGCAAGCCGCGTCTTAGCCTCCGCCCGGCGGCGGGCGACCGAACCGAACACGACCTCCCTACCCCGCAGCGGGTTTCTCTTGATAATGAAATGCGTCCGGCTCTTCAGCCGCATTACAAAAGCAATCATTGCCGATGACACCCACCCGAGGCGGCGGAGCAAAATTCCGCGAAAACCAACGCCTCGGAGACGGTGACACAGGATCAGTCGCTGGGCCACGAAAACGACCGGCGGCAAAAGGCCGCCGTTAAATCTATATTAATATACATTTAAAGTTGTAACGTTCCGCCCAAATGGCCGTTAACGATTGCTCGCTCTAGAGGCGGGAAATCACCGAAGGATCGCCATCGGGGTTCTGCTGCGCCAGCGCCCTGTCGATGATGGCGGGCACGATGTCCTTCACCTCATCGACGATGAGCGGGTTGAGAAGGTGCGCGCGATGGATGAAGCCCTGGTCGCGCATATGCTGCACGAGTTCCAGCATCGGGTTCCAGAAACCGTTGATATTGGCAAAGACCATTGGCTTGGCGTGACGGCCGAGCTGTGCCCAGGTCATGATCTCCACGATCTCTTCCAGCGTGCCGACGCCGCCCGGCAGGGTTACGAAAGCATCCGAGCGCTCGAACATCATATGTTTGCGCTCATGCATGTCCTTGGTGATGACAAGCTCGTTCAATTGTCCGAGAGAATGGCGTGTTGCCTCCATGTCGACCAGAAATTCCGGTATGATGCCGGTCACTTCGCCGCCATTGGAAAGGACGCCGCTGGCAACCGCGCCCATGATCCCCTTGGTACCGCCGCCATAGACGAGGCGAATGCCGTTTTCGGCGATGGCTTTCCCAAGCGCGCGGCCTGCTTCCATATGGGCGGGATCACGTCCGGGCTGGGAGCCGCAATAAACGCAGATGGATCGAATCGTTGTATTTTTGTCCGTCATGCAGGGAAGGAACTATGCGCGCTGCGGCACGTCAAGAAAATTTGGGAAATCCCTTGCAAATATGGCCTTTTGGCCACACGCCGCTTGTCTGTCGCAAGGTAAGACGCTAGCAATCTCAACTCATGTTCAAAGCTTGGAATACCCGGAGCGCACAGGATGAAAAATAACAAAGCCGGTTTGCTGGCGCTGATCGTGCTGGGAATTGCCTCCCTGCTCATGATCTTTTTCGTCCTGCCGCGGATTTCGAACGACGGCAAACCGATCGGTGACGCCATCAACGAGGCCGGCAACGCCGTAAAGAACAGCGTTGAAATGGGCGCTGACAAAGCGGGCGACATCCTCTCCGACGCAGCAGAGGAAACGGCCAACATCGCCGACAAGGTCGGTCGTCGCGCCGCCTCCGCTACGCAGTCCATCAAGGATCTCTCGGGCCTTTTCGCCGACAACAAGGTTCCTTCCGATGCTGATTTCGCAGCTGCCCGCAAGAAGGTCGAGGCCTCTCTGAAGGAACTCACGAATATCGACATCCCCGAGTCGCTGGATGAAACGACATCGCGGCTCATTACCACCGCCCGCGCTGCGGCCGAACGCACAACGGCGTTCCTGCGCGGCCTGCCCGACAGTGCAGCAGCGGCGGCGGCACAGGTGCGCCGCCTGGCCGGTGTGTTCGCGGGCACAGACGATGGTGCGCCAAGGCCCGTTCAGCCGGTTGCTCCTTCAGCACCGACGCAAACACAGGCTCCGGCGCAGACCCCGGCTGGCGGCAGCGCCGCGCAGGCGACCACCGGCGCGCCGACGTTCGACGTCTTGCGTGTGGAGCCTGATGGCTCGGCTGTGATTGCAGGCAAGGCACAGCCCGGCGGTAAACTCGAGATTTTGAGCAACGGCAAGGTCATCGCCGAGACGAAGATCGATGGAAGCGGCGATTTCGCTGCCGTCTTCGACAATCCCCTGCCGCCCGGCGACCACGAGCTGGTGCTCCGCTCCACGGACGCAAACGGCAAGGCCACGCAGTCCGAAGAAGTGGCGACAGTCTCCGTGCCGCAGAACAAATCCGGCGAACTGCTGGCCATGGTTTCAAAACCCGGCGAGGCAAGCCGGGTGCTGGCCATGCCGGATGCGGCCCCGGCGGCACTCCAGCCACAGGCGACGGCCGCACAGCAGCCGGCAGCGACGACCGGGAACAGCGCAAATGCCGCCACCGCCCCGGTCGCGGGCAGTGCACCTTCTGCTGCTGCGCCGCTGACCTCGAGCGTCCAGGTCACCGCCGTCGAATTCGAAGGATCGAAGATTTTCGTGGCCGGCTCCGCGCCCGCCGGTTCGACGGTTCGCGCGCTCGTCGATGAGACGGAAATCGGCAAGACCGCGACAGAAGCGTCGGGGCATTTCGTCATCGAAGGCAATGTGGAGCTGGCTGTCGGCAGCCATATCGTCACCGTCGAAGAGCTGAATGCGGATGGCACCGCCAAGGTGCGTGTGCGCGTTCCCTTCGAGCGGCCGCAGACCGATCAGGCAACCGTTGCGATGCAGGCTCCCTCCGCCTCGCCAGCGGCCACGACATCAGCGGCACCATCGGAAAACCAGAGCACGGCGAGCGACCGCGCCGCTTTCGAAAAGCTGCGCGACGATGTTGCCAAGGCTTTTGGCATTCTCTCCAATCTATACCGGGATCAGGCGACGCCCGCGCTTGATCAGGCGATCGCAGGCCGCTCGGCAGTCGTGATCGCGCTGAAATCGCTCTCCGAGTTCCGCACGGCCGCTGCAACCGAGCCTGCCTTCACGGCCTTCGTTGGCGATATCGCGGCCAAGGCGCGTCAGGTGCAAGCGACGGTCGAGGCATGGCCGAACGATGTCGCAGCCATCGGCAAGGGCATCGCCGCGCTCGCAAGCCGCCTTGCCGAACTGCACATTACCGCGCCCGCTGCTCCTGCTCCGCAGGCACCTGCCGGCCCGCAGACCTTCGAACAGGCACCCCTCGCCGAAAGCCAGAACAGTGTCATCATCCGCCGGGGCGACACGTTGTGGCAGATTTCCCGTCGCGTTTACGGACAGGGCGTGCGTTACACGACGATCTACCTCGCTAACGAGGACCAGATCAAAAACCCTGACCTGATCGAGCCCGGCCAGATTTTCGGCGTGCCGAAAAAAGCGCTGCCGAATGCGGAAGAACTCCACCGCAAGCGGCTGAAGAGCGGCTCCTGACCGTTGACGCGTTGCAGTAAGCCCGCAACGACCCTATCTGTGACACGCGCGGCGGCTTGAGCAAAGCCGCCGTCCTGCTGTCGGCTTCCGGCAGTGACCGGAGAGAATGATGGCCAAGACCAAAAAAACGATTTCAGCGGATTCCAGCAATCCGACCCAGACCCTTATCAATCTTTGGCCCTATATGTGGCCCGAGGGTCGGTGGGACCTGAAGATGCGGGTCATCTGGGCAACGATATTTCTGGTCGTTGCCAAGCTGGTGCTGATCGCCGTTCCCTATTTTTTCAAATGGGCGACCGATGCACTGAATGGCAAGCTCGATATGGCGGGACTGGTTCCGGCCTTCCTGCTCGGCGCTGTGGCGCTCGTCATTGCCTATAATCTGACGCGGCTGATCCAGATTGGCCTGAACCAGCTGCGCGATTCGCTTTTTGCCAGCGTCGGCCAGCATGCCGTGCGTCAACTCGCCTACAGAACGTTCGTTCACATGCACCGGCTTTCACTGCGTTTCCATCTGGAACGCAAGACCGGCGGGCTGTCGCGGATTATCGAGCGTGGCACCAAGGGCATCGAGACCATCGTCCGTTTCACCATCCTCAACACCGCGCCAACCTTCATCGAATTCCTGCTGACGGCCATCATTTTCTGGGCCTCCTACGGCTTCTCCTATGTGCTCGTCACCGTCGTTACGGTGTGGGCCTATATCTGGTTCACCGTGCGGGCCAGCAACTGGCGTATCGGCATCCGCCGCGCCATGAACGACAGCGATACCGACGCCAATACCAAGGCGATCGACTCGCTTCTGAATTTCGAAACGGTCAAATATTTCGGCAATGAGGAGATGGAGGCGCGACGTTTCGATGTCGCCATGGAGCGATACGAAAAATCAGCGATCTCCATCTGGACGTCGCTCGGCTGGCTGAACTTCGGCCAGGGCGTGATCTTCGGCATCGGCTCCACGATCATGATGGTCATGTCGGCGCTGGCCGTCCAGCGGGGCGAACAGACCATCGGCGATTTCGTCTTCGTCAATGCGTTGCTTCTGCAGCTTTCGGTGCCGCTCAATTTCATCGGCTTCGTCTACCGCGAAATCCGCCAGGGGCTGACCGATATCGAGCAGATGTTCGATCTCCTGGAGGTGGAAGCGGAAGTGACCGACAGTCCGGATGCAAAACCGCTTGCGGCTGGCCCGGGCGCCATCTCCTTCCGTGACGTGCATTTCGCCTATGACCCGGAGCGTCCGATCCTGAAGGGCATCTCTTTCGACGTGCCAGCGGGCAAGACGGTGGCGATCGTCGGCCCTTCGGGTGCGGGAAAATCCACGATCTCGCGGCTGCTCTATCGGTTCTACGACATTCAGGAAGGCTCCATTACCGTCGACGGGCAGGACATTCGCGACGTGACGCAAAAGAGCCTTCGCTCGGTTATCGGCATGGTGCCGCAGGACACGGTGCTGTTCAACGACACGCTGGCCTACAATATCCGCTATGGCCGCCCCTCCGCCACCGACGAAGATCTGAAAGCGGCAGCGGATGCGGCGCAGATCAGCGCCTTCATCGGCAAGCTGCCGGAGGGTTACGCGACGATGGTCGGCGAACGCGGCCTGAAGCTATCCGGCGGCGAAAAGCAGCGGGTGGCAATTGCACGAACGATCCTCAAAGCGCCGCCCATCCTCATTCTCGATGAGGCGACGTCGGCCCTCGATACGCATACCGAGCAGGAAATCCAGAGCGCCCTCGACATCGTCTCGAAGAACCGGACGACGCTCGTCATCGCCCACCGCCTTTCCACGGTCATCCACGCAGACGAAATCATCGTGCTGAAGGACGGTCTGATCGCCGAACGGGGCACCCACGCCTCACTGATGGCGCAGAACGGTCTCTATGCCTCGATGTGGAGCCGCCAGCGCGAGGCAATCCGGGCGGAGGAGATGCTGCGCCATGTGCGGGAAACCGACGATCTCGGCGTCATCGATCGTGGCGAGCCCGCGCATTGAGGCGCATAACCCCTGGTAACCGGGGCTCATGGCCCCCGGCCCATTGCCGGGCGGCCCTTTTGGCTGTAACCAGCTAGGCAAATTTGTCGCAATGCCGTGTGGATCGTGTCGTATCACGATCACATATAAAGGCGACAGAGGAAAACCGGAGCAAGGAATCTCATGAATCTGTTCGACACCATTCGCAACACCATCGTACCGATCCACAAGGAAGGTTATGTCTTCGTGGCGGCCTTCTTCGTCGCTTCGCTGGTGCTCGGCTGGATCGCCGAACCGCTTTTCTGGGTCGGCCTCGTGCTGACGGCCTGGTGCGCGTACTTCTTCCGTGACCCCGAGCGCGTGACGCCGCAGGATGACGATCTCATCATCAGCCCTGCCGATGGCCGGGTATCTGCCGTGCAGAGCGTTGTTCCGCCGCTTGAACTGGAACTCGGCAAGGAACCGCTGGTGCGCATCTCGGTGTTCATGAACGTGTTCAACTGCCATGTGAACCGTTCGCCTGTGCGCGGTCGCATCGTCAATATTGCTTACCGTCCTGGCCTTTTCCTCAACGCTGAAGTCGACAAGGCGTCCGAGGACAATGAGCGCAACGGTCTGGTCATCGAGACCTCGCATGGCAAGGTCGGCGTGGTGCAGATTGCCGGCATGGTCGCCCGCCGTATCGTGTGCTGGGTGAAGCCGAATGAACCAGTTGATGCCGGAGAGCGTTTCGGCCTTATCCGCTTCGGTTCGCGCCTCGACATCTTCCTTCCCGCTGGTTTCGAGCCGCGCGTATCGGTCGGCCAGACGGCAATTGCCGGTGAAACCGTGCTTGCCGAATTCGGCTCGGCCAAGGGTCCGGTCCTCAGCCGCCGCGGCTGAGGGTAAACAGGAAGGGCATGCGCATGGAAACGTCGATTTCGGAGACGCAGCAGAACGGAAAAGCCGATGGCCGCAGCGACAGCGGCCGTGGCCCGCGACTGCGCGAAATTCCCTTTCGTCTTCTGGTCCCCAATCTCATCACCGTTCTGGCGATCTGTGCGGGCCTGAGCGGTGTGCGCCTTGCTTTCGAGGGGCGTTTCGAACTCGCCGTCGGCATGGTGCTGCTCGCGGCTTTCCTCGATGGCGTCGACGGCCGTGTCGCCCGCATGATGAAGGCGACATCCAAATTCGGCGAGCAGATGGATTCGCTTGCCGATATCGTGAATTTCGGCGTCGCCCCTGCCCTCGTCGTCTACGCTTATCTGCTTGATCAGGCGCGTTCCATCGGCTGGATCGCCGCGCTCATCTATGTCATTGCCGCCGGCCTGCGTCTGGCACGTTTCAACGTCATGATCGAGCGCCCGGTGAAAGCCCCCTGGCAAAACGAGTTCTTTGTCGGCGTGCCGGCGCCTATGGGCGCAATGCTGGTGCTTCTCCCGGTCTATCTTGGCTTTCTCGGCGTCGAGCCGGACAAGCCTTTCGCTTACGTCGCCGCCGCCTATACGGTGCTGATCGGCTACCTTCTCATCAGCCGACTTCCGGTCTGGTCTGGCAAATCCGGCACCAGCCGCATCCGTCGCGACCTGGTGCTGCCGATGATCCTCGTCGTCGTTCTCTATGTCGCGATGCTCATGAGCTTCACATGGGAAGTTCTGGTGCTGACGGTTGCTGCCTACCTGGTCTTCATTCCCATCAGTGCCCGCCTCTGGCACCGCCGCTACGGTACTCTGACGATCGAGGAAGACGGCCATGATGATTCCAACGGTGGTAACGGCCTCGACCGCAGCATTTAAAACCGAAGGTTGATTTCTCTCCCGCCAAGCCGGCGGAGGGTGTGACGCAAAATGTCGCAGCCGGGAAAGCCGGCTTCGTTTTTCTTCGCCTCGAATCCGTCAAGATTAGCCGCGAAAGAAATGGCTCACACGCATCGCAGAGGCGTTTGGCGTGAACCGTGGAGAGAGACATGACGAACGAGACGAAGGCACAGCCGCAGGTGAAGCCGGACCTCAAAAGCCACTACCGCCCGCTCGGGCTGAAGGCCGTTGCGGCCGCCGCCCTGATGCTGAAGCGCAAGCCTGCCGCTAAAACCGCCTGAAAAAACCTGCTTTTTTGAAGCCGGCAGGCATCGGGATTTTTCAGCGGAGAATAAATCCTGACGCATAATCAGCAGTGACGCGGCGCCTTTAGGGCGCCGTTTTATTTTTCGCGCTCCAAAGTAGTGAAGATAAACGCCATTCATAGAATTGGCCAGATTTTGTAACGAAGACGCAAGGAAAATGCAGTACAAAACCCGCCTTCGACAAGAAGGCTATACGCGCATAGGCGTGTAGATTAGGGATACAAAAACTTTTCCATTCCGAATTTTCCCAAATAAACATAAGTCGAGCCCCGAATTTGCGGAGACGCGGATGAGGGAAATTCGGCGATGGGAAAGCCGGGGGACAGGCCAGGGGGGCTTGGGGACGGCCATGCAGGACAAAATCCTTCTGATTGAAGATTCCGTTGCTCTTTCCATGCTGCTGAAGACGCGGCTTTCGGAGGAAACGGAAGCCGCGATTTTCCATTGCGACAGCATGGCGGCGGCCGATGCGCTGATGCAGGCCCATGATTTCACGCTGGCTCTGACGGGTCTCAATCTGCCCGACGCGCCCAAGGGGGAAATTCTGGCCCTTCTATCCGAGCGCAGGGTGCCGGCGATCGTTTTCACCGCCACCGTGGACGACGAGGCGCGCAAGCGCTACGCCGAAAAGAAAATCATCGATTATATTGTCAAGGACGGTCATCGCACCGTCGATGCTGTCGTGCGAACCGTCCAGCGTATTTTGAACAACAAGCTCTTTTCGGTTCTTGTCGTCGATGATGTGCGTGCGGCACGCTCCGGTCTCGTCGAAATTCTCGAGCGGCAGAATTTCAGGGTCAGCGAGGCCCATTCGGGCAAGCAGGCGCTGGAAATACTGTCGCAGGATCCGACGATCCAGCTCGTCATCACCGATTATCATATGCCCGACATGGACGGCTACGAACTGACGCGCCGCATCTGCGACAGCCGCTCGTCCGAGGATTTGCGGGTGATCGGTATCTCTTCCTCCACGGACCGGCTGCTTTCGGCGAGCTTCCTCAAGGCGGGCGCATCTGATTTCGTCTACCGCCCCTTCGTGCCCGAAGAACTGCAATGTCGCATCGATAACAATATCGAGACCTTGAAGCAGTTGAAGCGGCTGCGCGAGCTGGCAGAACGCGACCACCTCACCGGCCTGCCAAACCGTCGCTCCTTCTTTGAACGGACGCGGGCGCTGATGGAGGTCATCAATGAAACTCACGAATGTGGCGCCGTCGCCATTCTCGATATCGACCACTTCAAGAAGATCAACGACACGCTGGGACACGATGCCGGCGACAGGGCGCTGAAAAAGCTGGCCGAACTTCTGCATACCATGTGCGACGAGCAACAGCACATCCCCGCCCGGCTTGGCGGCGAGGAATTTGCCGTATTCCTGCGCGGGCTGGATGCGCATGCCGCCTATCAGTTCTGCGAGGAGCTGCGGGAACAGGTGGAAAAGAACGGCCGGCAACTGAGCGGCAGCAGCCTGGCGCTGACCATCTCCCTCGGCGTGGTGGAGATCGAAAAGGGCGAACCCTTCGACAACCAGCTCAACGCCGCCGACCAGTTGCTCTACCTCGCCAAGGCAAATGGCCGCAACCGCGTCTATTCCGACATGATGATCACCGAGGGACTGCAGAAGATCGGGCGGAACGGCTGATTGTCTCTGAAGTCTTCTATGGGACCGAGCAAGTGCCACTTGTTTCTTCTCCCCGCCGGGGAGAAGTCCTCGGCAGCGGGATCAGGGGGCAAGCTCTCCGCATATCTCTACCGTAGACCCCTCATCTGACCCTTCGGGCCATCTTCTCCCCGGTGGGAGAAGAAAGAGGCGGCTCGCTCAGCCCTCGTCATCGGCCTCGCGAGACACCTCAAAACAGCGACATCTGGCCCTCGTCCTTTGCCGGCTTGATCTTTGGCAGCGGCACGCTTTCCGGCACCGGCAGCAGGAGGTCCGCCCCGATATTCGCGACCTTGTTGACCTTGTCCGACACGGGAATCATCTCGAAAAAATCCTCCTGCACCGGCCGCATCAGGTCCGCGACGTCACGTGGCTCCTGGGTCTTGCAGTCCAGCCAGCGGCTGAAATCCTCGGGCGCTATGACCACGGGCATACGATCGTGAATACGGCCGATCGTCGCATTGGCGGCGGTGGTTAGGATGGCGCCTGTATCGACCTCCGAACCATCGGCGGAGGACCAGGTTTCCATGAGGCCGGCGAAGGCGACGATGCCGCCTTTCTTCGGGCGAATAAAATAGGGCTGCGGTTTGCCGCCCTCCTCCTTCGGCGGGCGTCGCCATTCGTAAAAGCCTGTGGCCGGCACGAGCACGCGGCGATGGCGCATGGCGGCACGAAAAGACGCCTTGCCGATCGCCGTTTCCGAACGGGCGTTGATCAGCAGCGGAAAATCCTTGGGGTCCTTGACCCAGCCCGGCAAAAAACCCCAGCGCACCAGCACGGCGCGGCGGTTGGGCAGGTTGCTGCCGCGCTCCTGCCGCTCGCCCTCCATGACGATCAGGATAGGCTGCGTCGGCGCGATGTTGTAACGGGCGGGAAATTCTTCGACGCTGACGAGATCGAGAAAGTCGGCGATCTCCTCAGGCGTTGCTTCCAGTACAAAACGTCCGCACATGGTTTTGTCCTCAGCCTCTTGGTCCAAACAGGATGATGGCGGTGCCAGCAAGGCAGACAGCCCCGCCGGCAATATCCCACCTGTCCGGCGCATGCCCTTCCACGCCCCACAGCCAGAACAGCGAGGCAGCAATGTAGATCCCGCCATAGGCGGCATAGGCCCTGCCGGCCGCCTCGGTCGGCACCAGCGTCAGAAGCCACGCGAAAGCGGCCAGCGCCACCATGCCGGGCAACACTATCCAACCGGTTTTGCCGAGTTTCAGCCATGCCCAGAAGGAAAAGCAGCCGGCGATTTCGGCAAGAGCCGCCAGAACGTAGATAAGATAGACCTTCATTCCACCGTCTTTTGCATGCACAAGACTATAACGATTGGCGCGAATACCTGAATCGATTTTTGAGCCATGATACCACTATAGACAGGCCGGAAACGGCCGAAACAAGCGAAACCATTCATGACCTTTCGTATCAAGCCCCGCGCCGCCTCCTCCGCCATCGTCAGGAATGGAGACCGGCTGCTTCTGGTGCGGCGCATCAACCCGCCCTCGAAAGACATGTTCGCCTTTCCGGGTGGGCGGGCCGAAGAGGGGGAAACCCCGGCCGAGACGGCCCTGCGCGAACTGCACGAGGAGACCGGCATCGTGGCGCGCCGGCCGCAGCTTTTCGCGACTTATGACCTTCCATCGCGTGATGGTGAAGGCAGGCTGACGAGCCATTTTTTTCTGTCCGTCTTTACCGTGGAAACGGATGCCGATCCGCTGGTCACGGTCGGCGATGACGCGGCTGATGCCGGATGGTATACGCTCGCCGAAATCCGCCTCCTGCCGGCGCCGGAAAGCGTTGTCGAATGTGCGGAGCGGCTGCTTGCGTGATTGCCAGCCAACCAGAATCGCGATTATCTAGGCGTATCGGCACGCCGGATGGTCGCGAGCCAACAGTTCACGAGTATGTGTGGGGCAGAATAGAATTTTGATGCGGCCAACCATTTTCCTGTCCCTTTTCTTGACCATTCTTGTTATCGGGCAAGGAAAGGTTGCGCAGGCGCAGCCCTCCAAGGCCGTTTCTCCGCCACCCGCGGTGGAGGCAGCGCCGCCCAAGCCCGCACCCTATGACGACAAGCTGGCACGGCTGTCTGAAATATTGGGGGCGGTGCAATATTTGCGAACCCTGTGCCCTTCCTCAGGACCGGAGGACTGGCGCAAGTCGATGAGCGACCTGCTGGCTGCGGACACCGCCAGCGAACCCGAACGACGCCAACGTATGACGGCCGCATTCAACCGTGGATATCGCTCTTTTGCGGCCATCCACACCAGTTGCACCCGCGCCGCCATCATGGCAGAAGAGAGCTACCGTAACGAAGGGGCAACACTCGCGCAGGAAATCGCGTCCAGGTTCGGAAATTAAAGGTTTATTAACCTCTTTTCGCCGCAGCCCGTGCCGTTTTGATAAAAGGCTGCTAGTGTTGTTAACAGGGTGGTAAGGACTTGCCCGCCCTGTCGAGGATGAAAAATGCAGACAAGCCGTAACGAAATCGACGATATGATCGTGCATGAAAAGATGCAGGTCGCTCTGGAACACCAGAACGAGGCATGGGCCGACGGCATGGCTGACGGCATCGAGCCGGAGATTATCGCCGATGCCGCGATTGCTCTGGCCATGCGTGAAACCATCCGGATTCACGGTGAGGCGGGCGCTGAGGCAATGCTGGAATCGCTGCGCCAGCGCATGCTCCAGGGCGAATTTTCGCCGCAGCGGATCATACAGTAAAGCCGGGGTCTATCATGTCTTGCCTGAGCAGGAGCCTGTTGCGCTCTTCCGCCCTGCTGTCCATCGTGCTTGCCCTGACCGCCGGGCCACTTGGCCTGCCGCGCAGTGCCTACGCCCTCTCGGAGCTGAAACCGGCGCAGAAGAACGAAAGCGAACCTCAAAAGCAGGGTGGTGAACAGCCGCAGCAGGCACAGCCTGCCGAGCCTGACGAAGTTGAGGGCGATTCGGACGGCATTCCCCTGCCCGACCCGTTGGTCGACCGTTCCGCCGGGCAAACAAACCCGCAAACCTCCAAGCCCGCCGATAACGGCCCTGAAATGTCCGTTGTGATCGAGCACGACATTTCCAAGGCGCCCGAGGCGGTTCGCAAGCTGCGCCAGCAGATTATCGATGCGGCGTCTTCGGGCGACATCGAAAAGCTTAGGCCCTTTATCGCCGCCGGTCAGAAGGAATTCCGCATCGACGGCAATGACGCTGAAGACCCGATTGCGGCGTTGAAGAGCTATTCCGGCGATCCCGATGGCCTGGAGGTGCTGGCGATCATCATCGACCTGTTGTCGACCGGTTATGCGCATGTGGATGCGGGTACGCCCGACGAAGCCTATGTTTTCCCTTATTTTGCCGGGAAAGCGCTGAATACGCTGACGGCGCCTGAGAAAGTCGAGCTTCTGCGCATCATCACGGCTGGCGATCTCGCTGACATGCAGGAATATGGCAATTACAGCTTCTATCGCATCGGCATTTCGCCTGACGGCAAGTGGAAGTTTTTCACCGCGGGTGATTGATCGCATCGCAGTGCTTGCCGTTATCGGCCAAAAATCCTAACTGTGCGGAATGAGCGTCCGGCATCGGCATCTGTGCTCTTGGGCACATGTGCTCTTGCAAAGGACGCATTGTCTCGACGAACCAGGGTGACGCCATGCCTTCCGCCTTTCTTGCCGACCGCCGCCTGATCCGGGTTTCCGGCACTGGCTCCGAGGAATTTTTGAATAACCTCATCACGGCCGATGTCGAATCGCTGCCAAAAGGCGAGGCCCGTGCAGCAGCGCTTCTGACACCGCAGGGCAAGATCCTGTTCGATTTCCTGATCTGGCGCGACGGACCCGATTTTCTGCTCGAAACGGAATCTGCCCAGCAGGACGCATTGCTGCGCCGCCTCACCATGTACAAGTTGCGCGCAGCGGTCGATCTGAAGGCTGAGACAACCGAAGGCGTGAGCGTTTTCTGGGGTGAGCCCACCGCGGAGGCCGGTGTCGCGGATGGTCGTTTTGCCAAGGCGGGTATCAATCTTCACCGCGTACCGGGTGCATCGGTATCCGGCGACGTTGCGGCTTACGATGCATTGCGCGTTGACCATGGCATCGCCGAATCCGGTGCTGACTACAGCCTGCAGGATGCTTTCCCTCATGATGTGCTGATGGATGTAAACGACGGCGTTTCCTTCAAGAAGGGCTGCTTTGTCGGCCAGGAGGTCGTCTCCCGCATGAAGCACCGGGGCACGGCACGACGCCGCGTCGTCACCGTTTCCGCCGCCGACGCGCTTCCCGCCACAGGAACGGAAATTATCGCGGACGGAAAGCCGGTCGGCGCGCTTGGGACCGTCTGTGGCAACAAGGCGCTGGCCATCGTGCGGATTGACCGCGTGGCCGATGCGCAAGCATCCGGAACCCCGCTTCTGGCAGAGACAACGCCGGTCAACGTGGCGCTGCCGGCGTGGAGCGGCCTCTCCTTTCCAGCGGTCGATCCGGCGGCGCGGGCGGAGGACTGAGCGTGCCGCCCATCAAAAGCCCACGCGCCTGGCAGCGGATGCTGTCCGGTCGCCGGCTCGATCTGCTCGATCCCTCGCCGCTCGATGTCGAAATCACCGATATCGCCCATGGCCTGGCGCGCGTTGCCCGCTGGAACGGCCAGACGCGTGGTGACCATGCTTTTTCCGTCGCCCAGCATTGCCTTATCGTCGAGACGATTTTCTGCAAGATGTGCATCGGCGCGACACCCGATGAGATGCAGATGGCCCTCCTCCATGACGCGCCGGAATACGTCATCGGAGATATGATCTCGCCGTTCAAATCCGTGGTCGGCGGCGGATACAAGACTGTGGAAAAACGGCTGGAAGCGGCGGTGCATCTGCGTTTCGGCCTGCCGCCGCATGCTCCGCGCGAACTGAAGGACCGCATCAAGAAGGCCGATACAGTCGCAGCTTTCTTCGAGGCGACCGAGCTTGCCGGTTTTTCCGTCGCCGAGGCGCAAAAATTCTTCGGCCTGCCGCGCGGCATCACCCGCGATATGTTCGACATCACGCCACTTCCCTCGACCGAAGCGCAAAGGCTGTTCGTCGAACGGTTCGAAGCGATCGAGGCGCTGCGATCGGCAAAGACAAACGGTTCCAAATGACAGCCATAATCGTATCCCCACTCGGACGTATTGCCGAAATGGCGGTCAGGCATAGAGCGCGCGAAATGGTGACGCTGATTGCCAAGGAGCAAAGCTTTCACCGGCCGGCCGTCATTGCGGCAGAACGGCACCTGACACTTGCCATGAACGACATCGCCTTCAAGGGTACTGCTGATCTGATCGCGCCTGATGACGCTCATGTCCTGCAACTGATCGATTTTGCCCGTCAATGGGACCAGTCGGCACCGCTGCTTATTCATTGCTGGATGGGCGTTTCGCGCTCGCCCGCCGCTGCCGTTGTCGCCGCCCTCAGTCTTTACCCCGATCAGGACGACACGGACCTTGCGCTACGTTTGCGCGCCGTCTCGCCTTATGCGACGCCGAACGCCCGCATCATCGCCATCGGCGACCGGCTGCTTCAGCGAGAAGGTCGGCTGGTTGCGGCCATCAAGAAAATCGGCCGTGGGGCGGATGCCGATGGTAACGTGCCCTTCGTGCTGCCGCTCCGCTAGAGTTTTCTGGCAATCAAGAGGCCACGCTTCGGCGGGATCCAGACATTTATGGCGGAACCCACCCGCCAGCCAGTCGTTACCAAACATGAACAGCGGAAAATAACGGGATAATTTATGGAACAACAGGCAACGGATATTTTCGTCGCGTCGCAGGCGGCCGTTCGACAGGCGAGCGCACTGGCGGTGCAATATTCCTTCTCGGTCATCGGCGCGTTGCTGCTTTTGATCATCGGTTGGCTGGCCGCCACCTTCCTTCAGCGCTGGGCGTTTCAGGGTCTGTCGCGCATTCGCGGTTTCGATGCCACGCTTGCCGGCTTTTTTGCGGGTGCCATTCGTTACGTCGTGCTCATTCTGGTCATCGTCATGGTGCTCGGCCAATTTGGCGTGCAGACGGCGTCCATCCTCGCCGCTCTTGGTGCTGCCGGTCTGGCGATCGGTCTGGCGCTTCAGGGCACGCTGCAAAACATCGCGGCTGGCATCATGCTGCTCGTGCTACGCCCCTTTCGGGTGGGCGAATATATCGAGACCAGCACCGTAACGGGCACAATCATTGAAATCGGACTGTTTGCGACAGAGCTCAAGACAAGCGACGGGCTCTATCGCCTCGCGCCGAACTCCACGCTCTGGAACGTGCCGATCACCAATTACAGCCGCTTCCCCTCGCGCCGACACGAACTGAGCCTGACGGTCAAGAACGATCAGGATCTGGCGGAAGCACAGGATATGCTGATGAATGTCGTGCGGTCGGAAAGCCGCGTCCTGCTGGACCCTGCCCCCGTCACCTTCGTTGATTCGGTAAGCGCCGACAGCGCCACTGTGAAATTGCGCTACTGGGTTCGCAGTGACAGCTACTTCGCAACGACGCGCGATGTGACGAAGGCGATGAAGCTGGCATTTGACGAACGCAAGGCCGAGGTGAGCGCCCAGCCCGCCTAAAGCACCTCCTGTAAAGGTCGGGTTGACACAGCACCTTCGACATCAAAAAGCGCGGTAGCCGAAAATGGCCACCGCGCTTTTTCACGCCCGTCATCACCAACTCGGGCTTGCATCCCTTTCGCGCCGCCTTTATAGACCGATATGTAATGTTATTACGTAACTTGCATGACCGATAGAGAGGGCCGCAAACAATGCAGAAAACACTCACCCGCGTCAGCGCCGCCGCACTGGCTTCCATGTTGATGGCAGCAACCACGATGGCCGCCGGTGGCGACAAATCCGCAGCCCACAACCATGGACACGACCACGGGCACCAGATGACAGAAGCGGAAAAAAAGATTTACCAGGGCTATTTCGAGGATGCACAGGTCAAGCCCCGTCCACTGACGGACTGGGAAGGTGACTGGCAGTCGGTTTATCCTTATCTGCTCAACGGCTCGCTGGACGGCGTCATGGCCGAAAAGGCTGCTCACGGCGACAAAACCGCCGCAGAATACCGCGCCTATTACGAAATCGGCTACAAGACCGATGTGAACCGCATCGTCATCACGCCCGATAGCGTTACTTTCTATAAGGAAGGAAAACCGACCAAGGGCACGTATGTCAGCGATGGCCAGGAGATCTTGACCTACAAGAAGGGTAATCGCGGTGTTCGTTATATTTTCACGAAAACCGCCGGCGATGAGGCCGCACCACAGTTTATTCAGTTTAGCGACCACACGATCGAACCGACGAAGGCTGGCCATTACCATCTCTATTGGGGCAACGACCGCAAGGCGCTTCTGGACGAAGTCACCAATTGGCCAACTTACTACCCGTTCATGATGGATGGTGCGGATATCGTCAAAGAAATGGCGGCGCATTAAGCGTCGCGAAATTCCGTTTCCGCAGCGCGGTGGATGGCGCAAACGGTTATGGCTTGTCGCCTTCTCCCCGACGGGGAGAAGGTCGCGGCAGCGGGTTGAGGGGTGCGAGCTCTCGCCCTGTCGCGGGCTTTAACCCCATCTAGTCCTTCGGGGCCTCTGCTCCCGGGCGGAGAAAAGAAGGGCTCACTGCCCCATGGTCGAGCGATGGGCCCAGCCGGTCATGTGCTTCTCCAGCCAGGCCATGACCGCATACATGGCGATGCCTTCGACCGCGAGCATAAGCAGGCCGGCGAAGACGAGCGGCACGTTGAACTGGCTTTGCGCCGAACTCATCATGTTGCCGAGGCCGTAATTCGAAGCGACGGTTTCCGATACGACCGACCCAACGAAGGCAAGCGTAATCGCGATTTTCAGCGAGCCGAAAAAGTAAGGCATCGACCGGGGAATGCCGACCTTCAGCATGATGTCCATCTTCTTTGCGCCAAGCGCGCGCAGCACGTCTTCCGTTTCGGGTTCGATGGTGGCAAGGCCGGTCGCGACGTTGACGACGATCGGGAAGAAGGAGATCAGGAAAGCGGTCAGAACCGCTGGCACGGTGCCGATGCCGAACCAGATGACGAGGATGGGAACCAGTGCCACCTTGGGGATGGCATTGAAGCCGATCATCAGCGGATAAAGCCCGGCATAGATGGTTTTTGACCAGCCGATGAACAGGCCGATGGCAAGACCGGCGGCAACCGCAATGGCAAAGCCCAGCGTGGTCGTATAGAGCGTCTGAAGCGAGTTCTTCCAGATCGGCGACCAATATTGCACGATCGCCTGCCCCACCCTTACCGGCGAGGGCAGAATGGTGGGCGGCATCTTCAGCGCATGCACGAGCAGTTCCCATACGACGAAAAGCGCCAGCGTATAAAGCCAGGGCGCCGCCTTCACCCAGTTGACCCGGGCGATCAGCGGCTTTGGCGGCTCGGCCGCGACGGGGCTTTCCACGATCACGCTCATGCCGCCACCCTCGCCTGCGCGATTTCACCATGCAGTTCCTGCACCATGTCGTTAAAACCCTTGTCGTACATGATATCGAGCTGGCGCGGCCGGGCAAACGGCACGCGGTGTTCGGCAAGCACGCGACCGGGTCTTGCGCTCATCACGAAAATCTTGTCCGCCAGGAAGGTCGCCTCTCGAAGATCATGGGTCACCAGGATGATCGTGACCCGCTGCGCGGCGTGCAGATCGCGGATCACGCACCACAGCTCTTCACGGGTGAAGGCATCGAGCGCCCCGAAAGGTTCATCCAGCATCAGCAGTTCAGGTTCGTGGATCAGCGCACGGCAGAGGTTGGCGCGCTGTTGCATACCGCCGGAAAGCTGCCAAGGATATTTTGATCCGAAGCCTTTCAGGCCGACGATTTCGAGCAGGCGCTCGGCCTTCGCGACATAGTCCGCTTTATGGGCGCGCAGGCGATGGCGATGTTTTTCCACGATCTCCAGCGGCAGCAGGATATTCTCAAGCGTCGTGCGCCAGGGCAGCATGGTCGGGTTCTGGAACGCCATGCCGACGATCGACACCGGCTCCGTGACTTGCCGCCCGGCGACGACGACATTGCCCTTCTGCGGAATATGCAGCCCCGTTACTAGTTTCATCAGGGTCGACTTGCCGCACCCGGACGGGCCAACCACGGCGGCAAATTCCCCCTTGGCGACCTTCAGGTTCAAGCCGGAGACGGCAAGCGTTCCGCCCGACCCGCCATAGCGCATGTCAACGCCGTCTATTTCCACGAGATGTGACATTGCTGTTCCCGTTTTCAGTTTAGATGATGGGCCATGGCCGCCCGAAGCGTCGCCGTTTGTTTCTTCTCCCCGCCGGGGAGAAGGTGGCCCGAAGGGTCGGATGAGGGGGCAAACGCAGAGATATACGGAGAACTTGCCCCCTCATCCCCTGCCGCGGACTTCTCCCCGGCGGGGAGACGAAACCTGCGGCACCCGCTCATTTTACCCATCAGGGCAGCATGCGTGCTTCCTTGGCCGGCAGATAGGTCGCGTCAAACACCTGTTCCGCCTTGACGTTGCCCTTCAGGCCCATCGAGACCTTCAGCGTCTCCAGCGAGGCGGCAAGGCGCGCCGGATCGACACCACCCATGCCATTTTCCACAACGTAGGGCGTCTTGATGTTCATGCTGTTGGCCATGTTCAGGCGTTCGAGTTCGATGGCGCTGTCGAGCGTTTCGTTGCGCTTCAACACCGCCGCCACGCCCTCTTCCGGGGTCTTGACGGAATCGGCGAAACCTTTGGCCAGCGCCTTCAGGAACCCCTTGACGGCCTCAGGGTTTTTCTCAGCGAAATCAGTGTTTATTAGCACCGCATTGCCATAAAGATTCAAGCCGTGCTCGGCCATCAGTATGGTCGAGATATCATCGTCACCGATGCCCTGCTTCTTGAGATTGAGGATAACGGAAAAGGCGAAACCAAAGACGGCATCGACGTCGCCTTTGGCGAGCATCGGCTCACGCACGGGAAACCCAATCGATTCGATCTTGATCTTGCTGTCATCGAGACCGGCGACCTGCTTAAAAGCCGGCCATTGCGCAAAGGCGCCATCGGGCGGCGGCGCGCCGAGCTTCTTGCCTTCCAGCGATTTCGGATCACCGGTGACGCCGAGCGACTTGCGGCCGACAACGGCGAAAGTGGGCCGCTCATAGACCATATAAACGGCCTTGACCTTTTGGCTCGGGTCCTCATCGAGGAACTTGATCACCGAGTTGATATCCCCAAAACCCATCTGATAAGCGCCGGTCGCAACACGCGGAATGGCCTCTACCGAGCCATTGCCGCTGTCGATGGTGACATCGAGGCCTTCGGCCTTGAAGTAGCCCTTGTCGAGCGCGAGCAGAAAACCGGCGGCCGGGCCCTCGAATTTCCAGTCGAGCGTGAATTTGACCGGTGTTTCCGCGCGCGCCTTGGCAACCGGCAACGCAAGACCGGCGGTGACACCGATCGCGGTCATGGCCAACGCCTTGGTCAGCAACCTGCGCGTTAAACTCATTTGTTCCCCCTGATGGTTTTGTTGAGTTGGTTGCATAAGACCCAATTCCAACGGGCAAGGCAAGACAAAATTGCATATAAAATAGACACAATTTATTCTGCTTATTTTATATGCATAAACAGGCAGGCCAGACCTAAAAACGCAGCACCCTGCCCATCGCGCATGCAACGAAGGAAGAACAACATCGTTCACACCGCGAACACAGCGTTCTCATTTGCCGGGGTTGCGGATCAGGGGCAGGTTGCGACAAATAGGGCCAGAAACAGCAGGCGAAACGGCGGGACCGCAATATGACTTCGGCACTGGGCATACACCACATCACCATGATTACCCGCAAAGTGCAGGCAAATGTGGACTTTTACGCAGGCTTCCTCGGTCTTCGGCTCGCCAAGCGCACGGCAGGCTTTGAAGATGCCATGCAGCTTCATCTGCTTTATGGCGACGAGATTGCCTCGCCGGGCTCCCTCCTGACATTCCTCGTCTGGGAAGATGGCGGCCAGGGACGTGTCGGTTATGGCCAGACACTGGAAATTTCCGTGGCGATCGATCCGGCTGCAATCGGGTTCTGGCTGACCCGGGCGCTGAAATTCGGCATTCGCACGGAAGGTCCTGCGGACGAGTTTGGCGCGCCCGTCATCCGGCTGAAAGACCCGGACGGGATTATCGTCAAGCTGGTCGGCACCCATGCCTTCGCCGACGCAACGCCGCATGTGACGAAAGAGATCGCCGCCGAGGACGCCATTCGTCGCATTTATGGTGCGACAGTGCTTAGCGAAGTACCCGAGGAGACCGTCGCCTTCCTCGAGAAACACTTCGGCTACCGGCAGCAGGGTCAGGCAGGCGCAATCCGGCGGCTCGTCTCCGACAGCGGCGACATCATCGATGTGCGGGATGCGACCGGCTTCTGGTCCAGCGCACCGGGCACCGGCACGGTCGATCACATTGCTTTCCGCGCGAAAGACATGGATGACCTCAATACGGTTCTTACCGGCCTGAAATCGCTGAATTCCAGCACCACCAATGCCCATGACCGGAAGTATTTTCACTCGCTTTATGTCCGTGAGCCCGGTGGCGCGCTCATTGAGATGGCGACGGACGGCCCCGGCATGACGGTGGATGAACCGCTGGAAACGCTGGGTGAAAAGCTGTTCATCCCGCCGCTCTTCATGAAAGACGAGGCGGATGTGCGCGTTGCCCTGCCGCAATTCGCAATGCCGGGCGAAGAGCGTGTCATCTATCGCGACCTGCCCTTTGTCCATCGGTTCTACACACCCGACGAGGCCGACGGCAGCACGATCATCCTGCTCCACGGCTCGGGCGGCAGCGAAACAAGCCTGATGCCGCTTGCGCACCGCGCGGCACCGGGGGCGACACTTCTAGGCGTCCGCGGCCGCAGCACGGAGGAAGACATCGCCCGCTGGTTCCGACGCTTCCCGGATTTCAGCTTCGACCAGAAAGACATCGTATCGGAAGCGGAGGCCTTTGCGGCCTTCGTCGAGGGTGCTATCCAATCCTACGGACTCGACCGCTCCAAACTGCGCTTTATCGGCCACTCCAACGGCGCCAATTTTTACGCGGCCTTTGCGGCGCTTTATCCCGAATTTGCCGGCGACGCCCTGCTCTTC
The DNA here is from genome assembly GCF_017726655.1 of Agrobacterium tumefaciens. Lineage (NCBI taxonomy): Bacteria > Pseudomonadati > Pseudomonadota > Alphaproteobacteria > Hyphomicrobiales > Rhizobiaceae > Agrobacterium > Agrobacterium tumefaciens. The sequence continues at coordinate 1,054,912 of NZ_CP072308.1, forward strand.
CGCCCGATGCCGGTTCTCGAAACATGGCCACAGAGCGATCTTTCCGGTCGCAGCTTCCTGCTTGTAGCGGGAGAACGCGACAAATACCGCGACGGGGCGAACGTGCTGCAGGGCAGGCTTGCGGCAAGTGGCGCAACGGTTGAGGTGAAGACGCTCGAGGACGGGCACGAACTCGGGCTCACCGATATCGAAGTGGCGCGGCGCTGGCTGGTGGATGCTTCCTGATTTGAGCGGCGCATAGGACCGAGCGGCTGTGCCTTGCGTTCTTCTCCCCGCGGGGGAGAAGGTCGCGGCAGCGGGAGGGGGTGAGGTCAGCGATGGACCGAGAGCTTACCCCCTCATCTGCCCCTTCGGGAGATCTTCTCCCCGGTGGGGAGAAGAAACAAGCGGCTCGCTTGTGCCGCAATCAACCGGGCCTTGCATAAATTTCCCAAAACGGCTTTAAAAACAGCTTCGTAATTGGAGAGTCCGTTTGGAAATCCCGCTGTTTATCCTCGCCCTCATCGCGGCCTTCGTCTACACGCTGGTCGCGAGTATCCGCAATTCAAGCCGCATCAAGTCACTGGAGCGCGAGGTTCACAGCCTCAAGAGGATGATGGCTGCGGGCGTGGCGGCCCCTGATGTGGCGCAGGCGAAGACCGCGGAAATCACCGAAAACGCCGCGCCAACGGCGCAGTCGGAAGGCGAAATGCCGCCGGAAGCGACAGCCATCCGGGACGAAGACACTTTCGAGCGCTCAGACGCCAGCGCGGCTGCGGCGGATCAGGAGGTGGCGCGCGATGATGCTCAGGCTGAGCCAATCGCCAATACCGTTTCCCTGCCGGTTGCGGAAGATGCCTCAACCCCTGCGGCGAAGGAAAGCTTCGAAAGCCTGCTCGGTGCACGCTGGGCGGTCTGGGCCGGCGGGCTGGCGCTGGCGCTCGGCGGTATCTTCCTTGTGAAATATTCCATCGAGGCAGGGCTGCTCAGCCCCGCCGTGCGGCTGAGTCTTGCCGCCATCTTCGGCCTCTTCCTCGGCCTTGCCGGTGAGGCGATCCGCCGCAAGGCGATGCCGGGCATTGCCACCACCTATTCCAACGCCATGATTCCCGGCGTTCTTACCGCAGCGGGAGCCTTGACGCTGTTCGGCGTGGTTTACGCGGCCTATGGCATTTATGGCTACATCGGGTCGGGAACGGCCTTCATCCTGCTCGGGCTCGTCGCGTTCGCCACCATCGGCCTTTCGCTGCTACATGGGCAGGCATTGGCAGGCCTCGGCCTTCTCGGCTCAATGCTGACGCCTGCGCTGGTCTCCAGCGAAACACCCAATATCTGGGCGCTGTTCGTGTTCCTGACGATCTCATGGCTGGCAACCGCCGCGGCCGCACGCCGGCAGCGCTGGACCGTGGTTCCCTCGCTTGCCAATGCCGGCCTTGGCCTCTGGGCGCTCGGCTATATCGGCTTTTCCAGCACGATAAATGCCGAACCACCGACGCTTGCCCTGTTGGCCATGCTGGCCGGGACGATCTTCCTCTGGCCCGGAAGGTTGCTCGACACCCCGCCCGTGCAAACATCCGAAACGGCAGTTCCCGAACGGCGTGCGGTTCGTATCATCAGGCTTTTGCTGCGCCCGTCGCTCGCCCTCAATCTCACAATATCCATGGCCGTGATCCTGCCGGCTGTCAGTTTCATCTTTGCCGGGGGAAGCCTCGACACCCATCCGGCCTTCGTCGTTTCCGCCCTCATTGCAGCCCTTGCCGCCCTAGGGGCGGCCCGCCACTATGCGGTCTGGCCTGCACTCGTCGCCGCACTCGGCGCGCAGACGGCAGTATCGCTGATGTCGCGACAGGGCCTTGATTTTATCGGTCTCGTCAACGGCACGGCGATCTCGCTTCCGCCCGTGTCGGTGGCCTACACGGCCAACATCGCCATGGCACTCGGCCTCGGCGCCGTCCTGGTCCTGTGCGCCTTCTCTTTCCTGAAGCGCAAGGGCGCAGAAGATTCGGACTTCGCCCAGCTGTGGGCCGGTATCGCAGCCCTTTTCCCCGTCTGGCTCGCCACGACGAGCTTCGTCGAATATGGCAATCTCGGCCGTGACTGGCTGCACGCCGCCTATGGCCTCGGCCTTGGACTGGTGTTGCTTGCGGGCGCCGAGTGGCTGCACCGGCAGAACAACGAGGCCTATCGCAAGCCGCTGAACATCCTCGTGCTCGGCTCCTTCGCCGCCTTTACGCTTTGCCTGCACACGTTGACGGAGGGGCTTGCGACGACCGTGATGCTCTCCGTCATCGGTTTCGTTTATGTGCTCGCGACACGTTACCGCAACTGGGATGTGCTGCCCTGGGTCATGGCTGTCGCAAGTGTTGCCGTTCTCGGCCGCATTGCCTGGGAACCAACCATCGTCGGGCCGCAGAACCTCGGCACCACGCCGGTCTTCAACGCATTGCTGCCGGGTTACGGTATTCCCGCCCTGCTCGCCGTCGCCTCGGCATGGCTGCTGCGCGACTGGCCGGGCGTTCGTGCCAAGAATTTCCTGCAGGCAATTGCGAGCGTCATGGGACTTCTGGCCGTCGCCATCCTTATCCGCCACGCCATGAATGGCGGCACGCTCGATAACAGCGTGCCGACGCTCGGCGAACAGTCGATCTACACGCTGCTGACCATCGGCTTCTCGGGCGTGCTGATGACGCTGGATCTGAAAAGCCCCAGCCCGGTCTTCCGTTACGGCTCGATGATTGCCGGCGTGATTGCCGTCATCAATGTGCTGACCATGCACTTCTTCACGCTCAACCCCTATTTCACCGGCGAGAATACCGGCCGCATCCCGTTCCTCAACCTGCTGTTGATCGGTTACCTTCTGCCGGCGCTCGCCTATGGCGGCCTTGCCTATTATGCGCGCGGAAAACGTCCGCCGCCCTATGTCAGCATGCTGGCGGTGGCTGGCGCAGCGCTCGGCTTCGCCTGGGCAACGCTTTCGGTTCGCCGCTTCTGGCAGGGCGAGAACATTGCCGACTGGAAGGGTTTTATGCAGGGCGAGACCTACAGCTATTCGGTGGTTTGGCTGCTGATCGGGGTGCTGCTGCTGGTGCTCGGCTCACGCTTTAATGCGCGCAGCCTGCGCCTGGCATCGGCTGCCTTCGTGCTGATCTCGGTCGCGAAGGCGTTCCTGATCGATATGAGCAACCTCGAAGGTGTGCTGCGGGCGCTCTCCTTCATCGGGCTCGGCGCGGTGCTCATCGGCATCGGTCTGTTCTACCAGAAAATCCTCACCCGGAAGCCGCAGGCATGATCGCGGCGGAGGCTTTCGCGCCCCATGCGGCGCTCGCGCAGGACCTGATACCGCATGCCGCCGATGCGGGCGACGGCTCGCATGATCTTGCCCATATTCACCGCGTCTTCCGCAACGCCATGCGCATTCATGCCGGTGAAGGCGGGGACGGCACCGTGCTGGCGGCAAGCGTGCTGCTGCATGATTGCGTGGCGGTGGAGAAGAACTCGCCGTTGCGGGCGCAGGCATCGCGGCTGGCGGCCGAAAAAGCGGCAGGCATTCTGGCCGGCCTCGGCTGGCAGCAGAAAGATATCGACGCCGCCGCGCACGCCATCATCACCCACAGCTTTTCCGCCAATATCGAGCCGCAGACACTGGAGGCAAAAATCCTTCAGGATGCCGACCGGCTGGATGCCATTGGCATGATCGGTGCCGCGCGCTGCTTTTACATTGCCGGGCGCATGGGATCGGCGCTGTACGATCCAGTTGATCCGCTGGCGAAGGAACGGCCGCTTGACGACCGCGCCTTTGCCATCGACCACTTCGAGACCAAGCTATTCAAGCTGGTGGATGGTTTTCGCACAGAGACCGGCCGCGAAATGGCCAAGGCCCGTCACGAGCGGCTGAAGCAGGTGCTGGACCTGTTTCTAGACGAGATTTGAGGAGACCCGAGATGCGTGTGACCGAACTCAACATCTATCCGCTGAAAAGCGCGCGCGCCATTTCCCTCTCGGACAGCACCGTGTCGGCCGAGGGCCTGCCAGGCGACCGTCGGGCCATGCTTGTGGACCCATCGGGCCATTTCATTACCCAGCGTGAATTGCCCGCCATCGCCACGGTTGTGGCGCGGCATGAGGACGACGGTATGGTCCTTGAGCGTGACCAGCACGGCGAGATCGTCGCAAGGCCGTCCGGCCAGCGCATGGATGTGGCGGTGTGGAAATCGATCGTCAGCGCCAATATTGCCGATGACGAGACCAATGACATGCTCTCAGCCTGGCTTGGGCGCGAGGTGAAGCTGGCGTTCTTCGATGATACTTCGAAACGCATAGCGAGCCTGGAATGGACGGGCAATGAAACGCCCGTCACCTTTGCGGATGGTTACCAGATCCTCGTGACCACCACCGCCTCGCTTGCCGCGCTGAACGACAATATGCGCGCCAATGGCGAAGACGCAGTCGGCATGGAGCGGTTCCGGCCCAATATCGTGCTGGAGACGGAGGAAGCATGGGCTGAGGATCGCTGGGCGGCCATCGAGATCGGCGGCATTCGTTTCGATCTCGTCAAACCCTGCGCCCGCTGCATCATGACCACGCAGGACCAGATGACCGGCTCCCGCGATGTGCCCTCGCCCATGAAGGCTATGGGCCGCATCCGCATGTCCGCCGACCGGCGGGTGCCCGGCCCCCTCTTCGGCTGGAACGTGACGCCACGCGGCGAAGGTCGGCTATCTGTTGGCGATGGCGCCAGGGTCATCGAAGAGCGCCCCGAAGGTTGGGCGCTCAAGCGGCGTTAGGCGGAAACGCGCCGAGGCCCTAAGGCTTCTGCGCGCTGGCGACCAAAAAGATCGGACGACGGTCTTCGTGCTTCAGTTCCTCTCGCTGCGCGATCAGCGCCGGATCAGGTTTTGGTTCAGCCAGCCGCTTCAAAGCGAAACCGGCGGCCAAAAGCTCGTTCAATATCCCTGACACCGTGCGATGATATTTGACGACGCCATCTGCCATCCAGTTGGAGTGGCGCACGCCTACGTCCTGATAGTGGTCGAGCGGCCAGTGCAGGATTTCGCCATTGTCGTCATAGAACCAGTCTTGCTTTTCCAGCGCCGTAAAGACGGGATGTTCGATGGAAAATATGAAACTCCCGCCGGATTTCAGAACCGCAAACACCTTCGCGAATACAAGGTCGAGATCGCGAACGTAATGGAGGGCGAGCGAGCTCAACACGACATCGAAACTGTCTCGCGGAAAATCGATGTCTTCAATCGCGGTGCGGCGGTATTCGATACCGGGGCCGCCATTGATCTCGGCGGCGCGGCGCAGCATGTTTTCGGAGAGATCGACGCCCACGACGTGTCGGGCGCCCTGCTCTGCGGCAAAGCGGCAATGCCAGCCGAAACCGCAACCGAGATCGAGGATGGATTTGCCTTTCAGCTCAGGCAGCATGGCGCGAAGTTCGTGCCATTCGCCCGCCTGACGCAGGCCTTCGACGGAACGCGGCATGGCGCTGTAGCGCTCGAAAAACACGGGATCGTCATAGATATTCTGCTTCATCGTCACCTCTCCTGCCGCGTGCCCATCAATATCCTGAATAATGGCCGTCAAGAAAAGTTGCTAGTGAGGCAGGCTGACAGAGGATAATATTCGGCCCATCATAAGGGAATCCGCGGCAAGCCATGCACCTTCTTGAGGTGAGGCGCTGCGATTGGGGGAATATTCATGTCGCCAGCCACACGCCAGACCATGCCCTGGCTCATTATCACTGCCGGATCGCTGATCGCCGTCATGACCTTCGGACCGCGTTCGGCCATGGGTTTCTTCCAACTCCCGATGCTTGCCGATACAGGTTGGGATCGCTCCACCTTCGGTCTCGCCATGGCGCTGCAGAACCTCTTCTGGGGCCTTGGCCAGCCCTTTTTCGGCGCGATCGCCGACAAATACGGCACCGGTCGCGTGCTCGTGCTTTCCGGCGTGCTTTATGCGGCGGGCCTCATCTGCATGTCCTTCGGCACCTCACCCTTCTGGCTGCATTTCGGCGGCGGCGTGCTGGTCGGGCTCGGCATTGCCGCTGGCTCTTTCAGCGTCATTCTTTCCGCGTTTGCGCGTCACGTCACGCCGCAGCAACGTTCCTTCGCCTTTGGTATCGGCACGGCAGCCGGATCCGCCGGCATGTTTCTGTTCGCGCCCATCAGCCAGGGGCTGATTTCCACCTATGGCTGGTCGGACAGTCTCGTCTGGCTCGCAGCCATGATGATGCTCGTGCCGTTGCTCGCCTTTTTCATGCGCGGCAATTCCTCCTCGGGCAGCCAGTCGCAGGCGCAGTTCCAACAGACGGCGGGCGAAGCGCTGAAGGAGGCCCTGGGCCATAAGAGCTATCTGCTGCTTACCACAGGTTTCTTCGTCTGCGGTTTCCAGGTGGCTTTCATCACCGCCCATTTCCCAGCCTATCTCGGCGATATCGGTATCGAACCGCGCTATGCCGTCATCGCGATGGCGCTGATCGGTTTCTTCAACATCATCGGCTCGCTCGCCGCTGGCGTCATCGCCCAGCGATATTCGAAACCCTATCTGCTGGCCTATATCTATATTGCGCGCTCCGTCGTGGTCACGGCGTTCCTGTTGCTGCCGCAATCGCCGCTTTCGGTCATTCTGTTCGCATCCATCATGGGTATTCTTTGGCTTTCCACCGTGCCGCCGACGAATGCGCTGGTCGCAATCATGTTCGGCACCCGTCATCTCGGTATGCTGGGCGGCGTCGTTTTCCTGACCCATCAACTCGGCTCATTCCTCGGCGTCTGGCTGGGCGGCTTTCTTTACGACCGGTTCGGAAGCTACGATATCGTCTGGTGGCTGGGCGTTGGCATGGGTGTGTTTGCCGCCATCGTTCACTGGCCCATCCAGGAGCGCCCGGCCCCCCGGCCAGCAATCGCTTGAAGCACCTCAAGCAAAACTGTGTCAACGGTTTTGCATCGGGAGGGCGTCAGACAAAGAGATAGAATTCCGATGACCACGGGATCGCTGGAAATGCTCTCGTCAGAGAGCCTTATCGAGCGCGCTCTCAATACCCCTGCCCTCAGCGCCGTTACCTGGCGTCGCCCGGCCCTCCAGGGCCTTCAACGCCGCCTGCACGAAACCGTCGCGGGCGGCGTTTTCGTTGAGACCACGCGGATCGTAGACATGGCGATTGAGGAAATGCGCCGTCAATCGGAAAGCCGCTGCCAGGCTTTGAGGATCGGCAGCCTTTGACTGGCCTTCGCTCAGGAAAGCCGGAAGCGACAACATCCGCTCCGCATAGGGAGCACCCGCCGTGCGGCAAACGGCCCGGCCGGTTTTCGGCGATACATAGATGAGGTCGGTGCGCAGGCCCGTTGCCGCACATTCCGTCAGATCAAGTCCGAAACCCAGTTCGTTCAATACCGCCAGTTCGAAACGCACGAAGAGTTCGCCGGCATCGACGGGGTCGTGCAGATTGTCGAGGATGATATCGAGCGCCTGATAAAGATGCGGATGAGGATCGCGCTCGGGCAGAAGCCGCAGGAGCGCCCCCATGGCCTGCACGCCATACACAGCGGTTGCCGTCTCCATCAGCTGTGCTGCGCGCAATTGCAGCGGCTCGATGCGGAATTCACCCAGATGGTCGTGAAGGCGGGCGCGCCAGAGCACATCAACCCTGTTGCCGGCCTGGAGCACCGGCTGCATGCTACGGGAGCGGCCGGAGCGGACGAGGCCCAGATGGCGGCCGCGCGAGGGTGTCATCACCTCGGCGATGACACTCGTCTCGCCATGGCGCTTGACGCCGAGAATGATTGCCTCTTCCTGCCACTGCATGAAACGCGTCCGAATTTCGATCAAGGGTTTGATTCAAGCCAATCATACCCGATCTGGCGTCGAAACGTTATTCTTTTACGGCCCTCTCGCGCGCACCGACGAGGTCAAGGACAAAATCGATCACGTCGTTTTCCCCAAACGGCTTGCCGAGCAAGGGGGCCTCAACGAGATCATCCGGAAAACCGGTCGTGTCGCCGTAACCGCTGACAAAACCGAAGGGAATGCCCTGACTGCCAAGCCTGCGGGCGAAATCATAGCTCTTGCCGTCTGAAAGGCTGACGTCGAGCAACACGCAATCGGCGCCATTGTCTTCGACTGCCTGTTTGGCCTGAGCAAGCGTGGTCGCGATGACGACGGTTTCCACGCCCATGGACTGGAGAACCGCTTCAACATCGAGCGCCACCAGATATTCATCCTCAACGATGATAACCCGTTGTGGCACCATAGTTTCTTCATCCTAATGACGAGACCGCCTAGCCGTGCGCCGCGGTCTCCAACAATGATTCTCCCGTGAGATATCGCCTCAGCAGTCGCAAATTGCGACCTGACCGTCATTTAAAAAAGACATGTCGTACAACAATCAGATGAACGGGCGTGGCCGCTTTTCGTCGTTTTCCCAGCCGGCAACGTGGCTCAAACCCGCATCGTCCAGCACCAAGCAGCCTTTGTCCGTCCAGCGGATGAGATCGCGATCAACCAGCTTTCTCAGCGTCTTGTTGGTGTGCACGATCGAAAGGCCGAGCGTATCGGCGACATGCTGCTGCGTGACGGGAATGGGGGTCTGACCCGGAAGCAGGTTTGCGGCCTTTGCCTTTCGATACAGGAAGGCGATGAGATAGGCGGCGCGCTCAATGGCGGTGCGACGCCCGATGCTCAGCAGGTGGTTGTCGAGCATGCGTTCTTCGCTCGCCGCAATCCATGTGAGGTCAAAGGCAAGTGTCGGGTGATCGGTGAAGAGATTGTTGAGCCGCGAACGCTCGAAGACGCAGAGCGTGACCGGCGACAGCGCTTCGACGGAATGCTCCATCTCGCCCATCACCGTTCCCTGCAGACCGACGAGATCACCCGGCATGACGTAATTGAGGATCTGCCTGCGCCCGTCTTCCAGGGTCTTGTAACGGAAGGCCCAGCCTTCAAGGACCGTATAAAGATGGGCGCTGTGGGAGCCTTCCATCAGGATGACGGAGCCGCTTTCCACGGCGAGCTCCCCGGTCTTGAAACGGGAGACGAAATCCAGCTCCGGCGGGGAGAAATCCCGGAAATGCGGCAAGTCGCGCAGCGGACATTGCTGACAGGGCGTGGTCGAAATGCCGTTCGGTCTCTTTGGCGACATGAATATCCATCATGAAAAAGGTTGCGCCCAATTGTTTTTGGAACAACCCGTTCCAGGGATATTCAGTTCCCACCAGGGAATGAAGATATTCTCATAGCTTTCCGCCCCGCTTCGGCACCAATGACCGAAACGAGGCAGCAACGCGGATCAGCCGCGCGGGAATTCCAGGCCCATCTCGCGGAAACGCTCGGGATCATCGCCCCAGTTCTCGCGCACTTTCACGAACAGGAAGAGGTGAACCGGCTGCTCGAGAATTTCAGACAGCTCCTTGCGCGAGGCGGTGGAGATGGCCTTGATCGCATCGCCGTTCTTGCCAAGCGCGATCTTCTTCTGGCTGTCGCGCTCGACATAGATCACCTGCTCGATGCGCACCGAGCCGTCCTTGCGCTCTTCCCACTTCTCCGTCTCGACATGCGAAGCGTAGGGCAGTTCCTGATGCAGGCGCAGAAAGAGCTTCTCGCGGGTGATTTCGGCGGCGAGCTGGCGCATCGGCAGGTCGGAAATCTGATCTTCCGGATAATACCATGGCCCTTCCGGCAACTTGGTGGCGAGATAGTTCATCAGGTCTTCACAGCCCGAACCGTTGGTCGCCGAGATCATGAAGGTGCGGTCGAAGGCAACCGTCTCGTTGGCCGCGGCAGCAAGCTTGAGGAGATCTTCGCGCTTCACCTGGTCGATCTTGTTGAGACAGAGGATTTTTTTCTGCGGGACATCCTTCAGACCTTCGAGAATGGTCTCCGCATCGCCCTTCAGCCCGCGTTCGCTGTCGATCAGCAGCAGGATGAGATCGGCATCCTTCGCGCCGCCCCAGGCGGAGGTGACCATGGCGCGGTCCAGCCGGCGGCGCGGTTTGAAGATACCGGGGGTGTCCATGAACACGATCTGGGCGTTGTCGTGAATGGCGATGCCGCGCATGACCGCACGCGTCGTCTGCACCTTGTGGCTAACGATCGAGACCTTGGCGCCCACCAGCCGGTTGACCAGCGTCGACTTGCCGGCATTGGTTGGACCAATGAGGGCAACGAAGCCGGAGCGGGTCGGAAGGGCATTGTCTTCGCCCGTCGGGGCGTGGTTTTCGTGATCGGTCATGGTATCCATTCAAGGTCAGAGGTATTCAACATGCGGCCAGAGGGCTCGCCATGCGCTTGATAGTCAGCTGCCGTCGCCGGCCCGCCCAGTTTCAGGTGAGGCTTTTCTGCCAGACGCCTTCGCGTTCCAGCAATCTGGTTGCCGCCACCTGCTCGGCCGCGCGCTTGGAGCGCTCGACGCCAGTTTCCGGCTTCACGCCGGGAATTTCAACAGTCACCGTAAAGCGGGGATCGTGATCCGGTCCGGAGCGATCGTCAACCCGGTAGGAGGGTGTGACCGCAAACTTTGCGTGCGCCCATTCCTGCAGTTCGGTCTTGGCATCACGCCGCCCGGCATCCGCGCTTGTGGCGCGGCCCTGCCAGTATTTCAGGATAAACTTGCGCGACGCATCCAGCCCGCCATCCAGATAGATGGTCGCAATCAGGCTTTCCACGACATCGGCACGGACGTTGAGCATTGCCTTGCCGGTGAGTTTTTTGACATCGGATCCGGTGCGGATGAAATTATGAAGGCCCATCTCGTCCGCGATCGACGCGCAGGATTCGGCACTGACCAGCTGGTTCAGCCGCACCGACAATTCGCCCTCGGTGGCGTTGCGGAAAAGAGAGAACAGCAGTTCGGCAACACAGAGACCGAGAACGCGATCGCCCAGAAACTCCAGCCGCTCATAATTCCCGGCAGAGGCAGAGCGGGCACTGGCATGGGTCAGGGCCCGGTCCAGCCGGGCCTTTTCCTTAAATTCATATCCGATCAACGCTTCCAGACGGGAAATCTCGTCCGTGGAAAGCGGCTTGGTCTTGCTCATCCCACAACCTTGAACAGGCGGTCCCAACGCATGTTGGCCGGCCATTCCCAAATGCGGCTGAATGGCGTGTCGTTGCCCAGCGAGAAGAAGATGACACTGGCGCGGCCGATCAGGTTTTCTTCCGGTACGAAACCGACGTCGAAACGGCTGTCGAGCGAATTGTCGCGGTTGTCGCCCATCATGAAATAATGGCCTTCAGGGACCACGAATTCGCGGGTGTTGTCACCGCGGGAATCGGGAGACTGGTCAAGCGTGTCGTAGGTGACGCCGTTGTCGAGCGTTTCGCGGAACACAGGGACGTTGGTGCCGGGATCGGCGCGGTAATCGGACGTGAAGGTGCCATCGGGCTGCTTCGGCACCGGCTGGCCATTGATGAACAGCACGCCGTTCGTCACCTGCACGCGGTCACCGGGTAAGCCGACCAGGCGCTTGATGTAGTCCACTTCAGGATTGGGTGGCAGGCGGAAGACCACGACATCGCCGCGCTTCGGCTTGCTGAATTCGAGGATGCGGCCGGAGAAAAGATTGGGCGAAAATGGCAGCGAATATTTCGAATAGCCGTAGGAGAACTTGTTGACGAACAGATAGTCCCCCACCAGCAGCGTCGGCATCATCGAACCCGAGGGGATCGTGAAGGGCTGAAAAAGCACGGTGCGGATGACCATGGCCAGCAGCAGCGCCTGAATGATGACCTTGACGTTCTCCCAGAGGGCGTTCTGCTTCTTTTCAGCTTTTTCCGACACTTATAGACCTGCCTGATTGTTTCCCGGCTCCTTCGATCTCAGAAGCTCCCGGGCCGTTGCTTATCGCGCCTTGGGCGGGTGATGCTGTGTCACGCGGCCGCCAACGCTTTCATATTTCTGCGACTTCTCTAGAACCTTTCCAGCCCGAAGGGAAGCGCTTCTGTCACACGCCCGCAAATAGAGCGCCATTATGGCGGGGGAGCGCCTCAGTCGTTCACGGGAAGCGCCTCGATAATCACGAAAGCCTGAGCGTAAGGAAAGTCGTCCGTGATGGTCAGATGGATGCTGGCGCGGTGGCCGGCAGGCAGCATCGCCGCCAGCCTTTCCCCTGCCCCGTTGGTCAGGATCATCGTCGGCTTGCCGCCCGGCAGGTTGACAACGCCCATGTCCCTCCAGAAGACGCCGTTGGCAAGCCCGGTCCCGAGCGCCTTGGAGCAGGCTTCCTTGGCGGCAAAACGCTTGGCGTAGGAGGCCGCGCGGTTCTTCCGGCCATCGGATTTTGCACGCTCGATATCAGTGAAACAGCGATGGGTGAAACGCTCGCCAAAGCGCTCGATCGATTTTTCGACGCGGCGGATGTCGATCAGGTCGCTGCCTAATCCAATGATCATTTCAACATCTCCAGGGAAGCGTTTTTATTGGCGGCGCGCAGCGCGAGGTTTTCCACTTTGCGCCGCTGGAAACCGCTGACGAGGCCATGGACGGCGACGTAAGCCACAACGGCGCTGATGGCGGCGGGAAGTATCGCGCCGACTGTCATGGGTTCCAGCACCGGCGTCCAGATCTGCCGGAATTCGAGGTGGCTGAACAGCGCGACAAAATCTACATGCCCGGCGCTCTCTGCCGACTTTCGCCCGAGAATGACATGACCGAGCTCCCAGGTGGATGCCCAGATGAACGGAAATGTCAGTGGATTGGCGAACGTCGTGCCGAGCGCGGCGGCCACGAGGTTGACGCGCAGGAGGAAGCCGAGCGCCATGGCGATGATGATGTGTACGCCGAGAAACGGTGTCCAGGCAACGGCAATGCCGATGGCGACGCCGGCGGCAATCGAATGCGGTGAAGCGGAAAGCCTCAGCAGGCGCAGCTTCATATAGCGCAGGGAACGGGAAAAGCCCGTTCGCGGCCAGAACAGGTCGCGAATCTTCTCTGAAAAACCAACGGGTTCACGGCGGCGAAACGGCATGAGGGCAGTCTATTTCATCGCCCCGGCCGCGCCAAGAGCATCGTAGACGACGCAGGGATTTCTTTTGCAGGTATATTCTCCGCGTCCGTCATTCCGGCCTTGAGCCGGTATCCAGCCGACGTGCGTCTGCGCGGCGAGAAGACTCTTTCCAGCCCAAGGACTTGGGCTGGCTGGATGCCGGATCAAGTCTGGCATGACGGGACGCGGAATGTCACGAATACCGTGAATATCGAGCCTTCGATATCAGTCCCCATTTGATGTCGTCTATTGCGACGGGGAACTGAACCGGGATTTTTTGCGGCGTATTGGTCAACCAGTTTGGGACAACCGCCTGTAGCGCGCATTCACACAGTTTTGCAGGATTACAGGGGCGAGCGTGCCAACGGCCATGCCCCTCCTAGTCTCATACGCATGGCAAGTAGCTGCCATGCGCTGAGTGCATTACCGGCGGAACAGGCCGCGGTCGATTTCGCGCTGGCGGAACTCGAGGTCGACATTCGATACCGAGGCGCTGAGATATTCGAATTCGCGTTCCTGCGTGGTCTTGCCGCGAACGGCGCGGGCGATCTTGCGAAGCGGAGTAAACATGATTTTCGGTCCTTTCGGTTTGGAACTGGCGTTTCTCATCGGTGTAAATCCACCGGCTCGCCGCGTTTCCGTCTCTTCAATTTCTGAGGAGAAGATAGTTGAAACCCGCGTTAACCACCAGAGACAGGAAAAGGCCGCTGCCATGCATTTAACGCATAGCAACGGCCCTTTGCCTCTTGCGAAGGATCAAAAATGCCTCAATCGAAGGCACGCGTCACTGTTGACACGCAGTCTAGATCTTTCAACTGCGACAGAAGCTGGTTCAGCTGCCGGAGATCCCAGACCTCCACATCCAGCGCCAGCTCGGAGAAGTCAGTACCGATGCGGACCATGTTGAGGCCGCGGATGTTGACGTCGAGCGTCGCGATCGACTGCGCGACCGAGGCGAGCGTGCCTGGTTCGTTGAGCGCATTGATCATCACCCGCGCCATGAAGCGCGACTTGTTCGCCTCATCAAGGTCCCAGCGCACATCGATCCAACGTTCCGGCTCGTCATCGAAGCGTTGCAGCGCCGGCGCCTGGATCGGATAGATGGTGATGCCCTTGCCTTTTTCCATGATACCCACGATGCGGTCCCCCGGAACGGCGCCGGCAGCACTGAAGTGCACGTCGAGATTGCCGGAGAGGCCGCGGATCGGCAAAGGATCGGGTCCATCCAGCATTTCAGCCGCACCGTCATCTTCCAGCACCGAGCGCGACTTGCCGGGAATCTTGAAGACCATGCCGGAGGCGCTGCGCATGTTGAACCAGCCGTCGTCGCCGGTCATCTTCACGGTCACGCGCTCATCCTGATAATCCGGGAAGACCGCACGCAGCACATCGAGCGAGGAGACTTCGCCGCGGCCGACGGCTGCGATGGCGTCTTCGACATCCTTCTGCGCCAGACGATGCAGCACCGGCTTCAGGGCGTCGCGCGAGAAGGTCTTGCCGGCACGCTCGAAGGTGCGCTCCAGAATACGATAGCCGAGGCCGGAGTACTGCTTGCGGATCGCCATGCGGGTGGCGCGGCGGATGGCCGAACGCGCCTTGCCCGTCACCACCACCTCTTCCCAAGCCGCGGGCGGCACCTGCACGCCCGAGCGGATGATTTCGACTTCGTCACCGTTGTTGAGCCGCGTGACAAGCGGCATGATCCGGCCGTTGATCTTGGCGCCGACAGTGGTGTCGCCGATATTGGTGTGAACCGCATAGGCGAAATCGATCGGGGTCGCGCCGCGCGGCAGCGCGATCAGCTTGCCCTTGGGCGTAAAGCAGAAGACCTGATCCTGGAAAAGTTCGAGCTTGGTGTGCTCCAGGAATTCTTCCGGGCTATCGCCCTCTGCGAGCGATTCGATGGTGTGGCGCAGCCAGGAATAGGCGTTCGATTCCTTGGAGAGAAGATCGCCCTCTCCGCTCTCGCCATCCTTGTAAAGCGCATGGGCGGCGATGCCGAATTCGGCAATCTCATGCATGCGCTTGGTGCGGATCTGCAGCTCGATACGCTGACGCGAGGGACCAACGATCGTGGTGTGGATAGAGCGATAGTCGTTCTGCTTCGGTGTCGAGATGTAGTCCTTGAACCGGCCGGGCACCACGCGCCAGCGGGTATGAACGACGCCCAGCGCCCGGTAACACGACGGTATATCGTCAACGAGGATGCGGAACCCGTAAACATCGGACAGTTGCTCGAAGGAAAGCGACTTCGACTGCATCTTTCGAAACACCGAGTACGGCTTCTTCTGCCGGCCCTTGACGCCAGCACCGATCAGGCCATTGGCTACAAGAAGTTCGCGCAGCTCGTCCTCGATTTTCTTAATCAGGCCTTCGTTGCGCGTTTCCAGTTCCTGCAGCCGTTTCGTCACCGTCCCGTAGGCTTCCGGGTTCAGATAGCGAAAGGACAGGTCCTCAAGCTCGTCGCGCATGTCCTGCATGCCCATGCGGCCGGCGAGCGGCGCATAGATTTCCATCGTCTCTTCGGAAATGCGGCTGCGCTTGTCCGCCGGCATGTATTCCATGGTGCGCATATTGTGCAGGCGGTCGGCCAGCTTGACCAGGAGAACACGAACGTCATCGGAAATGGCAAGCAGCAGCTTGCGCAGGTTCTCTGCCTGCTTGGCCTTGCGGGTGACGAGATCGAGCTTCTTGAGCTTGGTCAGGCCTTCGACCAGCCTCCCAATATCCTCACCGAAAAGCTCGTCGATTTCGGCGCGGGTGGCGGTCGTATCCTCGATCGTGTCGTGCAGCAGGGCAACTGCAATCGTGGACTCGTCAAGGTGCATCTCAGTGAGGATCGCGGCAACTTCCAGCGGATGCGAGATGTAGGGGTCGCCATTGGCCCGCTTTTGCTGACCATGTTTCTGCATCGCGTAAACATAGGCCTTGTTCAGCAGGGCCTCATTCGCATCCGGTTTATATTTTTGAACCCGTTCAACGAGTTCGTATTGCCGCATCATGCAATATTCCACAAAAAGAAAGCGCGCCAACCTAGGGGTCGGCGCACAATGCTGCATCAATAGGGATCAGATTATGACGGCAACTATTGACAGACGGTAACCACCGCCTGCCAAAGGCATCATAAAACCGGATCAATAATCGTCATTTTTTTCCGGCGGCACAAGGCCTTCGATACCGGCCAGCAGTTCTTCTTCCGACATCTGGTCGAACGTAACGGTTTCCGGCTGGTCGTCGTCTTCGCTGTCGGCAGATGCGGCTGCAAGCGTGACCGGATCGGGCTCGGGCTCGTCCACTTCCACATGCTTCTGCAGCGAGTGGATGAGATCTTCCTTCAGATCGTCAGGAGACAAAGTCTCGTCAGCGATTTCGCGCAGGGCGACGACGGGGTTCTTGTCGTTGTCGCGGTCGATCGTGATCGAGGAGCCCTGCGAAATCTGGCGTGCACGGTGGCTGGCCAGAAGCACCAGTTCGAAACGGTTGTCTACTTTATCAATGCAATCTTCAACTGTGACGCGGGCCATTGCCTGTCCTTTATGGGTCGTAATGTCGTGGATCAGAGCGCCGTGCAGATGGAGCGATGCACCGGCTATGCCCTAACCTATTGAATCTGCGCCTCGTGCCTGTTCAAAAAACACCGATGGTTTTTTGTGACGACGCTTTCCAGCCTCCGATACAGCCATTGGCCGCGGAATTCAAGTTTTTCCTGTATTTGGCGTCTGCTGGCACCTTATCCCCCATGTTTGGCGCCTGTTGGACAGAATGTCCAGAAGAATTGTCTTGGAATAAGGGGGAAGGTAGCTTACTTAAAACGCAACGGCGGCACGCAAAGCGCGTTGATGCGACATGTTTTTTGGCGTTACCGACCGGATATAAAAGCCAGATAATGGCCTTTCCAAAAAAAGGAATTGAATGGAATGTTCGATCCACGGGAAAAAATTGCGCTCTTTATAGATGGAGCCAATCTTTATGCTGCATCGAAAAGCCTGGGATTCGATATCGACTACCGCAAGCTTCTGAAGGCGTTTCAAAAGCGTGGATATCTTCTGCGCGCCTATTATTACACTGCCTTGATCGAGGATCAGGAGTATTCCTCGATCCGCCCGCTGATCGACTGGCTAGACTATAATGGTTACAAGGTTGTGACGAAGCCGGCGAAGGAATTCACCGACGCGCTGGGTCGCCGCAAGATCAAGGGCAACATGGACATCGAATTGGCAGTCGATGCGATGGAACAGTCCGAAACCGTCGACCATCTGGTGCTGTTCTCGGGCGACGGCGATTTCACCACGCTGGTGGACGCGCTGCAGCGCAAGGGCCGAAAGGTATCCGTGGTTTCGACCATGGCCACGCAGCCAGCCATGATAGCCGACGATCTGCGTCGCCAGGCTGACCACTTTATCGATCTGATGACGCTGAAGGCAGAAATCGGCCGCGACCCGGCCGAGCGCCCGGTCCGTCACGCCGAAGGCCCGGAAACGGTCTGACGCCGGCTTGAAAGCTGCTTTTCATAAAAACGCGTCCGTTGAGAAACGGGCGCGTTTTTGTTTGAGCCGCGACCGGCAAGGTAAAAAAGTCCCTTTAGAATTAACAAAGATCAATTACCGACAGTTGAAATTATATCTTGGTTAATTTTAGACGTGTCTAAATCACGCAAAGGCACCAAACACATGATTTGGGGTGCCACAGCAGGATGACGAGACATGACAGGCCAAGCAAAAGTTGACAGACAACTTGATGAAAGACTGAATTTCCTGGGGCTTGGCCATGTCGAGCGGCAAAACCTCTCCGACATGAAGGCCGTCATCACCGGCTCGCTTGATGCCTCTCTCGATCGCTTTTATGTGAAAGCTCGTTCCGTCCCTGACACGGCGAAGTTCTTTTCCAGCGACGCGCATGTACAGCACGCCAAGGGCATGCAGCTGAAGCACTGGGAAAGAATTGCATCCGGCACCTTCAACGACGATTACACCAATGCCGTTACCGCCATTGGTCGCACCCATGCGAGACTGGGACTGGAGCCGCGCTGGTATATCGGCGGTTATGCGCTGATGCTCGACGGCATCGTCAAGGCAGTGATCGACTCCGAGCTCAAAGGCTTTTTCGTGGAGAAGAAGGCCCGAAAGGTCAAGGATGCCCTGTCCGCCACCATCAAGGCCGCATTGCTCGACATGGATTACTCCATCTCCGTTTACCTTGACGTGCTGGCGGCCGAACGCCAGAAGGTCGAGGCTGAGCAGGCGCAGATGAAGAAGGAGCAGGAGCATGTTCTGGCACTGCTGAACAACGCCCTCGACAAGCTGGCCAATGGCGATCTCACCGCGAATATCAGCGAAAATACAGCCCCGCAATTTGAAGGGCTGATCGCCAATTTCAACGCGGCAGCCGGCAATCTCTCCGAGGCGTTTTCGCAGATCGTCGACGAGGCCAACAAGATTTCCGGCAATACCCGCGAGTTGACCTCTGCCACCGACGACATGGCGCGGCGCACGGAGCAGCAGGCGGCCGCATTGGAGGAAACCGCCGCAGCCGTTGAGCAGATCACCACCATCTCCAAGCTTTCCGCGCAGCGCTCCGAAGAAGCAAGGGCCATCGTCGAAAGCTCGGCCATTGAGGCTGCACGCTCGCGAGATGTGGTAACCGATGCCGTCAAGGCCATGGGCGCGATCGAGGAATCCTCGCAGAAGATTACCCAGATCATTTCGGTGATCGACGAAATCTCGTTCCAGACCAACCTTCTGGCGTTGAACGCAGGCGTGGAAGCGGCCCGCGCAGGTGAGGCCGGCAAGGGATTTGCCGTGGTTGCACAGGAGGTGCGCGAACTCGCGCAACGCTCAGCCACCGCCGCCAAGGAAATCAAGACCCTCATCGCCAAATCCTCCGACGATGTGATGCAGGGCGTGTCGCTCGTCAACAAGACAGGCGAGTCGCTCAACACGATCGGCAACAAGGTTGACCATATTCAGGAACATATCGTGTCGCTGACAAAAGCGGCGCAGGAACAGTCCGTCGGCATCCAGGAAATCAACGCCGCCATCAACAGCATGGACAATCTGACCCAGAAAAATGCCGCCATGGTGGAAGAGACTAATGCGGCGACGCATAATCTCAGCGATGTCAGCGCCAATCTGGCGGCGCTCGTCAGCCGGTTCAGCGTTTCGGCAACGCGCGCACATGTGGAGCGGGCCTATCGGGCCGCTTGAGCGAGTGCAAGACTGGATTCACCCGGTCATCCCGGCCTGAGCCGGGATCCATCCAGCCCAAGTCCTTGGGCTGAAGGGGCTCTTCTCACAGCGCTGACGCGCTGTAACTGGACGCCGGATCAAGTCCGGCGTGACGCAGGAGCATGCTGCGAGAGGCGGCACGCCTTGCCAAACTGGCCGAGACTTAGGCCGCCCCACCCTTCAGCAACCGCGATTTCTGCCGGTTCCAGTCGCGTTCCTTCTCGGTCTCGCGCTTGTCGTGCAACTTCTTGCCCTTGGCGAGCGCCAGTTCCAGCTTTGCGCGGCCCTTGTCGTTGAAGTAGATCTTCAAGGGCACCAGCGTCATGCCTTCGCGATTGATGCCGGCGCGCAGGCGGTTGATCTCGCGCTTGTTCAGCAGCAATTTCCGGCGGCGGCGCGGCTCATGGTTGAAGCGGTTGGCCTGCAGATATTCCGGCAGATGGGAATTGATGAGCCAGATTTCATCGCCCTCGTCCGAGGCATAGGATTCGGCAATATTCGCCTTGCCTTCGCGCAGCGACTTGACCTCGGTGCCGGTCAGCACCAGTCCTGCCTCATAGGTGTCGACGATTTCGTAGTTGAACCGGGCCTTGCGGTTTTCCGCAACGATCTTGTTCACCACGCGCTGGCTGCCTCTGGGGCCATGATGTTTTAATCCCTTGTTTTTCTTATTGCGCCCGGGGCGGAATGCCGGGCGCGGTTCTCGAGATGTCGTTGTTGTTTTCGAGCCTATCTT
The DNA here is from genome assembly GCF_017726655.1 of Agrobacterium tumefaciens. NCBI lineage: Bacteria > Pseudomonadati > Pseudomonadota > Alphaproteobacteria > Hyphomicrobiales > Rhizobiaceae > Agrobacterium > Agrobacterium tumefaciens. Next base: position 1,074,837 of record NZ_CP072308.1, read on the forward strand.
TGTCCCAAAACCGGTGGCCACGTTTCGGAGACATGCACTATCTAATATCCCTGCCGCAAAAAGAAAAGGCGCGCCGGACGGCTTCTGCTGCGAAGCGGACCATGGCGCACCCTCAGGCTTTTCAGACCCGGCTCAGTTCATCAGGCCGGCATGCTTCAGCGCCGCGTCGATCGCCGCTTCCGTCACCGGTTCCAGCGTGCTCATCAGAGGCGAACGCACCCGGCGATTGCCGCCGCGGGTCTTCGAAAGCGCGTATTTCGTGCCGCAGACGCCCGGTTCCATGAAGATGGCCTTGTGCAGGGGCATCAGGCGATCCTGGTAATCAAGCGCCTTGGCATAGTCCCCTGCCAGCATCGCCGCCTGGAATTCCGAACACAGACGCGGCGCGACATTGGCCGTGACCGAAATGCAACCGACGCCGCCGTGGGCGTTAAATCCGAGCGCAGTGCCATCCTCGCCAGAAAGCTGGATGAATTCCTTGCCGCAGGAAATGCGCTGCTCGGAGACGCGGTCGAGCTTGCCGGTCGCGTCCTTCACGCCGACGATGTTCTTATGCGCCTTGACCAGCGCGCCCATCGTTTCCGGCGACATATCGACCACGGAACGCGGCGGGATGTTGTAAATCACGATCGGCAGCTTCACCGCTTCGGCGACGGCCGAGAAATGTGCAAACAGGCCCTTCTGGGTCGGCTTGTTGTAATAGGGCGTCACCACCAGCAGCGCATCCGCGCCAGCTTCCTGCGCATGCAGGGCAAGCTCGATTGCCTCATCCGTATTGTTGGAGCCAGCGCCCGCAATAACCGGAACCCGTTTCGCCGCTACCTCAATGCACAGCTCAACGACACGTTTGTGCTCGTCATGGGAGAGGGTTGGAGATTCCCCCGTTGTGCCAACAGGCACAAGTCCGTTGCTGCCTTCGGCGATCTGCCATTCCACATGGGCGGCGAATGCCTGTTCGTCCACAGCGCCATTGTCCGTGAACGGGGTAATGAGGGCGGGAATTGATCCCTTGAACATGCAAAGCTCCTGGCGCCGAGCCGGTTCATGCTTCGGCCGCATTCGATGGTTAAAACCGGCTCACATTAGAGCCAGCCCTTGACGCCGACAAGCGCTAAGGCAGCGTATTTTGCCCTAAAATGTCGGAAGTGTGACAGGCTTACGACCCCGACCGGCGCATGGAAATAGCTGCGGCTAAAAAGGGACGCCGCTCGCGGGCCGGTGAATAAAAGTTGATTGAATTGCAAGGCGGAAATTAAGATTTCATTAAGCCTGAAATCCCAAGATTCCCATGCGGGACATCAGCCGTATCCGGCAATTCCGCTGCAATGAGGCAGTATCACAGGAAAGTCGACAGATCCGTCACACGATGAAGAGCGGCATGAAGAAGACAGTCTGGGGATTGATGGCGGCGGGGCTTGCCGCAACCGTGTGGAACGCACTGGCCGGACCGCTGCCGGAAGGTACGGCCCCGCTTCCCTATGTCAAGCCGAATGCGCCGACCGTGCCGGCCTTCATGCCCGCCTCCCCCGAGGTCACCGGCGCGATACCCCGGCTGAACCGCCCGGATGACACCAGCCAGTTGAAGGCCGGGCTCGACGCGCTTTCCAGCCGGGATGCTGCGCGCGCGATTGCGCTCCGGAACGCCATGCCGACGGGCAGTCTTGATCGCCATATCCTGACCTGGGCAATTGCCGTTTCTGGCCAGCGGGATGTATCCTCCGCCGAGATTGCCACGGCCCAGCGAGACCTTATTGGCTGGCCCGGTGCGGCGACCCTGCGCGCCAATTCCGAAAAAGCGCTCTACCGTGAAGACCCGCCCGCCTCTCAGGTGCTTGCGGCCTTCGGCAACAGCCGGCCGGAAACTGCCGAGGGGAGCGTGGCGCTTGCCAAGGCGCTTGCTGCGACTGGCAAAATCTCCGAATCTCAGGCCCTCATCCGCCAGCTTTGGGTGACCGAGGGCATGGACAAGGACATGGAAGACCGTGTGCTTGCCACGTTTCCCACCTATCTGACGCCCGCCGACCACAAGGCGCGCATGGACTATCTGATGTATCGCAGCCGGATCAGCCAGGCGAAGCGTTTCGGCGACCTCGGCAAGGCGCAGTCGCTCTACAACGCCTGGGCCGCCGTCCTGCAGCGATCCGCGAATGCCACGGTCTTGCTGGGCAAAGTCGACACCTCCTGGCGCAATGACCCTACCTATCTCTTCGCGCGCATCGAGAACCTGCGCAACCAGCAGAAATACCCTGAAGCTGCCGTGCTTTTGCGCCAGGCACCGAAGGACACGGCAAAACTCGTCAATCCCGGTGAATGGTGGAACGAGCGACGTATCATTGCGCGTGGCGTCGCCGATCTCGGTGATTTTGCTGAAGCGTACCGCATTGTCGCCAACCATTCCGCCACCTCCCCCGTCGATATTGCCGATGCGGAGTTCCATGCCGGTTGGTATGCGCTCAGAGCGTTGCGCGATCCGGCGGCGGCCTCGCGCCACTTCAATGCGCTGCTGCAGACCTCGAACCGGCCGCTCTCGGCATCACGCGCCTACTATTGGCTCGGACGCACGGCGGAAGCCGGTGGACCGGGCAATGCGAAGGACTTCTTCACCAAAGCGGCGGCTCATCCCGGCACATTTTATGGCCAGCTGGCTGCGGCGCGGATAGGCACGAAGACGCTCAACGTCACCTATCCAAGCCCAAGCAACGGCGACCGGGAACGCTTTGCCGGCCGCGAAGCCGTGCGCGCCATCGACCGCCTTGAGGCCGCCGGCTACGCTTGGCGGGCCGACAGCCTGTATCGCTCGCTTGCCGAGCAGCTCGACAGCCCCGGCGAACTTGCCATTCTGGCAGCGCGGGCGGAAGGTAACGGCAATCATCAGGTTTCGCTGCAAATCGGCAAGACCGCCTTCAGCCGCGGCATCGATGCGGCCGCCCTTGCCTATCCGCTTGGCGTCATTCCCGCCAGCGCCAATATTGCCGCCTCCGGCAAGGCGCTTGCCTATGCCATTGCGCGCCAGGAAAGCGCCTTCAACCCTGCTGCCGTCTCCCCCGCAAATGCGCGCGGCCTGCTGCAACTGCTGCCCGGCACCGCCAAGGGCGTGGCAGGCCGCCACGGCTTGCCCTACACCCCCGCCATGTTGACGAGCGATGCCGGCTACAACGCCACGCTCGGCGCGCATTATCTCGGCGAACAGATCGACAGCTTCGGCGGATCCTACATCCTCACCTTCATCGCCTATAATGCAGGTCCGAAGCGCGTGCCGGAATGGATCGCCCGCTACGGCGACCCGCGCGGCAAGCCGATCGACGACGTGGTCGACTGGATCGAGCGCATCCCCTTCCCCGAAACGCGCAACTATGTGCAGCGTGTGATGGAGAATTACCAGGTCTATAAGACAAGGCTTGGCCAGCAATCCGACATCGTCGATGACCTGCGCCATGGGCGGGCGGGATAAAGCACGTCCCATTTAGACGGATCAGCAGACCCGCTGAATCTCCCTGTGTTGACACGGTCTCAAGCCACAATAAACACGACGCACTTCTATCGGAAAGCGCTCTTCAGTCGCCTAACGCTCATCCCCGGAGACGGTCAAGCATCGGCTCGACGCAGCTTTGGGCTTTTGCGTGCAAAGCGCTTCTCATCGCCGAGGGCATCAAACGAAAAACCCCGGCATTTCTGCCGGGGTTTCCATCACTGACAAAGTCAGATCAGATTAGAACGAACGCTGAAGGCGAACGAAACCGGTCCAGCTGTCGCCGGTCGGACCGTCGACGTCCTGGTAGTTCGCAGCAACCTTGGCAGCGAAGCCGTCGGTGATCTTGTAGTCAACCGTCAGACCAGCGCGCCATGCGTCGTTGTTGCCGGTGAAATCACCATCGGGAGCGATATCGATCGTGCCGAGATACTGAGCGCCGGGAGTGATCGTCAGACGATCGGTAGCCTTGATGGCGTACTCGGCAGCAACTGCCCATTCAGACTCTTCGTAGTAGAAGTTCGCGCCGGATGCCCAAACGCCTGCGAGACCGAAGGTGCCAGGACCGATTTCAGCCGTGACGATTGCACGGATCGCGCCATTTTCCTGGTCCGTATCGTAGGAGCCGAGCAGGTTGGCAGTAACCGCGCCGAACTTGGCACCGATGATGCCGCTGACGCCAACATTGTTCGGACCTTCATAAACGCCGCCCTTGACAACGCCGATGTTCGAGGTCACGTCGCGGGTGGAGTCAAGCTCTTCAACGCTCAGGCCTGCATAGAAGGAACCAGCGTCGTAGGTGTAACGGATAGCGTTACCGCGGGTCGTGTTCGAAGACAGGACGTCCGTTTCGCCGGAGAGATCGTCATCCCACCAGGTGTACATGTTACCGACCTTCAGGCCGCCGAGTTCGATGAAAGCCTGGTCAACGAAAACGCTGGAACCAGAAGCAGAGCCGTTGTCAGCGTTGCCACGGAAGCCGATGAAGCCACGCAGAGCGCCGAGCTCGGTGTCGGTGCGGGTGTCAACTTCAAACTGAGCGCGCGTGAAGGAGTTCCAGTCAGACGTACCCTTGGCATCACGGCCGAAGTCGGTTTGGAAACGGATGTAACCCCCGAACTTCAGGCAGGTTTCGGTGCCGGGGATGTAGAAGAAGCCGGTGCCGAAAGCGTCGCAAACGCGAACGTATTCCAGGGGCTCAGGCTCAGCAGCGACGATCGCGTCGGCAGCGTGAGCGCCAGATACTGCTGCGAGAGCTGCAGCGGAGCCGATGAGAAGGCTCTTGATGTTCATGATTGACCTCCAGTCAAACGCTTAATGAGCTAAGCAGCGGGTGGGAGACACAAATTAGTGTGTGCCGCTTATGGAGCTGATTAGAGCGAAAACCCGCTGAATCGGCAATCTCAATCGTGACGAAAGGAAGACACTAAGGTGTCCTTAGTTTTGCATTGTTGCGAAATAGCTACAAATCTAACGAACGACCGCAATTCTTAATAGATCGTTAATTATCATTTTCCTTCAATAACTTAGCGCGCAGGCTGCGGTCGCGGCTCCACCGACCAACGTCGTTCGGATTTTCACCCGCTTGTCCAGCTCGCCACATTGTGCGCCGCGAGAACGCCTCTTGAAGGCAGGTGTGCGGTGATTCGGTAGCGCTCTACGGCAACAGACGAATCGCCGCTTCGTCCATCGGAACGACGATCCCTCTGCAACCACTATTCTCGACAACAAAAAACCCCGGCATTTCTGCCGGGGTTTCCGTCACTGACAAAGTCAGATCAGATTAGAACGAACGCTGCAGGCGAACGAAACCGTTCCAGGAGTCGTCACGCTCGTCTTCGTCAAAGTAGTTAGCAGCGATCTTAGCGGAGAGGCCTTCGGTGATCTTGTAGTCAACCGTCAGACCAGCCTGCCATGCATCGCGGTTCGAGAAGTCGTCGCCGCGACGGATCGTGCCGCCGGAGATTGCAGTGCCGAGACCGGAAGCGTTTACGCCGTCAGCAACGTTGCCGAACCACTGAGCGCCGGGGGTGATCGTCAGACGATCGGTAGCCTTGATGGCGTACTCAGCTGCAACAGCCCATTCAGACTGGTTGTAGTAAGCGTTGCCGCCGGAAGCCCAAACACCAGCCAGGCCGAGCGTGCCCGGGCCGAGGTCGGCAGTTGCGATCAGACGCAGAGCGCCTTCTTCCTGGTCGGTGTCATAACCACCGATGAACTGCAGCGAAGCGCCGCCGAGCTTTGCACCGATACCAGCAGAAACGCCAACGTTGTTGTCAGGCTCCTGGGTAGCAAAACCGAATTCGTCTACGCGGAAGATACCAGCGTTGGAGCCTTCGAGTTCGTCAACCGAAACGCCAACCCAGAACGAACCGGCGTCGTAGGTGTAACGAATGGAGTTGAACAGGGTGTTGTTCGCGAGAACGTCGGTTTCGCCAGAGAGACCATCGTCCCACCAGTTGTAGAACTTACCGACCTTCAGGCCGCCGAGTTCGATGAAAGCCTGGTCAACGAAAACGCTGGAACCAGCAGCGGTGCCGTTGTCAGCATTGCCACGGAAGCCGATGAAGCCACGCAGAGCGCCGAGCTCGGTGTCGGTGCGGGTGTCAACTTCGAACTGAGCGCGCGTGAAGGTGTTCCAGTCGGAAGTGCCCTTCTTGTCACGGCCGAAGTCGGTCTGGAAACGAACGTAGCCCTGGAACTTCAGGCAGGTTTCGGTGCCGGGGATGTAGAAGAAGCCGGTGCCGAAAGCGTCGCAAACGCGAACGTATTCCAGGGGCTCAGGCTCAGCAGCGACGATAGCGTCGGCAGCGTGAGCGCCGGAAACTGCTGCGAGAGCCGCAGCGGAGCCGATGAGAAGGCTCTTGATGTTCATGGTTGACCTCCAGTCAAAGTTTTTAAATGGGTCTGGGTACTTTCGCCGAAGGACAGCATTCCCTGCCCCATTCCCGTGTTCTTAGAAGCCAAACGATCCACCGCCTCGCTTCTGGTGGTGAAAATACAAAACGTTTCGCCGCTTGCAATCGCCAACATCCGATAAAGCGCATTTACGTATATGCTTCATTTCGGCTTGTTGCGGAAACAACACACAACGGCCACCAGGGCGGTCATTACGTTTACGATACGTTAAGAAATTGCTTGAGAATCCGTTAGTTAGCGAGGTTAACGGCAAGTTGACGGATATCCGGGGCAACAGCAGACACCCGGCGGCGTCGGGGTTAGGCAAGGATCCTGTACCGTTTTTCTCCTCAGGAGGGGCGCGATCTGATGGGCCCGCGTCGGGCGCTCAAGCGCGGCACGAATCTCAGCGCGATGATTCGTATGATTATTTTGAGCAGCGATTCCCGCAGGTCTGCCTTGAAAAGCCTTTCGGTCCGAATCGCGCGCCCGCACCGGAGAGGCATGAACGGGGTTATCCGCCCTGATCGATCGCGTGCGGCGAGGGCTGCTGCTCGACTGTGCCATTACCGGTCATGGTATAGGCAATGACAGCTATGAGGATGGCGGCGGCGAGCAGGGATAAGACGATGCGCATGGCGTAATTCCTTCCGCTGGAAGGCAGCCAAACAAAGCTCGCGGTCTAAAGTTCGCGGCAGTATATAATGGGATAAAACGGAACGGTCGCGATGCAGGATGGCGGAGAGGATGGGATTCGAACCCACGATACGCTTTTGACGTATACTCCCTTAGCAGGGGAGCGCCTTCGACCACTCGGCCACCTCTCCGGTGCGGCCTGATTATTGCGTAAAAAAAATGATTGCAAGGCTTTTTCGCCAAGAACCCGAAAAACCTTTGAGCCGGCCGCGACGTGTGCGAAACTTTGCGCACAATTCGGGAACTTCTTTAAGGCCGATACGTTTTCGCCACGGTAACAAAAGAGGTGTTCAAATGGCTCAGACCAAACTGAATGTTGTCGAAGACACGATCGAAAACCAGATTGCCGAGCTTCGCTCGCAGATCGCTTCACTCTCCAAATCCGTTTCCGCCCGCGCCGAAGGCGTGAGCGAAGACGCGTCGGAATTTCTGGATGAAGCCCGCGGTCGCGTTCGCAAGGCCGCATCCAACGTGAAAGCCCAAGGCCAGAACGTCGTGGAAGCCGTCAAGGAAAACCCCGGCACGGCGACCTCGCTGCTGACGATCGTCGGCGCACTCGGTTTTGCCATCGGTTATGCCGTCGGCACAAGCACGCAGCAGAATACGTCCAGCAGCCTTTATCGCTGGCGCTGATTGTTGATAAGATAAAAGACAAGGCAAGGCGGCCCACCCGCCTTGCCTTTGTCATTTCAGACAGAAACGATTGAGAACTAGGGGGCAGACATGCATTTCAGCAACGATATTGAATCGGCCTTGTCTGATTATGCCAGGGATCACGGCATCGACAGGGACGAGGCAATCCAGCGCATCATTCGCGCCGCTCTGATCAATGGTGGTTACCTCGCTTCCGGCGAGCAGGGCATCCCGCCGGAAAAGCTGAACGCCAGCAACGACGACTAGATCAGTAACCGGATCGGGAGGGTGCGGGCGTCGCTCCGCCCTTGTAGCGGGCCGATAGAGCCCGAAGAGTGTTTGAAAACGCCGTCACATCGGCGCCGACCGCCACGAAGGACGCGCCAAGCTCGAGGTAACGGCGATTATAGGCCTCATTGAAGGTGAGGATGCCGGCGGCCTTGCCTGCCTTGACGATCTTGGTGATCGCCGCCTCGATAACCTTCTGCACTTCCGGCTCGTCAAAGCGGCCAAGATAGCCCATATCGGCCGCCAGATCAGCCGGACCGATGAAGACGCCGTCCACACCCTCTACAGCCAGAATATGATCGAGATCGTCGATCGCAGCCCGCGTTTCGGCCTGCACCAGCAGGCACACGCTGTCTGAAGCGGTGTCGGCGTAATCGGTGATGGTGTTGAACGCCGAGGCGCGGGCGACAGCAGCACCCATGCCGCGAATGCCCCGCGGCGGGTAATGCATGGCGCTGACAAGCCCCCTCGCCTGCTCCGCCGAATCGACCATCGGCACGAGCAGCGTGCGGGCGCCGGCATCCAGCAACTGTTTGATCATCCAGCTTTCGCCTACAGGCACCCGCACGACAGGCTCGGCAGCAGACGTCGCAAGCGCCCGCAACTGCTCGATGATGCTGCGCAGGTCATTCGGTCCATGTTCACCATCGATCACCAGCCAGTCGAACCCCGCGGTTCCAGCGATTTCCGCCGTAATAGCCTCGCCCATGTCGAGCCAGAGGCCGATTTGCGGCTTGCCCGCATGGATCGCGGTTTTGAAACGGTTTTCGGCAGCGGGCATGATTTCCTCAGGAGAGCAGCAATTTCAGATCGGCGGACGGATCCGCCAGGATGGCACGATCCGGCTCCGCACCGGTATCGAGAAGCTTTTTGCCGGCAACATAGGCCTTGGCGTCGTTGACGGCATCGACAGCGACGAACCGGCCATCGCGGAAGTACCAGACGGACCAGCTGCCCTCGCGGGCACCCTGCCTCAGCACCGTTTCGTCGTAACCGAGATTGAAGCCGGCAATTTGCAGCTTCGTGTCATATTGATCGGACCAGAACCAAGGCTTGGGATCATAGGCCGCATCAGTGCCGGCCAGAACAGCGGCGGCGGCCTCGGCCTGGTCGACGGCATTCTGCACCGATTCGAGACGCACGTTCTGGCCACGCCAGGGCAGCAGAGCGCAATCGCCGACCGCGTGGATGGCGCTATCGGAGGTGCGGGTGTAATCGTCCACGACAATGCCATTGCCGACATCCAGGCCCGATTCGCGGGCAAGGCGATCGTTCGGCGTCACACCGATGCCGACGATGACGAAATCCACATCAAGCACCGAACCGTCTGAAAGCTCGGCAGCTGCCACGCGGCCATCCATGCCGACAAGGCGCACGAGGCCGGTCTTTTCGCGGATCGATACGCCCTGCGCTTGATGAATCCCACGCATGATATCGGCGGTATCCTTCGCCGCGACGCGCTGGAGAATACGGTCAGCCATCTCGATCAGCGTTACCTCTAGGCCGAGTTTGCGGGCGACGGCGGCCGCTTCGAGACCGATATAACCGCCGCCGATCACCAGCAGCCGGCGGCCCGGCTTCATCTCTTCCATCAGCCGGTCGGCATCGCGCTTGTCGCGGACGGTCAAGACGCCTTCCAGATCACCACCAATGCTGGCAGGCAAGAGACGGGGCGATGCGCCGGTTGCCAGCACCAACCTGTCGTAGGAGAGCGTGCTGCCATCCTGCATGCGCACTGTCCTGCTGGCGCGGTCGATCTCTTCCACCCAGGTGGACAGCCGGATTTCGACGTTATTTTCGGAATACCATCCTTCCGGCCGGAACATCAGCCGGTCAAAGCTCATCTCGCCCAGAAGGTATTTTTTGGAAAGCGGCGGCCGCTGATAGGGATAGGCGTCCTCGGAGCCGATGATGGTGATCGGTCGCTCATCCTTCAGCGCCCGAAGCTTCGACGCCAGCGCGAAAGCGGCCTGCCCCGCCCCGACGATTACCAGCCTTCCCGTCACAGTCCACTCCTCGAACAATCACGAACCACCCGCTTCAAGGAGCCGTCGCGAAGCCATATTGCAGGATGAGGCGTAACGCCAAGTACGGCTACAGTCAACCGCGCACGACCGAGATCAGCCCGGTGCAAGCGTGGCGCATTATCAACACCTCCTGCAACCGGATGGGCCCCGGCGCATTTTTAATATCTCCAGGTTGGCTTGCTATATGAGGCTGGTCGAGTTCGGGACAGACTGAAGAGAATTGCGCCTTTTTTCTTCATGCCCTGGCAAGGAAGCGGCGTTAAAATTGTCACGAGAGAGGCAATCCGGGAGGTTGTCATGGCTTTGCATATGGATATCAGTCAGAACGTCCCTCAGGACGAGATGTACGAGAAATTTCAGATTGACCGTCCCGGCAAGATTACCTTCATCGGGCATCACCTCAGCGCCAGCGAAACGCTTCGCTGCCTGGTGCGGACCATTTCCCTCTACGGCGCGGAAATCGAAGTCAGCCCGCATCTGGAGATGCCGACCAACTTTTATCTGGAAATCCTCGGTATCCGCGACGAGATCGGCTGCACATTGATCCGGCGTGAGGAGGAAAAGGTCACGATCGGCTTCAACATGCTGATCGATGCCGAGTTCCTGCACCATGTCCGCCGGCTCAGCTTCGAGACCAGCGTGTGAGCGCCTGATGCGCCTCCAATGATTTTTCTCACACCGGTCAGGGAGGGAAAAACTGTTCCAAAACAGCCATTCAAGAACCGGCCGCGCCTTGCGTCCGGTTTTTTTGCACCTATTGTGAGCCGGGTTTTAACACAGGTACCGGAACTCTGAAGCCAATGTCAGCCTTTTCTCGCCTCACGCCACTTGCCACCTCGCTTCCCTCTACCGTTCCTTTCGTTGGTCCCGAGGCCATCGAGCGGAACCGGGGGTTGAAGGTGGAGGCGCGGATCGGCGCCAATGAAAGCGGCTTTGGTCCTGCCCCTTCCGTGCTGTTGGCCATGCGGGATGCCGCAGCCGACACCTGGATGTACAGCGATCCTGAAAATTTTGAGTTGAAGGAAGCGCTTGCCATTCACCACGGCGTTGCCCGCGGCAACATTGCCATTGGCGGCGGGGTCGATGGCTTGCTTGGGGAAATCGCCCGTTTGATCGTCGGTCCGGGCACGCCTGTTGTAACCTCACTTGGGGGCTATCCGACTTTCAATTATCACGTGAACGGCTTTGGCGGAAAGCTCGTCACCACGCCCTACGTGGATAATCACGAGAACCTCGACGGGCTTCTCGATCTGGTTCACAAGGAAGATGCCCCGCTCGTCTATTTCGCCAATCCCGACAACCCGATGGGCAGCTGGTGGGATGCGAGCGACGTGATTGCTTTTGCGCGAGCGCTGCCGGAAACCTGCCTTCTCATTCTGGATGAGGCCTATTGCGAGACGGCGCCCGCGAGCGCGGTGCCCGCCATCGATGCGCTGATCGGCCAGCCGAACATTTTGCGCATGCGGACTTTCTCGAAAGCCTACGGTCTTGCCGGCGCGCGCGTCGGTTACGCTATCGGTACGCTCGGCAATGTGGAAGCCTTCGACAAGATCCGCAATCACTTCGGCATGGCCCGCATCTCGGTCGCCGGGGCACTCGCCGCCTTGAAGGATCAGGCCTATCTGCACGAGGTGGTTGGCAGAATCGCCGCGGCTCGTGAGCGCATTTCCGCGATCGCTCGTCATAATGGCCTCTCCCCGCTTCCATCGGCCACCAATTTCGTCACGATCGATTGCCACCGCGACGGCACCTTTGCCCGCGCCATCGTGGACGGACTGATGGACCACGGCGTCTTCATCCGCATGCCGGGCGTCGCCCCGCTCAACCGCTGCATCCGCGTCAGCGTCGGCCCGGACGACAAGCTCGACCTGTTCGAACAGGCGCTACCGAAGGTTCTGAAGGCGCTGGGGTGATATTGAGTGCCGTCATTCCGGCCTTGATCCGGAATCCATCGCGATCAAATCCTTGATCGCGAAAGACCCTTTTACGCCGCAGACGCGGCGTGGCTGGAGGCCGGATCAGGTCCGGCATGAGGGAAAAAGGAAGCGATTCGAAAACCGCACCCGTCATGCCTGCCGTAGCGGTTTTATCCTCATCACAGGGGGATGCGAATGCGATTCAACATCCTCCCGCAAATCCCTGCCCGCGAATCATTTTTCGGCATCGGACACAGCCGGACATAAGAAAACCGCGCCGGCCTTGTTCCTGCCGGTCGCGGTTTGATGTGTCAGCGCAAAAGCCTCTTTTCAAAGCCCTCGCCGCGTTCCCCTTCGGGTTTACTTTCGTTTGCACCGGCCGCAGGGACTGGAGGGAACCCGGCCGGAAATCTGAAAATCGTGTCAGGGATAAGTCAGTGCATCGTCATCCAGTCGCGGGCGGCGCGCAGCGCTTCGGCCAGTTCCGCTTTCGTCATGTTGCGGGCAAGGTCCGCACGCAGGGAAGCGGCTCTTTCCGATCCGCGGATCGCGGCGATGTTGAGCCACTTATGTGCTGCGACCAGATCGACCTTGCAGCCTCGGCCGGTCGCATAGACCAGGCCAAGATTGCAAAGAGTGTCGGCGCGGGTTTCGCCACCGGCAGCCATTTCGATATCGCTGATGTCAAAGCGTGCCATTGTTTTAGTCCCTGTCTTCTCGCCTGTTTCGCCAAATGCCTTCTTGTTGAGGCTGCCGTTTCGACCTTCCGTCTTTTGCGGTTTTCCGGTCGTTGCGGCCGGCAGGTTTTCCCTGCGCTTTTGATGAGTTCACTATGCCACCAGCCCTTCAACGGCCGCTTAAAAGGCATGATTAATGGGCCGCAAACAAACTGCAAACGATTGGTAAAATTGGGGTTTTGTTAAATATCACAGGCTGCGGAAATTAAGGACTTTGAGGCGATTTTTACGAAAGATTTACGATTGGATTTAAACCTTTTCTTCACCACGATCAAAACAACGAAATCCAATTGCCCTCTTCCATTTGCCGAAAACCGCTGCGAACGCCGGGACGAAGCGACAGATTCCTGTTTCCTTTTACGTGAACGTCAAATACTATCCGCCCAGCCCGCGGAGGATGAGGCGGGCAAGGAACAGCGCGACGTGACGGGAGGAGTCTTTATGAAGCGTGTGATGATCATTGCCGCTACCCTGCTGATGGGAAGCAATCTTGCCTCGGCTGCAGAAGCCATCGAAGGAAACTGGAAAACGGCCAGCGGTGAGACGGCGGCGATAGGGCCATGCGGCAGCGCCTTTTGCGTGACGGTGAAGACCGGCAAACATGCCGGCAAGCAGATCGGCAAGCTTTCCGGCAAGGGGAACAGCTATTCGGGTGAAATCACCGATCCCGCCAACGACAAGACTTATAGCGGCTCCGCCACCGTTTCCGGCAGCTCGCTGAGCATGAAGGGCTGCGTGCTGAAGGTTCTTTGCAAATCGCAGACTTGGACGCGGCTGTAATAACACGGCGGCGGGCGGGCTCATGTCCTCCCGCCGCGGACCGCGTCACCCGCCGGCGACATGCGGTGAACGATCCCCAGGCCCCCGCATTCGGCCGCATCGAAGCCATATATGTGCTCTTTCATAGTGGCGCCCCCCACCAATGAGAGCGACGCATGCCCCCTGCACTTTCGACCATTCTGATCGCCGGCACTTCCCATGTCGGGAAAAGCACGCTCGCCGGACAATTGAGCGAGAGGCTGGGTTGGGAGGCAATCTCCACGGACAGCCTGGCGCGCCATCCGGGGAGACCGTGGCCCGGCATTCCGAGCGCGGTTGACGAGTTTTACCGTCAGCTATCGGCAGACTCGATCCACTGGTTTCTCAAGGTTCATCACCAGAACATCTGGCCGAGGATTCGCACGTTGATCGACAGCAGGTTAGACGCGGGCACACCGACGATCCTCGAAGGTGCGGCACTTCGCCCTGAGTTCATCGCGCCCCTGCTCGGGGCCCCGGTTACCGGCGTTTTCCTTCATGCCGGCAATGACTTTCTCCTTCAGCGGATGCGTGCTGAGGCGCGATACGATGAGGCCGCTCCCAGAGACCGGCAGATCATGAAAGCGTTCATGGAGCGATCGCTCAGGGAAAACACCGAAATGCTTTCCTCGGCGCTGGACCATCATGTACCGGTTTTCGATGTCAGCAAACCTCAGGGCATCGAGACCCTCGTGGCTCATCTTGCCGCGCTGGTTTTTCCGGGCTGAGAGACGCAGCTTCCCGCGCTCAGCGCTCGATTATGGCACCAATTTGTCCAGCCATCGGCCGTTAACATCCCTGAACCCCATATGAACCGCGGCCTCAGGGTTCGTTCAGTCCCGATATGGCAAAACTTTGTCCATGAACTCGAATGAAGGGGAATGGACATGACAAAGCTTATCAGCCGACTGGCAATCTTTGCGTTTCTCATGGCGATCTTCGCCATGTCCTTCGCCTCGCTCGTCGTCAATCCGAACCGCAGTTTCCAGCGGGTCAATGCCGGTGCCGCCATTGCTTGCCAGCACAACCCGGTTCAGGGGGCAAATTGCCCCGTCGTCCTGTGAGGAACGGCCAATGACAAAGAACTTTTCCAACGGCCTTTTTTCCGCGCTGAGACTGGCGCTGGTGGCCTCGCTCTTTCTGGGTCCCGTGGCTGGACTTGCCGCTTACAAGGCCGATCCCCGTCCCGCTTCAAAAGGCGCCGGTTTCGTTCTGCTGATGAGCCTGCAGCGCGGCGCGCTCGGCTGAATTTTCCGCCGGCGCCTGCACCGCCAGCATATTCCGTTTCTTTTCGGTTTCTTCGTATTTCTGTCGCTTGCCTGTCGAAAATGGCCTCCTATAATGGGCCATGACAATAGAAAAACCCACGATTCCGCCCCTCACCTTCATCAGCCCCGAGCCTTTCGCGCCGCAGACATTCACGGACCCGAAAGAGGCCGTCGCTGCTTTGGCAGCGCTTTATGAGCGCAATACGAAGTTTCTGATCGATTCATTCACGGCGCTTGCCAAGGGTGCGCCGATCACCGGCCGATATCGCGCCTGCTATCCACAAGTCAGCATCGAAACCGCGACATTTGGGCATGTCGATTCTCGCCTGTCCTACGGTCACGTGACAGCGCCGGGCGTCTACACGACGACCGTCACCCGACCGGAACTGTTCCGCCACTATCTCAAGGAGCAGCTGGGGCTTTTGATCAAGAACCACGGCGTTCCGGTCACGGTGTCGGAATCGGCCACGCCCATTCCGTTGCATTTCGCGTTTGGCGAAGGCGCCTATGTCGAGGCGGCGGCGGCATCGTCGTTGTCGGATGTGCCGCTGCGCGATCTCTTCGATACGCCCGACCTCAACAATACCGACGATCTCATTGCCAATGGCGAGTATGATCAGGTGCCGGGCGAACCCGCGCCGCTCGCGCCCTTCACCGCGCAGCGCATCGATTATTCACTCGCCCGCCTCAGCCATTATACGGCCACCAGCGCCAGCCATTTCCAGAACTTCGTGCTGTTCACCAACTACCAGTTCTATATCGACGAATTCGCCGCCTGGGCCCGGCAGATGATGAAGAACGGTGGCGAGGGTTACACCGCCTTTGTGGAGCCGGGCAACATCATTACCCATGCAGGTTCCGACAAGCCGGAGACGGGTGCGGTGCTCGCCCGCCTGCCGCAGATGCCCGCCTATCACCTAAAGAAAAAGGGCCATGCCGGCATTACGCTCGTCAATATCGGGGTCGGCCCCTCCAACGCCAAGACGATCACCGACCACATCGCCGTGCTGCGTCCGCATGCCTGGCTGATGGTCGGTCATTGCGCCGGCCTTCGCAACAGCCAGCGGTTGGGCGATTATGTACTGGCGCATGCCTATGTGCGCGAGGATCACGTACTGGACGACGACCTGCCGGTCTGGGTGCCCATCCCGGCTCTCGCCGAAGTGCAGCTGGCGCTGGAAGGCGCCGTCGCGGAAGTGACGGGTTACGAGGGTTTCGAGCTGAAGCGCATCATGCGCACCGGCACCGTCGCCACCATCGACAACCGCAACTGGGAGCTTCGCGATCAGGCAGGCCCGGTCAAGCGCCTGTCGCAGTCGCGCGCCATTGCGCTCGATATGGAATCCGCCACGATCGCCGCCAACGGCTTCCGCTTCCGCGTGCCCTACGGCACCCTGCTCTGCGTCTCCGACAAGCCGCTGCATGGCGAATTGAAGCTGCCCGGCATGGCGACGGAATTTTACCGCACGCAGGTCGCCCAGCATCTCCAGATCGGCATCCGCGCCGTGCAAAAGCTCGCCGCCATGCCGACGGAAACGCTGCATTCGCGGAAGCTCAGAAGCTTTTACGAAACGGCGTTCCAGTAAAATCTGTATCGAACGCAGCGCCTTTGGTGTATTGTTTCGAAAAACGATACACCAAAGGTTTCAACATGCGTACCAACATCGAACTTGATGACGCCTTGATCGCCGAGGCGATGGAAATCACAGGTCTTTCGACGAAAAAGGCGACGGTTGAGAAGGCTCTGCGCGATCTTGTGGAAAATCTCGGGCGGCGTAAAGCGTTGCAGGAACTGAGAGGCATCGGCTGGAGTGGCGATCTGGAAGACGTGCGCAATGGCTGGAGCGCAGAAGATATCAAATCGCAAGATGTCGCAGAATGATCGTTGTCGATACATCGGTCTGGATCGACTGGTTTCAGAATAAATCCACGCCTCAAGTCGCAACGCTCGACGATATGGGCGATCTTACCGACGTAATCATCGGCGACATTATTCTTCTCGAAATCTTGCAGGGAGAGCGGAATGACAAGCTGGCGGCGGCTATACATAGTCGGCTGAAGCGCTTCGGATTCGTGCCGATGCTGACACCCGAACTTGCCGTTAAAGCTGCGGCCAATTACCGAAAACTTCGCGGCCTTGGGAAAACCGTGCGTAAAACGGCTGACCTCATCATCGGCACCTATTGTATCGAGCACGGACATAAATTGCTGCAAAACGACCGAGACTTTCAGCCGATGGCCGATCATCTCGGTCTGCAGCTGGCCTGAGCCTCAAACCACCTTCACCCTGCCCTCCACCCGCACCGGGAAATTCACAGAGCGCGCGATGAAGCATTTGTCATGCGCATCATGGTGCAACTCATCCGCCCGGGCGGGATCGCCCTTCGAAATGGTGATGACCGGTTTCAGCACCACTTCGCTGAACTGCCCGGCGCCATCCTTTTCCATGATCAGCGTGCCTTCGGCATTGTCGACATAGTCTTCAACGATGATGCCGTTGACAGAGCAGAAATGCAGGTACCAGAGCTTGTGGCAGGCCGAGAGCGAGGCGACGAGCAGGTCTTCGGGGTTCCAGCGGGCGGCATCCCCGCGGAAGGCCGGGTCGGAGGAGCCCGCAATATCGGCTTTTCCCGACGCGGAAATGGTGTAGTCGCGTTCATAATCGCGGTAGCCGGACGTGCCCTTGCCACGATTGCCGGTCCACTTCAACTGGACGGTGTAATGATGTTCCTGTCCTGCCATTTTAGTCCTCCCTTGGATTCGTTTTTCGCATTCTTTAACGGAAAACCGTTGCCCATTTTTCCTAGAAATGCTCTCGCGTATCGCGCAGATGGTCGAGCGCCTTGCGCAGCGTCTCGATGATTTGATCGACTTCTGAACGGCTGATCGTCAGCGCTGGCGAGGCCAGCATGCGGTCACCGGTCGCGCGCATGACGAGGCCGTTTGCCAGACAATGATTGCGCACGGCGGTTCCAATATCGTCCGGCTTGGCGAAACGCGTGCGCGTCGTCTTGTTGGTCGTTAGCTGCAAGCCGCCCATCAGGCCGACGTTGACAGCCTCGCCCACCACTTCGTGGTCTTCAAGGCTTTTCCAGCCCTGCGAGAAATAGGGGCCGATATCGTCACGCACCCGCTCCACCAGTCCCTCAGCCTCGATGATGCGGAGATTTTCGAGCGCCGCGGCGGCGCAGACGGGATGGCCGGAATAGGTGAAGCCGTGGTTGAAGTCACCGACCTCTGATAACATCACCTGCGCTACCCGGTCCGACACGATCACGCCCCCGATCGGCAGATAACCTGATGACAGGCCCTTGGCGACCGGAGCGAGATCCGGCTCGACGCCAAAATGCTGATAACCGAACCATGAGCCGAGACGCCCGAAGCCGCATATCACCTCGTCGGAGACGAGGAGGATGTTGCGTGCCTTGCAGATGCGGGCGATTTCAGGCCAGTAGGTCTCCGGCGGCACGATCACACCGCCGGCACCCTGAATGGGCTCAGCCACAAAAGCCGCAACATTCTCCTCGCCCAGCTCATCGATTTTTGCGTTCAGTTCGCGCGCGACCTTCAGGCCGAATTCGGCCGGGGAGAGATCCCCACCCTCGGCATACCAGTAGGGCTGGCCGATATGGGCAATGCCTTCGATCGGCAGGTTGCCCTGCTCATGCATCCATGTCATGCCGCCGAGAGACGCGCCCGCCACCGTCGAGCCGTGATAGCCGTTGCGTCTTGCGATAACCTTCGTTTTCGCGGGATGGCCAAGCGCCTTCCAGTAGACCCGCGCCATGCGGAACCAGGTGTCGGTGGCTTCCGAACCGGAGTTGGTAAAGAACACATGGTTCATGCCCGGCCCGGCGCGAGAGGCGATTTTTTGGGCCAGAAGGGTCGCGGGCTGCGTGGTGGTGCCGAAAAAGGCGTTGTAATAGGGCAGCTCGTTCATCTGCCGCTGCACGACATCGGCGATTTCGCGGCGTCCGTAACCGATATTCACACACCACAGGCCGGCAAAAGCGTCGAGATATTTCTTGCCGGTGCTGTCATAGATGAAGACCCCTTCGGCCCGCTCGATGATGCGTGTGCCGGCCGCATTCAGCTTGCCCATGTCGGAGAAGGGATGAAGATGATGGGCGGCATCGATGGCGGCGAGGTTGGAGAGAGACGTGGAGATTTCATTCATGACAGATCGCACTCCCATAAAGGCAACGGCGCTTGCGCCGTCACGCCCGCCGAACATGGCCGGGCGGCTCCGATTTGGCAAGGCCGGAGGTTTTTAGGGGGCAAGTTGCCTGGCTGGACGTTGCGGCGAACTTCTTCTCCCCGGCGGGGCGAAGAAACATGCGGTGATCGCCCAATTCACAGGCGGTTGCGTTATGCGAAAAACGCCCGTCCCACCAGCACCTTCAGCTCACCCGCATGGACCTCCAGCGCCACATCCCGTTCCATCGGCAATAATTCGCCATCGATCACGCAACGCACGTCGTGGCGTTTTTTAGGGAAATGAAGCTCCACGTCCGTCACGGTCATGGCGGTCACCGCTGCGTTATCCTTGAGCTTGCCGCGCAGGATATCGAAGGCGAGTTTTGCAACGCCGGAGGGGCGAAGCGGGTCGGTGAGATAGAAACCGAGGTGACCGCCAGAGACATTATCCGCCACCAAGAGCGAATTCTGACCGAACTCGTTGTTGG
Organism: Agrobacterium tumefaciens; assembly: GCF_017726655.1. NCBI lineage: Bacteria > Pseudomonadati > Pseudomonadota > Alphaproteobacteria > Hyphomicrobiales > Rhizobiaceae > Agrobacterium > Agrobacterium tumefaciens. The sequence goes on from NZ_CP072308.1 coordinate 1,094,252, forward strand.
AAACCGAAATAGCCGAGACCTTGCGATGCTGCGTTTCGCCGTTCACCGTATATTGCACCTCAAAGACGGGTGGATTGAGGATGACGTTGACGGCCGCACGGATGCTTGCCTTGATCTTGCCGAGACGGGAGGCGAAGGCGAGGTTGTTGCGATACCGCACCATGCGTGAGTGCAGGCCCGCTGAAAACTGGTGGACGAAGAGCCGGCCATTGGCGCTGGCGATGTCGACATTGGCAATTTCGCCATGCGCCAGCGTGTCCAGCACCTGGCGAATGTCGAGCGGCAGCTTCAGCGAGCGGGCGAAGAGGTTCATGGTGCCGGCGGGCACGATGCCCAGCGCGATGCCGTTTTTCCAGGCGATGGCCGCGGCGGCGGAAATCGTGCCGTCGCCACCGCCGGCAATGATGCCCTCTATGCCCGGCTCCTCGGCAGCGCGCTCCATCTCCTCGACGATATCCTTTCCGGAAACCAGCCGGCAATCGATCTCGTGGCCGGCGCGGGTGAAGACCTCGCGCGCGTCGTTGCAATAGGCATCCATGTCAGTGGTTCGAAAGGTGCCGCCGTCACGATTGAAAATTGCAATGAGCTTCATGTTTCCAATCCGATTGAGGAATGCAGCCGCGCGTAAATGTCTCTCATCATATAGGGTTCCAAACACCATCGCGTGAAGATGTTCTTTTGCCGAGAATCGCTCTACCGCAACGCATCATTTCATGTTAGGGGTCACTTAAGGTCATTTTCATGACCGCACATCTCCAGTCAGGGCAGACCGTTCCCATGCGGTCTTGCCCTTTTTTCTGTTGGGTCCTCCCATCTCAGGTCAGCATGAGCCAGTCGACAATGTCCGAAGCCCGCCCTGGCGCGGAAACCGAAGCCGTTTACCCGACCGAGCCGGCTGTCGCGCTTTCGCCTCTCGCCATCGCGCTCATCGAACTGGCACTTGCCGCCGGCGGTTTCGGCATCGGCACCGGCGAATTCGCCATCATGGGCTTACTTCCTGACGTCGCCACCACCTATGGCGTGACGGTGCCGCAGGCGGGTTACGTTATCACCGCCTATGCGCTGGGCGTCGTCATCGGCGCGCCCATCATTGCGGTTCTGGCCGCCCGCATGACGCGTCGGGCATTGCTGCTGGGTCTGATGGGGCTGTTTGCGGCGGGCAATATTCTCAGCGCCGTCGCACCGGATTTCCTGAGCTTCACCGTACTGCGCTTCATCACCGGCCTGCCACACGGCGCTTATTTCGGCGTTGCGGCGCTGGTGGCAGCCTCCATGGCGCCGATCCACAAACGCGCCCGTGCCGTTGGCCGCGTCATGCTTGGGCTGACCATTGCCACGCTGCTGGGCACCCCGCTTGCAACCTTCTTTGGCCAGCTCCTGTCCTGGCGCGCAGCCTTCATGCTGGTCGGCGGCATCGGGCTGCTGACAGTCGCCCTTCTCTGGCTGTTCCAGCCGCGCGACAAAGTGGAGGAAGGCGCAAGCGTCTGGCGCGAACTCGGCGCTTTCCGTCGCGTTCAGGTGTGGCTGACACTCGCCATCGCTGCCGTCGGGTTCGGCGGCATGTTCTCGGTCTTCAGCTATATCGCCAAGACCACCACCGACGTCGCGATGATGCCGGTGTCCACCGTCTCCATGGTGCTGGCGCTGTTCGGCATCGGCATGAATGTCGGCAATGTGGTCGGCTCGCGGCTGGCCGATATCTCGCTCAATGGCACGATCGGCGGCATGCTGGCCTTCAACGTGCTCGTCATGACCGTGTTCGGCATGACGGCGGATAATCCATTCATGCTCTGCCTCTGCGTCTTCCTGATCGGCTGTGGTTTTGCCGCCTGCCCGGCCGTGCAGACGCGACTGATGGATGTTGCGCAGGATGCGCAGACACTGGCTGCCGCTTCCAACCATTCCGCCTTCAACATTGCCAATGCGCTCGGCGCCTGGCTCGGCGGCCTCGTCATCGCCATGGGTTTCGGTTACGCCTCGACCGGTTATGTCGGTGCGGTCCTCTCCCTTCTCGGGCTTGGCGTTTTCCTTGTTTCGGTCACCGTCGAACGACGCGCGAAAGCCGGCTGAAGGCCGGTTCTTCACCGGTCGAAATCCCCTTTCCGACGCCCGCTCGAAACCTTACGGAAATTTCACAATCGGCTCGCTTGACTCTTTTTCGTTTCAGGCGCAACACGGCGTTACGCACAGACCGCAAGCCGGAACCGTGCGGATTTTAACGGAGCATCATTGGATGTCTAGCGACAGTAGTAGTCGATTGCCTTTGCCGAAAGCGGCGAACGGGAACTGATCCGACCCCTGTCGGCTCACCACCGCGTTCGCCGTAATCGGCGAATCGACGGAAAGGTGAGCAATCATGAACTTCCACACTCTCTCCCAGAGAGCCAGCAAGGCCGCACGTCTTCTCCGCAGCGGAAATGCCGGTTCCACCACCATTGCAGAACGTGTCGAGCACCTCAACACGCTTGATACCGATGCAGCCGTAGCAGCACTGCTTGCCATGCCGCAGGCAAAGGCCGTCGCCATTCTCGACCGGCCGGAGCTGCATGACGCAGCCGCCATCATTGCCGGCATCCCCCTTGAACAGGCTGCCCGTTTCGTAAACCTGATGTCCGACGACCGCGTCGCCGACGTGATGGCGGACATGGAAGACGAGCCCCGCGCCAAGCTTTTTGCCCGGCTGGATCGCACGACCGCGCTCTCCATCCAGCACCTGATGGGCTACCCGCCGCGCACGGCAGGCTCGATCATGACCACGGAATTCGTCAGCGTTCCCGACAGCTGGACGGTGGAACAGACCCTTTCGCACATCCGCGTCGTCGAGCGGTCGCGTGAAACGGTCTATGCCATCTATGTGCTGGCTGAAGACGGAACGCTTTCCACGGTCGTGACGCTGCGCCGCCTGCTGACCGGCGAGCCCGGCGCTTCCATCCTCTCCGTCGCATCGAAGGAAGGCATTGCCTATGCAAGCCCCCTGATGTCGCAGGAGGATGTGGCCCGGCTTATCCGCAAGCACGACCTTCTGGCGCTCCCCGTCGTTGACGACCACTCGCATATCCTCGGCATCGTCACCGTTGACGACGTGATCGACACCATGATCGCCGATACCACGGAAGATGCTCACAAGTTTGGCGGTATGGAAGCGCTCGGCAAGCCCTATATGACGATCGGCTTTCCGGACATGATCCGCAAGCGCGCCGGCTGGCTTGCGGCCCTGTTCCTCGGGGAAATGCTGACGGCGAGCGCCATGCAGCATTTCGAGGGCGAGCTGGAAAAGGCCGTGGTGCTGACGCTGTTCATTCCGCTCATCATGTCGTCGGGCGGCAACTCCGGTTCGCAGGCCACCTCGCTCATCATCCGGGCGCTGGCGCTCGGTGAACTGAAGCTTTCCGACTGGTGGCGGGTGCTGCTGCGGGAAATACCGACCGGCCTCACGCTCGGTTGCATCCTCGGCGCCATCGGCTTCCTGCGACTGACGATCTGGCAGCAGGCCGGTTTCTACGATTACGGCGAACACTGGCTGCTCGTCGGCGCCACTGTCTTTGCGGCGCTTGTGGGCATCGTCACCTTCGGTTCGCTCGCCGGTTCCATGCTGCCTTTCGTGCTGCAGCGGCTGCGGCTCGATCCGGCCAGCGCCTCGGCCCCGTTCGTCGCCACGCTGGTGGATGTCAGCGGGCTGGTCATCTACTTCTCGGTGGCGCTGGTTATCCTCAGCGGTACGTTGCTCTAACGACAAAGGCCCGCTTGCGAGAGCGGGCCTTCGGATTTTCAAGGCAGGTCATAACCTCTCAACCGTCATGCCGGACTTGATCCGGCATTCAGCCATGGCGCGTATTCGTCATGAAGGAACTCTTGCGATCAAAGACTTGATCGCGCTGGACCCCGGACCAAGTCCGGGGCGACGGAGCGCGGATGGTACACCCGGCCCTAAAGTATCCGTTCAATCGGCAAAGCCCTTTAGCCACCTGCGCTAATCACACCCGTTCCCAAGAGCCCAAGCAAAATCAAGCCGATGACCACGCGGTACCAGACGAAGGGCATGTAGCTCTTGGTCGAGACCAGCTTGAGGAACACGACGATCACGGCGTAACCGACGATGAAGGCGATGAGGGTCGCAAGCCCGGTCTGGCCCCAGCCGACCGGATTGTCCTCGCCGATGCTCTTGAATAGCTGGTAGAAGCCGGAGCCGAAGACGGCGGGAACGGCAAGCAGGAAGGAATATCGGGCTGCCGCCTCGCGGGTGTAGCCCAGAAGCAGGCCGGCGCTGATGGTGCCGCCGGAACGCGAGACGCCCGGGATAAGTGCCATGGCCTGCGCGAATCCGAAGAGGATGCCATCGCGCCAGATCAGCTGGTTCAATTTATAACGCTTCTCCCCGATCCTGTCGGCCACGCCAAGGACGATACCGAAGACGATCAGCATCACCGCGGTGATATAAAGGTTGCGCAGCGAATGTTCGATCGCATCCTTGAAGAACAGCCCCAGAAACACGATCGGTACAGAACCGACGATGATCAGCCAGCCTAGCCGGGCATCAGCCTTGTCATAAGGACCGAGGCGCAGGTTCTGCCGCAGCCAGGCGGCGGCGATCCGCATGATGTCTGACCAGAAATAAACCAGCACGGCCATTTCCGTGCCGATCTGGGTAATGGCGGTGAAGGCGGCTCCGGGATCTGCGCCGGAGGGCAAGAACTCCCCGGCGATCCTCAGATGCGCGCTTGAAGAAATCGGAAGAAATTCCGTAAGTCCTTGCAAAAGACCGAGAAATCCGGCCTCCATCCAACCCATGCTCATGTGCTTTGATGTCCCTGCTGCGAATCGAGATCGCAGCATTATGCATCAATCGGGGCAAATCCGTGTTGCATCGCACCATGAAAAATGACGTCCACGGCACTTGCTTTTACCCGTGATTTCTTTCAGGCCGCCTTCTCCGCCACCTGCGGAAGCTGGGTGTATTTCGCGCCGTTTTTACAGACGACGTGCGCATCGCCCCAGCTTTTCAGGGCCGAAATCACCGGCCGCATCGTCTCGCCCAGCGGTGTGAGCGCGTAATCCACGCGCGGCGGCACGACGGGGAAAACGGTGCGGGAAATCAGGCCGGCCTCTTCCAGCTCGCGCAGCTGCTTGGTCAGCATGCGCTGGGTGACGCTCGGAATATGGCGGCGCAGCTCGTTGAAACGCAGGGTGCCCTCATTGATGAGGTGATAGAGGATCACGCCTTTCCATTTGCCATCGAGAAAACTCAAGGCCGATTCCACCGGGCAGCCGGGAAAATTGCCCGTCAGTTTGGCGCGCGGTCGCGACATCTACAGTATCCTTTTTGTGTGTATCATCACAAAATGTGCATTCTTGCGATCGATGTTCATATGTATCAAGTAAGAGGCACGCAAACAAGCAAAGGAGACTGTTCATGCGCGCCATCGGTTACAAGACGAGCCAGCCTATCACCGCCAGCGATGCTCTGATCGACATCGAGCTGCCCCAGCCGGACGCGAAAGGGCACGATATTCTGGTTGAAGTGAAAGCGGTTTCGGTGAACCCCGTCGATACCAAGGTCCGTCGCAACCAGTCGCCGGAAAACGGCGCCACCCGCGTGCTTGGCTTCGATGCGGCCGGCGTGGTGAAGGCCGTTGGCGACAAGGTCTCGCTGTTCAAACCGGGTGACGAAGTGTTTTACGCCGGTGTCATCAACCGTCCCGGCTCCAACAGCGAATTCCATCTGGTCGATGAGCGCATCGTCGGCACAAAGCCGAAATCACTCAATTTCGAGGAGGCCGCCGCCCTGCCGCTGACAGCGATCACCGCTTACGAGACGCTGTTCGACCGGCTGCGGGTGAAGGAGCCGGTTCCGGGTGCTGCCAATGCCGTTCTTGTCATCGGCGGTGCTGGCGGCGTCGGTTCTATCGCCATCCAGCTTCTGCGTGCCCTGACGGATCTCACTGTCATCGCCACGGCATCGCGGCCGGAAACGATCACGTGGGTCAAGGAGCTAGGCGCGCATCACGTCGTCGACCACAGCAAACCGATAGCGCCGCAGGTGGAGGCGCTGGGCCTCGGCGCGCCGGGCTTCGTTTTCTCCACGACGCATAGCGACATCCACGCGGCCGACAGCGTGGCCACCATTGCGCCGCAGGGCCGCTTTGCCCTGATCGACGATCCGGCCGGCGGCTTCGACGTGATGGCCTTCAAGCGCAAATGCATCTCGATCCACTGGGAAATGATGTTCGCCCGCGCTGTATTTGAAACGCCCGACATGATCGAACAGCACAAGCTGCTCAACCACGTTGCCGAACTGGTCGATGCCGGCAAGATCAAGACGACGCTGACCGAGGTTTTCGGAACCATCAATGCGGAAAATCTGATCAGGGCGCATGCGCTGATCGAAAGCAACAAGGCCAAGGGCAAGATCGTTTTGTCGGGCTTTTAGGCTTTCCGTGCACCTATCAGGGCGGATCGGCTCGGTGCTGGGAGGGCGGGAGAAACCCTTCTGCTTCTTTTAAAGCCCCAGCCGATTCCCTTGCCAGGTCATGCCCTCCCGGCCGGGCTAAGGGCATCACATCCGTACCGCCGGCGCAGTTCAACTGCAATCGATAAGACGGACTGCGTCAATCGTCGTCAGGGTCTTCCGCGCAGGGCCAGGAGGCAGGCGCAGTCAGCCCGCTCGGCAATTTTGTCTTCGCGTCACCGCAGGCGATATCAATCTGCTTTTGTTCGAGACCCGTTGCCGTGGAGAGATCGACGCCTTCGATCCGGGTCAGCAGCAGGAATGCGTTGGTAAAATCGACCGGCCCGCCCACTTTCGCACCCTCGAAACGGGCACGCGAGAGGTTGGTCAGGGAAAATTTCGAGCCGTTCAGTGAGGCCCCTTCGAAATCCGCGCGGCCAAGTTCGGCCTTGGTGAAATCCGTGCCATCGAGCTTGGTATTCTCGAACTTGGTACGCTGCATCTCGGCGTTGATGAATTTGGCGTTGGTGGCATCGGCGGCGGAAAAGTCGCTGCGATAGGCTTCAACCTTGGTCAGATTGGCGCCCTGAAGGTTCGCTTCGGCAAGGGATGTGCGGATCAGCTTGGCCTTTTCCAGATTGGTGCCTTTAAGCGATGAACCGCGCAGATCGGTATAGGTAAAGTCCGTGCCGTAGAGCATCGCGGAGTCGAGATTGCTGCCGCCCAGCATCAGCAGGCGCTTGTTGCACTCACGCCAGTCTATGCCCGCCATCGCATCGGAGCGGCAGCTTGCCGCCGCCAGCGGGCTGCCACTGAAGGTGATGGCAACCAGCGCAAGCACCGCCACGCTGCCAACCAAACCTGTCTTTCGCACGATCTTCAGCCTTTGAAAGCCAGACATTCTCTCACTCCCCGTCGTCGGGCGGCGCAGACACTTCCGAGCCTGCCCAAGGACCAAACGCAGATTCCAGGCGTTCCTGCATTCACCACCCGCAACCCGCGGGCAAGGCGATGCTACAACACCCCAACATCCTATATGTAAGAAATCGAAGAGCAATCCACAAATACTGACGGGGATACGGGCTGCGGAGGCTGCTGCTGCGTCACGGGTGACATCGATGTCTCGATAGTCGTGGCGCGCTCCACCACCTCCGTCATGCCGGCCTCGAGCCGGCATCCAGCCAGCCCAAGTCCTTGGGCTGAAAAGACAAATCTCGCCGCGCAGACGCGCTTCGGCTGGATACCGGCTCAAGGCCGGCATGACGGAAACGACCTAAGTCAGATAAGCGTCCAGCGCCGACGCGACAGCCCGGTTCGATGACGACTGCACCCTCGCAACGACATCGCCGAAACAGTCGTTGCGCGATTTTTCGCTCGTTCACACCATCACATATTGGCGTAAACCGGCCCCTCGCCGCCCTGCGGCGGCACCCAGTTGATGTTCTGGTTGGGATCCTTGATATCGCAGGTCTTGCAGTGCACGCAGTTCTGGGCGTTGATGACGTAAACTTCCTCGCCATCCTTCTCCACCCACTCATAGACGCCGGCGGGACAGTAGCGCGTCGAGGGGCCGGCAAAAACGTCGTGTTCGGAACGCTTCTGCAACTCCATGTCCTTCACCTGAAGATGCACCGGCTGGTCTTCCTCATGGTTGGTGGAGGAGAGGAAGACGGAGGACAGGCGGTCGAAGGTCAGAACGCCATCCGGCTTCGGATAGGCGATCGGCTTGTGCTTGGAGGCGGGCTCAAGGCTCTGGGCATCCGTCTTGCCGTGCTTCAGCGTGCCGAAGAAGGAGAAGCCGAGAAGCTGGTTCGTCCACATATCGAGACCGCCGAGCGCCACGCCAATGGCCGTGCCGAACTTCGACCAGAGCGGCTTGACGTTCCTCACCCGCTTCAGGTCCTTGCCGATATCGCCGTCGCGCCATTCGGCCTCGATCTCGGCAACCTCGTCGTGGGCGCGGCCGGCGGAAATCGCTGCGGCGATCTTTTCCGCCGCCAGCATGCCCGACAGAACCGCATTATGGCTGCCCTTGATGCGCGGAACGTTGACGAAACCGGCGGAACAGCCGATCAGCGCGCCACCCGGGAAGGTGAGCTTGGGCACCGACTGATAGCCGCCCTCGGTGATGGCGCGCGCGCCATAGGAGATGCGCTTGCCGCCCTCGAACGTATCGCGGATCGCCGGATGCGTCTTGAAGCGCTGGAATTCCTCGAAAGGATAAAGATAGGGGTTCTTGTAATTGAGATGCACCACGAAGCCGACGGCGACGAGGTTATCTTCCAGATGATAGAGGAACGAGCCGCCACCGGTCTTGAAGCCGAGCGGCCAGCCGAAGGAGTGCTGCACGAGGCCCTGTTTGTGTTTCTCCGGCTTGACCTGCCAGAGTTCCTTGATGCCGATGCCGAACTTTTGCGGCTCGCGGTCCCTGGACAAATCGAATTTGGAGATCAGCTGCTTGGCAAGCGATCCCCGCACGCCCTCGCCGATCAACACATATTTGCCGTGCAGTTCCATGCCGCGGGTGAAGTTCGGGCCCGGCTCGCCATTCTTCTCGATGCCCATGTCGCCGGTGGCGACGCCGATGACGGCACCTTCGTCATTATAAAGCACTTCAGTGGCGGCAAAGCCCGGATAGATCTCGACGCCGAGTCCTTCCGCCTTTTCCGCCAGCCATCGACAGACGAGGCCGAGCGAGACGATGTAATTGCCGTGATTGTTCATAAGCGGCGGCATCATGAAGTTCGGCAGGCGGATGGAGCCTGCGGGTCCGAGAAACAGGAACTGGTCGTCCTTGACCTCGGTCTTGAAGGGGTGCCCCTCCTCTTCGCGCCAGCCTGGCAGCAGCCTGTCGATGCCGATGGGATCGACCACGGCGCCGGAAAGGATGTGCGCGCCGACTTCCGCGCCCTTTTCCAGCACGACGACCGAAAGCTCCGGCTCCACCTGCTTCAGCCGGATGGCCGCGGCAAGACCGGCCGGACCCGCACCGACGATCACTACGTCGAATTCCATCGCTTCGCGTTCGGGCAGTTCCATCGCGTCCGTCATCGTGTCCTCTCAGATCGCCGGTCCCATCCGGCTGTTGTTATCGTCTTTTCCGTTGCCGCATCGCACCGCCTGCGCCAGACTGAAAGCCCATCTGCGACGCTGCACCAGCCAGCACCTGTCTTCGCAAAGCAAAATGCCTTTGTCGAGCGTCTATAACGGCGAATCAGGACACGCGCCACCATATTGTCAGACAACCTGACGAATAAATTTTACTTTTACGTTCACGTCATTCCAGCATATTAACGAGACGCTGCATCGTCAAGGGTTGGGAAATTCGGCGAGCATTCAACCACCGCAATTGCCAACGGAGCCGCTCACCTCCTTGATATGCCGATTGCGCCGTGCAAACAAACATGTGACTGTCCACCGCCGGGTGGCAACGCAAAGGGGAATCGCGTGTCGACTATTTACCTGTTGCGGCATGGCGAGACCGTCTGGAATACACTGGGTCGATTCCAGGGTCAAAAAGACTCGCCCCTGACGCGGCATGGGATTGAACAGGCTGACCGGGTGGCTTGCATTCTTCGTGACGAGCTTTCCAGCGGCACTCGCTTGTTCGAGCTGCGGCTAAGTCCGCTAGGCAGAACGCGCGAAACGGCAAGCAGGGTTCAGCGGTTGCTGCCGCTCCATGGCATCGAGGACTCACGGCTGATGGAGGTGACCACCGGCTGCTGGGACGGGATGACAAAATTCGAAATAGACGCAGAATATCCCGGCCATCTCGAGGGCTCGGATGCTTTCGATTGGTATTTTAGATCGCCTGACGGCGAGAGTTTCGATGACGCCTGCCGGCGCGCAAGAACATGGCTTGCCGATATCGACCGGCCCACGATAGCCATATCGCACGGTTTGTTCGGCCGACTCATCCGCGGGGTCTATGCGGGGCTGTCGCAACGGGAAATGCTGGAGCTCCCCGTTCCGCAAGACGGAATTTATCGTCTCGGCGATGGCGCCATTCGCTTCATCGACGGCATATGCCAGGACGCCGTGCCGAACGAGATGTGAGACAGCGCCGTGCAGTTTGCCACGAATTCAGCTAGAGCGGGCCGGTCATCTATTTCAAGACAAGATGCCGCCACTCTAATGCATGTTTGCCATCAGCCTTTGTAAGCCCTTAGTGCGGAACCGGGTGAAAGCGGCTGTATCGCCCGTGGCCTTCACACGGATGAGCGCGCCTTCGTAGGCCTCGATGATACAAGCGCAGAGGTCCGAAACATCCTCATCGTCGGCAATATCGCCTTCATATTGAGCATGCGTAAGCAGTTCGCGGATGCTCGTCTCCCACCGCCTGAATGAAATAGCGAGCGCGTCCCGGACCAGAGCGCTGCGGCCGGCAGCCGTCTGGGCAATCACGCCGTAAAGGCAGCCTGCATAAGGTCCGTCCTGTTTTAGCTCGAGTTCCAGCGTCTCGAAATATACCGCTAGTCGCTGCAAGGCGCGCAACGAGGCATCCGCAAAAAGGCTTTCCCTGATCTGCGCGTATTTTCGCTCGTAGGCCTCGATGACCGCCACCACGAAGTCGTCCTTGCTTGCAAAGAAGTAGTAGAAGGACCCTTTTGGCACATCCACTTCCTTCAGGATCGGGCCGATCCCGACGCCCTCATAACCATGAGCAAGCAGCTGGCGCATTCCCTCCGAAATGAGACGCATGCGTGTCGCAGATTGAACACCCATCACTAGACCGATCGTCTACAATACTGATTATACATACTTACCTCCTCGGGGTGGTGCCGACATGAGTCTATCACATGAGCGTTCCAGTGGCATATATCTTGTTGCAGCCTCCGCAGTTTTATGGAGCACAGCAGGGCTTTTCGTGCGCATGGCCGATATGGATGTGTGGTCGATGGTGGCGTGGCGCTCAGCTTTCACCTTTTTGGCTCTCGGGGCGTTTCTTCTGCTCAGGAATAGACTTACCAGACAGCGGTCGCTGACGTCATTCGGCTTGCCCGGCCTTGCCGGATGCATGGTGTCTGCGATCGCTGCGATCACCTATGTCGCGTCGTTGCGCTGGACGACCGTCGCCAACGTGATGACGATCTATGCCACGCTTCCTTTTATTGTGGCCGTCATCGCATTTATGTCCTTGCGGGATCGGGTAAGCTACCGTTTCGCCATTGCCGGCTGCGCCGCTTTCGTCGGCGTATTGATTTCGGTCGGCGCGGCGGTATCTCAGCAGGATATGCTAGGCATCTTTGCTGCCTTCGTAATGACCACAGGATGCGCCACCCAAATCGTCATCGCGAAGCGCTTCCCCGACATGGATACCGCTCTGATGACCGCTCTCGCCGCGCTGATCTGCCTTTGCGTCGCGCTGCCGCTGATGCGGTTCGAGCTTCCCGCTCCGACGCAGGTCGTTGCGTGTGCGCTTTACGGCGTTTTCACCACGGCCCTCGGCTATATACTTCTGCTGCAAGGGTCCCGGCGCATAAACGCCGGCGAAGCCGGATTAATTTCCATGCTGGACGTCATCCTCGGACCGGTTTGGGTCTGGCTCTTTTACAACGAAGCCATATCGCCGCTGGTTCTGACGGGCGGCGGCATCGTGATCATGTCTGTCTTTTGGTATTTGGCAGAAGGTCGTAGAACCGCCACAGCTCCTTTGAAATTCCCTCCCGCTTAGCCTGACGGGTGAGGACACTCGAACCGCCCACTCCTCATCCGTGGTGAACACGATCGTCAGCCGGCGGTTCTGCCGCCTGACGAACCATGCCATGGAAAGCGAAACGGCGAAGCTGAGTAAGGTGGCGACGATGGTCCACATTTCGCCGAAATGCTCTATAACCAGCGGATACAGCACTCTCAAGACAGGACAAAATCCATGGATCTCGGCATTTCCGGCAAACGGGCCCTCGTTCTCGCTTCCTCTCGCGGCCTTGGGCTTGGCATTGCCACCGCGTTAGCGAAAGAAGGCGTCAACGTTCTTCTGGTTGGCAGAAGCGGCGAGAAACTGGCGGCGAATTGCAAGGCGATCAATGCGCTCGGCAAGGGCAAAGCCGACTGGGTGTGGGGCGACCTTGGCGATGACAATTTTGTCGAGGCCATGGTGCAAGCCGTTAAGGACAAGCTCGGCGGCATCGATATTCTCGTCAATAATACCGGCGGACCGACACCGGGCCTTGCCCAGGAGATGACGGCGGACAAGCTCGATACCTTCTTCCAGTCGATGGTGCTGCGCGTCATCACGCTCACCAACGCGCTGCTGCCGCAGATGAAGGAACAGGGGTTCGGCCGCATCCTCACCGTCGCCTCCTCAGGCGTGTTCGAGCCGATCCCGAATCTGGCCCTTTCCAACACGCTGCGCGGCGCGCTCGTCGGCTGGAGCAAGACGCTGTCCTCCGAAGTGGCGGGCTTCGGCATCACCTCCAACCTCCTGCTGCCCGGCCGCATCCACACCGACCGCATTGATGAGCTGGATGGCGCCAACGCCAAGCGCTTGGGCAAGACCGTGGAGGACATTCGCGAAGCATCCGTCAAGAGCATTCCGGCCGGCCGTCTGGGCACGGTGGACGAATTCGCTGCTGCCGGCGCTTTCCTTTGCTCTGTTCCCGCGAGCTACATTACCGGCACGATGCTGCGGGTGGATGGCGGCGCGGCGAAATCGAACTGGGGCTGAGCCGCAATGGCCGGTCACCGGGCCGCTCCGTAGATCACGTAGCGGTTCCGCCCGGTGTTCTTCGCTTCATAAAGTGCCGTATCGGCGTGTCGCAAAACGTCGCTGGCGCGCTCACCGGGATTGGCATAGGCAATGCCGGCTGAACAGCTATAGCGAAAATCGGGCATGTCGCGCAGCGGCGCGGCATCGGCCAGAGACAGTTGAAGCTGGCGCATCAGTGTTTCGGCGCTGTGCATGCGTGAGCCGCTGAGTACCAGCAAAAACTCTTCGCCACCGATTCTCCCGAGAAGGTCGTCCCGGCCGACGGTGGAAGACAGCCGGGCCGCGAAATCTTGCAGCACCATGTCGCCGTAGGCATGGCCGAAGCGGTCGTTGACACTCTTGAAGTGATCGATGTCCATGATGATGACGGCAAGCGCCTGGGCCTTGTTTGGGCCAAGCAGGTGGTTGAGAGTGTCCATGGCGTAACGGCGGTTGCCGAGGCCGGTCAGCTCATCACTCAAGGCGGATTTCAGGGCCCGGTCCCGCTCCTGACGCAGGTCGCGCAACTCGACGCCGAGTTCGGACACATCGGTGACCACGCACAGCATCCAGCCGCCCGGCAGCGTGGTTTCGGTCGTCAAGGTCCAGCGCCCATCCTTGAGACTGGTCTCGATGGTGCGAAACGGCAACTTGCCGCGCCGCGTCTTGGCGGAGCGCAGCCAGAGCTCGAAATCCGATGTTTCGATGGTTGTGCCGGTCGCGTTTCGAAACCCGGCGCGCATAAGCTCAACCCAACTGGGAAAATCCTGCGGCCCGATACCGAGCGCAACGCGAAACGCGCTGTTGGCGAACCGCAACGCATCACTGCCGTCAAACAGCGCATAACCCTGCTGGGAGGCCTCCATGAGGGCCATGAACTGCCGGAAGAAAACCCCCATGTCGCCCTGAACGGCAGGGGCATGGTCCGCCGCTTCGTCCTCCGCGGTGTTTTGACCGATCCTGTGGGGCATCAAACTTCCAAAAACTACGAACAACTGACAATCAAAGACAGCATGCCCGGCGGGACATGCCAAAGGTAAATTAATATTCTATCCAATAGAGAGCGGCTTCATCCCGCTGTCTGTTCTTTTTACAGAACTCGCTATAACAGAACTTCCCTAATGCAATAGCAAGCAACTACTTTGCACTTTCACAATAGAGTTGTGAACCCATTTACCATATGACCCTTGGGTTGCCGTAACTTTGCGGCCGCCGCGCACAGAGGCGGTGTAGATCGAAAAAAGTCCGGCGACGCTTGTCATTCCGTTCGCCCTGTGCAATCAACCGCCCTCCTCTGACATCGGGATGCCAAGAGCATCCCTTATTTTCACGCCGGGCCGCCCAAGGGCCGGGCGGGTTCTTCTATCGACACAAGGATATGGCGATGACGCAAAAGCGGGCTCTCGGCCTCGATTTCGGCACGACCAACACGGTCATGGCTCTTTCCGACCACGGCGGCGCAAGCCACTCCATGCGCTTCACCAGCAGCGCGGGCACGGATGACAGCATGCGCACCGCGCTGTCCTTCATGAAGGATGCCGGCCTCGGTGCGGCCGCCCTGCATGTGGAGGCGGGCCATGCCGCCATCCGCCAGTTCATCGACAACGCCGGCGACTGTCGTTTCCTGCAGTCGATCAAGACATTCGCGGCCTCGCCGCTGTTTCAGGGAACGCTGATTTTCGCCAAGCGCCAGAGCTTCGAAGATCTGATGGAGGTTTTCCTGCGCAAGTTGAAGACCTATGCCGGGGCCGAATGGCCCGAAAATGTGTCGACCGTCATCGCCGGCCGCCCGGTGCGGTTCGCCGGCAGCAATCCCGACGAGACGCTCGCTCTTGCCCGTTACAACGAAGCGCTCACCCGCGCCGGCTTCCCGGAAATCCACTATGTCTACGAGCCGGTGGCGGCCGCCTATTATTTCGCCCAAAGCCTGAAGAAAGACGCCAACGTGCTGGTGGCGGATTTTGGCGGCGGCACGACGGACTATTCGCTGATCCGTTTCGAAACCCATGCCGGCAAGCTTTCCGCCACCCCCATCGGCCATTCCGGCGTCGGTGTGGCGGGCGATCATTTCGACTTCCGCATGATCGACAATCTGGTCTCGCCTGAGATCGGCAAGGGCAGCAAGTTCAAGAGCTTCGACAAGGTGCTGGACGTGCCCTCCGGCTATTACGTGAATTTCGGCCGCTGGAACCAGCTGTCGATCTTCAAGACCTCGAAGGAGTTCACCGACCTGAAATCGCTGGTGCGCTCGGCGCTGGAGCCGGAAAAGCTGGAAATGTTCATCGATCTCGTCGAACATGACGAGGGCTACCCGCTCTATCAGGCTATTTCCGCCACCAAGATGGCGCTGTCGTCAGCGGAAGAAGCGGAATTCAACTTTGCACCACTCGGAAAGGCCGGACGCAAAACGGTGAAACGCAGCGATTTCAACAGCTGGATCGCCGAGGATCTCGGCAAGATCGAAGAAGCGCTCGACGAGGTTCTGAAAAAGACGCAGGTTGCGCCTGATGCGATCGACAAGGTTTTCCTGACTGGCGGCACCTCTTTCGTGCCGGCGGTGCGGGACCTCTTCACCCGTCGTTTCGATGCCGACCGCATCGAAAGCGGCGGCGAGTTGCTTTCGATTGCCCATGGTCTCGCCATGATCGGCGAAAGCGGCGATATTCAGCGCTGGACAGCGTGATTTGCGGGTTCCCCGGGCGGGGAACATGCGGTAGTTTCCGCCCATGATCGCCGCCCAAGACCTCTCCCCGGCCGAACTTGCCGCCCTTCTGCATTTCCATGCGGATGCAGGCGTCGACTGGTTGCTGGAAGAGACCCCGGTCGACCGTTTCGCCGAATTTGCCGCCGCCCGCCCTGCCCGGTCGATGCCGGGGCAGGATACGGCCGCATCGGCCCGGCAAGTGGAAAGCCCGGCCGATCGCCGTGCTGATGCGCCTAACCGCCAGGCGCCAGGCCGGAGCGCTCCTGCGCGCGGCGCACCGGCAGCCCCCGCCATTCAGCAGAATGTCGCCATGCCGGACGAGCAGGCCGTGGCGGCCGCACGTTTTGCGGCGGAAAGCGCTCGATCACTTGGGGAGCTAAAAACCGCGCTCGAGGGTTTCAGCGGCTGCAATCTCAAGAACAGCGCGCGCAATACGACTTTCAGTCAAGGCGATCCCGCCTCCGGTATCATGGTGCTCGGCCCGATGCCTGACGCCGATGACGACCGCGAGGGCCTGCCTTTCGCCGGCAAGGCCGGCCTGCTGCTGGATCGCATGCTCGCGGCCATCGGTCTCGAGCGCAGCAGCATCATGCTCGGCAACGTCGTTCCCTGGCGGCCGCCTGGCAACCGACCGCCGACCCAGGCCGAAATGGATATCTGCCGCCCCTTCATCGAGCGTCAGATTGCGCTTGCGGAGCCGAAACACCTGTTGCTTCTCGGCAACTTCACCGCACGTTTCTTCTTCGGCGGCACCGGCACCATCCATACCATGCGCGGACAGTGGCGTGATGTCGCAGCCGGCCACCTGATTCTGCCGGCGCTCGCCAGCCTGCATCCGCAGGAACTGCTGAACGCGCCAGCCAGCAAGTCATTGGCATGGCAGGATTTATTGGCCTTTCAAGCGAAAGTGGCCAGAGGCTGACTGCCTCATTACTGTTCAATGTAAATGATTTATGAAGAAAGCCATGCGGATTACGCATAACAGCGGCGCATTTGGCCAGCTTGCCGAATCCATGCTGCGCTGCGATATACCAACCATGTCTTGGGAGGAATTCGGTTAAAGGAACCAAGGCAATGACCACTCGCTTCCGTCCGGTACATTCCGGCTTTGAAACGCTCCGTCTGGCAGGCCTCGGCGCCCGCTCCAGTCAGGGCTACCACCGTTTCGGCGCTGCCGCAAACGAACAGATGACCGCACGCGCTGCCATGCAGCAGGTCCGCGTGACGCGTCCCTCGGCCGTCTTTGCGGATTTCCGCGAGCGCTGAGAAGCACTCAGGCCAGCTTAGGCTCGGTCGATAGATATGATTGCGCGCTGGCGTCTTTCTTCGGGAAGGCGCCTTTTGCTTTTGTGGTTTTTTCGAAAGGCTGCGACGAAGTCTTGAACCGAGTCACAAGGCTGTAGTGCGCGCCCAGCCGTCCTTGCTCCGTTAACGCCGGTTGAGACGAAAAACGGCACTCTCGATCTTGTCTTCGACCACGCGTCATCCAATCCGTCATGCCGGACCTGATCCGGCATCCAGCCAGCCCAAGTCCTTGGGCTGAAAGAACTCTTGTCGCCGCGCGGACGCGCGTCGGCTGGATCCCGGCTCAAGGCCGGGATGACGGAAGCGGTTGCACTGAAACACCGACAATAGCGCTCCTCACCCCTGCGGCGTCGAGGCCTTGCGGGCCGCGCGTCTTGCCAAGCCCAGTTGATGCTCGCGGAAAATGATGAAGATGCCAGCGAGGATCACGATCGCGGTGCCGATCAGCATGGTCGCCGTGGGGATGTCGCCGAACAGGATGTAGGAGACGGCGATCCCGAAGACGATGGAGCTATATTCGAAGGGCGCGATGACGGAGACTTCCGCGTGGCGGTAACTTTCCGTCAGGAAGATTTGCGCAACGCCGCCGCAGATGCCGCTGGTGATCAACAGCACGGCCTGTGTCATCGTCAGCGCGCTCCAGCCAAGGGGCACGCTCAGCAGTGACAGCAGGGTGGCAGTCAGCGAGAAATAGAGCACGATGGTCGGCGTTTTCTCCGTTTCCACCAACTGTCGCACCTGGATCATCGCCAGTCCGCCCAGCGCCGCACCGCATAGCACGGCGATGGCGCCCAGCCCCTCGCCCGCGGCAAAACCGCCTTCCTTCAAAAGCGTCATCTTCGGCCACAGAATGACCAGCACGCCCATCATGCCAACGAAGACCGCGCTCCAGCGATAAACGCGCACTTTTTCGCGCAGGATGAAGGCGGCAAAAACGACCGCGAGCAGCGGCGAGGCATAACCAATGGCGATGAATTCCGGCAGCGGCAACATGGTCAGCCCGTAAAAGCCGCAGACCATGGAAAGAATGCCGAGAAAACCGCGCTTGAAATGGCCGAGAAGATTGTTGGTGTGCAGCGCGCTTGCCAGCGCGTGCAGCCATGCGAGATAAACGACGATGGGCAGAATGGCGAAGGCGGAGCGGAAGAAGGTGATCTGGCCGGCCGGCACATCGCCTGCGGCCTTGATACAGGTCTGCATGACGAGAAAGAAGCCGACCGAAATCAGCTTCATGCTAATCCCACGAAAGGGATTCATCGGTTCGGCGTTCATTGGCAGTTACTCATATCGGCTGCACAGACACGCCATCGGGGAATTTTCATGCGGGAAAGGACGACGCAGGAGAAGTGGATGCGCCAAGGCTAGAGCATTCTTCCGAGGCTTTACAGCAAAAAATGTTATTTACCCATGAATTCGGTTGATCTGGGGAGGCTTCGTTTGCCCGGCTGACGGGATGGCCACAGACCAAAAGTCACGGGCGCTAAAATTTGAAGAAAATAAAATACAATTTCAGCAATCGTTCAACATTTGCTGCGATGGTCCCATGGTCCGGCGGCGGGAGGATCGTCTGCATGGCCGGCAAAGCCTTCCAGGGCGGGACAGAATGTCCTCCGACGCGCACATGAACGTGACGAATACTCTACCGATTTTACATCCGGGCTTTATGACGACATGATGCCGGGAAGACCACGCCAAGTTATTCAGGGATAGTCATGCGAACAGACACGGGCCAGATCGTTCACCTGGCAGATTACCGCCCCACCGATTTCGTTCTGGAGCGGGTGGATCTCACCTTCGAACTCGACCCCAAGAACACGAAGGTCGAAGCCCGTCTGATTTTCCACCGCCGCGAAGGCGCTGACCGGCAGGCGCCCCTGGTTCTCGATGGCGACGAGTTGACGCTTTCCGGCCTGCTGCTCGATCAGGTGGAGCTTCCCGCCGATCAATATGACGCCACGCCCGACAGCCTGACCATCCGCGACCTCCCGGCCGAATCCCCCTTCGAGATTTGCGTCACCAATTACATCAATCCGCAGGTCAATACGCAGCTGATGGGGCTTTACCGCACCAATGGCGTTTATTGCACGCAGTGCGAGGCGGAAGGTTTCCGCCGTATCACCTATTTCCCCGACCGTCCCGATGTGCTTGCGCCCTACACTGTGACGATCATCGCGGCGAAGGAAGGCAACCCTCTGCTGCTTTCGAACGGCAATTTCCTCGGCGGCGGCAATTACGATGAAGGCCGTCACTTCGCGGCCTGGTTCGATCCGCATCCGAAGCCCAGCTATCTTTTCGCACTCGTCGCCGGCGATCTCGGCGTGGTCGAAGACACATTCACCACCATGTCCGGCCGCGATGTGGCGCTGAAGATTTACGTCGAGCATGGCAAGGAGCCGCGCGCGGCCTATGCCATGGACGCGCTGAAGCGTTCGATGAAATGGGACGAAGAGCGCTTCGGCCGCGAATATGACCTCGATATCTTCATGATCGTCGCCGTGTCGGATTTCAACATGGGCGCGATGGAGAACAAGGGTCTCAACGTCTTCAACGACAAATTCGTTCTGGCCGACCCGGAAACCGCCTCCGACGCGGATTACGCCAATATCGAGCGTATCATCGCGCATGAATATTTCCACAACTGGACGGGCAACCGCATCACCTGCCGCGACTGGTTCCAGCTGTGCCTGAAGGAGGGCCTGACGGTCTATCGCGACCAGGAGTTTTCCGCCGACATGCGCTCGCGTCCGGTCAAACGCATCGCCGATGTGCGCCACCTGAAATCCGAGCAGTTCCCGGAGGATTCCGGCCCGCTGGCGCACCCGCCACGCCCGGATACATACCGCGAAATCAACAACTTCTACACGACGACCGTGTATGAAAAAGGTGCCGAAGTCACCCGCATGATCGCCACGATCCTCGGCGCTGACGACTTCAAGAAGGGCATGGACCTCTATTTCGAGCGTCATGACGGTGAAGCGGCCACGGTCGAGGATTTCGTCAGGAGCTTTTCTGACGCCAGCGGCCGCGATCTGTCGCAGTTTTCGCTGTGGTACACGCAAGCCGGAACGCCGCTTGTCTCGGTTTCCTCGGCTTATGACGCTGGCAAATCGACGTTCAAACTCACGCTCGAGCAAACCACCGCGCCGACACCCGGCCAGCCGGTGAAACAGCCGCGCCACATTCCGCTGTCTCTGGCGCTGATCCTCGATAATGGCCAGATCGCCGAACCGCAGGCCGTGGAAGGCGGTGAGTATCGAGATGGCGTGCTGCACCTGACCGAGCGCAACCAGACCTTCTCCTTCTCCGGTATTTCCTCGCGCCCGGTGCTGTCGATCAACCGCAGCTTCTCCGCGCCGGTCAATCTGCATTTCGAGCAGAATGCGGCTGATCTGGTGCAGATCGCCCGGCATGAGACGGACATGTTCGCTCGTTTCCAGGCGCTGACCGACCTTGCCCTGCCGGCGCTCACGGCTGCCACGAAGGCCGTGCAAAAAGGCGAAGAGGTCCGCGCGGATTCCGCTCTCTCGGCGACGCTCATCGAAATCATCGGCGACGACACGCTGGAACCCGCCTTCCGGGCACAGGCGCTTGCCTTGCCAAGTGAAACCGATATTGCCCGCGAACTTGGTGGCAACACCGATCCAGACGCGATCCACAAGGCGCGCAACGAAACGATAAAAGCGATCGCGACCGCCGGACTTGAAACGCTTCGTCGACTTGCTGAGGGTGATGCCGATAATGCAGCCTACAGCCCAGACGCCGAGAGCGCGGGCCGCCGGTCGCTGCGCAACGGCGCCTTGAGCTTCCTCGCCTTCGCCGAGGCAACGCCGGAGCGGGCCGCCAAGGCCTATGCAAGCGCCGGCAACATGACCGATCTCGCCTATGCGCTGAGTGTCCTGACGCAGCGCTTCCCCGACAGCGCCGAAACGCAGGAAGCTCTTGCCGCTTTCGAGAAACGTTTTGCCGACAATGCGCTGGTGCTCGACAAATGGTTCTCGCTGCAGGCGGCCATTCCCGGGGAAGGCGCGCTGGAACGGATCAAGACGCTGATGAAGTCGAAACATTTCATTGCGACCAATCCGAACCGGGTACGTTCGCTGGTGGGCACGCTCGCCTTCTCGAACCCGACCGGCTTCCACCGTGCCGATGGCGCAGCCTATCGGTTCCTCGCCGAGCAGATCATCGCGATCGACAAGCGCAACCCGCAGCTCGCCGCCCGCATCCTCACCTCCATGCGCTCCTGGCGCTCGCTGGAACCCGGCCGTGCAGAGCATGCGAAAGCCGCACTTTCGAGCATCGCTGCGGCAAAAGGCCTCTCGACCGATGTAAGCGACATCGTCGGGCGTATCCTGCAAGGCTGATTGCCGCGGACAGCCACTATTGCGACCTTCTCCATGACGCCGTCTTGATTTCCATCAAGGCGGCGTCCTGCGTTCAGCGACATCATCAGAGGCAGTGGGGCTGCAGCCGGCCCTTTGAACGAAGAGGAAAAGATGACCGACATGTCCAGAACCAGCGCTTCGTTTCAGCGCTTCATGACAGATGCGCCAGCCCACAAGGCGGCTTGGTTTCAGGCAGTGCAGGCTCTGGGCGCTGCATCGACGCTGGACGAGAAAACGCAAAGCCTGATCTACATTGGCATTCTGGCAGCGCTCCGACTGGAAAGCGGCATTGGTTTTCATGTGATGGAGGCCAAGGCCCACGGTGCGACGCGCGACGACATTGTCAGCGCCATATTGACCGGCCTTCCCGCCGCGGGAAACGGCGTCATCGCAGCACTCGGCCCTGCCCTCGATGCCTTCGATGGGATCTGACGGTGCCCAAATCCTGTCCCTCAACAGCAGATAGCAGGGTGCCGGCCCACTGATTTTCTTCGCGAAACCCGGCTTGCGAGAAACGGTATCCAATTGTCCCGAAAAAATACGGAGTCGGTTCAAGGGGTTAAAATTCTTTTAACTTTTGCCTCTGGACAGGGCGAATCGCATTTGATTCATTAGGCATATTCGAGCGGCGGCGCTTCGAATCAGTGGGGATATCTAAAGGCGGGACAATGACGAACGTGCGGCGGGCGACTGCGGGCGATGAGCGGCCGTATGCCAAATTTTCTGATCTTGCGGCCTGGGGCGAAAGGCTTTCCAGCGACCTCATGGGTTTGATGAATGGCGCCGACCGTCCGGCGCCGCAGGTCGAGACCCTGTTGAAGCGTCTCATTCCTATTCTCATCCTCGCCTTCCTCGTGGTCGTTGCGGCCTCGCGCATGCTCGGCATTGCGGCAGAATACGGCCGTATGGAAGAGGCCGCTCGCCACTCCACGGCGCTGACGGCACTCACCGCCAAGGCCGCGCTTCTCAACAAGGGCGCGGTCTTTGCCGCACAGGATCGCGCCGGTGCCGAAGCAAGCCTTGTCGCTGCCCTTCCGTCCGGCAGCCTCGCTGATGGCACGATGGTGCTGCTTTCGGGCAGCAACGGCCGCATCTTCGCCGGTGCGGGCGAGGAAGCGATGCTGTATGTCGGCACCTCGCTGCCTGCCCTCCTGCCGGAGATCGCCATCGTACAGCGTTTTCCCGGTGCGCCCGGCACCATCGAGACCAATATCGATGGCCAGCAGCATTATGCGACGATGATCCCGTTTGGCGATGACGGCGCGATGGTGATCGCGGCGCGTTCGCTGCAGCCGATCCGCTCCTTCTGGCGCAGCGAAATCGCCATGAACGTGACGCTGTTTGCCGGCATCTCCTCCATCCTGCTTGTCGTGCTTTATGCCTATTACATGCAGGTGAAGCGCGCCCGCGACGCGGACGATATCTTTGCGGAATCCAACTTGCGGGTGGAAACGGCGCTGTCGCGCGGCCGCTGCGGCCTGTGGGATTTCGATCTTTCCAGCCGCCGCATGTTCTGGTCCGGTTCGCTTTATGAAATTCTGGGTATGCCGCCAAAGGCAGCGCCGCTCTCCTTTTCAGACGCAGCCCGCATGATGCATTCCGAAGACGGTAATCTCTATGAACTTGCCCGCGCCGTCGGCTGCGGCAACCTGCGCCAGATCGACCAGATTTTCCGCATGCGCCATTCCAAGGGGCATTATGTCTGGCTGCGGGCCCGTGCGCAGGTCATCCGCACGAATAACGGTCCGCGTGTCATCGGCATCGCCATGGACGTCACCGAGCAGCACCGTCTTGCCCAGCGTTATGCAGAGGCCGACCAGCGCCTCGCAGACGCGATCGAATCCACCTCGGAAGCCTTCGTGCTGTGGGACAAGAACGATCGCCTCGTGATGTGCAACACCCACTACCAGAAGGCCTATGGCCTGCCGGACAGCGTGCTTGTGGCCGGGACCGAAAAAAGCACGGTCCATGCCGCCGCCGCCCGCCCTGTCGTCGAACGCCGCGTTGCCGATGCGGACCAGTCCGGCCTGTCCCGCACAACGGAAGTGCAGCTCGCCGATAATCGCTGGCTGCAGATCAACGAACGCCGCACCCGCGACGGTGGCCTCGTCTCTGTCGGCACCGATATCACGCTTCTCAAGCGCCATCAGGAACGACTGCGCGATTCCGAGCGCCGGCTGATGGCTACCATTGGCGATCTCTCGGCCTCGCAGCACAAATTGGAGCGCCAGAAAACCGAGCTTTCCGACGCCAACGCCAATTACCTTGCCGAAAAAGAGCGCGCCCAGGCAGCAAACCGGGCGAAATCGGAATTCCTGGCCAATATGAGCCACGAGTTGCGCACGCCGCTCAACGCCATCCTCGGTTTCTCCGAAATCCTGCTGAACGAGATGTTCGGCCCTGTCGGCTCACCGAAATATTCTGAATATGCGCGCGATATCCATGACAGCGGCAAGCATCTGCTCAATGTCATCAACGATATTCTCGACATGTCGAAGATCGAGGCGGGCCACATGCGCATCAACCGCGAGACAATCGATCTCGCGCCGCTGATCGAGGAAACCCTGCGGCTGACGGCCATCCAGGCCGAACAGAAGAACATCACCGTGCAGCAGAAGGTCTGCGCTGGCCTCACCATGCAGGGCGACCGCCGCGCCATGAAGCAGATCATGCTCAACCTGCTTTCCAACGCCGTGAAATTTACGGGCAATGGCGGCAGCATTGCGCTGCGCACCCACGTGCATGAGGCCGCAATGATCCTCACCATCGCCGATACCGGCATCGGCATTCCCACACAGGCGCTGGAAAAGATCGGCCAGCCCTTTGAACAGGTGCAGAGCCAATATGCCAAGAGCCAGGGAGGCTCGGGGCTTGGTCTTGCGATTTCCCGTTCGCTGGTGAAGCTGCATGGCGGGACGATGAAGATACGCTCGTGTGAGGGGCGGGGTACGGTGGTGACGATCATTATTCCGCATTCGGCGGGGCGGTGCGGGACGGTGCATTGAAGCTTGGTGGGTGTGGTTTACCCCCCTCTGCCCTGCCGGGCATCTCCCCCACAGGTGGGGAGATCAGCTAGAAGGATGCTCCCCGAGAAATTCACAACGTTTGAGATTATCGAGCGATTGCCGCTGGTCGATCTCCCCCTTGTGGGCGAGATGCCCGGCAGGGCAGAGGGGGTGTAGCACCCACCAACCCTACCCGCCATTCTTCACCGCCGCCACAAACGCCTTCCGCACCGCCTTCGACAGCCGCTTCACCTCGCCCTCAAGCGTCGCAATGTCAGGGCAATCCCCCGCCCGGCACACAAGATCGATCAATCCAGCCGGTGCATCCTTCGGGTTGAAGGCACCATCGATACACAGCCGCACGATCTGCGAAATTTCGGTGTAGAGCGAAATCGCCGCCATGCAGTCATCGAAGGCCTGCGGTTCCATGACGGGCGCGGCCAGCATCTGAAGCGCCTCGGCCGTGTTGCGGCCGGGTTCGTGCGCGGCAAGGCCCTTCACCGGGCCCACAAGCGTCAGATATTGGGCGACGAATTCGAGGTCGATCAACCCGCCATTGATGAGTTTAAAGTCCCAGATGTTCTCCGGCGGTTTCTCCTGCTCGATGAGGTTGCGCATCTCCAGCACATCGGCGGAAACCTTCGCCAGATCGCGCTTCTGCGAAAGGATGGAGGCAATGATGCGGCGTGCATCCTCCATCAGTGTGTCTTCGCCGCAGACGAGGCGGGCGCGCGACAGCGCCATATGCTCCCAGGTCCAGGCCTCCTCACGCTGGTATTTCTCGAAGGCGGAAATGCGGGTCGCCACCGGCCCCTTGTTGCCGGAGGGTCGAAGCCGCATGTCCACCTCATAGAGCACGCCTTCCGCCGTCGGCGCTGACAGGGCGGCAATCAGCCGCTGGGTGACGCGGGTGAAATAACGCACCACATCCAGCGGCTTTGCGCCGGTGGATTCATGAGCGGTGTCGTCATAATCATAGAGCAGGATGAGATCGACGTCCGAACCGGCCGTCAGCTCGAAGGAGCCGAGCTTGCCCATGCCCATGACGGCAACGCGCCCGCCGGGATAGGTGCCGTGCGCCGCCTCCATCTCCGAAAGCACCGCATTCAGCGCCGCCTCGATCACCAGATCGGCAAGGTGGGTGAAGGCGCGGGCGGCGACCTCGCCGCGGATCGCGCCCGTCAGCAGCCTGACACCGATGAGGAACCGCTGTTCGGCGGCGAAAATGCGCAGCCGGTCGAGAATATCCTCGTAATGACGGGCGTTGGAGAGGAAATTGCCCATGCGGTGGGCGAGATAATCGCGTGTCGGCACGTCGCTCATCAAAGCCGGGTCGAGCATGCCGTCGAAGACATGCGGGCGGGCGGCGATGATTTCGGCCAGACGCGGGGCCGACGACATGATCGTCACCAGCAGCGACAGGAGTGCGGGATTGTTGCCGAGCAACGAGAAGAGCTGAATGCCCGCCGGCAGGCCTGAGAGGAAGTTATCGAAGCGCAGCAGCGCCTCGTCGGCCCGCTTGCTTTCGCCGAAGGCGCGCAGCAGGTCAGGCGTCAGTTCCGTCAGCCGCTCGCGCGCCTCGACCGATTGCGTCGCCCGGTAACGCCCATTGTGCCAGGTGCGGATGACACGGGAGATATCCTCCGGCCGCTGAAAGCCAAGCGTGGAGAGCGTCTTCAGCGTGTCTGGATCGTCCTTCTGGCCGGTGAAAACGAGATTGCCGGCCTCGCCAGACAGCTTCACCTCCTGCTCGAACAGCGCCGAATAGCGCCGCTCCACCAGCCGCAGCACCTCTTCCAGCTTGTCCGAGAAAGCCTTTGTGTCCTCGAAACCCAGCATGAAGGCGATGCGCTTCAATTCGGCTTCCGTGTCCGGCAGCACATGGGTCTGCTCGTCGCGCACCATCTGGATGCGGTGTTCCACCTCGCGCAGGAACCAATAGGCTTCCGTCAGGCTGTCGCGGGTTTCGGCGTCAATCCATTTTGCCTCGGTCAGTGCCGCCAGCGCCTCTTCGGTCGCGCGTACGCGTAGCGGCGGCATGCGCCCGCCGGCGATCAGCTGCTGGGTCTGGGCGAAAAACTCGATCTCACGGATGCCGCCGCGCCCGAGTTTGACATTATGGCCCTTCACCGCAATCGCGCCATGGCCCTTATGGGCGTGGATCTGGCGCTTGATGGAGTGGATATCGGCAATTGCCGCATAATCGAGATATTTGCGGAAGATGAAGGGCGTTAACTCGCGCAGGAAGTTTTCGCCCGCCTTGATATCGCCTGCCACCGGCCGTGCCTTGATATAGGCTGCCCGTTCCCAGTTCTGGCCCCTGCCCTCGTAATAAAGCAGCGCCGCTTCCACGGGAATGGCGAGCGGCGTCGAGCCGGGGTCTGGCCGCAGCCGCAGATCGGTGCGGAAGACGTAACCATCGGCCGTGCGTTCCTGCATGATGCGCACGAGCCGGCGCATCATGCGGCCGAAAATCTCCGTGGCATCATAGGGATCGTCCATGATGCCGGCCGAAGGCTCAAAGAACACGACGGCATCAATATCGGAGGAATAGTTGAGTTCGCGCGCGCCGAGCTTGCCCATGCCGAGCACGATCAGGCCGGAACCCTCGCTGGGCGCTGCGACATTTTTCAGCTTGAGCTTGCCGCTCTCATGAGCCGACAGCAGCAGGTGGTCGATGGTCGCCGAGAGCGAGGCATCCGCCATGTCGCTCAGCCAGCGTGTCGTATCGCGGGCGGTGAAGATGCGGGCGAGATCGGCAAGGGCGGCGATAAAAGACAGGCGCCTCTTGGCGATCCGTAACCGCGACATCACCTCGGCTTCGCTCGGTGTGCCACCGTCTTCCCGCGGCTTCCAGCAGTCGCGCGCCTCACGAACCAGATCGGTCAGCAGCGGCTCAAGCGGTTTCGACATTGCCAGCGACAGCAGGCCTTCATCCGCCGCTGCCATGTCGCGCAAGTAGGGAGAAAGAGTAAAGGCATTGGCAATGAAGTCCTTCAACGGGCCTTCTTCGGCCATCAGCGCGGCGACCGCCGGCTCTGCCTTGCCGATATCCTTCAGCGTCGAAAGAACGGATTTCAGTTCCGTCTGCGTATAGGGGCGGATCGCGCCCGGCAGAACCTCGCTCAGCCGTCTTTCGACGGTTTCCCGTTTCGTCACTGTCTCTCTCCCTCTTCCGCCCGACCAGCAAAGCAAGCCGACGCGCCTCTCTGGCGTTGTAACAAATGCCGGACGCTTTGCGATCAGAAAACCGCCGACGGCGATGTTTTATCAGGCCCGGCACCACGTAATGTCTCCGCAATTGTGCCCGCGTAGCGTCATCCTCAACGAAACCCGGTTCCCAGGTTTCCGAGGTGTGGTGCCGAACGGATTGGATCATGACGAAGATTTTTAAGATGAAATTACAGAAGAACCTGCTGACTGCGGCGCTTTGCCTTGCCGCGCTGCCGATAGCCGAGGCGGTCAACGCGCCTGCTTTCGCTGCCGATATCGGCAAGTCGGACCGCGTTGCGGATCCGGGCACGGGTTTCGACGATGCCCGCTACAGCAATTCCAGCGAATGGAAAATCACGCTCGGGGTCGGTGCGGCCTATGCGCCGAAATACGAGGGTTCCGACAAGCTGGAAATGGGGGCCGTGCCGATGGTTTTCGTCGATTACGGAGATTTCCTAAACATCAATTTCAGCGGCGTGACAGTCAACCTCCTCAACCAGAGCGGTTTCAGGCTTGGGATCAAAGGTGGCTGGGAAGCGGGCCGAAAGGAAAAGGACGACCGGAAGAACCTGCGTGGTCTCGGCGACGTCAAGGCCGGCGGCGTGATCGGGGGCATCATCGCCTATGACGTCGAGCCCTTCGAAATCTATACCAAGGTCGACAAGACCATTGGCGGCAGCGAAGGCCTGACCGCGACCATCGGCGCAAGCGTGTCGCACAAGGTCGACCAGTTCATCCTCAGTGCCGACCTCTCCGCCACCTGGGCCGACGACAAACACATGAAATCCTATTTTGGCGTGACCTCGGCACAATCCGCCCGCTCCGGCCTGCGGCGCTATGACGCCAAGGCGGGATTTAAGCGCATCGATGCCAGCGCTTCCGTTTCCTATTTGCTGACGGAAAATTGGGCGATCACGGGAATGGGTGGCGTTGGTTTCCTGATTGGCGACGCCAAGGACAGTCCGCTGTCGAAGAAGGATATCCAGCCATTTGCCATGATCGGCATGTCCTATACTTTCTGAGCGGGGAAATCAGGCCACGCATGAGCGGGGGCGGGTTTTCAGAGCTTCAGGCACATGTTCTGCCCCCGCGCACCTGATATCAACGACCGGATACCCGTCCCCATGTACCTGCGGCGGCCTCAAACATGTCTCCGCGCATGAATATGAGGGTGCTAAAACCGCAGGTATGCCCGCTAAGGCTTTGAAATGGGGAAAACCATCGAAATGGTCAGTCCCGGACAGGCCGTGTTGGTGGCATCCGTGTCCGAGAGCAGCAATGATCCGCCGTGCAGCTCCATCACGGCTTCCACCAGCGAGAGGCCAAGCCCCGTGCCCGGCTTGGAGCGGCTTTCATCCAGCCTGACGAACCGTTTCAGCACTTCGCCGCGCTTGTCGGCGGGGATGCCGGGACCGTTATCGGCAACGGAAAGCACGATCGCCTCCGGCTCTCTTGCCAGACGAACGACGAGTTTTTTGTCGCCCTCGGCCTCGCAGGCATATTTCATGGCGTTGTCGATGAGGTTGGAGAGCGCCTGGCCGATCAGCTCACGATTTCCTTTTACGGAGAGCCCGTGCTCGATCTGGGTTTCCAATACGAGACCGGCATCCTCGGCAACAGGCTCATAAAGTTCGGCGCTGTCGGCGGCAATCGCTGACACGTCGACATCGGTCATTTCGGCGGCAATCGAACCGGCCTCGACGCGGGAGATCATCAACAGCGCGTTGAAGGTGCGGATGAGCTGGTCTGATTCAGCGATGATGCCTTCCAGCGCGGCCCGCCGCTTGGTCTCGTCGGCGTCATCCAGGGCTGCCGCCGCCTTGTTGCGCAGGCGGGTCAGCGGGGTCTTCAGGTCATGGGCGATGTTGTCGGAGACCTGTCGCAGGCCCTCATTCAGTTTTTCGATGCGGCCGAGCATGGCGTTGAGCGAGCCAGACAGCCGGTCGAATTCATCGCCCGAGCGGCCTTCCGGCAGGCGCTGGGATAGATCACCCGCCATGATCTTCTTCGTCGCCGCCGACATGCGGTCGATGCGCTTCAAGGCATTGCGGCCAATGCCGAACCAGATGAGCAAAGCACCGCCACTCATGATCGCAAGAGCCACCATCAGGGCGTTGCGCACCAGCGCCCGGAACTTCGTCGGTTCACCCAGATCGCGGCCGATCAGGATACGCAGGCCGTTATCAAGCACGAAGACATTTGCGGTGGCGAGGTGCTGCACGCTGTCGCCGCTTTCGGAATAGCGCTCATAGCGGAAGGGGAAACCCGTCCAGCCCTCCTTGTCGAAAACGCCCGGCTGCACGGACGCGACGTTGCCAGCGAGGATTTCGCCGTTCGGCCCCGCAATGATATAAAGGCTCGCCCCCGGCTGGCGGGCGCGGCGCTCCATCATCCGCAGCAGCGGATTGATGCCGCCACGATTATAGACGCGCTGAACATCGGAGACTTCCTGCAGCACGGCATCCCGCGTCTGCTGGTTCAACAGGCGTTCGGAAAGCGCTGTGACGTAAAAGACCAGAAATGCGGCACAGAGCGCGAAAAGCAGGATATAGAGCGCCGAAAGGCGCACTGCCGTCGATCTGAACAAAATTCTGAGGCGGGCCATTTTCGCCAATCAGCCCTCGTCCTTCATCATGTAACCCGCACCGCGAATTGTCTTCAGCAGCGGCTTCTCGAAATCTTTTTCGATCTTCGAGCGCAGACGCGAGACATGCACGTCGATGACGTTGGTCTGCGGGTCGAAATGGTAATCCCAGACGTTTTCCAGAAGCATGGTGCGGGTCACGACCTGCCCGGCATTCTTCATCAGATATTCGAGCAGGCGGAACTCGCGCGGCTGCAACAGGATTTCCTTGCCGCCACGCCGCACATCGTGGGACAGTCGGTCAAGCTCAAGATCGCCAACGCGATAAATCATGTCCTGCTCAGGCTTGCCCTTGCGGCGGCCAAGCACCTCGATGCGGGCGAGCAGTTCGGAAAAGGCATAGGGTTTTGGCAGATAATCGTCGCCGCCGGCACGCAGGCCAGTCACGCGGTCATCGACCTGACCCAGCGCCGACAGTATTAGCACCGGCGTCTCGATGCCGCGGCGGCGCAGCTCGCTGATGACGGACAGTCCGTCGCGGCGCGGCAACATGCGGTCGATTACCATCACGTCATAGGCATTCTCGCAGCCCATGAACAGGCCGCTTTCGCCGTCGCTGGCATGATCGGCAACGATCCCGACTTCGCGGAACGCCTTGGTCATATAGGCCGCAGCCTCGAGGTCGTCTTCAATGACAAGAATCTTCATGTGCGGGACAATAGCGCCCTCGCCCATTTCCGTACAACTGGAAACAGATGCGGGAGTAACTTCCTGAACTTTGTTTTCCATGAGGTTTCCTCCGAAGACCTGGTTTCTGGCACCATTGCGCTTCAAGACGGGCAATCGTCTATGGATTGGGCGGGTGCGGCTGAGTTTCTTCTCCCCGCCGGGGAGAAAGTGGCCCGAAGGGTCGGATGAGGGGGTAACGTTGCCGAATATCTCTACCCTCGCCCCCTCATCCCGCTGCCGCGGACTTCTCCCCGGCGGGGAGAAGAAACAAGCGGTGCGCATTCGCTCCACATTCCTTGTCTCGTTCCTATAGCGAGACATGTTCCGTAGCGACGCCGGCCTCCCAAGAAAGCCGGCATCGCGTTTCAGCCTATCAACCCTGGTCGATGTCCAGAGCGATGAAGCGGCTGCCGTCATCCGTCTGGATTTGGAACAGCGCCTTGGAACGTCCGTCCTTCTTGGCCTGCTCGAGGATTTTCTCGATATCGGCGGCGGAGGTTACCTGCTGGTTGTTGATCGAGGTGATCTTCTCACCCGTCTTCAGACCACGGGCAGCGGCATCGCTGTCGGGATCGACATCGGTGATGGCAAGGCCATTTCCATCTTCAGCGGGTGCGACCGTCAGGCCGAGGCTCGAGAGAACCTTATCGCTGGAGGACTGGCCGCCCTTGTCGTCACCCTGGCTCGGTGCGGACTTGGAGGCTTCATCGCTGGCCAGATCACCGAGCGTGACGTTGACGGACTGCGACTTGCCATTGCGCCATAGCGAAATCTCGACCTTGCTGTTCGGCGCCATGGCACCGATGCGGCGCGAGAGGTCACGGGCGTCCTTGATCGTCTCACCATTGACGGCGGTGATGATGTCGCCCTGCTTGATACCGGCCTTGTCGCCCGGAGAGCCGGACTGCGGCGAAACGACGAGCGCGCCCTTGGCTTCGGAAAGGCCAAGCGATTCGGCAATGTCCTTGCTCACAGGCTGGATCTGCACGCCGAGCCAACCACGCTCGACCTTACCGTCCTTCTGCAGGTCGGCGATCACTTCCTTGGCAACGGACGATGGAATGGCGAAGGCAATGCCGACACTGCCACCCGACGGCGAGAAGATCGCCGTGTTGATGCCGACAACCTCACCATTGAGATTGAAGGCCGGGCCACCCGAGTTACCGCGGTTCACGGCAGCGTCGATCTGCAGGTAGTCGTCGTAAGGGCCGGAGCCGATATCGCGGCCACGGGCCGAAATGATGCCCGAGGTGACCGTGCCGCCGAGACCGAACGGGTTGCCGACGGCGACGACCCAGTCGCCGACGCGGATCTTGCTGTCATCGGCAAACTTCACATAGGTGAACTTGCGGTTCACATCGACCTTCAGCAGCGCCAGATCGGTGCGCGGATCACGGCCGACCAGCTTGGCATCGAGTTCGGTGCCGTCATTCATGACGATGGTGTAAGCCGAGCCATCATCCACGACGTGGTTGTTGGTGACGACGTAACCGTCTTCGGAGATGAAGAAGCCGGAACCCTGAGCGACGGGGCGCAGCGGGCCCTTGCCGTCACGGTGGCGGTTCGGACCACGGTCCGAGCGATCCTGGTTCGGGCCGCCGAATTCCTTGAAGAAGCGCTTCAGCGGATGGTCGTCCGGGAGCTGGTCGAGGCCACGGCCGCCGAAGTTGAAGGAGAAGTTGCTGGAGTCATCGGAAGCAGGCTGCACGTTCGACTGCACGCGAACCGATACGACGGCGGGCGATACGGCATCGACCACATTGGCAAAGCTTGGAACCTGCGGCGCCGTGACTTCGACAGGGGCGGCGAAGGAATGCAGGATAGGCGCGGCAAGACCGGTCGAGAGCATCAGCGCAGCAAGACCGCCAACGGTCGTGGCCTTCAGGGCCGTCTTCAGCGAGGAATGGCCGTTTTGCGAATGAGACATGGTGTACCTTCTTTCTTCATTCAGACTGGAACCCGAGTGACCGGGGAAGCGGTGGATGATGAAGATATAGGAGGCGGCACCTTACAGCGAAGTGTCTGAGGAATGAAAAATCCGTAATGTTGAAAAAGAACCTATCCGAAAAAAGAAAAACGGTTATTTTTCAAGTAGATCTCTGATTTTCGCCTCTTCGTCAGCGCTGAGTTTTTTCGGTTGCTCCAGCGTGACCCGGCGGCGGGAAAAGATGAAGACCGCAAGAACGCCCGCAAGTGTGAGGCCGATCGGCGCGCCCCACAAAAGGATCGTGCGCAGGCTGAGGCGCGGCTTCAGAAGCACGAACTCGCCGTAGCGCGACACAACGTAATCGATGACCGCCTCGTCGCTGTCACCTTCGACGATCCGCTCGCGCACCAGCACCCGCAGGTCTCTGGCGAGCTCCGCATTGCTATCGTCGATGGACTGGTTCTGGCAGACCATGCAGCGCAGCTGGGAGGTAAGATGACGGGCGCGCTGTTCGAGAACCGGTTCCTTCAGGACCTCGTCGGGGTTGAAGGCGCTGGCGGGCGAAACGGCCGCGAACAGGACGGTCAGAAGAAAAGTCAGCTTGACGACGAGCCTGCTCATTCCGCTGCTCCCGGCATCGCCGCCGGCACTGGCTTTGCCTTGCGGGTCGGCGCGCCAACCCTCAAGCGCCGGTCGGAGAGCGAGATGACGCCGCCCGCCATCATGAAAAGCGTGCCGCCCCAGATGCAGAGAATGAAGGGCTTCCACCAGATACGCACCACCATGCCGCCATCCGCCATGGGGTCGCCCAGCGAGACATAGAGCTGGCTGAGACCGAAAGTCAGGATGCCTGCTTCTGTCGTCGGCATGCGCCGGGCCGTGTAAAGCCGCTTGGACGACCAGACGTCGGCCACCTCCACGCCTGCCCTGCGGACGGTGAAATGGCCGCGATCTTCGGTGAAGTTCGGTCCGACGGCGTGGCGGATGCCATCGAATGTCAGGCTGTAACCGCCCGCCTCCGCCACCATTCCCTGCTTCATCTCCAGCACCGTTTCGGTCTCGAACGTGGTGACGATGACGATGCCAAGCACGGTGACGCCGAGGCCCATATGGGCGAGCGCCGTACCGAAAGCCGACCGCGGCAGGCCTTTCAGGCGGCGCAACGCGATGCCGAAGGCGAGTTTGCCGAAATTGGCGCGATACCAGAGATCGGCAAATGCGCCGAGGATCAGCCAGAAACCGGCGGCGATACCGAGGGCTGCCAGCACCGGACCGCCATTTTCGACATACCACAGCGTCAGCCCGGCCAGAGCCGCAATAGCAGCGGCCACATAAAGCCGCTGGAAAGCGCCGAGAAGATCGCCGCGCTTCCAGGCCAGCATCGGGCCGAATGGCGTCACGATCAGGATCGGGATCATCAGCAAGCCGAAGGTGAGGTTGAAGAAAGGCGCACCGACCGAGATTTTTTCGCCCGTCAGGGTTTCGAGGATGAGTGGATAAAGGGTGCCGATCAGGACGGTCGCGGTCGAAACCGTCAGGATAAGGTTGTTGAGGACAAGTGCACCTTCACGCGAGATCGGCGCGAAGAGGCCGCCGGCCTTCAGCGTCGGCGCCCGCCAGGCGAAAAGCGCGAAGGCGCCGCCGATGAAAACGGTGAGGATGCCCAGAATGAAAATGCCGCGGCTCGGATCGGTGGCGAAGGCATGGACCGAGGTCAGCACGCCGGAGCGCACGAGGAAGGTGCCGAGCAGCGACAGCGAAAAGGTCATGATCGCCAGAAGCACGGTCCAGATCTTCAGCGCCTCTCGCTTTTCCATGACGAGCGCTGAATGCAAGAGCGCCGTGCCGGCAAGCCACGGCATGAAGGAGGCGTTTTCCACCGGATCCCAGAACCACCAGCCACCCCAGCCGAGCTCATAATAAGCCCAGTAGGAGCCCATGGAGATACCGGCCGTCAGGAAGGTCCAGGCAGCAAGCGTCCAAGGCCGCACCCAGCGAGCCCAGGCCGCATCGATGCGCCCTTCCAGAAGGGCGGCAACGGCAAAGGAGAAACAGACGGAAAAGCCGACATAACCGAGATAGAGCAATGGCGGATGGATGGCGAGACCGAAATCCTGCAGGATCGGGTTCAGGTCCTGCCCCTCGGCCGGCACCCGGGCCAGCCGCAGGAAGGGGTTGGAGGTGAGCAGGATAAACAACAGGAAGGCGACGGAAATCCAGGCCTGAACGGCAAGCACATTGGCTTTGAGCGTTTCCGGCAGGTTGCGGCCGAAGGTGGCGACGAGTGCGCTGAAAAACACAAGGATGAGCAGCCACAGCAGCATTGATCCTTCATGGTTGCCCCACACGCCGGTCAGCTTGTAGAGCATCGGCATCAGAGAATGCGAATTTTCCCAGACATTGCGCACGGAAAAATCCGAGACCGCATAAGCTCGCGTCAGCGCTGCAAAAGACAGACCGACCAAAAGGAACATCAGGACGGAGCCGATGGACGCAACATCCATCAAGGCACGATCATTGCGGCGCGCCCCGATGACGGGCAGGATCGAGACGATCATCCCGACGCCAAGCGCCAGAACAAGGACGTAATGGCCGATCTCGTTGATCATCGGGTCGCTCCGGTCTTGTCGGCGGAAGAGGCTGC
This sequence comes from Agrobacterium tumefaciens, assembly GCF_017726655.1. NCBI lineage: Bacteria > Pseudomonadati > Pseudomonadota > Alphaproteobacteria > Hyphomicrobiales > Rhizobiaceae > Agrobacterium > Agrobacterium tumefaciens. The sequence goes on from NZ_CP072308.1 coordinate 1,129,878, forward strand.
GCCTGAGACCGCGTCGGCGGGCTGCTTTCCGCCCTCCTCTTGCTGCCATAGGCCCTTGTCCTTCAGCCTGTCCGCCACTTCCTTGGGCATGTAATTCTCGTCGTGCTTGGCCAGAACGCTGTCGGCTACAAAACCGTGCGTGGTGGCATCGAACATGCCCTCCGTCACCACGCCCTGCCCCTCACGGAAGAGATCCGGCAGGATGCCGGTATAGCTCACCGGCACGGTCGCCTCGCCATCGGTGACGGTGAAACTGACCGTGCGTCCCTCGCCGCGCTTGATGGAGCCTTCGGCCACCAGACCGCCAAGACGAATACGCGTGCCGGGATTGACTGGCGTCTTTTCCAGATCGGCAGGCATGTAGAAATAGGCGATGGACTGCCCGAAAGCGAACATGACCAGCAGAACGGCCGCCACGATGAAACTCATGCCGCCGCCGATGATCGCCAGCCGTTTCTGTTTGCGGGTCATTGCGTCACTCCCTGCGGCGCGGCATCCTGTTGTCCGGTGGGGCGGATTGGCCCGGCGGAAACACCGAGTTGCTTTGCCAGCGCCAGAAGCTGCCTGCCCTCTTCGCCCTCCGGTGGGAAAGCCTGCAGGCCGTCCCGCAAGGCTTCACCAGCCTTGGCTTGGTTCTTCAGCACGGAATAAGCGCGCATGAGCCGCATCCACCCTTCAACATCATCAGGGTTCTCCTTCAGCTTGGCATCGAGGCTCGCAACCATGCCCTCGATCATCGCCTGGCGGTCGGCTGGCGCCATGTCATTGGCAGCAGCCACATCGGCGGCAGTTGGCCCTGTCCCGGCTTTTCCGCCAGTACGGGCGATATGTTCCTGCACCAATGGCAGCCACGGAGCACCGGCGGGTGCAGCGGCGGCAAGTGCCGTAAAGGCCGACTGGGCGTCCGCAGACTTGCCGGATTGTTCGAGCGCCAGCGCCAGATAAAAACGGGTGCGCGGATTACCGGGGCTCAGCCGGTCGGCCTCTGCAAAGGCGTCCCTTGCAGCGTCAGTGACGACACCGTCATTGCCCGCCACCAGCGTTTCGCCAAGGCCCGTCAATCGCTCGGCACTTGGTCCGGCAATGCGCAACGCATTGCGATAGGCGAGCTCGGCGTCGCTAAGGCGCTGCATCTTGAAATAGATCGGCGCCAGAACGTCCCATCCGGCGCCATCCTCGGGGTTCTGCGCCAGATGCCGTTCCGCGCGGGCAACCAGAAGGTTCATGTCGTTGCCGGGGTTTGCGAGACGTGCCTCGAGCGGCATGTCCGGCGTCTCCGGACTGCCGTTCCAGATGTAAAGACAGAGACCGAGTGCCGGCAGAAGGGCGGTGATGAAGCCTGCGGCGAGATTGTATCGACGCGGCCGGTCCTCTTTTGCCGGCCTCTCCTCGGCTTCGGCGGCGGCCAACAGGCGACGGCCGATTTCGGCGCGGGCGTATTCGGCCTCGGTTTCGCCGATCAGGCCAGCCTTGCGTTCGCGGTCGAGTTCGGCGAGCTGGTCGCGATAAACGGCAACCTCACCGTCGCGGCGCGTCTGCGACACTTCGGTTTTCCGCATCAGCGGATACATCAGGACGAGGGCAACAGCCGCCGTCAATATCGCAACGACAATCCAGAACATCAGGCTCAATTACTCGAATGCGCGCGACATGGAAACATGAAGCGCGAGGATGACGCGAATTTGAGACATCACGCCGCACCGCAGATGCTGTTTCGGCTGTCGCGCCGCGCCCTTTTTCTCACCGTCGAAGGCCCGCGACCTTGATTTACGTCAAACTTGACAACACGCTTCGGCTGGAAATGCTCTAGGTGAGAGGCGACCAGCTTCCGTCGGCATTGCGGCAGGCAGCGCCGCGCGCCTTGATTTCGCGTCCATCGACCGTCAAGGTGTGGGAATATTGGCGGCAGTTCTGGTTGCCGACCTGATAGGGCGCATTGGCAACCACCTGTCCTTTGACGTCATCGCCAGACCATGAGACCGGCGTGCCGACCGGTGCGGTTTCCAGCGCCTTATACTCCGCTTCAAGCGCTTTCGTCTGGTCGCCACGGTCAAGCTCAACGCCGCTTCGTCCGACAATACCGCCCTGCAGATTGGCAAGAATGGGGGTTGACGGTTGCGCTGACCGACCGAACAGGCCACCGCCGGATGGGCGGGTGCCGGTGGTGGTGCAGGCGCTCAGCATCGAGACACACAGGATGGAGAGAAGTGCCGGGCGTGACACCAGTGAACGCATCGTCACGGAACGGCAGCCATCGTAAACGTCAACCAAACCCTGTCCTCTTTCTACTGCATCGCACCCAATATATCGGCATTGAATCTCTTGCCTTTTTTCGCGGCTCACGCAAGCTCTTTCGAAAGCCCGGGCAAAATCAGGTCGGCCTTCAGGCCGCCGATGTTGCTCCGCGACAGCGAGAAGCGGCCATGGTACTCTGACACCACCTCGGAAACGATCGACAATCCGAGACCAGTTCCCGGCCGGCTCTCGTCAAGGCGGCGGCCGCGCTTCATGGCCTCGCTGATCTGCTCCGGCTCCAGCCCTGGCCCATCGTCTTCCACCGTCAGTTCCACCCAGGCGCGACGGGCGATTTCGGCATCGGAAGACGGGTGTGTCCCGGCGCCAAGCGTGATCACCACCCGCGTCTGCGCAAAGCGCGCGGCATTCTCCAGAAGATTACCGACGACCTCTTCCAGATCCTGCTGCTCCATGCCGAGCACCGCACCCGCCTGGTCTATGTTCAAAATGAACTGCTTGTCCGGGTTGAGGCGGCGCATCACCCGCACCAGTCTCTCCAGCGCCGGTTCAGCCTCCACGCGGGCAAGAATGGAGCCGCGCTGGGCGGCGATGCGGGCACGCGAGAGGTAGGATTGCACCTGGGCCTGCATGGCATCCGCCTGAGCGCGCACGAGATCGCCATGCTGCGGATCGAGCGTGCGGGCTTCGTTCAGGAGAACGGCAATCGGCGTCTTCAGCGAATGGGCGAGATTGCCGACCTGCATGCGCGCGCGCTCCACGAGCCTTCGATTGCTGTCGATCAGCGCATTGACCTCATTGGCAAGCGGCTGGATTTCACGCGGGAACTCGCCCTCGAGGCTTTCCGCCTCACCGCCCCGGATCTTGCCAAGCGCGACGCGGGCCTGATCGAGCGGCCGCAGACTGTAGAGAATGGCAAGGCCGTTGACGACGAGGCTGCCGACACCAAAGACGGCCAGCGCCAGATAAAGGCTGTTGGAAAAGTCGCGAACATCGTCTTCCACGACATTGAGATTGCCCGAGACGCGGAACCGCGCGGCACGGCCCTCGCCGTCCAGAACGACCTCGGTTTCCCCTACCCGCACCTGATTACCGGCCTCATCCGTCACCGTATAGAAGCGCTCGTACCTGTTGTCGAAGGGTGCATCGAGAATGCTCGGCACCGGCAGGGTGGAAACGCCGAGCGACGAAGACACCAGCGGTGCGGTCTGGAAATTGCCAAGCGGCTCCACGACCCAGTACCAGCCCGTATCAGGCTGCGAAAAACGAAGATCGCCAAGCTGCGGGCTGCCGGCGAGCGTGTTCTCGTTGGAGATCGTGACGGAGTTGATGACGTTGTAGAGCTGCGCCCTCAGAAGATCGGTAAAGCTGCGCTCCACCCCCTGCCGATATAGAGTCGAGATCACGACGGCGATCACCACCAGCGCCAGCACCGACCAAAGCGAGGCGAGCAGCAGCACGCGGGCGGTGAGAGAATTACTTCGCATCTGCCGGCGCTTGCATCCGGTAACCGAGACCACGGATCGTCTCGATCAGATCAACCCCGAGCTTCTTGCGCAGACGTCCGACAAACACCTCGATCGTGTTGGAATCGCGGTCGAAATCCTGATCGTACATATGCTCCACCAGCTCGGTGCGCGAGACGACCTCGCCCATGTGATGCATGAGATAGGACAGCAGACGGAACTCGTGCGAGGTGAGCTTCAGCGTCGTGCCGTTGACGGTCGCCTTGGAGGATTTGGTGTCGAGCCGCACCGGGCCGCAGACCAGCTCCGAGGAGGCATGGCCGGCAGCGCGGCGGATGAGCGCACGCACGCGGGCCAGCACTTCTTCGACATGGAACGGTTTGGTCACATAGTCATCGGCGCCGGCGTCGATGCCCGCCACCTTGTCGCTCCAGCGATCGCGCGCAGTCAAGATGAGCACCGGCATGGCTTTGCCGGCCGCCCGCCATTTTTCAACGACGGTAATGCCATCCAGCTGCGGCAGGCCTATATCGAGAACGATGGCGTCATAGGGTTCGGTATCGCCGAGATAATGGCCTTCCTCGCCGTCAAATGCCTGATCGACCACGTAACCGGCCTCTTTCAAGGCATCGGTCAGCTGACGATTGAGATTGGCATCGTCCTCAACAACGAGAATGCGCATTATCCGCCCTTTCCTTCCGTCCCGGCCTGGATGTGCGGCCGGTCATGCTGCGTGTGTTCGCTTGTTCTCCGATATTTCGGCGATGCGGGCAAGCTACATCGGCACGCGCATCGTCACCTTGCGCGGGCGCTCTCCGTTGCCCTGCACAAGAACGGTGACGACACAGGACTGACCATCGCCAGAAGGATAGACAGAAAGAAGCTGACCGCCGGTTTCGCGCACGACGCGGGCAACGGCTGCGCCACAGTCGCTGGCTGCGAGAATGTAATGGCCCTGCAGATCAGCCTCGGGCGCCGTGAAACCGGAAAGCCCGGCTGCAAGCGTCGCGATGATGAGAGGTGATGCCATTCTACAAACTTCCAAAAACCGGGTGCGTCTCGAACCTTATTGTGAGCGAATATGTAGCGCAAAGCGTCTGAATGGCAAATGAATGCCGCCCCCGCCGCCAAGGCAGGTGGTGGAGACGGCGTTTCGGATGACAACGTCAGCGGATGGTTCTGGTTGCCGAAAGCCGGCCGTAAAGGGCGATCAGCCCGCCAATTCCGCCTGCGACCGTCACCAGTCCGTCGGCAAGCTCGCCTTCCAGCCCTGCTGGCAGATGCAGTCCGGCGATGCCGAAGAGCGGAGCGAAAACCGCGACCAGCGCGCCCCAGATGGTGCGGGATTGATACCATGCTTTGGTACTGTCCATAATCTTGTCCTTTTCGTTGTTTTTCAGGCACATGTCAGGTCGGCAGGACGGCCTGCGCCGCCATGCCCCAGGGCACCGCGCGGCCAAGCTGGCGGACACGCACGGAAATGTGATCCCGCAATGCCGGGAAATCTGTGAGTTCGGCGGCGGTGGCGTAAAGCCAGAGCGGTTCTAAAACTTCCGCCACCCGCCGGACAGTTGCTCCGTCAAGCACCTCGATGCGGTAGGATTCAGAAGGTTCGTCCAGTGGAATTTCGCTCGCATCCCACCCATCGGCCTCCACCCGCCCGCGCCGTTTCCACCGCACAAGCACGCCTTCCCGGCGCCTCTCAGCAACAAGATGAACCGGCGAAAGCGGCGTCAGAGCCCGCAGGCCGCCCTCGAAGGCGAAGGGCCCACTCGGCGCGCGCGCCATGCCTGCGGCCTCCGCGATCCAGTTCAGACGTCTCCCGCGCTCGCCGGCAGCAAGGCCGAGCGGCTGCACAGCCCCATCCAGAACCACCACCGGCGCGCCTTTTGGAGCCCCGGTGACCAGAGCGTCTTCCGTGCCACCGAGCCCACGCAGCAGCGAGGAGAGCCGCCAGCGCGATGGCGCGATTTCCTCGGCGCGCGCGAAGGCGACGATTTCCCACATGCCATTGGCGGCACGAATGGCAAGGCGGTTCTCGCCGTTCAGAACCGAAAGCTCCGGCACGGAGGCAAGTTCACCAGAGGACAAATCCACGATGATGCTGTTCTGCCGGTCGAAGCGGCCGGAGGGACCGCTCGCCAAGGGCTGTGACAGGGCGCCGATCGTCGCCGGTTGCGAAAGCAGGACGCGCTGCCGATAGCCTTCAGTCCCCGGCGAAGCCGAGACGATGATGGGGCGCCACGGCTTTGCGAAGGCCGCGATCCTCGCTGAATCTTCCGGCAGACTGCCGTCATGATAGGGTAGATCGAGGAACAACACTTCCGGCGCGAAACCTTGCGCGCCGCTCGACGCATTGCCGCCCCGCTCCTCCTCCGGGCCGCCGCTGAAGACCGAAAAGGCGGGAGAAAACGCCCGCGCCTCCACCTGCCTCACCGCGCCGTCCTCGATGCGGCTGACGAGAAAGCGCCCGGCAGGCGCTTGTGGAAATGCACCGCCCGGCAGGCGGATGCAATCGCCCGGCTCAAGGCCGATCTCCGTGGGCGGCACGGCAAAACGCAGGCTGCGGCGCGCCTGTCTGTTGTCTCGCAGCAGGGCTTCTGCTGCCGCCTGCGCGGTTTCCGCAGGCAAGGCGGCAGCGAGATCGAGCCGCATCACCCGGCTGCCGGCATTGTCGATGCGGCGGGACCGAACACTAGCCTGTTCATAATTGAGCGTGGGATTGAATGAGGTCAGCACCACCTCGGCGGCAAAATCGCTGTCGTGACCGCGGTTTTCCGACCAGAGCGGCTCGTCCTCTCCATCCGCGAGAACGGCGATCTCCCGCACGGGCATGACTGCAGTGTTGCGCGAGCGAAAGCGGAGGAAGGCGCCATCTTCCGCCGCATCCACCTGAAACGCTGCCATCAAAGGCTCAAGCAGGTTGCGGGCGGAGGTCACGTCGCCCTGCACGTAGCCAGTGAGATCTCCGGTGACGGCGGAAACGTCGAAGGCGGAAAAGCCGTGATCGGTGAGGATCGCGGCGATGGTATCGGCCAGCGTCGCCGTCCCCAACCTTCCGTTCAGCCAGTGGCCGGTGCGCCAGTTTGCCCCATCGCTCCAGGCCGCGCCGTTTTGCGGAAAGGCCGGAAACGGTCGTGCATCCCAGGTCCACAGATAGATGCGGCGGGGGTCGACCATGGTCCCGCCGGCCATTTGCCAGTGATCGAGATGGGCTTCCAGAAACCGCCGCTGCTGGCTGTCGGCACGGTTTTTACGGGAGAAATGGGGAAAAGCGTTTTCCGCCGATTTGGGATCAGGAAAGACATTCGGGCGCGTCGCGCTCTTGTCCACTGCCGGGCAACCGAGCTCGGTAAACCAAATGGGCTTCGAGCCCGGGACCCATGCCGTGGGCGTCGGCTTTTCGATACCCTTCACCCGGTCGAAATGGCGGCTCCGCCACCAAGTGCCGATGTCCTTGTATCGATATACCCATGCCTTGCCCCTAAGCCCGTCGGAAATCGGCGTCCGCCGGCGGGCAGCACGATCGGCGTCGCTGGCATAATACCAGTCATAACCCTCGCCGGCCGTGATGGCGCGCCGGAATGCGGCGGCGTCGTCCGGGCCGGTCATGCCATCGGGATTGCCGCTTGCAGCATCCTCATCACGCCAGTCGGAGAGCGGCATGTAATTGTCGATGCCGATGGCGTCGATATCCGGGCTCGCCCAGAGTGCATCGAGATGAAAAAAGACGTCGCCCGAGCCATCCGCCGGCTGGTGGCCGAAATATTCGCTCCAGTCCGCCGCGTAGGTGAGCTTCACCTTTGGGCCCATCACGGCCCTTGCATCAGCGGCGAGCCGCACCAGTTCCTCGACGAAGGGAAAGGCGTTGTTTTCATCCCGAAGCGATGTCAGTCCGCGCAACTCCGAGCCGATGAGGAAGGCGTCCACCCCGCCCGCGCGGGCGACAAGCGCCGCATAATGCAGGATCATGCGGCGGTATCCGTCGCTGCGATTGCAGAAGGCGGTAATCGTCGCCCGGGCCGCTGCGCTGCCATCCGGCGAGCCGGGCCGTCCCGGTGCGGGAAAGCAGGTGATGCGCCCGCGCCAGGCGTAGGGATCCTGTTCAGGCCTGCCGTAGGGATCGGGCAATCCGTTGCCCGCGGGCACATCCATCATCACGAAGGGGTAAAGGCACACCCGCAGCCCACGGGCCTTGAGATCGGCGATCGCCTGCAGCACGCTTTCGTCATTCGGGGTGCCGCCATAGGCAGGACCACCGGCGTGGCGGCTGATGACGTGCGCCTCCCCGCGCGAAACGCCGGCGACGGACCATGGGCTCGTTTCCCCGTCGCGTGCGGCCACCTCCACGCCGGGCAGAACGCGGCAATCGCCCGCGCGCATATCCGTGCCAAACCAGCTGACTACCAGCGCCACGCTTTCGAGATTGGGGCAGAGCGCCTGCAATTCATCGATCGCCGCCTGCCAGTCGGTCGCTGCGGTCAAACCATTGCGGTTCATGATGCGGCTTTGGCCGACGCCCGTGCGCTCGCTGACCTGCGCCGTGGCGTAGCCGTGCTCCGTTGCACCGGGAATGACCGTGATGGCGCGGACGGTTTTTTCGAGCTTGCCGACCGGCCGCACCACTTCGAACTGCATCAGCGGAATGCGATTGCCGTAGGTGTCGAGCGGCAGGCGCTCAAACACCACATAAGCCAGTCCGCGAAAGGCGGGCGTGTTGCCCGCGCCCTGCTTCGCCTCGATGAGCGGATCGGGCAATTGCGTCTCGCTGCCGGGATAGAAACGCATCTCGACAGCGTTGAGATCGAGTTCCCGACCATCGGCCCATACGCGCCGCACCATTGCCGCTTCGCCTTCGCAAAGACCGATGGCGACATTGGCGAAGTAGCGGAATGTTTCCGTTTTCGGGCCGCGGCCCGCCTTGCCGCCGCGCCTTTGAACCTCCGTCTGCTCCTCGAAACGCGTGGCCCAGATCAGCGTGCCGCCGATCCGCGCCGTGCCGTAGAGCCGGTTGACTGCAGCACCCTCATCCGCACCGGGAAGGCGCGCCGTCGAAAGGCGCGGGCCTGTCACCGTCCTGCCGTTCGAGAGAAGGGCGCGATCGACCGCATTGCCGGCGAGCGCCCCGGCCGCACGGCCAATCACCGCACCGAGCGGACCAAAAACGCCGCCGAGGGCAGCACCAGCTGCCTGAAAAACGATCGTCGCCATGCCTGCCTCACGAAATCAGGAATCGGGGAAACGGAAAACGCCGGCGATGCGCCGTCGCCAGCCCGGCACCAGCGCCGAGCGCACCACCGCCGCCTGTTCGTAGGCGTGGATGAAATGATCCGGGTCGGCGAGAATGCCCAGATGTTTGGCCGCGGCATCCGCCCGCCAGCGAAACAGCAGCACATCCCCGGGCCTTGCCTCGTCCAGGCTGGAAACCGCGCCAAAATGGCGCGTCGCCGCCGCCATCAGCCGATCCTCGCCGCCGCGTTCGGCCCAGTCAGGCGCATAGGGGGGCGGCGACTCGGGCTCTTCGCCATAGAGCTCGCGCCAGAGGCCGCGGATGAGGCCGAGGCAATCGCAGCCGACACCCTTCAGGGACGCCTGATGCCTGTAAGGCGTACCGATCCAGCTTTCGGCCAGCGCCAGCACTTTCTCGGCTGTGTCGCTCATGGAATCAGCGCTCCACCATCATGGATTTGGCCGCCGCTTGCATAGGAATAGGCGAAATCGGCACCCGGCATGTGCGGAAAACCGCGAAAATTCAGTTGATTGGCAAATTTCGCCTGGCACGCGGCAAAACTCTTGTCGCAGCCTGCAATGATCGAAAACGTATCCCCGGGCAAAGGAAGCGTTTCCGGCGGCAGCCAGAAAGAGAGGAGCGCACCGCCGGTGCGTCGCTCATGACCTTCGATATCGAAGGCTTTGCCGGCGAGCCTGCCGCTTGCGAAATGCAGCTTTCCCCGCGCAAAGAAACCGTCCGCAAAGGCGTCGAGGCCGGACGCCAGAAGCGCGCCCGAGGTTTGCACCGCCGCGACGCGGCCGTGGCCGGTGAAACGGGAGAGATCAACGCGGCAACGCCTGTCTCCCAACGCGGCATCGCAGCGGCGACCATAGACCCTGCCCTGCGGCTGGCCGAGGCGATGGGCGATGCTGCGAAGCTCCGCGCGAAACGACCCACCCGCCCGCGTCACCTCGCCGATCTCGCGCGCATGAAGCAGCACGCGCTGGTCCGGCGCCTGCCAGTTGACGAGGAAAAGCTCCACCGTCGCGCCATCGAAGCGGCCGGCGGCGAGATCGTCCTGCGCGATGGCGTCGCTCGAAAAGCCTCCCGCCACTTCGCCGGCGCTTGCGCCAAGTCCGGTTTCGCTGTCGCTGTCGCTCGCCGAAAAGCCACTGGCAGCCAGGTAGACCGCGCCGCCAAAGGAGACCGGCTCGTCATGGTCGGTGAAGCCGATCACTGCGCCGTCTCTCAATGTCACCTTCCAGCAATGGCAAATGGTGGTCGCATCGGCGCCGAGATGCCCGGCGAGGGCAGCGGGAATGGTTTTCATGGCAAGATTTCCAAGAGGGGGATCGAGGGGATGCGACCTGCCTCGAAAGCGGTGAGGTTCACCTCGATGCGATCGATCGCGAAACGGACCGGAACGTCGAATTCGAAACCGGCGCGAATGATTGCGCCGGGGCGCGGCAACCGCCCCGCCCGAAATGTTACGATACCCGTCGTGTAGTCGACATCGGCATCGTCAGAGCCAGCCTTTGCCCCATCGACCGAAACGGTCACGGAACCTTCTGCCGGTTTTTCAATCCTGCGGGTGAAGGAACCGCCCGCATCGGCATAGGTCTTCAGCAGCTGAAATCCGGCCGTCGCCCCATCGCCTGTCCCGATTATCTGGTCGGTTGCAGCAGGTTTCTGGCCGGGCGGGCAGGATTTGAAATCGACGGGATCGCGGAAGCGAAAACCGTAAAGCTCGCCACGCCGTGCCTCGAAGAAGGCGAGGACGTCGTAGAGATCGGCGACGGAGCGAATGCCCGAGCCCGCGTCATAGGAGCGCCGTGCGTTTCTCCAGCGCTGGTTACGGTTCTCCCTGCCGTTCGAGAGGTTGACGATATCCGTCCGCCGCACCGGCCCACCGCTCACACCGAGCGCAAGCCGCAGCGGAAACCGCACTTCATGAAATGCCGCCATGTGATTGATCCTGGATTCTTTTTGATCGTCTGCGGAATCAGGCGCTGCCGAAGGCATGGGCTGAAGCTCGGCTCACAGGCCGCGCTGGCCCCGTCCGACGCTGCGCGCCAGCATCGCGGCGATCTGGCCTTCGCTTTTGCGGAAGCTCGCCGCATCCGTCGCGGTAACGTTGAAGACGATCTGCGCGCCGCCACCGCCTGCGGGTGCGGCGACACCAAGCGCGCCATCGGAGCCACGCTTCAGCGGCAGGATTGCTTCCGCCCCCGCCTCGCCCATCAGGCCAAGCCCGCCGCCCATCGGAAAGAAGGCAGGACTGGAGACCACGCCACCCTCGGCAAAGGGCGTGATGCTGCGCCCCGGCGCACCCCCGCCGGCAAAGGCAAACAAAGAACCGCCGCCGTTCAGCAGCCCGCTCACGGCGTTGCCGATCATGCTTTCCAGTGGCTTCAGCCCGGCTGAAAGCGCCATTCCGGAAAGCCTCTGGCCAAGGCCGCGCAGCACATCATCCAGCCCCTTGCCGCCCGTCGTTGCCGCCTGAAGGGCCGTCGTCAAGGCCGCCCCGAACCGCTCGGACCGCCGTTCGAGATCGCTCATGACCTCAGACAAAGCCTCGGCCTCCTCGCGGTTCTCGGCAATCGATCTTTCTCCTGTCATGACGCTTGCCTTTCTGATTCAACTGACGAATCCAGGGTGCTGAAACATCTTTCAAAAATCCGCTATTTCAGTTCTTCAAAACCCGGCTGGAAAGATGCCCTGAGGCCGTCACCCATCCGGAAACTGCCGCATCAATGCCTCCATTGTCGGGCGGTCAGGGCAGCGTGGGGTCATGTTTCCCCCGGTCATCGCGAAGAACTCCCTCGGCGTCATGCGCCAAAAGGTTTCGGAGGAAAGCCGCAGCAGGTGGAAGCCCGTATGAAGCACGGCCTGCCATGGGAAGGGCGGCGGTGTCGCCCCGCCTGCTGCGGCTATCAAGGGTCCGGTGACGGGTGACCTTTCGGGTATGCGAATGTGGCTGTCAGGAGATCGGCGACGATCGCGGCATGGCCGGAAACGCCGCCTTCCACGGTGGCGGCGGCGACGTCCTCATCCGAGAAGACATTGCCTGCACCACGAAGACCGGCACCTATCACCCTGATCATATCCGCCGCCTTCATGCGCCCGCTTGCGAAACGCTGCGCGAGCGCGGTCAGGTCGTCGGCCTCAAAGGCGGTTTCGAGCTCGGCAAGCGCCCCGAGCGTCAGGCATAAAATGCGCCTTTCGCCATCGATCAGCGCTTCGATCTCGCCGCGGTGGCGGTTTGCCCGCCCGTAACGCAAACGCTCAGCCATCACACCGCTCCAAATGTCAAAAGACCCGCCGATTCCAGCGCGATCTCGAATTGCACTTCGCCATCGTGACGCCCGGAATATTCGAGCGCGACGATCTGGAACGGCCCGGTAATCGTGCCGAAATCGGGAATGAGGATCTGCCAGCCGGGAATGGTGCCCGTAAAAAAGGCGCCCCGAACCAGCGCATCGCTCGCCGCATCCTTGAAGATGCCCGACGCCGTCAGCGCAGCTCTCTGCACCCCGGCACCCGCCAGCAACTCGCGCCAACGCCCGGCGCTTTCCCCATCGGTTATGTCCACCGCCTGGGCGTTAAAGGCCAGCCGCTGGGTTCTCAGCCCGGCAACAGTGACATATGTTCCGGCATTGCTGAATTTCAGCAGAAAATCCTTGCCCTTCTGCGCCACCATGCTTTTTCCTTCCGTTTCGATTGCGGTTGCAGGGTATTGCGGGCCTGCCACCAAGAATGTTCCTTGCCCTTGCATTGTGCGGTCCTGCCATGTCCGATGTTGCCTCCATGACATTCCGCACACGCCTTATCGGCGTGCTGGCGCTCGGGCAGGTCGTCAGCTGGGGTTCCGGCTTCGACATGCTGGCCATTCTCGGCCCGCCAATAGGACGCGAACTCGCCATTTCCAACGAAGTCGTCTTTGCCGGACTGACAGTCATGATGACCATCAGCGCGCTTTGCGGGCCACTGCTCGGGCGGATGCTCGTGCGCCATGGTGCCGCGCCCGTGCTGATCAGCGGCACGCTTCTTTTTGCCTGCGGCTTTGCACTGCTTGCTTTTGCAGGCGGCGTCACCAGCTATCTGCTGGGCTGGGCGGTGATGGGCCTTGCCGGCACCTGCGGGCTGACGACGGCGGCACACACTGCCGTGGTCGAGCGTGTCGGCGCAGAGAGCAGCCGATCCCTGACGCTGCTGATGGTCTTTACCGGCCTTTCGGCGGCCGTGTTCCTGCCCGTTACAGCATTCGCGGACCAGCATCTCGGCTGGCGGGGCACGCTGATTTTTTACGGCTGTCTTCAGTTGTTCCTGCTGCTGCCGCTTTACATCTTCGTTCTTCCGCAAAGACAGGGCGCGGCTCCAGGCCAGAGCCTCCATCCTGGCGAAATCCCGGCCTCGCCTGTCGATACGCGGCGCGCCTTCCTGCTTCTGGCGGCGATGATTACGCTCAGCTCCTTCACCGCCTTCGGCTTCTCGCCGCTTCTGCCTTTGCTTCTGGTGCATTCAGGCGCATCGCAAGCGCTTGCGATCCAGCTGGCCTCGGTGCGCAGCGTGCTGGCGATTACTGCGCGCGGGCTCGATTTTCTGCTGGGAAAACGTGGCAATCCCTTCATCACATGCCTCATCGGGCTCTGTCTTCTCCTGATATCCTTCCTGGTCCTGCTCGTCTTTTCTCCGGCCATACCCGCCTTTGCCGGCTTCATCTGCCTGTTCGGTTTCGGCGCGGGTGTGCTCACGGTCAGCCGCGCCGTGCTGCCGCTTGCGGTGTTCTCTCCGCAGCAATACGGACTTCAGGCTGCGCGGATCTCGCTCCCGCAAAATCTCGCCATCGCCTTTGCGCCTGTCATCTTCACCATGGCGCTGGACCGCGGCGGTGTGGCCGTAATGCTCGGCATCGCTTCCATCCTGATCATCTGTTCCCTGCTGCTGCTGATCCTGCTTTGGAAAACCGTGGCGGCACAAAAGGCTTGAAAGCGGCTCACTCCGTTACCGCCCTGAAGCGCATTTCGAGGACGAAGTTCCGTGACTTCGGCTCACGGCGCGAGCGGCTGGACAGCAGCCGGAGATTGACGAGCGAGAAGCCGACGAGCGGCATCGCGGCGTCATCCAGCAAGGTTTTCAGCCTGGCAGCGATCTCACCCGACGCCCTGCGGCCGTTGGCATCGCCCCAGATGTGCAGCGTCAGGAAATGCTCCTCGGCTTTCTCCGTTGCGGTCGAATAATCGCGGGTGTCGAGTTCGTCGAAGACAATGCAAGGCAGATTCCCACGCGGCAGAAGCCTGTCGACAATGCCCCGGGGATGAGGGTCGTCAGCGCGACATCGCCGGCGAGCTTCTTGACGATGGCCCTCAGAAGCGGGTTTGCGGCGCTCATCGGTTTTCCTCTTCGCAGCGGCAGACGATGAAGCGGCGCGTTTCGTCCGGGTCCATCACAGCGCGGATGGCGAGACTGCGGCGGCCCTTGCGAAAACGCATGCCGGCCGCAATGTCTTCACGGTACACCAGCCACACGCGGTGCGTGATCGTCACGCCTTCGGCCGACGCCCGCTCATGCGATGTCTCCGACACCGGTTCGATTGCGGCCCAGAGCGACAGGAGGAAATTCCAGCTTTGCGCAGCACCACCCTGCCCGTCCGGCGTTTCGGTCCGCACGTCCAGTTCCAGCCGTGCCGTCAGCTTGCCGGGGTCGAGAAAAACGAGGTTCATGGCTCAAAGTCCCAGGCGGCAGAAGGGGGCCACCAGCCGCTCGTAACCGGCAGGAACCGCCGCAGGCTGGTTTTCCGGCGTGACAGCGCCGCGGAAGGCAAACATCTGTGCAACATGCGAGAGCATGGCGCGCTTCAGCGTGTCGGGCATATCCGTCCCCGCCTCGCCGTAACCGGCGATGAAATCGATCTCGATGCCGTTCATCACCCGCCCGGGGGACGGCGGATCGCGCAGCCAAAGCCGTGCCGGACGTGCCGCGCCATCGAGCAATCTCTCGACGCCACGCAGGTTCTCTGCCTGGCCCGCGCCATCGAAAACCAGAATCGTTTCGATGGTTTGCACCGGTGTCTTGCCAAGCAGAATCACACCCGTTTGCGGCCAGCGATCGAGATAAAGCCGCCATGTCTGGCTGAGGAGGCAAAGGCCGGTGGTCCGCTCCAGATGCTCGCGCGCGGTGCGGATCAGCGCGGCAAGCAGCAGATCTTCTTCGCCGCTGTCGAGGCGCAGATGCGCCTTTACTTCGGCAAGCGTCAGCGGCTCCGCCTGCGGCGGATGAATGAGGGCATAGGTCATGGCGTCTCCGATGAAGAGGGCAAGCTGGTGCGTCTTTCGCCTTCTCCCCGAGGGGGAGAAGGTCGCGGCAGCGGGCTGAGAGGGCAAGGGCAGTGATAGACCGAGAGCTTGTCCCCTCATCCGGCCCTTCGGGCCATTTTCTCCCCACGGGGAGAAGAAGCTAGCGGCACCGTCGAGGCTCAGTTCACGCCGAATTTCACCAGCTTGATCGCCTCGAAATTCTGCACGCCGCCGCCCACGCGCTTGGTGGTGTAAAACAGCACGTAGGGCTTGGCCGAATAGGGATCACGCAGGATGCGGACGCCGGTGCGGTCGACCACGAGATAACCTGCGCGGAAATCACCGAAGGCGATGGCAAAGCTGTTGGCCGCAACGTTCGGCATGTCTTCCGCTTCGGTGACCGGAAAGCCCATCAGCGAGGCGGGCTGGCCGGCTGCGGCTGGCGGATGCCAGAGATAGGCGCCTGTCGTGTCCTTGAAGCGACGCAGTGCGGACTGGGTTTTGCGGTTCATCAGGAAGTTTCCGTTCTGGCGGTGCCCCGCCTTCAGCCCGTAAACCGCGTCGAGGAGCACATCCATCGGTCCTCCCGACGCAAAGCCGGCGGAAACGCCGGTCGCGACATAGCCGATATTGCCCCAGCTCCAGCTGTCATTGGCAACGGCCGTGTAGGAGAGAAAACCCTTCGGCTTGTTGACGCCATCGCCGGCGATGAAGGCGGAGGCCTCCTGCTCGGCGAAGGCTATATCGACTTCCGAGGCGATCCACGTCTCGATATCAACCGCAGCATCGTCCAGCAGGGCCTGGGTGGCGGCGGGCATGGCGTAAAGTTCCATGGTCGGAAAGGTCAGCTCTGACAGCTTCGGCGTCGTCGTTTCGGGGCGAGCCGCGGTTTCCGCGACCCAACCGCTGGCCAGGCCGCTGGCGGAGAAAGGTTTTTTCAGAACGGCGGTGGAAACCTGCCGGACGGTTGCCAGCGCCCGGATCGGCGAAATCGCCGTCATGCGCCGGCCGATCTCGCCATCCGTTTCAGTCGGCAACAGGAAACCGCCATCAGCTCCCGCCGAACCGGAAAAGGCCTTGGCCTCGAGATCGCGCAGTCCCCCGTCTTCCCCGCGCCTGATATAGGCTTCGAAGGCCGCCTTATGCTCTTCGGCATCGTGAGACAAGACGTCCTTGCGTCCAAGCGCGGGGCGTGCCTTCTTGAGCGCCAGATCGTCCATGATCCTGCGGTTATCGTCGAGCGCCTTGTCGATGCGGTCGAGCTTATCACGGGTGACGACATCGGCGCCCATCTTGCGCTCGATATCGGCAAGCCGCTGGTCGTTGGTTTCCCGGAACGCCTCGAAGGCCTCCATGAAGTCGTCGAATGCCGCGGTCACCGTATCGGGCACAGCCTTCACCTGCGGCGCGACGGTCATCGGAGCCGGTTTCGTCGTCTGGTCTGTCATGTCGTTTCCTTGTTGGTTGGTGCCTGAAGGTTCAGCGTTTGAAGCTTGTGTCGAACAGCGAGCGGGCGGCGCGACGCATGATGCGCACCAGTTCGGTCTCACGGTCGCGGAAGAAGCGGGCGTGCTTGACGTCGGAGACGCGCGCGGACGGCAGCATCGGAAAGGTAACGACCGAGATTTCCCAGAGATCGGCTTCCAGAATGCGCCGGACACCGGCTTTGGTCGCCTTGCGAGCGCGCGCCTCTTTACTGGAACGGACTGTGCGGAAGCCGATCGACAGCCCGTCCAGCGCGCCGGCCTTCATCAGCGAATGCACCTCGCGGGCACGGGCAACACCGGGCGCCAGCATGCCCTCGACATAAAGTCCGCGCTCATCCTCGCGGATGGTACGCCAGGCGCCGATGGGCTCGGCTGGATCATGCTGGTAAAGCATGCGGATACCGCCAGCGCCCCGCTCCTCGATGGATCGGCGGAAGGCGCCGCGCTCGATCATGTCCTGACCGAGATCGACCTCCCCGAAGACGCTGGCGTAACCGGAAAAGGTGCCGTCACTGGTGATGCCGCGCAGTTCCAGACTGGCGAATTTGCGCGTGGCGGGGCGTGGCCCGCGATAGACGTGCATGGGAAACTCCTGCGATGTGGACGCTGATGTCAGACGCGCGGACGGGCGCTGTAGCGTTCGGCGATACGCACCAGGACGCCAAGTCCCCACCACGCGCCCATGCTGGCGGCCGCCGAGCCCGCCACCATGATTTCCCGCCCCGAAAGGGCACCGGCAATGTCGAGCTGCTGCACGATCCACAGGCCGATCGGCCCGCCGAAGATCATGCCGCAGGAAACGCCGGTAATGAAACGGCTCGCGGCTTCCCGCCTGCTTTTCGGCAGCAGGTAAACAAGCGATACGCCGGCACCCGCGACGGCGCCGGTAATGCGGGCGGCCCAGATGCCGGCCTCGTTGGCGAATTCAGACATGGGTAATCATTCCGTTCTAGGATGTTGAAATCGGGCGCACGCATGGCGACGCCCGCAGGTGGCGTTTGCGCGCCTGCGACGGGACATTTTTCGAATCTTCGGAATCGCTTGGGCGGAGAACCTCAGAAAGAGAATCCGCGACTTCAGAGATCGCTTTAAGGCGGACGCCAAGCGCTCCGCGAGCGCGTCCTGCCTCTTCAGTAGCCGACCGCTTCGCGTTTTTCCTCGTCACTGAGGAAAGATGCGGCTCCGATGCGGGACCACAGCGCGTCCCGCTCGCCCGCCAGTCCGGCAATTTTGTCGAGATCCGGTTCGAGCCGCAGCCCCGCCCCGAAGACCGGAGCGAGCCAGCCGCATAGCCTTGCCGCCGTACGGTTCACCAGCGGCAACACGGTCAAGCGGTAGAAGGCGCGGTTTGCCTCCTGATAGTTGGCGTAGGTGTTGTCGCCGGGGATGCCGATCAGCATGGGCGGCACGCCGAGCGAGAGCGCGATATCGCGCGCAGCACCGTTGCGCGCCTCCAGAAAATCCATGTCGCGCGGCGAAAGGCCCATGGCCTTCCAATCCAGCCCGCCTTCCAGAAGCAACGGCCGGCCGGCATTCATCGCGCCCTGATAACCCTCCTCCAGCTCCCGCTTCAGCCGCTCATATTGCTCCGTCGAAAGATTGCCGCCCTCCTTCGGCTGGTAGACCAGCGCGCCTGAGGGCCGAGCGGAGTTGTCGAGCAGGCGCTTGTTCCACTGGCTTGCGGCATTGTGCAGATCGAGTGCGGCGCCCGCGGATGCAAGCGGCGCAAACCCGGTCCGGTCATCCAGCGGGTGGAACAGCTTGAGATGCAGCAGGCCCAGGCCATCGCGCTCGGCCGCGATACGCCGGGTCGTGCGTCCTTCGGCCCGGTACTCGTAAGCGACAGGCCAGCCATCCGCCCCCTCGACGATGCTGACCCGGTCGGGCCGCAGCAGATGCAGTTCGCGCAACCGCCCGCTGATAACGAGCGGTTCGACATAGGCGTTCCCGGCAAGCAGCAGATGACCGTAAAGCGCCTCGAAAAAATCAGGGCCGCTCATATGGCCGCTCGGCTTTGCAAGCAATGCCAGCAGCGGATGGTCGGCCAGTTCGTCGTCGCCGTCATAGAGCAGCCAGCTGACGGCGGCAGACGCTTCCGCAACCATGCGCGCCGCGCGGTGGGCGACCGGGTTCTTCATAAAGCCTTCGCGGGACAGCGCGGCATAAGACCGGCCGGACCAGAAAGCCTGTCCGCCCTGCACTGCCACCGCCATGAAGCCATCAGCCATTTTCCGGTTTTCAGGCACGGCTCTGCCGTCCACCGGGCGCAGCCACGGCAGGGAGAAGGGAAGTCGCATTGGGTTGTCCTTGTGTTGATGGCTTACTGTGCGCCTATGTCGTCACCCGGGACCAGATCCACGACTGTCCGGTTCAAATTGAGATTGCGACCGGCAGCGCAAGACACATAGATCCCGTCATTCCGGCCTCGAGCCGGAATAGAGCCGACGTGAGTCTGCACGGCGAAGAACCTCTTTCAGCCCAAAGACTCGGGCAGGCTGGATGCCGGATCGGGTCCGGCATGACGGAATAAAGGGGTTCGGGTGTTGTCCGCAGTCCGTTCGCCAGGCCTTGCGGTCGTCGCGGCGGTAACGGCCTATCGGATCGGCGCTTTCACCGCCCTGTCGCTGTCGAAATCGGCGGCAATGCGGGTGTCGCGCAGCGGCTTTACCGTGCGGGTCGAAAGATCATAAGCGGGATCGGCCTTGTACGCCGCAAGCGCCGCCTCGTTTTCGAACTCGCCATAGACGATGAAATCGACCGAGTTGCCCCATTGGTCCTTCTTGACGTTCTCGCCGATTTCCAGCTTCAGCGCGTGCGGGATGGCGGTGAGGCCGGAGAGGCCCTTGCGCACGGCATCGCGGTTTTCCTCGGGAACGGTGAAGAAGACGATATGGCGGATCACGGTGTCACCTGTCATGCAAAGTTCAACGATGGCCGGTTGGCGGTGGTAGGGGTTATCATCTGGCTGGCGCGGGTTCAATCCGCGCCGCGACAAGGGCCGCATGAAATGCACGGCCATAGCCCGCGACCAGCCGCGCCCTGTCGCTGCCATTGATGATTGCCCGCGCACCTTCCCAATCTTCGCTGGCCCCGCTCAGGAAATGCGAAAGCCGGCGGCCGGTGAAGCTGCCACGCACCATGCCAAGGATCAGGATCGCCGTCGCCACGTCAAGCGCCATGGCGCGTTCCGGCCGATCGAGAAGGTCGACGCCTGTGATCGCCGACATGGTCTCATAGTTGCGGCGATGGGTGAGTTGCACGAAACCCCGGCCGAGCCAGCTTTTTCCTTCGGCATCCGGGCGCCAATAGGGTTTGCGTACCATGGGCAACCGTCCGGCCGTAAAAGCCCGGTCGAGCCGCGCAATCGCTTCGGCATCGCTCGCCGCCATGGTCTCGCGCACCGGCTGCATGGTCGCCGCCGTTTCGTGAAAAGCCGTCGCCAGCATGTAGGCGAGCCAGCGCGTGTCACCCTGAGGGAGTTGCTTTTCGAAACCGGAAACGATCGCTTTCGTGCCAGCGAGCTGCTCCCCGAGCAGACGACCGTCGAAGACCGACAGGCGTATCGACGCGACGAATCGTGCCTCGTGGTATGGCATATAGGCTCCTGAAAATGAGAGGCATCGTGGCGGCCGGAATTGTCCACATGACGACCGTCGGGACTAAATCGATTTGAAAAAATCTTAATCGATTTTAATTCGCACGCGCCGGTTTAGGGGTAAAAAATTCCTTGAATTTCGGAACCTTACGGCGCTTACTCCGTTCATCGCGCAGCCCTGCAGCGTTAACCATTCTAAGGAGGAATGCCACCATGACAGCGACAATCCCCCAGACCGTTTATGACCGTCTCGAAAACGAGTGGCGCCAGATGCGTGAAACCGGTTCCCAGCCGAAACCATCCCAGTCGCCCAAGAAGTGATAGCCGTCAGCCGCCTGATTTTCGGCCACTGACGATGCCTCGTTTCTTCTCCCTCGCGGGGAGAAGAAACTGGCAGCCTGCGCCAGACCTCGTTCAGCCTGCGCCCGCATAAGCTCATCAGCGAAAGCGTTACATTCCCCGCACCTTCGGTTCACTCGTTACCAGCGTCGTCAGCGCCGTCATCGCCCAGACAAGCGCATCCAGCCGGTCTGGGGAGCGACCCGACGAGAGGCCATCGGCTGTAAAATCGGTCATCTGGTCTTCCAGTTTTTCAAATCGGGCGGCGTGACGCACGCGGCCCTGTTCGTAGAGGGCCGCCACGGGCTCGGCGCGGGCGAATTTGCCCCGGCTTGCGCGCACCAGCGTCAGCGGCAGGTGTGCATCGATGCTCTGCAGCATGGCGCGCACCATCTCGCCGCCCTGATTGATTTCCGCCACCACCCGGTCGGCCTCGTGCCGGCGAAAAGCGGCCACAACCGCGCGGGCCCAGCCTGCCGGCGTTTCGGCTTCCACGGAGGAGTCGGAGAGCACCACAAGACGACCGGACATGCCCTGCCCTGCCACAACGATGCCGCAGCAGGAATGTTCACCGGCGCCCGAGGGCGGATCGACCGCGACCACCACACGCGAGAGAGGCTCGTGGTCGGCGTCGGTGATTGCCTCCAGGTCGGCCCGTTTCCAGAGCGCCCCCTCGCGATCATCGATCAGTTCGCCGCCGATTTCCTGCCGCCCCAGCCGGGTGCCGCCGTAGCGGTCCTCGATAGCTTTCAGGAAGTCCGGAGACAGATTGCGTGCGTTCATCGCGGTCGGCATCCTCGCCACGCGCGCCGTCGGATCGGCAAGTAGGGCCTTCAGCAGCGGAATGGGCCGGGGGGTCGTGGTGACGAGTTGCCGCGGCGCCTCCCCCAGCCTCAGACCGAATTGCAGCATGTCCCAGGTTTCCTGCGGATATTTCCATTTGCCGAGCTCATCCGCCCAGGCCATATGAAACTGCGGCCCGCGCAGGCTTTCCGGGTCTTCCGAGGAAAACACCTGCGCCACCGCGCCATTCGGCCAGAGAAGGCGACGCCGCGACACTTCGAAAACCGGACGACGCCTGCGGGCGATGCGGCATATGCCGGAGATACCGTCGATCATCACCTCGCGGGCATCACCCAGCGTTTCCGCCACAAGCGCGATGCGCAGCTCCGACTGCCTGCCGGAGGAAGCGACTGCGTGTATCCATTCGGCTCCCGCCCGGGTCTTGCCGGAACCACGTCCGCCGATCAGCAGCCATGTGCGCCAATCCCCTTTTGGCGGCTGCTGCGGCAGGTTACCGACAAAACGCCAGTCTCGCTGGAGAGCGCGAAGCTGCGTCTGCAGATGGAGTTCATCGCAAAGGTCCTGCATCCGTCACTCACCAGCCGCCGGACCGTTCGATGCGACAAGCGCCTCCTGCCAAGCGCGGCACTTCTGCTCCGCCAGTTCATCGATACGGTTGAGAAAATGCGCGACCGCCGTTTCGTAAGCTTCAGCCTCCGCATCGTCCTCGATGACGAGCGCCTCACGCTCTTCAGCCAGCACCCGCTGCAAGGCGTCGATCCGCTCCAGCGTGCGCACAATGAGCGACAACTGGTCGGTCGCGGCTTTGACATCGGCCCGCGCTAACTTGGCCGACGTGTCCTCCGGCGCACCCAGCAAGGCCGCCTCACCCGCCTGCCGGAGATTGCGGTAGAGCCCGACCTCGTCGCGCATCTCGTCCGTCAGCTCGTTCAGCAGCTCTCGCAGACGACCGTTGCGCACCGCATCTTCGGCAATCAGCTTATTGGCCCGCGACTTCGTTTCCGGCGCGGTGTCCAGAGTGCCCTCGCCCGTACCGGTGGGCCGTTCCGGCCACGCGCTGTGGAGAGCCGGGTCGCAAGTGTCTGATTTCGTCATGGGATCGAGCCTGAGATGGAAATGGCAGTGATGACGGTTGTGTAACGGAACATCTTCCGTCATTCCGACCCTGAGCCGGAATTCAGCCAGCCCGAGTCATCGGACTGAAAGGTCTTTTCGCGGCAGACCCCGCGACGGCTGGATGGCGGGTCAAGCCCGGAATGATCAGGAGAGGGTTCTGGCCCCGGAGAACAAAACCGAACGTCCGCTGGACAGGCAACAATATGGCGCCGTGTGTCAGGGAACCTCACCGACAACCCGGAAAAACCTCTTGGATCGTTTCCCGTCCGTCAGCCGCAAATCTCCGACTGTAACCAAACACTACCAAACCACCGTCACGGTGTAAAGGATTATTTTCCTATTTCTTTGATTTTTTTCCTTCAGCATGGGATTTGCACCCATGCCCATCGCATATTACACTACGCACGGACACGGGGCATAAGGGGCATGCTGAGTTGGTGAAACAATGGGTTAAGCGGTTGTTTGCGGGCCTTTCGGCAACCGGCATCGTCTTTGGCACCCTGCTATTCTGCGCCTCTCTCACCCCGTCGCTTCTGCCGCGCACCTGGGTGATGCAGGGCGTGCTTTGCGGCTTTTCCTTCGCAATCGGCTACCTGATAGGGGTCGCACTCCATGCCGTCTGGGCTTATCTGGAGCTGCCAGAACCCTCGCGTCACAATATGCGTGGCATTCGCTTTCTGATCGGACTTGCTGCGGCGATCACGGCGATTGCGTTTTTATGGCAGGCAAAGGACTGGCAAAACTCGATCCGCGTGGTGATGGAGCTTGATCCGCTCCCGAGCGCCCATCCCACCAGGACGGGGGGCCTTGCCGTACTGGTTGCGGCGGTTCTGATCGGCGCGGGCCGGCTGTTCCAGCTGATCCGGCGGTTCTTTGCCGCACGCAGCCGGCATTTCCTGCCGCGTCGCCTGGCCAATGTTCTCGGCATCGCAGCCGCCGTCATCGTATCATGGATGCTGCTCAACGGGCTGATCTTCGATATCGGGCTGCGCTTTGCGGATTCGTCACTGAAACAGGTCGACGCCTTGATCGAGCCGGATGTGCCGCGCCCTTCCGATCCGTTGAAGACCGGCAGCGACGCCTCGCTGATGACGTGGGAATCGCTCGGCCGGCGTGGACGCGAGTTTGTCGCGGAAGGTCCTCGGGGCGAGACCATAGCAGCCTTCACCGGCCGCGCCGCCAAGGAGCCGCTGCGGGTTTATGCGGGGCTGAACTCCGCCGCGACGCCCGAGGAACGGGCGGCTCTCGCGCTTTCGGAACTGAAGCGTGTCGGCGGCTTTGAACGCAAGGTGCTTCTCGTCGTCATTCCGACCGGCACCGGGTGGATCGATCCGGAAGCGCTCGATACGGTCGAGTATCTGCATGATGGCGATATCGCCAGCGTCGCGGTGCAATATTCCTATCTCTCCAGCTGGATCGCCCTGCTGACGGAGCCGGATTACGGTGTCGAGACGGCCCGCGCCCTGTTCGAAGCCATCTATGGTTATTGGACGACCCTGCCCAAGGAAACGCGACCGAAACTGTACCTGCATGGCCTGAGCCTCGGTTCGCTCAACTCGCAGAAGTCCTCCGATCTCTACGATGTGCTGGCCGATCCCTTCCAGGGTGCCTTGTGGAGCGGCCCGCCCTTTTCCAGCCCCACATGGCGCATGGCCACAAACGGCCGGGTGAAGGGCACGCCGGAATGGCTCCCACGCTTCCGCGATTCCTCCGTCATCCGCTTCGCCAATCAATATACAACGGCGCATATGCCCGATGCGGCATGGGGGCCGATGCGGATCGTCTATCTGCAATATGCGAGTGACCCGATCACTTTCTTCGAGGCCGCCTCGCTTTACCGGCGGCCGCAATGGATGGCGCATCACGGACCCGATGTCTCCACCTCGTTCCGCTGGTTTCCGGTCGTCACCCTGCTGCAGCTCGGCCTTGATGTCGCGGCGGCGACGACGGCACCCATCGGTTACGGCCATGTCTACGCGCCGGAGCATTACATCGATGCGTGGACGGAGGTGACGGCGCCACAAGGCTGGAGCGCCGAGGACATTCAGCGGCTGAAAATGTTCTTCAAGGCCCGCCGCGGCTCCACCGATCCGGCTTGATCGCGGCGGGCATCGTAACGACTCAGCCCTTCAGCCGGTCCAGATTGTCGGCGATGTAGGTCTCCAGCGAACGCGGCGCATGGCCGGTCAGCGTTTCGACGTCGCCGGTCACCACGGCTGTCCAGCCTTTGCGCACGGGATAGAAGATCGATGCGAGAAAGGCGGCGTAATCTTGCGGTACACCCGCACCGGTGAGAATGCCGATGAAGACATCATCCGAAACCGCGCTGTAGGAGACCGGTTTGCCGATCGCCTGAGAAATCAGCGCGGCTGCCTCGCCATAGCCCAGGGTTTTTGGCCCGGTCAGGTTAAAGGCCCTGCCGTCAAAGGCATTGGACGTCAGCGCGGCGGCTGCGCTATCGGCGATATCGCGCACGTCGATGAAGCTGGACTTGCCCTCACCCGCCGGCACGGCGATCTGGCCGTGGTCGATGCCAGCCTTCCAGTAGCTGTGGAAATTATCGGCGAACCAGTTCGGGCGCAGGATGACGTAAGGCGTGCCTGACGCGATGATTTTCAATTCGATCTGACGATAGGGAATGGAATCATCCGCGTCGACGCCGAGGACGCTGAGGAAAACGATCTTGACCTTGCGGCGCGCGGCCTCTTCGACAACAGGCGTCAGCGCATCGATGGCGTCCAGACGCCCGCCGGAAAGAAGCAGGAACAGGCGGTCAACGCCGTCAAATGCCCCCGCATAGGTCGACGCGTCGGTGTAATCGAAACGCACCCCTTCCGCGCCGTCCGCCGGCTTGCCGCTGCGCGACGCGGCCTTCACGCTTTCGCCCCTGGCAACCAGCGCCTTGACCAGCGGTGTGCCGATGGTGCCGGTGGAACCGATCACAAGTATCTTGCCTGCCATCTCAAATCTCCTTAGTATCTAATGGAAACCATGTTTCGAAAACACAGATACTGCGTTGGAGAAATCATGAAAAGAGAGCACTTTTCGGTTAGCTGGTTTCCTTGCGGAAACCCTCCTGGCCTGAACGACGGAGCGTAGAGATGGAACATGCCTATGACGTCTATGAGGATCGCTGCCCAACGCGCATGGTGCTGGATCGGATCGCCGACAAGTGGGCGCTGTTGATCCTCGACAAGCTGCGGCGTGATGCCGTTCGCTTCAACCTGCTACGACGCGAGATCAAGGGCATTTCGCAGAAGGTGTTGTCGCAGACGCTGAAGAAGCTCGAGCGTGACGGGCTGATTTCCCGGCAGGCCTTTCCGACGGTTCCTGTCACGGTCGAATATTCACTCACGCCGCTGGGACGCACGCTGACCGATACCGTGGCGGCGCTTGCCCATTGGGCGGAAGGCAATATGGACGCGGTGATGGCGGCGCAGCGGGCTTATGACGAGAGGGCGGTGATCTAGACGGCTTCGCTTTCGCGTAGCAATGGAAGCGTGGGAGCGGCAAGCTCCCTTGTTGTTTCGTTTTGCAGACCGTCGCGTCCGGCATACGGAATTGGGTTTCGCGTATCTTCCACTCCCTCAAACGCTTTTACCGCGAAATCCGCGTCGACAGAATAATCGAAGACAGCGTGCGCTCCACGCCATCGAGCGCGCCGATGCGGTCGATCAGCCGGTCGAGCTCCAGGATCGACGGCGCGGACAGAATCGCAATCAGGTCGAAGGTGCCGCTGACCGAATGCAGTGTGATGACCTCCTTGATCGCGGCAAGTGCGGCAGTGACCGACGGCAGGGCCTTCGGGCCGATGGTAATCAACACATGGGCGCGCACCAGCCCGGAGAGATAGGTCTCAGACAGCCTCAGACCATAACCCGCGATCACCCCGTCCGTCTCCAGCCGCTCGATGCGGGCCTGCACCGTGGTGCGGGAAAGGCCGAGCCGGCGCGCCAGTTCCGCCACCGGCATGCGGGCGTTTTCAGACAGCAGCGCAAGCAGCGCCCGATCCTTATCCGTTATTGCCATAATGACCAATCCTGTCGTCTAACTGCTTAATAATATCGGGCGTTCTGCACAAAGTGAAGCTCTGAATCGCAGCGAAGCCGCAATATGATTGTGCCCGATGAATTTTTTCTGCGGGGAACAAAAACATGAAAAACATTGTCGTCATCGGCGCGGGTAATATCGGCTCGGCCATCGCCTGGATGCTGGCGGCATCAGGCGATTATCGCATTACAGTCGCCGATCGCTCGGCCGATCAGCTGGCCAATGTGCCTGCTCATGAACGCGTCGATACGGAGATCGTCGACATCACGGACCGGCCTGCGCTCGAAGCGCTGCTCAAAGGCAAGTTTGCCGTGCTCTCCGCCGCGCCGTTTCATCTGACGGCAGGTATCGCCGAGGCGGCCGTCGCCGTCGGCACACACTACCTCGATCTGACCGAGGACGTCGAATCCACCCGCAAGGTCAAGGCGTTGGCGGAAACCTCCGCGACGGCCCTCATTCCACAGTGCGGCCTCGCCCCCGGCTTCATCTCCATCGTCGCTGCCGATCTTGCCGGCAAGTTCGACAAGCTCGATAGCGTCAGGATGCGCGTCGGCGCGCTGCCGCAATATCCGTCCAATGCGCTCAACTACAACCTCACCTGGAGCACGGACGGGCTGATCAACGAGTATATCGAACCCTGCGAGGCCATCGTCGAAGGTCGCCTCACCGCCGTTCCGGCTCTGGAGGAGCGGGAGGAGTTTTCGCTCGATGGCGTTACCTATGAGGCCTTCAACACCTCGGGCGGCCTCGGCACGCTCTGCGCCACGCTGGAGGGCAAAGTACGGACGATGAATTACCGCACCATCCGTTACCCCGGCCACGTGGCGATCATGAAGGCGCTTTTGAACGACCTCAATCTGCGCAACCGACGCGACGTGCTGAAGGACCTGTTCGAGAACGCGCTGCCCGGCACCATGCAGGATGTGGTCATCGTCTTCGTCACGGTTTGCGGCACCCGCAACGGCCGCTTCCTGCAGGAAACCTATGCCAACAAGGTCTATGCCGGCCCGGTTTCCGGCCGAATGATGAGCGCCATCCAGATCACCACGGCGTCAGGCATCTGCACGGTTCTCGATCTGCTTGCCGAGGGCGCGCTGCCGCAGAAGGGCTTCGTGCGACAGGAGGAAGTGGCATTGCCGAAGTTCCTCGACAACCGGTTCGGCCGGTATTATGGCGCGCATGAGCCGCTGGCAAAGGTTGGGTGATTTAAAGGCACAGCATTGCCGCCGGTTTCTTCTCCCCGCCGGGGAGAAGGTGGCCCGAAGGGTCGGATGAGGGGGCAACCTCTCGATCTATCGCTAATGTCCCCCCCTTCATCCCGCTGCCGCGACCTTCTCCCCCTCGGGAGAAGGCGAAACAGGCACCCGCTCGCTCCGGCGCTGCGGATCAGCGCTACGCTTACGTCCCGCAAAACGTCCTGAACACCCGCTCGTGGCTCATCGGCGGCTGCATGTAGACGGCATTGTCCGGCCGCTCGTCAAAGGGTGTCCCGATCGCCTTCAGCATGGCGTGGAAGGGCTCGAAATCATCCTCTTCCACCGCAGCCTCGATCAGCTCCTCGATACGGTGGTTGCGTGGGATGATCGCGGGATTAACCGAGAGCATTGCCGCCGATCTGTCTCGATCCGAAAGCCCCTCACGGCCAGCTCTTTCGCGCCAGCGCGCGAGGAACGCGTCCGCTCCGGCAAGGTCGATGAACATGCCGCGGAACGGTTCCACGTCGCCTTCAGCCGCATGGGAAAGACGCCGGAAGGTGAGCGTATAATCCGCCTCCGACGCCTGCATCAGCCCAAGCAGAGCCTGCACCAGATCCATGTCGCCCTCTTCCTCGGTGGTCAGGCCGAGCTTCTCGCGCATGCCGGAAAGCCAGCGTTTGGGAAAGGCGGCGGCAAAATCGGCAAGAACGGTATTGGCGAGTTCTGCGGCTTTTTCAACCTCGTGATCGAGCAGCGGCAGCAGGCATTCCGCCAGCCTCGCGACGTTCCACTGGGCGATGCCGGGCTGATTGTTGTAGGCGTAGCGTCCCTGCGCATCGATGGAGGAAAAGACCTTGTTGGGGTGATATTCATCCAGGAAAGCGCAGGGGCCGAAATCGATGGTTTCGCCCGACACCGCCATATTGTCGGTATTCATCACGCCGTGGATGAAGCCCACCATCATCCAGCGGGCGATGAGGTCGCATTGCCGCTGCGCAATGCCCTGCAGCAAGGCGAGATAGGGATTATCCGCCAGTCTTGCCTCGGGATAATGCCGATCGATGACGTAATCCGCGAGGTGTCCGATCGCCTCGTTGTCTTCCCGCGCGGCAAAGAACTGGAACGTGCCGACACGGATGTGGCTTGCCGCAACGCGGGTAAACACGCCACCCGGCAGGCCGACCTCTCGCTGCACTCTCTCGCCCGTCACGACTGCCGCCATTGCCCGCGTGGCGGGAATGCCCAGCGCAAACATCGCCTCCGACACGATATATTCGCGCAGCACAGGACCGAGCGCCGCGCGCCCGTCGCCCCTTCGCGAAAATGGTGTCGGGCCGGAGCCCTTGAGCTGAATGTCGCGACGCTTGCCGTTCCTGTCGACCACTTCGCCGAGCAGGATGGCACGCCCGTCACCGAGTTGCGGCACGAAACCGCCGAACTGGTGGCCGGCATAGGCCATCGCCAGCGGCTCAGCCCCCTGCGGCACGACATTGCCCGAAAAGATCGCCGCCAGCCTGTCGTCATCGAGGCCTTCAACATCAAGATCAAGCTCGTCTGCCAGCGCGCGATTGAAAGCGATGAGACGCGGAGCCTTGACCGGCGTCGGCAGCACGGCGGCGCTGAAGCGCTCCGGCAGGCGCGCATAGGAATTGTCGAATTTCATCACGGTTAAACTCCCTGCTTTGCCCCTATATGGGGCGGGGAGACCTTGGATGCGAGCGATAAATGCCCTGTCGTTCCAATAGCCGCATTGAATTTTGCGCAATGAACTTTCCCGCGCCATCATCGTTGCTATGCTTGACCCGCAGAATGCCGAAAGGAAAGGAAAAGCAATGACCGTTGTTGAAGCCGTGACCGCCGAACCGGAAAGCGCCATCCGCACCATTCACATGGATCTGCCCGTCAACGCCACCTTCCATGTCTGGCTGAAGGCGAAAAAAGCGGCCGAGCCGGGGGCGGTTTCCTTTTCCAACCAGAATGGAAAATTTGCTGAAGTTTCAAGCATCAACACGGAAGAGTACGGATTTCGAATCTACCAGATCTTCGGCGGCGGCCACGTTGAACTAAGCTATGATACCGTCACGACTGCCGTGTCGGTCATCTACTGGTTCACCGCGTCCGATGTGCTGGAGACGGGTATTACGGTGGTTCATACCAAGCCTGATAATGCAGCGCCCGAACTACCCGGCAGCTATCATTTCCGCCCACCCTTCGGCTGGATGAACGATCCCAACGGCTTTGGCCGGTTCGAGGGACGACCGCATCTTTTCTATCAGCATTATTCGCATGGCCTGCGCTGGAACACGATGCATTGGGGTCACGCCGTCTCGTCCGACTACCTGCGCTGGCGGCATCTGCCGATCTTCCTGTTTCCGTCAGAGGATCTGACAACGCGGCCGGACAAGCGCGGCGGCGCCTATTCCGGCTCCACCATTCCGCTGGTCGAAGGGACAGGCATCCGGGTGTTTTTCACCGAGCAGGTGCAGGACCGCGTTCCCGAACAGCAAATCCAGCTGACGGCGACATCTTCCGATCTCATCATGGCGGGCCAGGCCGAGGTCATCCTGGGCCACCGCCCGGACGGACAGGGGCTGACGCCGGATTTTCGCGATCCTTACGTTTTCCGCGGTCCGGATGGCCTGTGGAAGATGGTGCTTGGCAGCCAGAGCGACGGCGGCGGCGTCATCCTGCTTTACGAAACGCTCGATCCCACCGCCGCTTCCGGCTGGACCTATGTCGGCAAGCTGTGGGTAGAAACCCGCTACAAGACCACGGCCATCGAGTGCCCCTGCCTGCTGCCGCTCGACGGCCCGGCCAATGCGCGCTCCACCCGATGGGTGCTTGTCTACGGTCTGATGCATTCCGAAGATCCGGAAACCGGCCGCAAGAACCTGACCATGGCCGATGTGGGCTGGTTCGACGGCAAGACATTCACCAAGGAATTCGGCCAGGAACTTGACTTCGGCACGGATAACTATGCCTTCCAGGCGTTTCTGGATGGTGACAGCATCATCGGCATCGGCTGGCTGGCCAACTGGGCCGACGCCAATCCCGAGATTGATTTCCCGACCTCGATGACGCTGCCGCGCCGGATTCATTACGCGAATGGCGAGCTTCTGACCCCGCCCATCGGCGCGGCGGAAAGCCTGCGCAGCCACATCCTCGACCGCACACGCCTGGCCAATGGCGAACGCGTTCCCTTCACGACCGGTGCGGTGGAAATCCTGTTCGAGCTCACCTCCCCCGGTGCGCCCTTCGAACTGGAACTGGACCATCCCACGGTCAAGCTCGGCGTCGTGTCCGATGAAACCGGGCTATGGATCCGCCATGAGGATGGGCGCACCGGCCCCTCTCCGCATTACATCGCCAGGGGCGCCAAGGCCTCCCGTGTCCGCATCTTCCTTGATTACGGCTCCATCGAGGTTTTTGCCAATCGCGGGCGCTATGTCGGCACCAAGCGGATCGAGGGATTCGAGCCCGTGCGTTCGGCATTGCTGAAGGCTGCTCCCGATACGGTCGCGCATGCGACCAGCTGGGCGCTGAAGCCGTGAGGAACCTTTTGACGGACTGGGCGGTTGATAGACTGAAACAGCCCGTTCCGCCGAAAGGAGAGAAGGCATGACCAAAATTCGCGATACCAGCGACCCGATCCTGTTTCCCACCGAAGCCAATGAAAACAAGACCGAGAAAAAACGAGCAGGCAAGGGCATCGTCATCATCATTGGCGCGATCGCCATCATGGCATTTGTCGTCTATCTGGTGGCTATTACCATCGCTACCACTCAGTCTTAAAAGACTTGACCAGAGGGGCGCGGGGCGGCCTAAGGCCGCTCGCCCCTGAGCCCGCTGGTTGCCATAACCGCGAGCACGGACACAACAACCCCGATCCCGTAAAGATAGATCATCGGCATCGTCACATCGCCCAGCTCGATGTTCTCAACAAGGCTGCTTGCAGCAGCGACCGTGCCGCTTGCGCCGGCGCCGGCTGCCGAACCGAGGGTCGCGACTGTCGGCAGCAGCGCGCCGGTCATCTTGCGCTCTTCCTCTGGCGCAGCCTCCATGGCCGCTTGGCTGATGCCCGCCCACGACATGCCGAAGGCGGAGCCGATCAAAATCTGGCCAAGCAACATTTCGCCCCAGTTTCCGGATGCAAGCCCCAATCCCAACAGGATGCAGCCCGGCACCATCTGATAAGGGCCATAATGCAGGCAGATTTCCCGCAGGCGGGCGGATCGGAGACTACCGATCAGCATTGCGACGAAACTCCAGGCAAGCGGCATCGTCACCACAATGAAACCTGCAAAAGTTGGCTCATGGTTCCATAGATTGATGGCGACGTAAGCGAGATAGACGCTGCCGAGTGCATGCGCATAGGACATCAGGAACAGCACCCAGAAGCCGCTGCCGAGCACCGTCTTCAACCGGAAGGAATCCTTCGGGAACAGACCGACGGAGGGTTGAATTCCAGCGCGCAGCGATGCCCAGAGCAGTGCCGCCCCGGCGAGCAACGCGGCCGCCCGCAAGCCTGCACCCTCAAACGCGGATGGCGCGGAGAAGGCCAGCGCCCCGGCAAGGCAAAGCAACAGTGGCACCAGCGGTTTACGCGGCGCCACAACCGGGCGCTCGGCGGAAACGGCGATGGTGGTATAGGCCACCAGCAGCACGATCAGCGGCGCCGACAGCAGAAAGGTCGCGCGCCACGAGACATGTTCGGTGGCATAGCCGCCGGTGAGCGGGCCGACGAAGGAGGCGACCGCCCAGATTCCCGCCTCGATGGCGAAGACTTTCGGCAGAAGGCCCGAGCGGAAGCCTGCGGGTATGAGGCTGTAGCAGACGGCGACGATCAATCCATCAGCCAGACCCTGCAAGGCGCGGCCGACGACAACCCACAAAAATTCCGACGCAATGGCCGAGAGAACCGACCCGAGCGAAAACAGCAGGCAGCAGAGAAGCAGCACCCCACGCGCGCCAAACCTTTCGCGAAACAGCACGGCCGTGACCCCGCCAGCAACCGATCCGACGAAATAAAGACTGTAGGCCCAGCTATAGAAGGCGGCGCCACCAATCTCCTTGACGGCGACCGGCAGGGCCGTCACCACCGCGAACTGATTAAAGGCGTGCAGGCCAATTCCGGAGGAGATGACGGTCAGAAGCGAGAGATTCGCCCCACTCAACAATTCACTCCAGCCGTTTTTCTCCGCCATTTCCACACTCGACAAAGCCGTATCCTTTCCACTTCCGTGACACGGCGGGGAAACTAGAACCTCAAGCGTGATTGAGGTCAAGACGCCTTTTGCAGCTCAGGTGAAAGTAATCGTCGGGCAGCAGGAACCTGCCGCCCGGCCAGTCGTTTGACCACTGAACAGACGAAAGGAAACCCTCATGGACCCCAAGAAAATCCTGCCCGGCACCGAAGATGCGATGAATGAGGATCTGATCGATCTCGACATCGACGCCCTGCCCGCCAAGGGCGAAATTCCACAGTCCATCGAACACGACATCGAGGAAGAGGAAGCTGAGAGCGAGGACGACCCCTATCAGGAAAGCGACGAAGCACTCCCTGACGATGACGAGGAACGGGTGATCAACCGCAATCCGTCGCGTGAAGGCGGGGCGTTCGACGAGGTTTAAGCGTCTGGCGGGCGGGCTGCGAGACGTTTCAACATGTGACGTTGATGGTCCTGCCCGCCGAAGAACACAGCCAGAATACGCACCATTTCTTTCGGCTCATCAACATCGAAATAGAATATCGCCTGATGTTTTGTTACCCGGCGAAGGCCGGGCAACACGTTGGGCAACAACGTCCCCTGGAAGGACGCGGTACCGAGCGACTTCATGTCGCCTCAATCGCGGTGATACGCTGGACTGCCCTTTCGAAGGCGTCCGCCAGTTCATCGCCAATGTCGAGGTAGGACTGAACGAGATGATCGAGAATGAGGCCTATGTCCTCATCGGTCTGTGTTGAGCGCCAGACCTTAAAGGCCATAAGCCGACTTTCGGTCAGCCATCATCGCACCGGTTCGCTTTTCGCCCTCTTCCACCGCTACAAAACCGCCTTGTCTACGGTTATCAAGCAGATCTTGGAGAACCGCAAGCTCCGCTTCTTTGAGTTCTGTTTCCTGTCGGACCAACTCCAGCCCCGCTGCACGACTGCGCTAAAGCTAGCATATCGTCCTTCTTCCACAAGCTTACGGGCGAAGATGTCCTGTTGGTTAGAAATAGACGCGGAGGCCTTGATGGACATTGCGAACTCCCTTCGCTGTGGATGCTACTCCGCAGCACATTTCTGCTGATTCAACCAGCATCTACCTCTTCAAAACTCCCGCTCCGGCGAATAACCCGCCTCGCGGATAGCCGCTTCTGCGGTCGCGGCGTCGCCCGTTACGGTGAGTTTATGAGCGTTGAGGTCGATGCTGACCGACGCGCCGGGAAGCACTTCGGCAAGCGCGCCACGCAGGGTCTTTTCGCAATGGCCGCAGGTCATGTCGGGGATGAGGAAGGTGGTTGCAGTCATGGTCTTCTCCTTTGACCGGCGTCGAGTTTTCGCGCCGGCTCTTTTTTCACGGTCAATGGGTACTGGTGAGCTTGCCGTCTGTCTTGTCGGCGCCTGCGAGATCATCAAGGATGGGGCAATCGGGGCGGTGATCGCCGCCGCAGCAATGGGCGAGATGGGAGAGCGTTTTCACCATGCTTTTCATCTCGGCGATTTTCTGCTCGAGATCCGCGATATGGCCGAGTGCGATATCCTTGACCGCTGAACTCTCGCGGCTCTTGTCCTGCCAGAGTTTCAACAGCGTTTCGGTTTCTTCCAGCGAAAAACCGAGCGTTCGCGCCCGCTTGATGAAGCGTAGATTATGCACATCCTGCGTGCCATAGACGCGGTAATTATTGCCGGTGCGCGCCGCGGGCGTGATCAGCCCGATCTGTTCGTAGTAGCGGATCATCTTGGCGGAAACGCCCGATGCCTCCGATGCCTGGCCGATATTCATGTCGTCACCTCTTTCGTCGCAACCTGTTCCCGCTTCCACGTCGGCACGCCGGGGCCTGATGTTGAAACCCGGCAAGATACTGTCACTGATGTTGCCGATGGCAGGACGATTGTCTGTCTCGGTCATGGGAAATCCCCTTTCAACCCCTATGTAGGGATTCCCATGATGGGAAGGTCAAGAGAAGAAGGATTTTTTTGCTGCGAATAAAATCGCGAGCGCCGCTACCAACCAAAGGCCGATGAATACGGCAGCCGCCGCGCGGCTGACGGGACGCATGGGGACTGCCCTCAAAAAGAGTGTCTGCAGACCCTATGCTTGATCTGTCACGGCTAGGCAATGGTTTCTAAGACACCACGCGTCTGGCCAGATAAATCGTTGTCCCGCCGCATTGCGGATCGCTGCTGACGTGATCGAGAAGGCGGAAATCATGCGCGCGCAGCAAACCTTCATACTCTTCACGCGAAAGGCTCGCGTGATAAAGGGGCTCCCCGCGAAGGGTGCCTAATGCTTCGCCATGTTCGGGACCCGCAGTAAACATCAACGCCGCACGCTCATTGGCGTGAAGATGGAAGACGTCAAACATTCGCCGTTGATCGTCGGGTTTCAGATGGAAAAAGCTGTTCCAGGCAATCAGACCATCGAACCGCCGCCCGAGGCCCAATTCGCGCATATCGGCCACCGCCCAGAAATTTGCGGGAAACCGGCCGCGGCAAAGTGCGATCAGCGGCATCGACGCATCGATCCCGCTGACATCGTAGCCCTTAGAAATGAGGTAGCCCGCGATTGGCTCTCCGGAGCCGCAACCTATGTCGAGGATCGAGCCGCCGTCGGGCAAAAGCGAGGTAAACCTGTCGAGCCAGTTTTTTTCGACAAGAGACCGATCGCGCTGTTTATCGAAATCAGCGCCGTGTTCGGTATAGAGCCTGATGACGTTACGAGAGGCGTCACACATGGGCCCATCCCTCCCTTTATGATTTTTCCGCTACCGATGCACCGCCAGCCGCGGAATATCGCGCAGGAAAGCGTCACGCACTGCGGGGCCGAGCGGCTCGTTGGAGGGCTTGTCGGAAACGCGCAGTCTTGCAAAGACGATGTGCTGGCCCTCACGCTCCGCCCAGCCGACGAACCACCCGAAGGGGCGGTTGCGGTCGGGATTGCCCTTTTCGTCGCGGATATATCCGGTGCCTGTCTTGCCATGCACGCTCCAGCTCTCCGGCGCGTCGAAGACGGGGACGATGGCGCGCGTCTTTGCCTGCGCATCGCGGGAAAAAGGCAGGTTGCCGGCGAGCAGCCGACGCAGGAACCCAACCTGTTCAACCGGAGAAATGGTGAGCGATGCGCCGAGCCAGGAATGGGTCAGCCCGTTATTCTTTCCCGGTTCCCCTGAGACATCGGCATTGCCGTAACCGAGGCGCTTCACATAGGCGGCGAATTTTTCCGGACCGAGGCGGCGGGTGATTTCGCGGGAATACCACAGGACCGAATCCTGCTCCCAGATCGTCGGATCGACGGTCTTGCGGTCAGAAGCACGCGCTTCCACGCCCGGTTTCCAGTCCCAGGCGGGCGTCTTTTCATCCTGAAGAATGCCGGCATCGTAACCGATCAGCGCCAGCGGCACCTTAAAGGTCGAGGCCGGCGCGACACGCTGGTCGCAGGCGCCCTGCTGATTGATGATGGCGCCCGTCTCGATCGACGTGACCAGCGTGCACTCGAACGCCTGCGGCGGCTGCTGGGCGGAAGCGGAGAGCGGGAGAAGGCCCGGAAGGGCAAGGCATGAAAGAAGGATGGCGGGCAGCCGGTATCGCATGCGTTTTGATGTCCCTCGTCCGCATTTTGCGGATCATTTGCCGGAATGGTGAAAAGCGGTTTAGGAAAACGATGGGGCAGGAATAGGACCAAGACGAAATTTGCCGTTTTTGATCACGTCCGCTCTTTTTCCGCCGCCTTCTCGCCAACTGTCAGCGGCCAGTCGACCACATAATCCTCGAAGTCGTCAACATCCACATCGGCCTCGCTGACCGTGCGTCCGCGCGCGGAAATGCCCGCCTGATGCACCGTTTCCGTGTCGCCGGAAACGAGATAGTGCCACCAGTACAAATCCTTGCCATCGCGCACCAGTGCATAGGCGCAGGTGGGTGGTAGCCAGCCGATCTCGTGAACCTTCTTCAGGTCGAGCTGGATACAGTCAGGCACGGTGGCGCGGCGGTTTTCGTAATCGGAGCACCGACAGCTCTCACCGTCGAGCAGCACGCAGCGCACCGAGGTGAATACGACTTCGCCGGTGTCCCAGTCTTCCAGCTTGTTGAGACAGCAAAGCCCGCAGCCGTCGCACAGGCTTTCCCATTCCTCGCCGGTCATCTCCGTGAGTGTTTTGGTTTTCCAGAACGGCGCGTCATTCATCGTTAACATTTCCGTTTCATTTTGATCGCTGGACCGGTGGGTTTAACCAGTCCCTAATCCATTATATCGTATCGCCAAAGGCTGGTTTGTACGATATTTTAGCATTTTGGCAGGCAGCGAAGGGGTCATTGGCCCGCGAACTACCGCCACGTCAAGCAATTCCGACATAACCATGCCACGGTTTTGCGTCGGGAATGGGTTGAAGCGCAGAAATACCGACGGCCGCATTGCCTTGAACAGGAAAACATCGCCAGGTGCAGGACGAAAAAGACGATAAAAAAGGCCGGAAAAAACGGCACATCCTGCTCCGGATCGATAGCTTCATCGATAGCGGCCTGTGGACGGCTGGCGCGCGGCTGGTTGATTTCTGGGAAGATGTCACCATCGCCTCGCGCAAGCTGCATGTCCGCGGCTGGAAGAAGCTCCTTGTCAATCTCACCTGCGACGCGCTGACTTTCGGAACCGCTGGCTCCGTCGTGCTGCTGGCTCTGGCCATGCCAGCCTTTGAGGAAACCAAGAAGGACTGGCGTTATAGGGGTGATTTCGCCGTCACCTTTCTCGACCGTTATGGCAACACCATCGGCCATCGCGGGATCATCCATGAAGATTCCGTGCCGATCGACCAGATGCCCGATCATTTCATCAAGGCGGTGCTGGCGACCGAGGACCGGCGCTTCTTCGACCATTTCGGCATCGACTTCATCGGCCTTGCCCGCGCCATGAGCGAAAACGCCCGTGCCGGCGGCGTGGTGCAGGGCGGCTCGACGCTGACGCAGCAGCTCGCCAAGAACTTGTTTCTGACCAATGAGCGCTCGCTGGAGCGCAAGATCAAGGAAGCCTTCCTCGCGCTGTGGCTCGAGACCAACATGTCGAAGAAGGAAATCCTCTCCCTCTATCTCGACCGCGCCTACATGGGCGGCGGCACCTTCGGTGCTGCTGCGGCGGCGCAGTTTTACTTTGGCAAGAACCTGACCGACGTGACGCTGGCCGAATCCGCCATCCTTGCGGGCCTGTTCAAGGCGCCGGCCAAATATGCGCCGCACGTCAACCTGCCGGCGGCGCGCGCCCGCGCGAATACCGTTCTTTCCAACCTCGTGCAGAGCGGGCTGATGACTGAGGGCCAAGTGGTCGGCGCACGGCGCAATCCCGCTACCGTCATCGACCGCGAAGACGTCAAGGCGCCCGATTATTTCCTCGACTGGGCTTTCGACGAGGTGCAGCGTCTGGCCGCCGAGGGCAAGTTCAGGGATCACACCGTCGTTGTGCGCACCACCATCGATACCGGCTTGCAGCAGGCGGCGGAACAGGCGATGGAAATGGAGCTCCGCGAATATGGCGAGGGTTACCGCGTCAAGCAGGGCGCGATCGTGATGATCGAAAATGGCGGCGGCATTCGCGCCATGGTCGGTGGGCGGGACTATGGCGAAAGCCAGTTCAACCGCGCCACGGCGGCGCTGCGCCAGCCGGGTTCGTCGTTCAAGGTCTATACCTATTCGGCCGCCATGGAAAAGGGCATGAAGCCGGAAACGCTGATCTCGGATGCGCCGGTGACGTGGCGTGGCTGGTCGCCGCAGAATTACGGCCGCTCCTATGCCGGCAAGGTCACGCTGCAGATGGCGCTTGCCAAGTCCTATAACACCGTGCCGGTGCGGCTCGCCAAGGACGTGCTCGGCACGCAGGTCATCGTCGATACCGCAAAAGCAATGGGCGTCGCTACGCCGCTGCGCAGCGACAAGACCATTCCGCTCGGCACGTCCGAAGTAACGGTTCTCGATCAGGCCACCGCCTATGCCGTGTTCCCGGCCGGTGGCATGCAGTCGCGCCGCCACGGCATCGAGCAGGTCCTGGATTATGAGGGCAACGTCCTTTACGATTTCAGCCATAACGAGCCGCCCGCCAAGCGCGTGCTGTCCGAAGATGCCAATGCGAAGATGAACCAGATGCTGGTAACCATCCCGGTCATGGGCACGGCCCGGCGGGGCGCGCTTGAGAACGGCATTGTCTCCGGCGGCAAGACCGGCACCTCGCAGGCCTATCGCGATGCCTGGTACGTGGGTTTTACGGGCAATTACACGACCGCCGTCTGGTTCGGCAACGACGAATTCACCCCGATGAATAACATGACCGGTGGCGCCCTGCCCGCTATGACCTTCAAGCGGCTGATGGATTACGCCCATCAGGGCATGGAGCTGCGCCCCATTCCCGGTATCCAGAACCCGCTGCCGACGGGCGCGCGCCCGCAGCCCTCTGCCGAAGTGGCGGCCGCCTCAACGAATACGCCGACCATGCCGGCGCTCACGCGCCCTCGCTCGCTTTCAGCCGAAGCCACGCGCGTCATTCGCTCCATCGGACGGAAGATGAAGGAGGCGACAGCGCTGAGCGTGACGACGCAGAAGGTGGCGGATGCTTCATCGCATGAAGGCGGCGATGCCACGCGGCGGTGAGGTTATGGCGCGGTAAAGACGTTGGGGGAGCCTGTGGCTCACCCCCTCTGCCCTACCGGGCGACGCCTCACACCACCAACACCGCCCTCGCGGTCCCCACGACCGCATCCGTCAGTCCTTTCAGCCGCTCGGCCGCAAGCCGGTTGACCTGCCAGTAGAGAGGCGTATCAAGTGGCGTGCCGGGGACGACCTCGACCAGCCGCTGCGCCGTTAAATGCTCTGCGACAAGCTGCACGGGATTGAGGCCCCAGCCCATGCCGGCAAGGCTTGCCTTCACGAAACCGTCTGTCGAAGGCAGCCAATGGGTGGGATAAGAGACGTCCTTGCCCAAAACCTTTCTGATCCAGTTCGCTTGAAGACGGTCCTTCTGGTTGAAAGTGAGCCCCGGCGCACGGGAAAGCGA
Source organism: Agrobacterium tumefaciens (assembly GCF_017726655.1). Classification (NCBI taxonomy): domain Bacteria; kingdom Pseudomonadati; phylum Pseudomonadota; class Alphaproteobacteria; order Hyphomicrobiales; family Rhizobiaceae; genus Agrobacterium; species Agrobacterium tumefaciens. The sequence goes on from NZ_CP072308.1 coordinate 1,169,928, forward strand.
TGCTGATGTCACGCCCTCGGCGAAATGGCGGGCCATGAAATCGGGGCTGGCTGTCGCGTGGTAGCGCAGCACGCCGAGCGGCGTCACGCGGCAGCCCTGCACGGGCTTGTCATGGGCGGTGACGGCGGCGAGCACCCTGCCCGCGCGCAGCCACTCCACCGTGTGATCCTGATCATCCACCGCAATGTTCACGAGATAGTCGCTCCCGCCGGTGAATTTCGATACCGCATCAAGAAACCACGTACCGAGGCTGTCTGCGTTGGTGGCAATGTTGAGCGTGACGGGCTCGCGTGCCACGCCGGAATCGGCAAGCGCCGGAAGCCGTTGGAACAACTCGCTCTCCAGCATGCCGACATGGTCCATGTGGCGACACAGCCATTCGCCCTTTTCCGTCGCCACACAGGGGTTGCCACGCACGATCAGCACCACGCCCATCCGCTCCTCCAGCTGCTTGATGCGCTGGGAAACGGCGGAAGGCGTGACGTGCATGGCTTGCGCCGCCTTCTCGAAGCTGCCGGTCCGGGCGACAAGCGCAACGGCGCGCAGGGAAGAATAGTCCAACATTAGCGCTGCTTATCCTGATTGAGATGGTTTAATTTGATTAATCCATACCGCGCGAATATCCAAGGTCTCAGGCGAGCGACGGATGCGGCGATGGCTTGCTTCAGCCGTGACAACGAAAGGCAGCAATGCGCATGAACATGCAGATCTTCTTCACCGGGCTCACCATGGGTCTCAGTCTGATCGTTGCCATCGGCGCGCAGAATGCCTTCGTGCTGAAACAGGGGCTCGCCCGCTCGCATGTCTTTGCCGTCTGCGCCACCTGCGCGATCGCAGATGCACTGCTGATTACCGTCGGTGTGTTCGGTTTTCAGCGGATCAGCGCGATCATGCCGGCACTCGATCCCGTCATGCGCTATGCAGGAGCCGCCTTCCTCCTCTGGTACGGCGCCAAAAGCCTGCATTCGGCGCTACGTTCATCCGAAGTGCTTTCCATCAGGGAGCGGCAGGAGACGAGCCTGTGGCAGACGCTCGCCATTTGTCTCGCGCTCACCTTCCTCAATCCACATGTCTATCTGGATACCGTCGTGCTGCTCGGCACCATTTCCACGCAGTTTCCCGGTTTCGAAAAGACTTTTGCGGCAGGTGCCGCCACCGGTTCGCTGCTGTTCTTCTTTTCGCTGGGTTACGGCGCGCGCTGGCTGCGGCCGATCTTTGAGAAGCCATCGGCCTGGCGCACGCTCGAAGGCGTGGTCGCCGTCACCATGTGGGCCATCGCCTTCAAGCTCGTCATGGGTGCCTGAAGCCCGGAATGGGAGACGCCACGCACTTTCAAGAGGACTAAACAAGCGGCGCCATTTTCCAAACGGGGAATCAGTGATAGTCCTCGACCTGTTCGAAAATGGGAAAGCAGCGTGTTTCGAGTTCCATTCCTTGTTGGCATTGCCCTTCTGATCGCCTTTGGCGGCGGCATTGCCGCGACGATGGCGGCGCTTGAAGCCACGTCCGGCTTTGGATCGATCCGCATCGGCTCCTGGGATGCGTTTCCCGAAGCGCAGACGATTGAGGCCGATCCTTATGCCAAGTCGCACCGGGCCGATGCCGGCCGGCTGCTTTATGGAACCGCCGAAGGCTTGTCTTTTACAGCCGCGGTGGATAGCGACGGCCAGCGCCTGACCGGCGAATGCCGCTACCGGCTGGCGGGCACCGTGCCGCCCGCGCGTTTCTGGACGATTTACACGGCCGATCAGCAGGGTAACGTTCTGGCTGAAGATGCCGGGCGGCCCTTCGCGCTGAACTCCCGCACGCTGCTGCGCAGCGCCGATGGCGGCATCGACATCACCATCGCTGCGGACGCTCAAACCTATAATTGGCTGGCGGTGCCGCAGGGTCAGACCTTCAAGCTCGTGATGACCCTGCTCGACACGCCGATTGCCGGCAGTTCCGGACTGATCGACATCACCATGCCGCAAATTCGCAAGCTGGGGTGTGGCAATGCTTAGGGTCCTGCTCGCCATCGTCACCGGTCTCGTCGGCGCGGCTGTGCTGCATGTCATCATTCTTCTGGCGATACCGCATTTCAGTAACCGCGACGCCTATACGCGCGCCGTGGCGGAAGGAAAGCCGCATGTCTTTCACCTGCTGGAGGAGACGACGGAGAAAAAGACCCTCGGCAGCGGCGATCCCTTCATGCGCGTCGCGGTCTGCACCTTCAATATCGAAGAACAGCCGATCCGCCTGACGGCCATCGGTGCTGTGCCCTTCTGGTCGGTTGCTGTTTACGACAAGGCGTCGAACGAGGTCTTCAGCATGAACGACCGCACGTCTGCAGGTGGCGAAATGGATATTCTTGTCGCCGATGCGGTTCAGATCGCGGCGATCCGCAAGGCGCAGCCGCCCGCGCTTGCGCAGGCCATTCTGGCGGAATCGGATCAGACGGAAGGATATGTGGTGTTGCGGACCATGGTGCCGCAGCCGAGTTTCGGCGAAGAGGCCGAGCGGTTCTTAAGCGAAGCAAAGTGCCAGCCGACACCGTGGAAATAGCCCCGCGTCATTGCTGATAATCACGACGTGAGGGCGGTGTCCGTCGTGGCGTTGCCGTTGCGCACGACCTTGCCTGCCGGCTCGGTATCGCGTTTTTCATATCGAACGCCGGTGAACAGCACGACCTTCGCCGGGCCAATCATCCGCTCCGCAAGCTCTGCCGGACGCAGATTCCGCTTTGCCGCGGCTATTGGAATAATCTCTGCCATGCTTCATCTCCTCTTCGGGACATGAGTGTCAATGTTGCCCATGGGAACCGCGCAGGCCTCATCCTGCGTCGGGAATGTCATCACCATCACATTGCGCATAGGCCAGCCCACAGACTGGTATGTGCACGATCCAAAATTACGAGAGCGTCTTAGAACGGGATCGTGCGCAGATTCAGGCTTCGCATGCCATTTTTGTATTTATTCCGTCTGTTAGAATAACATGGAATCCTAATACTGCCCATGAAATTACAAACAGACAGAGGTTAATGTTTCGTTAACCCTAATTGCTGCAGCCTCATTTCTTTCCCGTTGGGCCACACCCGTTGAAAACTAGGGCGATGCGGCAAAGTTCCATCGCTTTTCCGGCATCATCAAGGATTTAAAATTTCCTTGTTGAAAGTGTCGGATTCCCCCTTGCCGACCCCCATAGTTAACAGGACGTCAACGCATTTGCTCTAATTTGAGCCGATATTGTGTTTGCGTTTGTTGGGTAGTGCGTTGACCGACCGGTTTCGAGAACTTGAGAGGCCAAGAGCCGTGAGGAAGAAAGATGTGGTGCTTATGGCCACGGTGACGAATTTCGAGACTATTTCCCATCCGTCAAAAACGGACCTTCGGCAGTTCGCAGAACTCTTCATGCCGCTTTTCAATGCCTCCACGGATGAAGCAAAGCGGGAGGCAATCGCCGCGCTGTCCCAGCATCCAGCCGTGCCTTCCGCCGTCGCTTTCTTCATCGCCTGCCAGCCTATTTCGCTTGCGGCGCCCTTCCTCATTTCCTCCAAATGCCTTGATGACGATACGCTGATAACTGTTGCCCGCACGCAAGGGGCAGCCCATGCGCGCGCCATCGTCCGGCGCGAGGACCTCTCCCCCACCGTTATCGACGCGCTTGTCGGCCTTCGCCACGCGGAAGATCTGAAGCGGCCAGAAGAGCCGACGCCAAAGACGGAGATAGATACGGAGACGCAGGCAGCTGCCACAGGTCCCGCCGAGCCGCCGGCCGAACTCGAAACGGACAAGACTGCCGCCGCTTCCGCGCTCGAGGAAGACATGCGCCAGCGGATCAAGCAGATGGCCCGCCACCTCCACCGCCCGGAGACCGACACGCTCGGCCTGCGCCGTCTGACCGAGGTGCAGGAGGCGTTGCTGGTGCGCTTCGCGCGCGAGCGCAACGCCCGGCAATTCGCGGTGGCGCTGGCAGACTCGCTTTCCTCCAGCTACTGGCTGTCTGAGCGCATCATGCTCGACATTTCCGGTGCGCAACTCGCAACGACGCTGACTGGGCTCGGCATGGAGTTTTCCGAGGCGGCCTTCGTGCTGCAATGCTTCTATCCGCATCTCTCCGCCGCCGAAGGCGACATGAGCCGTGCCGAAGCGCTGCTGGACCGCCTGAACATCATTGAAAGCGAAGAGCGGCTGGAAAGCTGGCGCCGGGCCGACAGCTATACGCATGGACGCGAGCGTAACGCCCACGCGCCCGCGGCGCAGAAGACCGGCACACGGGGATAATGCGCCTGCCCTGCGGCGGGAGCCACAACAGGCTTCGTGGCCGCAGAAGCGGGGCCGTGGTCTGCCTCTAAGACCTGGGCTGATCCACCAGCGTCAACAGCGTCCCGATCTCGTCGGTCTCTATTTCGACAACCCACAGATCGCTGTCGAAGCGACGCTCCTTTTCCAGCAGCGCAGCGCTTTCGTCGGCCTCCACGCCGGAAAGACGCGTTTCGAAACGCCGCTCGGCACGGATTTCCTCGTCATCGGCGAAACTCTGCGGTGCGGGGCCATAGAGGTTCTCGCGGCCATCGCGCAGCCGCTGGCGAACGAAAATAGCGCCCGCCTCCTCCGCACCCTTCTTTTCGACAGCCGCAAATCCACCGGCCGTGAAGACGCGGCGGATGAGGGCTGAGACGAACATTTCAGATTTGAGGCGCATGGGCTTGCTTTCGAACAGGTGATAGGCGCAGAGCGCGCCGCTTGTTTCTTCTCCCCGCCGGGGAGAAGTCCGCGGCAGCGGGATGAGGGGGCCCGGCCAGCGAGATTCGGAGAGCTTGCCCCCTCATCCGGCCCTTCGGGCCACCTTCTCCCCGGCGGGGAGAAGAAATATGCCGTGACCGCTGCTATATCTCTAAAGCGCCCCGATCGACTTCAGCTTCTTCAGCACGGCCTCGCTCGGCTCACCGGTTTCCGGCAGACGGTAATGCTTCTCAAACGCCCTGATGGCATTGCGGGTCTGCTGGCCGGCCACGCCGTCCACCTTCACATCGGCATAGGCGATATTGATCAGGCCCTGCTGGATCTTTGCGATGAGATCACGGCTTGCAGGCTTGGACGCGCTGCTGAGAGAAATCGGCTCCGCCTTTGGATGCGGCGCTTCCGCCTTGCGGATGGCAGCGGCGACGGGGTCGATTTCGACGCCGCCGCTGGTATCAGCCGGGCGGTCCTTCGGGATTGCGGCAACCGTTGCACCGTCGATCCTGAGCGCCGCCAGCACCCGTGTCGTCGGTTCGCCGGTCTGTTCCATGCCGAGCGTTTCTTCAAAGAACATGATGGCGGCGGCCGTCTTTGGGCCCATTCGACCGTCTGCCTCGCCCTCGTAAAGCCCGCGCTTCTTCAGTTCGCCCTGGATATCGGCGACGATCTGCTGTGGTCTTGCAGCATCGGCGGCAGGTTGCGCCGGGGCCGCTGCAGCCGTCTGTTGGGGTGCCGTCTCAGGCTCCGCTGGCCGCTCAATGCGGAAAGTGGTGACATTGCCGTGGGTGCCGAGCGGTTCGGCCGGGCGATAACCGGCGATGCCGTTCGGGTTCTCAGCGTCGCGCGTGCGAAGGAATGGCGTCGGATGAACGCCCGGCTGATACCACAGCGCATTGGCGGCGACAAAGCCGAAAACGACCGCAAAGGCACCGCAGCCGCCGACCAGTTTCGGATGGCGCAGGATTTCGCGCCCGATGGCCGAAACCACCAAGGAAACAATGCCGACACCAAGCTGGGCCGCTGTTTTCTTAGGCGATTTTCGCTTTCGCGGGGCCATCGTCACCGTCCTTTCTCATTCTTGCGGCCATCTCGCCGAGCTGCCGGATGCGGGGTGGAAACTCCACCATGCTTTCGGCTTCAGCGCTTTCACCGCCACCCGCCATGCCTGAACCGTCGGCAGGCAGGGTGATCGTTACGACCGTCCCCTCGCCGGGCTTGCTGGCGATGGCGAACGTGCCGCCATGCAGAGCCACAAGCCCCTTGACCAGGGACAATCCCAGACCCGTGCCTTCATAGCGACGGGTATATTCATTCTGAACCTGCATGAAAGGCTGGCCCAGGAGCTCGATCTTGTCTTCGGCAATGCCGATACCGGTGTCGCTCACTGTCAGCTTCAGCATCGTGCCCTCACGCGCGGCGTCGATCGACACAACACCACCCGCATCGGTAAATTTTATGGCATTGCCGGCGAGATTGATGAGAACCTGCCGGATGGCGCGCTGATCGGCAGCGATTTCGCCAATGCCGCGCTGGATGCGGCTCGTCAGCGTCAGGCCCTTTTCCTTGGCCTGGAGGCCGAGCATGGCTTCGCAGGAGGAGATCGTTTCGGCAATCGGGAAGCTTTCCATCATCAGCTCGTAGCGGCCGGCTTCCAGTTTGCTCATGTCGAGCATGGTGTTGACGACGGAGAGAAGATGCGCGCCCGACTGGCGGATGAGGCCGACATATTCCCGCTGGCGGTCGTTTTCCAGCCGGCCGAAATATTCGCCGGCGAGGATGTCGGAAAAACCGAGGACGGCGTTGAGCGGTGTGCGCAGCTCATGGCTGACGGCGGCGAGGAAACGCGACTTGGCGTCGTTGGCGGATTCCGCCTCGGCCGCCTTGCGGGCGACATCGCGGCGCAGGCGCTCCATCTCGGTGATATCGGTCAGCTGGGCGACGATACGGCGCAGGCGTCCGGTCGCGCCGCGAATGGCCGTCATCTCGATCCGTGCGTGCATGAACTGCGCCTGGCGCGATTTCGCACCGGTCTCGAAGCGGAGTTCGGCCGTTGCCGTGTCCTCGCCCTGCCTCAGCGCGTCGAAAGCCTGCATCAGGTCGATACGGTCAGAGACATAGACATATTCGACGAGGATATGCCCCTTGCTGGCCTGAAGATCGGCCGGGAAGGTTGAGACATCGCGGCCGGAAACGTGTTCGACAAAGCCGGTCTCCCCGATGACCAGCATCAGCCCCGGCACCTGCGAGGCCGCGATCAGATCCTCGTTCGCCGACGCGGTCGCATTGGCGGATGCACCGCGCGACTTGTGGGAAAAGGCGATGAGCACTGCAGCAGCGGCCAAAAATAATGCCAGCACCAGAGCGGCGCCAATCGGCAGTGCGATGGCGGGGCTGACGATCAGGCTGAAAAGGGCTGGTACAACCAGAAGGCCGACGGCGCTGAAGGCAATCAGCCAGCGCAGGCGCGCAACGGTCTCAGTCCGCCTTTCGGCGTCCTCTTCCATACGCGCAAGCCACCTGCCCGCTGCATGGTCAACCAGTGCGACCGCTTTTTCTCTCATATTACGCAATACCAAACCCGAATCCAAAAGGCGGTTCCAATGGCTCCGACAATAGAAGGCGGCGGCTTAAGGAATGGATAAAAAGAATGACCTCAAAGCACCCTCAAAGGCGCCGCAGTCCCAATACGGAGCATTTATTCGAGGCTTTGCCAATCATGGTTAATGACGGGTAAGCGACGGATTTCGCTTCATTTTTGCCATCATGTTAACTTTTGTGGCAGGGCAGGCGCCAGCTTTGCCCGGGAACGCCCGGCCTCTGTCGCAATTATGCTTAACATGGACCGTTAAAATGCGAATGAATTCGTTGCAGGTGTCCCGGGGTGCGGAGAATAGATACAATTTGAATTAAATTGCGCCGCTTTTTGCAATCGGCTGTTCGCCGGTCGGCTGTAGCGTCTTCACAAGCCCGACAAACGGGACAAAGGCCAATGACCCGGAACCGGGCGGGGCTTTAGAAAACAAAGATCATCTGGCAGGGTGTCTGACAATGTGGTTTCTGATCAAAGGAACATTCTGGTTTTCGCTGGTGCTGGTGGCGCTGTCCTATTTCGGCAGCTACAACGACCCAACCAAGGAACCTTCGGCATTTGATCTTCCCAGCGCCGTGTCGGCCGCCGGTGAAGCCTATCGTTATGTCAGCGCCATCTGCATTGAAAAGCCCGACGTCTGCGTCAAGGGCGCCGAAACCTTCCACGCGCTCGGCGAGCGCGCAAAGGAAGGCGCCAAGGTTGCCTATGAGCTGCTGGACAAGCAGCTCGCCTCCGGTGACAAACCTGCTGACGTCGCTGACGTTGCTGCGGAAGCCGAGACGCTGGCAGCAGCACCCGTCGTCAGTGTCGAATTTCCCGGCAAGCCCGATCCGCTGAAGACCGGCACCGTCATTCCCCTGCCGCAGAAGCGCCCTGCTCCCTGATATTGCGGCCCTGAACCCTTCTGTCGCTCCCTTTTGGCAGACGGAGATATCCGTCCACCCACTGCCTGCCTGACTTGCCCACGGAAACCTGTTTTCCGTGGGCTTTTTTTCGCTCATGGTTCAAAACCGCGGACACTTCGCCTATATGCTGGGCAAGACATTGAAAAACGGATGATACGGCGTGCCCATGGCCTCTCTTGAAACGATCCTCGACGACTTCGCTTTCCTCGATGACTGGGAGGACCGCTATCGTTATGTCATCGAACTCGGAAAAGCGCTCCCCGATCTGCCCGAGGACAAGCGCACCGCTGAAAACAAGGTGCAGGGCTGTGCAAGCCAGGTCTGGCTCGTCAGCCACAGTGACGGCGCGGAGGATCCTCTTCTGACCTTCGAGGGCGATTCGGATGCACATATCGTGCGCGGGCTCGTCGCCATCGTGCTCGCCGTCTATTCCGGCAAAAAAGCCTCCGAGATCGTCAATCTCGATGCCATTGAGGTCTTCGACAAGATCGGACTTGTGGAGCATCTCTCCGCGCAGCGCGCCAATGGCCTTCGCTCCATGATCAAGCGTATTCGCGAGGAAGCTCGCCTGCTTGCCGCCTGAGCTTCATCGCGTTATCGACGGGCGATAATCCGTGTCGCCCCAATGGTGGCTCCCGCTGCGTGTTTTACGCTCGGGTGGCGCGTAGTGGCGGGCAAGCGCCAGAAGCGCTGCCCGCAACAGCAGTTTTGCCGAGCGGGCCGGCCACTGCCGCTCCCGTTCCACCGTCTCGAGGCCCTTTTCGAAACAGCAGACATCGATGGCGACGCCCGCCAGTTCCGGTCCCATCGCATCCGCCGCGCGGGAAAAGCGATCCCTGGCCGCCATCGCCGCCTCGGTAATATCGAGGATGCCTCCCGCCTCACCTTTCGTGCGGCTCGCAATCCTCGGCTCCCACGTCGCCGTCACCTTCGGGTTCAGGTGCCCCCGGTGGAAATCGCCGGCAAGTCGCTCGCCGGCCTCCAGCGCCTCAGCCGGGAAAAAGACGCCGCCGCACCGCTCTTTCAGCCTGGCAAGACTGCTGAGCGGCGAGCTGTTGAGATTGCGGCGCGCGCGCTGTCTCGCATCGTCAACCTCCACGACAACGGTCTGCATGTCCCGATGCTGTTCCTGGAATATCTCGTCTCGGTCTTTCGCAATCGCCCGCTTCAGATAAGAGGTCAGCGGCGGCGCCGCGTAGAGCGTGCTCCCGCGCTGCTCGACCAGCCCGGAAGACACCGCAAGCCGGACCACCTCCGCTGCAAACCGCACCCTGACCTGCCCTCCCCGCGCCGGGTGCAGGATGATCTCGCCGCCCTCTTCCAGGAGCTCGGCCGGCCCGGCCGCGATTGAACGCAGCAGTCGCAGCACCTGGGGATTGGGAGACGACGCGTGAATGCGCTTTTGCTCACTCATCCCGCACACCCCTCAACACATTGAGAATGCCGGCGGCAAGCCGCTCTAGCGTAGCGACGAAGGCATCGAATGCCGGCTCGTCACGGCGGTCCTCGACCACCTGGCAGGCATGACCGACCGTCGTCCGGTCCCGGCCGAAGCAGCCCCCAATATCGGACATGGCGATGCCGAGCTGCACATGGCAGACATACATGGCGATCTGGCGGATGTGACAATCCATGCGTCTCATGTCACGGCGCGGCAGGGTCCGGTCGCCCGTCAGTTGCACCATCTCGACGGTGAGTTGCCGCACCAGACGGCAAAGACGGGTAACCTCCTCCCTGCCGACCGCCGGTGGCCGGGGATGGAAAGGCGGGTGACCAAGCCGCCGGCAAGGCCGCGCGGCGGCAGACAGAACGTGAGAATCCGACGGCATATGCAACTCCTCTACGAATAGGAATTATTTCATACACCTGCGACCAAGTACGGGGAAGTGCAAATTTTAATCGACGGGTTATGCCGTTGAAACGCCTGAATTTTCGAAAGATTGATGCCAGAAAATGAGGATTTTTTTCCTCTAAAAATTCGTGCGCGCCAACAAAAAAGCCGGTCTGACGACCGGCTGACTATCCATGGGATGGAAAGACGTTTCCAAACGAAACATCTGGAGCGGGCAAATCCGCCTTGCCGCCCTCTCCCCGCGGGGAGAAGGTGGCGACAGCGGGCTGGGGGTAGCCTTCTACCCACCAACTCCGCGGCGAAGATAAAACCAGCTTCGCCGACCCCGAAGTAAAATCAACGGCTGGCCTTGCGGCGCTGGCCGAGACCCATTTCCTTGGCGAGCCGCGAGCGGGCTTCCGCGTAAGCGGGCGCAACCATCGGATAGTCGGTCGCCAGATCCCATTTTTCGCGATATTCTTCCGGCGTCATGCTGTGATGCGTCGTCAGATGGCGCTTGAGTGACTTGAACGAGCCGCCGCATTCCAGACAGACGATGTGATCGTCCTGAACCGACTTGCGAACAGAGACGGCTGGCTTCTGCTTTTCGACATTGACCGCCACCGATGCCGGTGCCGATGTTCCGCTGAGTGCCGTGTGAACATCCGAAATAAGGCCGGGAAGCTCAGTTACCGGAACGACGTGGTTGCTAACATAGGCAGCCACAATATCCGCCGTCAGTTCGACCAGCAGATCCTGGGCGTTACCGTATGCAGTTTCCGTCATTTAAGTATCTCCTGTTTATATATCCCCTGAAGCGCGCAAGCGCTGCATCGAGCGATGTGAAGTTACCCGGCGCCCCACCCTCGCCCTGTTGATACCAACATGAAACCTACCCCTAGATTTCGAGCGAAACCGGAAACGAATTGAACCGAGATTCAACTTATGGCCCGCGACATGGGCAGCAATGGACCTGATATCCATAGATTAGGCATTAATAAAATACCTATGCCGTTCATGACGAGGCAAAATGCAAATCGCGATAAGCAACTTTACACTTAATTTGGATACCAGCAAAACAGCAAAAGTCAAATTCCTATTATGAATTTTTCAGTTCAAAACAGTCTAATCTCAATACAAAAAATCACGGGTTATAAAATACTATCACAAGTATTAATCCAAAATCCGCACCCCCATTTATTTAGGGGGATTTCAACTTCAAATCTGCTTGAGGTCATCAACTACAGATTTTACTGCGAGCGGATAACCTGCCTTGTGAGCAGCCATTGCGAGAAGGTGGGCCGAAACCGGGGCCGTCAGAATGAAGAAAAAGAAGCCCGCGAGCGCCCGCGCCAATGTCGCTATTTCCATGGAATGGATGCCGACGGCCAGAAGCAGCAGGCCCGATCCGACCGTTCCCGCCTTGGAGGCCGCATGCATGCGCGTATAGACATCCGGCAGACGATTGAGCCCGATGGCCGCAATCAGCGAGAAGATGGCGCCCGTAATCGTCAGCGCCACAACGAGCCCAGCCACGATCCAAGCCATCATCGTCTGCCCTTTCCTTTTTTTGCGCCGGAACCTGATTCCATCGTCTTCTCAAGAGCTTCGGATGCCCTCTCACCGTCAAGAACCGCCTTCGGCCGCCGCGGCCCGTCCGGCCCGCGTGACAGCACGAAGCGGGCAAAGGCGACCGTTGCCAGAAATCCGACCAGCCCAAGCGCAATGGCAATATCCACGTAGAGGTTAAAACCGGTCCGGATGGCGATAACGGCGATGAACCCGATGGCGATACCCACCAGCATGTCGAGCGCAACGATGCGATCCGGCAAGGTCGGGCCGACGACGACACGGTAGACCGTCAGCAAAAAGGCGACCGAGAGAACAATCGATGCGAGTATAGTTGAAAATGAAACCAGCTGTTCCGGCGTCATGACTGGAACGCCTCCATGATCTTTCTTTCAAAACCGTCGCGAATATCTTTTCTCGTCGCTTCGATATCGCTGCAGTCGATCGCGTGCACGTAAAGCGTCTTTCTGTCCGGCGAAACGTCGACGGAGAGCGTGCCTGGCGTGAGCGTGATAAGGTTGGCCAGCAGCGTGATTTCGAAATCCGTCTGCACCGTCAGCGGATAGGCGAAGATTCCGGGCTGCACGTCAAGTTTCTGACGGGTGACGAGCACCGCGACCTTCCAGGCCGAAAGCGCCAGTTCCTTGAAGAATAGCAGCGTCAGCGACAAGATCCGCCACACCCTCGGCGGCCGGCGACGCCCCGTCGGGAGCTGGTGCCGGATGAGGCCAAGCGCCAGGGCCGACACGATGACGGCAAAGGCGGCGTTTGCGAGCGTGAAGCTGCCGGTGACCGCAAGCCATACGCCGACAAACATCACCATCAGCGAGACATAGAGGCTCATGGTCTGCCTCCTTCTGAAAAGACCGACTGGATATAGGCCTGTGGGTTACCGAGGCCTGCGGCCGCCTGCTGGCTGAGATTCAGCAGGCTTTCCGGGAACAGCCCGAAGATGACGACAAGCAGCGTTAGCCCCACCAGCGGCGCGACAGAAGGGGCCGGTGACGATGCTGCCGGCGGCTGGCCGGAGGTCTTGCCGGCAATGGCCGGAGCCGGACGCCAGAAACACAGAAGGAAGACCCGCCCGAAAGCGATTGTCGCGATGAAGCCGGAGACAAGGATGGCGGCGGCGAGCCACCAAGCGCCGATGTCGATGGCGGACTTGACCAGGATGGCCTTCGGCCAGAAGCCGGTAAAGGGCGGCAGGCCGGAGCCGGCAAAGAACAGGGCCAGCACCAAGGCCGAAAACCAGGGGGCTTGCCGGTAGAGGCCGCCGAGATTGGTCAGGGTAAAGCTGCCGCCAAGCCGGGCGGCGTGGCCTGCGGCAAGATAAAGCGCCGTCATCAGCACCATGGAATGCAGCGCGTAGAAGATCGCGCCTGACACGCCTGATGGCGTGCCGATAGCAATGCCGGCCATCATGTAGCCGATGCCCGAGATGACGATATAGCCGAGCATGCGGCGGATATCGTTCTGGGCAAGCGCGCCCATCGCGCCGAGCACCATGGTAAGTGCGGCGGAGATGGCGATGACGATGCTGAGTTCTTCCCGCTCGACCGGAAACAGCATGACCATGACCCGCAGCAGGGCATAGATACCGACCTTGGTGAGAAGGCCGCCGAAAAGCGCGGAAACGACAATCCGCGGCGTGTGGTAAGACGCCGGCAACCAGAAATTCACCGGGAAGGCGGCCGCTTTCATGGCAAAGGCGAGCGCGAAGAGGCTCGCAAGCGTCATCAGCGGCGCGGCGCCACGCAGCTGTGTCGCTTTCTGGGCGATATCGGCCATGTTGAGCGTGCCGAAGATGGCATAGAGATAACCGACCGTGATCAGGAACAAGGTGGTGCCAATAAGGTTCAGAATGGCGTATTTCAGCGCGCCGTCGATCTGCTCGCGGGTCGAACCGAGCACGATGAGGCCGAAGGACGAGATCAGCAGCACCTCGAACCAGACATAGAGGTTGAAGATGTCGCCGGTCAGGAAAGCGCCTGTCACGCCGGCCATCAACAGCATCAGGAAGGGATAAAAACCATAGCGCCGGCCGCTGGCGTCGATATCCGCACCGGCATGGATCGCCCCTGCCAGCGCCACGATGGCGGCGGCAAGCGACAAAAGTGCGCCCGTGAGATCAGCGGTAAAGGCAATGCCGAAGGGTGGCAGCCACCGACCCATGACCATGGTGAAGGGGCCTCCAGTCGCGACCTTCCACAAGAGTGCGGCATCGAGCACGACCAGCAGGACGAGCGCCGCGATGGCAACCGTGGCGTGATGGCGGATCGCGTGGCGCATCATCATCAACACCGCGCCCGCACCGATGCAAAGCGCGATGGGAAGGATGATCAGCCAGTCTGCGAGCGGCACGGGTGCCGTGACGAGCGCTGCGGAGAGATCGGTAACTGCCGATGTGGTGGAGGATGCCATGGTGTCTCAGCCTCGCAGCTCAATAACCGAGCGGCGGCAAGGGCTCGCCTGCCGGTTCTGCGGTGCGCATTTCGTCCGTGTCGTCGGTCTGCAGTTCCTGAAACGCACGCCAGGTCAGCACCAGGAGAAAACAGAAGAAGGAAAAGGAAATCACGATGGCCGTGAGGATAAGCGCCTGCGGCAGCGGATTGGCCGCACCTGCGGGCAGCGTGTCCAGGCCCGGTGGAATGATCGGCGGCACCTCGCGCGTCAACCGGCCTGCGGTGAACAGCAGCAGGTTCACCGCATTGCCGAGAATGGCGATGCCGAGCAGCACACGGATGCTGTGACGCGACAGCATCAGATAGATCGCCACCGAAAAGAAGATGCCGACGAGAATCGAGAAGACCGCTTCCATCAGTCGCTATCCCTTTCTTCCAGCGCAAGTGCAATGGATGTGATGGCGCCGACCACGACAAGATAGACGCCAATATCGAAGGACATGACGGTGGAGAGGGGAATCTCCACACCCAACAGGTTCGGATAGATCCAGAGCCCTGTCATGAAGGGCACGCTAGCCGCCATCGACACCAAACCCGAAAGCATCGAAGCCAGCAGCCCTGCCCCGGCAATGGCCAGCGGATGAAACACAATCGCCCGGCGAACCGCCGAAACGCCGTAAGCGATGCCATAAATCGCCAGTGCCGACACAGCGATCAAACCGCCGATAAAGCCGCCACCGGGCTCGTTGTGGCCGCGCAGCAGCACAAAGATGGAAAAAAGCACCATCAGACTGGTAACAACGGGGGCAATGGTGCGCAGGATAAGCGTATTCATGCGCGTGCTCCCTTTTTCTTCGCGGATTTCGCCGGACCTTTGACGGCGGCGGTCGGCCGAATGCGGATGAGCGCAAGGATGGCGAGGCCGGTTATCATCACGACCGCGATTTCACCGAGCGTATCCGTGCCGCGGAAGTCGACTATGATGACGTTGACCACATTGGCGCCATGGGCAATGACCTTGGAATAGGTGTTGTAGAACTCGGTCAGGCGGTTGTCGAAGCTCGCCTGCGTCGCCCGCATCAGGAACAGGGCAAAGCCTATTCCGCAGGCAATGGCGATGGTGCTATCGAGCAGCTTCTGGCCAAGGCCGCGGTGATCTGACGGTGACAGGCGAAGCCGCGTCATCACCAGCGTGAGGATGACCACCGACAACGTCTCGACCATGAACTGCGTGAATGACAGATCAGGCGCGCCGAACAGCAGGAAGATGACGGCGACCGCAAAGCCCTGGATGCCGAGCGCGATGATGGCCGTGAGCCGGCTCGACGCCGTCAGCACCGCAACGAGACCGGCCACCGCAATGACGATGAATGTCAGCTCATAAACTTGCATATCACCCGGCCACCCTGGCATGGACGGTAGTTCGTCATAAAGGAACAGCGGCACCAGCAGCACGGCAGCGATAACGGCGAAGGTGGCGGTGACGTAAAATTCTAGCCTGCCCGGCTGGATGAGCCGCGTGATGTGGAACGACATCCGCACCAGCATTTCGATGAAGACGTCAAAGCCTCTGTCCGGCCCCGCCCCCAATGCCTTGAAGCTGCGGTCCATCAGGCTGCGCAGGGTGGAAAGCTTGTTATAAAAGACGATGCCGAGCGCGATGGTCAGCAGCGACAGGCCAAGCGGCACGCCGATATGCGGGATCAGCGAGATTTCCACCGGCCGCGCCTCGCCCGCAATGGCGCTTGCCATGGGGGTGGAGATGTAAAAATGCGCAACGGCGGAAAACAGCGCGATCGTCAGCCCCTTCAGCGCCAGGAGCGCCGGGCCGAGCCACAGCAGAACCGGGCCTTCATGGGCGTGTTTCGGGGTTTTGACCGGCTTGCCAAGGAAGGGTTTCAGCGCGACGGCAAAGGCGACGGCGAACATCAGCGCGTTGCCGATGAGAGCAATCCCGGTAAACAGCACGGCGCGCGGATTGGCATGCGCCAGCGCATAATAAATCTCCTCCTTGGCGAGGAAGCCGAAGAAAGGGGGCAGGCCAGCCATGGAAATCGCCGCCGCCAGCGCTGCTGCAAAGGTGATCGGCATGGCTTTTCGCAGGCCACCGAGCTTCGTCACGTCACGCGTGCCGGTCTCGTGATCGATAATGCCGGCGACCATGAACAGCGCGCCCTTGAACAGGGAATGCGCGACAAGATAAAGCACCGCCGCCTCTATGGCGTGAGCAGACCCGAAGCCCGTGAGCATGACCAGGAGGCCGAGCGACGACACCGTGGTATAGGCAAGCATCAGCTTCAGGTCTGTCTGGCGCACGGCGAGCAGCGCGCCTGTGAGCATCGTCAGCCCGCCGAAAAACGGCAGCAGGATCTGCCAGGCGGCGGTATCGCCGAGAACCGGGTTGAGGCGCATCAGCAGATAAACGCCGGCCTTCACCATGGTCGCCGAATGCAGATAGGCCGAGACAGGCGTTGGCGCTTCCATGGCGTTGGGCAGCCAGAAATGGAAGGGAAACTGCGCGGATTTGGTAAAGGCGCCGCCGAGAACCAGAAGCAGAGCCGCCAGATAAAACGGGCTGTCGCGCAGCACATCGCCGCCGCGTACCAGCATCGACAATTGCGTGATACCGCTGATGTCCCAGATGAAGATCAGCCCGGCAAGCAGCAGCAGACCACCGCCGCCGGTCACCACCAGCGCCTGTAGCGCGGCGCGGCGCGAGGCGGCCCGCTCATGATCGAACCCGATCAGCAGGAAGGATGTGATGGAGGTGAGCTCCCAGAAAACGAAGAGCATCAGCAGGCTGTCTGAGACGACGACGCCGAGCATTGCCCCCATGAAGAGCAGCAGGAAGGACAGGAAACGGCCCTGCTGCGGGTGGCCTTTCATGTAGCCGCCCGCATAAAGGACGACCAGCATGCCGATGCCCGTGATCAGCAACGCAAAGGTGAGCGACAGGCCGTCGATGAACCAGGAGAAGCTGAGATTGAAACTCGGCACCCAGGCGTAACCGCCCGTCACCACGCCACCAGCTGCGACCTCCGGCAGCATCCGCGCAAAATGGAGGAACGCCAAAGCCGGCGCGATGGCGATGATCCAGGCCGCGTTATGACCGAACCGTTTCACCAGTGCAGGCGCGGCAAGCGCTGCCAGGAACGGCAAAAACAGCGACAGGAATGTCAGCGGCGTGACATCTGGTGTCATTCACATCTCCCGGGATGTCCCCCATCCCCGCGCCACTCAAGCGGCAGTCTTCTTAAATTCGTTTTTCAGTTAAGGCATAGATACGGGCATCTCAACCGAAATCGGTCCGTCCGCTTCATAACGAAAGCGTTATGACCCGCCTCCCCTTTCAATTCGCCTCAGCGATGATTATTTGAGGCGGGAACAGAAAGGATCATTCCATGAGCGATCTGACATCCCCCAAAGTGAACAAGACCGATGCCGAATGGCGTGAGCAGCTGACGCCGGAACAATATCGCATCCTGCGCGAACACGGCACGGAGCGCGCCTTCACCGGTCCCTATTGGGATACATTCCAGAAGGGCCTCTATCGCTGCGCCGCATGCGACGAGCCGCTTTTCCTCTCCGATACAAAATTCGACGCCGGTTGCGGCTGGCCGAGCTATTTCGAGCCGGTGAAGCCGGGTGCCGTGACCGAACATCGCGATGCGAGCCATGGCATGGTGCGCACGGAAATCCGCTGCGCCAATTGCGGCGGCCACCTCGGCCACGTCTTCCCCGACGGCCCGCCGCCCACAGGTCTTCGCTACTGCATCAACGGCCATTCGATGGTGTTCGAGCCGGTTTGAGTGGCAAGACCGTGCCGCGAGTTTCTTCTCCCCGGTGGGGAGCAGAAACAAGCGGCCATCGCCCGTTCCACAGATGGCGTTCACCCCAGCTTCAGTTCCATGCACGTCAGATCCAGCCAGCGGCCAAACTTGGTGCCCACCTCTGAAAACCGGCCCGCAACGGTGAAGCCCAGACTTTCATGCAGGCGGATCGAGGCGGTGTTTTCCGATTCGATGGCGGCGATCAGGACATGCACGTCGTTACCGGCGGCATGATCGATCAACGCCCGCATCAGCCGCTTGCCAATGCCATGGCCACGCGCGTCCTTATGCACATAGACCGAATTTTCGCGGGTGTGGCGATAACCGTCAAAGGCGCGCCAGTCGCCATAGGAAGCATAGCCGGCAACCTTGCCCTCGAGAATGGCGACGATGACGGGAAATCCGCGTGATTTGCGGGCGGAAAACCATTCCTTGCGGTTGTCCAGATCGACCACGACCTCGTTCCAGATCGCCGTCGTATTCACCACGGCGTCGTTGTAAATCTCCATGATCCCGCAGAGGTCATCAACGGTCGCATCGCGCAGTTCCACGGTCATAGTGCTTTGCCTCATCGTTCTGAACGAGCGGACGCGGAAAGGCGGCAGCTCCTGCGACGAGCCTTAAGCGATGAAACGGAGCGATGTCCAGTGCGCCGCGTCAGGATGCGAGCGGAACGAGGCTGAAGGCGGTGACGACAGCAACATAATGAACCGCAGCGGCCGCGACCACGAAGGCGTGCCAGATGGCATTCTGGAAACGCAGCTTCTCCCACACATGGAAGATGACACCGAGCGAATAGATAACGCCGCCGGCGACGATCAGCCACAGCGTGAGCGGGGCGAGATGCGACGACAGAGGGCCGACAACCATGACGCCGCTCCAGCCCATGGCGAGATAAAGGCCAATCGCGACACGGTCATATCGGCCGGGAAACAGGCATTTGAGCAGGATGCCGCAGATGGCGGCAAGCCAGATCAGCCCCAGCATGACGGCAATCAGGGGATCGTGGATGCCGCGCATCAAGAACGGCGTATAGGTTGCCGCGATGAGGATGAAGATGGCCGAATGGTCGAGGCGGCGCAGGAACCATTTTACGTTGGAGTGAGGCCAGATATTGTAGGTGAAGGACACGGAGAGGCAGGCAACGAGACCGAGACCATAGATCCACGCGGCGGCAATCGCACTGATGCTGCCCCATGTCATCGCATAGAAGATCAGCGCGGTCGCGCCGATCAGCGCAAAGACGATGCCGACCCCATGGACGATGCCATCGGCGACAATCTCGTGAAAATCATACTGGCGCCCAAACCGCCACATCTCGCTCATTTCTCATTCCTGTCCGCGTGCTTTGAGGGAAGCATGACGGCAATATTAGACAGGAACAAGACAGCGGGCGGTTAACGCCGATCAAATTGCGTTCGAGGCTGTTGCGAAAGGAGAGGTTGGAGGCAGGCGACGTTCCCTGGCGATAAGGATGAGTTTTTCAGGTTGTCGTACCTACACACCGTCATACTGGCCCTGAGCCGGTATCCAGCCAGCCCAAGTCCTTGGGCTGAAAGAACTTCTCGCCGCGCAGACGCGCCTCGGCTGGATGCCGGATCAGGTCCGGCATGACGGAGGAAAGGTCGTTCACCCCTCACAGCGCCGCAGCGCATTCCTGGCAAAACGGCGTATAGGGCACCGCCTTTAGCCGATCCTCCGAAATCCGCTTGCCGCATTTGACACAGATGCCGAAGGTGCCGTTCGCGATGCGGTCTAGGGCAGCGTCGATCGCGCGCAGCTCGTCCTGACCCGCTTGTCCCATCTCGTCCAGCACCTCGTCATTGCTGCGTTCGGTTGCGCGATCGTCATCGTCGGGATTGCGCGGCTCTTCGAAGTCGGCCTCGATCTTATGCAGGCGGCGGTAAAGCTCGCGCTGACGATCCCGCAGGATTTTCTCGTAACTGTCGACATTCATGATCTTTCCTCCAGCCCATCTTCTCGTTTGTCGCATTTCCGGACGGAAAACCGGATTTTACTTTTCCTGGGAATGCCTGGGGGCTGTAACCCTGCCCGCCCCCTCTGAAACGTCAGGCCTATCGATCCACCAGCACCGAGCATTTGGCGTGACGCACCACGCGGTCGGCCGTTGCACCGATGAAGTAGTTGGTAAAGTCAGGCGTGTGCGAGGCGATGATGATCAGGTCAGCCTTGTGCTCCTCGGCAGCGGCGATGATTTCCCGCGCGGGCGCACCGCTTCTGATTTCATGGCTACCCCTGAAACCGCTTCTAGCCTTGAGGTCGGCGAGTTTCGCCTTGGCGTCCTTGATGGCATTTTCGATGAGGTCCACAGGCAGATCGATTGCCATGTAACCCGGCAGCTCCTCGACAACATTGATGAGAACGATCTCGCCGTCCGGGTCCAGCAACGCCTTGGCCTTTTCGAGGATTTTTTCTCCCTTGTCGGTGGCGCTGAGGTCTACCGGTACGATGATCTTCTTGTACATGGCTGTCTCCTGTGGCTTGATCCGTTATTTCCGTCTCGCTCATCATTCCCCGCCAGCGCGGCCTTTGCCTTGATCGAAGTCAAAGCCGCAAGAGGCCGAAGAGTTTCATTGTCAACAAATAGTGGACAGTCAATCGTCTGCAGGCGATCTTTTCTGAACGACGAGAGCAGCCCATATTCACCTTCGACAAACGCCGCAAAGCGGCGTCGGCCGATCCTTCGGCCACCGATCCGCCCCGACGGAGCGTCGGATTCAATATGGAGATCAAGATGAGTGAAATCAAACAATTCGCCCTGACGCGGCCAGCTTATGTCGGTCAGGCGCACCTCGTCGTTCACGATCTGCGGCGTGTTTCGGACTTCTACCAGAAGATCATCGGACTCTCGGTCCTGGAAAAGAATGCGAGCGGCGAAGTGCTTGGTGTCGGCGGCCAGCCGCTGCTGACCCTCTCCACCTCTACCTCGGCGGAACGCGCGCCGCGCAACGCTGCCGGGCTGTTCCACACCGCCTTCCTGATGCCGAGCCGGAACGATCTCGCCCACTGGCTGGCGCATGCCGCCCATAACAATATCCAGCTCCAGGGCGCCTCCGATCATCTGGTCAGCGAGGCGATCTATCTCGCCGACCCCGAAGGCAACGGCATCGAGGTCTATCGCGATCGTTCCCCTGACGAATGGACCTACCAGCCCGACGGCACCGTGGAGATGGCGACACTCGGCCTCAACCTTCAGGCGCTTTACGACAGCGCGCCGAAGACGGCCTTCACGGGTGCTGCGGATGGAACCGCCATCGGCCACATCCATCTGCAGGTCGGTAATATTCCGCAGGCGGATGAATTTTATCAGGATGTGCTGGGGCTGAAGATCATGGCGCGTTATCCGGGCGCGAGTTTCTTCGGGTCGGGCGCCTACCACCACCACGTTGCCGCCAATATCTGGAACAGCCGCGGTGCCGTGGCCCGCAAGGACAACATGACCGGCCTTTTCGGCTACTCGCTGAAATTCAACGAACCGGCCGCGCTCGAAAAGGCAATTTCCGCGCTCGACCGACTTGAAATTGCCACGGAAAGGCAAAGTGACGGGATCGTCGTGAAAGACCCCTGGGGCATCGGCCTGAAGCTATCTGCACAAGGCTAGACAGCGGGGCCGCCGAAATTTGCGCAGCCCCGGAACCGCCGGATTTCTCGGACGTTAATCGCCTTATTGGGGGATAGTCCGATGAATGAGAATGCCAAACCGGATCACGCCGGCCCTGCGACCTTGATCGCAGACCACGCTGATCCTCTCGCGACACCGGCATCGGTGTCGCAACGGGACGATGCGCGCAGCCAGCAGCCGCTGGGCCGCGAGGCGCTCGACGTTTTTGTTGCCTGGTCGGTCATCGGCATTTTCCTGATCATGTCCATGGCGGTCATCCATGAATTGTCGATGATCCTCATGCCCGTCGTCATGGCTGTTGTCGTTGGCATGATCCTCGGCATCTCGGCCGAAAAACTGGCCTCCTACGGCATTCCCGGCGCAGGCGTCGCCATCATCCTGTCGAGCCTAGTTGCCGCCGTCATCTTCTTCGTGGTGAATTCGCTGATCGATCCGGTCTCGCAACTGGCAACGGAGGGCCCCGCCCTGATCGAGCGCAGCATCGATCGCTTCCTGCCCTACGTCGAAAATTTTCGTTGGCTGAATATATCCGCCGCCACCTTCAGCATGGGCTCGATGTCGATGGAATCTCTGCTGTCGCGGAGCGGTGAAATCATCTCCCTGCTTGGCGCAAACGTGACACCTGCGATTGTTCAGGGCCTCATCTTCCTTGCGGCGCTGCTGATGTTTCTCTACAGCCGCCTGCGCCTGCGCAAGGCTCTCATCATGGCGTTTCCGGCACGCCATCAAAGGCTGAGAACGATTCGCATCATCGGCTCGGTGGAAAAGGTGCTGGGCACCTATTTCGCGACGGCTAGCCTCATCTACGCCGCACTGGGCGTCACAATGATCGTCATCGCCTATTTCGGCGGTCTCGCCATGCCGCTTCTCTGGGGGCTGTTTGCCTTTCTTTCGAGCTTTATCCCTTTTCTCGGCATTACATTGATGACCATATCGCTCACCGTCGCGGGCATCATCACCCATGACAACATGATCCTTGCACTGCTGCCGGCGGGCGTGTTTTTCACCATTCACCTGTTGATGGAAAATCTTGCCTTCCCGGCGGTCGTTGGCCGCAACATGGAGATCAATCCCTTCCTCGTTTTCGTCATGATCATCTTCTGGACGTGGATGTGGGGCGCAGCCGGCGCAATGCTTGCCCTGCCGCTATCGCTCATTGCCATGACGGTGACGCGCGAGCTGTTCCCGTCGCGCAAGGTGGTGCCGAACCTGCCGGATTGAATGCTGGTTTTCAATTACCGGCGTTGGCGAGTGGTTTACCCCCTCGCCGGGTATCAAAGGGCGGCCCTTGGCCAACACCCAGCCCGCTCACGAAGCAAGCGGCATTTCCCGCGCCAGCCGCTCGGCCATGCGTCGCTCATGCTCGATCAGCCACCTCTTGCGCCACAGCCCGCCGCCATAGCCGGTCAGGCTGCCATCGGCGCCGATCACACGGTGGCAGGGAATGACGATGGCGATCTGGTTTGCGCCGTTGGCGCGGGCGACGGCACGCACGGCCGACGGCTTTTCCATGGATGTTGCGAGCGAGGAGTAGCTGACGATCCTGCCCACTGGAATGGCCCGCAGGTTCCGCCAGACATCGCGCTCGAAAGCCGTGCCGTGGCCGGCGAGCCGGGTTTCGAAATTCGCAGAGCGGCCCGCGAAATATGCCTCAAGTTCTGCTTCGATCGTTTCGGTCACGGCCGTGCGGCCAAGCACCATGTCCGCGCCGGTGCGCGTCTTCAGCCGTTTCAGTTCGGCGGGCAGTGCCGGCCGGTCGGCAAATTCAAGCAGATGCAGGGCGTGATCGTCGGCAACGGCAAGCATCGGGCCAACAGGCGTGTCGATCCAGGCGCCCTTAAGGAAGCCCTTACCTTTCATGGCAGCTGGCGAGGTCCCGAAGAACTGGTTGATGGCCGCGCGAAAACCGCTGCCGGATTCGTATCCGGCATCGATCTGCGCACCAATCACCGCTTCGCCGGAGGCAATGCTCTCAGCGGCATCGCCAAGCCGCCTCAAGCGGGCGATTTCCAGAAAGCTCATGCCGAAACGGCGCTTGAAGGCGCGCCGGACCGTCGATGGATCATGGCCGAGCGCCACGATATCATCCTCTCTCCAGCGCCGCGCCGGGTCTTCCTCAAGCGCCGCCAGCAGCGAGGCGACCGTCTCGTCGGCCGCGCCGTAGGACAACATCGGCTTGCAACGCTTGCAGGGCCGGAAACCCGCTTCAAGGCATTCGGCGATGGTTTCCCGAAAGCGGCAATTCTCGATTTTCGGTTTGCGCGCCGTGCAGGTGAAGCGGCAGAAGATTTTGGTGGACGTCACGCAGACATAAGCCACGCCTTCATAGGCGGGGTCCTTGGCCACGAGGGCAGCGTAAAGCGTTTCGGTGTTGGGGCGTTTGAACAGCATCATGGAAGAATGCTAGCGCAAATCCCGGCGCCATGCCGCCGAAAAACGGGCGCGGATGTGGACATGTCGAACCATTCCGCCGGTAAAGGGCCCGCCTGCAGGGAACCCTTCGCCGATGCCTAAGAGGGCAGCGCTGACGCTGCCCTCTCGTCGATGTCAAACGTAACGGTTGACGACGTTTTCGAGATATTCCTGACGACCGTATTTCGGCTCGGGATTGATATCCTCGCGCTCGACCCGTGCCGCGATCTCATCGAGCTTCAGCTCGCCGCGCAGCATCTTCCGGGCTTCCGGCAAATCCCACTTGGCGGAGCGCTCCTTGAGCGGCTTCGACAATGCGCCGTCCTCGATCATCTTCGCCGCTGCCTTGAGAGCGCGCGCACAATCCATGCCGCCGATATGCCGATCGGCAGGTCCTGCGGATCGAAAAACTGGCGGCACGGTCTCCACCGCATCGGTGCCGACGACGATGACTTTGAATGCATAGCGCCTGGAGGCTCCAGCATAGCTCATCAGCCTGTCACAAAGTGTTTTTGTCGCCGAATATGGAGTTGGCCAGCGGAACCTCCAGTGCCGCAGATTGCCTGAACCCAGGCGCAGGAGCGCATCACGCTCTTGCGCCTGGCATTCATGAAAACATGGAATGAGAGCGTTTCCGCTGAACCTTCCTTCACCGCAAACGCTCTATCGCAACGGGAGCAGAGACATGACGACCACACAGGCCGCCGCCTATTACGCACAGATCCGCAAAGATACGGCAACACTTGCCCGCTTCGCCAATATCACCAACGAGGCCGAACTTGCCGAGGCGATCGGGGCCGATGCGGCCGCGCGTGGTTTTTCGCTGACGCCGGATCAGATCAAAGCCGGTCTCGCGGATCTGGGTGCTGTGGTGAAACAGGCAACCGCCGGAGAAGAACTCGCCGATTTCGAACTGGAGATTGTCTCAGGCGGAGGAGATTTCGTACAGGAAGTAAAGGACTTCGCGATCAAGCTCAAAACCTGCAAATGGTAGAAACATTTCGCGACGGAAAAAACGGGAGCGGCGGCCAGATCCGCCGCCCCACACTAGCTTGGAACGTTATGCTTAAACGTAACGGTTGACGACGTTTTCGAGATATTCCTGACGACCCGATTTCGGCTCGGGATTGATATCCTCGCGCTCGACCAGTGCCGCGATCTCGTCGAGCTTCAGCTCGCCGCGCAGCATCTTCTGGGCTTCCGGCGAATCCCACTTGGCGTAGCGCTCCTTGAGCGGCTTCGACAATGCGCCGTCCTCGATCATCTTCGCCGCTGCCTTCAGGCCACGAGCGCAGCAATCCATGCCGCCGATATGGCCGATCAGCAGGTCCTGCGGATCGAGCGACTGGCGGCGCAGCTTGGAATCGAAGTTGGTGCCGCCATTCTTGAAGCCGCCACCGGCGAGAACATGATAATAGGCGAGCGCCATTTCCGGCACGTTGTTGGGGAACTGGTCGGTATCCCAACCGGACTGGTAATCGTTGCGGTTCATGTCGATGGAGCCGAAAATGCCGAAGGCGTTGGCCATGGCGAGCTCATGCTCAAAGGAATGGCCGGCGAGGATGGCGTGGCCCTGCTCGATATTGACCTTCACTTCCTTGTCGAGACCGTTCTTCTGCAGGAAGGCATAAACGGTGGCGACGTCATAGTCGTACTGGTGCTTGGTCGGCTCCTGCGGCTTCGGCTCGATCAGGATCGTACCTTCGAAACCGATCTTGTATTTATATTCCACCACCAGATTGAGGAAGCGGCCAAGCTGGTCGAGCTCGCGGGAAAGATCGGTGTTGAGCAGGGTCTCGTAACCTTCGCGGCCGCCCCACAGAACGTAGTTCGCGCCGCCAAGCTTCTTGGTGGCGTCCATGCAGGTCTTCACCGTTGCGGCGGAGAAAGCGAAAACATCCGGGTCCGGATTGGTTGCAGCACCCGACATGAAGCGGCGGTTAGAGAAGAGGTTGGCCGTGCCCCACAGCAGCTTCACGCCGGTATCGGCCTGCTTCTGCGCGAAATAATCAACGATCTCGTTGAGGTTCCTGGTGTTTTCGGCGAAGTTTTTGCCTTCCGGCCGTACGTCGGCATCATGGAAGCAATAGAACGGCGAACCGAGCAGCGAGAAAAATTCGAAGGCCACGTCCGCTTTCAGTTTCGCGGCCTGCATGCTGTCTTCGAACCACGGGCGCTCGAAAGTCTGGCCACCGAAGGGGTCACCACCCGGCCAGGTGAAGGTGTGCCAATAGGCAACCGCAAAACGCAAGTGATCTTCCATGCGCTTGCCGGCGACGATTTCGTCAGGGTTGTAATGGCGGAAGGCCAGCGGATTGGTGCTATCGGGGCCTTCATATTTGATCTTGGCGATATCGCCGAAGAAGCCTGTGCTCATTGGGTGGTTCCTCCTCTTGGGGTGGGTTTGGATGATGTTTAAAAATTAAGGTCAGCGTTTGCCGCTTACCCCCCTCTGTCCGGCAGGACAGAGGGGGGAAAACCGCACCCTCGACACCTCACTGCGAAAGCGCCCGGATAGCCGGATAAAGCGCATGGTACCTCCGATAAGCCTCCTCATAGGCACCGGCCAGATCAGCCACAGGCTCAATCGTCCGCGCCGTTTCCGGCTGCGAGCACACCGCCACCGGATCAGCCCCGGTTGCGGCAATCAGGCCAAGGCGGGCAGCACCGAAGGCCGCACCGAAATCGCCTTCCGCCGGAATATCGACGGGCACACCAAGCGACGTGGCGATCGAGGCCAGCCAATAGGCCGAACGCGAGCCACCGCCGATGGCGGTGACGCGGGAAATTGAGGTGCCGGCGGATTTCAGTGCTTCGAGATTGTCCCTGATCGCGAAGGTCACACCCTCAAGCACGGCCTGCGTCAGCGCCTTGCGGTCGCTTTCATGCGATAGGCCGATGAAGGATCCGCGGATGGCGGCGTCGTTGTGAGGTGTGCGCTCGCCGGAAAGATAGGGCGCGAAGGTGACGCCGGTCGGGGCAAGCAGCGTTTCGCCCAGTTCGCCGGTCAGATCGGCGGCGGATTGGCCTGTCAGGCGCGAATACCAATTCAGCGCATCCGTGGCGGAGAGAATGACGCCCATCTGGTGCCAGGTGTTAGGCAGCGCGTGGCAGAAAGCATGCACGGCGCTTTCCGGCTTCGGCAGATAGGAGGCATTGGCGGCGAAAAGCACGCCGGATGTGCCGAGCGAGACGAAGGCGTG
Source organism: Agrobacterium tumefaciens (assembly GCF_017726655.1). NCBI lineage: Bacteria > Pseudomonadati > Pseudomonadota > Alphaproteobacteria > Hyphomicrobiales > Rhizobiaceae > Agrobacterium > Agrobacterium tumefaciens. Next base: position 1,197,034 of record NZ_CP072308.1, read on the forward strand.
GCCTTCCTTCACCGTGCCCATGCCGCAGGCGGAGGCCGCATTGTCGCCCGCCCCACCGGCAACCACGGCGCGGCCGGTAATGCCCCATTCGGACGCGAGTTCGGCGCGCAGAACGCCCGCCTCATCCGTGCCTTCCACCAGAGACGGCATATGCTTTTCATCGAGTCCCGTCGCGGCAAGCAGCTCGGAAGACCATTTGCGTGCACCGGTGTCGAGCCATGAGGTGCCGGCGGAGTCGGACATTTCCGAGATATATTCGCCGGTCAGCCAGAGACGCAGATAATCCTTCGGCAGCAGTACCTTGGCCACTTTCGCGAAGATCTCGGGTTCGTTCTTCGCCACCCAGGCAAGCTTCGGCGCGGTAAAGCCGGGGAAGACGATATTGCCGGTTATCTTTCGGAAACGCGGATCGGCGTCGAGTGCGGCAGCTTCAGCGTGGGAACGCGTGTCGTTCCACAGGATGCAGGGGCGCAGCACCTTGCCATCGGCATCGACAAGTGTCGCGCCGTGCATCTGGCCGGAAAGGCCGATGCCCTTCACCGCGGCAAGCTCTTTTGGAAACTTCTGCTTCAGGCCGGCAACGGCCGTTTTTGTCGCGGCAATCCAGTCGGCGGGGTCCTGTTCCGACCAGCCGTGATGCGGGCGCGAAACATCCAGCGAGCCGTTGGCCGAGCCGATGATTTTCTGATCGCCGTCCATCAGCAGGGCTTTGACGCCTGAGGTGCCAAGATCGAGACCGAGATACATGTATTTCTCCATTCCGGCGCGCCATGCGCCACTTTCAGCAGTTTTATTCAGGGAAGATTGTCCCTGAGGAAGATGTCGATACGGATACGTTCCTGCGCAGCGATGACGGGCAGGCCATCAGCGCGCGCCTTCAACACGCGGATGGCGCTACGCACCTCGTGGCCGGCATCCTGGTTGAGCACGGCATCGAGCAGCCCCTGCCGCAGCGCACTGGCAGTGTTTTCCGTGAGTTCATGGGCGATGACGGAAAGTGGTCTTTCACCATCGGCGGCGCCAAGCGCCTTAATGAGGCCTCGATTACCGGCACCGAGGCTGTAAATGCCGCAGAGGTTCGGATTGCCAAGCGCCTCGCGCACCAGCGTCTCAACGGTGAGCGGATCATCCCTGCCCTCAAGAACCGGCAGCAGCCGCACCTGCGGAAATTCGTTTTCGATGACGGTGCGAAACCCTTCCAGACGCTCGCGGTGGTCACGCACCAGCATGGAGCCCGCAACAACGGCGACATCGCCGACGCGCCCTGAAAGGAAACGCCCCATCAGGCTTGCCGCCGTGCGCCCGGCCGCGACGTTATCGACACCGGCATAATGGTCGCGGCGCGACCCCGACAGGTCCGACACCAGCGTCACCGTGGCAATGCCATCATCGGCGAGCCGGTCCGCAGCCTCGGCCACATCTTCAGAATCGGTGGCGACGAAAGCCACACCCGACGGCTTCTCCCGCCGGGCCACCTCAAGCGCCTCCGTCAGCGCCGATGCATTGAAGGGCGGGACCTCTATGACGCGTATTGCCGTGCGCTCCAGATGCGAACGGCTCGCGGCGGCCCGCACCTCGGCGCGCAGCGTCGCCATGAAGGAGTTATCATTGCCGGGCAGGATGAAGACCATCGAATAATTACGGCTCTTTGCCAGGTTGGCGGCCGCGATATCGCGCACGTAACCCAGTTCGGCAATGGCCGCTTCCACCCGTGCCCGGGTGGCCGCATGCACGCCTGGGCGCATGTTCAGCACCCGATCAATCGTGGCAAGGCTGACGCCCGCCCGTTCGGCGATATCGTGAACTGTCGGCTTCATGGCTCCTCCCTCACCTTGCATATCCAGCTTTGCCGCCGTCGTAAATCGAAAAATGATGTACGTACCTCATATTTCGATGCAAGACGGCGATCCGTCGGTGTTCTCTCGCCCGCGTTGCCGCGTGTTTCTTCTCCCCGAGGGGGAGAAGAAACACGCGGCAACCGCTCGCCCCATTGAGCCAACAGGCAGAAAAAAGGGGCCGTTGTTTCCAACGGCCCCAGCTCTGCGGTGGATGGGAGGGGATTTTATCAGTGCGCCGCGTCTGGTGGCGGCGCTGCCTTGGGTTTCTGGATCAGGATCGTCATGAAGATCAGGCTGCCGAACAAAATCGTCAGCGCGAAGAAAACATCGGCGAAGGCCAATATCCAGGCCTGCTGCGAGACCATGCCGACCATTTTCTTGACCGCGACGGAGGCACCATCCAGCCCATAGGAATCATAGTTGGCGCCGACACTGTTCAGCCATTCCAGCGCCTTCGGGTTGGAATAGCTGATATGTTCGGCCAGCCGCACATAATGGTCATCCGTGCGCTGCGACAGCATGGTGTTGATGACGGCAAGGCCGACGGCGCCGCCGAGGTTACGGGTAAGGTTGAACAGGCCGGACGCATTGCGGATACGCGCGGGCGGCAGCGTGCCGAGCGCGATGTTGTTGATCGGCACCATGCACATCATCAGCCCGAAACCGCGCAGGATCTGCGGGATCAGCAGCTCGTAGAAATCCCAGTCCGTCGTCACATGCGTCATGATCCAGGTGCCGCAACCGAAGCTGATGAAGCCGATGGCCATCATGACGCGGGGATCGAGCTTTGTGGAAACCTTGCCGGCAATCGGCGCGGTGAAGAACATGGCAAGACCGGACACGAACATGGTCTCGCCGATCATCAGCGCATCATATCCCCTCACCCGGCCGAGATAGAGCGGGTAGAGATAGGTCAGGCCATAAAGGCCTATGCCCATGACGAAGGAGAAGAGCGAGCCGATCGAGAAGTTGCGGTCCGCAAAGGCGCGGATGTCAACCACGGGGAATTCCACCTTGAAGGCGCGCCAGAAAAACACGACAGCACCGATGGCCATGGCCACCGAGCCCAGCACGATGTGTTCGTCGTTGAACCAGTCCTTGTTGTTACCCTCTTCCAGCACATATTCCA